>NZ_JOJL01000007.1 GCF_000721705.1 Actinoplanes subtropicus
GCGGGGTAGGGGTGATCCGGGTCGACGGGGCGGTGGGGAGGCCGTGGGGATCGGCGGTGTGGGATTGGTCATGTCTTGCTTGGGGGGACCAATCGCCGCCGGGGGCCTCGTGGGGGGACCACTCTTCGTCGAGGGCAGATCCTGGTGGATCTTCGCGGCGGCCCGTCGCATCCTCGGCGGATCTTGTCGGGGCGAAGAACGGGCCGGGTGGGGCGCTGGCGGGGTAGGCGTACTCCTCGGCGGCGGCCTCGGGACGGCTGGCGGCGCTTTCGGGTGGCTCGTCCGGCCAGCCGGTCGTCGTGGGGTCCCAGGACGGGGCGGGCGGCCTTGAGCGGGGCGGGGGCGTGGGGTGGTGGCCTTCCGGCTTTTCGACGCTCGCGGGCCAGACGGGGTATTCGTCGTCCGGGTCCGCGACGGCCTGAACGTCGTCGAGGCCTGGATGCGGGCCGGCGGGGACCGGGTTGATGATCAGAGGCTGTACGTCGCCGGGCGGCTCGACGGTCGCGCGGCGGACGCCACTGGGCGGATCAATGGTCACTGGATGGGTTGCGCTGGGCGGCGCGTCGGTCGCGCGACGGATACCGCCGTAAAGCGGACGCCGGACGGGCGAGCTTAGGGCGGATGGCGGGTCGGCGCTCCTGAACGGCTCGGCGCTCGCGAACGGCTCGGCGCTCGCGAACGGCTCGGCGCTCGTCACGCTCGTCAGTGGGCCGGCCGTTGTCAGCGGTGCGGCGGTCGCTGTTGGCCCGGCATGGGGGACGCCGGAGTGGGCGAAAGCCGGCGGCGGGGCGCTCCACGGGCGGGAGGGCCGGGCCGCGGCGGGGGTAGGCGGCTGGCTGGGGACGCTGGGGCGGGCGGACGACCTTGACGTGGGCGGCTCCGCCGGCGAGTCGCCAAACGTGGCGATCTCCTCGGTCGGCTCGGCACCCTCCGGGAAGGAACCGTAGCCCCGCATCTGGTTCCGCGAGTCCTCGGTCACGGCACCTCACGCTAGCAGCCAGTGGCGAGTGTCGATCTCCATCATCGACCGCTGCCACTGTCCCTGAGGGACGCGGCGCAGGTCACGGCATACACGCGGAAGCTCGCCGCGCCGCCAAGTCCCCCGCACCGGTCCGGCACCAGCCGGCCCACGCCGGCCCGGCCGCGGCGTCGGGCATTCGCGCGGCCGATCCAGCGCCAGGCTTGCCGTGGCAGCTGCCGATCACGCGAGCCGGCCCGGCGCCAGGCTTGGCACAGCGGCTACCGACCACGCGAGCCAGTCCGGCGCCAGGCCTGCCACAGCGGCCGCCGATCATGCGAGCCGATCCAGCACCAGGCTTGGCACAGCGGCTACCGACCACGCGAGCCAGTCCGGCGCCAGGCTTGCGACAGGCCGGGGCGGTCCGGTTACGAAGGCTCGCCTGCCTCGTCGGCCAGGGCGTCGGCGTCGATCTGGTCGGCGAACTCGGCAGCCTCGGCATCTCGGGCGGCGAGCGCGTCCTTCACCGCGCGAATGGCCACGCCCGCCGGGTAGCCCTTGCGCGCCAGCATGCCGACCAGCCGCCGGAACACCGCCTCGGGTGTGCCCCGGGCCGTGCGCAGCTTGCGGTCCACGAGGGCGCGGGCGGTCGCTGCCTCTTCCTCGTCGTCGAGGGTCTCGAGCGCCTCGCTCGCCACCTCGGAGTCCACCCCGTGCTGCCGGAGCTCGTTCGCCAGCGCCCGGCGCGCGAGCCCGCGCCCGTGATGCCGGCTGGAGACCCACGCCCGGGCGAACGCGGCGTCATCGATGATCCCGACCTCGTCATACCGGTCGAGAACCTCGGCTATCACCTCGCCGGAGATCTCCTTGCGGGCGAGCGCCTTCGCCAGCTCGGCCCGGGTGCGCGGCCGGACCGCCAACTGCCGCAGACAGATCTCCCGCGCCCGCTCCGACTCGCTCTGCTCGGGCGCGTCGCCCCGCCGAACCGCTTCCCCGGACCCGGCCCCGCCCTCGGCGCCGCTCCTGCCCCGCCTGAAGCCACCCCGGCCGCTACCGCCGGGCGCGACGGAGTAGCCGCCCGACCCGCCGGAGGCACCGAGGAAACCGCCCGAACCGCTGGGCCGGGCACGGTAGCCAGCCGAACCGCCCAGCTCGCCGCCCCCGGCTGGGTAGCCCGACCCGCTGGACGTGGCGGAGCGACCGCCCGACCCGTCGGCTCCGGCTGGATAGCTGCCGGGCGCGCTGGACGCACCGGAATGGCCGCCTGGCGTGCTGAACGCACCGGAATGGCCGCCTGGCGTGCTGGACGCGCCGGAATAGCCGCCCGGCTCGCTCGGCGTCGTCGGGTGGGCGCCCGGCTCGCTCGGCGTCGTCGGGTGGGCGCCCGGCTCGCTCGGCGTCGTGGGGTGGCCGCCCGGCGAGGGTCGGCGGCGGCGGGCGGGAACGTTGCCGCGTTCCGCCTCGCCGTCGGCGGCCTCGCCGGGCGGGTGCTCATCGGGTGGGTGGCGTGGCGGGCGGGGAGGGAGGGCATCCCACCCGCGCCCGGAGCGCGCGCCGCGCCGGCCGGCCATCTGGCGTCAGCTCGATCGGGAGGCCGCGGTCAGAAGTCGACCGGGGGCAGCTCGGGGCCGCCGGCCGCGTCGCCCGTGGTCTGGCCGACGCCGAGCTTCTCCAGGATCTTCTTCTCGATCTCGGCGGCGACATCTGGGTTTTCCTTCAGGAACTCGCGCGCCTTCTCCTTGCCCTGGCCGAGCTGGTCGCCGTCGTACGTGTACCAGGCGCCCGACTTGCGGATGATGCTCTGCTCGACGCCGACGTCGATGAGCGAGCCCTCGCGGGAGATGCCCTTGCCATACATGATGTCGAACTCGGCCTGCTTGAACGGGGCCGCCACCTTGTTCTTCACGACCTTGACCCGGGTGCGGTTACCGACCACGTCGGTGCCGTCCTTCAGGCTCTCGATGCGGCGCACGTCGAGACGCACGGACGCGTAGAACTTCAGCGCGCGGCCGCCGGTCGTCGTCTCGGGCGAGCCGAACATGACGCCGATCTTCTCGCGGAGCTGGTTGATGAAGATCGCGGTGGTACCGGAGTTGTTGAGAATACCGGTGATCTTGCGGAGCGCCTGGCTCATCAGGCGGGCCTGGAGGCCGACGTGGCTGTCGCCCATCTCGCCCTCGATCTCGGCGCGCGGCACGAGCGCGGCCACCGAGTCGATGACGATGATGTCGAGCGCGCCGGACCGGATCAGCATGTCGGCGATCTCGAGCGCCTGCTCGCCCGTGTCGGGCTGGGAGACGAGCAGGGCGTCGGTGTCGACGCCGAGCGCCTTCGCATACTCCGGGTCGAGCGCGTGCTCGGCGTCGATGAACGCCGCGATGCCCCCGTTGCGCTGCGCGTTGGCCACCGCGTGCAGGGCGACCGTCGTCTTACCGCTGGACTCCGGCCCGTAGACCTCGATGACCCGGCCACGCGGCAGGCCACCGACGCCGAGCGCCACATCGAGGGCGATGGAGCCGGTCGGGATGATGGCGGTCTGGATGACCGGCCGCTCCCCGAGCCGCATGACCGAGCCCTTGCCGAACTGCTTGTCGATTTGTGCCAGCGCTAGATCGAGCGCCTTGTCTCGGTCGGGTCCTGCCACCATGTCCGCCACCCCTGTATTCGATTTCGCAGGCGTCTTCGCCGATGAGCCTCTGTTCACCACGGGCTACAAGGTAGGCGGTGGGTATGACAAAAATCCGCCGCCCTGCCACGAGCTGTGGATACCGGGCCGTTGTGGACAATAGCCGAACACCTGTACTAGATCGAAGCAACACGCCAGAACAAGCGTACGAAAGTTTGATCAGTGCAGGCGGGAAGGCACCCGATCGGGGTACGCCGCCACCACGGCGCGCCAGATGGTAGCCGTGTCGATACCCTCCGCGATGGCCTGGTCGATCGTGCGGTCCCCCAGGTCGGCGAAGGATTGGTCGGCGGCGATGCTCCGCGCATACGTATCGCCGAAGGCCTGCTCGAGCCGCGCCCAGAAATCCGTCAACCGCACCTCACGAGCCTACTCACGGGCGAAGGCGAGTGGCGCGGGCGAGTTAGCGTCAAAGGTCACCGGCATCGATGTGCGGGGGTACGACGATGTTGACCTTCCGAGACGTACGCGGCGCTGCGGCACTCACCTTCCTTCTTGTCCTGACCGGCTGCGGGGTGCAGCGACACGGCCTCATCGTCGCCACCGCGCCGGCGACCAGCCGCCCGGCGTCCGAGGCCGGCGAGATGCCGGGCATCCCGCCCAATCTCCCCTCCGCGATCGTGGTCACCGCCTCCTCCGCGCCACCGGGCGCCTTCACCGCGGCCCAACTCGAGGACGCGCTGCTCACCCTGGCCGACCTCGCGCCGGGCTGGACCGTCGGGACCAGCGCGACCAACTCGACCGGCCAGGCGCCCACCGGCTGCGGGCCGCTCGACCGGATCAACACCTGGCCGATGACGAAGGTAGTGATCGGCTTTGTCGCGGGCGACGGCGCCAGCCAACTGGTGGAGGGCGTCGGCACGATGCCGGAGCCGGACGCGGAGGAATTCCTCCGCGTCGCCCGCTCGGTGGTCGGCACGTGTCACACGGTGACCCTCCAGGCCACCGGAGGCCACACGATCTCCCTCGACCTCAGCGCGCCGCCCGTCGCCCGGATGGGCGACGACTCGTACGGGATCCGGATGGCCTCGCCCGGCGGCATCTCCTTCGACACCGTCATGATCCGCCGAGGCGGGCTGGTCGTCTCCACGCTGGCTCTGAGCCGGACGCCCGGAACGCTGCTCGCGCCCTTCACTCGACAGGCATGGGCCAAGGCGGACAGCAAGCTGCGCTGATCAGGACGGCTTTCCGTACACCGCGGCCGCGGCCACCTTGAGGTCGTCGACCAGGCCGCCGTACGCGATGTCGCGGTTGTCGGCGCGCAGCACCGCGGAGGGGTGGATCGTCGCCATCGCCTGGATCTCGGCGACCGGAAAGTCCTCCGGGTGCTGGGCCGAGGCCGGCCACGGCAGCAGCCGGCCGCGCTGCTGGGTGACCCGGAACGACGGGCCGAGCAGCGCCTTGCCCGCGGTCGCCCCGAGCAGCACCACCAGCTCGGGCTTGAGCAACGCGAACTCGGCGACCACCCAGGGCCGGCAGGCGACGATGTGCGCCGGGCCGGGCGTCTGGTGGATGCGCCGCTTGCCGCGCAGCTCGAAACGGAAATGCTTCACGGCGTTGGTGATGTAGAGGTCGGCCGGGTCGATGCCGGCGTCGTCGACCGCCTCGCGCAGGAGGCGACCGGCCGGGCCGACGAACGGGAGACCGTGCTGGTCCTCCACATCGCCCGGCTGCTCGCCGACGAACACGATGCGGGCGTGCTCGGCGCCCCGGCCGAAGACCGTCTGGGTCGCGTTTTCGTACAGCTCGCAGCCCTGACAGCCGGCGGCGGCCGCCTTCAGGTCGGCGATGCTCGCCGGCCGCGGTGGCACCCATTTCTGCGCGCCGACCGGCGCCTCGGTCCCTGGCATCCCACCGTTTTACCCGAAGCGGGAGGAGGTACGCACGGCGGCACCCGCCCGGCGGCCGGCCGTGGTGGGGACCGCCGACGCGTTCGGTGCGACCGCTCATCGCGACGGCGTCACGAAGCTGGCCGGGCGGGCGGCGGTCGCCACCGCCTCGGCCAGGGCCGGTATCTCGGACTCGTCCAGCGCGCTGATCGTGATGCGGACGCCGGGTGGCGTGTTGATCCGGAAGAGCGATCCGGGCGCCACCGCGTAGCCCGCGTCGCGGAGCAGGCCGATCGTACGGGTCTCGTCGGCCACGCGTACCCACGTGTTTATGCCTGTCGCACCCTCGGCCGCGACCCCCCGCTCCTGGATCGCGTCGCAGAGAGATCGGCGTCGCCGGGCGTAGCCGGCGGCCGCTCCCCGGACCTGAGCCGTCACCTCCTCGTCCAGCCAGAGCCGCAGCAGCAGGCGCTGCAGGACGGTGGAGACCCAGCCGGTGCCCAGGCGCATGCGGCCGACCACCCGGGCGATCGTGGTCTCATCGCCGGCCACCACGGCGATGCGCAGGTCGGGGCCGTAGGGCTTGGACGCCGACCGGATGAACGCCCACGCCGCGGTGACCGGGCCGAGGCAGTGCAGCGGGGCGGCGGCGAGCTCGGCGGCGTGATCATCCTCGATCAGCAGGACGTCGCGATGCGCGGCCAGCACCTCGCGCAGGTCGGCCGCGCGGGTGGCGGAGACGGCGGCGCCGGTCGGATTTTGCGCGCGGACGGTGACCACGACCGCCCGGGCGCCGGAGTGGAGCGCCGCAGCGAGCGACTCCGGATCGGGACCCTCCCGATCGATCGTGACCGGCCGGGCGTGCAGGCCGAGCGCGGCGAGCAGGTCGAGCAGGTTGGCCCAGCCCGGATCCTCCACCGCGACCGCATCGCCGGGCCGCAGGTGGGCGGTGAGCAGGCGCTCGATGGCGTCGAGCGTGCCCGAGGTCGCGGCGATCGCGGCGCCCTCCATCGGCACCCCGTCGGCGGCGAGGCGCGGGCGCGCGATGTCGATCAGCTCAGGCATCGCGATCGCGGAGGCATAGCCCTGGGGCGGACCGCCCTCCTCCGCGATGCGGCGCAGCGCCGGGCCGATCGGCGGCAGCAGCCGCACGTCGGGCTCGCCGGAGGAGAGATCGAGCACACCCTCCGGGATCGGCAGGCGCATCGCCGAGCGCACCCCGGCCAGCGGCGGCCGGTCGCGGACCCGGGTGCCCCGGCGGCCGTCGGCCTCGACGACGCCGCGACGACGCAGCTCCTGATACGCCTTCGCCACCGTGGCGGGGCTGACATTCAGCTCGCCGGCGAGCACGCGGATCGGTGGCAGCGGGGCGCCCCAGTTCCACTCGCCGCGCATGACGCCGGTCTCGATGCTGGCGGAAATCGAGGCGGCGCTGTCGCCGCTGACCTGATACTGTGCTGGCACAAGGCAGATTCTGTACTAGTACAGTATCAAAGGCAAGCAGGAGGAGCCGGAATGTCCGACACCTACGCCCAGACGGATCGCACGACCGCCACCCGCCACCGCGACCGGATGTCCTACGACCGCGAGGCCGTCCATGCCATCCTGGACGAGGCGTATGACTGTTCCGTCGCCTTCGTCGTCGACGGTGAGCCCCGGCTGCTGCCCACCCTGCACGTCCGCGTCGGTGACACGCTCTTTCTGCACGGCTCCTCCGGCGGCCGGATGGGCCTGTCGGCCCGCGGCGACGGGTTCCGGGTCTGCGTGAGCGTCACGATCCTCGACGGCATTGTGTACGCGAGGTCACAGAACAACCACAGCGCCAACTACCGGTCGGTCATCGTGCACGGCACCGCTCGCCCGGTCGTCGACGCCGACGCCAAGCGGGCCGCCATGCGCGCGCTGGCCGACAAGGTGGGCGCCGGCCGGGCCGCCGACAGCCGCCCGCCGAACGCACAGGAGTTCGCGGCCACCGCGGTGCTGGCCCTCCCGCTCGACGAGGTCGCCGTGAAGGCCCGCGGGCACGGCGTCGTCGACGACCCAGCCGACCGTCCGCTCCCCCATTGGGCGGGGGTGCTCCCGGTGAGCCGCGGCTTCGGGCCGCCGCAGACCGACGTGGGCGTGACCGCCGCGCCGCCGTCCTACCTGCCCGGCGGCGGCTCGCCCTGGGTCAAGCCGGTGCTGCTCGAGGGCCGGCACGTCCGGCTCGAGCCGCTCGCCCACGGGCACGTCGACGGGCTCCTCGCCGCGCTCGCCGACGACGAGGTGTGGCGCTACCTGCCGACATTGCCGCCGCGCACGCACGAGCAGATGGCCGAGCACGTCAGCGACCTGCACCGCCGCCAATGGGCCGGCTTCCAGCTGCCGTGGGCGCAGGTCGAGCCGGCCACCGGCACGGTCATCGGCATCACCACCTATCACGACATCGACCCGGTCAACCGCTCGCTCGGCATCGGGCACACGATGGTCGGCCGCCGCTGGTGGCGGACCGGGGTGAACACGGAGGCCAAGCTGATGCTGCTGGAGCACGCGTTCGAGACGCTCGGCGCGGAGAAGGTGTTCTGGTATACGGACGTCCGCAACGACCGGTCCCAGCAGGCGATCGCCCGGCTCGGCGCGACCCGGGACGGCTTGATCCGCAAGCAGCGGCTCCGGCCGGACGGTACGTGGCGCGACACGGTGGTGTTCGCGATGACGTCCGAGGAGTGGCCGGCCGCCTCCGACCGGCTGCGGGATCGCCTGGCCGCCGGTGGGTCGGCCGCTCTGGCCAGCGCTTAGGGGTCGTTGCCGCAAACTCGCGGCCGGGGTCCGGACGGGCGTGGGCGCCTGTTCGTCGGCTTCGGCATCAAACTGGCCACCGCGAGCATCGGCTGACGTGGGTGGCGTCCCGCTCCAGGGCGAGGGCGGAACGCCACCGGGCGCCCCTGCCACGGGCGGCGGCAGAACGCCACCGGGCGCCCCTGCCACGGGCGGCGGCAGAACGCCACCGGGCGCCCCTGCCACGGGCGGCGGCAGAACGCCACCGGGCGCCGCTGCGACGGGCGCGGGCGGAACGCCACCGGGCGCCAACTGCAACGGCGGGGGCGGTCAGTCGCCGAAGTCGAAGCCGTCGTCGTCGCCGTCGAAGACCTCCTCGGCCACCTCGCCCAGGACGAAGCCGCCGAGGACGCCGCCGGCGATCCCGGCGGCCATGGCGCCGGCTCCGGAGCCGCGACGGCGGTAGTGGCCGTGGTGCCCGTGCCCGCCGCCGCCGTGTGAGCCATGGCCAGGCGCGCCATGACCGGCGTAATGGCCGTAGGCGCCGGGGTAGCCGCCTTGCACGCCGGACGCACCGTAGCCGCCGGGCGAGCCAGGCGCGCCGTGACCGGCGAAGCCGCCGTGGCTGCCGGGCGCGCCGTGACCGGCGAAGCCGTGGGTGCCTCGCAAGCCCTGGTAGCGGCCGGCGGCCTCGGCTACCCAGGAGTCGACCACGGCGGTCCAGTTCGTCGAGTCGGCCTCGGTGTGGGCGACGCGGAAGCGGCCGTACGCGTCGTGTCCCGGCGTCAGGAAGCCGCCTCGCTTGTCGAACTCGAGGATCACCTCCACGCCGGACGGGTCGGCGACGAAGGTGAGCTCCACCTCGTTGATCGCGCCGGCGTACTGCGGGGCGGGGTGGAACTCGATCTCCTGGTAGAACGGGAGTTGCTGGTGGACGCCGTGAATCCCGCCGCGCTCCAGGTCGGCCCGGGCGAAGCGGAAACCCAGCTGGGCGAAGGCCGCCAGGATGCGCTCCTGGGCCGGCAGCGGGTGCACCGCCACCTCGTCCAGGTCGCCCTTGTCGACCGCCTTCGCCACCGACAACTCGGTGCGCAGGCCCATCGTCATGCCGTGCAGCCGCTGCCCGTACACGTCGGTGATCGGGGTTTCCCAGGGCACCGGGAACGAGAACGGCAGATCCCGCTGCTCACCCGCGCGCAACGCGAACGCGCCCGCCACCGGCAGGCGGTGGAACTCGGCGAGACCGTCGCCGTGCTCGTGCTCCACCCTGGTCACCAGCCCGAGCACCACCCGCTCGACGGTCACGTCGTGGTCGCCGCCGAGGACGCGGACCTGGCCGTCCAGGGGCAGGCCGGGTCGCGTGTTCGGGTTGGCGAGCACCGTGTCGACGGACGGGCCGCCGACGCCGAAGGCGCGCATCATCTTCTTGAAGACCACCAGGTCATTCCTCCTCGAACAAACGGGTGGCGAAGTCAAGCGTGCCTAGATGAGTATCAAAACAGCCTGAGCGGTTCCTGTGAGGTCAGCTGACCTTGTCGGTATAGAACGTGCTCAGGACCATGTTGATCTTCCCGAGGTCGGCGGTCCAATCGATCTCCCGGGTCGCCCAGCTGAGCGCGTAGCCGTGCCGTTCGCTCGCGAACCACCGGGTCTGCACGTGCAGCAACACCCCGGACGGGTCGCGATACCGGTACTCCCAATCGGCGGCGCGGATGAGCAGCGGCCGCCTCTCGATGGAGATCAGCGAATAACCGGGCAGCGCCCCCGCCGCCACCAGCCGGGCCGCCTCGTTCCGGCAGGCCACCACCGGGTCGCCGGCCGGGTTACGGGCGGTGTCGAGGGTCAGCACCCGATAGCCCTCCGGATCCCGGAAGCAGTACATCGACCCCGACTTCGTGTACGTCCAACCGTCCGGCACCGGCATGTGGAAGCCCGAGCCGTCGTCGAAGAAGGACCAGCCCGGCGTGATGGACCACCCGTTGACCCCGGTCGCCGCCCCCGACTGCGGCAGGCGGACGGCGGTCGAGGGGGCCGGCCCGGAACACGACGCCGGCGAGAAGCCGGCCGCGGTCACGACCGGCCGGGTCGCCGACGGCACGAACGAGGCGGTCGGCGCCGGCCGGGCGACCGGCACGTCGGTGCGGTTCAGGATGTAGCCGCCGGCCGCGATCAGCACGGCACCGGCCAGACCGATCGCGATCAGCATGGACCGCGCTCGCGCGGGGCGGCGCGGCGGCGGATCCGGGGGCGGGTCGAGCGGCGCGGGCGACACCGGCGCGGACGAGACGCGCTGGACCGGCAACGTGCGTACGGACACCGGCGAAGCCGCCGATGCCGCCACCCGGGCGCGCCGCGGCGACGGCACGCCCCCGCCACCCGGCGCCGCGGCCACCACCATGCGCAGCCGGCGCTCGACCTCGCTCGCCGTCAGGCGCGTGGCCGGGTCGTGCCGGAGCAGCCCGAGCAGCACCGGGCCGAGCATCCCGGCCTTCTCCGGCGGATCGGGCTGCGCGGTGGCCAGCGCCATCAGCGTCGCCATCGCCGTCTCGCGGGCGTACGGCGACCGGCCCTCGACCGCCGCGTACAGCGTCGCGCCGAGCGACCACATGTCCGATTCCACGGTGGACGCACCATCGCGGGCGCGCTCCGGCGAGACGTACTGCGGTGAGCCGACCACCAGCCCCGGCCCGGTCACGGCGCCGTCGTCGACGAACGTGGCCAGTCCGAAATCGGTCAGCACCACCCGGCCGTCGGTGCCGATCAGCACGTTGTGCGGCTTCACGTCGCGGTGCAGCACGCCGGCCCGGTGCGCGGCGGTCAGCGCGTCGAGCACGGCCAGGCCGATGCGCGCCGCGGCGACCGGCGAATAGGGGCCGTCCTCGATGATCACCTGGTGCAGCGACCGGGACGCCACGTACTCCATCACGATCCACGGCAGCCCGTCGGCGTGCACCACGTCGTAGACCCGGACCACGTGCGGGTGGTTGAGCCGCCCGGCGCTGCGGGCCTCGCGCAGCGTACGGTCGCGCAGCCGGGTCTGCTCGTCCTCGGTCATCCACTCCGGCGGCACGAACTCCTTGACCGCGACGTCGCGGTCCAGCATCTCGTCGCGGGCCAGCCAGACCCGGCCCATGCCACCGGAGCCGACCGGTTCGAGCAGGCGATACCGACCGGCGATGAGCATGCGTCTGACCGCCATCCCGCCCCCACCCGTCGACTCGTTTTCAGGATAAGCACGGCAGACCGACCAGGGGAACGGCGATCACCCGGCTACCGCGTAGACCACCAGGTTGTCCCGATAGGACCGAAGCGCGTGGTTGAAGACGCCGCCGCAGGTGATCAGCCGGAGCTGCCGGTCGGGCGTCGGCCCGTAGACCGCGTCGGTCGGGAACGCGTTCTTCGGATACCAGGCCGCCCGGGTGACGGTGAACGTGACGAGCGTGTCGCCGCGCAGCACCTCGACCTTGTCGCCCGGAACGAGCTCGCGCAGCCGGTAGAAGACCGCCGGCCCCGCCTTCGAGTCGACGTGCCCGGCGATCACCGCGGGACCGGTGTCTCCCGGCACCGTCCCGTCCGCGTACCAGCCGGCGCGGTCGTACCGTTTCGGCGGCTGCAGCGCTCCCCCGACCACATGCAGCGTCTCGAGCGGACTGTCCAGCCCGATCGTCTTGATCCGAACGCGGGTGGGCTCGCCCGGCGCCTCGACGCCGGCACTGCCGAACGGATCTCCGGCCGCCCGCCCCGCGTTCCCCGCAGCCTCGGCCACCGGCCCGGTCGCGGCCCATCGCCCCAGGTCAGGGTCGTTTGCCGGCCGCTCGGCACGGTCCGCCACCGCGACATACGTGGTACCAACGACAAACGCGGCCAGAACCGCCGCCAACACCGGCAACGTCGCACCACGCCAGAACCTTTTATCCCGTACGGGATGATCAGGTTTTTCGCGGGGTTTGTCCGTCACGCTCCTAGGCATGTCCGGCGCTGGAGCCCGAAGGGGAAGGACCGGCGGCGCGGTCCGGACCCGGGCGGACGCCCGGGGCCGGGGCCAGGAGAGCGCACCCGGCACCGACGCCACACCCACGGCCACGTAGTCGTCGGCCGTCACGTCCGCCCGGTCCTTCACGACCTGCCCCGCTCAGCCAGCCCGCAGCCGGCGCCGCACCAGCACGACGAGACCGCCGGTGACCACCGCCGCGACGCCGGCCAGCAGCAACGCCATCGGCATCGGCGAGGCCGGCTGGGTGCCGCCGCCACCGGTGGCCACGCCGCCCAGCGGGACCGAGCCCTGCCGTTCGGCGTCCACATGCAACTCGGGTTTCAGGCCGCCCGCCTTGTCGTCGAGCACGACCAGCGAATACACGCTGCCCGCGCCGAGCGTGCAGGGCAGCACGCTGGTCTTGCCACCGCCGGTCGGCACCACCTGGACGCTCCATTTGCCCGGGTTGACCTCGCGGTACGCGGTGGTGGTGGCGAACTGGACGCCGTCGGCGATCGTCTTGCCGTTCTTGCCGGCCACGTCCAGAATCGGCGCCTTGACCGAGGCCTGGATGATGCGGACCTTGGACATGCCCGGGTCGGGGAGTTTCAGATCGTCGGTGAGCACGCGGAGCCCCAGGTCGGCGAAGCGGCCGACGCCGGCGACCGTGTACGCGTCGCCGTTCTGGACGCCCACCTGGGTGGTGATCACCGGCTTGGTGCTGGCCGGGGCGCCGGCCTTGCGCATCGCCACCTGGTACGTGCCGGTGGGCAGCCGCAGGTAGGCCGACATGGCGCCGTACGCCACGCCCTTGAAGGTCTGCGGCTTGATCTCGTTGGTGGTGGAGCGGAGGTAGACGTCCACCGCCGGGGTGTCGGGAGATAGGTGTGCGAGCCGGACATAACCGTCGCCGGCGGCCCGCGCCGGGGCCGCGAAGAGGGCACTGACGGCGACCGCGGCCAGGACCGCGGCGGCGCTGCTGAGGCGCCGGACGTGTGGGGTTCGGATGAACACGGAGCCTCCTGTCTGGTGGCCACTTGTGTCGCTCTGGTGGTGCTGATCTGTATATGCCTGGCTTTGTTGACCTCACCATGGTCCGCCGTGGCAGTAAATCCCGCTGTCCGACCGATAGACCCTCGTCTCTCCGCGGTTTTTTGTCGTACCCCCGAGAGAGGATGGTCGGGTGCGAGACGTGCTGGAGGGTTTCGGCCGGGCCACCCGGGAGTGGTTCACGGCGGCTTTCGCCGCGCCCACCGCGGCCCAGGCCGGGGCGTGGCAGGCGATCGGCGCCCGCCGTAATGCCCTGGTGGTGGCCCCGACCGGCTCCGGCAAGACCCTGGCCGCCTTCCTCTGGTCGCTCGATCGGCTGGCCCACGAGCCGGCGCCGAAGGATCCGAAACACCGCTGCCGGGTCCTCTATGTCAGCCCGCTCAAGGCGCTCGCGGTCGACGTCGAGCGCAACCTGCGGGCTCCGCTCACCGGCATCCGGCAGGCGTCCGGCCGCCTCGGCATACCGCCGCCGGAAATCGCCGTCGCGATGCGTACGGGCGATACCCCGGCCGACGAGCGGCGGCTGTTCGCCCGCACCCCGCCGGATATCCTGATCACCACCCCCGAGTCGCTGTTCCTGCTGCTCACCTCGGCCGCGCGGGAGTCGCTGCGCGGCGTCGAGACGGTGATCGTCGACGAGGTGCACGCGGTCGCCGCCACCAAGCGCGGCGCCCACCTGGCGCTCTCCCTGGAGCGGCTCGACGCGCTGCTCCCCCGCCCGGCCCAGCGCATCGGCCTGTCCGCCACGGTCCGCCCGATCGACGAGACCGCCCGCTTCCTCGGCGGCGGGCACGACGTGACGATCGTCCAGCCGCCCAGCGCCAAGACCATCGAGGTGACCGTCGAGGTCCCGGTCGAGGACATGACGCGTCTCGACGAGGTGCCCGACGTGGACCCCGACGACCCGGGCGGCGGCCGGCACACCCCGTCGATCTGGCCGGCGGTCGAGGAACGGGTGCTCGACCTGATCCAGGCGCACCGCTCGACCATCGTCTTCACCAACTCGCGGCGCGGCGCCGAGCGGCTCTGCGCCCGGATCAACGAGCTGGCCGCCGAGCGAGCGGGCGAGGTCCTGCCGGTGCCGGCCCGATCGCCGGCCGAGATCATGGCGCAGGCCGGGCAGGCGGGCGGCGCCCCGCCGGTGGTGGCCCGCGCGCATCACGGCAGCGTCTCCCGCGAGGAGCGCAAACAGATCGAGGAAGCGCTGAAATCCGGCCGGCTGCCGGCCGTGGTCGCCACCTCGAGCCTCGAGCTCGGCATCGACATGGGCTCGGTCGACCTGGTCGTGCAGATCGAGGCGCCGCCCTCGGTCGCGGCCGGCCTGCAGCGCATCGGCCGGGCCGGTCACCAGGTGGGCGCGGTGTCCCGCGGGGTGGTCTTCCCGAAACACCGGGGCGACCTGGTCTCCTGCGCCGTGGTGGCCGAGCGGATGGGCGCCGGCGCGATCGAGGAGCTGCGCTATCCCCGCAACCCGCTCGACGTGCTCGCCCAGCAGATCGTGGCGATGGTCGCGCTGGACCCGTGGCAGGTCGACGAGCTGGCCGCGCTGGTCCGGCGGGCCGCGCCGTTCGCCGAGCTGCCCGAGTCGGCACTGCACGCGGTGCTCGACATGCTCTCCGGGCGCTATCCGTCGACCGCCTTCGCCGAGCTGCGCCCGCGCCTGGTCTGGGACCGCGGCGCCGACGTGCTCACCGGCCGGCCGGGCGCCCAGCGGCTCGCGGTGACCAGCGGCGGCACCATTCCCGACCGGGGCATGTTCGGCGTCTTCCTGGCCGGCGCCGAGCGCGCGGCCCGGGTCGGCGAGCTCGACGAGGAGATGGTGTACGAGTCGCGCGTCAGCGACGTCTTCCTGCTCGGCTCGACCTCGTGGCGGATCGAGGACATCACCCCCGACCGGGTGCTGGTCTCGCCCGCGCCCGGCGCCCCGGCCCGGATGCCGTTCTGGAAGGGCGACAGCCTGGGCCGGCCGATCGAGCTGGGCCGGGCGATCGGCAAGCAACTGCGCACCCTCGCCAAGGCCGGTGACGAGTCGGCCACCGCCACGCTGCGCGAGGCCGGGCTGGACGAGTGGGCGGCCGACAACCTGGTGGCGTACCTTCGCGAGCAGCGGGAGGCGACCCGGCACCTGCCCGACGACCGTACGGTCGTGGTCGAGCGCTTCCGCGACGAGCTGGGCGACTGGCGGATGACCGTACACTGTGTGCTCGGCGCCCGGGTCAACGCGCCCTGGTCGCTCGCGATCGCCCGCCGGCTGTCCGAGCGGTACGGCGTGGACGGCCAGGTCATGCCCTCCGACGACGGCATCGTGGTGCGCTTGCCGGACACCGCCGAGGAGCCGCCGGGCGCCGAGCTGGTGGCGTTCGACCCCGAGGAGATCGCCCAGCTGGTGGAGGAGTCGGTCGGCACGTCGGCGCTGTTCGCGTCCCGGTTCCGCGAATGCGCGGCCCGCTCGCTGCTGCTGCCCCGCCGTGACCCGCGTCGTCGCCAGCCGCTCTGGCAGCAGCGGCAGCGCGCCGCCCAGCTGCTCGACGTGGCCCGCGAGTTCGCCGACTTCCCGGTCACGCTGGAGGCGGCCCGCGAGTGCCTGCAAGATGTCTTCGACGTGCCCGGCCTGGTCGGGTTGATGCGCGAGGTGTCCGGCCGCAAGGTGCGGCTGGTCGAGGTGGAGACGCCGCGGCCGTCGCCGTTCGCCCGCTCGCTGCTGTTCGGCTATGTCGGAGCTTTCCTGTACGAGGGGGACGCGCCCCTCGCCGAGCGGCGCGCCGCCGCGCTCGCGCTCGACTCGACGCTGCTCGGCGAGCTGCTCGGCCGGGTGGACCTGCGCGAGCTGCTCGACCCGGCGGTGGTGGCCGAGACCGAGGCGCAACTGCAGTGGCTGACCAGTCGCCGCCAGCCCCGCGACGCCGAGGACACGGCCGAGCTGCTGCGCCTGCTCGGCGACCTGTCGCCGACCGAGCTCGCGGCCCGCGGCGTGGACGAGGCCTGGGTGCTGGAGCTCGAGGCGGCGCGCCGGGCGATCCGGGTGCGGGTGGCCGGCGAGGAGCGCTGGATCGGCATCGACGACGCCGGCCGCTATCGGGACGCGCTCGGCGTGGCGCTGCCGGTCGGGCTGCCGGAGGCGTATCTGTCGCCGGTGGCCGACCCGCTCGGCGACCTGGTCGCACGGTATGCCCGCACGCACGGGCCGTTCCCGGCGGCGACCTGCGCCGCCCGGTTCGGGCTCGGCGTCTTCGTGGTGGAGCAGGCGCTCAAGCGGCTCAGCGCCACCGGCCGGGTCGCGAGCGGCGAGTTCACCCCGGGCGGCGCCGGCAGCGAGTGGTGCGACGCCGAGGTGCTGCGGATGCTGCGGCGCCGGTCGCTGGCCGCGCTGCGCCGCGAGATCGAGCCGGTGCCGCCGCGGGTGCTGGCCGCGTTCCTGCCTCGCTGGCACCAGATCGGCGGCAACGCGCGCGGGGTGGACGCGGTGGCCGCCTCGATCGAGCAGCTGCAGGGCATCGCGGTGCCGGCCTCCGCGTGGGAAAGGCTGGTGCTGCCGGCCCGGGTCGCCGACTTTGCGCCGCCGATGCTCGACGAGCTGTGCGCGGGCGGCGACGTGCTCTGGGCCGGGTCCGGCTCGATCAGCGGCAACGACGGCTGGGTCACGCTGGCCTGGGCCGACAGCGCGCCGCTGCTGCTGCCCCCGCCTGACGACGAGCTCGCGCTCACCCCGCTGCACCAGCGGATCCTCGATGCGCTCGGGGACGGGCAGGCGCTGTTCTTCCGCAACCTCTCCGACCGGCTGGGCGCCACCGACGACGCCGAGTTGTCGGCCGCGGTGTGGGATCTGGTGTGGGCCGGGCACCTGACCAACGACACGCTCGCCCCGCTGCGCGCGCTGCTCGGCGGGAGCGGCGCGCACCGGGCGAAACCGGCCCCGGCCCGCACCCGCTACCGGCGGCCGGGGCGCGCGGTGCTGCCGGCCCGCGGCGGGCCGCCGAACATGGCGGGTCGCTGGTCCCGGCTGCCCGAGCGCGACCTCGACCCGACCCGCCGGGCGGCCGCCCTGGCCGACCTGCTGCTGGAGCGGCACGGCGTGGTCACCCGCGGCGCGGTGATGGCCGAGGGGGTGACCGGCGGCTTCGCGGCGGTCTATCCGGTGCTGGGCGCGCTGGAGGAGCGCGGTGCGGCCCGCCGGGGGTATTTCGTCGAGGGCCTGGGGGCGGCGCAGTTCGCGGTGCCGGGGGCGGTCGACCGGTTGCGGGCGCTGGCCGATCCGGAGGAGTTGTCCCGGCGGGCGGGGACGGCTCAGGTGCTGGCGGCGACCGATCCGGCGAACCCGTACGGCGCGGCGCTGGGCTGGCCCGAGCGGGTGATCGACAGCGGGGACGGGGAGGCGACGACCCGTGCCGGCCACCGGCCGGGACGCAAGGCGGGGGCGCTGGTGGTGCTGGTCGGCGGCGAGCTGGTGCTCTATGTGGAACGGGGTGGCCGCACGCTGCTGTCGTTCGTGGACGATCCGGAGGCGCTGATCGCGGCCGGGCGAGGGCTGGGCGAGGCGGTGCGCTCGGGTGCGCTGGGCGCGATGTCGGTCGAGCGGGCGGACGGCGAGGCGGTGCACGCGTCCCCGCTGCGCGACGCGCTGACCGCGGCCGGCTTCCGCGCGACACCTCGGGGGCTGCGCCTGCGCGGGTGAGAAGCGCCGCAGGCCGGGGGCTGCGCCTGCGGGGACGGGAGGAGCCACAGGTCGGACGCTGCGCCTGCGCGGGGTGAGAGGCGCCGCGCGCAAGACGGCTGCCACGCGCAAACGGCCGCCGAGCGCAAAACGGCTGCCACACGCAAACGGCCGCCGCGCGCAAGACGGCTGCCACGCGCAAAGGACCGCCGCGCCCAAACCGCCGCCGGGCGCAAGACGGCTGCCACGCGCAAACGGCCGCCGAGCCGAAACCGCCGCCGGGCACAGGACGGCTGCCACGCGCAAACGGCCGCCGGGCACAGGACGGCTGCCACACGCAAACGGCCGCCGCGCCCAAACAGCCGCCGGGCACAGGACGGCTGCCACACGCAAACGGCCGCCGAGCGTAAACGGCCACCGGCGCAAACGGGGCGGCGGTCAGGGGCGGTCGTCCGGGTGGAGGGTGGTGGTCAGTTCGCGGTAGGCGGTGAGCACCAGGTGCGTGTGTTCGGCCAGGTCGGCGGCCGGGTCGGAAGCGGGCGCGGCGGCCGTGGCCGGGTCGGGTGAGGTGGTGGCCAGGGAGCGCTCGGCGGCTCGGATGGCCTCGTGCATCTCGCGCTCGCGGATGAGGGTGCGCCCGGCTTCCTCGGCGCGTCCCAGGCTCGCCAGGCGGCCGGCCAGGTCGATCTCGACGGCCGAGAGCGCCTCCTTGGTGGCGCGGATCTGGGTCTGGAGCTTGGCCGCGGTGGCGTCGGCCGGGGGCGCCGCGGCGAAGTCGGGCCGGGTCAGCTGGGCCAGCACCGCCTTCAGTTCCTGGCGGCGGGCCAGGCCGCCGGCGATCTCCCACAGCGCCTCGGCCAGCAGATTTTCCGCCTCCGGCACGTCGATCAGGCCGTCGAGCGCCGGCCAGGTCTTCGCCACCCGATCGGCGACGGTCACGGCCCGGTCGAAGGCGGTCCGCTCGGCCGCGGCCGTGAGCTCGATGCCGCCCTCGAGCCCGACGATCCCGCGCCGGCCGAGATGGCGCCGCACGAGGTAGCGCCGGACGAACCGGGGCACCAGGAAGCCGGTGAGGCACAGAACCACCAAACCGGCCACGAGCGCCATCATCGGCCCGAAATACCGCAGAACGGCCAGCACCGCCACGATCGTCGGCAGCCCGATGACCAAAATCGTCGGCAGTGTCGGATCGACCCGCACCTGGTGGCCGGGCACCCGCTCCTCGGCCAGGGAACCCCACGCCCGGCGCACCCGGCGCCCGCCGGGCACGCGGAGGCCGCGCCCGCCGGGCACGCGGAGGCCGGTCCGGGAGACGACCGTCCGGTTCCGATCCTTCGCGACGTACAGCCCCATGGCTCAACAGTAATTCGCCGTTCGCCAGCTGTTATGGGCACGGTCGGGTCGGGTGCCCACAGTGACCGCATGCACGATCATGGCGATTCCTGTCTCCAGCACGCCCTGTCGTCGTCGGCGAACTGCGCCGACCTGCACGAACACGGCGACACCACTCCGCGGGCCAGCCGGCGGGGCCTGCTGCGCGCCGCCGGTCTGCTCGGCGCGGGCGCGATGGCCACCGCCGCGTTGCCGGCTGCCGCCGCCGAGGCGAACCCTCGCGGCACCTTCCAGAACGACTGCGACAGCCCGCGCTTCACGCTCGTGGTCATACCGGACACCCAGTACCTGTTCGACGAGGACCGCGGCGACTCCCGCCCGCTGGAGGCGTCGCTGCGCTGGATCCTGGACCACGCCGAGGACGAGAACATCGTCTTCCTGTCCCACCTCGGCGACCTCACCCAGAACGGCCTGGCCAGCGAGTTCGCCTCGATCGGCAAGGCGTTCGAGCGGCTCGACCGGGCCGGGGCCGCGTACAGCGTGCTGGCCGGCAACCACGACATCGACTCGGGCACCGACGACAGCCGCGGCGACAGCCCGTACCTGCAGACCTTCGGACCGAAGCGCTTCCGCGGGGCGAGAAGCGGGGTGACGAGCGGGGCCAGCCCGGACGGCTACAACAGCTACCACCTCTTCACCGCCGGCGGCCGGCAGTGGCTGGTGCTCGCCCTCGACTGGCGGCCGAGCGCGGCCGGCATCGCCTGGGCGCAGTCGGTGCTCGACCAGCACCCGGCGCTGCCGGTGATCCTCACGACCCACGAGATCGCGTTCGCCGACGATGACGGCGAGGCGCACCTGTCCGACTTCGGCCGGCAGCTGTGGGACCAGTTCATCGCCCGCAACGACCGGGTCTTCCTGACCCTCAACGGGCACTTCTGGCCGCCGGGACGCACCGTGCTGAAGAACGACGCCGGCCACGACGTGCACGTCCACATCACCAACTACCAGGACCGCTACTACGGCGGCGGGGCGATGATCCGGCTGTACCGGTTCGACCTCGCACGCGGCTGCGTGGACGTCGAGACGATCTCGCCGTACTTCCTCGGCATGGCCGCCGAGAAGCGCGACGAGCTCGCCGAGCTGGAGGTGCAGCTGACCGGCCCGACCAACCGGTTCAGCATCGACATCGACTTCGCCACCCGGTTCGGCGCGGCGCCGGCCCGGCCCGCGCGGCCGGCCAAGGCGGTGCTGGTGCCGGGTACGCTCGCCTACTGGCGGTTCGACCAGGCGACCGGCGGCGCGGTGGGCGGCGTGATCCCGGACCTCTCCGGCAACCGCAACGACCTCACCCGGGTCGAGCTGTCCGGCGGCCCGGACACGCTGACCTGGTCCGACGATCACCACCCGGACCAGCCGGCGCACGCCAGCCTGCGGTTCCGGGGCGGCAAGAAGCCGGCGCGGGGCGCCTACCTGCGTACGGCCGACGGCGCGCCGTTGAACGCCCTCACCCTCGACCGCGGCTACACCATCGAGACGTTCGTCAAGCTGCCGGCCGACTTCGGCGACGCGCACGCCTGGTGCGGGGTGCTCACCCGGATGGGCACCGGCGGCGACGCCGGCAAGACCGGGGACGACCCGTCCGAGCCCGCCGGCTGCCTCAACCTCTCCTCCGTCGCCGAGCTGCAGTGGGCGGTCTTCCCCCGCAACCAGAACCGGATGTCGACGAACTGGAGCCACCTGCTCCCGCTCGGCAAGTGGTGGCACGTCGCCGTGGTCAACGACGGAAAACACACCATCATGTACGTGGACGGCTGCCCGGTCGTCCGCAATCCGTCCACCCCCGCGATCGGCCTGGCGACCGCGGGCAAGCCGTGGCTGGTCGGCGCCTACCACTACGCCGACATCGTCGAGCAGGCCTACTACGGCTGGCTGGGCGACGTACGGATCGTCGGCCGGGCCCTGCGCCCGGATCAGTTCCTGAAAGCCTGACCCGGGCCGGCAGGAGGTTTCAGAGCTGCGCGGCGACGGTCGAGGCGATCAGCTCGATGTGGTCGAGGTCGGTGACGTCCATCGTCTGGAGGAACAGACGGGTCGCGCCGGCCTCGGCGTACCGCCGAATCACCTCGACCACCTCGCCGGGCGTGCCCACCGCCGCGCCCTTGGCGCGCAGCTCGCCGGCATCGGCGCCGATGGCGGCGGCCCGGCGCCGCACCTCGGCGTCGTCCCGGCCCACCACCGTCTCGACCGCGGCCGAGAAGACCGGCGGCGTCTCGCGACCGATCGCCGCGCAGGCCTGGCGGACGCGCTCGAAGGTCGGCGCGACCTCGGAGACCGGCGCGAACGGGACGTTGAACTCGTCGGCGAAGCGCGCCGCCAGCGACGGCGTGCGCTTCCTGCCGTGTCCGCCCACGATCACCGGCGGGCGCGGTGACTGCACCGGCTTCGGCAGCGCCGGCGAGTCACTCAGGTCGTAGTGCTTGCCGTGGAAGTCGAAGGTCGCGCCGGCCGGCGTCGACCACAGGCCGGTGACGATCTCCAGCTGCTCCTCGAGCCGGTCGAACCGCTCACCGACCGCCGGGAACGGGATGCCGTACGCGGCGTGCTCCCGCTCGAACCAGCCGCCGCCCAGGCCCAGCTCGACCCGGCCGCCGCTCATCTCGTCGACCTGGGCCACCGCGATCGCCAGCGGCCCGGGCAGCCGGAACGTGGCCGAGGTGACCAGCGTGCCGAGCCGGATGCGGGACGTCTGCACGGCGAGCGCGCCCAGCGTCACCCAGGCGTCGGTCGGCCCGGGCTCGCCCGGCACGCCCATCGCCAGGTAGTGGTCGGAGCGGAAGAAGCCGTCGAAGCCGGCCGCCTCCGCGGTCCGCGCGACCCGGGTCAGGTCGCCGTGGGTGGCCCCCTGCTGGGGCTCCGTAAAGATCACAAGACGCACAGGTCCAACCTGCCACACACGAAGCGTGCCGGGGCAGTAACGTTGGCCACCATGGCCGGATATGAATGGATCAGCCTCACCACCGACTACGGGACGTTCGACGGTTTCGTCGCGGCGTGCCACGGAACGATCGCGCGCGTCGCGCCCGCCGTACGCGTCATCGACGTGACCCACCACGTGCCCCCGGCCGACGTGACGCGCGGCGCCGCAGTGCTCGCCCAGACCGCGCCGCACCTGCCGCCCTCGGTGCACGTCGCGGTGGTCGACCCGGGCGTCGGCACGGCCCGCCGCGGTCTGGTCCTCGAGACCCCGGGCGGCCTGCTGGTCGGTCCGGACAACGGGCTGCTGATCTGGGCGGCCGACGCGCTCGGCGGCGTCGACCGCGCCTTCGAACTGGCCAACAAGGACTGGCAGCTGGGCACGGTGGCCCGCACCTTCCACGGGCGCGACGTGTTCGCCCCGGCCGGCGCGCATCTCTCGCTCGGCGCCAGCCCGGTCGACGCCGGCCCGGCGATCGACCCGGCCGACCTGATCCGGCTGCCCGACCCGCTGGTCACGATCGGCGACGGCTGGATCGAGTCCGAGGTCGGCACCGTCGACCGCTTCGGCAACGTGCAGCTCGCGGCCACCGGCGACGTGCTGGCCGGGCTGGGCCACGAGCTGCTCGTCAACGGCTCGGTGCGGGCCCGACGGGGCACCACGTTCGCCGACGTCGAGCGCGGCGAGCTGCTGGTGTACGAGGACTCGGCCGGCTTCGTCGCGATCGCGGTGAACAACGGCCGGGCCGTGGTCGTCCTCTCGGTCCGCCCCGGCGACACCGTCCGGATCGCCGAGCGCCGATAGCGCGAGATGATGGAGCCATGCCCGAGGGTGACACCGTGTGGAACACGGCCCGGGTGCTCGAGCGTGCCCTGGTCGGCGACGTCCTGACCGGCAGCGACTTCCGAGTGCCGCGGCTGGCCACCGCCGACCTGGCCGGCTGGACCGTCGCCGAGTCGGCCAGCCGCGGCAAGCACCTGCTGCTGCGGCTCACCCGGGCGGGCGAGAAGCCGCTCACCCTGCACTCGCACCTGCGGATGGACGGCGCGTGGCGGGCGTACGCGCCGGGCGAACGCTGGTCCGGCCGGCCGGCGCACCTGATCCGGGTGGTGCTGCGGACCGCGCGGTCGGTGCTGGTCGGCTACCACCTGCACGACGTCACGCAGGTGCCCACGGCCGACGAGGAGTCGCTGGTCGGGCACCTCGGCCCGGACCTGCTCGGCCCGGACTGGGACCCGGCCGAGGCGGCGCGGCGGATCGCGGCCAAGCCGGCGGCGACCATCGCCGAGGCGCTGCTCGACCAGCGCAACCTCGCCGGGGTGGGCAACCTCTACAAGGCCGAGACGATGTTCCTACGTGGACTGTGGCCGTGGACACCGGTCGCCGAGGTGCCCGACCTGCCCGGCGTGGTGACGCTCGCGCAGAAACTGGTGGCCTCGAACAAGGGCCGCTGGACGCAGTCCACCACCGGCTCGTTACGCCGCGGCGAAACGACCTATGTGTACGGACGACGCGCTCTCCCGTGCCGGCGGTGCGGCACCGCCATCAAGAAGGCCGATCAGGATGAACGCGTCACATACTGGTGCCCGCGGTGCCAGGCCGAGTAGCTACAACTGCGTGGCCGTCGGGCGCTTGAGTTCGGCGAGCCCCTCGGCCAGGCCGCGCAGCCGGTCGGTGGCGTCGATCAGGCTGGACAGCGCCGGGTGCGGGCCGTCGGTGACCGGGTGGCCGTCCTCGGCGACATAACTGGCGGCCGCGGCCACCAGCTGCTCGAACGCCGTGACGCCCGCGGTGAACTGCTCGGCGAGGGCCGCATGCGACTCCTCGAGGGCGGCGCGCGGGCCGCCGGCCGGGCTCAGCGGGATGGCCCGCTCGACGCTCGCCACCCGCTGCCCGAGATCCCGCAGCCACTGCTCGGACACGGCCGCCTCGAGCAGCGCCGCCTCGCCGGGCCCGGTCAGCCGGCCGGCCAAGCCGGTCAGGGTGGCCGAGGCACGATCCAGCCGATCCCACGCCTGGGTGATCGCCGAGCCGCGCAGGGCGTACCGGTTTTTCTGCCGGCGCACCTCGTTCAGCACCGTACGGCCGGCCGGGAACCGCTCGATCGCGGCGGTCAGCCGCTGGCCGGTCAGCGCCGGGTCGGGCGGGGGCGGCGGCGGGAGGGCGGCGAGCGCACGATGGTCGCTCCACCGCCACCAGGCGAGCGCGACCGAGGAGCCGGCCGCGCCGGCCCAGATCGCGTCGGCGATGCCTATCCCCGAATACGGAGTGAGGACCGCGGTGGCCGCCACCAGGCCACCGCCCAGCACGCTCCACCGCCGCGCCGAATTGCGCAGCTTCCGGAGCCGCCGGAAATATCTGGTCCGCTCGTCCACCGCTCGTCCTCCCCGCTGACTTCGGGCCGCTCAGCCGGCCGCGGTGGTGTCGCCCCGCTTCTGGTTCATGCTGGCGCGGATCTCGTCGAGCCGGGCCACGCTCGCCGGGTCGGCCGCCGGGGCCGACTCGACCGCGGGCTGGCTGGGCGCGGCGCCGAGCTTCTCCCCGGCCATGCTCGCCCGGATCTGCTCGAGCCGGGACTGGCCGGCCAGGTCGAGGCTCGATTTCTGCACCTCGAGCATGCGGCCCTCGACCGAGTTGGACGCGAGCTCGGCCCGGCCCATCGCGTTCGCGTACCGCTGCTCGATCTTGTCGCGGACCTCGTCGAGCGACGGCGTGTTGCCGGGCGCGGCGAGCGACGACATCGACTCGAGCGACTTGGCCACCGTCTCCTGCATCTTGGCCTGCTCGAGCTGGCTGAGCAGGCGGGAGCGCTCGGCGATGCGCTGCTGCAGCACCATCGCGTTGTTCTCCACCGCCTTGCGGGCCTGGCCGGCCGCGGCGAGCGCCTGGTCGTGCAGCGTCTTCAGGTCTTCCATCGACTGCTCGCCGGAGACCAGCTGGGTGGCGAGCGTCGTCGCGGTCGACTCGTATTTCTGGGCCTCGGACTCGTTGCCGTCGGCGCGCGCCTTGTCGGCCAATACCAGAGCCTGACGGGCCATGCCCTGCAGTTTCTCGACCTCGGACATCTGGCGGGACAGCTTCATCTCCAGCTGGCGCTGGTTGCCGATCACCGCCGCGGCCTGCTGCACGAGCGCCTGGTGCTGCCGCTGCGCGTCCTCGATGGCCTGCTGGATCTGCACCTTCGGGTCGGCGTACTCGTCGATCTTCGCACCGAAGAGCGCCATCATGTAACGCCAGCCCTTGACGAACGGGTTCGCCATCTCGCGGTATCCCCTCAATGTCGCTCAGTCTTCGGCGCCACCGACGAAGCGATGGCGTGACCACCATCGTGACAGCTCACCGCCACCGGCGTCACGTGGCCTCCGGGGGATCTCAGGGTCTCCCCCAACGGTTCGAGGCTACGCCGCTGTCCGGGTCAGGGTCGATCCCCGGAGCGGACACCGAAGACGCGCAGGGCCGGACCGCTTCACAGCGGCCCGGCCCTGGTGAGACTGCGACGATCTAGGCGGCATACACCACTTCGCGCTGGGGTTTCCGGGTGGCCCGCAGAGTCGCCTTGAGCGGCGAATCCTGGCGCACCGAGACGGAAACCTCCCCCTCGCGGGCGACCGGCTTCCCCTCGGCCTTTCCCTCGACCGGAAGAAGCACGCCCTCCATCTCCTCGGCGAGCAGCAGCGTATCGCTGACCTCGCCGAGCACCTCGGACAGGCGCGCGCCCAGCGCATCACAGATCGCGGCGAGAAGCTCGCTCGACGCTTCCTTCTGGCCGCGCTCGATCTCGGACAGATACCCCAGGCTGACATTCGCGGCGGTGGACACCTCGCGCAGCGTGCGGTGCTGTCCCTGCCGGCGCGCCCGAAGTGCGTCGCCGATCACCCGGCGTAGCAGGACCATGGCACCTCCTCCTGCGGCGGGCCGCCGGCACGCGCCGGAGGCTTCCCGCAACCGTACCCGTTGCCGGCGACGCCGACATCCCGCCCCGCCGAATTCCGGGGGACCCCCCGGGCGGGACCTCGGTCCAACAACCGAGATCACTGGAACATTCCCCAGCTCAGGCGGGTTTCGACGCCTCCCGCAGGGTTTCCGACAGCAGCTGTAGTACGCGCGTCACACTTTCGGTGCGGACGGCGTCCCGATTTCCCTCGAGCCGCAGCTCACGGACGGCCGAGTGGCCCGGCCCCCGGACGGCGACGTAGACCAGCCCGACCGGCTTGCCGTCCTGCGCATCCGGACCGGCCACCCCGGTGGTGGCCAGGCCCCAGTCGGCGCCGCAGCGCTGCCGGGCGCCGGCCGCCAGCGCCGCCGCGACGTCCGGATCGACCGGCCCGCGCTCGGCGAGCAGTTCCTCGGGGACGTCGGCCAGCTGCGCCTTCAGATCTGTCGCGTAGACGACCAGGCCGCCCCGGAAGACCGCGCTCACCCCGGGGATCTCCACGATCGTGGCCGCCACCAGCCCGCCGGTCAGCGACTCGGCGGTGGCCACCGTCTCGCCCCGGTCCACCAGGCGATGGACCGCGTCGGCAGCCACGCGGCCCGTCTCGGTGAGATCCACGACTCGATCCTATTGCTTGGCTTGATGATCGCGGCGCAGACGGAGCGCTTGGAGCAGATAGTCGCCGCCGGTGACCACGGTCACGATCAGGGCGGCGCCCATCAGCCACGGGCCGACCAGGTCGAGCGGGTGCGGCATCGGCCACAGGTACCAGGCGATCGCGGCGATCTGCAGCACGGTCTTGAGCTTGCCGCCGCGGCTGGCCGGGATGATGCCGTACCGGATGACCCAGAAGCGCAGCGCCGTCACACCCCACTCGCGGACCAGGATGGCGATCGTCACCCACCACGGCAGCCGGTCGTACGCGGACAGCAGGATCAGCGCCGTGCCGGTCAGCGCCTTGTCCGCGATCGGGTCGGCGACCTTGCCGAACGAGGTGACCAGCGACCACTTCCGGGCGATCCAGCCGTCCACGAAGTCGGTCGCCGAGGCCAGGCAGAACACGAGGCAGGCGGCTATCCGGGCGCCACTGCCGGTCAGACCCGAGGCGATCACGATCACCACGAACACCGGGACCAGCACGATCCGCAGCACGGTCAGGACGTTCGCCGGGTTGTAGGGCGAAACGACCTTGGCTGCCGTCGCGGGGACCGGCTCGTCAGCCACGCGTAGCTACCGCGTCGATCATCTCGACCGGCACGGCGATCAGGTCGACGCCTTCCGTGGCGGTCACCCGGGCCCGGACGAGATCGCCGGGCACCAACTTTTCAAGGTCTACGCCGGTGTCCCCCGAGACGAGCGTAGTGGAGCCGTCGACCTCGGGGGCCTGGTGCTCGGCGCGGCCCTCGACCTCGCCGCCGGCGACCGTGTCGACCAGCACCTCGACCAGCGAGCCGAGCCGTTCCTCGGCCCGCTGGGCGCACAGCTCGTCGGCCAGCGACACCAGGCGGTCGTAGCGGCGTTTGATCGTCTCCTCGCGGACCTTGCCGGGCAGGCCGGCCGCCTCGGTGCCGTCCTCGTCGCTGTAGTCGAAGACGCCGATCGCATCCAGCCGGGCGTCGGTGAGGAAGCGGACCAGCTCGTCGACATCCTGCCGGGTTTCGCCGGGGAAGCCGACGATGAAGTTGCTGCGGGCGCCGGCCGCCGGGGCCAGCGCGCGGGCCGCGTCGAGCAGCTCCAGGAAGCGCTCGGTCGAGCCGAAGCGGCGCATCCGGCGCAGCACCGGCTCGCTGGAGTGCTGGAAGCTGAGATCGTAGTAGGCGGCCACGCCCGGGGTGGTGGCGATCACCTCGACCAGGCCGGGCCGGGTCTCGGCGGGCTGCAGGTAGCTGGCCCGCACCCGGACGATGCCGGCGACCGCGGCCAGCTGGGGCAGCAGTTTCTCCAGCGCGCGCGGGTCGCCCAGGTCCTTGCCGTACGAGGTGCTGTTCTCGCTGACCAGCACCAGCTCGCGCACGCCCGTCCCGGCCAGCCACTCGGCCTCGGCCAGCAGCTCCTGGGGGTCGCGGGAGACGAACGCGCCGCGGAACGCCGGGATCGCGCAGAACGAGCAGCGCCGGTCGCAGCCGCTGGCCAGCTTCAGCGAGGCGACCGGGCCGGAGTCGAGCCGGCGGCGCAGAACGCTCCGCAGGTGGGCGGGGGTGTGCTCGTCCACGGTCGCGTGCCCGGGGATCACCACCCGGGCCGCCTGGCGCTGTACGGGAGTGATCGGCAGCAGCTCGCGGCGGTCGCGCGGGGTGTGCGCGTCGAACCGCTCGCCGGCCAGCACCCCGTCGAGCCGGGCGGCGATGTCGGCGTAGTCGTCGAAGCCGAGCACGGCCTGCGCCTCGGGGAGGCTCTCGGCCAGCTCCTTGCCGTACCGCTCGGCCATGCAGCCGGCCGCGACCACCTTGGCGCCGGTGTCCGCGGCGGCGAGCAGCGTCTCGATCGAGTCCTGTTTCGCCTTCTCCACGAAGCCGCAGGTGTTGACGAGCACCACATCGGCCCCGGTGGCGTCGGTGCTCACCTGCCAGCCGCCGGCGTCGAGGCGGGCGGCGAGCTCCTCCGAGTCGACCTCGTTACGGGCGCAGCCCAGGGTGAGCAGAGCAACACGACGCGGCGAAGGAGTCACTGACACTTGCCAAAGGTTACCGGGCGACCGCGCGCCGCCGTTCCCCCGCACGGCCGGGAACGCCGGAATTGATCGGACGCGCCCTTCCGCTCGTAATACTCAGCATCATGCCGAACGTCAGAAAACCGCCGCCGTACGCGGAGTGGGTGCTGCTCGCCGCGCTGGCCTCGCTCGCCGTCCTGGCCCGCCGGGCCGGCTGGTTCATCAAGACGAACGACACCACGATCTTCATGCAGTGGGTCGACCAGATGCGCGCGGCCGGCGGCTGGCGCGGGATCGGCCAGCAGATCGGCAACTACAACGCGCCGTTCCTGTACCTGCTGGCCGCCGTCATCTACCTGCCCGGGTCGCTGCTCGTCAAGATCAAAGCGATCTTCGTGCTGTTCGATGTGTTACTAGCATATTTCACGTACCAGATTGTGGGTTTGCGGTTCGAGGGACGTCGGGCGCCGGCCGCGGCCGGGCTGGCGATGCTGCTGCTGCCCACTGTCGTGATCAACGCCTCCTGGTACGGCCAGATGGACGCCATGTGGGCGAGCTTCGCGCTGGGCGGGGTCTACTTCCTGATGCGCGAGCGGCCCTGGGTGGCGGTCACGCTGTGCGCGGTGTCCCTGGCGATCAAGCCACAGGGGATCTTCATCTTCCCGCTCCTGCTGCTGCTCGCGCTGGGTGGGCGACTTCCCTGGCGTACGTTACTGACGGTCCCCGCCGTCTTCGCGGTGCTGGACGTCCCCGCCCTGCTGGCCGGCCGGTCCCCGATGGACCTGCTCACCGTCTACGACATGGGCCGGCAGGCGGTGCACGTCGAGGGGCTGACCCTGCGGGCGCCCAGCGTGTACGCCTTCATCGAGGCGGGCCGCCGCGCCGAGACGGTCCGGGTGCTCGGCTACATCTTCACGGCCGCCCTGATCCTCGGCATCCTCTACGTCCTGATAATCCGGAATGTCCAGATCACTCGGGACCGGCTGGTCACCTACGCGGCGCTGTTCGCGATCGCGATGCCGTTCCTGCTGCCGGGCATGCACGAGCGCTACTTCTTCCTGGCCGACGTCACCACGGTGCTGCTGGCGATCCACAAGCCACGGCTGTGGCCGGTCCCGCTCCTGGTGCAGGCGGCGTCGCTGATCAGCCTGGAGCCCTTCCTGTTCGGCGGCCGCACGCCGCAGATGCTGCCGCTGACCGTCCCGGCGACGCTCATGCTCGCCGCCCTGGTGACGGTGCTTCACCACGTACTCAAGGATGCTCTTGATCTTGAATCAACCCAGCACCTTGAAAGCACGGAGATCCCGGACACTCCCGAGGAGCTCGAGGACGAGATCAGTCGTCCAGGCGGAGAGCGGCTAGCGCCTCTTCCAGCCCGTCGGGCTTGACCAGCACGTCGCGCGCCTTGCTGCCCTCCGAGGGCCCGACGATGTCGCGCTGCTCCATCAGGTCCATCAGGCGGCCGGCCTTCGCGAAACCGACCCGCAGCTTGCGCTGCAGCATCGAGGTCGAGCCGAACTGACTGGTCACCACCAGCTCGATCGCCTGCAGCAGCAGGTCGAGGTCGTCGCCGATCTCCTCGTCGATCTGCTTCTTCTTGCTCGGCGGCGCGTCGGTGACGCCCTCGCGGAACTCCGGCTCGCGCTGGTCGCGGCAGAACTTGACGACCGCCGCGATCTCCTTCTCGTCGACCCACGCACCCTGGATGCGGGTCGGCTTGGAGGCGCCCATCGGCAGGAAGAGGCCGTCGCCGCGGCCGAGCAGCTTCTCGGCGCCCGGCTGGTCGAGGATGACCCGGCTGTCCGCGAGCGAGCTCGTCGCGAACGCGAGCCGGGACGGGACGTTGGCCTTGATCAGGCCGGTCACCACGTCGACCGACGGGCGCTGGGTGGCCAGCACGAGGTGGATGCCGGCCGCCCGGGCCAGCTGGGTGATCCGGACGACCGAGTCCTCGACGTCGCGCGGGGCGACCATCATCAGGTCGGCGAGCTCGTCGACGATCACCAGCAGGTACGGGTACGGCTTCATCTCCCGCTCGCTGCCGGGCGGCGCGGTGATCTCGCCGTTGCGCACCTTGCGGTTGAAGTCGTCGATGTGGCGTACGCCGTTGGCCGCGAGGTCGTCGTAGCGCATGTCCATCTCGCCGACGACCCACTCCAGCGCGTCGGCGGCCTTCTTCGGGTTCGTGACGATCGGCGTGACGAGGTGCGGGATCCCCTCGTACGCGGTCATCTCCACCCGTTTCGGGTCGACCAGCAGCAGCCGCACCTCGTCCGGCGTGGCCCGGGTCAGCAGCGACACCAGCAGCGAGTTGAGACACGAGCTCTTGCCCGCACCGGTCGCGCCGGCGATCAGGATGTGCGGCATCTTGGCCAGGTTGGCCACCACGAAGCCGCCCTCGATGTCCTTCCCGAGGGCGACCACCATCGGGTGATGGTCGCTGGTCGCGGCCCGGGAGCGCAGCACGTCGCCGAGCGAGACGTTCTCCGGGTCGGTGTTCGGGATCTCCACGCCGACCGCGCTCTTGCCCGGGATCGGGCTGAGGATGCGCACGTCGGCGGACTTCACCGCGTACGCGATGTTGCGGGAGAGCTGGGTGATCCGCTCGACCTTGACGCCCGGGCCGACCTCGACCTCGTAGCGGGTGACCGTCGGGCCGCGGGTGAAGCCGGTGACCACGGCGTCGACGTTGAACTGGTCGAAGACCGTGGCCAGCGCGGCCATCACCTCGTCGTTGGCGCGGCTGCGGGCCTTCGCCGGGGTACCCTCGGCCAGCAGGCTCGGGGGCGGAAGGTGGTAGTCCCCTTCCAGCGCCGTGATCTCCAACTGCTCGGCGCGGGTCGGCAGCGGCGAGTGGTCCGGCGCGGCCTTTTTCCGACTTTTCGGAATTTTCGGGATCGGGACGACGTCATGCTCAATGTCGTCGTTGTCGGAAATTTCGGGTTCGTCGGGCGCCAGCCCGATGTCGGCCAGGGAGCCCTGCCGGCGCCTCGCCGGGCGCCGGGGCTGGAGCGGCTCGCCGTCCTCGCCGTCCTCGTCGAGGTCTTCCAGGTCGAGATCGATGTCGGGCAGCGGCGCGCGCTCGGTCGAGCGCCCGAGCATGACGTCGACCAGCAGCATCACCCGCTCGGGGATCCGGTTGATCGGCGTCGCGGTGATCACCAGCAGGCCGAAGACGAACAGCAACACCAGCAGCGGTACGGCGACCCAGGCGGTCACCGAACTCTCCAGCACCCCGCCCACGCCGTAGCCGAGCAGGCCGCCCGCCTTGTCCACGGCCAGGTCGTCGGCCGGTTTCTGGGCGATGTGCAGCAGCGCCGCGGTGGACAGGATGATCGCGCTCCAGCCGACCAGGCTGCGGCCGCGGTGCTCGGGGTCGCCCGGGCGGCGCATCAGCCGGATCGCGCCGTAGAGCAGCAGCAGCGGGAGGAACACGGCCAGCCCGCCGAAGAACAGCCGGATCGCGTCGGCCAGCCACTTGCCGACCGGGCCGGCGCTGCCCGCCCAGACCGCGACCCCGATCAGGATGGCCAGGCCCAGCATGAGCAGGCCGGCGCCGTCGCGGCGATGCTCGGGGTCGATCTCCTTGGCGGTGGCGGCCTGCTTGCCGACGCCGCGGGCGACCCAGCCGACGCCGTGCGCGACACCCATCCAGAGCGCGCCGATGCCCCGCCCGACGCCACCGGCGACGACGGCGCCCACCGAGGGACGGGCTCTTCGGACCGGACGGGCGGGCGCGCGCCGGGCCGCGGCCTTGCGCGGTGCCGCCTTCCGGGCACGCGGCGTCGCGGCGCCACGCGTCGACGTGGCACGGCCCCGGCTCGCCTTCGCCGGCGGAGTTCGGCCCGCCATGGAATACACCGTAGCGTCGATGGACACCCGGACCGCGCAGGCGCACCGCGGCGTTACCCTCGATCAAGTGCAGGCTCTTACCCATGAACTGATCAAGTCGGTGCTCGACGCGCGTGACTACGCCTACATGGTCGACGAGGACGGTGATGTTCTCGGCAACTTCCAGGGGAACCTCGTCTACTTCTTCCAGATCGGCGAGAACAACGAGATGCTCCAGGTGCGCGCCATGGTGCAGCACGTCTTCGGGATGGAGGACGTGGTGCGGCTCTACGAGTTCTGCAACGCCTGGAACCACGACCGGCTCTGGCCCAAGGCGTACGTGCACGTGCAGGACGACGGCACGGTCAACGTGGTCGGCGAGGTGATCGCCGACTGGGAGAAGGGCGTCACGGCCGAGCAACTCGATCAGGTGATCGTCTGCGGGATCGCGACGGGTTGCCAGCTTGCCGACGCCGTCGCCGAACTGAAGCAAAGCCGGCCCACGAACTGAGCACCACCACGGCGGCCACGATCTGGGCGGTCCGCTCCTGCCCGTGGGGGTAGAAGACCCCGGCGACGTGGTTGGCGAGGAAGCCGCCCTCGTGCGCGGGCAGGCCGGCGTGCGCGCGGGCCCGGTCCTCCGCCCAGGTGAGCGGGCAGGGCAGGCTCGCCGCCACGACCAGCACGAGCCACGCGGCCGCGGCGACCTGGAACCAGATCAGCCACGGCCAGCGCCACGCGGCGAAGCCGCCGAGCAGTCCCAGGGCCAGGAAAGCGAAGTGCAGGCCCACGGCGACGTACGCGACGGCTTCGAAGAACACAACTCCACGGTAAGGCGGGACGCCCATCCGCGCCCCGCCCCGGCCGCGGTCACGGGGCGGCGAACCCCAGGGTGTACGCGCCGCTGCCGGCCGAGGCCACGACCACGTACCGGTAGACGCCCGAGCGCAGGTTCGCGCTCAGCGTCTTGTCGCCGGTCCCGGTGGCCTTGGCCACCGTGCGGAACCCGGTGGCGGTGTGCCGCTGCAGGAACAGGTCGAAGTCGGCGCCGGCGGGGGCGTCAAGGCAGGCGACCTGCCGGCCGGCGTTGGCCCGGAAGGCGCCGTTGCCCGGGATGGCCTGCGCCTGCCCGGCCCGGTTGAGCGAGCCCTGGGCCTGCACCGGGAGGTTCGCGCAGGCGTCGGCGGCGTCGGTCGGCGCGGTGCTGGGCTCCTCGGTCGGCGCGGAACTCGGCGGAGTAGAGGCGTCGCCACCGGTCGTCAGCAGCGTCAGGTTGTTGATCGCCAGGATCTCGTTGACCGGCTGGAAGAACGTCTCGCCGCCGGTCGTGCAGTCGCCCGAGCCGCCGGAGGTGACGCCCTGGGCCTGGTCGCCGGCGAGCCACGGGCCGCCCGAGTCGCCGGACTCGGCGCACGCGTTGGTCCGGGTCAGGCCGGTGACCGCGCCCTCCGGGTAGACCACCGTCTGGTTCTTCGCCTCGATGGTGCCGCAGTGCGTGCCGCTGGTGGAGCCGGAGCGGCAGACGGCCGCGCCCACCGGGGCCTCGGTGCTGCCGGCCACCGGCAGCAGGTTGCCCTTGAAGTCGTTGACGAACGGCTGCAGCGAGTCGCCGTTGGTCACCTGCACGAAGCCCTCGTCGTTGTCGCCCGGGAAGATCGACGCCTTGACCGAGCCCATCGCGACCTGGTTCTGGTCGAAGGTCTGGTCGCCGGCGCTGCCGCAGTGCCCGGCGGTCACGAAGCCGCCCTGCACCGCGAAGCCGATCGAGCAGCGCGCGGTGCCCTCGGCCAGCGAGATGAAGTACGGGTCCGCGCCGTGCAGGTCGGTCCCGGCGAGCGGCTTCGGCGTGGCCGGGCTGGTCAGCACGCTCACCGCGTCGGTCTTGACGCCGGCCTCCGCGGCCAGGCTCTTCGCCGCCGCGGTCCGGCCTGGCTTGGCCACCACGACCAGCTTGTTGGTCTTGACGTCGACGTACCAGCCGGACACCCCGGCAGCGTCGGCGCGTACCGCGTCGAGCTTCTCCTTCGCCGCGTCGAGCGTCTGCTCGCTCCGCTTGACCATGACCGGCACCGCGCCGGCCGCGCGTACGGCGTCGGCCGCGCCCGCGTTGGTCACCGCGACCTTCAGGGTGGTGCCGTCGGTCGCCAGCCACGCGCCGCCGAAGTCCGAACCGGTCTTCGCCGCAAGCGTGGCCGAGACCCCGCTGGCCCATTTCGCGCGCTTGAGCCGGGCCGTCGCCTGATCGCCGTCCAGCCCGAGGTCGCGCTGCATGGCCGCGAGAATCTGCGGAGCCACGCCGGACCTGGTGGACGCCGGCTTGGTGGACGACGGCGTCGTGCCGGCCATCGAGGGCAGGGTGAACGCCACCGCTGCCCCGGCGGCCGCCACGACCGCCGCCGCCACGGCGATCCGTCTGCGCTGCATCTGAGGAACTCCCCTCGCCACGGGGTGCCGTGGGGGCGGCACCGTGACAAGAGGTACGGACGAAGCGGACGGAAGGTTCAGACCTCGACGACGGTCGGCACAATCATCGGCCGGCGTCGATACGCGTCGTTCACCCAGCGGCCCACCGTACGCCGCACGACCTGCTGCAACTGGTGGGTGTCGGTGATGCCGTCCTCGGCCGACCTGTGCAGCGCGGCGGTGAGCAACGGGATGACCGGGCTGAACGCCTGCGGGTCCTCGGAGAAGCCCTTCGCGGAGATGTTCGGCTCGCCGACCACCTTGCCGGTCACCGAGTCGATCACCACGGTGGCCGAGATGAAGCCGCCGTCGCCGAGGATCCGCCGCTCGGTGAGCAGCGACTCGCTGACGTCGCCGACCGCGAGGCCGTCCACGTACACGTAGCGGTTGGCCACCCGGCCGACGTGCCGCGCGTGCCCCTCGACCAGGTCGACCACGTCGCCGTCCTCGCAGAGCACCACCCGGTCGGCCGCCACGCCCGACTCGATGCCGAGCTGGGCGTGCGCGCGCAGGTGCCGCCACTCGCCGTGCACCGGCATGAGGTTGCTCGGGCGTACCACGTTGAGCAGGAACAACAGTTCGCCGGCCGGCGCGTGGCCGGAGACGTGCACCTTCGCGGTCTCCTTGTGGACCACCGTGGCGCCGGCCCGGGAGAGCCGGTTGATCACCCGGTAGACCGAGGTCTCGTTGCCCGGCACCAGCGAGCTGGCCAGCACGACGGTGTCGCCCGGTTCGATGGTGATGTGCCGGTGGTCGCCGGTCGCCATCCGGCCGAGCGCGCTCATCGGCTCACCCTGCGACCCGGTGGACATGAAGACGATCTCGTCGCCCGGCAGGTTGGTCGCCTCGTCCAGGCTGACCAGCAGGCCGTCCGGGATGTGCAGCAGGCCGAGGTCGCGGGCGATGCCCATGTTGCGGACCATCGAGCGGCCGATCAGCGCGACCTTGCGGTCGTACTCCCAGGCGGCGTCCATCACCTGCTGGACGCGGTGCACGTGCGAGGCGAAGCTGGCCACGATGATCCGGCCGCGGGCCTTGCCGAAGATCGAGCTGAGCACCGGGCCGATGTCCCGCTCGGGGGCCACGAAGCCGGGCACCTCGGCGTTGGTCGAGTCGGACAGCAGCAGGTCGACGCCCTCGGCGCCGAGCCGGGCGAAGCCGGCCAGGTCGGTGATCCGGCCGTCCAGCGGCACCTGGTCCATCTTGAAGTCGCCGGTGTGCAGCACCAGGCCGGCCGGCGTCCGCACGGCCACCGCCAGCGCGTCCGGGATGGAGTGGTTGACCGCGAAGAACTCGCACTCGAACGGCCCGAGCCGCTCGGTCTGCCCCTCGCGCACGGTCAGCGTGTACGGGTCGAGGCGCCGCTCGGCCAGCTTGGCCTCGACCAGCGCCAGCGTGAACTCCGAGCCGACCAGCGGGATGTCCGCCTTGTGCGCCAGCAGGTACGGCACGGCGCCGATGTGGTCCTCGTGGCCGTGGGTGAGCACGATCGCCTGGACGTCATCCAGCCGGCCGAGGATCGGGGTGAAGTCGGGCAGGATGAGATCGACGCCGGGCTGCTCGACGTCGGGGAAGAGCACCCCGCAGTCGATGATCAGCAGCTTGCCGTCGAACTCGAGCACGGTCATGTTGCGGCCGATGGCCCCGAGGCCGCCGAGCGGGATGACGCGCAGGGCGCCTTCCGGCAGCGGCGGTGGTGGATCCAGCTCCATATGGGCTTGACTCATTCGCGTCTTTCTCGATCAGAGGACGATGCCGGCTTTCGCCGCGTCCTCGCGCAACTGGTTCAGTTCTTCGTCGCCGGCGTCGACCAGCGGGGACCGCACCGGGCCGGCGGGCAGGCCGCGGGCACGCAGGCCGGCCTTCACCAGCATGGTGCCGGGCGCCCGGAAGATGCCGGTGAACAGCGGCAACGCCTGCCGGTGCAGGGTCAGGGCGGCGGCGACGTCGCCGCGCTCGTACGCCTCGATCATGTCTTTGGCGATCGGCCCGGTGAAATGGGTGGACGTGCCGACCAGCCCGACCCCGCCGATCGACAGCAGCGGCAGGGTCGCCGCGTCGTCACCGGAGTAGTAGGCGAGATCGGTGCGGCTGGTGACCCAGGAGGAGGCGACGAGGTCGCCCTTGGCGTCCTTGACCGCGACGATCCGCTCGTGCTCGGCGATCCGGCACATGGTCTCGGTGGCGATCGCCGTGCCGGCCCGGTGCGGGATGTCGTAGACGATGATCGGCAGGTCGGTCGCCTCGGCCACGGTCCGGAAATGCTTGGCCACGCCGGCCTGCGGCGGTTTGTTGTAATACGGCGTCACCACGAGCAGGCCGTGCGCGCCCGCCTTCTGCGCGGCATGCGCCAGCTCGACGGTGTGCGCCGTGTTGTTGGTGCCGACCCCGGCCACCACCCGGGCCCGGTCGCCGACCGCCTCGATCACCGCGCGGAGCAGCGTCTCCTTCTCCGCGTCGGTGGTGGTCGGGGACTCGCCGGTGGTGCCGCTGATCACGAGCGCGTCGTTGCGCTGCTCGTCGACCAGGTAGGTGGCCAGTTTCGCCGCGCCCTCGACGTCGAGGGAGCCGTCCGGGGCGAACGGGGTGACCATGGCGGTCAGCAGCCGTCCGAAGGGTCGCGGGTCGTGCGTCATACCCACAACCTATCGGACGGGCCGGTCAGACGTAGAAAGCGGTGAACGGGGCCCAGGGCAGGTTACGCAGCACGCTCCAGACGCCCCAGACCGCCACGAATGCGATCATCGTACGCGGACCGACGGTGAGCTGCGGCAGCTTCCAGTTGAAGAGCCGCTTCCCGGCCCAGGCGACGTACATGTACAGCAGGAACGGCACCGCGAATGTGAAGATCGCGTGGTGCCGGGCGGCGGCCGGGATGTTGCCGTGCAGCAGATACCACGCGGCGCGGGTGCCGCCGCAGCCCGGGCAGACGAAGCCGGTGGTGTATTTCAGCAGGCAGGTCGGGGCGTCGCCGGCGCCCGCCTCGGTCGGGTGGGTGGCCAGCGTGTAACCGATCGAGCCGGACATGCAGACCAGCATCGCGACCGGCGCGGCCCAGACCGGCGACCTGGTCCAGGCGCGCTGGACGAACCGGGTGACCACGTCGGGCCGGGGCGCCGCCCACTCCGGAGGCAGGGCCGGACCCTGCATGGGCTCATCTGCCAGGGTCATGAGCGTCACGGTACACCGGCGAGGGCAGCACCCAGCGGGCCCGCGAAGTCGCCCTTGATCGGAGCCGCGATCGTCTCCAGCCCGAGCCAACCGGCCAGCCGGTGCAGCTCGGCCGCCAGGTGGACAGCGGTCTCCTCCTGATCCGCGGCCGGCTCCAGCCACGCGGCCGGGATCTGCAACACGCCGGCCTTCCGGTCGGCCTTCAGATCGACCCGGGCCGCAAACCGATCACCGAGCAGGAACGGCAGGACGTAGTAGCCGTAGAGCCGCTGCGGCGCGGGCACATATATCTCGATACGATAGGACAAATCGAACAGTCGCTCGGTGCGGCCGCGCTCCCAGATCAACGGGTCGAAGGGGCTCACCAGGGTCGACGCCTTCACCCAGCGCGGGACCTTGGCCGCGCTGTGCAGGTAGGCCGGGGCACGCCAGCCCCGCACGCTGACCGGAATGAGCACCTTGTCCTCGACGAGCTCCGAGATCGCCTGCTTGAAGCCGTCGACCGGCAGCCGGAAGTAGTCCCGGATCTCCGGCTCGGCCGCCACCCCCAGCGCCCGGGCGGACATCTCGACCAGCGCCCGGATCGCATCCGGATACGCCGGGGTCGGCGCCTCCAGCACCGCCGCGGGCAAGACGCGAGAAGGCAGGTCGTAGCGGCGGGCGAAGGACGTCGTCCGCTCGGCCGCGGTCACCTGACCGGTGTAGAACAGCCACTCCAGGGCCTGTTTCACCACCGACCAGTTCCACCCCCAGTGGTCCTTGCGGCGGGGCGCGTCGTGCTCGATCTCGGCGGCCGTGATCGGGCCCCGGCCGCGCACCTCGTCGAGCACCCAGGCGACCAGCTCGGGCTGCTCGGCCGCCAACCGTCGCATGTTGCCCCAGGCGAAATCGGCCGCCCGGGCCATCCGCCAGCGGAACAGCGGCTGCAGGTCGGTGGTGATCAGCGAGGCCTCGTGGCCCCAGAACTCGAACAGCTCGCGGGGCTTGCGGTAGGCGGCCCGCTCCAGCAGCTCGACCGGATAGGGCCCCAGGCGGCTGTAGAGCGGCATGAAGTGGGCGCGCTGCAACACATTCACCGAATCCATCTGGATCAGGTGCAGCCGGCGCAGCACGCGGCGCAGGTGGCGCATATCCGTGCTGCCGCCCGGCCGTGGATCAGTGAAGCCCTGGGCCGCCAGCGCGATGCGCCGGGCCTGGCTGACGGAGAGCGATTCGGGTGCCATCGACCCGCACGTTAGAGGAGGGGTACGACAAAAAGTAGGCTCCTCGCATGGCTCTCGGTTTCGTCCGCCCCGCCCGCCCCGAAGATGCGGCCGAGGTCGCCCGCATCCAGCTCGCCACCTGGCGCACGGCGTACCGGCGGATGTTCCCGGCGCACGTCCTGGCGAACCTCGACGAGGCCTTCCTGGCCCGCACCTGGCTCGAGGCGATCGAGCGGCCCCCGTCGCCGCGGCACCGGGTGCTGATCGCCGTCGAGCAGGGCGAGTCGGCCACCGAGGTGGTCGGCTTCGCCGCCGCCGGCCCCGCCGACGAGCAGGCCCAGGCCCCCGAGGAACCGGCGCTGCCGGCGGAGGTGGCCGCCTTCACCGACCTGCTGGTCGAGCCGCGCTGGGGCCGCCGCGGCCACGGCAGCCGGCTGCTCTCGGCGACCGTCGACCTGTGGCGCGAGGACGGTTTCACGCACGCCGTGGCCTGGGCCTACGAGCAGGACCAGGCCACCCAGAAGTTCCTGGCCTCGGCCGGCTGGTCCCCCGACGGCGCCGGCCGCGCGCTCGACGTCGACGACATGCTCGTCCCCCAGCTCCGGCTGCACGTCGACCTGGGCGCAGAATGATCAGGTGACCCCGACCTTCGTCTACGACGGCGACTGCTCCTTCTGCACCACGTGCGCCGAGTTCATCGAGCGCCGCATCCCGACGCGCGCCCGCATCGTGCCGTGGCAGTTCGCCGACCTCGACGACCTCGGGCTCACCCAGGAGCAGTGCGAGCAGTCCGTCCAGTGGGTCTCCGCCGAGCAGCGCGGCTCCGGCCCCGACGCGATCGCCCTCCTGCTCTCCGACGCCGGTCGGATGTGGCGATTCGCCGGGGCCGGCCTCCGATTCGCTCCGGTCCGCCTGGCCGCCTGGCCGGCCTATCGCTGGATCGCCGACCACCGCCACCTGCTTCCCGGCGGAACGGCAGCATGTTCGCTGCCGCAAGCTCAGCGCGACGCACTCTTCGGAAAACCTTCCTGACGTACGCGTGGGACAAGTCCCCGGTGCAGCGCCCGAGCTGACTGCAACTCACTCTCCGCGTGCGGCTGCCGGGCTGTCCTGCATGGCCTTTCAGCCGCCGTCGATCTTGACGACCCGGGCCCACGAGGGCGGCGGCCACTTGTAGGCGTCCCGGCGCGGAAAGAGCCCGATCACCGTGGGCCGCCCCGGCGACGCCATCGGCCACGGGGTCTGCCCGTCGGTGAGCATCACCAGCACATCCGGCCGCGGCTGGGCGGAGAGCGCCCGATCGATGCCGACCACCAGGTCCGTGCCGCCGCCCCCGATCAGCGGAATACCCTCGGCCCCGCACAGCCGCTGGACCACCCCGGCCGCGGCGTCGCACGAGATGACGCCGACCTGATCGCGCCGCCCGCCGAGCGACCGGCCGATCGCGGTCACCTCCAGCAGCGCGCTGCCCAGCTCGGCGTCGCTCACCGAGCCGGACGTGTCGATCACCACGGTCACCCGGGGCACCCGGCGGCGCAGGGCCGGCAGCACGATCCCGGGCAGGGCGGCCGACCGCCGGGCGGGCCGCCCGTACGTGTAGTCCTGCCCGGCCCCCGCCCCCGAGGCCGCCGCCCGCACCGCCGCGCCCAGCAGGTCGCGCCACGGCTGCGGCGGGTGGAACGCCTCCTCGGCCCACCGCCGCCAACCCTGCGGCACCTCCCCCGGATGCCCCTCGATGCCCCGCGCCACCCGGAACCGGACCGCGTCCCGCTCCTCGTCGGACAGCCCGTGCGCGCCGTCCGGCCCGAGATCCCACTCCCGCTCCAGCCCGTCGGCGCCGCTGCCGCAGTCCAGCCAGACGAAGTCCTGAGTGGCCGGCCCGAGCGTGAACCGGCCCAGGTACTCCTCCATCAGCAGGCCCTCCTCCAGCCGCAACAGCCTCGGCCGGACGGCACCCGCGGGCTCGGCCAGCCCCTCGCCGTACACGTCGTCGTTGATCTCCAGGTCGGCGGCGATGTTCATCCGCAGCCGCTCGCCGCGGCCGCTCAGCCCGTGCCGGGCCGCGTACCGGTCACCGCGGCCGTGATGGTCGCGCAGCAGGTGCGAGACCTCGTGCACCCAGACCCCGGCCAGCTCCTCGACCGGCGTCGCGGCCACGAACGCCGGCGACACGTAGCAGCGCCAGTGCCGGTCCACCGCCATCGTCGGCACCCGTTCCGAAGCCACCGGCCGCAGCGCGTACAGGGCCGCCGCCAGGTAGGGCCTCGCCCGAGCGGCCGCGAGCCGGGCGGCGTACAACTTCCGCTCATCCATGCGCGTCGGCCAGCTCCGATACCGAGATCGCGCCGGCCAGCCGGTCGATCGTCGCCGGGACCGGCCAGTCGTCCCGGCGCAGCGCCGCCAGCGTGCTCGCCGGCACCACCACCAGGTCGGGCGCGCCCGTCTCCAGCGCCCGGGCGAGCAGTTGCCAGGCCGCGTCCCAGCGAGCCCGTTCCGGCCGCCGCCGCACCGCCGCCACCACCCCGTCGAGCACCGCCTGCCGCAGGTCCCCGCGCTCCGGCAGGCGGGCGCCGGCCGGGTCGGCCAGCAGGTCCTCCGGGTCGGGCAGGTCCATCCGGTCCAGACCGGCCAGCAGCTCCAGCCCCGGCCCGTCCCCGACCACCCCGCGCACCAACATCGACAGCACCTCGCGGGACGCGCCCGCCGCGGTGGCGAACGCGATCAGCCGCAGCGCCATGTCCCAGGTCCGCGGCGACGGCCAGGCCCCGCCCCGGCGGGTCTCGGTCTTCGGCAGCTGATGCACCAGCGCGGGCCGGGCGGCGAGCAGCCCGCAGACCGCGCGCCGGGCGTAGTCCACCGCTTCCGGCAACGCGGCCCGATCGAGCCGGGGCAGTGACGCCCGCGGCCAGGTCCCGCCCAGGCCGCGTACCACCACGTCGTGGTCGAAGGTCCAGTCCAGATGGACGAAGCGGTTCGCCAGCGGCGCGCTCAGCTCCCAGCCGTCGGCGGCGGAGGCGCGGGGGTTGGCCGCCGCCACGATCCGCACGCCCGGCGGCAGCCGTAGCGCGCCGACCCGCCGTTCGAGCACCAGCCGCAGCAGCGCGGCCTGCACCGCCGGCGGCGCGGTGGAGAGCTCGTCCAGGAAGAGCAGCCCGCGCCCGGCCCGGGCCAGCCGGACCGCCCAGTCCGGCGGGGCCAGCGGCACGCCGTGCGCGGCCGGGTCGGCGCCGACCACCGGCAGTCCGGCGAAGTCGGTCGGCTCGTGCACGCTGGCGATCACGGTGGTCAGCGGCAGCCCGAGCGACTCGGCGAGCTGGCCGAGCGCGGCGGTCTTGCCGATTCCCGGCTCGCCCCAGAGCAGCACGGGCAGGTCGGCCGCGACGGCCAGGGTGAGCGCCTCGAGCTGGGCGTTCGCCCGCGGCTCGGTGGCGGTGTCGGCGAGCAGGCCGAGCAGGCCGGCGGCGAGGTCAAGAGTTTCGGTCATCCGATCATCACCTTCGGCGAGAGGAGGGCAAGGTCTTGAGCGGGCCGCGCCCGGCCAGCCCGGCCCGGTACAGCCCGTGGGTGACGCGGCGCTCGGCCGCGCGGTCGAGTTCGTCGCGCAGGGCCCCGTCCGGCAGCGCGGCGGCGGCGCCGAGCAGCCCTTCGACGACCGCGAGGGCGCCGGCGGTGTCGCCGTGGTCGAGCCGCCCCCGGATGGCGTCCAGCTCGGTCGGCTCCCGCGCGGCCAGGTCGATCGCCCGCAGGCACGGCAGCGGCTTCCCGCCGAGCGCGACGAGCGCCGCCTCCCGGCGCAGCTCCGCCGGGTCGTGGTCGAGCGCCGACAGCACCCCGTCCACGATCCCGATCCGATGCCGGGCGTCGCCGCACGCGATCAGACGCACGCCCGAGGCTTCTATTTCCCGATTTATCGTGGTATCGCCGGTGAGGGCGGCGGCTACCAGCGGATGCAGCCGGCCGGGTTCGATCAGCCCGGCGCGCAGCAGTGCGAGATCGGGCGACACCCAGACGGCCGCGTCCGGCAGCAGCGGAGCGGCCAGCACCGGGCCGCTGAAGGCCCGCGGGACCGGATCGCCCGGGTAAACGGCGAGACGGCGACGCCTCGCCACCCGGACGATCACCGGCTCGCCGGCCCGCCGCACGATCGCCGCCTCGGCCGCCCACCGATGGACGGCCAGGCCGCCCGCGGCGGCTCGCCAGGTCGCCGCGCCGGAGCGTTCCCGCAGGTCGCCGGCGCGCCGGGCGTCCCACAGATGCCGGTGGAGATCAAGCCGGAAGCGCCGGTCCGGTCGCGCGTGCGGATGCGACCGGTTCGGCCCGGGCCGGCCGTCCCAGAGGGCGAGGCTGATCCGTTGACCGGAGTCCGCCCAGGCCGGCGCGGTTCGGACGACCAACTGGGGACCCTGCGGGTAGCGGGCCAGGGCGACCGTGAGGCCCGGGCGGAGCAGGCCGTCCGGGGCGATCCGGGGCAGGTGCCAGCGCAGCAGGTCGGGGGCGAGATGGCGCAGGTCGGCGCGGAGCAGTGCGGCAAGCTCCCGGCCGTGGACCCGGGCCACGGTCCGGGGGTCCAGATCCACGTCGATCCGCGCGGCGGCGCAGGCGCCGGCCCAGTCGCCCACCGTACGGCGGGCGGTCGCGGTTTCGATCATCGAGGGCGGCACGGCGAACTCGCGCACGCGCAGCCAGCGGAGAAGACGGAGGTCACCGTCGGCAGGGATCGAGCGCATCAGCACTCACCTTGCGGGGACGGGGCCTCCCTTCGGCACGAGAAGATTCTCATCGTGCGCCAGGATACCGCCCGGCGGTGGGATCGGCCGCCAGGATACCGCCGCCAGTGAGATCGGCCGCCAGGATACCGCCGGCGGTGAGATCGGCCGATCGACCGATGCCCGGGGGCGGAATCCGACCCAATGGCCGAAGCGTCGCTTGACGCGATCGACGATGCTGCAAGCGAGTACCACGTGCACGGGGGAGATTTTCATGACGCTGGCAGCACTCAGGTGCCTCCGAAACCGGGACGAACCATGGCTGGGTTGAGCCGCCGGGCCCTCCTCGGCGGGGCCGTTCTCGGCGCGGCCGGGGTGGCCACCGGCGTGGCCGGGACGCCGCTGGTCCGCGGGTGGCTGGGCCTGGACCGGCCGCCGGTCAGCGGCGGGTACGCCGCCTCGGCCGACCATCTCGAGGCCGTGGCGAACCCGGGCGTGTCGATCCACTACTACGCGCGGACGACCGAGCCGGTGGTGGCGTTCACCTTCGACGACGGCCCCGCGCCGCACTGGACCCCGATGGTGCTCGACGAGCTGGACAAGGCCCAGGTCCCGGCCACGTTCTTCATGGTCGGGCGCAACCTGTCGCAGCATTCCGCGCTGGTCGACGGCCGGCTGGCCCGGCACGAGGTGGGCAACCACTCGTGGAAGCACGACGACCTGGCCACCGAGGACCTGGCCCGGGTCGGCGACGACCTGGACCGCACCCAGGCCGCGATCCGCAAGTACACCGGCCGGACCGCCACGCTGTTCCGGCCGCCGTACGGGCACCTGGGCGGATCCACCGTGCTCGCCGCGGACCAGCGGGGATACGACGTCGTGCTGTGGTCGATGGAGATGCACGAGAACACGTACAAGGGCGACCCGGCCGGGCAGGCGCGCGACATCGTGGCGTCGGCGCGGCCCGGATCGATCATCCTGGCCCACGACGCCGGCGGCGACCAGCGGCTGGTCACCATCCGCGGCCTGGCCGCCATGTTCGACGGGCTGCGCCGCCGCGGGTTCCGCATGGTCACCGTCTCCGAACTGCTGGCCACCGCCTCGGCGAAGCCGCTGCCGGGGCCGGCGGCGGTCCGGGCGATCGGCACGAGGTAACGACCGCCCCGCGTCGTGCGGCCGGCCAAGACGTGCGGCCGCGCCCGCTCCCCGGCGCGCCGGCGGTGGGTGGCCTGCGGATAGCCGGCCAGGAGGTGTCGTTCGACGGCACCATCCTGACCGGCCTGCCCGCGGGCCTCGAGCTGTCCTGACCCCGCTGCCCGGAGCTCAGTGCGCGAGCACCGGCTCCGCGTCCGGGTCGACCGCGAGCGGGCCGCTCCGGAAGGACAGCGCGGCGATGACGGCGCAGAGCACGAAGAACCCGGCCGACCACCAGAACACCGTGTGGTAGCTGTGCATCTGGGCCAGCGCCGCGGTCTGCGCGCTGGGGATCCGGCCGGCCAGGTAGCCGGTGGCGGCCGAGGCGGCGACCGAGCTGAGCAGCGCGGTGCCGATCGAGCCGCCGATCTGCTGGGCGGTGTTGACCATCGCCGAGGCGACGCCGGCGTCGTGGTGCTGCACGCCGGAGGTGGCCGCGTTCTGGGTGGGCGCGAAGATCAGGCCCATGCCGAGGCCGGTGATGATCAGGCCGGGCAGCACGCCGGTGACGTAGCCGGAGTCCAGCCCGATCCGGGTGAGGTAGACCATGCCGGCGGCCCCGATCAGCGCGCCGATCGGCACCAGCGGGCGCGGGCCGATCCGCGGGGTGAGCAGCGAGCCGATCGTGGTCGCCGAGATCATCACGCCGCCGAGCATGGGCAGGAACGCCAGGCCCGACTGGATCGGGGAGAAGTGGAGCACGCCGGTGAGGTAGTAGGTGAGGAACAGGAACACGCCGAACATGCCGATGCCGGCGATGCCGACCGCCGCGTACGCCCCGCCGCGGTTGCGGTCCGTCACGACCCGCAGCGGCAGCAGCGGATGCGCCACCCGGCGCTCGATGACGACGAAGACGGCGAGCAGGACCACGCCGAGGGCGATGAAACCGTACGTCCGGGGATCGCTCCAGCCGTCGCTCGACGCGTTGCCGAGGCCGTAGACCAGGGCCACCAGGCCGCCCACCGCGGTGATCACGCCGGGCCAGTCGAGCGGGTCGCGGTGCGGCACCGGCTCGTCGCGCAGCTTGAGCATGCCGCCGATCACGCCGGCGACCGCGAAGACCAGGTTGACGTAGAGGCACCAGCGCCACGAGGCGTACTCGGTCAGGACGCCGCCCAGCAGCAGGCCGACGGCGCCGCCGGCCCCGGAGATCGCGCCGAAGATGCCGAACGCCTTGCCGCGCTCGGCGGGGTCGGTGAACGTGATCGAGAGCAGCGAGAGGGCGGCCGGGGCGAGCACGGCGCCGAACATGCCCTGCAGCACCCGGGCGACGATCAGCATCTCGATGCCGTTGGCGGCCCCGCCGAGAGCCGAGGCCAGCGCGAAGCCGACCAGGCCGATCAGGAACATCCGCTTGCGGCCGACCAGGTCGGAGAGGCGGCCGCCGAGCAGCAGCAGGCTGCCGAAGGCGAGGGCGTAGCCGGTCACCACCCACTGCCGGCCGGAGTCGGAGAAGCCCAGGTCGTGCTGGGCGGTGGGCAGCGCGATGTTCACCACAGTGGCGTCGAGCACCACCATCAGCTGCGCCACGGCGAGCACCACGAGCGCCCACCACCTGCCGGAATGCCTGTCGACGGCGGCACCGGCCGCCGTCTTGCCCTGCGCTTGCGCCGTGGTCGTCATCTCGGATCCTCGCTGCCCCTAAGTTGAGTGATGCCGTCCGGTTCGGAACGGTAGCCGCTAAGTTGATGAAGGCGCTCCACTTTGTCGGCCGGATCACAAAAGTTGAGGAACGTTCTCCACTTGTTACTCTGGGTGGGTGACCGACGTCGAACGCCCGTTGCGCCGGGATGCCGAGCTCAACCGGCAGCGCATCATCGAGGCCGCCCGCGTGGTGTATGCGGAGCGGGGCCTGGCCGCCACCTTCGACGACATCGCGCACCGGGCGGGTGTCGGCATCGGCACCGTCTACCGGCGCTTCCCCACCAAGGAGGCGCTGCTGGAGGTGGCCCTCGAGGAACTGCTCGAGCGGCACGCCCGATCCGCCGAGGAGGCGCTCCGGGCGCCGACCGCTTGGGCGGGGCTGACCGCGTTCCTGCGCGAGGCCGCCGAGATGCACGCGGCCGACCGCGGCCTGCGGGACATCGCCCTGGGCGCCGAGATCGACTTGCGGCACTTCACTCGGATGCGGGACCGCGTCCTACCGGTTCTGGAGCAGTTGATCGACCGCGCCCACGCCGAGGGGTCGCTGCGGCCCGACGTGACCGTGGAAGACCTGCCGCTGGTGATGATGATGGTCAGCGAGGTGGCCCACCACAGCCAGGCGATCCGGCCCGACATCTACGGCCGCTACCTGCAGTTGCTCCTCGACGGGCTGCGCCCCGCACCGGACAACGGCGCCCTCGGCCAGCCGCTGACCAGCGACGACGTCGAGGCCCTCGCCCGCGAGTGGATGCCGGGCCGGCACCGGGCGAGCCGCGCCTAGAGCGGCTCAGCCCGATGGGTCCGCTGACCGGGGAGCGGAGGGAGCGGCAGCTCAGCCCGGCGGTGGCGGCACGGGCTTGCGTTGCAGCAAGCTCGCCGGCGCGGGCGGGTGCGGCCCGCCCTGCGGTTGAGGGAGCCGTCGAGCGTACGGCCGCATGGTTTCAGGAAAGCAGTTCGTCGATGCCCACGGTGAGGCCCGGCAAACGCAGGACATTACGGACCGCCAGCAGGACGCCCGGCATGAACGAGACGCGGTCGAGGGAGTCGTGCCGGATCGTCAGGGTCTCGCCGGCGCTGCCGAACAGCACCTCCTGATGGGCGACCAGGCCGGCGGCGCGGACCGAGTGGATGCGGACGCCCTCGACCAGCGCGCCGCGGGCGCCGTCGAGCTCCTCCTTGGTGGCGTCGGGCATCGGCGGACTGCCGGCGGCCGCGCGCGCCTCGGCGATCAGGCGGGCGGTGTGTGCCGAGGTGCCGCTGGGGGCGTCGAACTTGCGCGGGTGGTGCTGCTCGATGATCTCGACGGACTCGAAATAGCGGGCGGCGGTCGCGGCGAAGCGCATCATCAGCAAGGCGCCGATGCCGAAATTCGGGGCGATCAACACATTCGCCCCCGGTTTCTCGGCGAGCCAGCCGCGCACCTGGTCGAGGCGCTCCTCGGTGAAGCCGGTCGTGCCGATCACCAGGCTGATGCCCTGCCCGATCGCCCAGCGCACGTTATCCATCACCACGTCGGGGCTGGTGAAATCGACCAGCACCTGGGCGGTGGCGCCGCTGAACAGCTCGTCGCCCTGGTCGATCATGGCGACCAGCTCGAGGTCGTCGGCGGCATCCACCGCCTTGCACACCTCGAGGCCCATCCGGCCGCGGGCACCGAGCACACCAACGCGAATCGAGTCAGTCACCCGGTGAAGCTACCGCACGCCGCCGGGCCCACCAGCGCTCCCCCAGCCCCACCGCGACGAAGGTCAACACCACGTAGAGCCAGCCGACCAGCACATCCGCCACGTAGTGCTCGCCCGTGTACACCAGCGTGAAGGTCATCGCCAGCGGATACGCCAGCAGCAGAGGCCACCAGCGCCTGCCCACCATCGGCAGGAAAAAAGCAACCGCCATCATGGCGTACGCCGTGTGCAAGCTCGGCATCGCGGCCACCGGGTTGGACTGGTCGGCCTGCAGCGCGTTCAACGTGTTCCCGGCGCTGTGCAGGCCGATCGCGGCGAACCCGTTCGACGAGATGCGCGCCACCGGCTCGGTCAGCGCCCCGTGCTCCCAGGCCCACCACGGCGGCGCGGCCGGGTAGAGGAAGTACGTGATCAGCCCGGCCAGGCTCAGCGTGATCCAGCGGCGCATGAAGCGGTAGGACAGCGCCCGGTTGCGCACCCAGAGCACCACCGCCACGGTCGGCACGGTGAGGAAGTGCGACACGTAGATCAGCGTGACCACCACCTCCCACCACTGCACGTGGCCGGGCTGGTAGAGGTGCTGCTGCAGCCAGATCGTCGGGATCCGGCCGCCGGTGAGCCAGCCGAACATCCGCTCGTCCGCGTCGATCATGAAGTGGACGTGCGGCGCGAAGAAGTCGTCGGCCGAGCCGCGGGAGACGTTGTAGAACTCCAGCAGCGCGACGACCGGCAGCCAGTCGCGCAGGAACAGCAGATGCTCCCGCCACGGCCGGAAGTTGCGCCAGGCGATGGTGGCCAGCCAGAGCCAGCCGAACGCGACGAGCGGGTCGCTGGTTGGCACCCCGACGAAGGCGACGAACAGGGCGAAGGCCACCGCCCAAGTAGCCATCCCGGCGATCCGGCGCTTGCGCACATCGGGCACGACGGGGGTCTCGGGCGGTGTCTCCAGGGTCGTCACGAGGTCCAAGGTTAACGGCGGCCAAACTCCGCCTCATCGAACGGCCCCACCACGGCCAACGACATCTGCTGGGTCAGCAATTCGGACGCGATGGCGTCCACGTCCTCGGCGGTCACCGCGTCGACCCGGCCGAGCAGTTCGTCCACGCCCATCAGGTCGCCATAGAGCAGCTCGGACTTGGCCAGCCGGCTCATCCGCGAGCCGGAGTCCTCGAGGCCCAGCACGTACGAACCCCTGACCATGCCCTTGCCGCGGGCGATCTCCTCGGCGGTGAGGCCCTTGGTGGCCACCCGTTCGAGCTCGGCCCGGGTGATGTCCAGGACCTCCTCGACCTTGCCGGGCGCGCAGCCGGCGTAGACCCCGAACAGGCCGGCGTCGGCGTACTGGCTCGCGTACGAGTAGACCGAGTAGGCGAGTCCCCGCTTCTCCCGGATCTCCTGGAAGAGCCGGCTGGACATGCCGCCGCCGAGCACGTTGTTGAGCACGCCCAGGGCGAACCGGCGCTCGTCGAGGCGGCCGATGCCGACCCCGCCCAGCACCACGTGCGCCTGCTCGGTGTCCCGGTTGCGGACGACCGTGTGCGGCTTCTGGTGCCGGACCCGCTTCCGGGCGCGCGGACCGGCCGGGTCGGCCGCCGACGCGTCCAGCGGGGTGCCGGCCAGCGCCTTGCGGACCAGCCGGACCACCGTCGCGTGCTCGAGGTTGCCGGCCGCCGCGATCACGATGTGCGGTGCGGTGTACCGGCGGCGGTAGAAGCCGTTGATCTGGTTCCGGGTCATCGGGGTGATCGATTCCTCGGTCCCCGAGATCAGCCGCCCCAGCGGGTGGTCACCGAAGATGGCCTCGGTGAAGATGTCGTGCACCTCGTCGCTGGGCTCGTCCTCGTGCATGGCGATCTCTTCGAGGATGACGCCCCGCTCGATCTCGACGTCGGCCGGCTCCAGCAGCGAGTCGGCCACCGCGTCGCAGAGCACGTCCACCGCCAGCGGCAGGTCCTCGTCGAGCACCCGCGCGTAGTAGCAGGTGTACTCCTTCGTGGTGAAGGCGTTGGTCTCGCCGCCGACCGCCTCGATCTCGGCCGAGATCTGCAGCGCGGTGCGCTTGTGCGTGCCCTTGAAGAGCAGGTGTTCGAGGAAGTGCGAGGCGCCGGACATGGCCGGCGTCTCGTCCCGGGAGCCGATGCCCACCCAGACGCCGAGCGACGCGCTGCGCGTGCTCGGGATCGACTCGGTGACGATCCGCAGGCCGCTGGGCAGCACCGTCCGTCGCGCGGTGCCCTCCAGAGCAGTGGTGACCGCGCGGGTCGGCCTGCCGGCCGACCCGCGCGAACTGGTTGTCACCGGTCGTTACTCGGCGCGCGGCGCGCGGTCGCCGCGCTCGCCGCCGGTGCGCTGCCGGCGTCGCCGCGGCTCGCCGCCGCCGTCGCGGTCGCCGCGGGGACCGCGGTCCTCGCGCGGACGGGACTCGCGGGCCTGACCCTCGGCCGGGGCCGGCGCCTCCTCGCCCTCGGGGCGGACCTTGTCGAGGTAGATCTTGCCGCGGGCGTCGATGTCCGCGATCGAGACCTCGACCTTGTCGCCGACGTTGAGGAAGTCCTCGACCTTCTCCACCCGCTTGCCGTCGCCCACCTTGGAGATGTGCAGCAGGCCGTCGCGGCCGGGCAGCAGCGAGATGAACGCGCCGAACGCGGCCGTCTTCACCACGGTGCCGAGGAACTTGTCGCCGGCCTTGGGCATCGTCGGGTTGGCGATCGCGTTGATCCGCTCGACCGCGGCCTCGGCCGACGGGCCGTTGGTCGCGCCGACGTAGATCGTGCCGTCGTCCTCGATCGAGATGTCGGCGCCGGTCTCGTCCTGGATCGCGTTGATCGTCTGGCCCTTGGGGCCGATCACCATGCCGATCTTGTCGACCGGGATCTTCACGGTGGTGACCCGCGGGGCGTACTCGCTCATCTCGGCCGGAGCCTCGATCGCGGCGGCCATCACGCCGAGGATCGTCGTGCGGGCGTCGTGCGCCTGCTGCAGGGCGCCGGCCAGCACGTCCGACGGGATGCCGTCGAGCTTGGTGTCCAGCTGCAGGGCGGTGACGAACTCACTGGTGCCGGCGACCTTGAAGTCCATGTCGCCGAACGCGTCCTCGGCGCCGAGGATGTCGGTCAGCGCCACGTACTGGGTCTTGCCGTCGACCTCGTCCGAGATCAGGCCCATCGCGATGCCGGCGACCGGCGCCTTCAGCGGCACGCCGGCCTGCAGCAGCGACAGGGTCGAGGCGCAGACCGAGCCCATCGAGGTCGAGCCGTTGGAGCCCAGCGCCTCGGAGACCTGGCGGATCGCGTACGGGAACTCCTCGCGCGACGGCAGCACGGGCACCAGGGCCCGCTCGGCCAGCGCGCCGTGCCCGATCTCGCGGCGCTTCGGCGAGCCCACCCGGCCGGTCTCACCGGTCGAGTACGGCGGGAAGTTGTAGTTGTGCATGTAGCGCTTGGACTTCTCCGGCGAGAGGGTGTCCAGCGCCTGCTCCATGCGCAGCATGTTCAGCGTGGTGACGCCCAGGATCTGGGTTTCCCCCCGCTCGAACAGCGCCGAGCCGTGCACCCGCGGCAGCACGCCGACCTGGGCGCTCAGCGGGCGGATGTCGCGCGGGCCGCGGCCGTCGATGCGGATCTGCTCGCGCAGCACCCGCTGGCGCACCTCGGTCTTGGTGACCGACCGGAAGGCGGCGGAGATCTCCTTCTCCCGGCCCTCGAACCGCTCGTCGAGCAGCTCGTGCGCCTTGGCCTTGACCAGGTCGAGGGCCTCCTCGCGCTCCTGCTTGGCAGCGATCTTGAGGGCCTCGGCGGTCTCCTCGCGGACGGCCTCGGAGACGGCGGCGTACACGTCGTCCTGGTAGTCCAGGAAGACCGGGAACTCGACGGCCGGCTTCGAGGCGATCTCGGCCAGCTCACTCTGCGCGCGGCAGAGCTCGCGGATGGCCGGCTTGGCGGCCTCGAGGCCACCGGCGACGATCTCCTCGGTCGGCGCGGCGGCGCCACCAGCGATCAGCTTGACCGCGTTCGGGGTGGCCTCGGCCTCGACCATCATGATCGCGACATCGCCGTCGGCGACGACGCGGCCGGCGACCACCATGTCGAAGGTGGCCCGCTCGAGCTCCTCGATGGTCGGGAAGGCGACCCACTGGCCGTCGATGTGGGCGACCCGGGTCGAGCCGATCGGGCCGGAGAACGGCAGGCCGGACAGCTTGGTCGACATCGAGGCGCCGTTCATGGCGACCACGTCGTACGGGTGCGCGGGGTCCAGCGCGAGGACGGTCTCGACGACCTGGACCTCGTTGCGCAGGCCCTTGGTGAACGACGGGCGCAGCGGCCGGTCGATCAGGCGGCAGGTGAGGATCGCGTCCTCGCTCGGGCGGCCCTCGCGGCGGAAGAACGAGCCGGGGATGCGGCCCGCGGCGTACATCCGCTCCTCGACGTCCACGGTCAGCGGGAAGAAGTCGAAGTGCTCCTTCGGCGCCTTGCTGGCGGTGGTCGCGGACAGGACCACGGTCTCGCCCAGCTGGACGATGACCGAGCCGGCGGCCTGCTTCGCGAGGCGGCCGGTCGAGAAGGTCACCTCGCGGGTGCCGAAGGCACCGTTGTCGATGATGGCAGTGCGGGACTCGGTCCCGAGAGCGTTGTTCTGCTCTGGCATGTGTTGCGGTACTCCTTCGTCGAGGACCCGGCGGTCTGCTACGCGGTGGTTCAGGCGGCCGGTCTTCGATCGAAGTGCCCAGGAAGTCTGCCTGGGAACCACTACCGAGGACCGGTGTCTGTTGGCCTCCAACCGCGCGGGTCCGTGGGTTGTTGCAAGGGGGAGCCGCCCGTTGGCAGCTCCCCCTTCAAGTCATCGGCGCAGGCCGAGCCGCTCGATGAGCGACCGGTAACGCTGGATGTCCTTCTTCTGCACGTAGTTGAGCAGGCGCCGGCGGCGGCCGACCAGCAGCAGCAGGCCACGCCGGCTGTGGTGGTCGTGCTTGTGCACCTTCAGGTGCTCGGTGAGGTCGGCGATCCGCTTGGTCAGCATCGCGACCTGGACCTCGGGCGACCCGGTGTCGCCGTCCTGCGCCTTGTACTCGTCGATGATCTTGGTCTTGGTCTCTTGATCGAGCGCCATGGTCTCCAGGATTCTGTGTTGCCGGCAAACACGGTCTTCCGCACCCGCGGCGTCGGGCAGGCACGCGGAAACCGGCCGTTGGATAGCCAACGTCGTACCAACCCTACCAGGGGGTCACCGGAGCAGCGCGCGGGTCTCCTCCACGTCCTGCCGGATCTGCGCGACCAGCGGTTCGATGCCGTCGTAGACCCGCTGTTCCCGCAGGTGGGCGACGAAGTCGAGGCTGACCCGCTCGCCGTACAGGTCGCCGGCGAAGTCGAGCACGTACGCCTCGACCCGGCGCTCGCGGCCGGAGAAGGTCGGGTTGGTGCCGATCGAGACGCTCGCCGGGAGCCGGCCGGCGTGCTCGCCGCCGCGGATCAGCCAGGCCGCGTAGACCCCGTCGGCCGGCACCGAGGCGTACCGGTGGACCATCAGGTTGGCGGTCGGGAAGCCGATCTCGCGCCCGCGCTGGTCACCACGGACCACCACGCCGCCGAGCCGGTGCGGCCGGCCGAGCGCCGCCGCCGCCGCGCGCACGTCCCCGGCGTCGACACAGCTGCGGATGTACGTCGAGGAGAAGACCACGCCGTCGTCCGACACCAGCGGCGCGTCCTCGACGGTGAACCCGAACGACCGCCCGAGCCGCTCGAGCAGCGCCACGTCGCCGGCCGCCTTGTGCCCGAACCGGAAGTTGTCGCCGACCACCACGACCGCCGCGTGCAGCGCCTCGACCAGCACGTCGTGCACGAACGCCTCGGCCGGCAGCCGGGAGAACGCGGGGGTGAACGGCACCACGCAGAGCGCGTCGACGCCCAGCTGCTCGACCAGCTCGGCCTTGCGGACCGGCTCGGTGAGCACCGCCGGGTGCGACCCGGGGCGGACCACCTCGGCCGGGTGCGGGTCGAAGGTCATCACCACCGACTGCATGCCGAGGTCGTGGGCGCGCTTCACCGTGTGCCCGATGATCGCCTGGTGGCCGCGGTGCACGCCGTCGAAGACGCCGATCGTGACCACCGACCGGCCCCACCCACCGGGCACCGACTCGTAGCCGCGCCACCGCTGCATCGTCTCCGCCCTCTCCGCGTAGGTCGCTTGTCGCCCCAGCGTATCGGTCTGTCCGTGCGGCCAAAAAGGTACGATTGAGACCGATATGCGCATCGAGTGGAGTGCTCTCGTCCTGCTCGCGGCGGAGTTCACCTTCGCGGTGCTCTTCCTTCGCGCGCTCGGCGGCTACCTACGCCGGCGCGACTCCCTGCAGGGCAACGTCACGCTCGTCTTCCTGCCCTGCACGGTGGTCTTCTGCGCCGACATCGCCCGCCGGATCGGCGGCGACCCGCCGGCCTGGGTGACCCTCGTCTCCACCACGGTGCTGCTCGCCCAGCCCTACCTCACGGTCCGGCTGGCCGCCCGGCTCCGGCACGTGCCGCGCTGGCTGGACCGGCTGGTCTTCTGCGGATGGGTGGCGCTGGCCGTCCCGATCGTCCGGGAGCCGCGCCCGCTGGACACCACCGCGCTGATGACCATCGTGATCGGCTTCGGCGTGAGCGAGACGATCCCGGCCGCCCTGCTCTTCGGCAAGGCCCGCACCCGGGCCGGCGCGAACCGGGCCCGCCTGATGATCGCGGCCGCCGCCACCCTCGCGTTCGCCATCTTCATCCTCCTCGTCGGCCTCGCCGGGGTCTGGCACGGCCACCCCGCGCTGCTCACCGCGAGCCGGCTGCTCGCCCTGGCCAGCGGCCTCGGCTACCTGATCACCTTCCTGCCGCCGCGCCGGCTGCGCCGGGTCTTCGCGGGCAGCGCCGCGCACCGGATCACCGAACTGCTGCTGCGCGCCCCCGTCGAGTCGTCCGCCGAGGTCTGGCAGCTGTACGCCGACCTGATGCGGGAACAGACCGGCGCCGACGCGGTCGCCGTCTTCCTGCCCCGCCCGGACGGCCAGCTCGAGCGGACCGCGTTCGCCGGCCCGCCGGTGCTCTCCCACCCCGAGCTCGACCCGGCCGACCTCACCGCGCTGGTCCGGGCCGGCCGGCCCGCCCGCCTCCGCGAAGGCGCCCCGGTGCTGGTCGCGCACTACGGCGACCGGCTCGGCGACGACTTCGTCACGCTGCTCACCCTGCCGGTGCCGCCCGACATCGAGGGCGCGGCGCTGCTGTTCAACCGGCACCGCACCCTGTTCAGCGACGACGACCTGCGCCTGCTCGCGGCCCTCGGCGGCCAGGCCGGCATCCTCGCCGACCGCCAGGAGGTGGCCGCCGCGCTGACCGCCTCGGTCGACGCGCTCACCCGGGCCAACCAGGCGAAGAGCGCGTTCCTGGCGAACATGAGCCACGAGCTGCGCACCCCGCTCAACGCCATCATCGGGTTCAGCGACCTGATGCGCGGCGAGGAGCCGGACGGCGACCGCCGCCGGGTGCCGGCCGAATGGGTCGAGCACATCCACACCAGCGGCCGGCACCTGCTCGGCCTGATCAACGACATCCTCGACCTGGCCAAGGTGGAGGCGGGCCGGCTCGACCTGCGCCCCGCCCCGCTGCGCATCGACACCGCGGTGGCCGAACTGCTGACCGGCCTGGCCCCGCTCTTCTCGACCAAGGACATCGAGGTCCGCACCGACCTGCCGCCGGCCACCGCGATGGCCGACCGGGTCCGCTTCCGCCAGATCGTGGAGAACCTGCTCTCCAACGCCATAAAGTTCACCGAGCCGGGCGGTTCGGTCACGGTCGAGGTCGAGCGGGCCGGCGATGACGCGTACGTGTCGGTGATCGACACCGGTGTGGGCATCGCCGAGGCCGACCAGGAGCGCGTCTTCGAGGAGTTCCAGCAGGTCGGCGACCCCGACCGGCAGCGCGCCGGCACCGGCCTCGGGCTGGCCCTCACCAAACGCCTGACCGAGGCGCACGGCGGCGAGATCACCCTGGTCTCGGTCCTCGGCAAGGGCAGTGCCTTCACCGTACGGCTGCCCGCCGCCCCGCCCGACGACCTGCCCCACACGAACCACCCGGCGGCCCGCCCGAGGGAGCAAGTATGAGCACGATTCTGCTGGTCGAGGACGAGGAGCTGAACCGCACCCTGGTCAAGGCGGTGCTGTCCCGCTCGGCCGAGCCGTCGGTGCGCTCGGCCGCGGTGGTCGACGCGACCAGCCTGGCGGCGGCCCGCGAGCGCCTGGCGGACGACGACATCGACCTGATCCTGCTCGACATGAACCTGCCGGACGGGAACGGGTTGACGCTCGCGCGGGAGTTGTCGTCGCGCTCTCCGCGGCCGACGGTGGTGGCGGTCACCGCCAGCGTCCTGCCCCAGGACCGGGTCGCGGCGATCGAGGCCGGCTGCGACGACTTCCTGGACAAGCCGTACGCGGCGGCGGACCTGGTGGCGGTCGTGTCCCGCCATCTGACGTCCTAAGCGGGGGCCAGCACTATTTCCGCTCGGGCGCGGCCGGCCCGCTCCGAGACGATCGCCAGCACCTCGCCGCCCGGGTCGAAGACCGCGTAGGGGCCGGTGATGCCGACCGGGTCCAGGGTGCCGCCGTGGCTGAGCACCTTCGCCTCCTCGGGGGTGGCCGTGCGCTGCGGGAACGCCTGGCGGGCGGCCTCGGCGAGGGAGAGGCCGATCACGTCGGGGGCCCGTTCCTCGAGTTGCTCCAGCGTCACCGCCTCGGCCAGGGTCATCCTGCCGACCGCGGTTCGGCGCAGGACGGTCAGGTGGCCGCCCACGCCGAGTGTCTTGCCCAGGTCGCGGGCGATCGCCCGGATGTACGTCCCGGAGGAACAGTCCACGTCGATGTCCACGTCGATCACCGCTGGCTCGTTCACGCGCCGGATCTCTCGTACGTCCAGCTTGGTGATCGTCACCCGCCTCGGGGGTAGCTCGACGGTCTCGCCGTCTCGGACCCGCTTGTAGGCTCGCTCGCCGTTGATTTTGATCGCGCTGACGGCGGTGGGGACCTGGTCGATCTCGCCGGTCTGGGATTCGAGTCCGGCCCGGATCGCGTCGTCCGTGATGCCGGTTACGTCGGCGGTCGCGGTGGTTTCGCCTTCGGCGTCGTCGGTGATCGTGGACTGGCCCAGGCGGATCGTGGCGGTGTAGCTCTTGCCTTCGCCGATCACGTAGGTGAGGAGGCGGGTGGCGCGGTTGACGCCGATGATGAGGACGCCGGTGGCCATCGGGTCGAGGGTGCCGCCGTGGCCGACGCGGCGGGTTTTGGCCAGGCGGCGGATTCGCGCCACTACGTCGTGCGAGGTTATTCCTGCTGGTTTGTCGACCACGATCAGACCGTCTGCGCTCACCCGCCCACCCTAGGGGGGCCACCAGCCAGTAATAAGTGTCGGGTGTCCGGTGGGGGGTGCGTCAAATCGGGTCTGTGGATAACGGGGTCGACCCGAGCACCTCGACGGACGGAGTGGAAGACCGCAGGGCTCCGCCCCGCACCCCGGCCACGCTCAGAGATCGGCCTGGCGTGTTTGTTGCGGTGGGCGGGTGATCTCCTCGCGACGACAACCGTAGGGAATCTGATGGTGGGTGGGAGGTCAACCAAACCCCGGTTGACCTCCCACCCACCATCAGATGGCGTTCGGCTGCCGTCGCGAGGAGATCACCCTAAATGGGTCTCATGTTCTGGCGGGCGCTCCCGGGTACTGGGAAGTGTCCCGCACGTTGGCCAGCATCCCGCGTTTTGGGAGGAGGCGTCCACTATGCGGGGTAGCGGCGCCGGACATTTCCGGAATGGGGTAATTGTGCGCGGCGGCGAGGCACGGCTGGGGGCAAGCGTGGTGACTACGTGCCCGCTCCTCGCATTTTGTCTGCAAGATCGGCCGGGTGGGGGTGGATCGTGGAGAGGTTGTGCGCGGCGGGGCGGCGGGGCGGGGGCGGGGTCAACGAGTGGCGCCCAGGACTGCCCAGCGGCCTGAACGCCAGCGCCAAACCGTGGTCGCGAAGCGGATCAGGATGAACAGGCCCAGGCCGGCCCAGACGCCGGACAGGCCCAGGCGGAAGGCGTAGGCCAGCCAGATGGCGGGCAGGAAGCCGAGCAGGGCCGCGGCCAGGGTCAAGTTTCGCAGGTAACCCACGTCGCCCGCGCCGATCAGTACGCCGTCCAGGGCGTAGACCACGCCGGCGAACGGCATCAGGCCGACGAACCAGGGCCACACCACCGCGGCCTGGGCGTGCACTGCGGGGTCGGGGGTGAACCAGCCGGGCACCGCATGGGAGCCGGCCGCCGCCAGTACCGCGAAGGCGATGCCGGCTATGCCGCCGGCGATGGTCACCCGGCGGGCCACCGCGCGGGCCGCGTCGCCGTGGCCGCCGCCGAGGGCCGCTCCCACCAGGGACTGGGCCGCGATGGCGACCGCGTCCAGGGCCAGCGCGCTGAAGAACCACAGCTGCAGCGCGATCTGATGCGCCCCTACCGCCGCCACGCCGAAGCGGGACGCCACCGCGGTGGCCGACAGGAAGCAGGCCTGGAAGGCGGCGCCTCGGATCAGCAGGTCGCGGCCGAGGCGCAGCTGGTCGAGCATGATCGCGGGGCCGGGGCGCAGGGCGTGCGTCTCGCGGATCAGGGCGATCAGGAAGCAGGCGCCGGAGACGGTCTGGGCGGTCACGTTGGCGACGGCCGAGCCGGTCAGGCCCCAGCCGGCGGGGAAGACCAGGAGGGGGCAGAGCACGGCGGAGAGCACGTTGGCGCCGAGCACGAAGTACAGCGGGCGGCGGGTGTCCTGGACGCCGCGCATCCAGCCGTTGCCGGCCGCGGCGAGCAGCAGGCCGGGGGCACCCAAGGCGGCGATGCGCAGCCAGCTCGCCGCGGACGCAGCGGTGGTGGGATCGCCGGCGAGGGCTTGCGCGAGCGGTCCGGCGCCGGCCTGCGCGAGCAGGGCCAGGAGTACGCCGGCGGCCAGGGCCAGCCAACTCGTCTGAACACCCTCGGCGACGGCGGCGGCACGGTCACCGGCGCCGAAGCGGCGGGCCGCGCGCCCGGTGGTGCCGTAGGCCATGAGCGTGCCGAGCCAGGCGGCGACCGACATGACGGTGCCGCTGACCGCGAGCGCTGCCAGGGGCACGCGGCCGAGGTGGCCGACGACGGCGGTGTCGACGAGGACGTAGAGCGGCTCGGCGGCCAGCACGACGAGGGCCGGCAAGGCGAGCCGGGCGATCGTGCGGGCGGTCGGTGGCGCCGGAGCGTCAGCGGCGGACCGGGCGGACGTGAACCGGGCAAACGGGCTCATGAACAGTCATGATGCCCGCCCGGCTGTAACGAGCGCAAATAACTTCAGTGCTTACAGGCCCCTACTGCCGCGTGTCCAGCGAGGTCTGCAGGGCGCGACGCGCCTGCTCGCGGGCTTCGTCGGTGGGCTGGGGCTTCGGCTTGGCAGCCATGATGGTGGTCCTCCGGGTACGGGAGGGCGCGGCGAAGAGGGCGCGCGCCCAGAAACGGAATCGGTCGAGCGGTGCGTCACGGGGCCGAGTCCGGGGTCGCCGGACGCCTGGCGAAGGTGGCGCGGCCCGGGATCGGTGGACCCGGGTGGCTCGAGGTTTCGCGGCGGGCGGTGGTGACGGCCGCGCAAAACCAAATCACCGTTAAGGACCAAACTATCGTTCAGGTCCCGAGATCGGGACGTCGTTCCCACGCTCCGGGACACCGGAGACGAAGAAACCGGTACCAGCCAGTACCTTTGCGGGGTGCGCTGGTCCGACTACGCGATCTGGTGGCAGGTCTATCCGCTCGGCTTCCTCGGGGCCGAGCGGGAGAGCGAGGGCGCGCCGCCGCGGCACCGGCTGCCGCAGCTGGCCGACTGGCTCGATCACCTGCTCGAGCTGGGCTGCAACGGGCTGGCGCTCGGGCCGGTCTTCGCCTCGGAGACACACGGCTACGACACCGTGGACCACTTCCGGGTCGATCCGCGGCTCGGCAGCGAGGACGATCTGGTGACGCTGGTCGACAAGGCCGCGGCCAAGGGCGTACGCGTGCTGCTCGACGGGGTTTTCAATCACGTGGCCCGGTCGTTCGGGCGCAGCGACTGGTTCCTGCGGGAGGGTGCCGGCGTGCGCACCTTCGAGGGGCACGATCGGCTGGTCACGCTCGACCACGCGAATCCCGAGGTCGCCGACTATGTGACCGAGGTTCTCGGCTACTGGCTCGAGCGGGGCGTGGCCGGCTGGCGGCTCGATGCGGCGTACGCGGTGCCGCTCCCGTTCTGGCGCACGGTCACCGACCGGGCCCGGGCGAAGCACCCGGAGGCGTGGTTCGTCGGCGAGGTCATCCACGGCGACTACCCGTCCTACGTCACCGAGGGCGGGCTCGACTCGGTCACCCAGTACGAGCTGTGGAAGGCGATCTGGAGCTCACTCAACGACGTAAACCCGCACGAGCTGGCCCACGCGCTGGGCCGGCACAACGAGCTGCTCGGCGCGTTCGCGCCGCTGACCTTCGTCGGCAACCACGACGTGACCCGGATCGCCAGCCGCCTCACCGACGACCGGCACCTGCCGCACGCGCTGGCCGTGCTCTTCACGGTCGGCGGCATCCCGTCGGTCTACTACGGCGACGAGCGGGCCTGGCGGGGCGTGAAGGAGGAGCGCGAGGGCGGCGACGACGCGATCCGGCCGGCGTTCTCGGCCGACCTGGGCGACTACGGGCTCGACGCCCAGCGGCTGCACCAGCGGCTGATCGGCATCCGGCGGCGGCATCCGTGGCTGGTCGGCGCCGCCACCGAGATCCACACGCTCGACCAGAACGTGCTCTCCTACACGCTGACCGGGCCGGACGGCGCGGCGGTCGGGGTGGCCCTCAACTTCGGCGACACCCCGGCTCGGGCCGAGCTGCCCGGCCGGGACTGGCGGCCGGAGGGCGGCAGCCCGAGCGCCGACCTCCCGCCGTACGGCTGGATGGTCGTCACCGCCTAGATCAGGTGCTGCTCCAGCAGCGCGCGGACCTGGGCGACCACCTCGCCGGGCGTGCCGTGGCCGGTGAAGCCCGCGGCCAGCCGGTGGCCGCCGCCGCCCAGCGCCACCGCGACCTTGCTCACGTCGACCGCGCCCTTGCTGCGCAGCGACACGCCCCACTCGTTCTCGGCCGCCTGCTTCACCAGGACCGCCACGTCCGCCTCGGCCACGCTGCGGACCGGGTCGATCAGCGTGTCCAGCACGTACGGGCGCTGTTCGAAGCGGGCGAGGTCGGCCAGCGTCGCGTACGTCCAGACCATGCCCAAGCCACCCGCGGCGGTGGGGTCGAGGGAGGCCCGGCCCAGCACCTCGCCGGCGAGCTTCACCGCGCCGAACGGGCGGGTGTCGAAGATCCGCCGGGAGATGTCACCCGGGCGGATACCGGTGGCGATCAGCCGCGCGGCCAGCTCGTGCACGGCCGGCGTGGTCAGGTCGAACTTGAACGAGCCGGTGTCGGTGGCCAGCGCCACGTACAGGCACTCGGCGATCTCCTGGTCCAGCGGCACGCCCAGCCGGCCGAGCAGGCCGTCGACCACCACCGAAGTGGCCGCGGCCGCCGGATCGACCAGGTTGAGCCGGCCGAATCGGGTGTTCGACCCGTGGTGGTCGAGCACGATCACGCACGGCGCGGCGAGCAGGCTCTGCAGGTCGCCCAGCCGCGACTCGCCGGCCACGTCGAAGGTCAGCACCAGCGCGGGCTCGGTGAACGCCTCGTCCTGCGGCACCAGAAGATCAAGACCGGGGAGATCCTGGTATGGGAGGGGAAGCTCGAACCTGCCCGGGAAGGTCGCGCGCAGCCGGGTGAAGCCCAGCCGCCGCAGGCCGAGCGCGAACCCGAGCATGCTGCCCAGCGCGTCGCCGTCCGGGTTCACGTGGCAGATGAGCTGGACCTCGTCACCCTCCGGGCCGGGAGTGAGCCCGCGAACCGCCTCGACGGCCGCGGACCACTCCGCGTCGGTCACTCCCCCGGGCTCGCCCGAGGAAGTGGTCACCCGAGATCCTCGCGCGCGCCCACCCGCTCGGTGTCGGCTTCGTCGTCGTCGTCGGCCTTGTACGGGTCGGGGTCGCCCGCATACTGCTTGCCGGCCGCGAGGCGCTGGACCTCCTCGTCGCGCTGGCGGGCCTCGGCGAGCAGGTCGTCGATCTCCTTGGCGTGGTCCAGCACGTTGTCGAGCACGAACGCGAGGCTCGGCGAGTGGCGCAGGCCGAGGGCGTGCCCCACCCGGCTGCGCAGCATGCCCTTGGCGCTCTCCAGCGCCGCCTGGGTGGCCGCCTGCTCGGTCGGGTCGCCGAGGACCGTGTAGTAGACGGTCGCCTCACGCAGGTCGCCGGTGATCCGGGCGTCGGTGATCGTCACCATGCCCAGTCGGGGGTCCTTGATCTCACGCACCAGCGACGCCACCAGTTCCCTGACGCGCTCCGCATGCCGACGCGTCTTGGCCGGGTCCGACATATCGCCCACCTCCGACTGAATTTCGCGGGTCCGAACCGCTCCCCGCCCTAACCTGCTGAAGCCTACCCAGGCGCCGATACCGACGAACGTCCCGCGAAGCGAAGCGGAGCCAGCCAGCTCAGTCTTCGTCCCCGTACAAGCGTCGTTTGACGGACAGGAGGTCGATCTCGGGGCGACCAGCCACCTGGTTTTCGCAGGTATCGATCACGGCCCTTGCCTGGGCGGCGTCGGGCGCGACCACGGCCACGCCGATCTGGGCTCGGCCGTGCAGGTCGTGCAGGCCGACCTCGGCGGCGCTGACCTCATACTTCTTGAGCATCGCGAGGATCGGGCGGACGTAGGAACGCTTCTGCTTCAGCGAGCGCGAGTCGCCGGGGAGCAGCAGGTCGAACACTGCGGTCTCGGTAAACATCAGGCAGCACGGTACCGCCCGGGTCCGACAGAATCAGCCGGGTTTCCTGGCGATCAGGACGTCGCGCTCGATGCCCTGGTCGACCCGGTGCTCCAGCGGCGCCTGCGGGACGATCTCGAGGCCGCTCGCGCGCAGGATGTCCTCGGCCAGTTCGCGCCGGGCGACCTTGACGTTCCAGGAGAGGCCGAAGGCGCCGCCCGGGCGGACCAGCGGCAGCCAGTGCGGCACCGCGCGCTCCAGCAGGTCGAGCGGGCTGCGGGAGAGGCCGCCGCGGTCGTCGTGACTGCCATGCGCGATCCCGTACGGCAGGTCGGTCACCAGCACGTCGGCGACGCCCCCGCGCAGCAGGCCGTCGAGCTGGGTGGTGTCCGCCTGCAGCACGGTGACCTTCTGCACGGCGCCGGCCTTGTGATCGTCCTTGCTGGCGGCCATGGTGACCTCCAGGCGGCGGGCCGCCCGGCGGCCCTGCCGCCGCACCGGGACGAGGTCGGCGGTGTGCTTGAGGCGCTTGCGCTTGAGCCAGGTCTGCAGGAAGAGTTTGTACGCCTCGACGTCCTTCCCGTCGATCTCGACCCCGACCGCGTCGTAGCCGTACATCAGCGCCTGGTTGAGGGTGGTGCCCCGGCCGCAGAGCGGGTCGAGCACGGTGAGGTGACCCGCCAGCATCCGGCCGGCCGACGCCGAGGCGAGCACCGTGAGGTTGAGGACGAGCTTGGTGAACTGCTCGTTGGTCTTGCCCGCGTACTTCGGGATCGTGATCAGGTCGCTGTCGTAGCGCGCCAGCGGCGTCAACATGATCGGCCGCAGCAACTCGCCCTCCATGGAGAAGAGCGCATACGCCGCCGACAAGTTGGACAAGTACGAAATGTCGCCCGGCGTCAGCTCGCCGGCAAAGCTCAGGTACTCCACTCCGCCGATCCACTCCAGCGATATGTCGGAAATATCGGTGGACAGGGCGGGGCCGAAGGCGGCCAACTCGGCGGACGCGAGGCGACCGGCCTGATCGGCGTAGACCCGATTGGCGGAGGGAGCGAGGAGCAGGGCGTACCGGGACATGGCGCCTTTCTACAGAGACGACCCCCGGCACCGAAGCACCGGGGGTCGCATCGTCGAACAACTAGGAACGCGGCTTCTCACGCATCTCGAAGGTCTCGATCACGTCGCCGATCTGCGGGGTGCCGAACCCGTTCAGGGTCAAACCGCACTCGAAGCCCTCGCGGACCTCGGTCGCGTCGTCCTTGAACCGGCGCAGCGAGCTGATCGTGACGTTCTCCGCCACCACGACACCCTCGCGCAGAATGCGCGCCTTGGCGTTGCGGCGGATGAGACCGGTGCGGACCATACAGCCGGCGATGAGACCGATCTTGGACGAGCGGAAGACCTCGCGGATCTCCGCGGTGCCCAGCTCGACCTCCTCGTACTCCGGCTTGAGCAGGCCCTTGAGCGCCGCCTCGATCTCCTCGATGGCCTGGTAGATCACGCTGTAGTAGCGGATCTCCACGTTCGACCGGTCGGCCATCTCCTTGACCTTGTTCGAGGCCCGGACGTTGAAGCCGATGATCGTGGCGGTGGCGTCCGAGGACGCCGAGGCCAGGTTCACGTCGCTCTCGGTGATCGCACCGACGCCGCGGTGGATGACCTTGAGCTGGATCTCGTCCGGAATCTCGATCTTGAACAGCGCGTCCTCGAGGGCCTCGACCGAACCGGACGAGTCACCCTTGATGACCAGCGTGAGCGAGGTCTTCTCGCCCTCCTTGAGCTGCTCCATGAGCGTCTCGAGGGTCGCCTTGGTACGCGAGTTGGCGAAGCTGGCCGCACGACGGCGAGCCTGCCGCTGCTCGGCGATCTGCCGAACCGTACGGTCGTCCTCGCCGGCGAGGAACGTGTCGCCCGCGCCCGGCACCGAGGTGAGACCCAGCACCAGGACCGGCCGGGCCGGCAGCGCCTCGGCCACCTGGTTGCCGTTCTCGTCGAGCATGGCGCGGACGCGGCCGTGCGCGCCGCCCGCCACGATCGAGTCGCCGGCTCGCAGCGTGCCCTTCTGCACCAGCACCGTCGCGACCGCACCACGGCCCTTGTCGAGGTGCGACTCGACGACCGCGCCCTGGGCCGCCCCGTCCACCGGAGCGGTCAGCTCCAGCGACGCGTCGGCGGTCAGCAGCACGGCCTCGAGCAGCTCGTCGATGCCGATCCCGGGCTTGGCGGCCACGTTCACGAACATCGTCTCGCCGCCGTACTCCTCGGCGAGCAGGCCGTAGTCGGCCAGCTGCTGGCGCACCTTCTCCGGGTTGGCGTCCGGCTTGTCGACCTTGTTGACCGCGACCACGATCGGCACCTCGGCGGCCTTGGCGTGGTTCAACGCCTCGACCGTCTGCGGCATCACGCCGTCGTCGGCAGCCACGACCAGGATGACGATGTCGGTCACCTGGGCGCCACGGGCACGCATGGCGGTGAACGCCTCGTGACCCGGGGTGTCCAGGAACGTGATCGCACGCTCCTCGCCGTTGTGGTCGTAGTGCACCTGGTAGGCGCCGATGTGCTGGGTGATGCCACCCGCCTCGCCGGCCACCACGTTGGTCTTGCGGATCGCGTCGAGCAGCTTCGTCTTACCGTGGTCGACGTGACCCATGACGGTCACCACCGGCGGCCGGACGACCAGCCGGTCCTCGTCCACCTCGGCGTCGAGGTCGATGTTGAACTGCGCGAGCAGCTCACGGTCCTCGTCCTCGGGGCTGACGATCTGGACGTCGAAGCCCAGGTGCTCGCCGAGCAGCAGCAGCGTGTCGTCGGAGCACGACTGCGTCGCCGTCACCATCTCGCCCAGGTTGAACATCTCCTGGACCAGCGAGCCCGGGTTCGCGTTGATCTTGTCAGCGAAGTCCGAGAGCGACGCGCCGCGGGACAGCCTGATCTCCTGGCCGTTGCCCCGGGGCGCGCCCGAGCTCATGGCCGGAGCCGACAGGTTGTCGAACTCTTGACGCCGCTGCTTCTTCGACTTGCGGCCACGGGTCGGCCGGCCACCCGGACGCCCGAAGGCACCCGCGGCGCCGCTGCCACGGCCACGGCCGCCGCCACCGGGACGACCCGGAGCGCCGGCACCGACCGGGCCGCCACCGCCACCGCCGCCACCGGGGCCGCCGCGGTAGCCACCGCCACCGCCGCCACCACCGCCGGGGCCGCCGCGGTAGCCACCGCCACCGCCGCCACCGCCGCCACCGGGGCCGCCGCTACGGAAGCCGCCACCGGCTCCGCCGCCGCCACCGCCGGGACGGAAGCCACCGCCACCGCCGCCGGGGCCACCACGACCGCCGCCGGGACCGCCGGGACGACCGGCGCCACCGCCGCCGCCACCGGGGCCGGGACGGCCCGGACGCTGCGACGGCATGGACGCGGGGCTGGGCCGCGGCGGCATCGACGCCGGGCTCGGCCGCGGCGGCATGCCGGCCTGGTTGGGACGAGGCATCGCCGAGGGCGTGGGCCGCGGGGCCCCGCCACCGGAGACGCCGAAGGGATTGTTGCCGGGACCGCGCGCCGGCGGCCGCGGAGCGCCACCGGCCGGGCCGGGACGCGGGCCACCGCCGGGAGCGCCCGGTGCGCCCGGACGGCCGGGCGTGGCGGCCGGGGAACCGGGACGCGGCGGAACCGCGCCGGGACCCGGACGGGGGCCGCTCGGCCGGCTCTCGGCCGGCGGCTGCTGGGCACGGCGCTCGGCGTCCCGGGTACGGGCGGCCTGCGCGGCCTTGACCGCGGCCTCCTGCTCGGCCTTCAGCGCCGAGGCACGCGCCTCGGCCGCCGCGACCTCGATGTCGTGAGCGCTGGCCGGTTTGGCGACCGGACCGGGCGTGGGGCCCGGACGGCCGGCGGGCGGCTTGGGACGCGCGAACGAGCCGGGCGACGGCGCCGGGGACGTGGGTGCGCTGGGCGCACCCGCGGCCGGAGCGGCGGGCCGGCGCGGCGGCTGCGGCCGCGCGTTGGTGGGTGGGGCCGGCCGAACGGCGGCGGGCGCGCTGGACGCGGACGGGGCAGGGGCCGCCGCGGGGGCGGAACCGGCCTCGAGGGCGCCACGCAGCCGCCGGGCCACCGGGGCCTCGACCGTGCTGGACGCGGATTTGACGAACTCGCCCATCTCCTTGAGCTTGGCGAGAACGGTCTTGCTGTCGACCCCGAGCTCCTTCGCGAGCTCGTGTACGCGGGCCTTGCCTGGCACTGCACTCCTCACTTCGAGGTCGTGCGAGCGCACCCGCAACGACCTCACTCGTGCACTAGAAGCCTGTTCATTTCAGGGACTTCATCGTGTGCTCATCTGGGTCGTCCTACCTTGGGTCGTGACCCGGCCACCAGGGCCGGATCATCAGTCGTTCCGGGCGGCCACGGAGACCACTCGGATGTGCTCGGCCAGCGAGCCGGTGTCGGGGACACCGGTGAGTCGCAGCGCTCGCCCGAAGGCTTTGCGCCGCTCCGCCAGCGCGAAGCAGGCCGGATCAGGATGCAGATGCGCTCCCCGGCCCGGCAGTCGGCGGCTCGGATCGGCCTTGAGCAGGAAAGAATCTCCGCACGCGACCGCTACGAACCTGATCAAATCGGAGGCCGGCGCGCGTTTGCGGCAACCGACACAGGTGCGTGTCGGACCGACCATGGCAAAGTCTACCCCGTGGCCGCGCGCGCCGCTTATCCGGTCAGCTTCCCGCCTCGGCCGCATCACGATCCGTCTGTGCCACCCGGTCGGACGCCGCCGGCTCGTTGTCCGGCCGGATGTCGATCCGCCAGCCGGTCAGCCGGGCGGCAAGCCGAGCGTTCTGCCCCTCCCGCCCGATCGCCAGCGACAGCTGGAAGTCGGGCACGGTGACCCGGGCCGTCCGGGTGGCGGCGTCCACCACCTCGACACGCAGGGCCTTTGCCGGCGACAGCGCGTTCCCGACGAACTGCGCCGGGTCCTCCGACCAGTCGATGATGTCGATCTTCTCGCCGTGCAGCTCGCTCATCACGGCCCGCACGCGCTGGCCCATCGGGCCGATGCACGCGCCCTTCGCGTTCACGCCGGGCACGGTGGAATGCACCGCGATCTTCGTGCGGTGACCTGCCTCACGCGCGATCGCGGCGATCTCCACGGTGCCGTCGGCGATCTCCGGCACCTCCAGCGCGAACAGCTTCTTCACCAGCGCCGGGTGCGAGCGGGACAGGGTCACCTGCGGGCCGCGGAAGCCCTTGGCCACGTGCACCACGATCGCCCGGATCCGGGCGCCGTGCTCGTACGTCTCCCCCGGCACCTGCTCGGACTGCGGCAACACCGCTTCGATCTTGCCGAGGTCGACGGTCACGATGCCCTTTTCGGCGCGGGCCGCGTCGGCCTGCACGATGCCGGTGATCAGGTCGCCGTCGCGCCCCGCGTACTCACCGAAGTGCTGCTCGTCGGTCGCCTCCCGGAGCCGCTGCAGGATCACCTGCTTGGCGGTCATCGCCGCGATCCGGCCGAAGTCGTGCGGGGTGTCGTCCCACTCGCGGACGACCGTGCCGTCGGCGTCCAGTTCCTGGGCGAGGACCGACGCCACGCCGCTCTTGCGGTCGATCTCCACGCGGGCGTGCCCCTGCGCGCCCTCGGTGTGCCGGTAGGCGGTCAGCAGCGCGGTCTCGATCGCCGCGATGATCGTCTCGAACGGGATCTCCCGCTCGCGCTCCAGGGCGCGCAGCGCCGCGAGGTCGATGTTCACTCCTCGCCCTCCCCATCCTCTTCATCGTCTACGTCGTCTACGTCGTCTTCGTCGCCGAAGTCGGCCTCGTCCAAGCGCTTGAACTCGATCTGCACCTTGCCCGGCCCCAACTCGGCGAAGGCCAGCGCGCGGGACACCCCGTCGACGTCGAGCACCACGCCCGCGTCGTCCACGTCGACCACCCGGCCGGTCAGGCCGTTGACCGCGACCAGCCGGCCACGGTTGCGCCGCCAGTGCCGCGGCAGGGTCAGCGGGCGGTCGACCCCGGGCGAGCCGACCTCGAGCTGATATTCCCCCGCCAGGACCTCGCCGCCGCGCTCCTCGGCCTCGTCCAGGGCCGTCGAGATCTCACGGGAGACCACGGCCACGTCATCCAGGTTGATGCCCCCGTCGGTGTCCACCAGGACCCGCACCACGTGCCGGCGCCCGGCGCGCGACACGTTGACCTCCTCGAGGTCGTAGCCGGCCTGCTCGATCACCGGCTCGATCACCGCGCGCACCCGGGCCCGCGCCGCCGCCAGGTCGATCCGCGGAGCGGCGGGGACCCGCTGCTCTTCGTCGTCCCTGCGGCGCGCGCCGGGGCGGCTGCCAGGCCGGGCGCGACCACGCTGCGTCATCGGGCTCGACCTTTCATTCATCGTCAAAGGAGAGCACTATATGCCGCCGGGCCAGAAGCCCCGCGGCTGACGCAGAGCGTAACGCGCGGGACGCCGGGAGCGTTCCCCGGCGCTCCGATTCCGCGCCATCCCCATCCAACCGCCCCACCCACCGCCCAAGAAAGGACTGAAGAAGGCCGACTGCGTGCCGGTGCGTCGATGGTGTTGACTGGGCCGGTGCGCACCACGGGGACGGGACCTACACGGCGGCAACTGCTGGGGGCCGGCCTCGCCGTGAGCACGCTGGCCGGCTGCGGGGTCTTCGAGAACAAGCCGGCGCCCGCGGCCACCACCGCCCCCGACCCGCTGCAGCCGCTGCTCGACGAGGCGCTGGCGCTGGCCGCCGCCTACGACCGGGCCGTCGCCGCCAAGCCCATGCTGAGCGCCCGGCTCGCCCCGCTCGCCGCCGACCACCGGGTGCACGCCGCCGACCTGGCCAAACTGATCGGCACCCCGAGCGCGTCGGCCGCGCCGTCCGGCCCGGTGGTCGAGAACGCGTCGGCCGACCCGGTCGCCGCCCTGCGCACGGCCGAGCTGGCGGCGCAGAAGACGGCGGTGGCGGCCTGCCTGGCGGCGCCGCCCGACCGGGCCGGGATGGTCGGCTCGATCGCCGCCTGCCGGGCGACGCACGCCGAGGCGCTGCGATGAACGAGCAGCTGGCGGCGGCGATGGCCGCCGAGGCGGCGGCGATTTACGCGTACGGCATCCTCGGGGTGCATCTGGCCGCCGCGGCCCAGGTCAACGAGGCGCGGGCGGCCGAGACGGCACACCGCGGCCGCCGGGACTACCTGCTCGGCAAGCTGGACCAGCCGGAGGCCGCGCCGGCCGCGTACGAGCTGCCGTTCCCGGTGACCGACCCGGCGACCGCGCTCAAGCTCGCGGTGCACGTCGAGGACGGCGTGGCCCAGGCCTGGCGCCCGGTGCTCGGGGTGAGCCAGGGCCCCGATCGGGAGGCGGCGCTGGCCGCGCTCACCGACGCCGCCGTCCGGGCGAGCCGGTGGCGCCGCATCGCCTCGATCACGCCCTGGACCATGCCGTACCCAGGAAAGGCTTCTTAAGGTTTTTGTCCGTTTTCGTGCTCGGCGGCGGGCACCTACCGTCGACCGCGGGATCACCGAGAATGACGGGGTGCACGAAGAGATCGACATCGCGTCGCCCAGGGGCAAGCTGGCGGTACGCCTCGGCGAGGTGATCGAGCGGCGCTGGCCGGCCGACGTGCAGGCGATCGGGGTGCACGGCTCGCTCGCGCACGGCGACGACCACGACGGCAGCGACGTGAACGTGCTGGTGGTGACGTATCGGGCGGGCGCCGGGCCGCGTCCCGCGCTGCGCCGGGTGGACGGCACGCTGGTCGATCTCGAGGTGCTCACCGCCGAGGAGGGGCTGCGCCGCGCCCGGGAGCTGACCTCCCGCTGGCCGCTCGAGGCCGACCGGTACGTGACCACCCGGCCGCTGCACGACCCGAAGGGCTGGTTCGCCCGGCTGCGGGACACCCATCTGGCCCGGCTCGCCGAGGCCCGGCCGCCGGAGTTCAGCACGCTGGCCCGGCACAACTGGGCGCTCGCCTCGGCCGCGCACACCCGGGCGGTGCGGCTGGCCGAGTGGTACGAGACCGACGCGGCGCTCATCCTGATCGCCGAGGCGCGGCTGCACGCGGCGCTGGTCACTGGGCTGCTGACCCGCACGTACTTCCGCAACGCGGCCGACGCGGCGCGCAAGACCGGCGTGGCCGGGGCGGACATGCAGGAGCTCAGCGCGATCCTCCAGGACCAGGCCCGGGAACTGGCCGCCCGCGGCAAACCGGTCGACGGGAATCTGGCCGCGCTATTTGACTAGCGTGCCGATCCCGTACGTCACGAAGGCCGCCAACGCACCGAGCGCGAGCTGCCGCAGCCCGCTGATCCACCACTTCCGCCCGGTGAACCCCGCGACCAGCGCACCGGCCGCGAACAGCCCGAGCCCGCCCACCCCGAGCGCCAGCCCCAGGCTGTCGACGCCGAGCAGGTAGGTGAGCAGCGGGATCAGCGCCCCGATCGCGAAGCACACCAGCGAGGAGCCGGCCGCCACCCACGGGCTGGGCAGCTCGTCCGGAACCACGCCCAACTCCTCCTGCGCGTGCACCCGCAGCTCCTGCTCCGGGTGGTGGCGCAGCGCCTCGGCCACCTCCCGGGCCAGCGACTCGGGCAGCCCGCGCCCGGTCCAGGTGGCGACCAGCTCCTCCAGCTCACCCTCCGGGTTGACCAGCAGCTCGTGCCGCTCCTTGGCCAGCTCGGCGGCGACCTGCTCGTTCTGGGTGGAGACGCTGGTGTACTCGCCGAGGCCCATCGAGATCGCGCCGGCGACCAGCCCGGCCACCCCGGTGAGCACCAGCGTGTCGCGCCCGGCCCCGCCGCCGCCGACCCCGGCGATCAGCGCGATGTTGGTGACCAGCCCGTCCATCGCCCCGAACGTGGCGGCGCGCAGCCAGCCACCGGAGACGTCCGCGTGCTGGTGCTCGATCATCGGCGCGGTCACGGGAGGGTGAGGATCTCGGATCCGTCCTCGGTCACCACCAGCGTGTGCTCGAACTGGGCGGTCCACTTGCGGTCCTTGGTGACCACGGTCCAGCCGTCCGGCCAGACCTCGTACTCATGGGTGCCGAGGGTGATCATCGGCTCGATCGTGAAGGTCATCCCCGGTTCCATGACCGTGTCGAGCCGCGGGTTGTCGTAGTGCGGGATGTACAGCCCCGAGTGGAACGCCTCGCCGATGCCGTGCCCGGTGAAGTCGCGGACCACGCCGTAGCCGAAACGCCGGGCGTACGCCTCGATCACCCGCCCGATCGCGTTGATCGGCCGGCCCGGCGCCACCGCGCGGATGCCCCGCATCATCGCCTCGTGCGTGCGCTCGACCAGCAGCCGGGCCTCCTCACGGACCGCGCCGACGCAAAAGGTCGCGTCGGTGTCGCCGTGCACGCCGTCGAGGTAGGCCGTCACGTCGACGTTGATGATGTCGCCGTCCTCGAGCACCGTCGAGTCGGGGATGCCGTGGCAGATCACCTCGTTCAGCGACGTGCAGCACGACTTGGGGAAGCCCTTGTAGCCGAGCGTCGACGGGTACGCCCCGTGGTCGAGCAGGAACTCGTGCACCACCCGGTCGATCTCGTCGGTGGTGACCCCGGGCTTGCAGTGCTCGCCGGCGAGCTGGGTGGCCTGCGCCGCTATCCGCCCGGCGATCCGCATCTTCTCGATGGTCTCGGGGGTCTGCACGTGCGAGCCGCGCCACTCTTTCGGGCGCTTCTTGCCCACGTACTCGGGGCGGACGATCTGCGCCGGGACCGCCCGCCAGGGCGTCTGCTTTCCCGGCGCCAATGGGGCGCGAACGGTCATCGTCCCAGCCTATCGCCGGGCACCGCCGGCATCCGGGGCACCATAACGGCTCGGCTGCCCTGTTCGACCGGTTCTTGCTGCCCCCCGGGCCCTGTGAAATCGTATGTTCGTGGATCAAGAGGGGCCGGACCCCAACTTCTCGGCCACCGCCGCGGTGGCCGGCGATCGCACGCTCGTGACCGTCACCGGCGAGGTGGACATGTCCACCGCCGACGCGATGTTCCGCGCCGCGACCAAGGACGGCGCCACCGCGGCGACGCTCGACCTGCGCGAGGTGACCTTCTTCGACTCGGCGGCGATCCATGCGCTGCTGCAGCTGGCCGAGCTCTACGGCGAACAACTGCGGGTGCTGCCCTCGACCCAGGTGCGCCGGGTCCTGGAGATCTCAGGCCTGTCGGCCCAGCCGTGGCTCATCACCGAGGCCTGAGCGGCCGCCGCAGGGTCACCGCGGTCCCCTCCGGCCCCCGCGACACCGACAGCTCGGTCAGCGCCCCGATCAGCGCCAGCCCCCGCCCGCGGAAGCCGCCCTCGGCGACCGGTCGCCACGTCCCGGTGTCCCGCACGGTCACCAGCACCGCGTCGTCCTCGATCGACGCCTCTACGGTGATCAGGTCCTCGAGCGGGTCGACCGGGTGCTCGATCGCGTTGGCCGCCGCCTCGGAGACCGCCACGGTCAGGTCGAACACGTCCGCCTCCGGCACGCCGTGCCCGGTCAGGAAGTCGGCGAGCCGGCGGCGCAGCACGCTGAGCCGGGTCGCGTCGGCCGGCAGCCGCAGCACGAACTCGCGCGGCTCGGTGGCCTGCACTGCGAGCAGCGCGATGTCGTCCCGCCGGGTGCGCCGGGCCGCCTTGGCCAGCAGCGTGTCCAGCAGGTCTTCGACGTGGTCGGCCGGCTTCACCGCGTCCTCGAGGAGCTCGGTGAGGCCGGCGTCGATGCCGGCCGCGCGGTCCTCGATCAGCCCGTCGGTGTAGAGCAGCAGCCGGCCGCCCGGGTCGAGCTCGCCCGCCCGGGTCGGGTAGGTCACCGTGGCGAACGCGCCGATCGGCGGGCCGAGCGCGCCGTCGTGGAGGAATTCGGCGGCACCGCCCGGGCGGATCAGCACCGGCGGCGGGTGCCCGGCCGAGGAGTAGTACAGCTGCCGGGCCACCGGGTCGAAGCGCACGCAGACCACGGTCGCGAACTGCCGCCGGCCCAGGTTGTCGACCAGCCGGTTCAGCCGGGTCAGCGCCTCGCCGCAGTCGAAACCCTCGAGGATGTACGCCCGGAGCGCGTTGCGGAGCTGGCCCATCACGGCCGCCGCCGGCACCCCCTTGCCGACCACGTCGCCGATCACCAGGAACAGCCGGTCGTCGGGGGCGGCGATCACGTCGTACCAGTCGCCGCCGACCTCGGCCTCGCTGCTGCCCGGCAGGTAGCGGCTGGCCACGATCGCGCCCGGCACCCGGGGCAGCGACTGCGGCAGCAGGCTGTGCTGCAGCGTGCTGGCGATCCGGTGCTCGGCCTCGTAGAGCCGGGCGTTGGCGAGCCGCAGCCCGATCAGCCGGGCCAGCTGGGTGAGCACGGCCGGATCGGGCGGGCCGCCGGCGCCCGACCAGACCCGCAGCTCACCGACGCCGGCGCCGGAGGTGTCCGGCAGCGCCATCCGGACGTCCGGGGGCGTGCCCGGGGGCCCGCCGCCGTCCACCTCGGCCCGGCCGCCGGGGGCGGTGACCACGACCCGGCCGGCGCCGGTCATCGCCTGCACGTGCCGGGCCGCGACGTCCAGCACCTCGGCCGTGGTGCGTACGGTGCTCACCGCCGCGGCCGCGTCGACCAGCCCGCGCAGCCGGCTGATCACCAGGCGGCGGGCCTGGCCGAGGTCGAGGTTCGCCCGCACCCGCGCGATCAGGTCGCGCGTCGAGAACGGCTTGACCAGGTAGTCGTCGGCGCCGGCGGCCAGCCCCTCGCCGGAGGACTCCTCGCCGGCCCGGGCGGAGAGCATCACGATCGGCACGTCCCGGGTACGCTCGTCGGCCCGCAGGGCCGCGATCAGCCCGAAGCCGTCCAGCCGGGGCATCATCACGTCGGTCAGCACCAGGTCGAACGACTGCCGCTCGACCAGTTCCAGCGCGTGCCGGCCGTCGACCGCGGTGGTCACCGCCCAGTGCGGGCGCAGCAGCCGGGCCACGTGGTCGCGCAGGTCGGCGTTGTCGTCGACGAGCAGGATCCGGCCCTGCCCGGGCGCGGCCACGGTTTCGTCGGCCGGCTCGTCCCGCAGCCAGGAGTACGCCTCCTCGAGGAACAGCCGGGGGTTCACGTCGGAGACGACCAGCGCCGCGTCGCCGGCGATCCGGTCGGCCGGCAGGTGGGCCGTGCCGAACGGGACCCGCACGGTGAACACGCTGCCGGCGCCCAGTTCGCTCTCCGCGGTCACCTCGCCGCCGTGCAGCTCGGCCAGCTCGCGGACGAGCGCGAGGCCGATCCCGGTGCCCTCGTGGGTCCGCGACCAGGCACCGGTCACCCGGTGGAAGCGGTCGAACAGCAGCGGCCGCTCGGCGGCCGGCACGCCCGCCCCGGTGTCGCGCACGGCCAGCACGGCGTGGCCGTCCTCGGCCCGGATCCGCAGCTCAATCGAGCCGGCCGCGGTGAACTTGACCGCGTTGGAGAGCAGGTTGAGGACGATCTTCTCCCACATCTCCCGGTCGACGTGCACCGGCTCGGGCAGCGGCGGGGTGTCCACCACCAGCTCCAGGCCGGCCCGCTCGGCGGCCGACCGGAACGTGCTGGCCAGCCGAGCGGTGTACTCGGCGAGATCGGTGGGGCGGTAGTCGGCGCGCATCCGCCCGGACTCCAGCCGGGAGAAGTCGAGCACCGTGTTGACCAGCTTGAGCAGGCGCATGCCGTTGCGGTGCATCGGGCGCAGGCGCTCCCGTTCGGCGGCCGGGAGCGCCGGATCGGCCAGCAGGTCCTCGAGCGGGCCGAGGATGAGCGTCAGTGGCGTACGGAATTCGTGGCTGACGTTCGAGAAGAAGGCGGTCTTGGTGTGGTCGAGCGTGGCCAGCTCGACCACCCGGGCCCGTTCCAGCTCGAAGGCGCGCACGTTGGCCACCGCCCGGGAGAGCTGCGCCACGACCAGCTGCAGGAAGTCCCGGTACGAGCGGTCCAGCGCGAGCAGCCGGCTCACCCCGGCGATCAGCACGCCGGCCACGCTCGCACCGGCCACCACCGGCAGCACCAGCGCCTCCTCGGCCGCGGTGGGCGGCGGGTCGGCGACGATCTCGCGCAGCGCGATCGTCCCGCCGCGGCCGGTCATCGCCGCCTCCCGCGCGGCCGGCGGCATCGCGGCCGGGTCGAAGATCAGCCGGGCGTACGGGAGGTCGGCCCGGTTCTCGCCGAGCACCGCGGCCACCTCGGCGACCATCGCCGGCTCGTCGTCGGCGTTCGCCAGCCGCGAGCCGAGCGCGCTCAGCGTGCGGACCCGCCGGTCGCCGATCACCCGGAAGGTGGTCTCGCTGACGATGCAGAAGATCCCGGTGATCACGTCGTCCGACCGGCGGATCGGGTCGTAGGAGATGTCGAAGTACGTCTCCTCGAGGAAGCCGTGCCGCTCCAGCGTGAACGGGTGATCGGCGGCGAAGTACGCGTCGCCGGTCTCGCGCACCCGGCCGAACAGCTCCTCGAGCAGCGAATACGTCTCCGCCCACATGGCCCGGGCCGGCCGGCCGAGGAACTCCGGGTGCTTGCTGCCGGTCACCGGGATATAGGCGTCGTTGTACAGCGCGCAGTACTCCGGGCCGAAGAAGATGATGATCTGCGCGCCCGAGGCGAGCATCGTGGTGACCGCCGTGACCAGTTCCGCCGGCCACTCGTCCGGCGGCCCGAGCGGACTGCTCGACCAGTCCATCTCGGCCATCCGCCGGCCCATCTCCCCACCACGCTCAAACGGGATGCGCGCCTGACTGGGAGCCACGGTTCAGCACCGTAACACCCGCTACGCGGCGACGGCGGCGGGCCGCAGGCCGGCCCGGTCGGCGGCCGCCTCGGCGAGGGCCGCGAAGACGCGCAGGTCCGGCGTGCGCTCCGGGTGCCACTGCACGCCGAGCGCGAACGACCGCTCCGGATGCTCGATGATCTCGATGACCCGGTCGTCCGGGCACCAGCCGACGGGCCGGAACGCACCGGGGTCGTCGACCGCCTGGTGGTGGAACGAGTTGACGGTCAGCCGGGAGCCGAGCAGGTCGTGGGCGCGCGAGCCCGGCTGCACCACCACGTCGTGCCGGCCGTACGCCGAGGCGTCCGCGGCCAGCGGGTCGGTCCCCGCCGCGGCCCGGTGCCGCTCGTGCCCGATCACGTCGGGCAGGTGCTGGTGCAGCGTCCCGCCGCCGACCACCGCCATCACCTGCATGCCCCGGCAGACCCCGAGTATCGGCAGGCCGAGATCGAGCGCGCCGCGCATCAGCAGCAGCTCGGCCTCGTCCCGCGCCGGGTCGACCTCCGTCTCGGGGTGCCGCGGCGCCCCCCAGTACGCCGGGTCGACGTCCCCGCCGCCGGAGAACACGATCCCGTCCAGCGACTCGAGCACGTCGGTGTTGGGGTCGTCCGGGGTGATCAGCACGGCCCGGCCGCCGGTGGCGTGCACGGCCCGCACGTACGTCATGGGGAGCATGCCCGCCATGAGGTCGTTGCTGCCGTACTGCACCTGCTGGGCGTACGCGGTCAAGCCGATCAGGGGCCTGCGCATGCGGTGCGTTCCTCCTCGTGGTTCGTCGTCCTCATCACACTGTCGGCACGGCGGGGGTGGTGGCTTAGGGCGCGGCTCGGGAGGCGGCCGCGACGAGCGCGCCGAACACGCGGCGGTCGCGTACCACCTCGGGGTGCCACTGCACGCCGAGGACAAACCGGTGGTCCGGATCCTCGACCGCCTCGGGCGTCCCGTCGTCGGCCCAGCCGGTGACGGTGAGCGTGCCCGGGTCGGCGACGCCCTGGTGGTGGTAGCAGTGGACGGTCCGGTCGTCGCCCATCAGCGCCTCGATCCGGCTGCCCGGCGCGAACCGGGCCACGAGCTCGCCGTAGACGCCGGGGGCCGGCCGGTGCTTCTCGTGGCCGACCAGGTCGGGCAGGTGCTGGTCGAGCCGGCCGCCGGCCGCGACGGTCAGCAGCTGCATGCCGCGGCACACGCCGAGCACCGGGAGGTCCATCGCCAGCGCCCGCCGGGCCAGCGCGAACTCGCCGGCGTCCCGCTCCGGGTGGCTCTCGGTCAGCGGCTCGGACGCGGCGCCGTACCGGCCGGGCTCCAGGTCGGGCCCGCCGGCCAGCACCAGGCCGTCGAGCCGGGCGAGCACGTCCGCATCCTGGTCGTCCGGCGGCAGCAGCACGGCCCGGCCGCCGGCCTCGCGCACCGCGGTGACATAGTCGCACGGGAGCAGCGCCGCGGGCAGGTCGTGCCAGACGCCGAAGGTCGCGGGCACCACGTACGTGGTGATGCCGATGATCGGACGCATCGCTCCACCGTAGTCAGATCATGTTTCGGTCTGTGTCGCCCAAGCGGCCGATCCCGTACGCGCTAACGGCGGTCTTGATGGGTGCGCGGCGTCGTCCGGTCCTCGGACGGCGCCGCACCCGGGCCCGTCTGTCCCACCGGCGCGGGGAGCAGGGCCTGAGCCGGCGGGGATTCGACCCCTTGCAAGATCTCCTCCCCACCCGCCCGGGTGCTCAAACATCACAATGGAGTTACATAAGCACCGGTGATGCCGCCATCGACCACGAACTGGGACGCGGTCATGAACGACGCGTCGTCGCTGGCGAGGAAGGCCACCGCCGCGGCGATCTCGGCCGGCTCGGCGAACCGGCCCATCGGCACGTGCACGAGCCGGCGGGCGGCGCGCTCCGGGTCCTTGGCGAAGAGCTCCAGCAGCAGCGGCGTGGCCACCGGCCCGGGGCAGAGCGCGTTGATCCGGATGCCCTCGCGGGCGAACTGCACGCCCAGCTCGCGGGTCATCGCCAGCACCCCGCCCTTGCTCGCGGTGTACGCGATCTGCGAGGTGGCCGCCCCGAGCAGCGCCACGAACGACGCGGTGTTGATGATCGAGCCCTTGCCCTGCCGCTGCATGTGCGGGATCGCGTACTTGCAGCAGAAGAACACCGAGGTCGTGTTGATCTTCAGCACCCGCTCCCACGCCTCGATCCCGGTGACCAGGATCGAGTCGTCGTCCGGCGGCGAGATGCCGGCGTTGTTGAAGGCGATGTCGACCCGACCGTGCCGCTCGACGACCCCGTCGAAGAGCGCCTTGACCTGCTCCTCGTCGGAGACGTCGCAGGCCACGAACTCCCCGCCCACCTCGTCCACGACCGCCTTGCCCGACTTTTCGGAAATGTCAACAGAAACCACGAACGCGCCCTCGGCCGCGAAGCGGCGAGCGGTGGCCAGGCCGATCCCACTGCCGGCGCCGGTGATCACGGCGACCCGGTCCTGCAAACGATCCACTTATTCTCCCGAGGCTAGGAACACGTTCTTGACATCGGTGAAGCCGTGCAGCGCGTCCGGGCCGAGCTCGCGGCCGAGGCCGGACTGCTTCATGCCGCCGAACGGGGTCCAGTAGCGCACCGAGGAGTGGCTGTTCACGCTGAGCGCGCCGGTCTCCACGGCCCGGGAGACGCGCAGTGCCCGGCCCAGGTCACGGGTCCACAGCGAGCCGGAGAGGCCGTACTCGGTGTCGTTGGCCAGCCGGACCGCCTCCTCCTCGTCGCGGAACGGCAGCACCGAAAGCACCGGACCGAAGACCTCCTCGCGCCAGTGCCGGTCGTCCGGACTGCGGGCGAGCAGCACGGTCGGCGGGAACCACCAGCCGTCTCCTGCCGGCGCATTCCCGATAAACCCGACATCGGCATCGGATACGTAGGAGGCCACCGTGTCGCGGTGTGCCGCAGAGATCAGCGGTCCCATTTCTGCGGATTTGTCGGCAGGGTCGAGGACCCGGAAGGACTTGACCGCCGGCTCCAGCAGGGCGAGGAACTTGTCGTACACCGACTCCTGGACGAGCAAGCGGGACCGCGCGCAACAGTCCTGACCGGCGTTGTCGAAGACGGACGAGGGCGCGGCGGCGGCCGCCTTCTCCAGGTCGGCGTCCGCGAAGACGATGTTGGCGCTCTTGCCGCCCAGCTCCAGCGTCACCCGCTTCACCTGGTCGGCGCAGCCCGCCATGATCGACTTACCCACCTCGGTGGAGCCGGTGAAGCAGACCTTGCGGACCGCCGGGTGGGTGACGAAGCGCTGGCCGACGACCGAGCCCTTGCCGGGGAGGACCTGGAAGACGTCCGCGGGCAGGCCGGCCTCGAGCGCGAGCTCGCCGAGCCGGATCGCGGTGAGCGGGGTGAGCTCGGCCGGCTTGAGCACGACCGTGTTGCCGGCCGCCAGCGCCGGGGCGAACCCCCAGCCGGCGATCGGCATCGGGAAGTTCCACGGCACGATGATGCCGACCACGCCGAGCGGCTCGTGGAAGGTCACGTCGAGGCCGCCGGGGACCGGGATCTGCTTGCCGATCAGCCGCTCGGGCGCGCCGGCGTAGTAGTTGAGCACGTCCCGCACGTTGCCCGCCTCCCAGCGGGCGTTGCCGATGGTGTGCCCGGCGTTGCGTACCTCGAGGTCGGCGAGTTCGTCGAGGTGGTCGTCGACCACCGCGGCGAAGCGGCGCAGCAGCCGCGCCCGCTCGCCGGGAGCGACCGCCCGCCAGGCCGGAAAGGCCCGCCGGGCGCGCTCGATCGCGGCGTCGGTCTCCTCGAGCCCCAGCGAGGGCACGCTGGTGAATACGGTCCCGGTGGCCGGGTTGATCACATCAGTCGGCACGTGCAGAGCCTTTCACAATCGCTCGAAACCCCGGCGCAACTCCCAGTCGGTGACCACGGCGTCGAACGCGGCCAGCTCGACCTGGGCCATGTTCGCGTAGTGGCCGACCACGTCGGCCCCGAAGGCCTCGCCCGCGACCCGGCTGCCGAGCCACAGCTGCTGCGCCTCCCGCAGCGTCGCGGGCACCCGCGGAGCGGTGGCGTCGTCGTAAGCATTACCGGTGAACTCGGATTCCAGCTCGAGTTCGTGTTCGATGCCATAGATCGCGCCGGCCACCAGCGCGGCGATCGCCAGATACGGGTTCACGTCCCCGCCCGGCACCCGGTTCTCCACCCGCATGCCCTGGCCGTGCCCGGCCATTCGCAGCGCGCACGTGCGGTTGTCCACGCCCCAGCGCACCGCCGTCGGCGCGAACGATCCGGGCTGGTACCGCTTGTACGAGTTGATGTTCGGCGCGAACAGCAGGCTGAACTCGCGCATCGTGGCCAGCAGCCCGGCCATGACCCGCTGCCCGGTCACGCTCAGGTGGCCGGGCCCGTCGCCGAGCATCGCCGACCGCCCGTCCCGCCCGCGCAGCGAGAAGTGGATGTGGCAGGAGTTGCCCTCCCGGGAGTTGGGCTTGGCCATGAAGGTGAGCGCCATGCCCTCCTGTGCGGCGATCTCCTTGGCCCCGTTCTTGTAGATCACGTGATGGTCCGCGCAAGTCAAAGCATTGTCGTAGCGGAACGCGATCTCGTGCTGGCCGAAGTTGCACTCGCCCTTGGCGCTCTCCGGGAGCAGGCCCGCGCCGTACATCTCGTTGCGGATGCGGCGCAGCAGCGGCTCGACCCGAGCCGTGCCGAGCATCGAGTAGTCGACGTTGTACTGGTTCGCCGGGATCAGGTCGCGGTAGTTCTTGTCGAACGCCTGCTCGTAGCTGTCCTTGTAGAGAATAAACTCGAGCTCGGTGCCGGCGAAGGCGGTCAGCCCGTGCGCGGCGAGCCGCTCGAGCTGGCGCTGCAGGATCTGCCGGGGTGAGGCGTAGACCGGCTCGCCGCCGACCGTGAACAGGTCGGCCAGCACCAGCGCGGTCAACGGCTGCCACGGCACCTTGCGCAGGGTGGCGAAGTCGGGCCGCATCACGAAGTCGCCGTAGCCGCTGGACCAGGACGACATCGCGTAGCCGTCCACCGTGTTCATGTCGACGTCGACGGCGAGCAGGTAGTTGCACCCCTCGCTGCCGCCGGTGACCACCTCGTCCATGAAGTACCGCCCGTGCAGGCGCTTGCCCTGCAGGCGGCCCTGCATGTCGGTCAGGGCCAGCAGCACCGTGTCGATACTGCCGTTGTCGACGGAGACGTCGAGCTCCTCCAGGTCCATGGCACCGTCCTCACGAGGGTTCGGGGGACGAGCGAACGCCCGTCCCCCGGACTTCATCAGTTGATCACTCGGTGGGCAAGGCCTGCTCGCCGCGCGCCGCCTTGTCGATCAGGTTCTGCCGCGGGCCGGTGAACCAGTTCTTGGCGCTCGCGAACCACCAGATGGTCGCGCCGCCGACCACGACCGCCACGGCGACGATCGTGTAGTTGAAGGTAGAGGCAGTGATCGGGCTGGCGGTCGGCAGGACGAACAGCACACAGATGATCACGACCCAGACGATCGCGATCCAGCCGATCGGCGCACTCCACTTGCCGAGGTTCCACGGCCCCGGCTCGAAATCCGGGTTCATCCGCCGCAGGAAGACTGGCGCCACGTACGCGATGTAGAGCCCGATCACCGCGATCGAGGTCACCGCCAGGTACGCCGTCGTGTTCCACAGCGACGGGAGCACCAGGATGACCGAGATGGTCACGCACAGCCAGATCGAGTTGGTCGGCGTGCCGGTCCGCGGATTGACCTGTTTCCAGAGCCGCGAGCCCGGCAGCGCGCCGTCCCGGGCGAACGCGTAGGACATCCGCGAGTTCGCGGTCACCGATGCCATCCCGCAGAACCACTGCGCCACCATGCAGATGAAGACCAGGAACGTGCCGGTGTTGTGGCCGGCCGCGTCGATGAAGATCTGGGCGGGCGGCAAGCCGAGCGGCGTGGTCCGCTCGAGCTCGTAGTTCTGGATCGACCAGGTGATCGCGAATAGCAGCACGAAGCCGGCGATCACCGAGACCACCACCGACATGACGATGCCACGGGGCGCGGCCCGGGACGCGTCGTGCGTCTCCTCGGCCACGTGCGCGGAGGCGTCGTACCCGGTGTACGTGTACTGCGCCATCAACAGCCCGAGGAGGACGGCGTAGACGCTCGCCCCCGCGAAGGTGAAGCCGGTGGCGTTGTGCACTTCCGTGAATACCTGGGAGATCGGCTTGTGGTGGTCGGGCAGTACCGCGAGCAGCACCACGATCACGGCCACGCCGACCAGGTGCCACCAGGCGCTGACGTCGGAGAGCACCCGTACGAGGTTGACGCCGAACGTGTTGAGCAGCCCATGCACGACAATGATCACCAGGAAGATCAGGAACGTGTTGTACTTCGTGACCTCCATGTCGAAGGTCAGGCTCAGGAACGCCGCCGTGGTGATCGCCGCGCCGAAGTCGATGGCCGCCGTGACCGCGACCTCGCCCATGAAGTTGAACCACCCCACGAACCAGGCCCACGCGGCCTTGTTGCGCTTGGCCAGCGCCGCGGCCCACCAGTAGAGGCCGCCGGCCGTCGGGTACGCCGAGCAGACCTCCGCCATGGCCAGTGCTACGACGGTGACCAGGATGCCCACGAACAACCAGCCGGGCACGATGGCGAGCGGTCCGCCGGCGGTCATGGCGATGTAGTACGAGGTGATCGCGCCGGCCAGGATGGAAATGATCGAGAAAGAGACCGCGAAGTTGGAGAAGCCGGACAGTCGGCGATGTAGTTCCTGCTGGTAGCCGAGTTGGGCGAGGCGTTCTTCGTCGGTGCTGGGTGCGGGGTTGACGCTCATCTGCGACTCCCTTGCCAGGAGGGGTGGCCTTCAGTCCGGTCTTGGGTGGCGGGCGGGGCGGTTGGATGGGGCTGTGACCGGGGTCACCGCCTGCCGTGATGATCTCTCCGGTTGTTACGCGCGTCAATGAGCAGCGTTAATTGCGTTGCCCGGCGTGCGCGCGGACCGGCACACTCGTAGACAGAACAGACAACGCAAGCCCTCGGCAGGCTTTGCGCTCAGGGGCTGTCGACTCGCCCCTGCCCCGCGGTGGTGCGGGGCGCGGTCACCTCTCTCAAGTGCGGCTTTGCCGTACCCGGCGCCCGCCCCGCACCACCGCCACAACACCGGCGACTAGCCTCGGTCGGACCTTTTGTCCGAAAAATCTACAGCAGCGATACTAGAAATAACTGCGTCTCGGGCATAGCATTTCTGGAGTCGGCCACGCACAGCCGACACGCAACTGGCACAGGCCCCGAGTTGGCTAAGGAGGACGAGATACCGCAGCAACGCGTAATCACAACGTCCCCGACCCGACAAGAGGTGATCGCAGCCGATGCCCATCACTCAGGTCGCCCGCTAGCGGCACGCAGACGGACGACCGCATGCGCCGACGACGGTCGGCACCAGAATTGAAAAGCCAGGGCCCCGGTTACCCGCCGGGGCCTTGGACTGTCCCCCCACCTGACTTTTTCCCCAACCCCCGGGAAAGGAAAGATGAGCTCCGCCTTCGAAGACGCCGACTACCCGGCGTACACGATGGGCCGGGCGGCCGACATGATCGGCGTAACTCCGGCCTTCCTGCGTAGTCTGGGCGCCGCGGGCCTGATCGAGCCCGAGCGCTCCGACGGCGGCCACCGCCGCTACTCGCGCCACCAGCTGCAACTGGCCCTGCGCGTCCGCCAGCTCCTCGACGAGGGCATCCTGCTCACCGCCGCCTGCCGCATCGTCACCCTGGAGGACCGCCTCGCCATCGCCCATCGCCGGATCATCGAGCTGGGCGGCGTCCTCACCCCGGAAGACGATCTGGACCGCCCCACCCCCACCGTCTCAGCCGCCTGACCCCCCGCGATCGCCCCGCTGATGAGCGGAGCGAAGCGGAGCCAGCCAGCTCAGCCCACCCGGCGGACGATCGCGAGCAACGACTCTTCGACGTCCTCGATCGGCCGCTCCGGCTGGAAGACCAGCCAGTCGACCGCCACCACCAGCCCGATGCCGAAGAGCGCCGCCGACGCGACCGGCACGTCCAGCTCGCCCGGCAGGTCACCGGAGTCCACGCCGGCCTGCACCGTCTCGGCGATCACGCCGATCGCCTGCTCGCGCAGCAGGATCAGGGTCTGGTGCCACTCCCGGTTGGTGCGCCACATCTCGGAGAGCAGCAGCTGGGCGAACGCCCGGTACTGCCGGATGTACTCCAGCTGGGTGCGCACCAGCGCGCCGACCGCCTCGCGCGGCGGCAGATCCCGTACCGCCTCGCGGAAGGCGTCGGTGAGCAGCCCGATCCCGTGCCGCAGCAGCTCCTCGAACAGGTCATTCTTGGACTTGAAGTTGTAGTAGACGGTGCCCTTGGCGACCTTGGCACGCAGCGCGATGTCGTCCACCGTGGTCGCCGAGAAGCCCTGCTCGGCGATCAGCTCGACGGCCGCTTCGTACAGCCGCTGCCTGGTGTCGGCGCGCCGCCTGGTGCGCCCGTCCGTCCGCGTCACGGCCACAGTCCATCACACTCCTCAGATCGCGAGCTCCGGGTGGAGCGCCGACGGCGTCAGCTGCCGTCCGCGACGGGCGACCACCACAGTCAAGATCAAAGAGCAGATTGCGTACGCCGTGAGCACCAGCACCCCGATCGCCACCGGACCGGCCGTGCCCCCGTCGATCGCCTGCCGCGCGGCCTGCACGACGTACGTCATCGGCAGCAGCGGGTGGATCGCCTGGAAGAACCCCGGCGTGGTCTGCACCGGGTAGGTGCCGCCGGACGAGGTCAGCTGGAGCATGAGCAGGGCCAGCGCGACGATCCGGCCGGGCGCGCCGAGGGCGGCCCCGATCAGCTGCATGAGCGCCGCGAAGGCCGCCGCCGTGAGCAGCAGCAGTCCCCAGGTCAGCAGCGGGTGCACCGGGTCGAGCCCGAGCCCGAAGCGCACCACCGCGAACAGCAGCGTCGCCTGGGTGAACCCGATCGCGACCGCGGGCAGCAGCCCGGCCAGCGCGACCCGCGGCGCCGGCGCGCCGGACATCAGGTGCCGCCGGTTGAGCGGCCGCAACACCATGTAGCTGATCATCGCGCCGACCCAGAGGGCCAGGGCCAGGAAGTACGGGGCGAAGCCGACGCCGTAGGTGCCGGCCGGGTGCTGCACGGCGCGGTCCAGGGACACCGGGTCGGCCAGCACGTCGGCCCGCTGCGCCGGGTCGTCGCCGTAGCCGGGGATCTTCGCGGCGCCGTCGCTCAGCCCGGAGGCGAGCTGATCGGCGCCGCCCTGCAGCTGGCCGAGCCCGTCGACCAGGCGGTGCTGGCCGGTGGAGAGCTCGGCGAGCCCGCCGCTGAGCTGGCGCGCGCCGGTGTCCAGCCGGTAGATCCCGCCCTGCAGCTTCTCGGCGCCGTCCTCGGCCTGGGCGGTGCCGGTCTGCAGCCGCTGAGCGCCGGTGGCCAGCTGCCCGAGCCCGTCGGCCAGCTTGTCCACCTGCGTACGGGCCCGCTCGACGTCGTCGGCGAGGTGCGGGGCCGCCGCGGCGACCTGCCGGGCGGTGGCCGCCACCTGCTTGAGCTCCGTGCGCAGCTGGTCGAGGTCGGCGCTCTGGATCGTGTGCCGCACCTTCTCGGCCGCCGCGACCAGCTTGGCCGCCGTCGCCTTGGCCTCGGCCAGCCCCGAGGTGTCGGCCGGCAGCGTGTTCAGGTAGGCCTGCAACTGCTTCGCATCGTGCACCGCCTGGTCGGCCGCCTGATCGAGCTGCCCGATGTTCGCCGCGAGGGTGTCGGCGCCGGTCGCCACCAGGTTCGCGGCGTCCGCGATGGCCTTGGCGTTGTCCCGCAGCGCCGGCTCGATCTTGTCGGCCGCCGTGTCGACCGCGGTCGCGAGCTGCCGCCCGCCGGCCGCGGCCTGCTGGGTGCCGGTGGCGAGCTGCTGGGCGCCCTGGTTGAGCTGGGCAAGACCGGTGACCAGGTCGCTCGCGCCCTGATCGGCCTGGCCGAGCCCGGTCGCGAGCCGGCCGGCCCCGCCGTGCGCCTGGTCGATCCCGTTCGCGATCTTCGTGGCGCCGCTCCCGGCGGTCTTCAGGTTGTCGTCGATCTTCCCGGCGCCGTCCGCGGCCCGCTGGGTCTGCGATTTGAGGTCGGTGAAGCCGATCAGCATCTGGTCGTAGTACTTCGCGGAGGCGCCGGCCGACGCGGCGGAGCGCACCTCGTTGAAGGCGGTCCGGGCGAACACTCCGGACAGGTAGTTGGTGGCGTCGTTGCTGACCGCGTTCAGCTGAGCGGTCTCCGCGGTGCGGCCGGCGTCCGGGGCCTTGGCCAGGTTCGCCGAGAAGTCGGCCGGGATCCGCAGCACGATCTGGTACTTCCCGTCGGCCAGTCCCTTCTCGGCCGCCTTCTCGTCGGTGACGTGCCAGTCGAAGACCCGCCGCCGCTCCAGCTCGTCCGCCAGATCCTGCCCGGCGTGCACCGTGCTGCCGTCGCTGGCGGTGGCGGCCCGGTCCTCGACGACGAGCGCCGCCGGGATGTGGTTGAGCCGCCCGTACGGATCCCAGAACGCGTACAGGTAGAGCGCGCCGTACAGCAACGGCACCACGCACAGGACAGCCAGCGCCGCCGCGGTCAGCCGGCTGCGCATGAACCGCTTGATCTCCATGCCGGCCAGAGTCAGCACCCTCATCGTTCCTCCTCAGTCTCACGCCCGCCCGGTTCCCGCCCACTCAGGCGGATCACCGTGGTCACCAGCTCCGGATCGATGTCGCGGGCGGTGAGGACGACCGTCGTCCCCGTCGCGGCGATCTCCGTCAGTTGCTTGAGCAGCGCCGTCTGCTCGGCGGCGTCCAGACCGTTGTCCAGGCCGTCCAGCGCGATCAGCGCCGGTTTCGACAGCCGGGCCAGGACCAAACCCAGGACCTGCTTCTCGTACGGGGTCAGATCGCGCCCGGTGAGTTCCGGGTCGAGGCCCATCAGGTCGGCCGGCTCGCCCTTCCTGCGGCCCAGCAACGCCTGCCGCTCCCGGACGTGCTCGGCGACCGTGAACACCGGTTCCGGCGCGGTGACCTCGGGCACGTAGCCGAGCGCGGGCGAACCGTCGATCATGACGTGGCCGGCCGACAACCGGAACCGGCGGGCCAGCGCGAGCAGCAGCGTGGTACGCCCGCTGCCGGGCGGGCCGACCACGGCGACCAGGTCGCCCGGCTCGGCGGTGACGTCGAGATCCTGGAAGAGCCAGCGGCGGCGGTGGCGAACCCCGGCCCCGCGGGCGGTGAGCACCGGCATCATCGGTCCTTCTTTTTACACTGACTGGTCAGTTCAAAAAGATACTCCGGAAAGGGCCAATGCCACACCCCCGGTGGTGGACCTCACTCGCCGCGCCCGGCAGGATCATGCGCATGTCGAAGCGATGGGGCATGACCGTGCCGCTGGGCGGGGTTCCGCTCGCCGGGCACCGAGCCGTCTACGAGGCGCTGGCCGGGGCCGGGTTCACCGACCTGTGGTCCTCCGAGGTGGCCGGGGCCGACGCCTTCACGCCGCTGGCGATGGCCGCCGCCTGGGCGCCGTCGATGCGGCTGGGCACCGCGATCGCCCCGGTCTTCACCCGCGGGCCGGGCCTGCTCGCGATGAGCGCGGCGGCGCTGGCCGAGGCGGCGCCGGGCCGGTTCCAGCTCGGCATCGGCTCGTCGTCCCCGGTGGTGGTCGGCGCCTGGAACTCGGTGGAGTTCACCGAGCCGTACGAGCGCAGCCGCGACATGCTCCGCTTCCTGAAGGCCGCGCTCGCCGGCGAACTGGTCGACCACGACTACGGCACGTTCGCGGTGAGCCGGTTCCGCCTCGAGCGCCCGCCGGCCACCCCGCCGCCGGTGCTGCTGGCCGCCCTGCGCCCCGGCATGCTCCGGCTGGCCGCCGCCGAGGCCGACGGCGTGATCCTGAACTGGCTCTCCCCCGCCGACGTCGGCACCGCGCTGGCCGAGACCAAGGCGGCGCCGGCCGGCTTCGAGGTGGCCGCCCGGATCTTCGTCTGCCCGACCGACGACGCCGGCTACGCCCGCACGGCGGCCCGCCGCCTGATCGCCGCCTACCTGACGGTGCCCGCGTACGCCGCCTTCCACCGCTGGCTGGGCCGCGAGGAGACGCTGACCCCGATGTGGTCGGCGTGGGCGGCCGGCGCCCGCAAGGCGGCCCTGGCCGCGATCACCGACGAGGTGGTCGACGACCTGATCGTGCACGGCACCCCCGCCGAGTGCCGCACCAAGGTCGAGGCCTACGCGACGGCCGGCGTGACCGTCCCGGTGATGGCCCTGCTCCCCACCCCGGAACTGGAGTCGGGCGGCCCGGCCGCCCTGCTGGAGACGCTGACCGCCCTCGGCCGCTGACAACACGGAAGAAGGCGCACCCCCGAGGAATGCGCCTTCTTTCGTGAGCCGTGGCTTTACTCCGCGTCGGCGAGGATCGCGTAGAGCTTGCGCTTTGTCTCGTTGAGCACCTCGAGCGCCTTCTGACGCTGCTCCGGCGTGCCGTTGAAGCCGACCTGCCGCAGCGCGCCCATGATGCCGACCGCCGCGTCGCGGAAGTCCTGCACCTGGTTCATGGTGTCGTCGCCGATGCTGGCCCACGGCGGGTTCTGCGCCGCCGTCTCGGCCTCGGCCCGGCCCGCGTCGGTGAGGTGGTAGCTCTTGCGGCCACCCTCGGCCTCCGCCTCGATCAGGCCCTCGTCCTCCAGGAGCTGGAGGGTCGGGTAGACCGAGCCGGGGCTCGGGCGCCAGATGCCGTTGGTGCGGGAGTCGAGCTCCTGGATGATCTCGTAGCCGTGCATCGGGCGCTCGAGCAGGAGCGCCAGCACCGCGGGCCGGACGTTGAGCCGGCTGCCGCGGCCTCCGCGGCGCTGGCCTCGGAACGGCCCGCCCGGACCGCCGGGACCGAAACCGCCGGGGCCACCGAACTCGGCGCCGCCGAACGGGAACCCGGGGCCGAAGAACCCGCCACGCATGCGACGGCCGTGGAAACCCTCTGTGTGCCTCATGACTATCTCCGTTCTGTCGTCGATAGTTAGACGATATATCGGCGATGCAACGCCCGCAAGGGTTTCTTCCGGACTGGGGGTTGCGACGCGTGTCCAGGGCCTCGGATCTGGCAATGTGATACCTGTGCTGACGGTGCCCATTCGCCAACTCGGGGAGTCCGAGCGCGCGGCGGTCGAGCGGATCCTCGACCGCGATCCCTACGCGGGCGCTCAGATCGCCGAGCGGGTGGCCGCGCACGGCCTGAACTGGTGGCGGTCCGACGGGCGCATCTTCGGGTATGGTCCGGGCCGGCGGGTCGAGTCGATCATCTGGTCCGGCGCGCACCTGGTGCCGGTCTGCTGCACGCCGAACGCGACCGCCGCCTTCGCCGACATGCTCGGCTCGGAGGCCCGCATCTGCTCGTCGATCATCGGCCGCTCCGACCAGGTCCTCGGCCTCTGGGAGCGCCTCGGCGGGTATTGGGGACGGGCCCGCGACGTGCGCCCCAACCAGCCGCTGCTGGTCGCCGAGCGGGAGCCCGCGATCGCGCCCGACCCCGAGGTGCGACTGGTCCGCCCGAGCGAGGTCGACCAGCTCTTCCCGGCGGCGGTGGCGATGTACACCGAGGAGGTCGGCGTCTCGCCACTGCTCGACGACGGCGGCCGGGGGTATCGGCGCCGGATCGCCGAGCTGGTCAAGGGCAAGCGCGCCTACGCCCGTTTCCTCGGCGACCGGGTCATCTTCAAGGCCGAGCTCGCGATCGTCACCCGGCGCACCACCCAGGTCCAGGGCGTGTGGGTCGACCCGGAGTTCCGCGGCCGCGGGCTGGCCGCGCCGGCGATGGCCGCGGTCGTCCGGGATGCTCTGCGGCGGGTGTCACCGACCGTGAGCCTGTATGTCAACGATTACAACCTGTCAGCGCGGCGGGTTTACGCTCGGTGCGGCTTCGTGTCGGCCGGAGCCTTCGCGACCGTGCTGTTCTGAGCGTCAGCCGTCGTCGCGGCACAGGCAGAACGGGTGGCCGGCCGGGTCGGCGAGCACGCGGACGTTCTCCTGGGGCTGGGTCGGGGAGAGCTGGGCGCCGAGCGCGAGCGCCTCGGCGACGGCGTCCTCCAGATCGTCCACCTGGAAGTCGAGGTGCATCATCGGGCGCTGGGCGCCGGGCGCGGGCGGCCAGGTCGGCGGCTCGTAACCGGTGGCCTGCTGGAAGACCAGGAACGCCCCGCCCGGGGTGCCGATCACCGCGGTGCCCGGCTCCTGGTGCACCACCGGCCAGCCGAGCAGCGTCGCGTAGAACCGGGCCAGCGCCCCGGGGTCGGGCGCCTCGATCGCCGCGCCCCACCACATTCCCGGCTTTCGTGATCGCATCGACCCAGCCTGCTCCAGGATCATGCAAACGTCCAGCTCAGCGGGGCTCGATTCGATCTGTCAACCTTAGGTTCATGAATGCGGAGACGAGCCGGCTTCTGAGCCACGACGAGCTAGCGATGGTGGCCGCTCTGCTTGACCTGCCCGACCCGGACGATGTCCGGCTCCGGCAGCGGATCGGCGACCTGCGCGTGGTCGGCACGTGCGGGTGCGGCTGCCCGACCGTCGACTTCCGCGGCGGCCCCGACGGCCTCGAACTGATCGCCGACGCCAAGGTGGCGGGCACCGACGGCGACGCGATCCTGCTCTTCGGCCACGACGGCATGCTGGACCGTTTGGAGTACGTGTGGGTGGGCGGCCCGCCGCCGGCACGCTGGCCCTCCCCGCGCCTGCTCCGCAAACCCCACCGCCCCGACCCGTCCCTCGCCGACAAGCCCGACTGGCTCGCCGACCCGGACAGCGACCGGTGAACCCGTCAGGGTGTCGGGGTGAGGGTGCGGTCGCCGGTGCGCTGGCGCGGGATGCGCTCGGTCAGCGTGGTGGCCGTCCGGACGCCGCGGAGAGTCAGCAGGCTGGAGAAGAGGCCGGCGAAGACGCCGATCACGCCGAGGGCGATCGCGGTGGCGGACGGTAGCACCAGGCGGATCGTGCCGCGGGGATCGAGGTTGCCGAAGCCGGTCTCGCCCCAGTGGGTCAGGGCCAGGATGGTGCCGGCCAGGCCGAGGGCGATCAGGACCAGACCGATCGCCACGCAGCGTTCGAAACTCAGCCAGCGGACCCAGCGGCTCAGCGCATGGTCGCGCACCAGGCCCTCGAAGCGGCCGTAGAGCTCGGCGAAGCCTCCGAAGAGGACCAACTGGGCGCCGACCAGCACGGCCACGCACGTGTAGGCCAGGGCGTTGATGTCGAACTGGACGCCGCCGATCTGGCGGGGGCCGAAGGACAGCAGGCCGCTGCCGAGCACGCCGAGCAGGAACAGGACGAGGCCGGGCCAGATCAGCGTGCGGCGGGGCGCGAAGACCAGCAGGAAGCGCAGGTGCCGCCAGCCGTCGCGCCAGGTGCGCAGGTGCGGCGGGCGGCTGCGGCCGTCGGGCTGCAGGGTGGTGGGCACCTCGACCATGTCGTAGCCGCTCAGTTTCGCCCGGACGACCAGCTCGGAGGCGAACTCCATGCCGGGCATGCAGAGGTCGAGCTCGCGGATGCGGTCGCGGTCGAAGCCGCGGATGCCACAGTGGAAGTCCTTGATGCCCTTCAGGCCGATCAGCGCCCGGCCCAGCCAGGACAGCACCGGGTTGCCCAGGTAGCGGTGCAGGAAAGGCATGGCGCCGGGGGCGATGCCACCGCGGAAGCGGTTGCCCATGACGACGTCGTGGCCGGCGCGGAGGCCCTCGATGAACGGTCCCAGATTGGACAAATCGTACGAGTCGTCGGCATCGGCCATGACGATGTACCTGCCGCGCGCGTGCTCGATGCCGTTCAGCAGTGCGCCGCCGTAGCCGCGGATCGGCGCGTGGACGACCCGGGCCCCGGCCTCGCGGGCGATCTCCTGCGAGCCGTCGGTGGAGCCGTTGTCGCTCACCAGCACCTCACCGTCAACACCCAACGCGGCGAGCGAGGTCAATGCCTTCCGCACGCACACCTCAAGCGTCTCCGCCTCGTTGAGACAGGGGAGCAGGACGGTGACTTCCAGGTCGTCATTCGACATAACGTTCGCTTTCGGCGGCGGCGACAGTCGTCCACAGAGACTTCACAGTCCCTACAGGCGCGCAAAAGTAGCACGAAGCCGCGCCGCCCAACATTCGGGCATTTCGCTGAAAACGAGAGAAGGGGGCCTATCCGGCCCCCCTTCATCACCTGTTCAGTGCACCGTCACCTGCGGGCCGGGCAGCAACTCGCGCAGCTCCTCCGGCAGATCGGCGCCCATCTCGTCGGCGAGGCGCAACGCCTCCTCGACCAGGGTCTCGACGATCACCGACTCGGGCACCGTCTTGATCACCTGGCCCTTCACGAAGATCTGGCCTTTGCCGTTGCCGGAGGCGACGCCCAGGTCGGCCTCCCGGGCCTCGCCGGGGCCGTTCACCACGCAACCCATGACCGCCACCCGCAGCGGCACCGGGAAGCCCTCCAGCGCCGCGGTGACCTGCTCGGCGAGCGTGTAGACGTCGACCTGGGCGCGGCCGCAGGACGGGCAGGAGACGATCTCGAGGCCGCGCTCGCGCAGGCCGAGCGACTCCAGGATCGCGTTGCCGACCTTGATCTCCTCGACAGGCGGGGCGGACAGCGACACCCGGATCGTGTCGCCGATGCCCTCGGCGAGCAGCGCGCCGAACGCCACCGAGCTCTTGATCGTGCCCTGGAACGCCGGGCCGGCCTCGGTGACGCCCAGGTGGAGCGGGTAGTCGCACTGCTCGGCCAACTGGCGGTACGCCCGGATCATCACGACCGGGTCGTTGTGCTTCACCGAGATCTTGATGTCCCGGAAGCCGTGCTCCTCGAACAGCGAGCACTCCCAGAGCGCCGACTCGACCAGCGCCTCGGCGGTGGCCTTGCCGTACTTCTCCAGCAGGCGCTTGTCGAGGCTGCCGGCGTTCACCCCGATCCGGATCGGTATGCCGGCGTCGGAGGCCGCCCGGGCGATCTCCTTCACCTTGTCGTCGAACTGGCGGATGTTGCCCGGGTTGACCCGGACCGCCGCGCAGCCGGCGTCGATCGCCGCGAACACGTACTTCGGCTGGAAGTGGATGTCGGCGATCACCGGGATCTGGGACTTCTTGGCGATCGCGGGCAGCGCCTCGACGTCGTCCTGCGACGGGACGGCCACCCGGACGATCTGGCAGCCCGACGCGGTGAGCTCGGCGATCTGCTGCAGGGTGGCGTTCACGTCGGAGGTCAGCGTCGTGGTCATCGACTGCACGCTGACCGGCGCGCCGCCGCCGACCGGCACACTGCCCACCATGATCTGGCGGCTCTGCCGGCGTGGCGCCAGCGGCGGCGGGGGCACGGCCGGCATACCGAGACTGACTGCGGTCACTTTCGCATCACCTGCTGAAGATCTGGATCGGGTTGACGATGTCCGCGGTCACGGTCAACAGGGTGAACGCGCCGCCGATGAGGATGACCGCGTACGTGATCGGCATCAGCTTGTAGTAGTCGACGCGCCCGGGATCGGGCTTGCGCAGCCGGGCGTAGAGCCAGGAGCGCGCCCGCTCGAACCAGGCGATCGCGATGTGCCCGCCGTCGAGCGGGAGCAGCGGCAGCAGGTTGAAGATGCCGATGAAGATGTTGAGCGTGATGAAGAGGTTGAAGAACAGCTGCGGTACGCCGTGCTGGATCGCCTCGCCGCCGATCCGGCTCGCGCCGACAACGCTGATCGGGGTGTCCGGGTCACGCGCGCCGCCGGAGAGCGAATGGAACAGCGCCGGCACCTTCTGCGGAATCTTGCCGAGCGACTTGAACGTGTTCTCCACGATGAACCAGCTGTAGTTCAGCGTGGCGGGCACGGCCGAGGCGGCGTTGTACTTGATGTTGCCGGGCACCCCGGTGTCGTTCCAGCCGATCGCGGCCACCGAGACCTTGGTGGTCGGGCCGTTGTCGTCGGAGAGCGGCTTTCGCTCGGCGGTGGCCAGGTCGACCTGGACGGTCTTGGTGACACCGTCCCGGACGAACTCGAAGGCGACCTTGCCGGCCGGGGCCGAGCGGATCGCCGTGGTCAGGTCGCCGTACGTGCCGATCGGCGTGGCGCCGACCTTGGTGATCAGGTCGCCGTCGCGGATGCCGGCCGCGTACGCGGGACCGGCGATCGCGCCGCCCTGACCCGGGACGCACTTCGCCGGGGCGGTGGCCGGGATCGTGATCCAGGTGCAGTCGGAGACCGTGACGTACGCCTTCTGCTTGGCCTGGTCGGCGTTGGTGGTCGGGTAGTTGGTGTTGGGCAGGCCGAGCGTGAACGCGACCACCCAGGCCGCCGCGAGGGCCAGCAGGAAGTGGGTGATCGAGCCCGCGGACATCACGATCGTCCGTTTCCAGACCGGGAACCGCCACATCGCGCGCGGCTGGTCCTCGGGGGCGACGTCGTCATCCTGCGGCGTCATGCCGACGATCTTGCAGAAGCCGCCGAGCGGGATGGCCTTGAGCCCGTACTCGGTCTCGCCCCGCCGGAACGAGAAGATCGTCGGGCCGAAGCCGACGAAATACCTCGTCACCTTCATACCGGAGCGCTTGGCGGTGATCATGTGGCCGGCCTCGTGCAGGCTCACCGAGATCAGGATGGTCGCCGCGAACGCGGCCACTCCCAGCCAGAACAGCAGCATCAGGCTCCTTCAGCCACAGTTGAGATCATCCGCTGCGCTTGGGCACGCGCCCATGCCTCGGCGGCAAGCACTTCCTCGACGGTACCCGGCTCGGCAAACTCCGGGGCCGCGCCGAGGACGCGTTCCAAGGTGTCGACGATGCCCAGAAAAGGTAGCCGACCGGCGACGAACGCGGCCACACACTCCTCGTTCGCCGCGTTGTAGATCGCCGGACGGCAGCGCCCCTGCCGGCCCGCCTCCTTCGCCAGGCGTACGGCCGGAAACGCCTCGTCGTCGAGCGGGCGCAGCTCCCAGTTGTGCGCCTCGCGCCAGTTCACCGCGGCGGCCGCGCCGGGCACCCGGTCGGGCCAGGCCAGCGCCAGCGCGATCGGCAGGCGCATATCGGGCGGGCTGGCCTGCGCCAACGTCGAGCCGTCGGCGAACTCGACCATCGAGTGGAGCACCGACTGCGGGTGCACCATCACCTCGATGTCGTCGTACGCGACCCCGAACAGCTCGTGCGCCTCGATCACCTCGAGCCCCTTGTTGACCATCGTGGCCGTATTGATCGTGACGACCGGGCCCATGTCCCACGTCGGGTGCTTCAGCGCCTCCTCGACCGTGACGCCGGCCAGCTCCTCGCGCCGCCGCCCGCGGAAGGCGCCGCCGCTGGCGGTCAGGATGAGCTTCGTCACCTCGGCGGCCGAGCCGCCGCGCAGGCACTGGGCGAGCGCCGAGTGCTCCGAGTCGACCGGCACGATCTGCCCGGGCTTGGCCACCTTGTGCACCAGCGGGCCGCCGGCCACCAGCGACTCCTTGTTCGCCAGGGCGAGCACCCGGCCGGACTCGAGCGCGGCCAGCGTGGGCGCCAGGCCGAGGCTGCCGACCACGCCGTTGAGCACCACGTCGCACGGCACCCGGGCGAGCTCGGCCATCGCCTCGGGCCCGGCCACGATCCGCGGGATCCGGAAGCCACCGGTGGCATAGCCGCGACGCTGCGCCTCGGCGTAGAAGGCGAGCTGCAGATCCTGCACGACGCTGGCGCGGGCCACGCCGACCACCTCGACGCCGAGCTCGAGCGCCTGCTCGGCGAGCAGCCCGACATTGCCCCCGCCGGCGCCGAGCGCGACCACCCGGAAGCGATCGGGGTTGCGCCGCACGATATCGATGGCCTGGGTACCGATGGAACCGGTCGAGCCGAGCAGAACGAGGTCACGCATGCGCCCATCTTCCCGGACACGACCCCGGCACCGGGAGCCGGTGCGGCGGCTCAGTCCTCATCCACCAGGTCGGCCGGGTCGACCTCGAACGGGAACGGTTTCGTCGTGCTGAACATCGCGCCGGCCGCGGCGACCACGAACGGCCGGTACTCCCCCTCGACGAGCTCGCGCAGGGAGAGGGCGGCAATCCCATTGCGGAAATCCGCCCGCATGAAGAACGGCACGCCCGCGGCCGCATACTCCCGCGGCCGGTCGATCAAATCCTTCTTCCCGCTGCCTGGCGAGACGATCTCGCCGAGCAGCAGTGCGTCGGAGATCGGCATGGTGATCTGCCCTCGGCCCGAGCGATGCAGAACCGCGAAGTCGGGGATGAACAGATCCTCGCCCGCACGATGTTGCACTCCGGGTAGGCCCAGAGGCCGATCGACCTCGCCGCCTCGTGCAGGAGACAGGGAAGCTTGCGGGCGACCGCCTGATGGTCGTACCCGGCATGTGATGACACGACGACGCTCCCGTAGAGAACTTCGACCTTGGGGCCGTTGTTCTCCGGCAGCAGGTCGAGGGCCATTGGGGCGGTCCACGGCCGGTCGATCTTGCCGAGCAGGTCGAACGACGGCTCGAGCCGTGGCTCGAGGGGCGATTCGGGTGCGGGCGCAGCCATGGTTTCCACCTCCGCGGGCATCGTGCCGAACCCGAGCCTACCGGCGCGTGCCGAAAATCAGGCCTGTGGACAACCCGCCGGGTGTGGCGGTTCAGTGACTCTGAGCTGAAGATCGGATACGAAACGCTGAAGCCAACTCGCGTTCGGCCGCGCTACGCTCGCACGTCATGACCCCCATCCGCGCCCAAGCCGACGTCGTCATCATCGGCGCCGGTCACAACGGCCTCGTCTCCGCGATCCTGCTGGCCCGGGCCGGGCTCGACGTCGTCGTGCTCGAGTCCGCGAGCGTGCTGGGCGGCGCGACCCGCACCGAGCGGCCCTTCGCGAAGGTGCCCGGCCTCGGCCAGTCGACCGGGTCGTACCTGCTCGGGCTGATGCCGCCCGAGCTGCTGCGCACCCTCGACGTGCGGATCCCGGTGCTGCGCCGCGACCCGCATTACTTCCTGCCCACCCCGGGCCCGGCCGGCTCGCCCCATCTGCTGTTCGGCCGCGACCACGCGGAGACCCAGGCGCAGCTCAGGCGCTTCTTCTCGCCGCGCGACATCGCCGCCGACGAGCAGCTCGCGGTCGAGATCGCGGCGTTGCGGGCCGACCTCGCGCCCGCCTGGCTGGAGGAGCCGGCCGGCGTCGAGGCGATCGCCGATCGGCACATCCGGCCGCAGCTGCAGAGCACCTTCATCGACCTGGTGCGCGGCTCGGTCGCCGACTACCTCGCGCGGTTCGGCTTCAAGAGCGAACTGCTGATGAGCATGTACGCGGTGACCGACGGGCTCTCCGGCCTCAACGCCGGCCCCGACGACCCTGGCACCGGCCACAACTTCCTGGTGCACAACATGTGCCGGCTGCCCGGGGCGGACGGCACCTGGATGATCGCCGAGGGCGGCATGGGCACCGTCTCCCGGACGTTCGCCGAGGCGGCCCGCGCGGCCGGCGCCGAGCTGCACACCGACGCCGAGGTCACCGCCGTGACGATGGAGGGCGGGGCGGCCGGCGGCGTCGTGCTCGCCGACGGCCGTGAAGTGCGGGCCCGGGTGGTGCTCGGCTCCTGCGACCCGTACCGGCTGATGAGCCTGGTGCCGGCGGGCACGCTGCCGGCGGCGCTGACCACCCGGATGGCGTCGGTGCGGCGCCCGGGCACCACGATGAAGCTCAACCTGGCGCTGCGCGGCCTGCCACAGTTCTCCTGCCTGCCGGCCGGCGCGCCGTCGCCGTTCGGCTCGACGGTCCACCTGCTGCCCGGGTCGGCCGGCCTGGCCGGGGCGGGCGACGGGGAGTCGCCGATGGCGGCGCTGCGGGCCATGTGGGCCGAGGTGCAGGCGGGCCACCTCCCGGAGGAGCCGACCATCGAGTGGTACGTGCACACCACGGTCGACCCGTCGCTGCAGGACGCCGAGGGCCACCACTCGTCGGCGCTGTTCGTGCAGTCGGTGCCGTACGAGCTGGACGGCACGACGTGGGACGAGGCGCTCCCCGGCTACGTGCGGAAGCTGCTGGCGATCTGCGACCGGTACGCGCCGGGCACGTCCGACCTGGTGGCGGACGTGATGCCGCTGACCCCGCCGGGCATCGAGCAGCACTTCGGCATCACCGGCGGCCACATCCACCACGTCGACAACACGGTGTCCTTCGACGACCGCATGCCCTATTTCACCGGCGTCGACGGCCTGTACGCGGGCTCGGCCGGCACCCACCCAGCCGGCAGCGTAATCGGCGCCGCCGGCCACAACGTGGCGAAGCGCATCCTCGCCGACCTGGGCAAGTAGGGCCGCCCGGCGTAGGTAAAACGACAAAACGGCCGTCGCCGAGGTCATGGCGATGGCCGTTCTGGCGTTGATTTTCGATTCCGGCTTTGAGCGCGACCACTCACGCACGTCGCCCGGGTGGGTCGAGCGCTCTGGGCGCGCCAGCGCCCTGCTCGGCCCGCCCGGGTCCCGGCGGGAGCGACGGTCCGTACACCCCACCCAGGCACGACATCTGCCTTTTAGGGATTTGTCTTTTCTGCGCGGATCTTGTGGCCGACGCTCGTCAGACACCTTCCGCTGGGGAGGTCGAATTTCCAGCCGTGCAGCTGGCAGGTCAGGGTGTTGCCGTCGACGATGCCGAAGCGGCTGAGGTCGGCCTTGAGGTGCGGGCAGCGGCGCTGCACCGTCCAGTCGCCGAGGTGGGTGTCCTCGGCCTCGACCGCCTTCTCGTGCTCGTCGTACCAGCCCTCGGCGTATTGCAGGCGTTCCTCGCTGAGGCACTTGAAGAACGCGTAGACGAACTCGTTGTACTGCCCGATGCGGGCCGCGGAGAAGCGGCAGGACAGGAACAGCGAGTTGACCCAGTCACCCTCGTCGATGTGGATGAGGTGCTCGATCAGGGCGCGGCCGGTCTTGAAACGGTAGCGCACCTTCTCGTCGGCGTAGGGGCGGACCTGCTTGCCGGGGAAGTCGACCACGATCGACTCGACGATATTGCCGGTCGGGCCGTCGGTGTCGGTGAGGTCGAAGCGGACCGGGCCGCCGACGCCCTGGGCCAGGTAGATCGACTCCTCGAGCAGCGGCTCGATGCGCTTCTTGAGCTCGCCGAGGACGTCGATCTCGGGGTGCCGCCAGGAGGCCTTCTCGGCGGCGATGATCGGGGCCTTGCGGGCGCGCATCTCCTCGAGGTGCTGCGCCTTGCTGGCGAAGAACTCGTCGACCGGGACGGGGTGGGTGGTCGTCGCCGTTTCGGTGGACAATTCGGTCACCGACCCAGGGAGCAGGACGATTCCGTTGTTTCCGCCGACCTTGGCATATTCCGCCATGAAGACCGACTGGTCCGGGAAGATGTTGCCCTCGTCGCCGAAGATGTCGTTGAACTGCCACAACTCGTCGTCGAGGAAGCACGGCGGGCCGGCGATCGGGAAGACGTGGTCGGCCTTGAGGTCGTCGATGTAGCGCCAGGTGCGGTCGAACTGGCGGTCGCGTTTCTGCTTGCCGAACGCGGTCTTGGCGGCGTCGGGCAGCTCGTAGACCATCGGGTACCAGATCGCGCCGGAGAACTGCAGCATGTGCCCGTGCACGTGGCCGAGCTCGGCGAACACGGTGAGATCGGTCGGGCGGGCGTCGTTCTGATTGAGCAGCCGTACGCCGTCGTGCTCCACCCAGAGCGAGGAGTCGCCGATCGGCCCGTCGGTGGGGCTGGTCAGCGCCTGGATCATCACCCGGAGCCCGCCGTCGAGCTCGTGCACCTCGTTCGACCGGGTCTTCAGGAAGCTGGTGAAGCCCAGGTCGCGCAGCTCGTCCTCGAGCTGGCTGGTCGGGTACTCCGGCAGCAGGACGGTCGCCTTCTTGCTGACGAAGTGCTTGAGGTGGGCCGCGTCGAAGTGGTCCCGATGCAGGTGGGAGACGTACAGGTAGTCGCAGTCGCCGAGGGTTTCCCAGTCGAGGAGCGAATTGTCGGGAAAAGGGAACCATGAGGCGAAATAGGCGGGGTTGACCCACGGGTCGCACAGAATACTGCCGGCGGACGTGTCGATCCGCATGCTGGCATGGCCGGTGCCCGTGATCCGCACTGTTCGTTCCTCCTGTCGTCGACCGACGGCCTCGAAGGTACCCGGTCCGGGTTGGTGGCTCGCGCCCGGAGGCGCCGTGCGAGACTTGACGGCACTGGGATCGCCTGCGAGGAAGGACTTTCGCCGTGTCTGCGGAACAAGACCCGGTCTACGCTCCCGACCAGCTCAAACCGGGCAACCGGAAGCTGGCCCGGATCGGTGCGCTCGGCACCGCCGCGATCATGCTGATGTTCTTCTGGGGCAACCACGAGGGCAACACCGAAAACATCTTCCTGGTCGTCTTCGCCGTGGGCCTGGTCGTGGCCGTGATCGCCGACGCGGTGCTCCGGCGGAACGGTCTCAAGCCGAACGACCAGTAACTTCCGCTCTTACGAAAAAGGCCCGCTTTCGCGGGCCTTTCTCCGTTTATCGCCGTCTCAGCAGAATGTCCTTGACCTCGCGCAGCGCGGCATCCACCTCGGCCTCGAAGTAGCCGCCCGAGACCAGGCCGAACTGCAGCATGTCCAGCTCGTTCTCCGGCACCGGCATCGGGCCGCGGCCGGTCATCGCCTGCAGGATGCCCTCGAACAGCCGGTCGACCTGCATCGGGTCGTAGCCGCTGCCGAACCGGCGCACCTGGAACGTGCGGCGCAGCTGGTCGACGCGGTACAGCTCGCCGCCCGGCTCGCCGATCGGCGGGGGCAGTTGCGGGCCGCCGTAGCCGCCGCCCATCGGCGGACCGCTCATCGGCGGGCCACTCATCGGGGCGCCGCCGTAGCCGCCGCGGGGGTCCGCGTCGCCGTAGCCACCGCGCGGGTCGGGCTCGCCGTAGCCGCCGCGAGGGTCGGAGTCGCGCTGCGGCATGCGGATCTCGGCGGTCATGTCCGTCTTGCCGTGCCGGCCGGCCTCGAAGCCGTCGAAGCCGCCCGTGTCGTACCCGCTGGGGTCGTAGCCCGACGGCGGGGCGGACCGCTGCGGGAGCTGCTGCTGCTGGCCGTACGGCGGCTGCGAGGGCTCGTCGTAGCGCCCGTACGGGTCGTTCGGCGGCATCTGCTGGCGCTGCGGCATCTGCTGCGGCTGCATCCGGTCCTCGCGGATCGGGGCGGGGAGGCGCTCGGTCGGCGGCGCCATCCGGCCGCCCATGCCCGGGCCGCCGGTCATCCCGCCGCCGCTGTTCATGCCACCGTTGCTCATCCCGCCCGCGCCGGTCATGCCGCCGCGCGCGGCGATGCCGCCGGTGGTCAGGCCGCCGCGCATCGAGTCGCGCATCGGGTCGATCCCCGGGGGGCGGCCGCTACGGTCCTCGAGCTCGGCCAGCTGCCGCTCCACCCGGTCGAGGTGCAGGTCGACCTGCCACTCGTCGTAGCCGCCGAAGCGCACCCGGAAGACGACGTCGTGCACCTCCTGAGCGCCCACCGGCGGGCCCACGGCCTCACCGGCCAGGGTGGCCTCGACGCGGTCGAGGAAGGTGTCGACCTCGTCGACCTTGTAGCCGCGCCGCAGCGCACGCCGCCGGAAACGCTGCCCCTGACTCGTCACAACGTCTCCCACTCCGCTCGCTGGGACCTGCGCCCCGTCACTGTGCCACCTCCGCGTCGGCGACGCCCCCTGCGCTCGCCTCCGTGAGCTCGCCCGCGGCCAGTTGGCCACAAGCGCCATCGATCTCCCGGCCCCGGGTGTCGCGGACCGTCGTCGCCACACCCGCATCCCGCAGGCGGCGCACGAACTCGCGCTCGACCGGTTTCGGACTCGCATCCCACTTGCTGCCCGGTGTCGGGTTGAGCGGGATGAGATTCACATGTGCCAGCTTTCCGTGCAAGAGTCTGCCCAGCAGGTCGGCGCGCCAGGGTTGATCGTTGACGTCCCTGATCAGGGCGTACTCGATCGAGAGCCGACGACCGGTCTGCGCCGCGTAGTCGAACGCGGCATCGAGCACCTCGGCCACCTTCCAACGCTGGTTGACGGGCACTAGCTCATCGCGCAGATCATCATCGGGGGCATGCAGGGACAGCGCAAGGGTCACGGACAGCTCTTCCGCGATCAACCGTCGCATTGCGGGCACGAGACCCACGGTGGAGACGGTTATGTGCCGTTGCGAAAGTCCGAGGCCCTCCGGAGCGGGGGCGGTGAGCCGGCGCACGGCCTCGATCACCCGGGGGTAATTGGCCAGCGGCTCCCCCATGCCCATGAACACCACCCGGGACAGCCGCGGCGGTGACCCGGTGACCGCTCCGCTCGCCGCGACGCCGGCCAGGTAGACGACCTGATCGACGATCTCCGCGATCGACAGGTTGCGGGTCAGGCCCTGCTGGCCGGTGGCGCAGAACGGGCAGGCCATGCCGCAGCCGGCCTGGCTGGAGACGCAGGCGGTGACCCGGTCGGGGTAGCCCATCAGCACGCTCTCCACCAGGGCGCCGTCGTGCAGCCGCCAGAGCGTCTTGCGGGTCGCGCCGTCGTCGCAGGCCAGCTCGCGGACCGGGGTCAGCAGCGTGGGCAGCAGGTCACCGGTCAGCCGCTCGCGCGCCGCGGCCGGCAGGTCGGTCATCGCGTCGACGTCGCGGACCAGGCGGCCGAAGTAATGCGTGGAGAGCTGCTTCGCGCGGAACGCCGGCTCGCCGAGCGTGGTCACGGCCGTCTTGCGGGCCGCGAGATCGAGGTCGGCGAGGTGCCGCGGGGGCATCGACGGACGACGCCGGGTGGCGACCGCGTCGGGCTGATCGGTGCTGGTCGGGATGACCGGAAGAATCGTCATGGCGTATCCAGTCTCCCACGCCGCGCGAGTAGGTCCCTCATAGCTGGTGGGCGATCACGGCGAAGAGGAGGTACGCGGTGGGCACGGCGAACAGGATCGAGTCCAGCCGGTCCATGATGCCGCCGTGGCCGGGCAGCAGGTTGCTCATGTCCTTCAGGCCCAGGTCCCGCTTGAGCATCGACTCGGCCAGGTCACCCACGACCGCGACCACCGACAGCACCGCGCCGAACAGCAGGCCCCAGTACGAGGGGATGCCGAGCAGGAAGTAGAGGAGCAGTGCGCTGCCGATGGCCGCGGCGCAGATCGACCCGGCGAAGCCCTCCCAGGTCTTGCCCGGGCTGATCGCCGGGGCCATCTTGTGCTTGCCGAGGAAGACGCCGGCGATGTAGCCGCCGGTGTCCGAGAGCACCACCGCGAACAGCGTGCAGAGGATCCGCCAGCGGCCGTCCCGGTCCGCGTCCGGCAGCTGGAGCAGCACCGCGAAGCTGAGCAGGAACGGCACGTAGACGGCGACCATGACGGTCGGGGTGAACGCCTTGCGCACCGCCGCGACGCCGTCGGCCAGCCGCCAGAGCAGCGCGGCGACGATCGTCACCACCAGGCCGATCAGCAGCGAGTCGGCGCCGTCGTGCCAGGCCAGGCCGACCATCAGCAGGGCGCCGCCGAGCAGCGGGACCAGCGGCGGCTCGGCACCGGTGACCTTGAGCGCCCGGGTCATCTCCCAGACGCCGGCGCCGGCGGCCACCGCGATCAGGCCGGGGAAGGCCGGCGGCCAGATCAGCAGCGAGGCCAGCACCAGCAGCACGAGGGCGACGCCCACGGCGATGGCCGCGGGAAGGTTGCGCCCGGCGCGGCCGGTGCTCTTCTTGGTCGCGTTGGTCGCACGACGACGCCCGGGCCCGCGTTTCGCGGGCTCGGGCTCTCGTTCCGGCTCAGGGATGATGTCCCCCAGGTGCTGCGGGCGCATCAGACCTCGAGCAACTCGGCTTCCTTGTGCTTGAGGAGCTCGTCGACGTGCGAGACGTAACGGTGGGTCACGTCGTCCAGCTCCTTCTCGGCGCGGCGGCCATCGTCCTCGCCGGTCTCGCCGTCCTTCACGAGCTTGTCGATCTGCTCCTTGGCCTTGCGGCGGACGTTCCGGATGGCCACCCGGCCGTCCTCCGCCTTGGAGCGAGCCACCTTGATCATCTCGCGGCGGCGCTCCTCGGTCATCTGCGGCAGGTGAATGCGCAGCTGAGTGCCCTCGTTGTTGGGGTTGACCCCGAGGTCCGAGTCGCGGATCGCCCGCTCGATCGGGCCGAGCTGGCTCGCGTCGTACGGCTTGACGATCACCATGCGCGGCTCCGGGACGCCGACCGAGGCCATCTGCGTCACCGGCGTGGGCGCGCCGTAGTAATCCACCAGAATCTTGGAGAACATCGCCGGAGTGGCCCGTCCGGTACGGATCGCGGCGAACTCCTCCTTGGCGTGCTCGACCGCGCTCTCCATCTTCTCTTCGGCCTCGAAGAGGGTTTCGTCGATCACCGGCTCTTCTCGCCTCCTTGCTTTATTCGGTGGGTAAGCGGGGAAGCCTTCAGTCCGCTTTCGGGCGGCGGGCGGGGCGGTTGGACGGTCAGGCGGTGATCAGGGTGCCGATCTTGTCGCCGCTGACGGCACGCACGATCGTGTCGTCGCCCTCGGCGCCGAAGACCAGCATCGGAAGCTTGTTCTCCTCGCAGAGGCTGAAGGCGGCCTGGTCGGCCACGCGCAGCCCGCGCTGGAGGATTTCCTGGAACGTGGCGGTCTCGAGCTTCTGCGCGTTCGGGTCGACGCGCGGGTCGGCGGAGTAGACGCCGTCGACGCCGTTCTTGCTCATCAGCACGATGTCCGCGTGGATCTCGAGCGCGCGCTGGGCGGTCACGGTGTCGGTGGAGAAGTACGGCATCCCGGCGCCCGCGCCGAAGATGACCGCACGCCCCTTCTCGAGGTGGCGGATCGCGCGCAGCGGGATGTAGGGCTCGGCGACCTGGGCCATCGTGATCGCGGTCTGCACCCGCGTCTCGATGCCCTCCTTCTCCAGGAAGTCCTGCAGGGCGAGACCGTTCATCACGGTGCCCAGCATGCCCATGTAGTCGGCACGGTTGCGGTCCATCCCGCGGGCCTGCAGCTCGGCGCCGCGGAAGAAGTTTCCGCCGCCGACCACGATGGCGACCTGGATGCCCCGGCGGATCACCGTGGCGATCTGCCGGGCGATGCCCTGCACGACGTCGGGGTCGACGCCGACCGCGCCGCCGCCGAACACCTCGCCGGAGAGCTTGAGCACGACTCGGCGAGGCCGCAAGGACGGCGGAGTCGGATCGTCAACCGGACTTGTCTGCTCGGTCACCATCGTCATGGACCCGCCTTCCCCTCATAGCTTCGCAGAGACCTTATGCGACGGGGAGGCCGGGCGCTCCATCGCGTTCCCGACCTCCCATGCCACTGCACGTCTTACTCTTGGCCGACCTCGAACCGGACGAACCGGGTGATGGTGAGGCCCGCCTCGTCCGCGATCTGCTTCACGGTCTTCTTGTTGTCGACCACGGAGGACTGCTCGAGCAGGACGAAGTCCTTGAAGAAGGAGTTCACCCGGCCCTCGACGATCTTGGGCAGCGCCTTCTCGGGCTTGCCCTCCTCCTTGGCGGTCTCCTCGGCGATGCGGCGCTCGGAGTCGACGACCTCGGCCGGCACCTCGTCGCGGGTGAGGTAGCGCGGGCGCATGGCGGCGATCTGCATGCCGATGCCGCGGGCGTCGGCATCGCCGGCCTCGTCGGTCTTGCCGGTGTACTGCACCAGGACGCCCACCTGCGGCGGCAGGTCCTGCGCCTTGCGGTGCAGGTAGACCGCGACGGCGCCGTTCGCGCTGTCGAGCTCGACGAACCGGTTGAGGACGATCTTCTCGCCGATCTTGGCGCTGTACTCCTGGATCGTGTCCGCGACCGACTTGCCGTCGGGCAGGACCGCCACCGAGAGCGCGGCGGCGTCGGCGATGTTGTTCTTCGCGCCGAACTCGACCAGCTGCTGACCCAGGGCGACGAAGTCCGGGGTCTTGGCGACGAAGTCGGTCTCGCAGTTGAGCTCGAGCAGCGCCAGGCCGGAGTGGCTGACGATGCCGTTGGCGGCGGTGCGGCCGGCCCGCTTGCCGACGTCCTTGGCGCCCTTGATGCGCAGGAACTCGACGGCCTGGTCGAAGTCGCCGTCGGCCTCCTCCAGCGCCTTCTTGCAGTCCATCATGCCGGCACCGGTCAGGTCGCGGAGCTTCTTGACATCCGCGGCGGTGTAGTTAGCCATGACTCTCTCTCGATGGTCTTCTTACTCGGCGGGGACGGTCTCGGCGGCGACCGGCTCGGCAACAGCCTCGTCGGCCTTCTTCTCCGCGCCCTCGTAGAGGTCGCGCTCCCACTCGGGCAGCGGCTCGCCGGCCGCGACGGTGCCCGCCTCGGGCTTCGCGTCGTCGGTGCCCCGGCCGCGGCCGGAACGGGCGATCAGGCCGTCGGCCACGGCGCTGGCCACGACCTTGGTCAGCAGCTCGGCCGAGCGGATCGCGTCGTCGTTGCCCGGGATCGGGAAGTCGACCTCGTCCGGGTCGCAGTTGGTGTCGAGCACGGCGATCACCGGGATGCCCAGCTTGCGGGCCTCGTCGACGGCGATGTGCTCCTTCTTGGTGTCGACGACCCAGATCGCCGACGGCACCTTGGTCATGTCACGCAGGCCGCCGAGGGTCTTGGTGAGCTTGTCCTTCTCGCGGGAGAGCTGCAGGGTCTCCTTCTTGGTGTACCCGGCGGCGGTGCCGCTCAGGTCGCCCAGGGCCTCGAGCTCCTTCATCCGCTGCAGACGCTTGTACACCGTCTGGAAGTTGGTGAGCATGCCGCCCAGCCAGCGGTGATTCACGTACGGCTGGCCGACCCGGGTCGCCTGCTCGGCGATGGCCTCCTGCGCCTGCTTCTTGGTGCCGACGAAGAGGATGTGGCCACCCTCGGCGACGGTGTCCCGCACGAAGCTGTACGCCTTCTCGATGTAGTCGAGCGTCTGGCGCAGGTCGATGATGTAGATGCCGTTACGCTCGGTGAAGATGAACCGCTTCATCTTCGGGTTCCAGCGCCGGGTCTGGTGCCCGAAGTGGACACCGCTCTCCAGCAGCTGACGCATGGTCACGACGGCCATGGTGGGTTACTCCCTGTTTTTCCCTGGTTGTCACGCCCACCGGCGGTGGGCGTCCTGGCGCCCGGTCGTCGGCCACAGTCGGACCCGAAGAAGATCGAGACCAGGGAGGGCCGTCGCTGCCGGTAACGAGCACGTTCGGTTACGTATACGCAGCCGGCAGAGGGCACGCGAGGTCGACCGCATGTCGCGGTCGCCGAGCACCAAGCATACGCCAGGTTGTTCAGGCCACTGCGAGGCCTGCGGCCAGGAGCAAGATCAAACCCGCGGGGAGGTACGCCACGGGCGGGCGGAGCCAGATCTCGCGGCCGACCGTGCCGCCCCGGGCGATGGCGAAAAGCCCGATCCCGGACAGCGTGAAGCCGAGCGTGAGCAGCACCGCCGGGACGATGCCCCGGGCGCTCGGGTCGCCGGTGAAGGTCGACGAGATGAGCAGCCGGACCACCGGGATCATCAGGACGACCATCACGATCGCCACCAGAAAGGACGAAACGGGCCGGCGGGATTGGTAGACGCTCTCCGGCCTCTCCAGCCTCTCCGGTCTCTCCAGCCTCTCCGGTCTCTCCAGCCTTTCCTGCCTCTCCGGCCTTTCCTGCCGGGCGGCGACCGGCGGCACGAGGCTGGTCGGGCCGGAGAGCGGCAGGGCGGCCGGCTCCGCGACGGGCGGCGGCACGGGAGCCGCAACGGGCGGCGCCACCGGTTCCGCCGTGGTCGGCCGGATCGTCGGATACTCCGGGCCGCGGACCGGGAAGGCGTGGCTGCCCGAGGTGGCCAGGGGGTCCGTCAACGCGTACGGGTTGGCGACCGGGCGCTGCTCCGGCAGCCGGAACGCGCCGCTCGGGCGCTCGTGGATCCCCGAGGTCTCCGGGTCCGTGGTGTGGGCGTACTGGCCCTGGCCGGCGTACCAGCTCGGCTCGTCGTCGGCGTAGCGGTGTCCTTCCACGATTTCGCACCGTAGGTGCTCGGCGACGCCGATGCCACCGCCCGGGCCATAACACACTCCAACGACTACCGTGCGGTTTTCCACAGTCGCGCTCCGTCCACAGGCTGGGGCCCTTCCGCTTCGCGAAATCCGCCGGAACGGTTCACGGTTTCCGGCCATGACGACGGAACGACAGGCGGTCGGCGCGTACGGGGAGCGGGTCGCGGCCCAGCACCTGCGGGAACAGGGCCTGGTGGTCCTGCACCAGAACTGGCGCTGCCCCGACGGCGAGATAGACCTGGTCCTCCGCGACGGCGACGAGGTCGTCTTCTGCGAGGTGAAGACCCGGCGCGGCGGGGGGTTCGGCGCCCCCGCCGAGGCGGTGACCCAGCGCAAGGTCCACAAGCTGAGGGCTCTGGCCAACCGCTGGCTCGACGAGACCGGCATCCATCCGCGCGGACTGCGCTTCGACGTGGTCGAGGTGCTGCCGCAGCGGCGCGGTGCCCCCAAGGTCGTCCACATCCGCGCGGCGTTCTGATGAGCTACGCACGAGTGCTCTGCGTCGGGCTGGTCGGCGTCACCGGCCACCTGGTGGAGGTCGAGGCCGACCTCGCCGCCGGGTTGCCCGCCGTGATGCTGACCGGCCTGCCCGATGCGTCCTTGAACGAGGCCCGCGACCGAGTGCGAGCCGCCATCGTGAACTCGGGCCAGGACTGGCCGAATCGCCGGATCACCGTCAACCTCCTCCCCGCCGACCTGCACAAACATGGGAGCAGCTTCGACCTGGCGATCGCGACCGCGCTCCTCACGGGCGCCGGGGACCTGCCGCCCGGCCCGCTGCGCGAGGTGGTCCTGCTCGGCGAGTTGGGTCTCGACGGCACCGTGCGCCCGGTCCGCGGGGTGCTTCCGATGGTGGCCGCGGCGGTCCGGGCGGGCGTGACCCGAGTGATCGTTCCGGTCGAGAACGCCTGCGAGGCGACGGTCGTACCGGGCGTGACCGTTCGGGCCGTCGACACGCTGCGACGCCTGGTGGAGTTCGTGCGCGGTCAGGAGCTCCTGCTCGACCCGTTGCCGGCCGCCACCCCGCCGCCCCCACCGCCACTCGATCTCGCCGACGTCGCCGGCCAGCTGATGGGCCGCCTGGGCCTGGAGGTCGCCGCGGCGGGCGGGCACCACCTGGCGCTGTTCGGCGCGCCGGGCGCCGGCAAGACCATGCTCGCCGAGCGCCTTCCGTCGATCCTGCCCGAGCTGGACGACGAGGCGGCGCTGGAGGTAACCGCGCTGCACTCCATCGCCGGCGTGCTGCCACCGGGCAGCCACCTCATCCGCCGGCCGCCGTTCCAGGCGCCGCACCACAGCGCGAGCCTTGCGTCCCTGATCGGTGGGGGCAGCGGCCTGGCCCGGCCGGGCGCGATGTCGCTGGCCCATCGCGGTGTGCTGTTCCTCGACGAAGTGTCCGAGATGTCCGGGCGAACCCTTCAGGCTCTGCGCGAGCCGCTCGAAACCGGGCAGGTGGTTCTGGCCCGGCTGCATGGCACGACCGAGTATCCGGCTCGCGTTCAGCTCGTCGTCGCGGCCAATCCGTGCCCGTGCGCCAGCCCGGCCGGCGATCAGTACTGCACCTGTTCGCCCCACGTACGGCGCCGGTACCGAGCCAAGTTGTCCGGGCCGCTGCTGGATCGCATCGACATGCGGATCACGCTGCGCCCGATGCGCGCGGCCGACCTGGTGCCCGCCGACGACCCGGCAACGCCCTCGGCCGTGGTGGCGACGAAGGTGAGCCAGGCCCGGAAGGTCGCCGAGGAGCGCTGGGCGGCGAACGGATGGCGGGTGAACGCCGAGGTTCCCGGGCCGGTCCTGCGCAAGCCGCCGTGGCAGTTGCCGCTCAAGGAGACCACCGATCTGCGCCGGGCGCTCGACCTCGGTCTGCTGTCGGCACGCGGCTTTGATCGCGTTTTGCGGCTGGCGTGGACCCTCGCGGATCTGGATGGGCGGTCGCGTCCGGAGCGGGCCGACATCGGCGAGGCGATCCAGTTGCGGATGGGAGAAAGCCATGAGTGGACCGAATAGTCCCGGGCCCGACGAGACCGGTGCCTTCCCTTCTCTTGTCGGCGCGACTCCTCTCGTCCGCGCGAGACCTCCAGCCGGCGCGACACGTCCAGCTGGCGCGGCACCTCCAGCCGACGCGGCACCTCCAGCCGGCGCGGCACCTCAAGCCGGCGCGGCACCTCAAGCCGGCGCGGCACCTCAAGCCGGCACGACGCTGCCTGGCGGCGCGGCACCTCCAGCCGACGCGGCACCTCCAGCCGGCACGACGCCTCCAGGCGGCGCGACACCTCCAGGCGGCGCGACACCTCCAGGCGGCGCGACACCTCCAGGCGGCGCGGTACCTCCAGCCGGCACGACGCTGCCTGGCGCGGGCTCGGAGGAGGACCGGGCGGCGCGGGTCGCGCTCACGTATCTCGTCGAGCCGGGACATCGGGCGGTGTGGGCGCTGGTGCAGGAGCATGGGGCGCCGGCGACGCTCGAGCGGCTGCTGGCCGAAGAATTTCCGGATGACGCCACGCGTAACTCGGTGCTGGCCAAGCGGAAGGGGCTCGACCCTCGGCGGTTCGCCGAGACGACGATGCACCGGGCGGCTCGGCTGGGGGCGCGGATCGTGGTGCCGTCGGACGACGAGTGGCCGGGCCGGGTCGACTCGCTGGCGCTGCTGGAGTTGGAGGCGCCGGGGCGGATCAACCGGGACGTGCGGCCGCCGCTGTGCGTGTGGGTGCGCGGGGGCTGGCAACTGGGAGAGGCGCTCGACCGGTCGGTCGCGGTGGTCGGGGCGCGGGCGTCGACCGGCTACGGCAATCAGGTGACTTACGAGCTTGCGTACGGGCTGGTCGAGCACGGCTGGACGGTGGTCTCCGGCGGCGCGTTCGGGATCGACGCCGCAGCGCACCGGGCGACGTTGGCCGCGGGCGGGTGCACGGTGGCGGTGCTGGCCTGCGGGGTCGACCGGCCGTACCCGTCGGGGAACGCGGGGCTGTTCGAGCGGATCTCGGAGAAGGGGCTGCTGATCAGCGAGTGGCCGCCCGGATCGGAGCCGCTGCGGCACCGCTTCCTGATCCGGAACCGGGTGATCGCCGCGGCCACCGTGGGCACGGTGGTGGTCGAGGCGGCCGCCCGCAGCGGGGCGGCCCAGACGATGAGCCGGGTGCTCGCGCTCCGCCGGACCGCGATGGTGGTGCCCGGGCCGGTGACCTCGGCCATGTCGGTCGGCTGCCACGAGCTGTTGCGCTCGCGGCCCGACGCCACGCTGGTCACCAGCGCGCTGGACGTGCTCGAGGCGGTCGGCCGGATGGGCGAGTACGACCAGCCGTCGCCGCGCGGTCCCGAGCATCGGCGAGACGCGCTCGACGAGGAGTCGGCGCTCGTGCTCGAGGCGGTGCCGCCGCGCGGCTCGATCGCGCCCGAGGAACTGGCCGCCCGGGCCGGGCTGACTTTGCGCACGGTGTTACGCCGGCTGTCCCTGCTGGAGGTCGCCGGTCTGGTGGAACGCCGGGACGGCGAGGTCGCCCTGGCACGGCGGGCGAAGGCGGCGCCGTGAGCCCCCACGACCCACGTGCACCGCCCCGCCGGGTGAGATGACGCCCCGTCAGTCCTCGGAGTCGTCCAGGTCGCGTCGGTGGACTTTCATCCACGCCTCGACGTCGTCGGTCAACCACACCTTGCCCTGCGCCAGGTCGGCGAGCGGCTTGGGGAAGTCGGCCCGACTGGTGATCTGGTACGCACGCTGCCGACTGACCCCACCTAGTCGGATTCGGATCTCGTGCGCGCCCATGAGCCTGATTGGTTTCACTGCCACGTGATCGACCGTAGGCGTGAGACTATTAGTCAATCGCTAAGTTGATAGGAGACAGCTAGTCGTATGACATCTATACTCTGCCCATGACTAGGCGTCGCCAGACATCCAAGCCGGTCCCCCTGACCCCCACTCACAGGCGAGATTGGCGCACCTTCTGGCGGCGCTGCACCTGCGGCCTGACCAGCCCTTGCGTCGACCGGCTGGTGCCGGCCACGCCCCGGCCATTCCCGCCGCGCACTGCCACAGCCACACACCCATCCGCCGGCTTCGTCGAGGAGAGGAGCCCCCGCTTTCCGAGTCTGATCGAGTATCTGGCCACGGTCCCGTTCCCGGTGCACTGCGGCGTCGCCGTCCTGCGCGCCTTCGAGACCGCGCCATCCCATTTCCCCGAGCCACCTGTTTCCCCTGAGCCATCACTCCCGCGCGCCCCCGCCGACCATCCCGGCGGTTCCGGCGCCTTGGGCGGCCCCGGTTCGCGCCCGTGCCCCGGTTCCCGAGCCGGGGCCGCCCCCAACCTTCCGCGCGCCTTCCCACCGGCCCTTCCGCACGCACGTTCCCACGGCCTCTCGCACGGCCTCTCGCACGGCCTCTCGCACGGCCTCTCGCGCGGTCCCGTCCCAGCCCTGCCGCCCGGCCGTCTCCGCGCCCATCCGCATGCCCAGGCGATCGGCCGCGGCCGGCAGCGCCTCGACGGCACGGCAGCACATCAGCAGCCCGAAACCGTGAAGGGCGACGAGCGCGGTAACGCCAACCAGACGAACGGAGGTCAGGGCAATACCGGCGGCAGGAGACCCAAGGCCGCAGGCGAGGGCGGGGCGGGACTTCATCAGGGCAGCGGGCGGAGCTGGGAGCCGCGGCCCTTCCGCCCGGAGCCGAGCCGCACAGGAAGCGGCGCGTCCGTCGACCGTGGTGAACGAGCCGGTGAGCGCGCCGGTCGGCCTGGCGCGGGGGAACTGCGCGCCGGGTCGAACGGGGGTCGGCGCGGTCGCCTTCCGGAGTTCGGAGGACGGCCGGCGATGGCCTATCACCACGTCAACCTGAGCCGCCGGTGACCGGCCTCCGCCAATCGGGGCGGCCCACCCCTCGCCGGCGTACGCACGACAACGGCTCGTCAGCCTTGGCCACGGCAGACGGGCGATTGGGGACACCGATGACCACAACCGTCCAGAGCGTCGAACACCTGCACGCTCGACCAGCCTGGGACTGCCTCGTCTGCAATCAGCCGTGGCCCTGCGCCAACGCCAAGACCAATCTGCTGAGCGAGTTTCGCGGCTTTCCCTCGGTGCTGGCCATCTATCTGAACGGCCAGATGTACGACGCCCTCCACGACCTGACGTCGCATGGCGAGCTCACGCCGGCCGACCTCTACGAGCGCTTCATCTCCTGGGCCCGCGTCAACTGACACCGACCGCGATCAAAGTCTGGCACGCCCCACCGACCGCGCGATACCGGCACACATCGGAAGAGCGGCACGCACGGACTCGACGCGGCGACGCGACACCCCAACCCGGCCCGGCTCGATCAGGGCCACCTCCGGTCAAAGACGCTCGACCCACGCCGACCACAAGACGGTGGGCGATGTGCATTGTGGACCTCCGTCGAATCAGGTGGCACTGCGGCGAGACCGGCACAGCGGCAAGGCAACGGCAACGACAAGGCCCGCAACAGCGAGACGGGCCGACAGCGGCGACACAGGTATAGCGGCGACAGGGCTACAGCGGCAAAACGGGTACGGCGGCAAAACGGGTACAGCAACGAGGCACTCGCAACCGCAAGGCGCGCGCAACGGCGAGACGGGCGGCAGCGGGCCGGACGGCAGCAGGCCGGACGGCAGCAGGCCGGACGGCAGCAGGCCGGACGGCAGCAGCACGGCGGGCAGCGGGCCGGACGGCAGCAGCACGGCGGGCAGCGGGCCGGACGGCAGCAGCACGGCGGGCAGCGGGCCGGACGGCAGCAGCGCGGCGGGCAGCAGCGCGCCCCACGAGCACAGGGAAGCGCCGAAACAGCCGACGGCCTAGGTGACCGGCTGCCTCGCGGGCCGCGCCGACGCGAGTGTCACCGGCATTGCAGGACCGGCGAGCATGTTGGCGCGCCGGTCCTGCGCCGCCATTCGTAGATGGACGGATTGGCTCCGACTCTCGGGATCTGCCCTGAGGCGGTCACCGCAGGTCTCCCGACTGCGGTGGAACGGGCGACGGCCGGACCGCGCACCAGGCGCTTTCGCGACCCTACGAGCGATCGACAACCGCCGCCCGCCCTGCCGCCCGATCAAGTCCCGGCCTTCTCGGTGCGGCAGTTGTATCATACCTACATGGCCTCATACGTACAATATGATGGAGCGTCGTGGGCACGTAAAGTGACTGGCATGATCGATCCTTCCGCGGACCGTGCGGTGTTTCGTCAGCTGGCCGACCTGCTCCGCAATCAGATCGAGTCGGGAGAGCTGGGGCCCGGCGAGCCGCTGCCCAGCGAGCTGCGCCTCGCGCAGGAGTATGGGATCAGTCGCACCACGGTGCGCCAGGCCATCGGCCAGCTGCGCACCGAAGGGCTGGTCACCGTCGACCGGCCACGAGGGACGTTCGTCCGGGTGCCGGAGCCGACCGAGCTCGTCACGCTCGGCCGGGGCGAGCGCGCCGGCGCCCGCATGCCCACCGACGCCGAGCGGCGCAAGTATCGCCTCGGCGAGGGCGTGCCCGTCCTCGTGGTGACCGCCGCGGATGGCACCGAGACCGTCCACCCCGCCGATCGGGTGCAGCTCACCCGCCCCTGACCGCGGGCCGGCCCGGGTCGGGCCGGTCGGCCTGGCCAGGTCATCGCCGTCCAGCCCGGCCCGCACCTGGACGGCTGGGGCCCGACGACCGCGTGTTGACACCGGCCGACGACCACCGCAGACCGGTGCAGCCCGACGACCATCGGGGGTGGGCGCGAGCGACCCACCATCGCGTGTGGACGCGGGCGGACGATCACCGCCGGCCGGTGCGGTCCGACGACGATCGGCGGTGGGCGCGGGCGACCCCCGACCACGGGTGAACGCGGTCCGGCAACAACCACGGGCGGGTGTGGGAACCGCTGAGTGGGCCAGGCGACGGGTCATGGTTCGACCGTAGGGCGGGGGTACGACAGAAAGCCGGCGCCGGCAAAGGACCAAAACAAGACCGCCAAAGGAAAGCGCCCGCAACGAGACTCGCCAGAGGGCGTGAGGCGCCAGGAGACGCGAGCGGCTCAGAGGAGCGAGCGGCTCAGAAGAGGCTGAAGCGCGCCACCGCCAACAAAAACCCCCGCCCCGTCTTCTCGTCCACGCACGTCAACCCGGCGCTCTCACTGGTACACCGCACCGAGCCCGACCGATCCGCGTGCCCGTACTCCAACGTCTGCGAAGCCGACCCGATCAGCGTGTCCCCCGTACAGGTGAACCCCGCCTTCCCGCCCTGGATGTACATCCCGTTCCCCCAGTCCAGCTCGCACGTCGACGGCTTCGTCGGCGGTGACCACGTCTTGCGGACGATGTCGCAGCGCACCGCCGACGCGGACAGATCGCAGAAGATGTTCTTCGACGGCGTCCGGAAGAACACCTCGCCCACGTCGGTCACCACGACCGGGGCGGCGCTCGGCCCCCCGAATCCGGCGTGCGCCGACGGAAGGGATGACGTCGGCTTGCCGCCGCCCGCGCTCGAGCAGGCCGCCACGCTCAGCAGCAGCGCCACCAGGGGAATTCCTCGGTTCAGTGCCATGGTGAGGCGAGTCTATGGACAACCCGCAACAGCGTGGGGGCTTGACTCCACCCGTCCGAGCGATGACGGTCGACGTGATGGACACCCGGCAGATGCACGAGGAGCTCCCGGCCGCCCTGCGCGACGCGGTCGACGACTTCGGCCGCCACCTGTCGCGGGTCGACAACCGGTCCGAGCACACCGTCCGGGCGTACGTCGGTGATGTGGTCTCCCTGCTGCACCATGCCGCCCAGGCCGGCCGGCAAGCGCCCGGCGATCTCGACATCGCGGTCCTCCGCGGGTGGCTGGCCGCGCGGATGCGGGACGGCGCCGCGCGTACGTCGCAAGCCCGCCGCGCGGCCGCGGCCCGCAACTTCACCGCCTGGGCGCATCGCACCGGCCGGGCTTCGAGCGACCCTGGCGCGCAGTTGGTCAGCCCGCGCGCCCACCGCGATCTCCCCAGCGTGCTGCGCGCCGATCAGGCCGGTGCCCTGGTCGAGATCCCGAAGAACGAAGTCGCGAACCCGGAGAGCGACCGCGACCGGGCCGTCCTGGAGTTGCTGTACGCCACCGGCGTGCGGGTCAGCGAGCTCTGCGGCCTCGACCTGGCCGACCTGGACGAGGGCCGCCGCCTGATCCGGGTCTTCGGCAAGGGCGCCAAGGAACGCGCCGTCCCCTATGGCCTGCCCGCCCAGCGCGCCCTCGACGACTGGCTGCGCCACGGCCGGCCGGCGCTGGCCACGACGACCAGCGGCGACGCGCTCTTCCTCGGGGTCAAGGGCGGCCGGCTGCAGCAGACCGTGGTGCGGCGGATCGTCGACGCGGCCGCCCGCGCCGCCGGGCTGCCGCACACCAGCCCGCACGACCTGCGCCATTCGGCCGCCACCCACCTGCTCGACGGCGGCGCCGACCTGCGCGCGGTGCAGGACCTGCTCGGCCACTCGTCGCTGTCGAGCACCCAGATCTACACGCATGTGTCGACCGAGCGCCTGCGGGCCGCCTTCAAACAGGCCCACCCCCGCGCGTGACACCGTACGATCGAGGCGTGCGCACAGGAGACCCGCCCGCGCCCCTCCCGGGCGCCCGCCTCCTGTTCTCGCTGGACCCGGCCGTGTCCTATCTCAACCACGGCTCCTTCGGCGCGGTCCCGATCGGTGTGCAGCGCGCCCAGCAGCGGCTGCGCGACGAGATCGAGGCGAACCCGCACAAGTTCCACACCCAGGGCATGGTCGACCGGGTGATCCACACCCGACGGCACATCGCGGCGTTCCTGGGCGCCGACCCGGACGGCAGCGCCCTGGTGCCGAACACGACCTCGGCGATCTCGCTGGCCCTGCAGACCGTCCGGCTCGGGCCGGCCGACGAGGTGCTGCTCACCGACCACGGCTACGGCGCGGTCGACCTGGCCGCCCGCCGCCAGTGCCGCCGGGCGGGCGCCACCGCGCGCACCGTGGCGCTGCCGCTGGCCGCCACCGACGCCGAGGTGATCTCCCGGGTCCGGTCGGCCCTGCGGCCGGGCAAGACCAAGCTGCTGATCATCGATCAGATCGCCTCCGCCACGGCGGCGACCTTTCCGGTAGGCGAGATCGTCGCGGCCGCCCGCGAGCACGAGATCCCGGTCCTGATCGACGCCGCGCACGTCCCGGGCATGCTGCCGGTCGACGTGAGCGCGATCGGCGCCGATTTCTGGGTGGGCAACCTGCACAAGTGGGCCTTCGCGCCGCGCGGGGCGGCCCTGCTGGCGGTCGGCCCGGCCTGGCGCCGGCGGGTCGAGCCGCTGGTCGTCTCCTGGGAGCAGGAGCAGGGCTTCCCGCTGTCCGTGGAGTTCCAGGGCACGCTCGATTACACGCCCTGGCTGGCCGCGCCGACCGGGCTCTTCACGCTGCGCACGCTCGGCTGGGCGGCGGTACGGGAGCACAACGCGGCGCTGGTCTCCTACGGCCAGCGGGTGGTGGGCGCGGCGCTCGGGCTGGCCCCGGCCGACCTGCCGCAGCCCACGATGCCGGAGGTGGCGATGCGATCGCTGCCGCTGCCGGCCGGGCTGGCCACGACCGGGCCGGAGGCGGTCGCCCTGCGTACCCTGATCTCCGACAAGCTGGCCACCGAGACCGCCGTGAACGCCTGGGGCGGCCGGGGGATGCTGCGGCTGAGCGCGCAGGTCTACAACCGGCCCGAGGAGTACGACCGGCTGGCCGAGCGGCTCCCCCAGCTACTCGCCGGCCTTCAGCGGTAGCAGGCGTACCCGCCCGAGGCCGAGCAGCGCCAGCGGGTCGAGATAGACGTCCGCCCGCCGCAGGCCCCAATGCAGACAGGCCGCCACCGGGCAACCGGGATGGCCGGCCGCCAGCCGGCCGATGAGATCGCCCCGGGCGACCCGGGCGCCGACGACGACCGTGGCGGTCACCGGCTCGTAGGTCGTGCGGAGCCCGCCCGGATGCGCGATGCTCACGACCCCACGGCCGGCGATCACGCCGGCGAACACCACCGTCCCGGCCCCGGCCGCGCGCACCTCGGCACCCGGCTCGGAGGCCAGGTCGACACCTCGATGACCGGCCAGCCAGGGTTGCGGCGGTGGATCGAACCCGCGGGTGACGTGTGGCGGCGCGACCGGCCACGCGTAAAGGGCGACGAGAAGAGCAAGCACGACGGACATGGCCGCCAACCCTGCCCCAATTTCCGCGCCGCCGCCGACGCCCTGTGGATAACCCGGGTCAGCTGCCGAAGCCGGCGTCGTCCGGCAGGGAGATGTCGGGCTTTTCCAGCTCCTCCACGTTGACGTCCTTGAACGTCATAACGCGAACATTTTTCACGAACCGAGCCGGCCGATACATGTCCCACACCCAGGCGTCGTGCATCTCGACCTCGAAATACACCTCGCCGTCCGAGTTGCGCACGTGCAGGTCCACCTGGTTGGCCAGGTAGAACCGGCGCTCCGTCTCCACCACGTAGGAGAACTGGCGGACGATGTCGCGGTACTCCCGGTAGAGCTGCAGCTCCATCTCGGTCTCGTACTTCTCGAGATCCTCTGCGCTCATCGCTTCTCGCCCTCCATGGCCTCATCTTCCCCCACCGACGGCGACGGCTGAGGCTGGTCGCCCGACGCCACGCCGACGGTACCCTCACCAGCGCCCGGAAGCACCGGCGGCTCGGCCGGAACAACGTCGAACAACGTCGCCGCCGGTACGACAGCGGGACGCCGCGCCCGGGGCGGCCGATTACCCCGTCCCGAGGCCGCCGCCACGTTCACATACGAGAACCGGTGCTCGGCGCACGGCCCGTGCCGCAGCAGCGCCGCACTGTGCTCGTCGGTGATGTATCCCTTATGCACGGCGAACCCGTAATTCGGAAACTGACCGTCCAGCTCCACCATGATCCGGTCCCGGGTGACCTTCGCCAGCACGCTGGCCGCCGCCACGCAGGCCGCCACCCGGTCGCCCTTCCACACCGCCAGGCCGGGCACACCCAGGCCGTCGACCGGGAACCCGTCGGTCAACACGTACTCGGGCGCGGTGGACAACGACGCCAGCGCGCGGCGCATCGCCGCGAGATTGCACACGTGCAGGCCGCGGGAATCGACCTCGGTGGCCGGGATGATCATGACGGACCAGGCCAGCGCCCGCTGGACCACCTGCTCGTAGACGCGCTCGCGGGCGGCCGGGGTGAGCAGCTTGGAGTCGGCCAGCTCGTCGATCTCGCCGCGCTTGCCCTCGGGCAGGATCGCGGCGGCGGCCACGAGCGGCCCGGCACAGGCCCCACGACCGGCCTCGTCGGCGCCGGCGACATTGCGGAAGCCCCGGCGCTGCAGCGCCCTCTCGAGGGCGTAGAGGCCGCCTTCCCGGCGGACCACGGTGCGCGGCGGCGCCAGCATCAGCGACCCCCGGAGGGGCCGAGCCGGCGCAGCAGGCCGGCCAGCTCGAGCGGGTAGATCTGCTCGTCGCTGGCCTCGATCTCGGCGGCCGACCACCACCGGTGCTCGGTGATGGTCTGCTGCTCGTCCTCATCCATGCCGGCTGTGTCGACCCGCCACTCGGCGACGCGGAGCAGGAAGAAATCCTGCTCCTGCCGGTACGCCCGGGTGCGGTAGCTGAACTCGGCGATCTCGTGCCACACCGGGTCGCCCAGCTCGGCCGGGTCGACCCGGAGGCCGGTCTCCTCATACAGCTCGCGGGCGGCGCCCTCGGCGAGGGTCTCGCCGTCGTCCAGCCCGCCGCCCGGGGTGATCCACCAGCGGTCCTCGGGACGGGCCGGGTCGCCCCCGTGCAGCAGGAGGGTGCGGCCGGCGCCGTCGACGAGCAGCACGCGGGCGGCACGGCGGTCGATTACGGTCACGCGGCAAGCCTATTGCGCCCGAGGTGGATCTATCGAGCGGGTGCCGGGGCTACTTGGCAGCCGAGGCGTCCGGGATCTTGTCGAAGCCGTCTGGCACCGAGAGCCACTTGGCCCGGCTCAGCGGCCAGAAGACCGTGAAGGCGCGGCCTACCACCGATTTCTCGGTGATCGTCGCCTCCTGGATGTCGTTGCTCTCCTCGTAGTGCTCGAGCGAGTCGCCCGAGGCCGAGCGGTGGTCGCCCATCACCCACAGCCGGCCCGCGGGCACGGTGATGTCGAACTTTCGGTCGGCGGCCGGGTCCTGATTGCCGTCGGCGTCCCGGTAGATGAACGGCTCGTCGAGCGAGACGCCGTTGACCGTCAGGCGCTCCTGGGCGTCGCAGCAGACCACGCGGTCGCCGGGCGTACCGATGATCCGCTTGATGAAATCCTCGCCCTCGGCGCCGGACTGCCAGTCGTCGGGCGCCTTGAACACGATGATCTCGCCGCGCTTGGGGTCGCGGAAGTCGTAGACGAGCTTGTTGACCAGCACCCGGTCCAGCACGTTGAGCGTGTGCTCCATCGACGGGGACGGGATGTAGAAGGTCTGCAGGACGAAGGCGCGCACGAGGACGGCGACCAGGATCGCCACCCCCAGCAGAATCGGAAGCTCGCGCCAGAAGGAACCACGGCGCTTGGCGGTCTGCTCGTCAATCACGAACGGAGCCTACGACGCCGAGCTGCGAAGTTCAGTCCGGAACGCGCGGATAGGCCCGCGGATAACAGAAAAGGTAGGACGAAAACGTTGCGCGCCGGGTCGTCCCGGCGAACCGGCAGCTGGTGTTCCGCCGCGGCGGTCGGGTGGTCGGCGGCGTACGTCTTCCAGACATCCGGCACGGAAAGGCTGGTGAACCGGCTGCTGGGCCACACGATGACGAACGCCCGGCCGATGATGTTCTTGATCGGGACGGGGCCCTGACATCGCGCGTCCTGGGAAACCGCGCGGTGGTCGCCCATGACGAACATCTCACCGGCCGGGATGGTCACCTCGGCGAACCGCCGGCTGGTGCACTGCGTCGGGTTCGGCGGCTGGCTCAGGTCGGAGTTGTAGCCGTCCGCGATGTACGGCTCGTCGATGCCCACGCCGTTGACCGTGATCCGGCCCTTGGCGTCGCAGCAGGCCACCTTGTCGCCGGGCAGGCCGATGACCCGCTTGATGAAGTCGCGTTCTCCCGGGCGGCTGACCCCGACCAGGTCGCCGATGGTGCGGCCGAGCTTGGCGCCGAAGCTGTTGCTGACCGGCTCGGTGACCTCGGGCGCCCAGTTGTCGGTGCCGCGGAAGACCACGATCTCGCCGCGCACCGGGTCACGCAGGTCGTAGACGACCTTGTTGACCAGCACCCGGTCCTTGATCAGCAGCGTCTTCTCCATCGAGCCGCTGGGGATGTAGAACGCCTGCACCAGGAACGTGCGGATGAGCACGGCCAGACAGAACGCCACCACGAGCAGCAGCGGCAACTCCTGCCAGAGCGGCATCTCCTTGCGCCGGATCATCGAGCGCCGGCGCCGTTCGGACGGCCGATAACCCTGCATCGGTTCCACGCTTAGCATCTCCCGCCGCCGACCGGACTATCCGCCCCGGATACAGCACTACCGCCCGAGAAGTACGGGCGGTAGCACTGGAAGGGTTCACACTGATCCCATCCGGCACAGGCGCAAGCGTAGTTCGCCTTCCGCCGGATTGATGAGTATCAGACGGTCTGCTTCTCCCGAAGCTCCTTGATCTTGGCCTTCTTGCCGCGGAGCTCGCGCAGGTAGTAGAGCTTGGCGCGACGCACGTCACCGCGGGAGACGACCTCGATCCGGTCGATCGCCGGGCTGTTGAGCGGGTAGGTCCGCTCGACGCCGACGCCGAAGCTGATCTTCCGGATCTTGAAGGTCTCCCGCAGGCCGGCCCCCTGGCGGCCGATCACGACGCCCTGGAAGACCTGGACGCGGGAACGGTTACCCTCGACGACCCGGGCGTGCACCTTGAGGGTGTCGCCGGCGCGGAAGTCGGGAAGGTCGGTGCGCTGCGACTGGGCGTCGAGAGCGTCCAGCGTGTTCATCGCTGCATCCTCGTCGTGCTGAGGCGCATCGGGTGTTCGATGCGCGAGTGGGTACTGCTGATCTCCCGAAGGAAGATCCTCGTCTCCTCCCCGCGGCGCGGGGCGAAAACGGCAACCTCCCTACTCTGCCACAGCAGGGGGCGTGATCCGAAATCCACCCTCGTCGAGGGTCTTCCTGTCCGCTTTGTCCAAAGACGCGGGCGGGTAGGCGGCCAGCATGTCCGGCCGGCGCGAAGCGGTCCGCAGCAGCGACTGATCCCGCCGCCAGCGCGCTATCCGGCCATGATCGCCCGAGCGCAGGATCTCCGGCACCTCGCGGTCGCGCCACGAGGCCGGCTTGGTGTACATCGGCGCCTCCAGCAGGCCGGCGGCGTGCGACTCCTCATCCAGCGAGGAGGCGTTCCCGAGCACGCCGGGCAGCAACCGGGTCACCGCCTCCATGATCACGATGACCGCGACCTCGCCGCCGAACAGCACGTAGTCGCCGAGCGAGATCTCCCGCACCGGCATTCGGGCCGCCGCGTCGTCGATGACCCGCTGGTCGATCCCCTCGTACCGGCCACAGGCAAAGATCAAATGCTCGAGACCGGCGATTTCGTACGCGTCGGCCTGGGTGAACGGCTTCCCCACCGGCGACGGGACGATCAGTGTGCCGTCGCCGACCGCGTCCAGGGCCTGCCCCCAGGGCTCGGGCCGCATCACCATGCCCGGCCCGCCGCCGTAGGGCGTGTCGTCGACCGTCCGGTGCACGTCGTGCGTCCAGGTGCGCAGGTCGTGCACGGTGAGGCCGAGCGTCCCGGTGGCGCGGGCCTTGCCGATCAGCGACAGGTCGAGCGGCGCGAAGAAATCCGGAAATATCGTGATGATGTCGACGCGCATCAGAGGTCCAGCAGACCGTCCGGCAGGTCGACCACGATCCGCCCGCCGGCCACGTCCACGGACGGCACGAGCTGGCTGACGAACGGGATCAACGCCGTTCCACCGCCCGATTTGTCCAGCACGATCAGATCCGAGGCGGGCGCGTGATCGATCCGGGCGACGGCCCCCAGATCGTCGCCGCCCACCGAGACGACCCGCAACCCCACCAACTGGTGGTCGTGGAACTCGTCCGGGTCCGACGGCGGCGTCAGCGTCGAGCTCTCCACCTGCAGCAGGACGCCGCGGAGGGCCTCGGCCACGTTGCGGTCGTGGACGCCCTCGAACTGCACGATCCCGCGGCCCTGATGCCACCGCACGGACTCGACGACGAGGGACGGCGGCACCTGATAGGGCACCCCGGGAACGGCAGCCGCCGGCCCGGCGTTCACCCGGCGGTCCCGGGGGACCTCCGTGGCGAACACCGAACCGGCGACGAAACGCTCCTCGGGCTCATCGGTCCGCACATACACCGAGACCTCGCCCCGGATCCCGTGCGGCTTACCGATCTGACCTACGACTAGGAGCATTCAAATTTTCCTTGCAGTACGGCGAAGCCGTTCAGGAGGCTCAGTAGGCGTCGACGATGTCGACGCGGATGCCGCGCCCGCCGATCGACCCGATGACCTGACGCAGGGCCTTGGCCGTCCGGCCGCCGCGCCCGATGACCGTACCCAGGTCCTCCGGGTGCACGCGGACCTCCAGCCGCTTGCCGCGGCGCGAGTCGACCAGCCGGACCCGAACGTCATCCGGGTTGTCGACGATGCCCTTGACGAGGTGCTCCAGCGCCGGCCGGAGCGCCCCGTCAGCTCGCGCCGGCGCCGGCATCGGTCGTTCCCTCGGTGGTAGCAGCGCCGGCACCGGCGGGCTCCGCTGCGGTCTCGGCGACAGCCTCGCGGTTCGGCTCGGCAGGGTCGACGGCCTTGGTCTCCGCCGGCTTGGCCTCGGCGGCCTCCGGAGCGGCAGCCTGCTTCGGCTCGGTCCTGGCCGACTTCTTCGGGGTGGCCGGCTTGGTGTCGGCAACGCCCGCGGCGGCCTTCGACTCGGCCTCGTACACCTCGGTGCGGCTCTTCTTCGGCTCCGCCACCAGCAGCGGCGGCGGCGCCGGCAGGCCCTTGAACTGCTGCCAGTCGCCGGTCTTCTCCAGGATGCGCTGGACGGCCTCGCTCGGCTGCGCGCCGACCGAGAGCCAGTACTGCACGCGCTCGGACTTGACCTGGATCAGCGACGGGTTTTCCTTCGGCTGGTAAATGCCGACGTACTCGATGGCACGACCGTCGCGCTTGGTGCGCGAGTCGGCGACGACGATGCGGTACTGCGGGTTGCGGATCTTGCCCATCCGCAGAAGCCGGATCTTAACGGCCACGGTAATTAGCTCCTGGTGACTGCGTGAGTGTTTGAGGCCTCGGACCCGCGTGGGGTTGCGGAGCCGTGACCTCGGGGATGGCATCGCGCTCAGAGTTAGAGGGCGCCTCACGCGTGCCAAGCGTATCCATTCTGCCAGACGGTATTTGTTTCCTGCCAACCGGCCGGGAGAAGGGCCACGTCAAGATCAAATTCAAGGTGTCGTGCCTGGTTGCATGGTGCAGACCGTCGCTCACGCCGAGGCCGGGCCAGGGGCCCAGCTGACGCTGCCCCTGACCCTTCATTCTGCGTGAGTGGTTGCCGTCGAAGGGGAACTCGCCGGCCTCGATGATTTTCAGCAGGCGGCGGCCCTCGGCCCAGACCGTTCGCTCGTCGCGTACCCAGTAGTGGTCCGGGTGGCTCAGGCGTTCGCCGAATTCCGCCTCGTCCTTCCACTCCCAGGAGCGGTCGGGGTGGACGACGATGTCGAGGTCCTGGTCGATCACGTCGATGCCGGCGATGGTGCCGTCGTCCCAGCGCAGGGCGCCGTACTCGAGGTTGACGTACCAGTTCTGGAAGGTGCCGGCGTCGTCCCGGAAGAACCAGACCGAGTGGTCGCCGCCCGGCGGCACGAACTTGAGCAGGCCCGGGCCGCGCCAGGTCTCCACCACGTTCTCGTGCTCCAGCCGGATCCACTCGGCGAACGGCATGTCCCGGATGTTCCGGCCGTCGACCGCCTGCTCGACGACCACGGCGCTGCCGCGGGGCAGCCACAGCAGCAAGCCGCGCTCGTCGTCGGAAATCACCCGGCAGGGGCGCACGCACGCGATCCGTGGGCCGTCGACGTTGCGGTACAGGACCGTACGGCCCGGGGCGAAGCTCACCTCAGTACGCCCGAGCCTCAGTAAGAGCGCGCCAGGTAGGCGATCAGGTTCGGCTCCTCGTCCGAATCCGGCATCGTGCCGTCCGGGCGGGTCAGGCAGCGGACCGTGACCGCCTTGCCGTTCGCCTCCTTCTCGCCCTCGTCGCCGACCGCCGACCACGGCACCCGCGCCCAGCCGGTCTGCGCCGCCTCGATCGCGTCACCCAGCGTCTTCACGTCGACCGTGCGCTCCTCGCGGAACGACAGCGCGTCGTCGAAGAGCCGCTGCTGGTCGGCCTTGAGCGCGGTGGTGACCGCGCCGACGAGGTCGCCCATCGGGATCGGCGACTTCGAGCCGTCCACCCGGCGGGCCACCGTCACGTTGCCGGCCGCCAGGTCACGCGGGCCGACCTCGACCCGGATCGGGATGCCCTGCAACTCGGCGTCCACCGCGCGCCGGCCGAACGGGACGTCCGCGCGGTCGTCGAGCTTGACGCGTACACCCGCTGCTTTCAGTTCGTCGCGGAGCTTGGCCGCCGCTTCCGTGACGCCCTCGCCCGCCTTGACCACCATGACCTGCACCTGGATCGGCGCGAGGCGCGGCGGAAGCCGCAGGCCGTTGTCGTCGCCGTGCACCATGATCAGGCCACCCATCATGCGGGTGGAGGTGCCCCACGACGTGGTCCAGCAGTGCTCGACCGCGCCGGCGGCCGACGAATACGTGATGTCGAACGCCCTCGCGAAATTCTGGCCGAGCTCGTGCGAGGTACCCATCTGCAGCGCCTTGGCGTCGCCCATCATGGCCTCGACGGTCATCGTGTTGGTGGCCCCGGCGAACCGCTCGCCCCGGGTCTTGCGGCCCGGGACGACCGGCACGGCCAGGATCTCCTCCATGAACGCCTGGTAGACGTTCTTGTGGATGTCGCGGGCGTGCTCTCGGGCGTCCGCCTCGGTGGCGTGCGCGGTGTGCCCCTCCTGCCAGAGGAACTCGGTGGTACGCAGGAACGTGCGCGGCCGCAGCTCCCACCGCACCACGTTGGCCCACTGGTTGAGCAGCAGCGGCAGGTCCCGGTACGAGTCGACCCACTTGGCCATGAACTCGCCGATCACCGTCTCGCTGGTCGGGCGCACCACCAGCGGCTCGGCCAGCTCCTTGCCACCCGCGTGGGTGACCACCGCGAGCTCGGGCGAGAAGCCCTCCACGTGGTCGGCCTCGCGGCGCAGGTAGCTTTCCGGGATGAACAGCGGGAAGTAGGCGTTCTGCACGCCGGCTTCCTTGATCCGCGCATCCATGTCGGCCTGCATGCGCTCCCAGATCGCGTAGCCCACCGGGCGGATCACCATCGTGCCGCGCACCGGGCCGTTGTCGGCCAGCTGCGCCTTGGCGACCAGGTCCTGATACCAGCGGGGGAAGTCTTCCGCACGGGGCGTGAGCACTCGAGCCATGAGGCTGCATCCTAGTCCGGCCCGCACTGCAACCTTCCGGGCGGGCAGGCCGTGTCCTGTCTCGGAAGGGCGTTGACGGATGGAGTTCGACGGCTCCGTCCGGTCGTCAACCGCCTGGCCACCGACCGGTGGCGCCGTATCGGGGTGCGCCGGGCTCACGCGCCGGCGCCGGCGCCACCGGTCGATCCACCCGCCGAGGACGTGGTGCTGCTGGTCGAGGCGGCCGGGCCGCCACCGGCGCGGAGTTCGGGTTCGGCTCCTCGACCAGCATCGTGCTGGCGTGCCCGGCACCGAGCGGCCTGCGGCTCTGGCGAGTGCCTAACGGATCACCTCGCCGCGCAGCACGATCCGTTTCGGCGCCTTGACCACCCGCAGGTCGGCGCGCGGGTCGGCCTCGTAGACCACCAGGTCGGCGAGGCCGCCCTCGACCAGCCCCGGGAAGCCCAGCCACTCCCGCGCCCGCCACGAGGCGGCGGCGATGATGTCGGCGGCCGGCAGCCCCGCCTCCCGCAGGAGCAGCATCTCCTCGGCCTGCAGGCCGTGCCGGATCCCGCCGCCGGCGTCGGTCCCGAGGTAGATCGGCACCCCCGCCTCGTACGCCGCCCGCACCACCCCCGGAAACCGGTCCCGCAGCGCGATCATGTGATCCGCGTACCCGGCGAACTTCTCCCGGGCCTGCTCCGCGATGCCCCCGAAGGTCCGGATGTTGATCATCGTGGGCACCAGCGCCGTCCCCCGCCGCGCCATCTCGTCGATGAGGTCGAGCGACAGCCCGGTCCCGTGCTCGACCGAGTCCACCCCGGCCCGCACCATGATCTCCACGCCCTCCTCGGAGAACGTGTGCACCGCCGCCCGCGCCCCCGCCGCGTGCGCGGCCTCCACCGCCGTGGTCATCGTGGCCGCGTCCCAGGAGGGCGCGAGATCCCCCACCCCCCGGTCGATCCAGTCCCCGACCAGCTTGACCCACCCGTTCCCGGCCTTGGCCTGCGCGGCGACGGTGGCGGCGACATCCTCGGCGGCCACCTCGACCCCGATGTCCCGCAGATACCGCCGCTGGGGCGCCACATGCCGCCCGGCCCGGGCCAGCCGCGGGATCCCCGCCTCGTCGTCCAACTCCGGGTACGGGTACGGCGACCCGGCATCCCGCAAGGCGAGCACTCCGGCGTCGCGGTCGATGACGGCCAGCTCGCGGGCCTCGTCGAGGCTCTGGATCGGCTTGGCCCCGTACGCGATCCCCAGGTGGCAGTGCGCGTCCACCAGCCCCGGCACCACAAACCCACCGTCACTGATCGTCTCGGCCCCGCCCACGGGCTCGAACGTGACCCGATCCCCCACCAGCCACAGATCGCGAACGTCGCCCTCAGGCAGGACCGCCCCACGCACATGCAAAGCCATAGAACAGTCCTACCCGATCAGGCGATCATCAGCGGCTTCGGGTCCTCTCCCGGATCAGGTCACGCCGGCGGGTCCAGGCCGGCAGATCCAGCGTGATCTTCCACGGCTCCTCGACGGTGACCAGCTCATCCGTCTTGAGGTGCTGCCGATACGACCCATCCGGCCCGAGCAGGAATTGCGTCAACGTCACCCGCTCTGCCAACGGATCGATGATCCAGTAGGCCGGAATACCGAGTTCGCGGTAGCGCTCGAACTTCTTACCCAGATCAACGGACTGCGACGACGGCGAGATCACCTCGATCACCAGCAGCACATCGGCCGACATGATCGGCGATCGGTCGGCGCCCTCCTCACGGAAGACCATGACGTCGGGACACAGCTCGTTGAAGCGGTCCAGCCGAACCGCCTGCCCCACGTTGACCATGATGCCATCAGGGCAATGCTCCTCGATGGCATTGTTGGCTCTGACACTGATGAACTGGTGGATGGGGAGAGCGCGGGGAGTCAAGACGAGCCTTCCGTCGAGCAACTCGAAGCGAAGATCCTCTGGAAGGCCCGCGATGTCGTCGACGGTCAGATCGTCTCGGCCGAGCAGATGGTCGATCAGGTCCTGCCCGACTAGGTGCGGCGCGATGGTCATCGATTCCTCCTCGATGGGATCGCCATTCACCATACTAGGCTCCAGACTAGTTGCTCCATGCCGACATCGGACCGCCCTTCCCCGGCGGGTCAGGTTGACAAAAGCCTACTGATTCTCTTCGCGATCCCAGTAGTTCCCGCGATACGTGAACACCATCGGCCACCAGTTCGAGATGGCCGGAAGATCGACGGTCACGGGATAGGGCACTTCCGTCGTGAAGACCTCACGAGTGCGCGTCACCGTCTCGAAGCCACTGCCGACGGCGCGCCGAAACTCGCTCAGCCCGCCACCCAGACAGCTCTCGGAGCCGTCCTCGAAGACCCAGTAAGCCGGTACGCCCATCGCCGACAGCCTCGCGACCCGGTCGAGCATGTCAGCGAAGAGCAGGTACGGATCGACCACATCGACCACCAGCACGACATCGCCGTCGCCACCGGGGCCGAGCACGACGATATCGGGCCAAGGCACATCTTCCTCGTCGCTCCACAGCGGCATCCGTGGCACCAACCGGTAGCCCTCAGGTTGCCGCTCCTTGAGCGAGCCGAGCAGGGCGGCGCCTCCGAGCTGCGAAAGGTTGCCGCGCTGCGGTAAGTCGAGCCAGCCGTCGATGAGTTCGTAGCGGAACTCGAACGGCAGCACATCGAGGTCGTCAACGGTCCAGTCGCCGCCACAGGGAAGTACGTAATCCGACATCATAGTCGCATAGTAATTTACATACGACTACCCCGCGAGGCCGCGTCAGCGCTTGTCGTCGTCGTCCTTCTTGGGCTTGGTGAGCTTGTTGAAGTCCAGGTTGGGGAGCTTGAAACCGCCCGCCCCGCCGCCCAGTGCGTTCGGGTCGAAGCCCGGGGGCAGCTGGGGCATGCCGCCCGGGAAGCCGGCCGGCAGGCCGCCGCCGCCCGCGCCGGCACGGGGGCGGGACGAGCCGCCCTTCGTACCCTTGCGCTTGTTCTTCGGGCTCTTCGTGGCCTTTCGGCGGGCGCCGGGCAGGCCCATCATGCCGCCCATCTGCTTCATCATCTTCTGCGCGTCGGCGAAGCGGTTGAGCAGCTGGTTGACGTCCATCACCGTGACGCCGGAGCCGTTCGCGATGCGGGCGCGGCGGGAGCCGTTGATGATTTTGGGGTTGGTGCGCTCGGTCGGGGTCATCGAGCGGATGATCGCGGTGACCCGGTCGAAGTGGGAGTCGTCGAGCTCGTCGAGCTGGGCCTTCATCTGGCCCATGCCGGGCATCATGCCGAGGATGTTGGCGATCGGGCCCATCCGGCGTACGGCGATCAGCTGCTCGAGGAAGTCCTCCAGGGTGAACTGCTCGCCACCGAGCAGCTTGGAGGTCATCTTCTCCTTCTGCTCGTCGTCGAAGGCCTGCTCGGCCTGCTCGATGAGGGTCAGCACGTCGCCCATGCCGAGGATCCGGCTGGCCATCCGGTCGGGGTGGAAGAGGTCGAAGTCCTCCAGTTTCTCGCCGGTCGACGCGAACAGGATCGGCTCGCCGGTCACCTGCCGCACGGAGAGGGCCGCGCCACCGCGGGCGTCGCCGTCGAGCTTGGAGAGGACCACGCCGCTGATGCCGACGCCGTCGCGGAACGCCTCGGCGGTCTGCACCGCGTCCTGGCCGACCATCGCGTCGACGACGAAGAGGACCTCGTCGGGGTCGACCGCGGCGCGGATGTCGCGGGCCTGCTGCATCATCTCGGCGTCGACGCCGAGGCGGCCGGCGGTGTCCACGATGACGATGTCCTTGGCGTGGCGCCGCGCGTACTCGATCGAGTCCTTCGCCACCTGGACCGGGTCGCCCACGCCGCTGCCGGGCTGCGGCGCGTAGACCTCGACGCCGGCCCGGCCGCCGAGCACCTGCAGCTGGTTGACCGCGTTGGGGCGCTGGAGGTCGGCGGCGACCAGCATCGGCTGGTGGCCCTGGCCGGCGAGCCAGCGGGCGAGCTTGCCGGCCAGCGTCGTCTTACCGGCGCCCTGCAGGCCGGCCAGCATGATCACGGTGGGCGGGGTCTTGGCGAACCGCAGCCGCCGGCCCTCGCCGCCGAGGACGTTGATCAGCTCTTCGTGAACGATCTTGATGATCTGCTGGGCGGGGTTGAGCGCCTGGGAGACCTCGGCGCCCCGGGCCCGCTCCTTCACGTTGAACACGAAGGACTTGACCACGGGCAGCGCGACATCCGCCTCGAGCAGCGCGAGGCGGATCTCGCGAGCGGTGGCGTCGATGTCGGCATCGGTGAGCCGGCCCTTGCCGCGGAGCTTGGTGAAGATCCCGGACAGGCGGTCACTCAAAGTGTCAAACACGGTGCGCTCGATTTCCTAGTTGGCTCGGCCCGTTGGTCAGAGTTAAGGCGATGCCGCAAGCCTAGCCGCCCGTACGAACGCTCACCGGTTGCGCATGCGGTAGGTCTTCTGCGCGGCCTCGATCCGCCGCTGCGTACGGGTGCCGGGGGCGATCCCCTTCTTGACCTTGCCGTACACGTACGCGCCGCCGGCGAGCGCGATCGCGCCGACGATCAGATAGAACAGCGCGGGCCCGATCAGCGAGCTGACCACCCAGCCGACCACGATCACGCCGGCGATCAGTGCCACCAGAAACGCGATTGCCTTGCCCATCGGGTCCTCCCCCTGGGTCCGAAAAACCTCGACCTCCACCATGCCCCAACATCGCAACCCTGCCCATCCGCCGTAACCCTGAGCGCACCCGTAGGGGTCGGTCTCGCCCGTTTCCGCACGTCACAGGCGCCAAAAGACGTATACCGGCGATATCAGGCGTCACCCGACACCGCAACCTGGAGTTCCGGAGCGCCGTTGAGGGTCACAGACCTCGACGGACCCGGCGGAAGGACGACGGCGTGCCCCTACGGCGGATCCTGCGACATACCCCCTGGCCGGTACGGCGCCGCCTGATGGCCGGCGTACAGCACAAACTGCTGCCCTATCTGCCGGCCGAGCGCCGGTTGGCGACGGCCCGGCGGCTCGTTCCGCTGGCCGACGGGGCCGGCGCGGCCGGACGCCGGGGCCGGACCGCGGTCCGGGTGACGACGAGAGCAACCCCGACGGGCGTCCGCCGGGAGAACCTCGACCGCGTCGTCACCGCCCTGGAGACCGCCGGCATCGAGTGGTTCCGGGTTCCCGTCGACTCCCTCACCGGCTCGGCCGTCGCCGTACGGGAAGAGGATCGGAACCGGGTGATCGGCCTGCTCGAAACGCTCGGCGCGAGCGACGCCGGCCTGCTGGAAGTGGTCCGGCCGGCCGGCCGGTCCGGCCGCCGGGCCCGCTGGAAGGCCGACGTGCTGCGGCTGAGCCGCCCGGTGACCGACCCGGGCCGCACCCTCGTCTTCGGACCCGAGTACGGCTGCGAGATCGAGTTCTGGCGGACCGTGAACGGCAACCTGGCCGGGCCGCGCAGCAACCCGGTCGCCGACGTGGTGCCGGCCGGCGAGCCGATCGTGGACGCGCCCGAGTCGGTCTTCGGCTCGTTCAGCTCCACGGCTGACCCGGCCTCCTACCGGACCCGCGAGATCTTCACGATGGTCAGCCCGGATCGGGTCGCGTTCCCGATCGACGTGGTCTACACCTGGGTGGACGGCGGCGATCCGGCCTGGCGCGAGCGCAAGGCCGCGGCGCTGCGCGAGAACGGCTGGGTCGCCGAGGTCAGCGAGCAGGCCGCCAACGACTCGCGGTTCGCCTCCCGGGACGAGCTGCGCTACTCGCTGCGCGCGCTGCACGCGTTCGCCCCCTGGGTGCGGCACATCTTCCTGGTCACCGCCGACCAGGTGCCGGCCTGGCTGGACACCACCCGGCCGGACCTGACCGTGGTGAGCCACCGGGAGATCTTCGGGGACACCGGGCGGCTGCCGACCTTCAACTCGCAGGCCATCGAGTCGCGGCTGCACCGGATCCCGGGGCTGTCCGAGCACTTCCTCTACCTCAACGACGACGTCTTCCTGGCCCGGCCGGTGCCGCCCGAGATGTTCTTCACGCCGGGCGGGCTGACCCGGTTCTTCCCCTCCGGCGCGCTGGTCGACTCGGCGCCCCGGCAGCCCACCGACCCGCCGGCGAACTCGGCCGGCAAGAACAACCGGCGGCTGATCCAGCAGGCGTTCGGCCGGGTGCTGACCCGCAAGATGAAGCACACCCCGCACCCGTCGCGGCGCAGCGTGCTGGCCGAGATCGAGCTGCGCTTCGCCGAGCACGTGGCGGCGACGGCGAGTCACCAGTTCCGGCATCCCGACGACATCTCGCTGCTCTCCTCGCTGCAGCAGTACTACGCCTACCTGACCGGCCGGGCGGCGCCCGGGGACATCCGGTACATGTACACCGACCTGGCCGACCCGGCGACGCCGATCCGGCTGGCGCGGGTGCTGCACGACCGGCAGATGGACGCGTTCTGCCTGAACGACACCGACTCGTCGGCCGAGGCGGCGCGGGAGCAGGCGGCGTTGCTGGCCGAGTTCCTGCCCGCCTTCCTGCCGTTCCCGTCCCCGTACGAGCTGAGCACGCCCCGGCCGGCGACGGCCGCCATCGAGCCGCCCCGGCCGCCCGTCGTGGGCCGGCAGAGCCCCCACCGCTCGGCCCAGGTGCACCCGGACATCCCGCTGCCGCACGCCTGACGCAGCTCGTACCTTTCGAGAGGATTTTTCGTGACTTTTGATGTTGCAGTGCTCGGGCTCGGGTATGTCGGGCTGCCGCTCGCCCAGCAGGCCACCCGGGTCGGCATGCGGGTGCTCGGCTTCGACGTCAACGCCAAGGTGGTCGCCTCGCTGGCGGCCGGCCGCTCGCACGTGGACGACCTCAGCGACGCCGACGTCGCCGAGATGCTGGCCGGCGGCTTCCGTACCTCCACCGACGAGTCGCAGATCGCGGAGGCCGGCACCGCGGTCATCTGCGTACCCACCCCGCTCGCCGAGGGCGACGGCCCGGACCTGCGCGCGGTGGTCGGCGCCACCGAGGCGATCGGCCGCAACCTGCGCCCCGGCATGCTGGTCGTGCTGGAGTCCACGACCTACCCGGGCACCACCGACGAGGTGGTCCGGCCGCTGCTCGAGAAGCTCTCCGGGCTGACCGCCGGCATCGACTTCCACCTGGCCTTCTCCCCCGAGCGGATCGACCCGGGCAACGAACGCTTCGGCGCCCGCAACACGCCCAAGGTGGTCGGCGGCTACACCCGGGACTGCGCCGACCGGGTGGCCGCCTTCTACGGCCGGTTCGTCGACACCGTGGTGCGTACCAAGGGCACCCGCGAGGCGGAGACCGCGAAGCTGCTCGAGAACACCTACCGGCACGTCAACATCGCGCTGGTCAACGAGATGGCCCGGTTCTGCCACGAGCTCGACATCGACCTGTGGGACGTGATCCACGCCGCCTCGACCAAGCCGTTCGGCTTCCAGGCCTTCTATCCGGGGCCGGGCGTGGGCGGCCACTGCATCCCGATCGACCCGAACTACCTTTCGCACAACGTACGCAGCAAGCTCGGCTACCCGTTCCGCTTCGTCGAGCTGGCCCAGGAGATCAACGCGACCATGCCCGGCTACGTGGCCCGCCGCGCGCAGAACCTGCTGAACGCCGACGGCCAGGCGGTCCACGGCGCCACCATCCTGCTGCTGGGCGTCACCTACAAGGCCAACATCGCCGACCAGCGCGAATCCCCCGCGACCCCGCTCGCCCGGCAGTTGGCCCAGCTCGGCGCGACCGTCCTCTACCACGACCCGCACGTTCCATCGTGGACGGTCGGCGACGTGGAGGTGACCCGCACCGACGACCTCGAGGGCGCGGCGGCCGCCGCCGACCTGGTGATCCTGGTCCAGCAGCACCGCGAATACGACGCCGACCACCTGGCCCGCGTCGCGAAACGCTTCTTCGACACCCGCGGCGTCACCACCGTCCGCGAAGCACATCGCCTATAAAAATCAAATTCCAGCTACCGTACGCGTCAGCCAGGCCCCGCCTGTTCCAGGCGGCCTGGCTGCCGTCCCGGCCCCGTGCCGCCACCATCCGGGCTGTGCTGCAACTCGGGCAGGCCGGCCCAGGCGTCGGCCCACTTTCTCTGCCGCCGCTCACGGTTGCGGGCGGAACGTCCAACGGGAGTTGAGCCTGTAGTTCAGCACTGGGATGGCGACCAGGGCGACCGCCTGAACGATCGGGTAAGGGGTGTGCATTGCCTCGGTGCCAACCCAGAGCACAACCGTGTTGAGGGCGAAAGCGGCGGCCGTCACGGTCAGAAAGCGCGAACCCGCGACGGCGTGACCGGTGGTCGAGCGGAACACCCAGGCGTGCTGCAGCACGTACGAGACGAGGATGCTCGCCAGGAAGCCGGTGGTGGACGCCGCGACCGGGCGGACGCGCAGGCCCTCGGCCAGCGCCAGGCCGACGCCGAAGTGGGTGAGGGCGCTGGCGCCGCCGCTGACGGCGTAGCGGAGCAGGCGAGCGATCATCGGCAGAACGGCCTCCCGTACATCTGCTCGGTCGCCATCGACGCGGTGACCGCCATCCGTTCCCCGGAGCTGTGCGTGCCGGGCAGTTCGCCGGACGCGAAGCGGGAGTACGGCGCCTCGCGGAACAGCGCACCGAACTCGCCGAGCAGCGCGCACCGCCGGGTGTTGCCGGAGGGCCGCGGGTCGAACTGGGCGACCTCGGCGGCGATCGCGCCGGTCAGCACCGCGTACGGCAACCGGTCCGCGCCCACGGCGTACGCCTGATTGGCGGTGGTTGTCCCCGCGCCGAGCAGGACCGCCACGACCAGCGCGACCCGAGTCACCAGCGCCCGCCCGGCGAGCCCGAGCAGACCGGCGAGCAGCAGCGCGCCGCCGGCCGCGGTGAGACCACTGTCCCGCCAGCCCAGCCCCCACCGCCCGGCCTCGGCCAGTTCCTGCGTCTGCTCGTTGATCGAGCCGAGCACCGCGCCGAGCAGCAGCACCGACCCCCCGGCCGCGGCCAGCCGGACCGCCCGCGGCCGGCCGAGACCGGGCAGCCGCGGCAACTCGGCGAACACCCGGGCGGCGAGCAGCGCGAGCACCACCGCCGCCACCCCGAACACGACCTTGCTGACCGGCCCGGCGTCGCGCATCGCCTCGCCCCACTGCAGCGGGGGCAGCCACGCGGTGAGCCGGTTGGCCAGCGCGCCGCCGACGCCGGGCCCGAGCACCAGATCGGAGTTGCCGTAGCAGCCGCCGTCCCGGCAGGCGTGGTACAGCACGACGCGGACCGGCCCGAAGACCGGCAGGAAACCGGCCCAGAGCAGCAGCGCGGGCCGCAGCCGGGCCGGGCCGCCGCGGGCCAGCACCGCCGCCGTGGCGAGCGGCGGCGCGAACGCTGCCACCTCGTTGAAGACGGCCAGCGTTGCGCCGGCGAGCACCACGAGAGCGGCCCGGCGCGGGCCGCGGCAGACCCAGGCGGCGACCAGGAGCACCAGCGCCGCGGAGAGGAAGTACAGCCCGCCGAAGAGGACCGTGGTGCTCAGCCGGCCGGCCGCGCACAGTCCGGCCGCGAAGGCGAACGGCAGCAGGGCGATCGGGCGGGCCGGCGGCTCGGCGAACATCTGCCCGGGGGCGGTCACCGCCTCGGCGAAGACCACCGCGGCCGCGCACAGCACCGCGGCGGCCAGCGCCGAGACCAGCCGCAGGCCGACCTGCACCGGGAGGTGGGTTACCTCCGCGACGACGTACGCGGCGGTGTCCACCGACCACTCGAGCATGCGGCCCAGCGGGCGGAAGTTGCCGAAGCCCACGTACATCGGCACCGAGCGGAGATTGTCGGTGACCAGCCGCCAGGGCTGCCGCTGCCCGATCGAGCCGTGCCAGTACACGTTGTACCGGTGGTCGGCGTCGGCCACGAGGTAGAGCAGCGGCGCGGTCACCGTCAGCGGCAGCACCAGGCAATGAAGGAAGATCCGCCGCCATCCTCCGGCGGCCAGCACCGCCACGCCCGGTTTGTCCAGGACCGCGGTCACTTGCGGTCCGCCACCAGCTGTTCGGGAACTTCAGCCGTTTCTTCCGGGGTTTTCCGCCGCGGGTCGGCACCGCCCATCGACCGGGGCGACTTCTCCTGCACCAGGTAGCGCGGCCGGCCGCGGACCTCCTCGTGGATGCGCGCCAGGTACTCGCCGATCACGCCCAGCCCGAGCAGCACGAACGTGCCCATCACCAGCAGCACCAGAATCACGGTCGGGAAGCCGGCCAGCGCCCCGCCGCGCACCCAGCGGATCAGCGTCTGCGCGCCGAGCACCACCGAGAACCCGGCGAAGGCCAGCCCGACCAGGGTCACCAGGTGCAGCGGCGCCGAGGTGAACGAGGTCAGCCCGTTGACCGCGAGCCGGAACAGCGCGCGGAACGTCCACCGGGACGCGCCGCCCTCCCGGTGGTCGATGTCCACCTCGATGGTCGTACGCCGGAAGCCGATCCAACTGGACGTGCCCCGGAAGAACGACGAGTGCTCCGGCAGCCGCAGCAACGCCTCCAGGGCCGGGCGGCTGAGCAGCCGGAAGTCGGTGGCGTTGACCAGATCCACCTGGGTCAGCCGGGTGAACGCCCGGTTGAACAGCCGGCCGCCGACCCGGCCGATCAGCCCCTGCCCGGTCCGGTTGCGCTTGACCGCCTCGACCACGTGCGCGCCGTCCCGCCAGCGCTGCACCATGGCCGGGATGGCCGACGGCGGGTGCTGCAGGTCGGAGTCGATGACCACGACGGCGTCGCCGGCCGCGTGCTCCAGCCCGGCGAGCACGGCCGGCTCCTTGCCGAAGTTGCGGGACAGCTGGACGCCGCGGACCCGGTCGTCGGCGAGCGCGTGCCGGACGATGCGGTCCCACGAGTCGTCGGCCGAGCCGTCGTCGACCAGCACCAGCTCGTACCGCAGCCCGGCGTCGCCGAGCACCTGGCCGAGCCGGCGCACGAAGCGGTCGACGCCCGGGCCCTCGTTGTAGATCGGCGCGACCACCGACACCAGCGCGCTCATCGCGGCGCCCGGCTGCAGAAGCGGCGGCCGGCGAGCTGCCGGGTGGCCCGGTCGAGACTCATGTCAAAACGCTCCCCGTCGCGAGAGTCCACAGTCAGAAAGGCGTCGCGCAGCGCGCAGCGGCGGGCGTCGCCGGCCGGCGTCCGGTCGAAGCCGGCCACCTCCTGCGCGATCCGGTCGTAGAGGTACGGGAACCGCCCGCCCCCGGAGGCGTCCCGGAAGTCCTTGTTCGCCGCCGCCGAGATGGTCCCGGCCACCACGAGCAGCGCCAGCAGCACCAGCACGAACCGCCGCCACAGCGCGAGCACCAGCACGCTCCCGGCGACCGTGGTGAGCCCGCTCTCCCGCCAGCCGCTGCCGACCGGCAGATCCTGGCCTTCGGCGCCGAGCGCGGCGAGCGTGCCGGCCAGCACCAGCAACGCGATCGCGACGCCGACCAGCGCGCCGCTCTGCCGGCCGTCGAGAACGGGCAGCGCCCACAGCCCGCGCAGCGCCCGCCAGCCGAGCACCGCCAGCGCGACGAAGGCCAGCACCGGGACCGCCGCCGCCAGACGCGGGAACTCGCCGCCGGTGGCCCGCTGCCACATCAGCGGCGGCAGCCAGGAGACCAGCCGGCCGGGCAGGGCGGCGGCCGCTCCCCGGTACGCGATATCCGAGCCCACGTAGCACCCGCCGCTCGCGCACCGCTGGCGGATGAGCAGCCGGACCGGCACGAAGACCGGCAGGAACCCGATCCAGAGCAGGCCCGCGAACCGGACCGACGCGCCGCGCAGCACCCGGCGCCAGTCGAACCCGAGCACCACCCGGCCGTGCAGCAGCACCGCCACGGTGGCCAGCGGCACGGCCAGGTAGGCGAGCTCGTTGAACGCGGCCAGCCCGGCCCCCACCAGGACGATGAGCAACCCGGCCCGCCGCGCCCGGCAGGCCCAGGCCGCGACGCCGAGCACGAGCGCGCTGGTGGTCAGGTAGAGCCCGCCGAACAGCACGGTCGTGCCGAGCCGGCCGGCCGCCACCAGCCCGGCCGCGACCGCGAACGGCAGCAGCGCCGCGGCCGCCGACGGCGACCCGGCGAAGAGCCGGCGACGCCGCGCGGTGACCGCCTCGACGAAGACGACGGCGGCGACGGTCAGCAGGACCGCGGCCAGGAACGAGATGACCCGCAGCCCGATCGGGGCCGGCACGCCGAAGAGCGCGGTCAGGGCGAACGCGGCCACGTCCAGCGACCACTCCAGCACCCGGCCCAGCGGACGGAAATTGCCCGCGTCCAGATACCGCGGGACGGTGGTCACCGCCGCCTCGAACAACCGCCATGGGCGCGTCGCGTACAGCCCGCCGTTGTTGTAGATGTTGAACCGGTGGTCGGCCGACAGAGTCAGCGTGACCAGCGGCGAAAGCACCACCAGCGGGGCCAGCAGGCACCGCCGCAGAAGCGCCCGCCACGGGCGGCCCGCGGCCGGGACGACAGCCGCCGGGCCGGCCTGACGCGGCACTTCTAGGATCTCGGCGGTCACGAAAAAGCAACGACCGCACCGAGTCGAAAGTTGCGAAACGGGCGTTGGGTGGACCGTGCGCAACGTAGCGGCCCTGGACACGTCCGCCCGCCGGCTGCCCAGCCAGCGCGACCCGCTGCCGGTGGCGGTGCGACCCGGCGAGGGCGTCTTCCGGCCGGACATCGAGGGCCTGCGGGCGGTGGCCGTGCTGCTCGTGGTGGCGGCGCACGCGGGCGTCGCCGGGCTGGCCGGCGGCTACGTGGGCGTGGACGTGTTCTTCGTCGTCTCCGGCTTCCTGATCACCTCGCTGCTGCTGCGCGAGGCGGAGCGGACCGGCCGGATCTCGGTGGCCCGCTTCTACTGCCGCCGAGCCGTACGCCTGCTGCCCGCCGCCGCCGTGGTGCTGGTCAGCACGCTGGTCGCCGCCCGCTTCCTGCTCCCGGCGGTACGCCTCGGCGAGTACTGCAAGGACGCGCTGTCGGCCGCCACGTACGTCGCGAACCTGCGCTTCGCCGCGATCGGCACCGACTACCTGAACGCCGACCGGCCGCCCTCGCCGTTCCAGCACTTCTGGTCGCTCGCCGTCGAGGAGCAGTTCTACCTGGTCTGGCCGCTGCTGATCCTGGCCGCCGCGCACCTGTGGCGACGCCGCCGGCCGCTCGCCGCGGTGCTCGGCGTGCTGGTGGTCGCCTCGTTCGCGCTGAGCGTCACCGAGACCGAGCGCTCGGCGCCGTGGGCCTACTTCGGCCCGCACACCCGGGCGTGGGAGCTGGGCGCCGGCGCCCTGCTTGCGCTCGGCATCAAAAAGATCAAAGGACCGATGCGGGCGTACGGCTGGGCCGGGCTCGCCGCGATTGCGGCGTCCGCACTGTGGTTCGACGACGCTACCGCGTACCCCGGATGGCGGGCCCTGCTGCCGGTCGGCGGCGCGGTCGCGGTGATCGCCGCGGGCGGCAACCGGCTCCTCGAGATCCGTCCGATGCGGACGGTCGGCCGGCTCTCCTACGGCTGGTACCTCTGGCACTGGCCGGTCCTGCTTCTCCTCCCGTTCGGCAACGGCCTCCCTTTCGCCGTCCTGAAGGCGGGGGTGGCCCTCGGCCTGGCCGCGGCGACCTACCGCTGGGTGGAGAACCCTCTGCGCCGCCACCGCTGGCGCGGCGCGCGAACCGGCCTGAGCCTCGGCGCCGCCCTCTCCGGCACGGTGGCGGCGGTCGCGATCGGCCTGGCGCTGCTGCCGCACGCGGTGCCCACCGGCGCGCGCCGGGTCGACCTGCGCGCCACCCTGGCCACCGCCTCGCGACCCGAACAGGAACTGGCCGCGGCCATCGAGGCGAGCCGCGCGATGGGCCCGCTGCCCGGCAATCTCGTCCCCGCGCTCGCCCGGGCCGCCCGCGACCGCCCCCGGGTGTGGACCGACGGCTGCCACGCCGACGTCCCGGTCACCGCCGCGCCCGAGGGCTGCGTCTACGGCGACCCGGCCGGCACCCAGACCGTCGTGCTGTACGGCGACTCGCATGCGGCGCAATGGTTCCCGGCCGTGGAGCGGCTCGCCGTCCAGCGGCATTGGCGGCTGGTCGAGCTGACCAAGAGCTCCTGCTCGGCCGCGGACCTGCCGCTCTGGCACGACACGCTCAAGCGGGAGTACACCGAGTGCGCCGCGTACCACCGCTCGGCGCTGGCCCGGATCGCCCGCCTGCGCCCGGCGCTCGTGGTGGTCGGGTCGAGCTTCAACTATCGCCCCGCCCACCCGTCTCCTGACCTGAGCGGCCAGTGGCGCGCCGCCTGGGACCGAACCTTCGCCGCGCTGCGCTCTACCGGCGCCCGGGTCGTCGCCATCTCCGACACGCCCTACATGGGCGGCTCGGTCCCCGAGTGCCTCGCGTCCCCCGCCAACGCCAACCACGCCGGCAACTGCACCCGAACCCTCCACTCGGCGATCCGCGGCCCCGAGCAGCGCCAGGTCTTCCTGTCCTACGCCAACGTCATCGACCCGACCGAATGGTTCTGCACCGACGCGTGCCCCGCGGTGATCGGCAACCTGCTCGTCTACCGCGATTCCAACCACCTGACGACGACGTACGCCGAGGCCCTGGCGCCACTGCTCGGCGCCCGCCTCTGACCCCCACGGTGCGGCGTGGACTTCGACTACGGCTGCCTGGCCCAAGACCGGCTTGCCATGGGCCGGTGGTGCGACACCGGCTCTGACTCCGGCCGCCGGCTGGGCAGGCGATGACGTTATCTCTGCACGATCGATTCGTTGGGGCCGAGAAGGAAGAGTTTGCGTTCGCCGTGAACGGATTTCCTCCATGATCTGGCAGTCGAGCTTCGAGAGTGGAGTGTTCCTGTTCGCCGGAAACCCGTTCTCTTCACGATCGCCTGCCGTCGGTCTGGGGCGGAACCCGGCAGCCGGAGACGCAGCCGGAGTTGCAGCCACCGGCCCATGGCAAGCCGGTCTGGGGCGGAACAGTGCGCGCTGGTCAGCGGAGCAGGTCGGCGAGGGTTGGGGGCTGGGTGGCGTCCACGATGACGGTGCGGGCGGTGTCGTGGTCCCGGTTCAGGCGGGAGAGGCGTTGGGTGAGCACGTCGTCCCAGGGGCGGTCCGGGCGGTGGTGGTCCCAGGTGGCCCGGTCCGGCAGGTATTCGATCAGTACGCCCAGGTCGCGGAGCAGGGCGAAGGACGGGCAGTCGGTCACCACGACCGGGCGGTGGTCCGGGTTCACCAGCAGGCGCTGGCGCAGGGTGAGGACGAACTCGCGGACCGCCGCGGTGTCCAGGCCGATCGCCACGTACAGGTGGGCGGGGGGTCGCTGCGCGGCGGAGGGCACTCGGCGTACGGCCGCGGAATTGGTCTTTGGATGACCACGCAGCCGGCGCAGGACCGCGCGGCTCAGCCGGGGCACGGTGTGTACCGGGTCCTTGACCAGCGAGACCAGGCCGTAGCCGAGGCGGTAGGACTCGCTGTGCCGCAGGCGCTCCAGGCGGCGGCGCTCGCGGTCGAGTTCGCGGCGGGCGGTCTCGGCGTTCTCCTGCTCCTCGGCGAGCCGCGCCTCCAGCGAGCGCATCCGGCCGGCCATCGCGGCCAGTTCCCAGCGGGCCCGCTCGGGGGCGTCCAGGGCCATCCGGCGGTCGGGCACCTTGACGTTACGCACGTCAGCCTCCGTGTCGGCGGGCCCGTAGGCCGCTCAGCCACGCGGCGGCCGCGCCGCCGCCGTTCTCGAATGCCAGTTCGCGGCAGCGGTGCGCGAGGCCGGCCCGCACCTCCGGGCGGGTGGCCTGGTCGAGTACCTCCTCGAGCTCGCCGGTGGACGGGTCCTCGACGGTGAGCGCCACCCCGGTGGCCGCCGCGAACCGGGCCCGGCCGACCTGGTCGTCCAGGCGGGTGGCGGCGTTCGGCAGGAAGACCGTGGGGATGCCGAAGCCGATCTGCTCGTGGAACGAGTTGTAGCCGGCCGCGCTGACCGCGAGGTCGAACGCCCGCAGGTAGCGGCTCACCGGGTAGAGCTTGACCACCTTGGCGCCGGCGATCCGGGGCAGCGGGGTGGTGGCGATCGTCGACTCGGCCAGCACCAGCTGGAAGCCGCGCCCGGTCAGGTGCTGGCAGATCCGGGCGGCCGGGGACGAGATGTCGTTGATGTTGCCGGCGCCCAGTTGCAGCAGCGCCGCCGGCCGGTCGTCGAGGTCGAGTTCGGCCCGGGCCGCCTCGCGGGTCAGCAGTTCGCTCTCGTCGAGGAAGGTGATCGGCTCGACCTGCACGGCGTTGGGCCGGTCGGCGACGGTGGGGCCCTCGTCGACCACGGCGGCGAACTCGCCCGGCTCCAGCACGTGGTCGAAGACCTTGCCCTCGGTGATCCAGTCGGCGCCGACGCCGCGCTGCCACATGGCCCGGCGGACCCACACCCAGATCAGCCCGGGGTGGTCGCGGACCGCCTCGACGATCCCGGCGTGCGGCAGGCAGTCGACCGCGACCACGGCCGGCTCGTGCAGGTCGATCAGGTGGGCGAGGCGGTCGCGCAGCAGGGCGGTCCACCGGGGATGGGCGGCCTGCAGCACCTTGCGGGACGGGATGTACTCGGTCAGGAAGCCCTCGCCGTGGGCGACCGAGGCGGCGTACGACTGGGTGGCGATCACCGCGGTGTGGTCGTCGGGCAGCCGCCGGGCGATGGCCATCAGCCGGGAGAGGTGGCCCATCCCGGCGCCGTTGTCGCTGACCATGAGGACGCGTCGCGTGGTGGCCGGCTTGCCGGTGGCGGCGGAGGCGGTCGGCGGGGAGATGCGCGGGCGGATGCCGTACGTGGCCAGCCGGGTCAGGTGCGACTGGTGGCCGTAGCGCTGCTCGGCGAACTCGCGGGCCCGGCTGGCCACCGCGCGGTAGCGGGCCGGGTCGGCGTACAGCTCGTTCACCAGGGCGGGCACGTCGGCGGGCCGGCCGTAGAGTGCGGCGTCGGCGAAGGTGGGGCGGAAGTGCTCGCCGATGATCACCGGGACGCCGCTGGCCATCGCCTCGAGGATGGTCCGGCCGAAGGCCTCGACCAGGTCCGGGTCGTGGAAGTAGACGAAGAAATCGATCGTACGCAGGAACTCCTCGGGCGATTCGGCGCCGAACGGGACCACGTCCCAGTTGTCCGGTTTGTGGCCGAGGCGGCGGACCGCGATCTCGCCGCCACCGAGCACGCGCACGCGAAACGAGGACGACGGCGGGTAGGCGCGCAGGATCTCGTCCGGGTCGAGCGGCCACTTCACCGGGTCGGCCCGCCCGTGCCGGCCGATCACCGGCAGGTCGCCGACGAAGCCGTCCCGGTCGCGCCACCAGTGCGCCACGTCGATGATCTCGTGCCAGTCGGCGTCGGCGAGCCCGGCGTCCGGCTCGACCTGGCGGACCTGGTCGCGGACCTGGGAGCTGATCGGGGCCCACTCCACCCGCGGGCCGAAGTAGCGGTGCACCCGGTCGCGTACGGCCGCGAAGTCGTAGTAGCGGAAGGGGTTGCCGGCGTCGCCGGGCGGCTGGTTGATCACCATGACGGTCCGCTCGGCGCGGATCCGCGGTAGCGCGGCGAGGTCCTCGGTGAAGATCCGGGGCTGCCGTACGAGCAGCAGCTTGCACTCGATCTCGTCGTCGTCCCGGGCCAGCGTGGCCACCCCGTCCCGCAGCAGGTCGCTGATCCGCGGGCTGAACGGGAGGGTCCTCGGCTGGTGCGGCGACGGCACGTGCACGAGAACGGTGGAAAGCGCCGCCTCGGCCTGCGCGTACACCTCCGCGGCGATGCTCGCCGAGGTGCCGCCGGGGTAGCGGAAGTCCGAAAGGATCGCCACGTCGTGCACGTCGGATCAACGAGAAACCGGCCCGCACCGTGACGGCAACCGTGCCGGAGGCGCCAACCGTCCGGCAACCGAGAGGCCCCGGCAAGGCAACCGCCGCGGGGTCATCCGGGCTCGTGTGGAGCCGAACTGAGTCGGTGAACCCGGCGGTAGGAGCCGGGCACCTACCACCGAAAGTGAGTTCGACTCGATGCGTACCAAGATCACCAAGCGTCTGGCCCTGATCGCGACGATCCCCGCCACCCTGCTCGGCCTGGTCATGGTGGCCGCACCGGCGAGCGCCGCGGTGGTGAGCGAGACCAAGCTGCAGGGCGACATCGCCTACCTGACCAACAAGCAGCGGGTGGCCAACGGCTGCAAGGCGGTGCACCTCGACGCGCGGTTGACCAGCGCGGCCCGGGTGCAGAGCACGTACATGGCCCGGACCGGCGCGTTCAGCCACGTCGGCAGCGGCGGCTCGACCTTTGTGGCCCGGCAGAAGGCGGCGCACTACCCGCGGCCGGCCGGCGAGAACATCGCCTTCGGCTTCCGCACCGGCGTGGACGTGGTGAAGGCGTGGATGGCCAGCCCCGAGCACCGCGCCAACATCCTCAACTGCAAGGCGACCGCGCTGGGCGTCGGCGCGGTGTACTCGGCGAGCGGCAACACGTACTTCACCCAGGAGTTCGGTTACTGAGGAGCTAGTTGGCGCACGACGCGCCGGTAAGAGAGCACGGCGTGCCGTCCGGGGGCCTCACCTTCTTCGGTGAGGCCCTCGATGGTTTCCACCCACTTGCGGAGAGCCTGCTGCTCGTCGTGCCGGTGCGCGTCGTCGAAGACCACGGTCGCCGCGTCGGCCAGCTTGTCCTCCAGCACCCGCATCGCCGGGTAGCGCGCGTCCGGCCCGGTCTTCTCCGGCGGCCCGTCGATCAGCAGCAGGTCCACCGCGCGCACGTCGGCCAGCGCATCGGTGTCGTACCAGGGGAAGCTGCGGCCGTCGAGCAGCACCGGGCGCAGCGGGGCGTCGCGTACCTCGGCCACCTCGGTGAGGCCGTGCGCGGCCAGCATCGCCCGGGTCTTCTCGGCGTACCCCGGGTCGTGGTCGAGCGACACCAGCCGGCCGCCCAACTTCTCCAGGGCGTACGCGAGCCACACCGTCGACGTGCCGCTGCCCAGCTCCAGCACCAGTTTCGGCTTGCGGGTCCGCACCAGGTGCACCAGGTCGAGCAGGTCGGTGGGGTTGAGCGCGAACCCGCCCGAGGACGGCATCGGCGCCCGCGGCGGGAAGCCGTCGAACAGCTGGAAGAGCGCCTCCACCTCGGCGGTCTGCGCGCGCAGCAGCCGGTCGGTGCCGTTGGCCGCGGCCTTCTGCTGGGCGGCCAGCTTGTCGGTGAGCTCGCGGTGCCGGTCGCCGGCGGACAGCAGCATCTCCTCGACCGCGCCGAGCACCCGGCGCTGGGTGTGGTCGAGCACCTGCCGCACGTCCCGCTGGTGGGTGCGCTGCAGCGCGAACAGCTGGGTCAGCCGGTGCAGGACGAACAGCAGGCCGGCGACCGTCCCGGCGAGGAAGACCCCGAGCAGGGTGAGCGCCAGCCCGAAGTGCCCGGTGAGCGCGCTGCCGACGACCGCGAGGCCGAGGAGGGCCGCGGCGGCCAGCACGGCCGCCTGGCGGCGGTTGAGTTTCCGCAAACGGCTAATCACACCACGTCAACGCCCCTGCCCGCGGCCGGTTACGGGGCAGAACGGCCGGCCGGCCCGCTGCCGCGCGGCCGCGTCGAACGCGGTGTCGAAGCGCCGGGCCACCCGGGCGCCGCCCGGATTGACCGCGAGGAACTCGGCACGCAGCGCACATCGACGGGCCGCGCCGGCCGCGGTCGGGTCGAAGTCGGCGACCTCCTGGGCGAGCCGGTCGTCGAGCCGGGCGACCGGCGACGCCATGACCGTGTCCCGGAAGCGCTTGTTCACCGTGGCGGTGACCGCGCACCCGGCGACCAGCACCGCGATCAGGCCGCCGAGCACCAGTCGGCGGGGCCGGGCCAGGTGGGCCGTGGCGACCAGCAGCAGGGCGCCGCCGGGTGCGACCACGGCGGTGTCCCGCCAGCCCTGCCCCCAGCGGTGCGCGGCCACCAACTGCTGCACGTCGGCACTCAGCGAGGCCAGAGCGGCGCCCAGCGCGATCAGCGTGAGGGCCACCACGGCCAGGGCGCGAGCGGCCGGCCGGCCGACCGGGCCGAGCCGGCGCAGGTCGCGCTGGGCGGTCCGGGCGAGCACGGCCAGGGCGGCCAGGGCGAGGACGAGGGTGAGGGCGGAGAGGGCGCCGCCGCCGCGGATCGCGCTCTGCCACTGCAGCGGCGGGAGCCAGGCGATCGCCCGTACGGGAAAGGCTTCCAACGACGCCGGGCGCAAGGCGACGTCGGAGGCCGAGTAGCACGGACCGGTGTCGCAATAGGACTTGATCACGAGCCGGACCGCGCCGAAGACCGGCAGGAAGCCCAGCCAGAGCGCGGCCAGAGCGCGCCGGCCGGGCACCCATCGGCCGCGGGCCACCACCGCGACCGTGGCCAGCGGCAGCGCGAGATAGGTGAGCTCGTTGACGGCGGCCAGGGCGGCGCCGCCGAGTGCCAGCAGCGGCAGGTGCCGGACCCGGACCCGGCCGAGCCGGACGATCGCCGCCACGGCCAGCAGGACCAGCGCGGCGGTCGTGAAATACAGTCCGCCGAAGAGCACCACCGGGCTGGACCGCCCGGAGGCCACCAGCCCGGCGGCGAGCGCGAACGGGGTCAAGGCGGCCACTGTGGACGGTTCGGCGCGGAACAACCGGCCCCGGCACACCACGCTCTCGGCGAGCACCAGCGTGGCCACCCCGAGCAGCATCGCGGCGGCGATCGACACCAGCCGCAGCCCGATGTTCGCCGGCACGCCGAAGTCGCCGAGCGTGTACGCCGCCAGGTCGACCAGCTTCTCCAGCATCCGCCCGAGCGGCCGGAAGTTGCCGTTGCGCAGATAGCCCGGCAGGGAATCGAGGGTGTCCGGCACGATCCGCGGCGGGTCGTCGTGGAACAGGCCCCCGTGCCAGTAGACGTTGTACTTGTGGTCGGCGGTCGGCGCGAGCGCCACGATCGAGGCCAGCACGACCAGCGGCGCCAGCGCGGCCCGCAGCAGCGCCCGCCGCCACAGCGCGCCGGCCGACGGCCCGGCCGCGGCAAAGCGCATCTCGGTCCGGGGCTTCGGCACGACGACGGTCACAAGGCGGCCAACGAGGGCGCCGCGCGGTCAGTTACTCAGCAGGCGCGCCAACGTCGGCGGGTCCCGGGGATCGATCACCACCGTGCCGGCCGCGCGATGGTCGCGGCAGAGCTGGGCGATCCGGCCGGCCAGCATCGTCTCCCAGTCGGCGCCGGGGTCGTGCCGGCGCCAGGTCGCCGGGTCGGGCAGGTATTCGAGCACCACGCCCGGCACCTGCAGGCCGCGCAGCGCCGGCTGGTCGGTGACCAGGACCGGCAGGTGGTCGCCGTCCACGACGATGCGCTGCCGCAGGGCCCGGACCAGCGCGTGCGACGCCGGGCCGCCGAGGCCGACCGCGACGTAGACCCGGGCCGGCGCCGGGCCGGCCGGCGGGCGGCGCCGGGGCGGCGTGGCCCGGCCGTGCCGGATGCGCCGGACCGCCCGGCCGGCCAGCCCGATCGGGTCGCGGGTCAGCTCGACCAGAGTCCGCCCGATCCGATACGACGGGCTGCCCCGCAGGGCCGCGGCCTGCCGCCGGTGCCGGTCGCGCTCCTCGACGGCGGCGTCCCGCTCGGCCTCCAGCGAGCGCAGCCGGCCGGTCAGCGTCGCCACCTCCCAGCGGGCCAGCGCGAGGTCATCGGGTTCCGACACGGTTGGCCTCCCTCGCGAATCCGGCCAGCCAGCTGGCCGCGTCGCCGGCGCCGTTGCCGAAGGAGAGCTCGGCGCAGCGCCGGCTGAGCGCCTCGCGGACGGCCGGGTCGGCGAGCCGCTGCAGCTCGGCGGCGGCCGACCCGTCGTCGGTGGCGTACGCGGCGACCCCGGCGGCGGCCGCGAACCGGGCGCGGGCCAGCTCGTCGTCGGTGGCCGCGGGATCGGGCACGAAGACGGTCGGCACCCGGGCGCCGATCAGCTCGTGGAAGCCGGTGTAGTCGGCCCGGGACACGGCCACGGTGACCCGGCCCAGCTCGGCCCCCATCGCTGAGACGGCCCGGAAACCGGGCAAGGTAGCCTCGACGCCCCGGCAGAGCAGCGTCAAGTCGCCGGCCCGCCGGACGACCCGGTCCGGCAGGTCGGTGATCGGGTCCACCGTGGACACCCCGTGCCGGGCGGTGGTGGTCCAGCCCTCGTCCCCGGCCGCGGCGAACTCGCCCGGCTCGAGGATGCCGGCGAAGGCCAGTCCGCGGGCCGCCCACTCGCCGCCGGTGCCGCGCCGCCACATCGCCGGGCGCAGCCACAGCCAGCGGGTCGCCGGGTTCTCCTCGATCGCACCGAGGATCCCGTCGTGCGGCAGCCCGCCGACCAGCACGGCCCGCGGGCGGTACAGCTCGACCAGATGGCGCAGCCGGTCGCGGACGAAGCCGGGCCAGCGGGCGGGCGGCACGCCCAGGTCGGCGGCGCCCGGCAGGTACTCGGTGAGCAGGCCGGCGGCGTGCGCCTCGGCCAGGCTGGCGGTGCCGACCACGACCGCCTCGAGGCCCTCGGGGAGCCGCCGGGCGATCGCCCGGAAGCGAGCCACGTCATCGCCGACCAGGAGGACGCGCCGCCTTTCTCGGGTAATTCGGGCACGTCGCTTCTTAGGGGAAAATCCCGCTCGGGACACCACGCCGAGAGACGCCAACCGAGCGATGTGCGACGCACTGCCGAACTGGTCGGCCACGAACCGCCGAGCCCGCAAGACCTGCGAGTCGTACGCCTCCCGGTCGTGGTGCAGCCGGCGGACCACCTCGCGCACGCCGGCCGGCTCGCAGTAGAGCGCCGCCTCCCCGAAGATGGCCCGGAAGTGCGGCCCGACAATCACCGGCACCCCGCTGGCCATCGCCTCGAGGATGGTCCGGCCGAACGCCTCCTTCCAGTCCGGGTCGTGGAAGTAGACGAAGAAGTCCAGCCCGGCCAGGAAGTCGCGGGGCGCCTCGGCGCCGAACTCGACCACCTCCCACGACCGCGGCAGCCGGCCCAGCCGGTGGACGCCGATCTCGCCCCCGCCGAGAATGCGCACCTTGAAGTCCGGCGAGTCCGGGTAGGCCTGCAGCAGCTCACCCGGGTCGCGCGGCCACTTCACCGGATCGGGCCGGCCGTGCCGCCCGAGCACCGGGACGGCACCCGGCTCACGGCGGTGCTCGACCTGCCAGTCGGCGACGTCGATGATCTCGTGCCAGTCGGTGTCCGGCAGCGCGATCGAGGGCGCGACCTGCAGCACGTTGTCGCGTACCTGGGTGCTGATCGGGGCCCAGACCGCGTCGCCGCCGAAGAGCCGCTCGACCCGCTCGCGTACCTCGTCGAAGACGTAGTAGCACTGGGCGTGCCGCTCGTCGCCGGGCGGCTGGTTGAGCACGACGATGGTGTGCCCGGCCCGGATCCGGGGCACCACGGCCGGTTCCTCGGTGAAGATCCGCGGCTGGCGGATCAGCAGCACCCGGGCGGTGATCTCGGCGCCGTCGTCGTGGGCGAGGTCGGCGAGCCCGTCGCGCAGGCAGGCGACGATCCGGCTCTGGAACGGCCGGGCGTGCTTGAGGTGCGGCGACGGCAGGTGGGCGAGCACGGTGGACAGTCCGGCGGCGGCCTGCGCGCGTACCTCGGCGACGATGCTCGCGGAATTGCCGCCCGGGTACCGCAGGTCGGACAGGATGGCGACGTCGTACTGGGGCACGCGAGGACAAACGACAGGAACCAAGGGGGCGATACGGACAATTCACCCGAGTCTCTCGGTGGTTAAGACGAGCCTCTCGGTCGTTAAGAACACCGAGACCAGGAGGACGCGCATGTACGAACCGCACCCGCTCGCCGTGGCCGCGCTGCAGGCCCGCTCGGTCGCCGCCCGGGCGCCGCTGGCCCGCGCGGCCGCCGAGGAGCCCTGGCCGGTCGGCGAGCTGGCCCGCGTGATCGCGTGTCAGGACCTGCGCCCGGACGATCCGGCGGAGGCGCTGGCGATCCTGGCGAAGCTGCGGCGGGCCGGCACGATCGCGCCGGAACATCAAGGACTGCACACCCAGATTGCGTACGCCGTGGGCGATCGCACGCTCGCGGCCGCCCTCCTGGCGGAGTACCCCGGGATCGCCGAGCCGATCCGTACCGCCGTCACGCTCGACCTGGCCAATCCGCACGCCGGTGGGACCGGCCGCAACTGGGACTTCACCGGCCTGCTGCCGCACCCGTCCTGCCGGGTGGCCGAGGGCGGCGGCCCGGCCCTCGACCGGCTGGTCACCGGCGCGGCCCAGCGGATCGGCCACCCCCGCCGGATCACCACCATCGTCACCACCTGGCGGCCCGGCCGGGAGCTGCTCACCGCGGTCCGCTCGCTGGTCGCGCAGACCTGGACCAACCACGAGATCCTGCTGGTCGACGACGGCTCGCCGGCCGAGTACGACCCGATCCTGCGCGCCGCCACCGGGCTGGACCCGCGGGTCCGGCTGATCCGGATGGTCGCCAACGGCGGCACCTACGTGGCCCGCAACGCCGGCCTGGACGCCGCGACCGGGGACTTCGTCACGTTCCAGGACTCCGACGACTGGTCGCACCCGCTGCGGCTGGAGCGGCAGATCGCCCCGCTGCTCGCCGACGACGCGGTCTTCTCGACCACCTCGGTGGGCATGCGGGTCACCCCGGACCTGGTGCTCACCCGGGTCGGCGTCGAGCAGACCCGGTCGTACAACCTCTCCTCGCTGATGATCCGGCGGACGGCGGCGCTCAACCGGGTCGGCTACCTCGACCCGGTCCGCAAGGGCGCCGACGCCGAGTACGTCGAGCGGGCCCGCGCCGTCCTCGGCCGCGCCGCCACCCAGCACCTCGGCGGCGCCCCGCTGGCCCTGATCCGGCTCTCCGCCGATTCGCTGTCCAGCGCCGACTACCGCCCAGGCTGGATGCACCCGGCCCGCCGCTCGTACCTGTCCGCGTTCCAGGCCTGGCACGTACGGGTCAAGGACGGGACGGCCGACCCACGACAGCCCCGCGCCTTCGCCGCGCCCCGCCGGATCCGGGGCGAGAGCGGGCCGCGGGCCTACGACGTGGTGCTGGCCGGGGACTGGACCGCGGCCGGGGGCGCCGGGACGGCCGGCATCGGGCAGCTGCGGGCGCTGCGGGACCGGAACCTGCGCGCCGCCTTGCTCCAGCTGGACGTGCTCTCGCACCTGCGGCACGGCGTGCGCAACCTCGACCCGGCGGTGCAGGAGCTGATCAACCTCGGCGAGCTGGCCCAGGTCGAGCTCACCGACGACGTCCGGGCCCGGCTGGTGGTGTGCCGCACCCCCAAGGTGCTGCAGCACGCGCCCGACCTGCCGAGCGGGATCCGGGCCCAGCGGGTGGTGATCGAGTCGGCGACCATCGCCCGCTCGGCGGCCGCGTCCAGCCGCCGCCTGTTCGGCCGCCGGCCGCTCTGGGCCCCGGCCGGGCCGGACGGCCGCCGGCTGCTCACCGAGGCGCTCGCCGAGGACCCGCTCACCGACGGCGCCCCGGCCGACCTGCTCACCCCGCTCGACCTGCCCGGCACGGTCGACCCCGCGCAGTGGCGCCTGGACCGGCGCGGGCCGCGGGCCGACCGGCCGGTGCTCGGGCGGCGCTGCCGGGGCGGCCGGGCCGAGTGGCACCGCCTTCGGGCGGAACTGCCGGACGGCCCGGGGGTGGACGTACGCCTGCTGGATGCCGACGGCACCGCCGAGCGTTCGTTCGGACGGCCCGGCGCCCCCGGTTCCTGGCTGGTCTACGGCCCGGCCGAGGTGAGCCTGCGCTCGTTCCTCTACCAGATCGACTTCTACCTGCCGCTGCCCCGCCCGGACGCGCCCGCCGACCCGGAACCGGACGTGCTGGCCGCGCTCGCCGCCGGTTGCGTGGTGCTGCTGCCGGCCCGGTACGCCGCCGCGTTCGGCGACGCCGCGGTCTACTGCGAGGCGGCCGAGGTGGCGGAGACCGTACGCCGGCTGCACGAGGACAAGCCGGCACTGCGCGCCCAGGCCGCCCGCGGCCCGGAGTTCGTCCGCCGGCACCACGGCCACGAGGTGTACGCCGAGCGCGCCGCCCGGTTGGCAACCCAAGGGCACCCGGCCCGTTCGTAAACCCGCCCGGGCCGGCGACCGATCTGTGCCGGCGTAGGACAACAGAGCAGCCGGCCCCCGCCGGCTCGGCCGCCGGGACACTCCCCTGGTACCCGCGGCCCAGCGGTCCCGCCGTCCCCCGCGGCGGGACCGCTCTTATTTGGCGGCCTTGGCCGGTGCTTCGGGATGAGCGAGCACCGTCCAGCGGCCGCTGACCCGGCGCTGCTCGGTCAGGCCGAACCCGCCCTGCCGCGGCGCGACGTGCGTCGGCGCCTCCACCACCACCGCGCCGCCGTCGGCCAGCCGCCGGCCGAGCACGTGCAGGGCCGGCGCCACGCCGTCGGCGCCGGCCACCACCAGCAGGTCGATGCCGGTCAGGCCGTCCAGCGCGTCGACGTCGTACCAGTCGACGGGCCGGCCGTCCACGGTGAGCTCGGCAAGCGGAGCGTGCCGCACCTCGACGCCGGTCAGGCCGTGCTCGCGCAGCGCGTCCCGGGTCGCCTCGGCCCGGGCCGGGTCGTGCTCGACCGCGACCAGCCGGCCGCCCTCGGCGAGCGCGTAGCCGAGCCAGACCGCGGCCGGCCCGCCCCCGCCGAGCAGCACGGTCAGCCCGGGCTGCCGGCCGGCCGCCAGGTTGTGCAGGCCGAGCAGGTCGGTCGGGTTGAGCGCGCCGCCGGGCGGCATCGGCGCCCGCGGCGTCACCCGCTGGAAGAGTTGGAACAGCGCCTCGACCTCGCGGGTCTGCTCGCGCAGCAGCAGTTCGGCGCCGCGCCCGGTGAGCCGCTCGGCCCGGGACAGCGCCTCGGTCAGCTCCTGGTGCCGGTCGCCGGCCGCGAGCCGCTCCTTCTCCACCGCGGCGATCACCCGGCGCTGCACCTGCTCGACGAGCGCGCGCAGGTCACGGACGGCCTCGCGGTTGGCCCGGCCGACCCCGCCGAGCCGGCGGGACAGGTGGATCACCCCGGCCGGCACGGCGACCAGCAGCAGCGCGAGCAGGCTGGTGGCCAGCGCGGACTGCCCCGCGGCCGAGGCCACCGCGACCCCGAGGCCGACGATCGCCGTCGCCAGCAGGCCGGCGACCTGCCGGCGGGACAACCCGAGGAGGGCCTTGACCAGCCGCTTGACCTTCGCCGTCACCTTCACCCGTCCAACCACCCCGCCCGCCACCCAAAAACCGCCTAAAGGCACATTTTTCTCAACGGAGCCTACGTCGCGGCCGTTACGGGAAGCATCGCCATGATCCGCTCCACCAGCAGCGCCGGATCATGCGCGCGGGCGACCACCGATCGGGCCCTCCGGCTTTGCTCGGCGAACAGCGCCGGATCGGCCCGGTAGCGCTCGATCAGCGGCGCCACCTCGGTGCGGCCGCAATAGACCGCGGCGTCGCCGTACAGCCCGGCGTACCGCTCCGGCATCACCACCACGCAGCCCATCGCGGCCGCCTCCAGCGCCGGCCGGGAGTACCACTCGGCGCTCTCCGGCGGCGGGAAGTGCAGGTAGAAGTCGAGCTGGTGGAGGAACGGGCGGGGGTCGAGGTCGCCGGCCTCGTACGCCAGCCAGGTGGGGCGCAGCGGCACCTCGAGCGTGCCGCGCGGCCGGTCGGGCAGCCGCACCCGGAGGTCGGCGCCGGGCAGCCGGTGGCACACCGCGAGGGTCTCGGCCGGGTCGCCGGGCCAGTTGGCGGCGTCGCAGAGATCGGCGCCGGCCAGCGCGGGTCCCGGGCCGGCGGCGGTGCGCGGCGGGACCCAGCCGCCGGGCGCGAGGGCGGTGGGAAAGTCCCGGTCCTCACCGGTACGCAGGGCGGCCCGCACCCCCGGGTCCTGTGGAACCCATGCCGGCTCCGCCCCGAACAGCTCGCGCGCCACCTCGGTGCACGTCTCCGGCAGGTAGCGGTGGTCGGTGCCGTTCGACCGGCGCGGCGCCCGGTCGGCGACCACGACCACCCGCCCGGCCCGTACCCGGCTCGGCAGGCCGCCCGCGAACTGCAGCACCGCGGCCTGCCGGACCAGCACCAGCGCGGCCTCGACCCGCTCCTGGATCCCGACCCGATCGACCACGCCCGCGTTGATCAGGTCTTGCAGCGGCGCGCAGATCGGCTGCCGCTTGAGGTAGACCGCCCGGAACGACTCCAGCTGCAGCACGGCGACCCGCAGGCCGGCCGCGACCAGCGCCCGCAACTCGTCGATGGCGGTCCGCTGCGGGCTCTCCAGGAACCGCCAGTCGGCGACCATGACCACGTCGTACCGGACGGGCGTGGACGGGTCGGCGCCGAGCAGGTGGCCGGGCGCCGGGAACGGCCGGCCGGAGCCGTCGGCCGGGCGTACCGGCGAGGCGACCCCCGCCGCGATCCGGTCGTGCCAGCGCAGGTACGCCGAGCTGTAGGCGACCCGGGCCGGGTGCATCCAGTTCGGCTTGATCTCCGAGCGGGACAGCGAGTTCGCGCTGAGCCGGATCAGCGCCAGCGGCAGCGAGTCGAGGTGCCGCACCCGGCGCGCCCCGAACGCCGCCTGGATCCGCCCGATGTACTCGCTGTCGGCCGCCTTGCGCACCCGGTCGAACCAGCCGACCTTGCCGAGCACCGCGTTGCGCCGGAAGACCAGCGAGGACGGGTTGAACCGGCCGCTGCGCACCCCCGGCCGGCTGAGCATCAGCTGGTCGGTGACGGCCAGCCCGTCCGAGGTGGTGGCGACCAGCCGCCGGTCGGAGAGCATCGGCCGCACCTGCAGCTCCAGCCGGCGCGGGTGCGACCAGTCGTCGGAGTCCTGGAACGCCGCGAACTCGCCGCCGGCCGCCTCCAGCCCGGCGTTCCGGGCCGCGTAGGTGCCGCCGTTGACCGCGAGCTTGACCAGCCGGATCCGGTCACCGAGGGCCACCGCGGCGCGCAGCACCTCGTCGTACTCCGGCGGGGACGCGTCGTCGACGATGACGATCTCGGTGTTCGCCCAGCTCTGCGCCAGGATCGAGCGGATCGCGGTGAGCAGGCCCCGATCCGGCCGGTACGCGGTGACCACCACCGAGACCCGGTGCGCCTCCTCGACCCGCTCGACGGCCGGCGCGGCCAGCCGGTCGAACGGCGCGCCGTCGCCCTCGCCGACCACCGGCCCGGGCGCCGGCAGCATCGCCTGGAAGGCCCGCAGCCACGGCTCCGCCGGCCGGTCCCCGGCGTACGGGTTGATCAAGTCGGCCCGCAGGCAGCCCAGCGCCGGCTCCTTGATCCGCCAGTAGCCCCGCAGCAGCGCCCGGGCCCGCTCCGGACCCAGGTCGGCCAGCGCGAGCTGAACGTGCAGCGCCTGGTTGGCCGGGTTCAGCCGGCGGCCGCCCAGAGCCCGGCGGATCAGCTCGTAGAGGGCGAGCGCGTCTGCCCGGTCCTCCGGCGCGAGCTCCTGCTGGGCGTACGTCTGCGCGATCGCGGCCAGCAGCGACGCGGTCACCTTCCGCCGGACCTTCCGCAGCCGGCGGCGGTCGCCGGCCCGGGCCGCGGCCAGCAGGTCGTCCAGCGTCAGGGCATCGCCGAGCGCGGCCCGGGCCAGCAGCAGGCGCCCGTCCCGCGAGCGGGTGCGGGTCACCGTGGCGGTCAGCGCGAGCCGCAGTTCCGGCCCGAGCGCGGCGATGTGATCATCAAGCAGGGCCTCGAGCACGCCCGGACCAACGCGCCTTCACCGCCTTTGGTTACCCGTCTCTGGTCATACGGCGGCCAGCACCGCCGCCTCGACCCGGTCGCGTTCGGCCTGCTCGGCCCACGAACCGACCAGGTAGAACGCGTCCACCACGTCACCGCCCAGGGTGGAGATGCGGGCCGCGCGCACCTCGGCGCCGGCCTCGTCGAGCGCGCTCGCCACCCGGTAGAGCAGCCCGGCCGAGTCGGCCGCGCGCAGCTCCAGCACGGCCGCGTCGGTCGCCGCGTCCCGATGCCAGACCACCCGGGGCGAGGCCGTGCCGCCGCGGGCGCTCATCGCCCGGGCCCGCACCCGCTGGGTGACCGACACGTCCCCGGCGGCGACCCGGCGCAGGTCGGCGGCGAGCGCCACCGGGTCGTACGGCGAACCGTACCGCGGCTGGGTGAGGAACTCGACGATGGCCCGGCCGTCCATCGTGCTGGTGTTCGCGCCGACCACGTCCAGGCGGTGCAGCGCCAGGCAGGCGGCGACCTGGCCGAGCAGCCCGCGCCGGTCGGCGGCGGCCACCGCCACCCGGTCGCCGTCCAGGTGCACGGCCGGCAGGTCGCCGTCGAGCAGTTCCGGGTCGGGCAGCGGCGGCTCGGGCAGCTCGCCGTTGTCCAGCGCGGCGTGCACCCGCCGGACCAGCTCGGCCATCAGCCGGCCCTTCCAGTCCGACCAGGCGGCCGGGCCGGTGGCGTGCGAGTCGGCCCGGGCCAGCGCGTGCAGCAGGTCGAGGGTGGCGCTGTCGCCGACCTTCCCGGCCACCGTGGAGATGGTCACCGGGTCGCTCAGGTCGCGGCGGGTGGCCACGTCCGGCAGCAGCAGGTGCAGCCGCACCAGCTTCTCGATGGTGGCGACGTCGGCCGGGGGCAGGCCGATCCGGGTGGCGATCTCGGCGGCGATCGGGGCGCCGACGATGCTGTGGTCGCCGGGCAATCCCTTGCCGACGTCGTGCAGGAACGCGCCGATCAGCAGCAGGTCGGGGCGGTCCACCTCGCGGGCGTACGCGGTGGCCTCGTAGGCGGCCTGCACCAGGTGCCGGTCGAGGGTGAAGCGGTGCACCGGGTGGACCTGCGGGAGGCTGCGCATCCGGGCCCACTCCGGCAGCCACGCGTCGATCAGCCCGTACCGGTCGCAGGTCTCCCAGGCGGGCAGCAGGCCCGGGCCGGAGCCGAGCAGCGAGACCAGCGCGGCGCGGGCGGCCGGCGGCCAGGGGTTGGGCAGCGGCGGGCTGAACGCGGCGAGCCACTCGCTGGTGGCGCGGGCGATCGGCAGCCGTACGGTGGCGGCGGCCGCGGCCACCCGCAGCGACAGGCTGGGGTCCGGGACCGGACCGATGGCGGTACGCGCGAGCACCAGCTCGCCGTCCTGCTCCACCACGTCGCGGGCGATCGGCCGGCGGGTCGGCGACCCGGCCGGACCACCCCGGCGCCGCCCGGCCCGCAGCCGGTCCACCGCCCGCCAGGCGTCGTCCACCGCGTGCGCGATCGTCCGCGCGTCGCCGGCCACCCGGCGCAGCAGCGCGTCCCCGTCGTCGAGTTCGAGCAGCTCGGCGACCGCGGCGCGCTCCTGGGCGACCAGCCGGTCGACCCGGCGGCCGACGGCCAGGTGCAGGGCGTCCCGGGTGTCGAGCAGGCGCAGGTTGGCGGCGCGCACCGCGGGGCGCATGGTGTCGGCGACCCCGGCCCGGCCGATGCCGCGCAGGATGGTGACGTCGCGCAGCCCGCCAGCCGCCTCCTTGAGGTCGCCCTCGAGCAGGAACGCGAGCTCGCCGTGGCTCGCCCAGCGGGTGGTGGTGAGTTCCTTGAGCTGCGGCATCAGGCGTACGGCGGTGCGCCGCCACTGATCGCCCGCCGCCGCGATCAGCTCGCCGGAGAGCGCCGGGTCGCCGGCCAGGTGCCGGGCGTCGAGCAGGCCGAGGGCGACCTTGACGTCGTCGTGCGCGACCGACAGCGCCTCGGGCAGCGTGCGCACCGAGTGGTCGAGGCCGAGCCGGGCGTCCCAGATCGGGTACCAGAGGGCGGAGGCGATCCGGTCGATCCCGGCCGCGCCGTTGTGCAGCAACACCAGATCGAGATCGCTGAACGGGGCGCAGTCCCGCCGGCCGAGCCCGCCCACCGCCAGCAGGCTGACGCCCGGCAGGTGGCTCGGGAAGATCGCGGTCAGCCACGCGTCGAGCGCCGCGGCCCGGTCGGCCCGGGCGGCGGCGCCGATGTGCGCGCGAAGTTTGTCGAGCGAGCCGCCGGCCGGCACTGAGGGCGGGGCCGGCGGCTCGCTGGACATAATGGTCGTAATCAGAGCGCGTCGAGGCCGCGCTCGCCGGTACGGACCCGGACGACCTCCTCCACGGCGGTCACCCAGACCTTCCCGTCACCGATCTTGCCGGTCCGCGCCGAGGTGACGACGGCGTCGACGATCTTGTCCACGTCGATCTCGTCGGTGACCACCTCGACCTTGATCTTCGGCAGGAACTCGACGGTGTACTCGGCTCCCCGGTACACCTCGGTGTGGCCCTTCTGCCGTCCGTACCCCTGTACCTCGCTCACGGTCAGGCCGGTCACGCCGAGCGCGTGCAGCGCTTCCTTCACCGCGTCGAGCTGGTACGGCTTGATGACCGCGGTCACCAGCTTCATGCTCAGTCCCTCTCTCGGAGCAGTCATACGGGTAGTTAACCGGCGACTTTCTGGCTGGCGTCGGCCTTGCCGTCGGCGTCGGCCTTCGTGCCGCCGATGCCGGCGATCGCGAACGCGCCGCCGCTGGAACCCGCGACCGGCTGGAAGTCGTACGCGGTCTCACCGTGGTCGGAGATGTCGATGCCGCCGACCTCCGCGTCCTCGCTGACCCGCAGCACCTTGACGGCCTTGAGGATGAGCGCAAGGATCGCCGCGATCGCGAACGAGTAGACGGTGACCGAGGCGCTGGCGACGAACTGACGCCACAGCTGGTCGAGGCTGCCGCCGAAGAAGAGCGACTTGTGGGTGACGACCGCGTTCACGCCCGAGGTGGCGAACAGGCCGATCCACAGCGAGCCGATCCACCCGCCGACGAAGTGCACGCCGACCACGTCGAGCGAGTCGTCGAAGCCGAACCGGTACTTCAGGCTGACGGCCAGGGCGCAGACGGCGCCGGCGACGATGCCGAGCAGGATCGAGGCCAGCGGCGGGATGAAACCACAGGCCGGGGTGATCGCGACCAGGCCGGCGACCGCGCCGGAGGAGGCGCCGACCAGCGTCGGCTTGCCGTCCCGGATCCACTCCACCGCGCACCAGCCGCAGAGCGCGGCGGCGGTGGCCAGCTGGGTGTTGACGAACGCGGCGGAGGCTACGGTGTCGGCGGTCAGCTCGGAACCGGCGTTGAACCCGAACCAGCCGAACCACAGCAGGCCGGCGCCGAGCGCCACGAACGGGACGTTGTGCGGCCGCATGTTCTCCCGCGGCCAGCCGATCCGCTTACCGAGCACCAGCGCCACGCCCAGCGCCGCGGAACCGGCGTTGATGTGCACCGCGGTACCACCGGCGAAGTCGAGCGCGCCGAGGTTGGCGCCGATCCAGCCGCCGCCCCAGATCCAGTGCGCGACCGGGACGTACACGATGGTGAACCAGCCGATCGCGAAGAGGACCCAGCCGCCGAACTTCAGCCGGTCCGAGAGCGACCCGCTGATCAGGGCGACCGTGATGATCGCGAACATCATCTGGAACGCCATCACGACGTAGGTCGGGATGCCCGTCCCGGTCCCGGCGACCTTCCACTCCTCGCCGATCCAACTGGTGCCGGTGCCGAGGTACTGGGTGAAGCTGCCCAGGATCTTGTTGAAACCGGTGCTGCTGTTCGTACCGAACGCGAGGGTCCAGCCATAAAGTGCCCAAAGTACGGAGATGAGCCCGATGCACGAAAAGCTCATCATCATCATGTTAAGCGTGCCCTTGGACCGGTTCAGGCCGCCGTAGAACAGCGCCAGGCCAGGGGTCATCAGCAGAACGAGCGCGGACGACAGAAGCAACCATGCGGTATTGCCGGTGTCGACGTGCACGCCGCCTCCCTTCGGATATGTGTAAGTCCTCCACACGACCTACGGAGGCGCCATCGCCTGTCGGCCGGTTCGTGGCGAGAGCCTTCCGCTCCGCTGTTTCACGCACAGTCCATGCGCGATTTCCGGGAGGTGACGGCTTGTTTCGTACGTGTGAAGAAACTCTCACAGCCCGCGCTCAGCGCAGGGCGTACTCCAGGGTGTGGCGCTCGTAGTCGAGCAGCCGGAGATCACGCATCGGACGCCGGAGGTGACCCTTGTGCACGATCCGGACAAAAGCCGGATCGCCGGCCGCCGCCATCCGCCGGATGCCCTCGACGTGGTCCACGATCCGCTTCCGGATCGTGCGGACCAGCCGGTGCCGGTCGCGCGGGATCAGCCCGTACGCGTCGGCGAACAGCCGCAGGCGGCGCGGCCTGTTGGGCCGCTTCCAGCCCAGCGTGTACGAGTCGCGATCGCTGAACAGCGGCACCCAGGTCCAGGCCGCGTACGCGACGTCGTAGATCCGCGCGCCCGGCGAGGCCAGGTCGAAGTCGATCAGGGCCAGCGTGCCGTCCGGCCGCCAGACCACGTTGTGCGGCGCCGCGTCGTGGTGGCAGATCACCTCGGTGTCCGGCGGGGGCGGCCCGAACGAGCGCCAGATCGCGTTCGGCGGCGGTGCGAAACCGTACTGGGCGTCGTGGAACATCCGCAACATGGTCGCCACGGTGACCAGCGCTTCCTCGGTCACCCAGTGCGGGGCCAGCGGGTACTCGCCGCATTCGCCGTCGAGATACGACAAAACCTCGCGGCCCTTCTCGTCCACGCCGAGCGCGTGCGGCGAGCCGGTGAAGCCCACCCGCTCCAGGTGGTTGAGCAGGGCGTGCACGGCCGGGGTCCACGGCCCGGTGTTTCGCCGGACGGTGTCCCCGATTCGCGAGACCGTGCTGACGTTGCCGCCGTGCAGCGGAATCTCGCGCACCGGCTCCTGCGCCACCCACGTCTCCCTTGCCTCAAGCAACGTAGTCTCCGAGACTAACCGTCGGAGCCAAGCAATGCTTCGACGAACGCCGCCGGCTCGAAGGGCGCCAAATCGTCCGGCCCCTCGCCCAGACCCACCAGCTTCACGGGAATGCCCAGCTTGCGCTGCACGGCGATGACGATGCCGCCCTTCGCCGTGCCGTCCAGCTTGGTCAACACGACGCCCGTCACATCCACCACTTCGGTGAACACCCGGGCCTGTTCGAGTCCGTTCTGTCCGGTCGTGGCGTCCAGGATCAGCAGCGTCTCGTCGACCGGGCCGTGCTTCTCCACCACCCGCTTGACCTTGCCGAGCTCGTCCATCAGGCCGACCTTGTTCTGCAGCCGGCCGGCCGTGTCGATCAGCACGGTGTCCACGCCGGTGTCGATGCCGCGCTTCACCGCGTCGAACGCCACGCTGGCCGGGTCGCCGCCCTCCGGGCCGCGCACGGTCTCGGCGCCCACCCGCTCGCCCCAGGTCTGCAGCTGGTCGGCGGCCGCCGCGCGGAACGTGTCGGCCGCGCCGAACAGCACGCTCCGCCCGTCGGCGATCAGCACCCGGCCGATCTTGCCGCAGGTGGTGGTCTTGCCGGCGCCGTTCACGCCGACCACCAGCACCACCGCCGGGCGGCCGTCGTGCGGGGCGGTCTTCAGGCTGCGGTCGAGCTCGGGCTCGAGCGCCGCGGTCAGCTCCTCGGCCAACTGCGCCCGCACCTCGGCCACGGTGCGGGTGCCGAGCACCCGGACCCGCTCGCGCAGCCGCTGGACCAGCACCTGGGTGGCCTCGACCCCGACGTCCGCCGAGATCAGGCTGTCCTCGATCTCCTCCCAGGCGTCGTCGTCGAGGTGGTCGCGGGACAGCACGCTGAGCAGGCCGCGGCCGAGGACGCTCTGCGAGCGGGCCAGCCGGGCGCGGAGCCGGACGAGCCGGCCGGCGGTCGGCTCCGGCGTCTCGACCGCCGGCTTCTCCTCGACGATCAGGGGAGGAAGCTCCTCCTCCGCCTCGGGAACGACGAGATCGGCCGGGGGACGCTCGATCGTGGTCGTCGGGGCCTCCCCCGGAGGCGGCAGCTCACGACGGCGCAGGCGGGGCACCACCAGGCCGGCCACGCCGGCCACCAGGACCACGAGCAGGATGACTGCGGCGACCACGTATTCCATGGCTCAAATCCTGACAGACGAGCCGTCCGCGCGTGGCTCGGGCCGCGCAGTGGCGACATCCGGCACATCTGTTGAAAGATGAGATCCCCTATCGCCGTCCAACCGCCCCGCCCACCACTCATGATCGGACTGAAGGCCTGAGCTGAATGACTGCACACCTTCTAGTCGGCCCCGTCCTGCGGCGCGTCGTCGGCACCAGCGCGACCGTCTGGGTGGAGACCACCGCAGCGGCCACCGTGCGGGTCGAGGTCGAGGGCGGCGGTTCCGGGTCCGCGAAGACCTTTTCGGCGTACGGGCATCACTACGCCCTGATCGTGGTCACCGGCCTGGTCCCGGGCACGAGCAGCCCCTATCGCGTGCTCGTGGACGACCGCGAGCTCTGGCCGGCGCCGGGCTCGGCGTACCCCCCATCGGAGATCAGCACCCGCCCGGCGGAAGAGGGCGACGACCCGGTCCGATTGATCTTCGGATCGTGCCGCGAGGGAACACCCAGCTCGTCCGCCCGGCACCTGCCTCCGGACGCGCTGGACGCCTACGCCCGCCGGCTGATGACCGACCCCTCGACCCGCCCGGACCTGATCGTGCTGCTCGGCGACCAGGTGTACGCGGACAACACCTCGGCCAAGGTCAAACGCTTCCTCAAGCACCGCCGGGCGGCCGGCCAGCAGGGCCCGGCCGACCAGGTGGTGACCTTCGACGAGTACACGAAGCTGTACCTGGAGTCGTGGCGCGACCCGGAGATCCGCTGGCTGTTCGCCACCGTACCGAGCGTGATGATCTTCGACGACCACGAGCTGATCGACGACTGGAACACCTCGGAGTCCTGGCGCGCGGACATGGCCGCCGAGCCGTGGTGGTCCGAGCGGATCGCCGGCGGGCTGGCCTCCTACTGGGTCTACCAGCACCTGGGCAACCTCTCCCCGGACGAGCTGGCCGCCGACCCGCTCTATCAGAAGGTGAGCACGGCCGAGGACGCCACGGTCCTGCTGCACGACTTCGGCCGTACGGTCGACACCGCCGACGTCAACAGGTACCGCTGGAGCTACGCCCTCGACCTGGGCCGCACCCGCCTGGTGATGCTGGACAGCCGGTGCAACCGGGTGCTCGCCCCCGGCGCCCGCGAGATGCTGCCGGCCGCCGAGTGGCAGTGGTTCCTCGACCAGGCGCACGGCGACTACGACCACCTGGTCGTCGGGTCGTCCCTGCCGTGGCTGATGCCGCCGGCGATCCACCACCTGGAGGCGTGGAACGAGCGCCGGGCCGATTCGCCCCAGCCCCGGGTGGCGGCCCGGGCCGAGAGGATCCGGCGAACGTTCGACCTCGAGCACTGGGCCGCGTTCGGCCGCTCGTTCGCGGCGCTCGGCGAGCTGTTCCGGCGGCTTGGCGAGGGTGACCCTGCCTTGGGCGACCGGGTGGGAGCCGGCGGCGCATATCGGCCGCCGGCGACGATCAGCGTGCTGTCCGGGGACGTCCACCACTCGTACGTCGCCGAGGCCGAGCTCGGCACCCGCACCCCGGTCATGCAGCTGACCTGCTCCCCCGTGCACAACCAGGTGCCGGCCTTCATGCGCCCGATGATGCGGTTCAGCTGGTCGCGGCTGGCCGCCCGGGGCGTACGCGCGATGGCCCGCGCCGCCGGCGTGCGCGCTCCCGCGTGGCGCTGGAAGCGGCTGGCCGGCCCGTACTTCGGCAACGCGGTGAGCACACTGCGGCTGGACGGCCGGACCGCCACGGTCCGGGTCGAGGGCACCGCCAAGGGCGGCGAGCTTTTTTCGGTCGCCGAGGTGAGCTATCCCCGGCAGGATGACCCTCGATGACTACTTGGACCGCACCCACACCGAATCGCGAGCGCGAGCCCCTCACCGGCCCCGAGCGGCAGATGCTGCAGGGCTGGCTGGACCGGCACCGCCAGACCCTGCTGACCAAGTGCGCCGGCCTGACCGCGCCGCAGCTCAAGACGGCGAGCACCGAGCCGTCCAACCTCACCCTGCTCGGCCTGGTCCGCCACATGACCGAGGTCGAGCGCTGGTGGTTCCGGATCCGTGCGGCCGGCCAGACCCTGCCCGACCTCTACTGCCCGGAAGGCAACGACGACGGCGACTTCGACGACGTGGCCGAGGCGGACGCCGAGGCCAACTTCGCGGCCTTCGACGCCGAGATCGAAGCGGCCGACAAGGCGGTGGCCGACCTCCCGCTCGACCACGAGTTCACCACCAACCGGGGCAGCACGATAAGCCTGCGCTGGGTCTACATCCACATGATCGAGGAGTACGCCCGCCACAACGGTCACGCCGACCTCATCCGCGAACGCCTCGACGGCACCACCGGCGATTAGAGGTCGAGCGCCTTCTTGAGCAGCTCCACGTGGTGCGGGCCGCTCCACCGGTAGGCGGACATCCCGGCGGCCCGCGCGCCACGGATCACCCGGTCGTCGTCGTCCACGAAGAGGACGTGCTCGCGCTTCGCGCCGATCAGGCGGGCCGCCTCGGCGAAGAACTCCGGTGCCGGCTTGTGGACCTTCAGCTCCCAGGAGCTGACCACCACGTCGAGCTCGTCGGTGAGGCCGAGCGCATCCAGGTCGGGCCGCAGGCGGTCGGTCGCGTTGGTGGCGATGCCGACCTTGCGGCCGCCCGCGCGGACGTCACGCACGAAGGCCAACGCCTCGGGATCCACCTCGCCGCGGTACGACTGCCAACGGGCGACGGCCTCGGTCGCTTTGTCCTCGGGAAGCGGCAATCGAGAAGCGACCAGCCGCATCCACTCGGCGTCGGTGAGCTCGCCCGAGATCGCCGGGCGGTAGATGTCCCACTCCATCGCCGTCTCCAGCAGGGCGGCCGGCTTCAGGCCGTACTCGATCTCGACGGCGATCATCGGGGCCGGGTCCCAGCGGCGCAGCACGCCGTCCAGGTCGATGAGCAGGGCCTGGGCGCGCTCGCGCGACATGCTGACTAGTCCTCGACTTCCTTCTTGAGTCGCTGGCTGATCACCTGCGTGACGCCGGCGCGCATCGTGACGCCGTAGAGGGCGTCCGCGACCTCCATCGTCCGCTTCTGGTGCGTGATGATCAGCAGCTGCGAACGCTCCCGCAACTGCTCGAAGAGCGTAATCAACCGGCCCAGGTTGACGTCGTCGAGGGCCGCCTCGACCTCGTCCATGATGTAGAAGGGCGACGGGCGGGCCCGGAAGATCGCGCACAGCATGGCCACCGCGGTCAGCGAGCGCTCGCCGCCGGAGAGCAGCGACAGCCGCTTGATCTTCTTGCCCGGCGGGCGGGCCTCGACCTCGACGCCGGTGGTGAGCATGTCCTCGGGGTCGGTCAGCACCAGCCGGCCCTCGCCGCCCGGGAACAGCACCTGGAAGACGGTCTGGAACTCGCGGGCGGTGTCCTCGAACGCCGACGTGAACACCTCGAGGATCCGGTCGTCGACGTCCTTGACCACGGTCAGCAGGTCCTTGCGGGTGGCCTTCAGGTCCTCCAGCTGGTCGGAGAGGAATTTGAAGCGCTCCTCGAGCGCCGCGAACTCCTCCAGCGCCAGCGGGTTGACCTTGCCGAGCAGCTGCAGGTCCCGCTCGGCCTTGTTGGCCCGTTTCTCCTGGGTGGGCCGGTGGAAGGGCGTCGGTTCCGGTACGGGTTTGCCGTCCTTCTCCGCCTGCGCCGTCTCCGCGGCGCTGGGCGGCACGAGCTGGCTCGGCCCGTACTCGCTGATCAGCGTCTCGACGTCGAGCGAGAAGTCCTCGGCGGCCTTCGCCTCCAGCTGTTCGATGCGCATCCGCTGCTCGGCCCGGGCCATCTCGTCCCGGTGCACCTCGCTGGTGAGCCGCTCCAACTCGGACACCAGGCGCTTCGCGCTCGCTCGTACTTCCTGCAACTCGGCCTCGCGGGCGGTGCGCGCCTGGGCCAGCTCGTCGCGCGCCTCGACCGCCGCGGCCAGCGACACCTCGACCCGGACCAGCGCGGTGGCCGCACCGAGCGCGACCGCCTTGGCGATCTCGGCGCCGCGAGCCCGGGCGGCGCGGCGGGCGGCGGCGCGTTCCCGGGCCTGCCGCTCGGCGTTGGCCTGCCGCATCAGCGAATCGGCCCGGCCGGCGATCGAAGAAACCCTTTCCTCGGCCGTACGGACGGCGAGGCGTACTTCCATCTCGTTCTGCCGGGACTGCGGCACCAGCGCGGCCAGTTGGTCGCGCTCCTCGGTGGACGGCTCCTCGTCGATCGGGGTGGACTCGGCCAGCGACAGCCGCTCCTCCAGCTCGGCCAGGCGCATCAGGTCGGTCTCCCGGGCCGACTCCGCCTTCTGCCGGGCCGCGCCGAGCCGCTCGCTCTCCGCCTTGGCCGAGCGGGCGGCGGCGCCGAGCTCGGCCAGCCGGCGGGCGGCGGCGTTGCGCTCGCCCTCGGCGGCCCGCTTGGCGGCGGCCGCGACGTTCACCGCCTCCTTGCGCTCGGCGACCTCGGCCCGCGCGTCGACCAGCTGGGCCTTGACCTCGCGGATGGTCTCCTCGGCGACGGCCCGGTTCGCCTTCGCCTCGTCGACCGCGGCCTGTACCTCGATGTAGCTGGTGGCCTTGCCGGAGCCGCCGGCCGCGGCGAACACGCCGAGCACGTCGCCATCCGGGGTGACCGCGCGCAGCTCGGGGTTGTGCGCGACCACCCGGGCGGCGGCACCCAGGTCGGCGACCAGCGCCACGTCGCGCAGGGCCCGGTTGAGGGCGGGCCGCACCTGCTCGGGGCACTCGACCACCTCGGGCGCCCAGACGGCGCCCTCGGGCAGCTGCGGGCGCAGGCTCTCCAGCGAGCCGCGCATGCCGGGGCCGGCGGGCGAGGCGACCACCAGCGCGGCTCGGCCGGCGTCGGCGATCTTGAGCGTACGCATCGCCTCGATCGCCTCGTCCACGCCGGTGAGCGCGACCGCGTCGGCCAGCGTGCCCAGCGCGGCGGCGACCGCACCCTCGTAGCCGCCCTTGACCGTCAGCATCGAGGCCAGGCTGCCGATCAGGCCGGGCACCTCGGCCGACTTCGCGAGCAGCGCGCCCGCGCCGTCCTTGCGCTGCAGGCCGAGCGCCAGCGCCTCCTCGCGCGCCTTCCAGCTGGCCGCGTCCTTCTCCGCGGCCCGCTCGGCGTCGCTCAGCTCGCGCACCACCGCGTTGGCCCGGTCGAGCGCGCCGACCGCCTCGGCGTGCCGCTCGTCCAGCTCGACATTGTCCCGATCGGCCTCGGTGGACTCCGCGGCGACCGTGTCCACCTCGGCCTGCGCGGCCTCGGCCCGCATCAGCGCGTCGGTGTGCGCGGCGGCGAGCCGCTCGATCTCCTCGGCCACGCCCTCGGTACGCGCCCGGGCCGCGTTCACGTTGCCGGTGAGCTTGGCCAGCCCCTCGCGCCGGTCGGCGATCGCCTTGGCCGCCGTACGCAGCGCACCCTCGGCCGCGGCCAGCTGCCGTTCCAGCTCCTGCCGCTGCTCGACCGCCTCGGCCAGCCGCATCTGGTCGTCGGTGAGCGCCTCGCGCAGCTCTTCTTCCTGCTCACGGACCCGCTCGGCCTCGGCGACCAGCTGGTCCGGGTCCCGGCCGGGGCGCTCGTCGTCGGGCGTGGCGGCCAGGTGCCGCAGTCGCTCGCTCGCCAGCTGCTCGGTCGAGCGGAACCGCTCCTGCAGCGCGGACAGCTGGTACCAGGTGTCCTGCGCGGCCTGCAGCAGCGGCGCGTCCTCGGCGTGCGCCGCCTCCAGGTCGGCGAGCATCCGCTGGATCTCGCGGTTCTCCGCCTCGACCTGCTCGCGCCGCTCGCGCATCGCCGACTCGTCGGCGATCTCCTTGTCCAACGTGGTGCGCAGCGTGTGCAGGTCGTCGGCGAGCAGCCGGAGCCGGGCGTCGCGCAGGTCGGCCTGGATGCCGGCCGCCCGGCGGGCCACCTCGGCCTGCTTGCCCAGCGGCTTGAGCTGGCGGCGCAGCTCGCCGGTGAGGTCGGTCAGGCGGTTGAGGTTCACCTGCATGGCGTCCAGCTTGCGGATCGCCTTTTCCTTGCGCTTGCGATGCTTGAGCACGCCGGCGGCCTCCTCGATGAAGGCGCGGCGGTCCTCGGGCTTGGCGTGCAGCATGGCGTCGAGCCGGCCCTGGCCGACGATGATGTGCATCTCCCGCCCGATGCCGGAGTCGCTCAGCAACTCCTGGATGTCGAGCAGGCGGCAGGCGTTGCCGTTGATCTCGTACTCGCTGGCGCCGTCGCGGAACATCCGCCGGGTGATCGAGACCTCGGTGTACTCGATCGGGAGGGCGCCGTCGTTGTTGTCGATGGTGAGCGTCACCTCGGCGCGGCCCAGCGGGGCCCGGCCGGCGGTGCCGGCGAAGATGACGTCCTCCATCTTTCCGCCGCGCAGCGCCTTGGCGCCCTGCTCGCCGAGGACCCAGGCGATGGCGTCGACGACGTTGGACTTGCCGGAGCCGTTGGGGCCCACCACACAGGTGATGCCCGGCTCCAGGCGCAGCGTCGTGGCGGAGGCGAAGGACTTGAAGCCCTTGACCGTCAGGCTCTTGAGGTGCACGGATCTCCGAGGGTCGGCGACGTAGTACTGGGGTGCAGGCTACCCGTACCCCGGCCCGGCGGCTCGGCACGCCGCGCTCACACGGGGCGTCGCCCTGCAAATCGGACAAAAGGATGCGCGCCGCCACGACGTGGAGGCGCGCTGTTTGAGATGCGTTATAGGTGCTTGAGGGGGGATTTGGCCGCCGGTGGGCGGCCGGATGAAGCTCAGGTCAGCGCGGGCTCGGTCAGCCGCAGGATGTCGTCCGCCTCGGCCGCGGCGGCCGCCAGACGATCATTTTCCGCCCGGAGGCGGGTGACCTCGAACTCCAGAGCCTGCACCCTGGAACGCAGTCGGGTGACCTCGTCGAGCAGGCGCCGATCGGGCGCCGCACCTACGTGGCCGAAGAGGGCCTTCGCCATGGTGACTCCTTGAGAAGCACTGCTTCTTCTTGGGTGTTGTTGAAACCGCGCGCTCTCACATCGCGCGCCCAGCTTGCACCACACTTCTATGCACACGGGCACGCGTGAGCACAGAATCGTGCACCCTAGAAAAGTGCTCTTAGGTGCAGATGTCCCATGTCTGGCTTGGGGTTACCGCTGAAACCAGGCATGAGTGGGCGCGACTGGCGACAACTCCATAGTCCGCCGATACCCACTCTGCGTCAAGCCGTGTGCCCGCCGTCCCCCGGACGCATCCAGTGAATCTTGCCACCTTGACACTTTTACCTGGCCTTACGTTTGGCTTAGCGGGTTTGCCGCGGAGCGCTCCCACTGCATACGGTCAGCCGCGCTATACGGCGTCGCGGCCGCGCGCCGGCGATGAGCGTCGGCATCTCGATCATCGCTTCCGGCCCGACCGGCTCAGCCTCCCTCCTCGCCAGGCGAGCCGGCAACGGGACAGGCCCGGGGTGGCGCGCGGCCGCGGACGCTCCTTCCCGTCGAGGTGACATCCGCCCATTTCGGGCAAATCAGGCGGCAAATCGGATAAAAGTCGCGTAATTCTGTCGCCTACCCGACAGGGTCTCGTAACTTTCCCGCGCTGTGTCGTTGCCTCCTTCGTGAAATCGACCCCGTCGCTCGAGCGCGTCTGCCTGCTCACCGGCGGCGGGTACCCGTACCGGCGGGACGCGTTGAGTGGGTGGTGCCGGACCCTCGTCGAGGGACTCCGCCGCTTCCGGTTCGACCTGCTGACCGTCACGGACCGCGAACCGCCGTCCGCGCCGGCGTACCCGCTGCCGCTCAACGTCGGCACGGCCTCGGCCGTCCAGATCGGCCGGGAGCCGCCGCGCGAGCGCCGCCGCGGCGACCACAACGAGACCGGCCGCGGCGCCGCCCACCTGCTCTGCCGGGGGCTGCTCGAGGAGCGCCGGTTCGCCACCGGGCTGCGCGGGCTGGCCGAGCTCGCCGCCGAGCGGGCCGACCCGCTGGCCGGGGTGCCGCTGGCCGACCTGCTGGTGGACGCCTGGCGGACGCAGCCCGAGTCGGCCGAGCCGCCACTGCCGCGGCTCTCCACCCGGGATGCGCGTACCGCCGCCACGCTGCTCAAACACGCGCTCGGAGCGCTGACCGTGGAACTGCCGGAGACCGACCTGGTGCACTGCGTGGGCGGGACGACGCCGCTGCTGGCCGCGCTGGCCGGGCGGTGGCGGGCCGGGGTGCCGCTGCTGCTCACCGAGGCGCGGGCGCCGGTCGCCCGGCACAAGCCGGCGGAGGACCGGCTGTCGCCGGCGGTGCGGGTGGTGCTGCGCCGGTTCCGGGCCGCGGTCGCCCGCACCGGGTACGCCGAGGCCGGACTGATCGCCCCGCTCAGCGCGTATCACCACGGCTGGGCGCTGCGGCACGGCGCCGAGGCGACCCGGCTCGTGCAGGTGCCGGCCGGCGTGGACCCGTCGGAGTATCCGGTCACCGCCGAGCTGAACACCGAACCGGCCGTGGTGTGGGCGGGCAGCGGCGGCCCGGACAGCGGCCTCACCCCCCTGCTGGCCGCCTTCGAGCAGATCGCGGCGGCCCAGCCGGGGACCGTGCTGCACCTGGTCGGGGTCACTCCCGCGCACGAGGACCACTGCGCCGAGCAGATCGAGCGCACCGGGCTGGGCCGGGCCGTCCGGCTGCACCCGCTGCCGGCCGACCCGCGCGACCGGTACACGGTCGGCCACGTGGTGGCGCACGTGCCGGGGCCGGCCGACCCACCGTACCGGCTGATCGAGGCGATGATGTCCGGCCGCGCGGTGGTCGGCGTGGACGTCGGCCCGGCCGCCGAGACGCTGGGCGACGCGGGCGTGCTGGTGCAGCCGGACGACCCGGCCGAGCTGGCGATCGCCGTCGTCGGCCTGCTCCGCAACCCGAACCGCCGCCGCCAACTCGGCGACGCGGCCCGGCAGCGGGCGCTGCTGCACTTCACCACCGACCGGGTGGTACGGGTCTACGACGCGCTCTACCGCGATCTCGGCGCGCCCCCGCCACCGGGCGCGTTCGAGCTGACCCTGGCCGTGCCGGCGCCGCGCACCGCGTTGCCGGCCACCCTCCGCTGGCTGACCACACCCGACCGTCCGGCGCCCACGGCCGGCGCCATCCGCGGAGCCGGCGCCGTCGGCGCGGACGAGGCCAACGGTGCGGCAGCCGCTGTCCGCGGCGCCGGCGCCACCAGTCGGGCCGGCGCCCTCCGCGGAGCAGACGCCTTCCACAGGGCCAGCGCCGCCGGTGGGGCCGACACCGTCAATGGGGCAGACGCCGTCAGTGGGGCAGACGCCGTCAATGGGGCAGACGCCACTGGCGGCGGCGACGCCATTCGCGGGGACGACGCCATTCGCCCGGACGACGCTGGAACCGCGCTGGAGGGCCCCGGCGGCCCGATGCTCGGCGGCCACGAGCCGACCGTCACCCTGCCGCCGATCAGCCACATCGCCAGCGCCACCCCGATCGCCCTGGACGTCTTCCCGCCCCGGCCGGCGTTCGCCGGGGTCGCGCCCGGCGAATGGCCGCCCGCGCCGGACGGAGGCGCAGCACTGTGACGACCACCCCACACCGGGCCGCGGACAACGGGACGGCCGCTGTGACGACCACCCAACGCCGGGCCGCGATCGGAGGTGCAGCACTGTGACGATCACCCCACGCCGGACGTCCACCCGGCCGACCCGGGTCCGCACTCGGCGCCCAGGCCCGGCCGCCACCGGCCGGCACGGTTCCGGTGTGCGCGCGGGGGCCCGGCACGCCGCCGAGCCGGTACCCACCGTGCCGGAGACCGCCGCGCCGGCGCCGGCCGTCAGTGTCCGCCGGCGATCGCGGCGCGCGCCGGCCCGCCGGGCCTACCTCGGGGCCGTCGCGCTTCGCTGCGCGCTCTACCTCGGGCCGCTCAGCGTCGCCCTGGCCGGTGGCGAGTCGTTCGGGCAGGTGGCCTGGCCGGTTCCGCTGGTCACCCTGCTGCTCGGCTGGACCGCCGCCCAAGCTTTGACCTGCGCCGGCGTGTCCGTGGCCCGGCGGGCCGGGGTCTCGGCCGCCTGCCGGCTGGTCGGCGCCGGCTTCACCGCGACCGGGGCGCTGTGGTGCGCGCTGGTCTGGGTCGCGCCGCATGCCCTGGTCGGGCCGCACCGCTGGCTGGCGCTGGTGGTCGGGCTCGGCGGGCTGGCCACGCTGGCCACGGTCACCGCGGCGCTGGTCACCCGGGCCGAGGCGGCCGTCGTCCGCTGGTTCGTGCCGTGCTGGGCGCTCGCCGCCGCCGCGCTCGCCGCACTGGCCAGCCGGCCGGTGCCCGGGCTGCCGGCCGGCACGCTCCCGACGGGCACGCTGTCGATCGGCATGCCGCCGATCGGGACGCCGCCGGCCGGCACACTGTCGATCGGGACGCTGCCGATCGGCACGCTGTCGATCGGGACGCTGCTGCCGGCCGCGATCGTGGTGGCGCTGATCCGCGCGTTCCGGCCGGCCATGATCTGCGGTACCCGGGGACCGATCCGGCTCACCCGGCCGGAGGTGCGCCGGGCCGCCGCGTACCTGGCCGTCGGCGCCTCCCAGGCAATCAGCGTGGGGCTGGTCTGGCGAGCCGTGCCGTCCGGCTCGACCGCGCCGTTCTGGTTGCCGCTGCTGCTCGCGGTGCCGATCCTGGAGGCGCTGATCGGGTGGAGCACCGAGGCCGGCCCGGACCGCCGGGGCGTCACCGCGGTCACCCTCGCCGGCCTGCTGCCGCCGCTGGCCCTGGGGATCGCGCTCGCCGTGGTCGCCGCCCGCACCGAGGCCCGCGCCGAGGTACTGGCGCTGGCTGGCGGCACCCTGCTGGGCGGCGTCTTCGCCGTCACCTACCTGCTCGCCGCCCGCGGCCGCACCGGCGTCGCCGCCGTCCTGGCGATCGCGGCGCCGCTGCTCACCGTGTCCCTGAAGATCCTTCCGCTACCGGCCGCCGGCCCCCTGCCGGACGCCGTCGGCGCGCTAGCCGTGACCCACCTGGCCGGCCTGCTCGCCGTCGCCCTGACCGCCGCCGACCCCCGGAGAGCATCATGAAGACCCTCTTTCCGCCGTACGCCCATCCCTCGCCCGAGCTGGCCCTGGACAGCGAGACCTGGATCATCCGGGAGTTGCCCGGCGAACGCCGCACCATGCACCAGTCGCTCGGCCGGATCGACCTGGACTGGGGCAGCCGGTCGCTGGCCGACGTGCTCGCCGACGTCGACGCCTGGCGGGAGGACGGCGTCGAGGGCCTGTTCCTCGACCGGGCGCCGGCCGGCTCGGGCGGGGTCGGGCCGGTGGCGCTGACCGTACGGCTGGCCGCCCGGCGCGGGCTGCACCGCGTGGTGCTCAACCCCGGCGTGCCGACCCACCCCCTCTACCGGGACCTGGGCGTCCGGATCTGCACCTTCGAGGGCCCGTGGACGGCCTACCAGAGCTGGGACGGCGAGGGCGTCCGCCCCGGCGACGGCCACATCGTGCACGGCGTCCCGCCGGCCCTGCTAACCGCCGCCCGCCGCCTGATGGGCCGCCGCGGCGCCGGCTTCGGCCTGGCCACCGACGCCAGCCCCTATGTCAGCGCCTACGCGGGCGGCGCCGGCAGCCCGGACCGCTGACCCACTCTCACGCCGAGCAAGATACTCGCCCAGCAAGATACTCGCCCAGCAAGATACTCGGTCGGCGAGATACTTGCTCGGCGAGAGAAGGTAGTCGCGTGAACGGCGGCAGCGAGGGCAGGCTGACACCTGGGCCGGCCTGCCCGAGTTGCAGTCTCAGCCCGGATGGTGGCGGCACAGGGTCGGGACGGCAGCCAGGTCGCCTTGGTAGGCCGGGACTTGGCTGACCTCGTACGGTAGCGGGAATTTGATCTTAGTTTTTCGGCAGACGAGGTCTTGGCTGACACCTGGGGCAGCTGAAGGAGGAGCGGTTCATGAATTGCTCGCGGCGGATGAGGGTGCCGCAGCGGTGGCAGGGCTGGCCCTCGCGGCCGTAGGCGTTGAGTGAGCGGTCGAAGTAGCCGCTCTCGCCGTTCACGTTGACGTAGAGCTCGTCGAAGCTGGTGCCGCCGGCCACGATCGCCTCGCCCAGGACGTCGCGGACGTGGGCCAGCAGGCGCCGGGCGGCGGGACGGGTGAGCTGGTCGGTCGGGCGGGCGCCGTGCAGCTGGGCCCGCCACAGCGCCTCGTCGGCGTAGATGTTGCCGACGCCGCTGATCAGGGTCTGGTCGAGCAGGGCGCGCTTGACCTCGGTGTGCTTGCCGCGCAGCCTTGCCACGAACAGCTCGTCGTCGAAGAGCGGGTCCATCGGGTCGCGGGCAATGTGGGCGATCTCGTCGGGCAGCTCGGCGCCGCCCTCGGAGACCGACAGGCCGCCGAACGTGCGCTGGTCGACGAAGCGCAGCTGCGGGCCGCCGTCGGTGAAGGTGAACCGGATCCGCAGGTGCTTTTCGTCCTCGGCCTCGGCCGGTTGCATCAGCAGCTGGCCGCTCATGCCCAGGTGCCCGATGATCGCGTCGCCGGAGTCCAGCGGCAGCCACAGGTACTTGCCGCGCCGGGAGGCGTCCAGGATCGTCCGGCCGGTCAGCATCGCGATGAAGTGCGCGTCGCCGGGCAGGTGCCGGCGGATCGAGCGCGGGTGGTGCACCTCGACGGTCGCGATGGTCCGGCCGGCCACCCACTTGGCCAGTCCCTGCCGGACGGTCTCGACCTCGGGCAGTTCGGGCACTTCACGTCTCCCTACAGCGTATAAGGCCAGATGGCGACCAGGTAGGCGCCATACCAGAGGCCGAACGCCGCCCACGCCACGATCGACAGCACCGCGACCCGGGGGCGGGCGCGCGCGGCCGCGACGGCGGCGGGCAGCAGCGTCAACAGTACGGGCAACAGCAGGCGCGGCTTCGAGTGGTAGAAGCCGGCCTGGCCGTACACCAGCACCATGGCCACCACCCCGTAAACCGCCAGCGGCAGCCACGGCTTCCCGGCCAGCGCCACCCCGGCCGCGGCCAGCGCGACCAGCAGGATCAGCGCCACGCTGACCGGCACCCAGCCGTCCCCGGTGCTCAGCGTCTGGCGCAGGAACGTCCAGGTGCTGCTTCCGAAGTCGAACGAGGTGCCCCAGCCGGCGGACTGGATACGGAACCAGGCGCTCGGGTCGCCGACCCGCAGGCCCACCCAGATCAGGAACAGCGGCACGCCGGCCAGCGCCACCGCGGCGGCCAGCAGCGGCTGCCAGGCCTTCGTCCGGGACTCGCGCACCGCCATGATCGCGGCGACCGCCAGGGCGAGCGCGGCCGCTGCGCCGGTCGGCCGGGTCAGCGCGCACCCCAGACCCAGCAGCCCGGCGGCCCACCACACCTTGCGGTGGGCGGCGGCCAGCATGCCGGCCACCAAAGCCAGGAAAAGCGCTTCGGAGTACGCCATGGACAGCACCACCGACACCGGCGCCGTGCAGCAGATCGCCACCAGCGCCCAGCCGGCCCGCTTGCTGTGCAGGGTGGTGCCGAGCAGATGCAGGGCGACCGCGGCGCCGATCGAGGCGAGCCAGGTGACCCCGATCGCGGCCGTCTGCGGGCTGATGCCGAGCGCCGCCACGCCCCGGATCAGCATCGGGTAGAGCGGGAAGAAGGCGAGCTCGTTGCCCTCCATCTGATGGTTCGCGCCGTACGTGTAGCCGTGCGGGTACCCGTTAACGGCGACCCGCAGGAACCAGCCGCCGTCCCAGACCAGCAGGCGGCTGCGCAGGCTGTCCCCGTCGCCCGAGGCGTGCCCCAGCCAGGCCAGCATGAGCAGCTGGGCGATCCGGGTCAGCGCGAAGATCCCGACCGCGGTGAGCACGCCGCGCCGGCAGCCGGCCTGCTCCCAGAGCGACGGCCGCCGGGTTGCCGTTTCCGCTTCCACCACGGTCGCGCTCACAGATCGTCGGGCTTCTCGCTGCCGCGTTCGTTCAGCGTCCGCCACGCCGCCGCCGCGGCCCGCTGCTCGGCCTGCTTCTTGCTGCGCCCCTCGGAGCCGCCGTACCGCTCGCCGGCCACCACCACCCAGGCGGTGAAGGTTTTGGCGTGGTCCGGGCCGGAGTCCTCGATCACGTAGTCCGGGACGCCCAGCCCCAGCGCCGCGGTCAGCTCCTGGAGGCTGGTCTTCCAGTCCAGCGCCGCGCCGCGCCCGGCCGACTCGGCCATCAGCGGGTCGAACAGCCGGTGGATCACCTCGCCCGCCACGTCCAGGCCGTGCTCCAGGTAGATCGCGCCGAGCAGCGCCTCCAGCGTGTCGGCCAGGATGCTCGCCTTGTCCCGCCCGCCGGTGGTCTCCTCGCCCTTGCCCAGCAGCAGGTGCGGGCCCAGGCCGGACGGGCCGAGGCCGCGGGCGACGTCCGCGAGCGCGTGCATGTTGACCACGCTGGCCCGCAGCTTGGCCAGCTGGCCCTCGGGCAGGTCGGGGTGGTTGTGGTAGAGCGCCGAGGTGATCACGACGCCGAGCACCGAGTCGCCGAGGAACTCCAGGCGCTCGTTGGTGGGCAGGCCGCCGTTCTCGTACGCGTACGACCGGTGGGTGAGGGCCCGCTCGAGCAGGGGTGGCTCGAACGGGACTCCGAACGCCTCCTCGAGCGGGGCGGTCGACGGCCGGCGACGCTTGTCACTCATGGGACACCTCGTTGTGCGGGCTCTGCTGATCTTCAAAGACGTGTTCGGCCATCGCCGCGACGGCGGCGCGGCGGTGCGTCCGGGCGGCGAAGGCGATGCCGGCGGCCAGGTCCGCGCCGGAGGCGGCCCCGTGGCAGACGACGACGGTGCCGTTGACACCGAGCAGCAGGGCGGCGCGCGGTGGCACGCCCGCCGACCCGCCGGGCGGCCCGAGCCGGGCGTACGCCGTCTCCAGACCCTTGAGCAGGACGTTTCCGGTGAAGCCGTCGGTCACCACGACGTCGGCCACGGCGCCCATGACGACGTCATGGCCCTCGACCAGCCCGACAAAACGGCCGCCGGCCGGCAGGTCCAGGGCGGCGAGCAGCTCGGGCGCGGCGCGGCGCAGCCGGTCGCCCTTGCCGCGCTCGGTGCCGATGGTGAGCAGGCCCACCCGGGGCTCGGCGACCTCGTGCACGATCGCGGCGTACGCGGCGCCGAGCCGGGCGTGCGTGGCGAGGGTCGCGGCGTCCGGGTCGACCGCGGAGCCGACGTCGAGCAGCACGAGCCGGCCGGCGGCGGTGGGCAGCACGGCGGCGAGCGGCGGGCGGCGCACCCCCGGCCAGCGGCCGAGCGCGCGGGTGGCGGAGACGACGATGGCCGCGGTGTTGCCGGCGGAGAGCACCGCGTCGGCGAGGCCGTCGGCGACCGCGCGCAGGGCGGCCCGGGTGGCGTCGTCGGGATGCAGCTCGACGGCCGGCATGGGCAGCATGCCCACGCGGTCGCGCTCGGCCGGTGCGACGGCAGCGAGAACCGCGCCGGCCGCCTCATGCGTGCCGACGAGAAGGAGGTGAAGGGACGGGTCGTCCTGGAAGGCGCGCAGAGCGCCGTCAACCACGACGGCGGGAGCGTTGTCCCCGCCGAGGAGGTCGACGGCGATCCGCGCGGTCACCGGCTCCGCGGAGGGAGCCGGCACACCGGTGGTCCGCCGTTGCCCAGGAACGACCCGCCCGGAGATCGGGCGCGTCACTCCGCGAGGCTCAGACCTCGAGGACCTGACGACCGTTGTAGGTCCCGCAGACCGAGCAGGCCGTGTGCGGCAGCTTCGGCGACTTGCACTGCGGGCAGGCCTGGGTCGCGACCGCGGTCGCCTTCCAGTTCGCCCGGCGGGACCGGGTGTTGCTGCGCGACATCTTGCGCTTGGGGACGGCCACGGTAGTTACTCCTCAGTCTCTTTCAGGTTCCGCAAAGCGGCCCAGCGGGGATCGGCAGCCTCGTGGCTGTGATCGGCCGGGAGGTCGTCGAAATGCACCCCGCACTCGGGGCACAAGCCTGGGCAGTCCGGCCGGCAGAGCGGGTTGGTCGGCAAGGTCAGCACGATCGCGTCCCGTACCGCCGGCTCCAGGTCGATCAGGTCGCCCTGCATCCGGCCCACCTCGTCCTCGTCGGTCGTCTCCTCGGTGGTGCTGTCCTCGTAGGCGAACAGCTCCGCGATGGCGACGTCGAAGGACTCGCTGATCTCGTTCAGGCAGCGGCCGCACTCGCCGGTGAGCGAGCCACGGACCCGGCCCGAGACGTACACACCCTCGGAGACGGAGGTGAGCTCGAGATCAAGCTCAAGATCCGACCCTTCCGGTACGCCGATCAGCTCCAGGCCGAGATCCGCCGGCGCCGGGGCCACCCGTTTCAGGGCACGCGTCGCACCAGGCTGCCGCGGAAGCTTGGTCGTGTCGACGACCAGCGGGAGCCTGGGGTCCAGGTGGTTCTGCACAGGTGACTTGGGCATCGTGAACTCTCAGCCATGGGTAGGCCGACGTAAAAGGCTACCTGAGCAGGAGCCGCAGCGTCGAATCGGGCCGGGCCGCTAGAACGGCAGGGGCCGCTCGGTGTCTTCGCCCTGGAATGTCCCGATCTCCCGGAGGGCGTGCATCTTGTCCCGGCCGCGCTCGATCGAGGCGAGCGCCCGGGTTAGGAACTGCTCGAAGTTGGCCAGCGCGGTGTCGACGTAGTCGTCGACCTCCTCGCGCAGCCGCTGGGCCTCGGTGCGGGCCTCGGCGATGATCCGGGCGCCCTCGTGCTCGGCGGAGACGGTGATCTCGTTGACCGAGACCAGCCGGGCGTGTTCGGCCTCACCCTCGCTGATGATCCGGTCGGCCTCCCGGCGGCCGGCCTCGATGATGCGGTCCCGCTCGTCGAGCACGGCGGCGGCCTTGCGGATCTCCGAGGGCAGCCCGGAGCGCAGCGCGTCGAGCAGCTCGATCATCTCGCCCCGGTCGTACATGAAATTCGTCCGCGACATCGGGACGGAGCGCGCGTCCTGGACGCGTTCGATGATCTCGTCGATGTTGTCGAGCGGATCCACCGGTGATTCACTCCTGTCATAGCGCACCCACAGAGCGTGGTCCGATCACGTTACTGCGTCCGTCGCGGTCCGGTTTCCGGCGCGCCGAGGGGTCAGTTCTGCTTGAGTCGCGTCACCAAACGCTCGCCGACGAAGTCCGGGACGTACGCCGACGCGTCGCCGCCCCACTTCACCACGTCCTTGACAAGGCTGGACGACAGGAAGGAGTAGAGCGGATTCGTCGGCATGAACAACGTCTCCACGCCGGACAGCCCGATGTTCATCTGCGCCATCTGCAACTCGTAGTCGAAGTCGCTGACCGCGCGCAGGCCCTTGATCACGACCGCGGCGCCCTGCGCCCGGCAGAAGTCGACGAGCAGCCCGTGGAAGGAGTCGACCCGGACGTTGTCGTAGCCGGCCGTCGCCTGGCTGAGCATCTCGAGGCGTTCCTCGACGGTGAACAGGCCGGACTTCGACTGGTTGATCAGCACTCCGATGATCACTTCGTCGAACAGCCGGCTGGCCCGCCCGACGATGTCGAGGTGGCCGTTGGTGACCGGGTCGAAGGAGCCGGGACACACCGCACGTCTCATGATCGGCGACCGTACCAAAGAGTAGTCTCCCCGTACCGTCGACTGCGGTCGGCAGTGATGCCATCCACCCAGCTCAGCGGATCACCCCGGCTCGAGCGCTCGATCGCGAGCACGGCGTCCGGCGCGAGCCAGTCCCCGGCCAGCAGCGCTTCCTGCAGCTGGAGGATCTCGTCGTCGCCGACCGCGTAGGGCGGATCGGCGAACACCACGTCGTACGGGCCGCCATCGGCCGCTCCGGCGAGCACCTGCGAGACCTTGCCGGTGATCAGCCGGGCGGCCGCGCCGACCTTGAGCGCCACGATGTTGTCGCGGATGGCCCGCGCCGCGCGAGCGTCCGATTCGACCAGAAGGGCATGCTTCGCGCCGCGGGACAGCGCCTCCAGACCAACCGCCCCGGATCCGGCATAAAGGTCGGCGAACCGCGCTCCCGACAGGTCGGTCATCGTGTCTAGGGCACTGAAGAGCGCCTCACGAACACGGTCCGAAGTGGGCCGAGTAGCGACGCCGACCGGGGCGGACAGCCGCCGGCCGCCGTGGGCGCCCGCAATGATCCTGGTCATGCCGCCGCACCGGGGTTGTCGAGGAACACGTGTAGAAGCTACTTCACCACTTACCGACCGCAATCGGAGAGTGAACAATTCCCCTGTGGCCGGACACGCTCGGCAGCCGCCCGATGCCCCTCGGTTCATGGAAGATCACGGATGGATAACAACAGTTTTAAGAGCCTCTGAGGCATTTCCCAGTTACTCCTTAGTCGCTAGGGTCATCCTCCGTTGCACGTAGATACGTCTACGTGTCGACGACGTGGGGAGGCGTCGTCGACGGCCTCGCCCCCATTTCTTGGCGTCGGCCCGCCGCTTCCTCGCCGGACCCCTGACCCCAACACAGGAGTAGGCGTGAACCTGCTTAAGACCAAGTTCCGGCGTACGACCGCCGTCGTCACCGGCACCCTGCTCGGCCTCGCCGGAGTGGCCGCCTTCGCGGCCCCGGCCAGCGCGCACAGCCCCCTCGTCGCGGGCAGCTCCGACTGCGTCAAGTCCGACGGCAGCTGGACCGTTTCCTGGAAGATCGGCAACGACTTCGGGGCCGACGCGAAAGCCAGCGACATTTCGGCCAAGGACAGCAGCGGCAAGGCCGTGACGGTGAACATCACCGATCCGGCCCACGCCATTCCCCCCTACACCCAGCCCAGCTCGGATCAGGCGCTCGCGGCCAGCACCAAGATCACCAACTCCAGCGCCACATCGGTGACCCTCAAGACCATCCTGCTGTGGTCGGACGGCTACACCAACAATGGTGACAACTGGCACGCGCCGGTGTACACGACGGTGCACAAGCCGGAGCAGAAGTGCGACAGCACGCCGAGCACGCCGCCGTCGTCGCCGGCCTCTCCGTCGTCGCCGACCCCGACCCCGTCGGAGACGCCGACCCTGCCGGTTCCGACCGACGCGCCGAACATCTTCACGCCGATCCTCGAAGAGGACTGCACCACGATGACCATCGGCGCGGACAACCCCGCCAACGGCATCACGTGGAAGTTCGACCTGAAGACCTCGAAGGGCGAGGAGCGCAGCTTCACGCTCAAGCCCGGTGAGAAGCACACCGAGAAGTTCAGCGCGACCGCCGGCTTCTCGATCAAGGTCACGATCTCGGTGACCGTGAACGGCAAGACCATCTCGGACTACGACACCGTCAAGTACGAGGGCCCCGGCAACTGCACCGGCGGCAAGGGTGGCGGCCTGCCCGTGACCGGCACGCCGACCGCCGCCATCGCCGGCGGCGCGGTGGCCGTCCTGGCCCTGGGCGCGGTCCTGTTCTTCCTGGCCCGTCGCCGCAAGGTGAAGTTCACCGCCTGATCACCGCAACAACCCTGAGGGGCGCGCCGACCTGGTCGGCGCGCCCCTTCTTGTGTCGGCACCCGAGCCGAACACTTTTCCCGGCTTCGGCGAATCATCGGTGTGACGCACCTTGAGATACGACGGAGACGGGTCTGGTGGTGACGGTGACGCAGCCCGGGGCGACGTGGGTGGACACCGATGCCGACCTGATCGAACAGGCCAAACGGCGACCGGAGATCTTCACGGCGATCTTCGATCGGCACTATCGGAATATCTACGCGTACGTGGCGCGGCGGCTGGGCCCGGATCTCGCCGAGGACGTGGCCTCCGAGACGTTCCTGGCCGCCTTCGACCGGCGGCACAGCTTCGACGCCGCTCGCGGCGAGGCACGGCCCTGGCTGTACGGGATCGCCTCGAACCTGGTCGCCCGGCACGTGCGTGCCGAGTCGCGACGCTACAAGGCGCTGGCGCGGGCCGGCCGGCAGGACACCGGCGAGGTCGACGGCCACGCCGACGCGGTCGCGGTCCGGCTCGACGCGGCAGCCGTACGCGGGCGCCTCGCCGACGCGTTGCGGCGGTTGCCCGAGCCGGTCCGTGCCGTGCTGCTGCTGGTGGCATGGGCCGGGCTCAACCAGCAGGAGGCCGCCGAGGCGCTCGGCATACCGGCCGGCACCGCCAGGTCCCGGCTGCACCGGGCACGACAGGAGATGCGACGGGCGCTGGGCGCCGAGACCGAGGTGGACGAGTGATGGACGAGATCAGCATTCTGCGCGAGGCCTTCGACCCCGACGTGGCGCCGCCGATGGCCGCGCAGCAGCGGGCCCGGGCCGCGCTGCAAACCCGGATCACCGCGCCGCGCGCGGACGGGCGCCGCCTGCGCGTTCCCTTCGTGGTCGGCGTCGCCACGGCCGCCGCCGTTGCGACCGCCGTGGTGGTGGTCAACCTCGACGACCCGGCGGCCACCCGGCCGGCCGTGCAGCAGGGGAAGGTTCCGGCGGCGGTGCCGTACCTCCGCCCGGTCAGCGCCGCCCAGTACCTGGAGAACGCGGCGTGGACGGCCGAGCGGCGAGGCTGGGTGAACCCCCGGCCCGACCAGTTCATGTACGTCGAGACGCGGGAGATGCGCAACCCGCCGGCGTACGAGCGGAAGACACCCAACGGCGCCCTCCTGCCGGGCCAGGCGAAGTACCGCACGGTGCAGGTGTGGAACCGCATCGACGGCCAGGTCCAGGCGTCGATGAACAACGGGAGGCTCGAGGTGCACCGGCAGGGCGAGAACGGCGGAAGCTGGGCGTTCGTCCCGTGGTCGCAGATCGTCAAGCTGACCACTCCCGCGAAGGTGGCGTACTACCTCGACCACCCCGAGGGCGGCGTCATGGCGCAACCCGAGTCGCTGGCCGGGCAGTACGTGCTGCCACCCGACGTGCGGGCGGCCATCTACCGCTACCTCGCCGAGCAGCCGGGCATGACGATCAACCCGGACGCGGTCACCATCGACGGTCGCCCCGCGATCGGCCTGGGCCGGGTTCTCGAGGGCTACCTGTCGCAGGAACTGCTCTTCGACAAGCAGACCTACGCCCTGATCGGCGAACGCATGATCGCCGTGGCCGACCACGTCAACCGCGCCGACGACGGCACCTCGTACACGCACAAGGGCGACCTGTTCCGGCAGGTGATCTACGGCAAGATGACCATCGTCGACAAGCCCGGCGAAACGAACTGATACCCCCAGTTCGGGCCAGCGGGGCGCGCCGATCTTCCGGTCGGCGCGCCCCTGTCACTTCAGCGGCTCACTGCAGCGGCTCACTGCAGCGGCTCACTGCAGCGGCGAGAACGAACCGTCCGCGTCGGGTGGGTAATCCCGGACCGCGACGACCGCCGCCGTGGGCAGCGCCGAGTACAGGTGCGGGAAGAGCGGGACCTCCGGGTGCGGCGGCACGCCCTCCTCCCAGACCACGGGACTGGGCAGCCGATCCTCGGCGATCTCCAGCAGGACCAGATCGGCGCGGCCCCGGAAGATGGCCGTGGCCGGCAGGTGCACCCACTCCTCGGTCGAGCAGTGGATGAAGCCGTCGGTGGCCAGCGTGTCACCCTCGTAGACGCCGGCGGCCAGCGCCTTCTCCCACGCGTCACGCGGGCAGATATGCAAAATCATCCCTTCTCCAAGTACTCGGCGCGCTCCTCGTCGACCAGCGCCGCCACCGAGGCGGCCAGCGCCGGGTGGTCGGTCAGGTCGGGGTCGCCGGCGATCAGGTCGGCGGCCTCGGTGCGGGCATCGGTGATCAGTTTCGCGTCGTGCAGCAGGGAGAGCAGCCGCAGGTGCGAGTGGCGGCCGGACTGCGAGGCGCCCAGCACGTCGCCCTCGCGGCGCTGCTCGAGGTCGATCTCGGAGAGCCGGAAGCCGTCGGTGGTGGAGGCGACCGCGTCCAGCCGCTCCCGGGCCGCGGTGCCCTCCACCGACTCGGTTACCAGCAGGCAGATGCCGGCCGCGGAGCCGCGGCCGACCCGGCCACGCAGCTGGTGCAGCTGGGAGACGCCGAACCGGTCGGCATCCATGATGATCATGACGGTGGCATTCGGCACGTCGACGCCCACCTCGATCACCGTGGTGGCGACCAGCACATCCAGGTCGCCGCCGGCGAAGGCGCGCATCACCGCGTCCTTCTCGTCGGCCGGGAGCTTGCCGTGCAGCACGCCGATACGCAGGCCGTTCAGCGGGCCCTCGGCGAGCAGCGGCGCCACCTCGGTCACGGCCAGAGGAGGGCGCCGGGCCGGTTCGTTGTCGCCGGGCGGCTCCTCGTCTTCGTCGGCGCCGCCGGTACCGATCCGGGGGCACACCACGTACGCCTGGTGGCCGGCCTTCACCTCCTCGCGCAGCCGCTGCCAGGCTCGGTCGAGGAAGGCCGGCCGCTCCGGCGGGACCACATGCGAGGCGATCGGCGAGCGGCCGCGCGGCAGCTGGGACAGGGTGGACACCTCGAGGTCGCCGTAGACCGTCATGGCGACCGTGCGCGGGATCGGCGTCGCGGTCATCACCAGCACGTGCGGCGGCCGGGCCGCCTTGGCGCGCAACGCGTCGCGCTGCTCGACCCCGAACCGGTGCTGCTCGTCCACCACCACCAGCCCGAGGTCCCGGAAGTCGACCCCCTCGTACAGCAGGGCGTGCGTGCCGACCACGATGCCGGCCGTCCCGTCGGCCACCTTGGCCAGTGCGGCCCGGCGGGCGGCGGCGCCGAGCGAGCCGGTGACCAGGGTGAGCTGGGTGCCGCCGGGATCGCCGTCGATCTCGCCGGCCCGGCCGAGCGCGCCCAGCTGCTCGCTTATCCCGCGGTAGTGCTGCGTCGCGAGCACCTCGGTCGGCGCGAGCAGGGCCGCCTGGCCGCCGGCGTCGACCACCTGGAGCATGGCGCGCACCGAGACCAGGGTCTTGCCCGAGCCCACCTCGCCCTGCAGGAGCCGGTGCATCGGGTGCGGGTGGGCCAGGTCGGCGGCGATCTCCTCGCCGACCTGCCGCTGGCCGTCGGTCAACTCGTACGGCAGGGTCGCGTCGAATTTCGCCAGGATGCCGCCCTCGGCCCGGGGGCGCGCGGTGCCCGGCGCGGCGGCCGCCCGCGCCCGGCGCTGCACCAGGGTTAGCTGCACGGCGAAGGCCTCGTCCCATTTCAGCCGGTATTTCGCGGCGAACAGCGCCTCTTTCGAGCTGGGCCGGTGGATCTCGCGCAGCGCCGTGCCGATGCCGACCAGGTTGCGGTTGGCCCGCACCGCGGCCGGCAGCGGGTCGGCGGGCGGCTGGAACGTCTCCAGCAGGGTGCGGACGTGCTTGGCGATCACCCAGGTCGGCACCGCCTGCGCGGCCGGATAGACCGGGATCAGCGCGCCGGCGAACTCCTCGATCTCCTCGGCCGCTTCGTCCTGCGTGGCGTCGGCGGAGAGCAATTGGTACGCCGGGCCGTTCAGCTGGCGCTTGCCGCGGAAGTCGGTGATCTTGCCGGCGAACAGGCCCCACCGGCCGCGGCGCAGCTCGCGCTCGCGCCAGGCCTGGTTGAAGAAGGTGCAGGTCAGCGTCGCCCCGGAGCCGTCCCCGATGGTGATCTCCAGCATATTGCCCTTGCGGGCGCGCATCGGCTTGACGCTCACCGACTGCACCTGGGCCAGCAGCGTGACCTGCTCGCCGATCTTCAGGTCGCGCATGTCGGTGTGCTCGCCGCGCTCGTCGTACCGCCGCGGGAAGTGGTAGATCAGGTCGCCGGCGGTGTGCAGCTCCAGGTGGGTGGCGAGGGCCTTCGCCGCACGCTCGCCGAGCACCGCGCGCAGCGGGGTGGTGGTCGTCGTCGGGTCGCTCATTCCACTCCAACCAGCAGGTGGTACCGGGGCTGCCCGCCGGCGTAGCAGGCCAGCTCGACGAACGGCCAGGCCTGCGTGACGTGGCCGCGGAGCACCCCCTCCAGCGCGGGCGGGGCGTCGGCGCCGAGCACCAGGGTGGCCAGCTCGCCACCGCCGCCGAGCATCCGGTCGAGCAGGCGCCGGCTCACGTCCTCCAGGTCGGCGCCGATCACGTGCACCTCGCCGTCGACCAGGCCGAGCAGGTCGCCGGCCCGGCACGGCCCGGCCACCGTGAGCGAGTCGCGCTGGGCGGTGCAGACCTCGCCGTACCGGCAGGCGCCGGCCGCCTCGGCCATCGCGATGACGTCGTCGGCGAACGGGCGCGCCGGGTCGCGGACGGCCAGCGCGGCCAGCGCCTGCACCGGCGAGCGGGTCGGCACCACGCTCACCCGCACCCCGGCCGCCTCGGCCTCGCGGGCCGCGCCGGTGGCCACGGCATGCGTATTCGCGTCGTTGGGCAGCAGGACGACGCAGCCGGCGCCGCTCGCGGTGATCGCCTCCAGCATCTCCCGGATCGACGGGTTGCGGCCGACGACGGTGGCGCCCTCGGCCTCGAAGAGCGCGGTGAGGCCGTCGCCGGCCGCCACCACGACCGCGGCCCGGCCCGGCGTCGGCGCGGGCGTCACCTCGACCGCATGCGGGCCGCTGGGCTCGAGCGGGGTGACGCTTATCCGGTGCGGCCGGCCCGCGGCGACGCCCGCCTCGACGGCCGGCCCGATCTGGGCCGAGCTCACGTGGACATGCACATTCCAGGTGCCGTCGCCGGAGCCGACCAGCACGAGCGAGTCGCCCAGCTTGTCGAGCGTCTCGCGCAGGACCGCCACGGCGGCGTCGTCGGAGTCGAGGAGATATTGCACCTCGTATCCGAAATATTCGGACACTTCAGCCTCCCCTACCGAGAAGATGGGCGCGGCAACCGGCGCATCGGTCAGTGCCTCGACCAGCGCATCGAGCAGCAGCACCAGGCCCCGGCCACCGGCGTCGACCACCCCGGCCCGGGCCAGCACCGGCAGCTGCTGCGGGGTGCGGGCCAGCGCCTCGGCGGCCGCGCGGGCCGCCGCCCGGGCCACCAGCACCGGATCGTCGGAACCGAGGCGCTCGGCGCCGTCGGCGGCGGCCGCGACCACCGACAGCACGGTGCCCTCGACCGGGCGGGCCACCGCCGCATAGGCCGCCTCGGTGGCCGACCGCAGCGCCCGGGCCAGCTCGGCGCCGCGCACGGCGGCCGCCGGGGCGAGGGCGTCGGCCATGCCGCGCAGGATCTGCGAGACGATCACGCCGGAATTGCCCCGGGCGCCCAGCAGGGCGCCGCGCGCCATCCGGCGCAACGCGCTGCCGGCCGGCGGCGTCTCCCGTCGCGCGGCATCGAGCGGGGGCGCCTCGTCGAGCGCCTGCTGGGCCGAGGTGAGGGTGAGCACGAGGTTGGTGCCGGTGTCGCCGTCGGGGACGGGATAGACATTCAGCTCGTCGATCTCGTGCTGGTGGGCGCGCAACGCGGCCAGCCCACCACCGCACCAGCGGTGCACCGCGGCGGCGTCCAGGGTCTCCAGCACGCGAAAATCGTACTGTCGCCCACCGACATTATCGGTGGACCGCTCCCTGACCGGGGGCGATTGGGTGTTCGACCCGCTCGTCGGGTAACCTTGCCGGGTTGCAAGCTCAGTTCGTTTCAAACTCAGGAGTTACCCGTGGCTAGCGTGTGCGACGTCTGTGGCAAGGGGCCGGGCTTCGGCCACAACGTGTCCCACTCGCACCGGCGGACCAACCGCCGCTGGAACCCGAACATCCAGTCGGTGCGCACCCCCGCCGGTGGCGGCACGACCAAGAAGCTCCAGGTCTGCACCTCGTGCATCAAGGCCGGCAAGGTCGTCCGCGCCTGAGCTGAGGCTCATCAGACTTGAGCCGCCGGGCCACAGGCCCGGCGGCTGTCTGTGTCAGAGGTCTTTGGCGAACGAGAGCACGTCCGCCTCGTCCTTGTAGTAGCCGAAATCCGGGATCCGGGCGTAGCCGGCCGTCTGGTAGAGCGCGATCGCCTCCGGCTGCTGGTCCCCGGTCTCCAGGATCAGCCGGCGGCAGCCCGCCGCCCGCGCCGATTCCTCGATGGCGGTCAGCAGGCGCCGGCCCAGCCCGCGCCGGCGGCCCGCCTTGGCGGTGAACATCCGCTTCAGCTCGGCATCGTCGCCGTGCCGTCGCCAGCCGGCGCAGCCGATCAGCCGTTCGCCGTCGTCGGCCACGAAGAACGCCCCGTTCGGCGGGGTGAAGTCGTCCTCGGCGATCGGGGTGTCGTCGCCGCTGCCGCCGTACCTCTCGGACAGCTCGTTCAGCACGTCGACCAGCAATGCCTGCACCGCCGGGTCGGCCGTGTCGGCCATCCTGATCTTGATCTCCCGCACCCGACGACTGTAAATCTTTCAGCGGAAGTGGTCCCAGCCCGCCGGGCCGCTCCACGGTTTTCGGTCGACCGTCACACCCTCGCCGTCGTGCACTGTGCCGATCTCGCGCCATCCCTCCGGCAGCGCCGTCCCGGCCGGGAACGTCGCCGCCAGCGCGTGATCCTCGCCGCCGGCGAGCAGCCACTGGTGGGGATCGACCCCCAATGCCGTGGCCGCGTCCCGCATCGCCGGGGGCACGTCAAAGGCTTCCGTGCGTACGTCGACAGCCACCAGACTGGCCGCCGCGATGTGCCCCAGGTCCTGCAGCAGCCCGTCCGAGATGTCGATCATCGAGGTGGCGCCGGCCGCGCTCGCCCGGGGCCCGGCCGCATACGGCACCTCCGGCCGCCGATACGCCTCGACCAGGATCTTGGGCGTACGGAAGCCGCGGGACAGGACGGTGTATCCGGCCGCCGCATGACCCGTACGCCCGGACAGCGCGAGAATGTCGCCCGGCTGGGCCCCCGACCGCAGCACCGGCGGCCGGCCGCCCAGATCGCCCAGCGCGGTCACCGCCACGGTCAGCGTCGGGCTGGACGACATGTCCCCGCCCACCACGCCCGCCCCGACGAGCGCCGCCTCGTCGGACAGCCCGGTCGCCAGCTCCTCGGCCCAGCCGACGGCGAGGTCGGCCGGCGCGCACAGGGCAACCAGCAGCGCGGTCGGCTCGGCGCCCATCGCCACGATGTCGGCGAGGTTGGCCGCGGCGGCCCGATGGCCGACGTCCGCGGGCCCGCACCAGTCGCGCCGGAAGTGCCGGCCCTCGACCAGCACGTCCGTGCAGGCCACCACCCGGCCGTCGGGCGCGGCCACCACGGCGCTGTCGTCGCCGGGGCCCAGGAGGGTCTTCGACCCGGCCCCGAGCCGCGCGACGACCCGGGAGATGAGACCGAACTCGCCGATCTCGGCAATGCTCACCGGTACGGCCATCCCTTCGTGACAGAGGCCCCCAACGGTGGCTTCCCGCAGCCGAGTGGATTCTTACGGTAGTTTCACGTTCTGGTGCAGGCTGGCGGCGGATGGGAGCGGATTGTGGTCCAGGCATACATCCTGATCCAAACAGAGGTCGGAAAGGCCCATGACGTGGCCGTCGCGATCGGAAAGATCCCCGGAGTGATCCGGGTCGACGCGGTCACCGGCCCGTACGACGTGGTGGTTCTGGCCGAGGCGCACACCGTCGACGATCTCGGCGGGCTCATTGTGAGCAAGGTCCAGAACGTCCTGGGCATCATGCGGACGCTCACCTGCTCCGTGGTAAACCTCTGAGTCATGGTCGACGTGGAGACGCCTCCCACCGCGAATCGAACGGAACCGACGACGCGCGGCGCCGCCCTGCTGGCCGCTGCGATCGCCGCGCCGATCGCGCTCGTGGCCGGTCTCCTCATCTTCTGGAAGTTCCTGCCCTCCGACACCACCGCGACGCCGGCCCCGTCCGCGAGCGCGCCCGTCGTCGAGCCCACCACCCCGGTCCAGATGGCGGCGCCCAAGCTGGACGCGCGCACCGCCCAGGTCTGCCTCGCGGTCACCTCGCAACTGCCGGCCACGCTGCGCGGCCTGCCCGGCCGCAAGGTCACCGCGGGCCCGGAGCAGAACGCGGCCTGGGGCGAGCCGCCGATCACGGTCGCCTGCGGCATCACCCAGCCGACGATGTGCGAGCGGGTGGACGGCGGGCATCCCGGCTGCGTGCCGCTGGACGCCACGATGTACGCGATGAACGGCGTCTGCTGGTGGGGCCAGGACGGCCCGGCGTCCAACGTGTTCACCACGATGGACCGGGAAGTCGCCGTGCAGGTGACCGTGCCGTCCAGCTACAACCAGGCGGCGCAGTGGGCCAACGAGTTCTCCGACCCGGTGGTCAAGACGGTCAGGTCGAAGACCTCCGGCGTGCCGACCGGTTGTACACAGTGAAGTCCCGTTTGGCGCCGTAGGGCTACTCTGCTCTGCGTTGCCATTCCGGGGACTAGGGAAACAGCAGGCTCATGACAGCAGCGCTCCACGTGCTCGCCGGTTGGGGTTCCGGCCGGCTCGCGACCATCGCGCACCCCCGCGAAGACGGCTGGGCCGATGAGCAACTGGCCGAGCTGGCCGGCGCCGGGGTCACCGTCCTGGTCTCCGCCCTCACCACCGCCGAGCAGCAGCGGCTCGGCCTGGGCGGCGGCGCGGCCGCGGCGGCGAGGCTGGGCGTGGACCTGGTGTCGTTCCCGGCCGGCGAGGACAGCCCACCCCAGGACGAGGCGGCCAAGGTGGTCACCCTGGCCTTCCAGCTCGCCGCGCAGGTGCGGGCCGGGCGTTTCGTGGCGACCCAGTGCTTCGGCGGCGTCGGCCGGTCGACGCTGCTGGCTTGTACGACGCTGGTGCTGCTGGGCATCGCCCCGGGCGAGGCCCTGCGCCGGGTGACCGGCGGCGCGGAGGCACCGGTCACCCGCGACTGGCTGCACCAGGTCCCCACCCAGCTGGTCCGGCTCTAACCGGCGGTCGGGCGGATCGGCACGTCGCTGATCGCGCGGTGCAGTCCCCACGCCACCAGCGCGATGGCCGCGACCGACAGCGCCAGCCCGGCCGGGTACGGCACGCCGCGGTTCAGGCCGCCCCACACGTCGAACCCGAGCAGCCAGTCGGTCGCCAGCGCCGGCACCGCGCCGCCGAGCATCACCACGAGCCCGGTCCAGGCCCGCCACCGGTAGAACCCGGTCGCGATCATCGCCCCGGACACCAGGTAGGCCAGCGAGATCGGCAGCTGCTGCCCGAACTGCCGCAGCGCGCCGCCAGCGGTCAGCACCGGATAACCGGGCCCCCGCTTGCCGGCGGCCCCCAGCACGGCGCTCTCGATGCCGTGCCCGAGTGGCACCGCGATCGCCCAGGCCACCGCGAGGATCAGCCCGAACACGGCCACCCCGGCCAGGAACTCGTGCCGGGTCGCGCCGTTGACCACGAACTGCCGCAGGTGCATGGCGACCAGGATGATGCCGATCACCAGAATCCAGTACTTCGCGGCCGCCCCGCCGAGCACCAGCCACATGCTGAAGTCGGGGTGCCTGACCGACGTCACGGCCACCGTCGCGATCACGTCGGCCAGCACGATCATGACCACGAACGGGAGAATGATCGGCCGGTAGAGGCGGAACAGGACGCGGGTGACGCTCATCGGGTGGCCTCCAGCGGCTGGGCCCGGGACGTGAGGTGGATGAAGAGGTCCTGGATGCCGACCGGGCCGAAGTTGAGCCCGGCCGACTCGCCGCGGGCCAGGTCGGCCGGGTCGGGCCGCCAGTCGAGGGTGACCGCGCGGACGCCACCCAGGGTCTGCTCGCCGAGCACGGTGTGCCCGGCCACGAACTCGCCGACCGCCGCGGCCGGCCCGGTCACGGTGACCCCGCGCCCGCGCAGTTCGTCGGTCTCCTCGTGCAGGAGCAGCCGACCGTGGTCGATGACGATCACCCGCTCGAACAGGTCGGCGACCTCCTCGATGAGGTGGGTGGAGAGGATGATCGTGCGCGGGTGCGCCAGATAGTCCCCGAGCAGCTCGCGGTAGAAGGCGGACCGGGCCACCGCGTCCATGCCCAGGTACGTCTCGTCCAGGATGGTCAGTGGCGCCCGCGCGGCCAGGCCGAGCACCACGCCGACCGCCGATTTCTGCCCGCGGGAGAGCGACGAGGCCCGCTTCCGGGGGTTGATCTCGAAGAGGTCGAGCAGCTTCGCGGCGTAGTCGGCGTCCCAGTTCGGGCGCATCCAGCCGGCGAAGCGCAGCAGCGCGCGCACCTTGTCGGACTCGTTGGTGTCCAGGGTGTCGCGGATGAAGCAGGTCTGCCGCATCACCGCCGGGTTCTCGAAGGCGTCCTGGCCGTCCACCCGGACCGTGCCGGAGGACGGGCGGCGGAACGAGGCGAGGGCGCTGAGCAGGCTGGTCTTGCCGGAGCCGTTCCGCCCGAGCAGCCCGTAGATCTTGCCGGTCGGCAGGTCGAGGTCGATGCCCTCGACCGCGACGGTCGAGCCGTACCGCACCGAGACGTCGCGCAGCTCGATCACCGGGCACCGCCGAGGTGCCGCACGATCTCGTCGACCTCGATGCCGATCCGCTTGGCCTCGGCCAGCATCGGGTCGACCACCTCGGTGAAGAACCTCTCCCGCCGCTCCCGGCGCAGCTTCTCCCGGGCGGCCGGGCTGACGAACATGCCGATGCCCCGCTTCTTGTACAGCACGCCCTCGTCGACCAGCTGGGCGAACCCCTTGGCCGCGGTGGCGGGATTGATGCGGTAGAAGGCCGCGTACTGGTTGGTGGACATGACCTGTTCGTCCTCCTTGAGGGCGCCGCTCAGAACGTCGTTCTTGATGCCGTCGGCGATCTGCAGGTAGATCGGGCTGCGGTCGTCGAATGCCACCGAGCCTCCCTAGTTCTGCGGTTCATTACTCATGTAATGAACCATAGAGCCAGGGACGCCGACCAGGCAAGTGTCAGGGCGGCGTCAGGTCGCTTGGTCGAGGGCGGCCGTCAGGTCGGCCAGCAGATCGGCGGTGTCCTCGATGCCGCAGGACAGCCGCACGAAGCCGGGTGACGTGTCGTCGCCCCACTGCGCCCGCCGGTCGGCCGTGGTGTGCACGCCGCCGAACGAGGTGGCCGCGAAGACCAGCGCCGCCGCGGTGAGGAACCGGCCCACCCGGTCGGCCGTGCCCAGGTCGAACGAGACCACCCCGGGGATCCGGCGCATCTGCGCGCGGGCCACCTCGTACGACGGGTCCTTCGCCAGGCCGGGCCAGCGCACGGCGAGCACATCCGGGCGGCCTTGAAGCATCGCCGCGATCGCCGCCGCGTTCTCGGTCTGCCGGGCGAGCCGCAGGTCGAGCGTGGCGATCGACCGGTGCGCCAGCCAGCAGTCGAAACCGCCGGGCACCGCGCCGGTCTGCTTGCGCCAGGTCTCCACCTTGGCGAACAGCGCGTCGTCGGCGGTCGAGACATATCCGAGCAGCACGTCCGAGTGGCCGGTGAGCGCCTTGGTGCCCGACGCCACCACGATGTCGGCGCCCAGCGCCAGCGGATTCTGGCCCAGCGGCGTGGGCGTCGTGTTGTCGACGGCGACCAGGGCGCCGGCGGCGTGCGCGGCCGCGGCGACGGCCCGGATGTCACACACGTCCAGCCCCGGGTTCGCCGGGGTCTCCAGCAGCACCAGCCGCATGCCGGAAAAATCGGGATATGGCCCTGCGGTCGGCACCTGGACGGAACTCACGCCCAGGTCCCGGAGAGTTCCCTCGGCGAAGGCCCGAACCGTGAAATACCCGTCCGACGGCAGCGCCACCGTGTCGCCCGCACGAAGCACCGACAGCAGCAACCCGGTGATCGCCGCCTGGCCGCTGGCGAAGACGAGCGTGGGCGCGCCCTCCAACTGCCCGATCGCCGCCTCCAGCGCACGCCGGGTGGGGTGCTCGGTGCGGCCGTAGCCGTTCTCCCCCGGGCCGTTGACCGGATCGAGGTGGTACGGCGCGGCGAACACCGGCCCGGGCAGGAACGGCTCGCCCACCACCGGCTCGGGCAGTCCCGCGTGCACCACCCGAGTGCCGTCGGAGTAGCTCATTCCGGCTTCATCTCCCGGCCCATCAGCAGCTTCACCGCGATCTGCGGGTCCACCCCCTCGTGGCACACCCGCTCGACCTGCTCGACGATCGGCATCTCCACATCGTGCGCCCGGGCCAGGTCACGGATCGAGAGGCAGCTCTTCACGCCCTCGGCGGTCTGCCGGGTGGCCGCCTGTGCCTCCTCCAGGCTCTCGCCGCGGCCCAGGTGCTCGCCGAAGGTGCGGTTGCGGGCCAGCGGCGACGAGCAGGAGGCGACCAGATCCCCCAGCCCCGCGATCCCGGCGAAGGTCAGCGGGTCGGCGCCCAGCGCCACGCCCAGCCGGGCGGTCTCGGCCAGCCCCCGGGTGATCAGCGAGGCCCGGGTGTTGTCGCCCATGCCCATCGCGACGGCCATCCCGTACGCGAGCGCGATGACGTTCTTGACCGCGCCGCCCAGCTCGCACCCGACCACGTCGTCGCTGGTGTACGGCCGGAAGTAGGGCAGCGCGAGCGCGTGCTGCACCCGCTTGGCGCGCTCCTCGTCGATGCACGCGACCACCGTGGTGGTGGGCTGGCGCTCGGCGATCTCGGGCGCGATGTTCGGCCCCGAGACGACCACCACCCGTTCCGGCTCGACGTGCCCGGTCTCCACGATGACCTCGCTCATCCGCTTCGTGGTGCCGAGCTCGATGCCCTTCATCAGCGAGACCACGGTCGCGTCCCGGCCGAAGTGACCCGCCCACCCGGCCAGGTTGCCGCGCAGCGTCTGGGACGGCACGGCGATCGCGATCAGGTCGGCGTCGTCGGTCGCGGCGGCCAGGTCGGCGGTCGCGGTGACTTCCACGGGCAGCCGTACGCCCGGCAGCGAGCCCTCGTTGGTGTGCCGGTCGCGGATCTCCTCGACCACGCCGGGGCGGCGGCCCCACATCGTCACGTGGGCGCCGGCCTCGCCGAGCACCTTGGCGAACACGGTGCCCCAGGCGCCCGAGCCGAGGACGGCGGCGCGGGTCATCACGCCTCCCCGGGCGCGGTCGCGCGCTTGGCGGGCCGGTCGTACAGCCCCGCGGGCGGCTGCTCGCCGCGCAGGCCGCCGAGCAGTCCCTGGACCTCCAGCAGGATCGCCTCGGTCATCTGCTCCAGCACCGCGCGGGTGGGCGTCGCGCCCCGCCAGCGGGACAGGTCGACGGGCGGGCCGGCCAAGACCGAGACGGGCGTACCCGGACGGATTTTGAGCTTGCTGGTACGCGGGTCGTAGATGGTGTGCGCCCCCCAGTTCGCCACCGGGATCACCGGCGCGCCGGTGAGCAGGGCCAGCCGGGCCGCGCCGGTCTTGCCGCGCATCGGCCACAGGTCGGGCTGGCGGGTGGTGGTGCCCTCCGGATAGATCACCACGACGCCGCCGCCGTTGAGGGCCTCGACCAGCGTGTCCAGGGATTTCACCGCTTCCACACTGCCGCGTTCCACCGGAATCTGCTGGACCTTGCGCAGCAGGAACCCCAGAACGGGGACTTTCCACAGACTCGCCTTGCCCAGGAAGCGCGGCCACCGGTGCGCGGCGTAGATGTAGTGCGCCACCACCAGCGGGTCGAAGTGCGACGCGTGGTTCGGCACGATGATCACGCCGCCGGTCGCGGGGATGTTCTCCATGCCGGCCCAGGTCCGCTTGGTCCAGACCTTGAGCAGCGGGAGCACCAGCACGACCGCGAAACGCCGCCAGAATCCGAGCCTGCGCCGCGCCACGGCCCCTCCTGCCCTACCCGCGGCGTGTCCCCACCGCGGCCCCATCCCTCGGAGGAATCATGCCCGCTCCGGCGCGCCGGGACCAGGCAGGGTGACGCGCGCCGGTCTTTGGCAGACTTGACCAATGGTGCGGGACTGGATGGCGGTCATCCCCGTCAAGCGGTTGAGCGCGGCGAAAAGCCGGCTGCGCGGCGCGGTGCCCGCGGCCCGGCACGCCGACCTGGCGCTGGCCATGGTGCGCGACACGGTGTCGGCGGTGCTGGCCGGCGCGGCGGTGGCCGAGCTGGTGGTGGTGACCGACGACCCGGTGGCGGCGGCCGCGGTGACCGCGCTCGGCGCCCGGGTGGTGCCCGACCGGCCCGCCGCCGACCTGAACGCGGCGATGCGCTTCGGCGCCGACGAGGTGGCCGGCCTCGGCCGGTTCCGCGCGGTGCTGGCCGGCGACCTGCCGGCGCTGCGCCCCGAAGAGCTGGACGAGGCGCTCGGCTCGGCCGCCGGGCGCAGCTTCGTGGCCGACGCGGCCGGCTCCGGCACGGTGCTGCTGGCCGCCCCGCCCGGCGAGCCGCTCGACCCGCGCTTCGGGCTGGGCTCGGCGGTGGCGCACGCGACCTCCGGCGCGACCCCGCTGGACGGCGACTGGCCGGGCCTGCGGCAGGACGTCGACACCCCGGCCGACCTGGCCCGGGTGCTGGCCCTCGGCGCCGGCCGGCACACCTGCGCCCTGCTCCGTGACCTGGGACTCACCGTGAGCTGCGTCCCGGCCGCCTGAACCGGGTAGCGTGCAGGTCATGCAGGGCACCATCGCCACCTTCGACCCGGATACCCGAGCCGGCACGCTCCTCCTCGACGACGGCAGTGAGCTGGCCTTCGATGCTGACGCGTTCCAGCGATCGGGGCTGCGGCTGCTCCGCCTCGGCCAACGGGTGGAGATAGAGACCGAGGTCACGGGCGATGTCCACCGTGTGGGAATCGCCGGAATCGGTTGAGTTGATCAAGGCCCGGTTCCTTTTCACGTTTCCCCGGAAGCCGCGATGATGGACCGATGCAGACCTCGCCCCGGATCCCCGAAGCTCGCCGGCGTGGCCCCAACGGCCGCTTCCTGCCCCGGAGCGGCGAGGAAAGTCCCATCGAGCCGCAGGAGCACCTCATGACGGACATTGCCGACGCGGCCGAGTCGACAGCGCCGGACGAGGTCTTCGAGTCGGACAGCGCCCCCGAGCTGCCCGAGGATCGCTTCCTCAACCGCGAGCTCTCCTGGCTCGATTTCAACGCGCGCGTGCTGGCCCTCGCCGAGGATGCGAACACGCCGCTGCTCGAGCGGGCCAAGTTCCTGGCCATCTTCGCCAGCAACCTGGACGAGTTCTACATGGTCCGGGTGGCCGGCCTGAAGCGCCGCCTGAGCGCCGGCCTGCCGATGCGCGGCGGCGACCGGTCGTCGCTGCGCAACCAACTCGAGATGATCAATGAGCGGACGGCCGACCTGGTCACCCGGCAGTCGGCCTGTTTCGCCGAGGAGGTGCGGCCGAAGCTGTCCGCCGAGGGCATCGAGATGGTGACCTGGGGCGAGCTGGGCGCGGCCGAGCGCGAGCGCCTCCGGACGCACTTCCGGGAGCAGGTCTTCCCGGTGCTGACCCCGCTCGCGGTCGACTCGGCGCATCCGTTCCCGTACATCTCGAGCCGGTCGCTCAACCTCGCCGTGGTGCTGCGCGACCCGGATGACGGCGGCTCCGAGCTGTTCGCCCGGATCAAGGTGCCGAACAACGTGCCGCGCTTCGTCACTGTGCAGAACGACAGCCGCGCCGTACGCTTCCTGCCCGTCGAGGAGCTCATCGCGGTCCACCTCGACCAGCTCTTCTCCGGCATGCAGATCCAGGAGTGGCACCTGTTCCGGGTGACCCGCAACGCCGAGCTCGAGGTCGACGAGGACCGCGACGAGGACCTGCTGCAGGCCCTCGAGCGGGAGCTGGCCCAGCGCCGGTTCGGCTCGCCGGTCCGCCTCGAGGTGGCCGCCTCGATCAGCGACCACGTGCTCGACACCCTGGTCCGCGAGCTCGAGATGGACAACCAGGACGTCCTGCGCGTACCCGGCCTGCTTGATCTTTCCGCTCTCTGGCAGGTCTTCGGCGAGTGCGACCGGGACGACCTGAAGGACCGCCCGTTCGTGCCGGCCACCCACCCGCAGCTGGCCGACGGCGAGGTGCCGCGCAGCGTCTTCAACCGGCTGCGGGAGAGCGACATCCTGGTCCACCACCCGTACCACTCGTTCTCCACCAGCGTGCAGCGGTTCATCGAGCAGGCCGCCGCCGACCCGAACGTGCTGGCCATCAAGCAGACGCTGTACCGCACCTCGGGCGACTCGCCGATCGTCGACGCGCTGGTCGACGCGGCCGCCGCCGGCAAGCAGGTGGTCGTGCTGGTCGAGGTGAAGGCCCGGTTCGACGAGGTGGCCAACATCGCCTGGGCGCGCACCCTGGAGCGGGCCGGCTGCCACGTGGTCTACGGCCTGGTCGGTCTCAAGACCCACTGCAAAACCGCTTTGGTGGTACGCCAGGAGGGCAACCAGATCCGGCGGTACTGCCACATCGGCACCGGCAACTACCACCCGAAGACGGCGCGGCTGTATGAGGACTTCGGCATGCTGACCGCCGATCCCGAGGTGGGCGCCGACGTGACCGACCTGTTCAACGTGCTCACCGGCTACAGCCGGCAGCGGCAGTACCGCCGGCTGCTGGTGGCGCCGCACGGCGTGCGGGCCGGGCTGATCGAGCGGATCGAGCGGCAGGCCGAGATCGCCCGGGCCGGCGGCGAGGCGCTCGTGCAGTTCAAGGTGAACTCGCTGGTCGACGAGGAGACCATCGACGCGCTCTACCGTGCCTCGCAGGCCGGGGTGAAGGCCGACCTGATCATCCGCGGCATGTGCGCGCTGCGGCCCGGCGTGCCCGGCCTGTCGGACAACATCCGGGCCCGTTCGATCGTCGGCCGGTTCCTCGAGCACTCCCGGGTGTTCCGGTTCGGCGCCGGCGACGACGCCGAGTACTGGATCGGCTCGGCCGACCTGATGCACCGCAACCTCGACCGCCGGGTCGAGGCGCTGGTGCGGGTCACCCTCCCGTCCGCCCAGCGGGACCTGCGCGACGTGCTGGAGCTGGCGATGAGCGACGAGAGCGAGGGCTGGGATCTGGCCGGCGACGGCACCTGGCACCGCCGCCCGTTCGGCCCGTCCGACCAGCACCTGCACCTGCAGGAGGCGCTGCTGCGCCGGGTCATCGGCAAGGCGGCCTGATGCCGCAACCGGTCCGGGCGGCGGGCGGGGTGCTGTACCGCCCGGCGGGCGGCGGCATCGAGGTGTGCCTCGTGCACCGCCCGCGGTACGACGACTGGGCGCTGCCCAAGGGAAAGCTGGACGGCGACGAGCACCCGATGGTGGGCGCCGTCCGCGAGGTGGCCGAGGAGACCGGCTGCGCCGGCGTCCCCCATCTGAGACTGCCGACCCTGGCGTACGACCTGCCCGACGGCACGCCCAAGACGGTGGACTTCTGGCTGATGCGGCTGGCCGGCGAGGGCCCGGTGGTGGACACCGCCGAGGTCGACGAGCTGGCCTGGCTGTCCCCGGCGGCGGCCCGCGAACGGCTCAGCTACGACGACGAGCGGGCCGTGCTCGACCGGGCCGCCGCGCTGCCGCCGGTCACCACGGTGGTCGCGATGGTCCGGCACGCGCACGCCGGCGAGCGCAAGGAGTGGAAGGGCAACGACGCGCTGCGGCCGATCGACGAGCGCGGCCGCCGGCAGGCCGAGCGGATCGGCGCGGTCCTGGCCCTGTTGCGGCCGGCCCGGCTGATCTCGGCGACGCCGCTGCGCTGCAAGCAGACGCTGGAGCCGCTGGCCGCTCGGCTCGGCGGGGTCCCGATCGTGCAGGACGGCGCGTTCGCCGAGCCGCCGCTGGCCGAGGAGGCGCCGGCCAAGGCCAAGCTGGCCGCCCAGCGGCTGCTCGACCTGCGCGACGAGGGCCTGCCGGTGGTCTGCAGCCAAGGCAAGATCATGCCGACGCTGCTGGCGACCCTGCGGGACGAGGCCGATCCCGAGCCCTACAAGACGCCGAAGGGCGACGGCTGGCTGCTCACCTGGAGCGGGGACCGACTGCTGGACGCCTCCCGGCTCTAGGGACCGCGATCCCGGCCCGCCACAGGCCCAGCCGGTCGCCGGTCAGCCAGCGGGCCCGGCACAGCTCGTCCGGCCGCGGCTCCCAGTCGCGATAGGGCAGCAGCGCCACCCGCCAGCACAGCACGCAGGTGAGGTACCAGCCGTAGAGCGGCACCGCGCCGAGCCACCCGTCCCGCGTCCGGTACGAACCCCAGGGCGCCAGCAGCCGTACGGCGAGGCCGGACCAGGCGCAGGTGACCAGCCAGTCGAGCAGCCCGTTGCCGGTCCAGTCCTCGGCCAGGCCGCCGAGCGTCCACCCCGGCACGACCGCGACCGCGAACAGCAGCACGGCGATCAGCGACCGGCCGACCAGTCCCCGCGGTGTCCCCTCTCGCTCCATGCCCCGGACGGTAGGCTCAGCGGCCGTTTCCGCGCCGGAACACACGAAAGGCGTCCACCTTAGGGTGGACGCCTGACGCGCCGCCTACGCGGCGATGAGGGTGCTCGGTCAGCGGGTCTTGCGCGCCGCCGAGGTGTTGGCCCGGGCCCGGGTGGGCGTAGCGGCGGCCGCGGCCGTCGTGGTTTTGCGGGCGGTGGTCTTCTTGGCCGCCGCCGTCTTGGTCGCGGCCGTCGTCTTCTTCGCCGGCGCCGCCTTGGTCGCCGTCGTCTTCTTCGCCGCGGTCGCCGTCTTGGCGGGGGCGGCCTTGGTCGCCGCGGTCTTCTTGGCCGCGGCGGTCTTCGTGGCGGTGGCCGTCTTGGCGGGGGCGGCCTTGGTGGCGGTGGTCTTCTTGGCCGCCGCCGTCTTGGTGGCGGTCGCCGCCTTCTTCGCCGGCGCGGCCTTGGTGGCGGTGGCCGTCTTGGCCGGGGCGGCCTTGGTGGCGGTGGTCTTCTTGGCCGCCGCCGTCTTGGTGGCCGGAGCCGCCTTCGTGGCCGGCGCCGCCTTCGTCGCGGTGGCGGTGGTCTTCTTGGCCGCCGCCGCGGTGGTCGCCGCCTTCTTCGCCGGCGCCGCGACCTTCGCGACCTTGCCGGCCGCCACCATGTCCTTGAAGGCCGTGCCGGGCCGGAATGCGGGCACCGACGTTTTCTTCACTTTCACCGTCTCGCCGGTCCGCGGATTGCGCGCGGTCCGCGCATTGCGTACCCGCTTCTCGAAGGATCCGAAGCCGGTGATGGCCACCTTGTCGCCCTTGGTGACAGCGCTCTGCACCTCGCTGATGACCGCATCCAGCGCCGCCGTCGCCGTCTTCCGGTCCCCCAGTCGGGCGGCGAGCGCCTCGATGAGCTCGGCCTTGTTCACGGTTATTCCTCCCGAACGTGAGAACTGGCCCCAATCGAAGCCATTCTGCGCGCACCGTATGCCCTTTGACCAGCAGACACAAACATTCGCGCAAAAAAACCCCTTGTGTTGCAACGAAATCGCCCCCGCCAGGGATGCGGCGGGGGCGGAATTCGTTGCTCCGACAGGGCTTTCGAGGCCTTAGGCGACGGCCGGCTTGAAGGCCGGGCGATTGCTCTCGTACGCGGTGATCGCGTCCTCGTGGCGCAGCGTCAGTCCGATGTCGTCGAGGCCCTCCATGAGCCGCCACCTGCTGAAATCGTCGATCGGGAACGGCCAGGAGGCGTCGTCCACGCGCACCTGACGGGTCTCGAGGTCGACGGTTATCCGCTTTTCCGGCTCGCTGTCGGCCATGTCCCAGAGCGCCTCGACCGCTTTCTGGTCGAGTTGGACGGGCAGCAGACCCTCCTTGAGCGCGTTCCCCCGGAAGATGTCGCCGAACCGGGCGGCGATGACCACCTTGAAGCCCCAGTCGCGCAGCGCCCAGACCGCGTGCTGCCGGGATGAGCCGGTGCCGAAGTTGGGCCCGGCCACCAGAATCGTGGCGCCGGCGTGGGCCGGGTTGTGGAGCACGAACGACGGGTCGTCCCGCCACGCGCTGAACAATCCGTCCTCGAAACCGGTCCGGGTGACCCGCTTCAGGTACACGGCCGGGATGATCTGGTCGGTATCCACATCGGAGCGGCGCAGGGGCATGACCTTGCCGCTGTGCGTCACAAACTTGTCCATCTGTCTCTCCCGTTACAGATCGGCCGGAACAAGGTCAGCCGGCGCCGCGAGCCGGCCCACCACGGCGGTGGCGGCGGCGACCTGCGGCGAGACCAAATGGGTACGCCCGCCCTTGCCCTGCCGGCCCTCGAAGTTGCGGTTGGAGGTGGAGGCGGCGCGCTGGCCGGGGCTGAGCGTGTCCGGGTTCATGCCCAGGCACATCGAGCAGCCGGCGAAGCGCCACTCGGCACCGGCGTCGGTGAAGACCTTGTCCAGGCCCTCCGCCTCGGCGGCCTCGCGCACCTGGTAGGAGCCCGGCACGATCATCATGCGGACGCCGTCGTGCACCCGGTGGCCGCGCAGCACGTCGGCGGCGGCGCGCAGGTCTTCCAGCCGGCCGTTGGTGCAGGAGCCGACGAAGACCACGTCCACCTCGACGTCGCGGAACGGCGTGCCCGGGGTCAGGTCCATGTACGCCAGCGCGCGGCGGGCGGCGTTGCGGTCGGTCTCCTCGACGAACTCCTCCGGGTCCGGCACCACGCCGTCCAGCGGGGCGCCCTGGCCCGGGTTGGTGCCCCAGGTGATGAACGGGCTGACCGTCGACGCGTCCAGGACGATCTCGGTGTCGTACTCGGCGTCCTCGTCGGTCACCAGGGTCTTCCAGTACTCGACCGCGGCGTCCCACTGCTCGCCCCGCGGCGCGTGCTCGCGGCCCTTGAGGTACGCGAAGGTCGTCTCGTCCGGCGCGATCATGCCGGCCTTGGCGCCCCACTCGATGCTCATGTTGCAGATGGTCATCCGGCCCTCCATGGAGAGCTTGCGGATGGCCTCGCCGCGGTACTCCACGATGTGGCCGTTGCCGCCGCCGGTGCCGGTCTGCGTGATCAGGGCCAGGATCAGATCTTTCGCGCTGACGCCCGGGCGCAGCTCGCCGACCACGGTGACGGCCATCGTCTTCGGCCTCGCCTGCGGCAGCGTCTGGGTGGCGAGCACGTGCTCGACCTCGCTGGTGCCGATGCCGAAGGCGAGCGCGCCGAACGCGCCGTGGGTCGCGGTGTGCGAATCGCCGCAGACGATGGTCAGGCCGGGCTGGGTGAGGCCCAGCTGCGGACCGATCACGTGCACGATGCCCTGCTGGACGTCGCCGAGCGGCCGGATCTGCACGCCGAACTCGGCGCAGTTCTTCCGGAGCGTCTCGATCTGCGTACGGGACACCGTGTCGGCGATCGTCAGCAGCTCGCCGCGGCGGTTGTTGAACGCGGGATCCGCGTACCCGGTCGGGGTGTTGTGATCCTCGGTCGCGAGCGTGAGGTCGGTGCGCCGCACCGGGCGCCCGGCCAGCCGGAGGCCGTCGAAGGCCTGCGGGCTGGTCACCTCGTGCAGCAGGTGGAGGTCGATGTAGAGCAGATCGGGCTCGCCATCGGCGGCACGCACGACATGGTCGTCCCAGACCTTTTCCGCCAAGGTCCGCGGCTTCGGAGTGACTCCCACCATCTGGACATCCTAAATTCTGGGAGGTATGTTTCGGCTTGTGGGACACAGTATGAGCGGTGTCGGCGTTCTCGACAAGGCGGTAGTCATCCTGGCGGCGTGTGTCGACGGCGCCAGCCTGGCCGAGCTCGTCGACCGTACGAAGCTGCCCCGGGCGACGGCACATCGCCTGGCCCAGGCCCTGGAGATCCACCGGATGCTGGTCCGGGACACCCAGGGCCGCTGGCGTCCGGGCCCCCGCCTGGGCGAGCTGGCGAACGCCGCGCCGGACGTTCTGCTGACCGCGGCCGAGCCGTTGATGTCCGCATTGCGAGACGCGACCGGGGAAAGCGCGCAGCTGTACTTGCGCCGCGCCGACGAGCGCATCTGCGTCGCCGCCGCCGAGCGCGCCAGCGGCCTGCGCGACACGGTTCCGGTCGGCTCGGTGCTGCCGATGACCGCCGGGTCGGCCGCGCAGATCCTGCTCGCCTGGGAGCCGCCGGAGGCCGTGATGCCGCTGCTGCCCCGCTGCAAGTTCACCGGGCGCACGCTGGCCGAGGTCCGCCGCCGCGGCTGGGCGCAGAGTGTGGCCGAGCGCGAGCCCGGTGTGGCCAGCGTCTCCGCCCCGATCCGCGACCGCACCGGCCGGGTGATCGCCGCGATCTCGATAAGCGGCCCGATCGAGCGCCTCGGCCGCCGCCCCGGCGAGCGCCACGCCATGGCCGTCGTCCGGGCCGGCCAACGCCTCTCCGGCCTGTAGCGCCCGGCGGCCGCCGGCGGGCTCGCTAGGGCGTCCAGACCGCGTTGTCGTGGGCGAAGAGGACCTGGCGCGGGTCGAAGGCCAGCAGCCGGTCGATCCAGACCGGGTGCCGCCCCACGCAGGCCCGCTGCGACAACACGTCCCCGGTGAAGAGGCTGGCGTTGTCGTGACTCTGCCCGGCGACGATGACCGTCCCGTCCCGGCGCGTCACCACCATCGACTGATGCCCTGAGGTGTGCCCCGGCGTCGGCACGATCATCACGCCCGGCAGGATCTCGGCCTCGCCGTCCAGCTCCTCGTAGCGGGCACCCGGGTGGTCGATCAGCTCCGGAATGGTGTGCTCGGTGGTCCGGGCCAGCTCGAGCTCGACCCGCTGGGTGAAGACCGGCCGCCCACCGAGTTCCGGGTTCCCGCCGCAGTGGTCGAAATGCAGATGGCAATTCACGACGTACGCGATGTCGCCGACCTCGGCCCCCGCCGCCCGCAGCGCCCCCGCCAGCGGAACCCGTCGGGGCCGATAGTGCGCGTCCACCTCCGGATGCCGCCCCATCCCGGTGTCCACCAGCACCAGACCACCGTGCGGATGGTCGATCAGATACCCCAGGGTCGGCTCCACCCGGCACTGCCCGGTCCCGGTCTCCTCGGCCGGCCGCACAAAATACCCAAAGTCGACACGACGGACCCCAATGTCAGCCATCGATCAAGTATGCCGCACCGCAACTAGTTGCCCGACTATAGCGCCCCGCCTATAGTCACGGGTATGTCACCATGCCACCAGCTCCTAGGAACCCACGAGATCCGCATCCGCCTGGGCATAAGCCGCCAACGGGCCCACCAGATCACCACCGCGCCCTCCTTCCCCAAGCCGGTCGCCAAGTTGAGCAGGGGCAAAATCTGGCGCGCGGACGAGGTCGAGGCCTGGATCCGCCAGCACCGCCCCTCTACGACCGCGTAGAGGCAAAACCGCGGGGCTCCGCCCCACACCCCGGCCGAGCGCTCGGAGATGGAGGGGCGTACTTGTTGCGCTCGGTGGGTGGCAGTTATCTCCTCGCCACGACATCCAAGAGGGAATCTGATGGTGGGTGGGAGCGCAAGCAAACCCCGCTTGCCCTCCCACCCACCATCAGATGGCCGTCGGCTGCCGTGGCAAGAAGACAACCACCACCAGCCCCCGCTTTGTGAGAGGCGGCTTGCCTCGAACGCACCGTGGCACCTAGCGACACCTCGCCACACCTCGCGACCTCGTGACACCGTCTTGGTCACTCGCGACACCGTCTTGGTCACTCGCGACACCGTCTTGGTCACAAGCCCTGACCACCCGGGGCAAGGGCGAAGCCCAACAGCGCGCCCCCCCACCCAGCGTAAGCGTTAGTCCGTGGGGGGTTCGGGGGGCTCGGCCCCCCCGGCAGACATGCGAAGTGCCCCCGGTCTGCGCAGTCTGCAGACAGGGGGCACCTGAAACGTAGCCCCGAAGGGATTCGAACCCTCGCTACCGCCTTGAGAGGGCGGCGTCCTAGGCCGCTAGACGACGGGGCCAGGAACTTCTTGCTTCCGCTTTGCTTCAGCGGGCGGGCCGAACTCTATCAGAAGTCCAGCGCCACCCTCCTTGCGGAGCGGTCGCGCTGGGGTACCAGGACTCGAACCTAGACTAACTGAACCAGAATCAGTCGGGCTGCCAATTACCCCATACCCCATCGGCGCGGCTTGCTGTTCCGCTCGCCGTGCCGAGTGAGAACTTTACCTGACTGGTCGGGGGGCACCAAATCGGGTTACGGGTCTCGGCACAAGTTGCGGTTGGCTCGAGCCGGCTCGAGGAACGTTGTCGCAGGTCGGGCGGCTAGTTGGGCGACGGTGGGGGCGGCTGCCCGGGGGTGTTCGCGCAGGGCTTGCTGCCCGTCCACGTACCAGGTGGCGTGGGGCCCATGTTGTTGGTGAGCTCGGCGATGGCTTCGTCGCGGGGTAGCCGACGTAACAAAGGTCACGCCCGAGGGCGGGGGCGAGCAGGTCGACCTTCTGTCGCCTCCCCAGGGCCTCGGGCCGGTCAGCTCGTGGGAGCGGCCGGCGTGCGGATCGTCGAGCAGTCCTCACTCCAGCGACACCACCGGGTTGCGCAGCTCGCCGATGCCCTGGATGGTGATCGCGCAGGTGTCGCCGGCGGTGAGCTCGCTGACCCCGGCGGGCGTGCCGGTCAGGATGATGTCGCCGGGCAGCAGCGTCATGACGTGCGACACGTAGGAGACCAGGGTCGGGATGTCGAAGACCAGGTCCTTGGTGCGGCCGATCTGGCGCACCTCCATGGCGTCGGGGTTGCGGCCGACCTCGCAGCGGATCTCGAGGTCGCTCACGTCGAGGTCGGTGACGATCCACGGGCCGATCGGGCAGAACGAGTCGAAGCCCTTGGCGCGGGTCCACTGCGGGTCCTTGCGCTGCAGGTCGCGGGCGGTGACGTCGTTGCCGATGGTGTAGCCGAAGATCGCCTTCTCGGCGCCGGCCCGGTCGACGCGGCGGGCGCCGGCGGCGCCGATCACGACGGCGAGCTCGGCCTCCTCCTCGACCCGCTGGGAGGCGGGCGGCAGCCGGATCGCGTCGTTGGGGCCGATCACCGAGGTGGAGGGCTTGATGAAGATCAGCGGCTCCTTGGGCACCTCGTTGCCGAACTCGGCGGCGTGGTCGGCGTAGTTGCGGCCGATGCCGATCACCTTGCTGGAGAAGATCGGCGCGAGGAGGCGTACGTCGGCGAGCGCCCACCGCTGGCCGGTGAACTGCACCTTCTCGAACGGCAGCGAGCCGATCTCGGCGATGGTCAGGCCGGTCGTACCGTCACCCTCGACGACGCCGAAGGAGACACCGCCAGCATGGACAAAACGGGCGAAACGCACGGAAGAATCCCATCTTCTAGAACCTCTCCCGAAATCTACGCCGGTCGCGACGCGCCGTTGGACTCCGCGCCGAGCCGGGGGAACGGATCGAGGGAGAACACCACCTCGACCGGCACCTCGAAGTACGCGCAGATCCGCAGCGCCAGGTGCAGGCTGGGGCTGAACTCGCCGCGCTCCAGGTAGCCCACGGTCTGGTAGTGCACCCCGAGGGCGTCGGCGAGCTGCCGCCGCGAGATGCCGCGCTCGGCACGCAGCATCGCGATCCGGTTGTACGTGATCTCGTTGGCTGTAGCCACTTTCAACGCCCCATCGTCGCCATCGCCCGCTCCCGTCGCGCGGCCACGGCCGAACCGGACTCACGGCGCGCCATCCGCCGCAGGATCGCCGGCGCCAGCGCCATGCCGAGCACGACCCAGATCGCGAGCACGCCGAACGTCTCGAAATGCCGCCAGGAATGGGTCAGCTCGACGGACGCCAGCGAATCGGGCAGGAACACCGATCGCATGCCCAACCCTAGCCAGTACATCGGGAAGGCCTGCGCGACGCCCTGCAGCCAGCCGGGCATCGCGGTGATCGGGTAGAAGATGCCGGAGATGGCGACCAGCCCGAAGATCGGCAGCACGGCCAAGGCCATGTTCCGCGGGCTGTCGAAGAGCGAGCCGATCACCGCGCCGATCGGCATGGTGGCCAGGAACGCCAGCGGGATGAGCCAGGCCAGGGTCAGCCAGCCGGCCACGCTCACGTGCAGGCCGTGCACCACGAACACCCCGGGGATGAGCTGCAGCAGCATGCTCAGGATGGTCATGCCGCCGACCACGACCGCCTTGCCGACCACGTAACTGGTCATCCCGTTCGGCGTGGCCTTGGCCCGCAGCAGCGTGCCGTCCTCCCGCTCGACCACCAGTTGCTGCGACACGGTCATCAGGCCGCCGAGGGCCAGGCCCATGCCGAGGACGCCGGGCAAGGTGCTGGCGCCGAGCGAGAAGGTGGTGCCCGGCACGTGCGCGTTCCGCATGAAGAAGACCGTGCCCAGCAGGAGAAGAGCCGGGAAGAAGTACGCCCACAGGTCGGTCGGCGTGGTCAGCGTCTGCTTCAGCTCGATCCCGCCGCGGGCCAGGCCGATGCGCAAGGACCTGATCATCGGAGACCTCCCTCGGACTCCAGGACCAGCTTCATGTACGTGTCCTCCAGGCTGTTGCGGCGCACCTCGAGGTCGCCGATGTCGTCGCCGTACTGCAGGAAGAGTTGCCGGACGAACGGGGTCGCCTCGACCGCCGAGTGCACGAACCGCTGGCCGCCGCGGGTCCAGCGGATCTCGGTCTCGCCGGCCACCTGCCGGGACAGGGCGTCGGCCGAACCGTCCGCGATGATCCGGCCCTGGGCCAGGATCACGATCCGGTCGGCGAGCTTTTCCGCCTCGTCGAGGTCGTGCGTGGTGAGCAGGATCGTGGTCTCGTCCACATCGGTCAGCCGGTGCACCAGGTCGTGGAACTCGCGGCGGGCCGCCGGGTCGAACCCGACCGTGGGCTCGTCGAGGAACAGCAGCTCGGGCCGGCCGACGATGCCGATCGCCACGTCGAGCCGGCGGCGCTGGCCGCCGGAGAGCCGCATCGCCCGCTGGCCGGCCTGCTCGATGAGGCCGACGACCTCGAGCAGGTCGTCGACCGGCCATGGCCGGCGGATCGCCGCGGTGGAATAGGGCGCGTAGTACGTACCCAAGTGTTTGAGCAGCTCGCGCACCCGCCACTTGCCGTGGTCGCGCCAGGACTGCAGCACCACGCCGATGCGGGCACGCCAGCGCTCGCCGGCGCCGGCCGGGTCGACGCCGAGCACGCTCACCGCGCCGGCCGAGCGCATGCGGAAACCCTCGAGAATCTCGATGGTGGTGGTCTTGCCCGCGCCGTTCGGCCCGAGCAGCGCGAGCACCTCGCCGCGCCGGGCGGCGAAGCTGACGCCGTCGAGCACGTCTCTGGTGCCGTAGCGCATCCGCAGGTCACGGACGTCGATGACCCGCTCGTCGGCCGGCAGCTCGGTGCCGGCGTCGAGCGCCCCCGTCAAAGTCATTCCTCCCATGTCCAGCAGGGTATCAAATTTGTAGTAGATGTACTACATTCCGGAGCATGGCTTCTGTCGATGTGGTGACTACCGGGGTGGGGCCCGGCCTTGTCGTCGTGCCCGGCATGACCCGCCGGGCGCGCCAAGACGACTGTCGTCCGCGAGGCGCGGGTCGTACGCGAGTTGGATTCCGACGGCGGCCGGTACGCGGCGATCGCGGCCCCGACGCTGCTGCTCGGCGGCGGGCGGTCCCCGGCGCACACGCAAACGGGTTTGACCTTGCTGGCGGACACGATTCCGGACTCGCGCCTCGTGCTGACGCCGGAATTGGACCATAATGCCCCAGACCTGAGTGCCCCGGCGGCGGTGGCGGAGCTCATTCGCGCGTGACGGTGATCGTGTTGATCGCCTCGGCTGGATACGCTGACGGGATGGGGATCAAGCAGGTGAGGCCGCTCACCACGACGCTGCCCTCCATCGCCTGGATTCCCCTCGCCCGCGCCCACGCCGAACGCGCCGACGAGATGACCGCGGGCCATCGCGAGCGGCGCGCCAGCGATGAGAAGCACGCCATCGAGGATTTCCTCTACGACTACTACGGCACCCGCCCGTCCCAGTTGCGCCGCTGGCATCCCGGCATCGGGACGGGCCTGGCGCCGGCCCCCTCCGGAGTGGCCGAGCATGCCGCGTGGAAGTTCTACGTCACCTATCCGGATGGTGTGGTAACTCTCGACCTGGACGCTTTCATGCACGCCCGCGGCGAAAGCGTCCGCTACATCCACGGCCTGCTGACCGCGACGTCGTCCCGCCCCGTTTTCTCCGGCTGTTTCGGGCTGCACGAGTGGGCGATGGTGTACCGCTCCCCCGACCACCGGCATCCGCTGCCGCTGCGGCTCGGCCAGGCCGAAACCGATCGCGTCGTGGAAGAACACCCCATCAGGTGTACGCACTACGACGCGTTCCGCTTCTTCACACCCGAGGCGGTCGGCCTGAATCGGCTGCAGCCCACCCGGGCCACCCAGGTCGACCTCGACCAGCCCGGGTGCCTGCACGCGGCGATGGACGTGCACAAATGGGCCCAGAAGCTGGGGCCGGCGGTGCCCGGGGCGCTGGCGCTGGATTGCTTCGCGCTGGCGACGGATATCCGGCTGCTCGACATGCAGGCGAGTCCGTACGACCTTTCGTCGTACGGCTACGAGCCGGTGAAGATCGAGACGCCGGAAGGCAAGGCGGAATACGTGGCCCGGCAGCGCGAGTTCGCGCGGCGGGCGGCGGCTTTGCGGGCCCGGCTGATCCGCGTCTGCGAGGAATTGCTGGGGCCGGAGGGTGCGGCCCGCAATCGTGAGGCCGTGGCGCCCTTCAATCGTCGCTGACCCAGCTCGCCGTCGTGGGCCGTCAGCGGGGGCCGGGCCAGCTCGCTTCGTGGTTGCCGGGGCGGTGCTCGCGGATCCAGGCGTCGACGTCATCGGCGAGCCAGATCTTGCCGAAGACGAGGTCGGCAACCGGCGCCGGGAAGTGGCTGTAGTGGGTGATCTCGTAGACACGTTGGCGACTGATGCCACCCAGACGCATCCGGATCTCGTGCGGGCCAACGAGATGTAGAGGCATACCAGCGACTATAGGCATGGGGCTAGAGCAAGGCAACCTTCACTCGCCCGGGTAGCGACGATTGCGCTTCGTCTCGCCGCGGCGTTTCTTGTCGGCTATGCGGCGCTCGACCGAGCCCTTCGTGGGGCGAGTCGCGCGCCGGGCCCGGGGCGGCGGGGCGATCGCCGAGGCGACCAGGCCGGCCAGGCGGTCCGCGGCGGCCTCGCGGTTGCGCAGCTGGGAGCGGTGCTCGGACGCCGTCACGGTCAGCACCCCCTGCACCAGCCGCGGCCCGAGGCGGCCCAGCGCCCGCTCCTTCAGGGTGGGCGGCAGCAGCGGCGAGCCGGCCACGTCCCAGGACAGCTCGACCCGCGAGTCGGTGGTGTTCACGCCCTGGCCGCCCGGGCCGCCGGAGCGGGAGAAGCGCCAGGCCAGCTCGGCCGCCGGAATGGTCAGGCGGTCGTTGACCCGGACATCCTCCAGCACGCGCCCAGCATCCCATCGGTACCTCCGGGGCGCCAGGCGATATCGATCATGCCCGACAACGGGCGGGACAGGGCAGTATGGGTGGGTGACGTCCCCAAGTGCGCCGGTTGTCACGACCGGCTATCCGTGGCCCATTGAAACCACGCGACTGGCGAACGGCCTCCGGGTCGTGGTCAGTTCGGACCGGAGTTCGCCGGTCGTCTGTGTCAATCTCTGGTACGACGTGGGCTCGCGGCACGAGCCGGACGGGCAGACCGGGTTCGCCCATCTCTTCGAGCACCTGATGTTCGAGGGGTCGGTGCATGTCCAGAAGACCGAGCACATGCGGCTGGTGCAGGGCAACGGCGGCTCGCTGAACGCGACGACGAACCCGGACCGGACCAACTACTTCGAGACGATGCCGTCCGAGCACCTCGAGTTGGCGCTGTGGCTCGAAGCGGACCGGATGGGCGGGCTGGTGCCGGCGCTCACCCAGGAGACGCTGGACAACCAGCGCGAGGTGGTGAAGAACGAGCGCCGCCAGCGGTACGACAACGTGCCGTACGGGGATGCCTGGCTGCGCCTGCTCGAGCTGCTCTACCCGGCGGGGCACCCGTACCACCACGCCACGATCGGGTCGATGGAGGACCTGAACGCGGCGAGCCTGGCGACCTTCAAGGCCTTCCACCAGCAGTATTACGCGCCGAACAACTGCGTGCTCACCGTCGTGGGCGATGCCGAACCGCAGCAGGTGTACGCGCTGGCGGAGAAGTACTTCGGGGCGCTCGCGCCGGCGCCGGACATCCCGCCGGCGCCGCCCGGGCACCTCGCCGGGCCGGCCACCACGCCGGTGCGCGAGACGGTGACGGCGGCGGTGCCCGCGGCGCGGCTCTACGTGGCGCACCGGACGCATCCGTTCGGCACCAAGGGGTACGACGCGGTCACCGTGCTCGCCACCGTGCTGGGCAACGGCCGGGGCAGCCGGCTCTACCAGCGGCTCGCCGACGGCAAGCGGATCGCCCAGCCGGACTACATCGGCTCGTACGGGGTGGACCTCGCGCACGCCCCGGCCCCGATCATCATCACCGCCACGGCGAAGGACGGCGTGGCCGTCGACGACCTCGAACAGGGGCTGGCCGAGGTGGTGGACAGCCTGGTGAGCGAGCCGGTGACCGAGGACGAGTTGGGCCGGGCCAAGGCGATGCTGACCACGGCCTGGTGGCGGTCGCTGTCCACGGTCGGCGGGCGGGCCGACACGCTGGGCCGGTACGCGACGCAGTTCGGCGACCCGGCGACGGTGGCGTACCGGCTGCCGCAGTGGCTGGCGATCACCGCCGACGACGTGACCGAGGCGGCCGCGTACGCACTGCGGCCGGAGTCCCGGGTCACCCTGACGTACCTGCCGGAGGAAACCGAGAGCAAGGAAGGGGAAAAGGCATGACGCTCGTCGCCAACCGCCCGGCGGCCGGCGCGGCCCGCCCGTACACGTTCCCGGAGATCCGCCGGGTCGCCGTGGCCGGTGGCACCGTGATCGCCGCCCACCTGCCCGGTCAGCTGCTGGCCAGCTCGATGCTGATGCTGGAGGCCGGCGCCGCGCACGAGAGCGCGGGCCGCGAGGGCACCGCCACGGTGCTCGCCAAGTCCCTGGAGGAGGGCACCAGGACCCGCGACTCGGCGGCCTACGCGCTCGCGCTCGAGGGCCTCGGCGCCGAGCTGTCCGCGGCCGTGGACTGGGATTCGTTCCGGGTCGGCGTCTCGGCGCCGGTGCCGCTGCTGCTCAGCGCCGTGCGTCTGGCCGCCGAGGCGGCCCGCACCCCGCGTCTCGACCCGGAGGATGTCACCCGGGTGCGCGACGACGAGGTGACCGCGCTGCGGATGGACTGGGCGCAGCCGGGCCCGCGCGCCGACGCGGCCCTGCGCGCCGACCTGTTCGGGACGGCCGACCGCTACGGCCGGCCGCTGCACGGCGACCCGGCCTCGGTGGCCGCGGTGACCGTGGACGACGTGGTCGCGTACCACGAGGCCTGGCTGCGGCGGCCGGGCGTGCTGCTGGTCGCCGGCGACCTCGACACGCTCGATCTCGCGGCGCTGGGCGAGGCGGCGTTCGCCGGCACGACCGGCGCCGAGATCGCTGCCGAGGGGCCGCTGGCCTGGGATGTCCGGCGGCAGCGGCGGGTGATTCTGGTGGACCGGCCGGGCAGCGTGCAGTCGACGCTGCGGATCGGCCACCGGGCGCCGGAGCGGGCCACCCCCGACTACGTGCCGATGACGCTGGCCGCGACGGTGCTGGGCGGCGCGTTCACGTCCCGGCTGAACCACCTGATCCGGGAGGTGCGCGGCTACACGTACGGCATCCGGGGAAGTTATGCGATGAGCCGGCGCTTCGGCCGCTTCGAGGTCGCCGCGGGGGTGCAGACGGCGGTGACCGTGCCGGCCATCACCGACACGATCGGCGAGATCGCCCGCACCCAGCTGGACGGGGTGACCGAGGACGAGCTGGCGGTGGCGCGCTCGTGGCGGGCCGGCCAGCTGTCGGTGGAGATGCAGACGCCGGGGGCGATCGTCGGGGCGCTGAGCACGCTGGTGCTGCACGACCTGCCGGACGACTACTACCCGACGCTGCGCCGGGAGTACCTGGAGGCGACCGTCGAGCAGGTGTCGAAGGCGGCCGCCGGCCATCTGCACCCGGAGGGCATGACCCTGGTGGTGGAGGGCGACGCCGCGGTGATCCGGGACGAGCTCACCGCCGCCGCCATCGGCGAGATGGTCGACGCCGAGATCTGACAAAACGGGCGGCCATGAGGATCACCAGCACGGCCCGGTGGAGGATCTTCGGGGTCGTGCTGGTGCTTCCGGGGCTGATCTGGGCGGTGATCCGCCTGTTCGGCCTCGAGCGCGGCTGGCTCGTCCAGCTGATGGCGTTCACGCCGTATGCCGCGGCGGCGGCCGTGGCGCCGGCGGTGATCGCGCTGGTGGGCCGGCGGTGGCTGATCGCCACGGTCGGCGCGGTCGCGGCGCTGGTGCTGGCCGGGTGCGTGCTTCCGCGGGCGATTCCGGACCGCGACCGTGGGCCCGCGACCGGGTTCGGCCTGACCGTTATGACGATCAACATGTATGTCGGGCAGGCTGATCCGAGTGCGATCGTGGGGCTCGTCCGCGAGGACGACGTGTCGATCCTGGCGGTGCAGGAGTTCACCGCGCCGGCCAGGGACGGGTTCGCGGCGGCCGGCCTCGGCAAGCTGCTCCCGTACAACGCGCTCGCGGACGACCCGGCGCACGGCACCACCGGGTCCGGGCTCTATTCGCGCTTTCCGATGAGCGGTCCGGGTGCCGAGCGGGGAAAGGGCGGAAACCTTCAGGCGTACGCGACGATTCAGCCCCCACAGGCCAGGGCGCTGGCCGTGGAATCGGCTCATCCGCTGGCCCCGTACGCGGAATCGGCTCTGCCCTTGTGGCGTGCGGATCTCGCGGCCGAACCCGTCCCGGAATCGCCGGGGCCGCTGCGGGTTCTGCTCGGGGATTTCAACTCGACGCTCGACCATGCGCCGGTGCGGGCGCTGATTCGGCGCGGCTATCGGGATGCGGCCGACGCGGTCGGCGCGGGGCTGGTGCCGACGTGGGGCACGCATGTTCCGCCGATCACGCTCGACCACGTTCTCGTCGACAAGCGGATCGGCGTACGCGAGGTGTCGGTGCATCGGGTCGCCGGGAGCGACCACCGGGCGGTGATCGCCACGCTGACCGTGCCGATGTCGTGAAGGTGTCGTGCAGGCTCGGTGCGAGCGTGGGCCGCGCCCGGCCGGTGGTCGATAGCGTCGCGTCATGACGATCATGGGGGTAGCGCCGGAGACCCGACCGGCCCGGAACCGACGAAGGGTTGCCGTGACCGTACTGATCTGGCTACTGATCCTGCCCGGCCTGCTGTGGGCGCTCGTCCGGCTCGGCGGTCTCGACCGCGGGCCGCTGGTGCAGTTGCTGTCCTTCACGCCGTACGTCGCGGCCTGGTCGCTGGTGCCCGCCGCGGTGGCACTGGGCACCCGGCGCTGGTCGGCCGCCGCGCTCGCGATCGTCGTCGTGGCGCTGTTCGCCTCCTTCGTGCTGCCGCGGGTCGTTGCGGGCGGGCGCGGGCCGACCGACGGCGTGCGGCTGCGGGTGATGACCAGCAATCTGCTGCTCGGCGGGGCGGACGCGAATGTCATCGTCGAGCTGGTCCGCGACCACGACGTCGACGTGCTGGCCGTGCAGGAGTTCACTCCGGACGCCAAGGACGCGCTGGCCAAGGCCGGTCTCGGCGACCTGTTGCCGTATGCGTCGCTGGCCGACGAGCCGGGCTCGCCGGGCTCCGGCCTCTACACCCGATTTCCCCTGCGCCAGGCGGGAAGCCAGCGCAATCAGGGTGGCTTCCAGCAGGCGTACGGGGTGATCGAGCCGCCCGGCGCGGGGACGCTGCTGGTCGAGTCGGCGCATCCGATGGCACCGTGGGCGCCGAAGGCCAACGGCGACTGGCGGCGGGACCTGGCCGCCGAGCCGGCGGCCGACCCGGGCGGCACTCCCCGGATCCTGCTGGGCGACTTCAATTCGACGCTCGACCACGCGCCGCTGCGGCAGCTGATCGCCACCGGCTACCGGGACGCCGGGGCGGCCACCGGGCAGGGCCTGGTGCCGACCTGGCCGTACGCGGAGCACCCGGGCATCCCCGGGGTCACCATCGACCACGTGCTCGTCGACCGGCGGATCGGCGTACGGCAGATGAGCGTGCATCGGATCCCGCGGAGCGACCACCGGGCCATCGTCGCGGAGTTGATCGTGCCGAAGGCATGATGGCTGTCGTGACCACCCCCACCGTCGTGACCACCCGCCTCGTCGCCACGAGCGACGCACCCGAACTGGCCGCCGTGCTCGCCGCGAACCGCGAGTTCCTCGCCCCCTACGAGCCGTTCCGGCCGGAGGAGTTCTACACCGCCGAGGGCCAGCGCACCTATCTGGAGGACGTGCTGCGGACGACCGCGGCCGGGCTGACCTTCCCGCACGTGATCGTCGACGGGGGCCGGATCGTCGGCCGGATCACCCTCAGCGGCATCACCCGCGGCCCGTTCCAGTCGGCGAGCGTCGGCTACTGGGTGGCCGAGTCGGCGAACGGGCGCGGCGTGGCCTCCGCGGCGCTGGCCCGGATCCTGCGGATCGCCTTCGACGAGCTGGGCCTGCACCGGGTCGAGGCGGGCACGATGGTGCACAACGCCGCGTCCCAGCGGGTGCTGCGGCGCAACGGGTTCCGCCAGTACGGGCTGGCGCCGCGCTACCTGAAGATCGACGGCGAGTGGCGGGACCACATCCTGTTCCAGCGGCTGGCCGACGACGAGTAAATCGGCTGCGGGGCCGCCATGGCGGCCCTATCATCGGCGGCATGATGCTGTGCTGGTCGATCACGACGACGCCGGAGAAGTCCCGGCGTTGCTGACCTAGTGCACACGACCCCGGGCGAGATGCCCGGGGCTTGGGGTCTCGCCTGCGTTGATCAAGGAGACCCCGCCATGCAAGCCGAAAACGTGCACGTCGACCATCGCAAGCTCGGGCGCGAGCTCGACCTCTTCGACTCCGACCCGCTGATCGGCGCCGGCCTGCCGTTCTGGCTGCCGGCCGGCGCGGCGGCCCGCCACGAGGTGGAGTCGTTCCTCTACGAGCTGGAGCGGCGCGCCGGCTACCAGCACGTCTACTCCCCCGCCCTGGGCAAGAAGCAGATGTACGAGTTGTCCGGGCACTGGAAGAACTTCGCCGACGACATGTTCCCGCCGATGGCGCTCGGCGGCGACGAACTGGTGCTGCGGCCGAGCCTGTGCCCGCACCACGCGCTGATCTTCAAGGCCCGGCAGCGGTCCTATCGCGACCTGCCGCTGCGGATCGCCGAGCTGGGGCCGATGTACCGGGCCGAGCGGTCGGGCGTGCTGGGCGGCCTGTCCCGGGTGCGCTCGATCCAGCTCAACGACTCGCACATCTTCTGCGCCCTGGACCAGGTCGGCTCCGAGGTGGCCGGGGTGTTGCGGCTGATGCGGGTCGCCCATCGGGCACTCGGCATGGAGCCCTCGTCGGTCCGGCTCTCGCTGCGGGGCGACGGCGGAAAATACGCGGGAAACGACGACATGTGGGAGCGGGCGTCGGCGCTGCTGCGGTCTGCACTGGATTTGTCCGAAATTTCGTATGAAGAGGTGGAAGGTGAGGCAGCCTTCTACGGCCCGAAGATCGACATCCAGATCGAGGATGCGGCCGGGCGGGAGTGGAGCCTGTCCACCATCCAGATCGACTTCCACATGCCGGCGCAGTTCGACCTGTCGTTCCGGAACGCCGCGGGCGAGCGGGAGCGGCCGGTGATGGTGCACCGCAGCCTGGCCGGGTCGATGGAGCGGCTCTTCGGGCATCTCATCGAGCTGCACGGCGGGGCGTTTCCGCTCTGGTACGCGCCGGTGCAGCTGGACGTGTTGCCGATCTCCGACGACCAGGCGGCGGCCGCGGGCGCCGTGCGGGACCGGGCGATCGAGGCGGGGCTGCGCGCGGAGGTCCACCACGACGGGTCGATCGGGGCACGCATTCGTGCGGCCGCCGACCGGAAGATCCCGTACGCGGGAATCGTCGGCAAGCGTGAGGCGGCGGACGGCCTGATCGCTCTTCGCCTGCGCGACGGACGTCAGTTGCCGGTGATGCCGGCGGCGGAGGCGATCGCGCTGATCGCCTCCGCCTCGGCCGAGTCTCAGGCGGGCGTGGACGTGCGGGCCAGGCCATAGGTCAGGGCGTCGACCAGCGCGACCCAGCTGGCCTCGACGATGTTCTCGTGCACGCCCACCGTGGTCCACTCGCGCTCGTGGTCGCCGGTCTCCAGCAGCACCCGGGTGACCGCGTTGGTGCCGTGGCTGCCCTCCAGGATGCGCACCTTGTAGTCGGTCAGCTCGACGGTCTTGAGCTGCGGGTAGTGCTGGGTCAATGCCACCCGCAGCGCCTCGTCGAGCGCGTTGACCGGGCCGACGCCCTCGGCGGTGGCGATCACCCGCTCGCCGCGGACGCGTACCTTCACGGTCGCCTCGGAGACCACCGCGCCGTCCTCGCGGTGCTCGACCAGCACCCGGTACGACTCGAGGGCGAACGGCCGGGCGTACGCCCGACCCGGCAACTCGCCGCGCACCAGCAGCTCGAACGAGGCGTCGGCGGCCTCGAACGACCAGCCGGCCGCCTCGAGGTCCTTGACCTTTTGGGTGATCGTGGAGAGTTCGTCCGGGTGGCCGGCCAGGTCCAGCCCGAGCTCCCTGCTCTTGAGCTCGATGCTGGCCCGGCCGGCCATCTCCGTCACCAGGATCCGCATGTCGTTGCCTACCACCGACGGGTCGACGTGGTTGTAGAGCAGCGGATCCACCTTGATCGCGCTCGCGTGCAACCCCGCCTTGTGAGCGAAAGCCGCGGCCCCGACGTAGGCCTGGTGGGTGTCGGGGGCGATGTTGGCGATCTCGGCGAGCGCGGTGGAGACCCGCGTCGCCTTCTCGAGGCACCCGTCCGGTAGGACCTGGAGCCCAAGCTTGAGCTGGACGTTGCTGACCGTGGCGAACAGGTCGGCGTTGCCGGGGCGCTCGCCGTACCCGTTCGCGGTGCACTGGAAATGCTTCACGCCCGCCTCGACCGCGGCGATCGTGTTCGCGACCGCGCAGGAGGTGTCGTTCTGGCAGTGGATGCCGAGCCGGTCGGCGGTCACGCCGGTCCGCTCGGTCACCTCCTGGATGGCCTTGGTGACCATCGACGGGAGCATGCCGCCGTTGGTGTCGCACATGACGACCCGCTCGGCGCCGCCCTCGAAGGCGGCCCGCACCACGCTCGCCGTGTACGCGGGGTCGTAGCGGAAGCCGTCGAAGAAGTGCTCGCAGTCGAGGAAGACCCGGCGGCCGTTCTCGACGAAGTACGCCACGGTGTCCCGGACCATCGCGAGGTTCTCCTCGCCGGTGGTGCGCAGCGCCCGCTCGACGTGCCGGATGTCCGACTTGGCGACCAGGCAGACCACCGGGGTCCCGGCGTCCAGCAGGGCCTGCACCTGCGGGTCCTTCGCCACGTCGACGCCGGCCTTGCGGGTCGCGCCGAACGCGACGAGCAGCGCGTTCCTGAGGTCGAGCTCGGTCTTGGCCCGTTCGAAGAACTCGGTGTCCTTGGGCATGGCGCCGGGCCAGCCGCCCTCGATGAAGCCCACGCCGAACTCGTCGAGCAGGCGCGCGACCGCCAGCTTGTCGGCGACCGAGTAGCTGATGCCCTCGCGCTGCCCGCCGTCTCGCAGGGTCGTGTCGAAGACCTGGTACTCCATGGGAGTCGTTTCCCTTCCGAGGATGTGGTGGCCCAACAAAAAGACCCCCCGCGGATGCGGGAGGTCTGCGCGTCGGCGAGGAGTCAGCCGGCGCGCTAGGTGCCAATAATGAGCACGAGACGGGTCACGGAATGAAGCATGCCACTAACGGCCTTCGTAGGAAGCCTTGTTCCACCTATCGAGACTAGGTTCAGGGGTGTGGTGACCGACTCATACCCCCGCAACCTCGGTTTCTCCGCTACCTACAACTTCCGCGACGTCGGCGGATACACCGGTCTCGACGGCCGCACGGTGCGCTGGCGACGACTGTTCCGCTCGGACGCGCTGCACCGGCTCGGCGACGCGGACGAGATGGCGTTTGCCCAGCTGGGCGTACGTACGGTGATCGACCTGCGGCGCCCGCTGGAGGTCGAGAAGTTCGGCCGGGTGCCCGAGCGCTACGGCCTGGACTACCACCACCTGGTGCTCAACCACATCGACTGGGAGACGATCGAGCAGCCCCTGCTCGAGAACCAGGAGCGGTGGCTGGCCGACCGCTACCTGAACTTCGCCGAGGACGGCCGGGCGGCGCTGCGCACCTCGCTGCAGGTGATCGCCGACCCGCGCCGGGCCCCGGTGATCGTGCATTGCATGGCCGGCAAGGACCGCACGGGCACGGTGTGCGCGCTGGCGCTGGCCCTGCTCGGGGTGTCCGACGAGGACATCGCCGCCGACTATGCGCTGACCACCGCGGCGATGCGACGGCTGACCGACTACCTGCTGAAGGTGAACCCGGAAGCGGTCAACGGCAACGAGCACATGTTCGACTCGCCGCCCGGCGCGATGCTGTTGTTCCTCGACGACCTGCGCGCGCTGCACGGGTCGATCGAGGACTACGTCCGCGAGATCGGCCTCACCGACGACGAGGTCGCGTCGATGAGGGCCCACCTCCTGACGGACTAGAAGACGCGGTGCACCCAGCCGAACGGATCCGCGGCCCGGCCGCGCTGGATGTCGACCAGTTCCTTGCGCAGGCCCATGGTGACCTCGCCCGAGCCGCCGTCGGCGACGGTGAACTCGAAGTCCGGCGACTTGACCGTGCCGATCGGCGTGATCACGGCGGCGGTGCCGCAGGCGAAGGCCTCGCGGATGCGGCCGGACGCGGCGCCCTCGCGCCACTCGTCCATGCTCACCGGGCGCTCGACCACCTGGCGGCCGGCCCGGTAGGCGAGCTGGATCACCGAGTCGCGGGTGATGCCGGGCAGGATCGTGCCGCTCAGCGGCGGGGTGGCCAGGCTGCCGTCGTCGAGCACGAAGAATACGTTCATGCCGCCGAGCTCGTCGATGTACTTCCGCTGCACCGCGTCGAGGTAGACGACCTGGTCGCAGCCGTTCTCGATGGCCTCGGCCTGCGCCGACAAGCCGGCCGCGTAGTTGCCGCCGCACTTGGCCGCGCCGGTGCCGCCGGGCGCCGCGCGGGTGTAGTCGGGGCTGACCCACACCGACACCGGCTTGACGCCGCCGGAGAAGTAGGCGCCGACCGGCGAGGCGATCACCAGGTACAGGTACTCGAGGGACGGGCGCACACCGAGGAAGACCTCGCTCGCGTACGCGAACGGCCGCAGGTAGAGGCTGCCCTCCTCGCTCTGCGGGATCCAGTCCCGGTCGATCCGGATGATCTCGCGCAGCGACTGGAGGAAGGCCGCCTGCGGGAGCGCGGGCATCGCCATCCGCTGCGCCGACTGGGCGAACCGTGCCGCGTTGGCGTCCGGCCGGAACATGGCGACGCCGCCGTCGGCCATCTTGTACGCCTTGAGCCCCTCGAAGATCTCCTGCGCGTAATGCAGCACCGCGGAGGCCGGGTCGATCGAGATCGGCGCTCGGGCCTCCACCCGGGCGTCATACCAGCCCTTGCCCTCCGCATACCGCACCGTGACCATGTGGTCGGTGAAGACGCGGCCGAAACCGGGGTTGACCAGCAGCGCATCGCGCTCGGCCAGGCTCACCGGCGCCGGGTTCGGACGGATCTCGAAGTCGAGGTTGTCACCACCACTCATGGCGAATAGACCTGCCTATCTGGAAAGAATGAGGGCACGCTTCAGCTGCAGTGCCACGAAGATACCCCGAACGCCCGTTAAGACAACGGGGGTGAAGTGACCCGACAGTAGGGTCAGAGCGCGGCGGCCACCCGGTCGCCGACCTCGGCGGTACGCAGCGGGGCCCCCGCGGTGCGGGACGCGACCTCGGCGGCGACCGCCTCGGATACTCGGCGGCCCTCGTCGTGGTGGCCCAGGTGCTCGAGCAGCAGCGAAGCCGACAGGATGGCCGCGGCCGGGTCGGCGATGCCCTGGCCGGCGATGTCCGGCGCGGAGCCGTGCACCGGCTCGAAGGTCGACGGGTACTTGCGCTCCGGGTTGACGGAGCCGCTGGCCGCCATGCCGATGCCGCCGGTCACGGCCGCGGCGATGTCGGTGATGATGTCACCGAAGAGGTTGTCGGTCACGATCACGTCGTACCGCTGCGGGTTGCTGACCATGAACATGCAGGCCGCGTCGACGTGCTGGTACTCCGTGGTGACCTCGGGGAACTCGGCGGCGACGGCGGCGAACGTGCGCGCCCAGAGGCTGCCGGCCTTGGTCAGGACGTTGGTCTTGTGCACGAGGGTGAGGTGCCGCCGGTCGCGGCGCTGGGCGCGGGCGAACGCGTCCCGCACGACCCGCTCGACGCCGTGCCGGGTGTTCAGGCTCTCCTCGGTGGCGATCTCGGCGGGGGTGTCCTTGTGCAGGACACCGCCGGCGCCGACGTAGAGACCCTCGGTGCCCTCGCGGACCACGACCATGTCGATCTCGCCGGGCTTCACGCCGGCCAGCGGGCTGGTGGTGCCGGGCCAGAGCTTGGAGGGGCGCAGGTTCACATACTGGTCGAAGTCGAAGCGCAGCTTGAGCAGCAGGCCCCGCTCGAGGACGCCCGGCGGCACGCTCGGGTCGCCGATCGCGCCGAGCAGGATGGCGTCGTGCCGGGCCAACTCGTCCTCGATCGCCTGCGGGAGGACCTCGCCGGTGCGGTTGTAGAAGCGGGCGCCCAGGTCGTAGTCGTTGAACTCGGTGCCGGGCAGCACGGCCTCGATCACCTTCCGCGCCTGCGCGGTCACCTCGGTCCCGATGCCGTCGCCGGCCACCACCGCGATCCGCGCCACGCTCACGTCCTGCTCCCTCACCTAGAAGACCCGACCAGGCTAGCCGCGCGTCCCGATCTTCGGGCGGTGAGTCCCACCAGGTGAGCGAAATCAGCCCCCGCACCGCGGCAAACGGTGCGGGGGCTGATGCGACGAGTACGCGTGGCTCGGTCCCGCCGGATACACACAGCCGACCGGCTCGCGGCGGTGGACGCGTCACCCGAAGACGAACCCACCGGCGGGCCGTGCGGCAGGGACAACGCTAGCGATGCGGACTAATGACGCGCAAGACGCATCCCCCGCGTGTCGTCGCGCCGCTTCCCGCGTGTCGTGCTCGGTGATGGCACCATGCGCCGGTGAGTTTCGACCTAGTGGTGTGGGCGATGGACAAAACGGACCCGCCGGACGCCGTGCGGGCCGCCAATGCGCGCTGTGCGCGCGGAGAGCACCCGCAGCGCCCGGCCGACCCCCGTGTCGTCGCCTTCTATGACGCCCTGACCAGCGATTACCCGGATCGCGGCCCGCGCGCCTCGGCGGCCGGCTCGCCGTGGGCGGTGGCCCCGCTGCACGCCGCCGCCGACCACATCGAGATGCGGCTGCAGGACGACTGCCCGGATGTGGTGCTCGAGACGATCGAGCGGCTGGCCGGCGAGCTGAATCTGGACCTGCTCGACCTGCAGGACGGGACGGTCTATCCGCCACCCGCCCGGGTGCGCTAGCGCCTTTGCTCAGCGAGCGCCTTTGCTCAGAAGGCGCGCAGGTCGACCACGCTGCCGCGGGACGAGCCGATCTGCTCGGCCACCGTGGTCAGCAGCTCGGCGTCGATCGAGGAGTCGACGGTCAGCGTCATCAGCGCCTCGCCGTGATACTCGCGGCGGGCCACCTGCATGGCGGCGATGTTGACGCCCGCCTCGCCGAGCAGGGTGCCGATCGCGCCGATCACGCCGGGCCGGTCGAGGTAGCGGAAGAACAGCAGCACCCCGTCCGCGGTCAGGTCCAGATCGAAGTCGTCGACGCCGGTGAGCTTGCTGATCTCGCGGGTGGCGGTCAGCGTGAGGGTGCCCGCGACGCTCACCGTGCGGCCGTCGGGCAGCGCGCCGCGTACGGTAACCAGGTTTTGATGTTCCGCCGGCTCGTCGCTGACCAGCAGCTCCACCTCGACGCCGCGGTCGGCGGCCAGCTGCGGGGCGTTGACGTAGGTGACCCGCTCGTCGACCACCGAGGCGAACAGGCCCTTGGTGGCGGCCAGCTTGAGCACCTTCACGTCGTGCGTGACGATCTCGCCGCGCACCTCGACCGCCACGTTCGCGGCCACGCCCCCGGCCACCGCCGTGAACACCCGGCCGAGCTTCTCGGCGAGCGCGAGCAAGGGGCGTACGTCCTCGTCCACCACCCCACCGGCCTGCACGTTCACCGCGTCCGGCACGAACTCGCCCTGCAACGCGAGCTTGACGCTGCGGGCCACCGCGAGGCCGGCCTTGTCCTGCGCCTCCACGGTCGAGGCGCCCAGGTGCGGGGTGACCACGACGTTGTCGAAGCCGAACAGCGGCGACTCGGTGACCGGCTCGGTGACGAACACGTCCAGCCCGGCCCCGGCCACCCGGCCCTCGCGCAGCGCGACGGCCAGCGCCTGCTCGTCGACCAGCCCGCCGCGCGCCGCGTTCACGATCCGGACGCCGGGCTTGACCAGGGCGAGCTCCTTCTCGCCGATCAGCCCGAAGGTCTCCGGCGTACGCGGCAGGTGCACCGAGATGAAGTCGCTCTCCCGCAGCAGCTCCTCGAGCCCGACCAGGCGCACCCCGAGCTGGGCGGCCCGAGCCGGCTGGACGTACGGGTCGTACGCGATCAGCCGGGTGCCGAACGACGCCATCCGCTGCGCGAACAGCACCCCGATCCGGCCCAGCCCGACCACGCCCACGGTCTTGCCCTGCAGCTCGACGCCGGTGTAGCGGGACCGCTTCCACTGCCCGCTCTTGAGCGACGCGTTGGCGGTGGCGGTGTGCCGGGCGGTCGACAACAGCAGCGCGATCGCCTGCTCGGCGGCCGAAACGATGTTGCTGGTCGGCGCGTTGACCACCATGACGCCGCGCGCGGTGGCGCTCGGCACGTCGACGTTGTCCAGCCCGACGCCGGCCCGGGCGATCACCTTGAGCGAGCCGCCGGCCGCGATCACCTCGGCGTCGACCCGGGTGGCGCTGCGCACGATCAGCGCATCCGCCTCGGCGACGGCGGCGAGCAGGGCCGGCCGATCGGTGCCGTCGACGTTGCGCACGTCGAAGTCGAACGCAAGCACATCAATGGCGGACGGAGCGAGTTCCTCGGCGATCAGAACGACGGGAGTCAATGCGCCTCCATCCGTGTCGCGGCCCTCGTATCGTGCCCGCCGAGTCCGCCGTCATGGCATATCTATGTGATCGGCGTCACATCTAGAGGTCTTGGGCCGGGCCCGCCCGGCGGCCGGAGTCGGGGCTGTTGTTGCGGCTCGCGGCCCAGGCACGCCGGGGACCTGTCCGACGCTCGTACGATCGGAGCTGCTGAAGAGAAACGCCCAGCCGGACCACGACCTCGGCAACGCAGCGCGACCGAACTATGCGACGCGGCGGGGGATGGCGGCTCGGTCGATCGGCGGGGCTGCCGACAGGCCCGCGGCGACCCGCCCGTCCGGCTGGCGGAAGCTGAGGGCCTCGGCGTCCAGCGCGTCGTAGAGCAGGTCCAGGTCGAGCGTGCCGACGGGCGGGTAGAGGCGTTCCTTCGGCGGCTCCTGGCCGATGCCGAGGGCGCCCTGCTCGACCATGAAGTCGACGATCGCCTGGCGGACCGACGGCAGGGTCACCGGCGAGTGGTAGAGGACGTTGAGGGCCTGCATGCGCATGCCCTGGACGTGCTCCTCGCCCTTGTTGTCGTGGAAGTGCGGGTTGCGGGTCTCGATCTGCAGGACCGGGACCGAGTTGGCCATCACGTCCGCGCTGGTGCTTTCCAGCACGCCGCCGAACTGCTCGAACAGATCGAGATACTCGTACGGCTCGACCGCGAACCCGCCGGCCAGCCGCAGCTTGAGGCCAAGGTCGAGGGTCATCGCGTGCTCGCCCGCGTTGCCGGTCGCGATCACCTCGGTGCCGAAGCCGGAATACTCGGCGAGGAAGCGGTTCAGCCACTCGTTGGTGATCTCCGAGCTGCGGCCGCGGCGGCTGAAGAACAGCCGGCCGTCGCGCAGCTTGGGCTTGGAGTGCCAGGAGATCCGGACCATCGCGTACGGCGAATCGGCCAGGTGCAGCCCGGCGGCGTAGACCTTGCAGTACTCGTGGACCGAGCCGGGCACGTAGTTGTCCGCATCCACGTAGCCCAGGTGGCGGCGGCCGGTCATCGCGGCCAGGGCCATCCCGATCAGCATGGCCTCGCCCTTGCCGGACCGGACCAGCCCGCCGTCGTCGATCAGCTCGGACATCCCGGCCGCCTTGAACGCGCCGGCCACGCCGGGGTCGCGCTGGTGGACGGTGATCGCCGAGCGGCCGGCGAGCCGGCAGAACTGCTCGACGGTCTGCGCCTCGATCTCGTATCGGTCGACCGGGGCCCGGTCGCTGTTCGACACCAGAACAATGAGGCAATCGTGGGGAATGCCGGAGAGCACTCCCTCGATCACGCCGCGTGCCTCATTCATGCAGGGCACGACGATTACCATTTGCGATTCGACCGCGTGTAACTCGTCGGGAGCCACAATACGACTGCCAGCCCCCGCCGACATGCCCGAGTCCAACTCGATGACCCGCTGCAGCTCATGAATCCGGACAGCGCCGAAGCGCTCACTCCGGAAAGAATCAGCCAGTCGCATGCGGCCGAAGATACCCGCCGAAGACCACCTTCCAGTACCTGAATGGCACACAATTCTATTTCGGCGCCAAGCAGGTAAGCGGGACGTAACGTGGACGTTTCCGTTTAACGACGACGCCCGGTTTCATCCGACATAGCGGGCGAAACCGGGCGGCAACCTACGGCACGCCGTGGACTCCGCGATCGCCCCGCCGATGAGGAGACAGTCGGTTTTCCGGCGTCGCGGGGTTTGCGGCGCCGGGAAACCGCCTGGCTCCTCATCAGCCCCGAAGGGGCGATCGCCCGCGGAGCGAAGCGGAGCCAGCCAGCTATGCGGTTTCGGTGATCGGGCGGTCGACCCAGCTCATCATCCCGCGGAGCTTGCGGCCGGTGACCTCGATCGGGTGGTTGGCGCCCTGCTCGCGGTACTTGGTCAGCAGCGGGCGGCCGTTGTCGTCGTCCTCGATCAGCTGGCGGGTGAACTCGCCGGACTGGATGTCGGCGAGGATCCGCTTCATCTCCGCCTTGGTCTCCTGGGTGATCACCCGCGGGCCGCTGACGTAGTCGCCGAACTCGGCGGTGTCCGAGATGCTGTAGCGCATCCGGGAGATGCCGCCCTCGTACATCAGGTCGACGATCAGCTTGAGCTCGTGCAGGCACTCGAAGTACGCGATCTCGGGCGCGTAGCCGGCCTCGGTGAGCACCTCGAAGCCGGTCTGCACCAGCGCCGCGGTGCCGCCGCAGAGAACCGCCTGCTCGCCGAAGAGGTCGGTCTCGGTCTCCTCCTTGAAGGTGGTCTTGATGACGCCCGCGCGGGCGCCGCCGATCGCCTTCGCGTAGGAGAGCGCGAGCGCGAGGCCCTCGCCGGTCGGGTCCTGCTCGACAGCGACCAGGCAGGGCACGCCCTTGCCGTCGACGTACTGGCGGCGCACCAGGTGGCCGGGGCCCTTGGGGGCGACCATCGCGACGGTCACGTCGGCCGGCGGCTTGATCAGCTCGAACCGGATGTTGAGGCCGTGCCCGAAGAACAGCGCCTTGCCGGCGGTCAGGTGCGGGGCGATCGACTCGGCGTAGATCTTGCGCTGCGCGGTGTCCGGCGCGAGCACCATGATCACGTCGGCCCAGGCGGACGCCTCGGCCGGGGTCTTGACCTCGAGGCCCTGCTCCTCGGCCTTGGCCCGGCTCTTCGAGCCCTCCTGCAGGCCGACCACCACCTCGACGCCCGAGTCGCGCAGCGACAGCGAGTGGGCGTGGCCCTGGCTGCCGAATCCGATCACGGCGACCTTCTTGCCCTGAATGATCGACAGGTCGGCGTCGTCGTCGTAGAAAACTTCCGCGGTCATTTTGGATCCTTGAGTCTTTAGTCCGGATAAGGGCGGCGGTGGGGTGGTCGGATGGGCTTTCGGGCTCTGATTAGGCGGCGCGGAGCGCCGGGCCGGTCGTGATGGAGCGGGAGCCGCGGCCGATGGCCACCAGGCCCGACTGCACCATCTCCTTGATGCCGTACGGCTCGAGGTCGCGCAGCAACGCGTCCAGTTTGTCGGGGTTACCCGTCGCCTCGATGGTGAGGGTGTCCGGCGCGACGTCGATCACCTTCGCCCGGAACAGCTCGACCGTCTCGAGGACCTGGCTTCGCTGCGCACGATCGGCGCGCACCTTGACCAGCAGAAGCTCCCGCTGGACCGACTGCTGCGGGTCCAGCTCGACGATCTTGAGGACGTTCACCAGCTTGTTGAGCTGCTTGGTCACCTGCTCCAGGGGTGAGGAGTCGGCGTTGACCACGATCGTGATGCGGGAGACGTCCGGGTTCTCCGTCTCGCCCACCGCCAGGGAGTCGATGTTGAAGCTGCGCCGGGAGAAGAGCCCGCTCACCCGGGCGAGCACGCCGGGCTTGTTCTCGACCAGCACGGACAGGGTGTGCTTGTTCATGGTTACAGGTCGTCCTCGTCGAAGCTGGGGCGCACGTCCCGGGCGAACATGATCTCATCGTTGCTGGTGCCGGCCGCGACCATCGGCCAGACCATGGCGTCCTTGCCGACCGTGAAGTCGATGACCACGGGCGCGTCGTTGATCTCCATGGCCTGCTGGATGATCTTGTCGACGTCGGCCTTCGACTCGCAGCGCAGCCCGATGCAGCCGAGCGCCTCGGCCAGCTTCACGAAGTCGGGGATGCGGTGCTTGTGCGTGCCCAGCTCGGTGTTGGAGTAGCGGCCGTCGTAGAACAGCGTCTGCCACTGCCGGACCATGCCGAGGTTGCCGTTGTTGATCACGGCGATCTTGACCGGGATGCCCTCCAGAGCGCAGGTGGCCAGCTCCTGGTTGGTCATCTGGAAGCAGCCGTCGCCGTCGATCGCCCACACCGCGGTGTCCGGGCGGCCCACCTTGGCGCCCATCGCGGCCGGCACGGCGTAGCCCATCGTGCCGGCGCCGCCCGAGTTCAGCCAGGTGCCCGGCTTCTCGTACTTGATGAACTGGGAGGCCCACATCTGGTGCTGCCCAACGCCGGCCACGTAAATCGCGTCCGGGCCGACCAGCTCGCCGATCCGCTCGATCACGTACTGCGGGGCGAGCGAGCCGTCGGTCGGCTCCTCGTAGCCCAGCGGGTAGCGCTCGCGGAGCTCGTTCAGCGTGGCCCACCACGACTCGTACTGGGCGGCGCCGCCGGCCGTGGCCGAGACCGCCGCGATCAGCTCGTCGATCACGTGCCGGGCGTCGCCCACGATCGGGACGTCGGCGTGCCGGTTCTTGCCGATCTCGGCCGGGTCGATGTCGGCGTGCACGACCTTGGCGTCCGGGGCGAACGAGTCGAGCTTGCCGGTGACCCGGTCGTCGAACCGGGCGCCCAGGGTGATCAGCAGGTCGGACTTCTGCAGCGCGTAGACCGCCGGGACCGTGCCGTGCATGCCGGGCATGCCCAGGTGCTGCGGGTGCGAGTCGGGGAAGGCGCCCAGCGCCATCAGCGTGGTGACCACCGGGATGCCGGTGAGCTCGGCCAGCTTGCGCAGCCCGTCGGTGGCGCCGGCCTTGAGCACGCCGCCGCCGACGTACAGGATCGGGCGGCGGGCCTGGGCGATCAGCCGGGCGGCCTCGCGAATCTGCTTGCCGTGCGGGTGCAGGGTGGGCCGGTAGCCGGGCAGGTCGAGGGTGGGCGGCCAGGCGAACGTGGTCGGCGCCTGCAGCACGTCCTTCGGGATGTCGACCAGGACCGGGCCGGGCCGGCCGGTGGCCGCCAGGTGGAACGCCTCGGCCAGGATCCGCGGCAGCTCCTCGGCGTTCTGCACGAGGAAGTTGTGCTTGGTGATCGGCAGCGTGATGCCCTGGATGTCCGCCTCCTGGAAGGCGTCCGTGCCGATCGCGGGCCGGGCCACCTGGCCGGTGATCGCGACGATCGGCACCGAGTCCATGTACGCGTCGGCGATCGGCGTGACCAGGTTGGTCGCGCCCGGTCCGCTGGTCGCGATGCAGACGCCGACCTTGCCGGTGGCCTGCGCGTAGCCGGTCGCGGCGTGCCCGGCGCCCTGCTCGTGGCGGACCAGGATGTGCCGCACCTTCGAGTCGTAGAGCGGGTCGTACGCCGGCAGGATCGCCCCGCCCGGAATGCCGAACGCGACCTCGACCCCGAGCGCCTCGAGCGACCGAACGAGAGCGCCGGCGCCGGAGGTGGGCACCGGGGAAGCTACGGCCGGCGCGGCAGCGGCCGCGACGGTGGCCGGATTGGCTCGGTGGGCGAGAGTCTCGGGAGTGGGTCTCGTCATGGCTTATCGAACCTTCTCGGGATGGTCGTACCGGTACTTGAGCAACAAAAAAGGCCCCAAGTGCTGTGAAGCACGGGACCTAGCGCACTCGCCATGATCGGCGGGTGCGCTCACATAAGTACTCGGGACGCGAAGCACATGGCCCTAAGGTTGCCCCATCTCACTCGGCGAGTCAACTGATCCCACATTTTGATCACCGACGAGTGCCCCGAACGCGGGATCCGTCGGCAGCACCGCCCTGAGCTGCTTCATTCCCGGTCCGAGGGTGACCACCTGGCTGCGCGCCGTGGCGCCCTTCGGTGGATCGTTCCGTGGGATCGGGGCCGGCCGGATGCCGGTGCGCAGGCTGTGCAGCTGGGCCTCGAGATGCTCGGCCGGGACGCCCCAGCCGAACAGCGAGCCCTGCCCGAGCCGGCAGCCCGCCTCCTCGACGGCCGTCCGCTGCGCCGGGGTGCCGATGCCCTCGGCCAGCACCTCCAGCCCGAGCCGGTGCCCGAGGCGGACGACCACGTCGACCAGCGGCGCCGCCGTGCCGGTGCGCGACTCCGGCTCGGCCACCAGGGCATGGTCGATCTTGAGGATGTCGACCGGGAGCGTCCGCAACTGCCCGAGCGACGAGTAGCCGGCGCCGAAGTCGTCCAGCGCCACCCGGACGCCGGTGGCGCGCAGCGCGGCCAGCCGGCTGACCAGTTCCTCCAAGTCGGTGGCCACGGCGTGCTCGGTCACCTCGAGCACCAGCCGCTGCGGCGGCACGCCGTGCTCGGCCAGCACGTCGGCGACCTGGCCGGCGTAGTCGGCGGCGTGCAGCTCCTTGGGCGAGAGGTTGACCGACACCCAGACGTCGTGCCCCTTGGCCAGCCAGTCGGCGAGCTGGGCGACGGCCTGGGCGAGCACCCACGAGCCGATCCGGTTGATCAGGCCGGACTCCTCCGCGACCGGGATGAACTCGTCCGGCCGGACCGCACCGAGGGTCGGGTGGTGCCAGCGCAGCAGGGCCTCGGCGCCGACCGGCCGCATCGAGGGCAGCGCGACCACCGGCTGGAACACCAGGCGCAGCTGGTCGCGGTCGATCGCGTGGCGCAGCTCGCTCTCCAGCGTGCCGCGGCGGCGCAGCAGCTCGTCGTACCGCGCCTGGTAGCGCTCGACGCGGTTCTTCCCGCGCTGCTTGGCGTACCGCAGGGCCAGGTCGGCGTCCCGGATCAGCTCGCCGGTGTCGGCCACGCCCAGGCTGGCCGAGAGAAAGACCGAACCACCATCGACCTCGTACGGCTCGCCCAGCACCGCCAGCAGCCGGTGCGCCGTGAGCATCGCCTCATCGGCCGTTCCGTGCATGAGCACCGCGAACTCGTCGCCGCCCAGCCGGGCCGCCACGTCGCCGTCCAGCAGGTTGCGGCGCAGTCGCTCGCCCACCTCGGCCAGCACCGCGTCACCGACGTCGTGCCCGCGCATGTCGTTGACCGTCTTGAAGCCGTCCAGGTCGATGCCGACCAGCACCAGCGGCTCGTCCGGGCACTCGCACGCGCGCAGCGCCCGCTGCAGGCCGCGCCGGTTGGCCAGGCCGGTCAGCGGGTCGGTGTGCGCCAGCTCGCGGAAGTGCGCCTCGCTCTGGCGCAGCCGCAGCGTGTACCGCCGGACGTCGCCGAGCGCCAGATACTGCCGGCCGACCAGCGCGAAGCCCTCGACGCTGACGCCGAGGAAGGCGTAGAGGCCGAACGACCCGCCCTGGGCCAGGTGGAAGCCGAGCGCGCCGACCATCGCGACCATCGGCACCACCGCGTACGCCGTGCCGCGCTCGCTCAGGTCGCCGACCACCTCGACCGGCTGGTCGGCCGCCTTCACCGCGTGCGCGATCAGGGACAGCCCGGCCGGCAACAGCAGCGAGCCGGACAGCTGCCACTGGTCGCGGCCCTGGCAGATGCCGCCGGCCAGGGCGACCGTGGCCGCGGCCACCAGGGTCACGCCGGTGGCCACCCGGACCGTGGTCAGCCGGGGCCGGTGCGCGTGCAGCGCCAGCACGACGGTGAGGCCGAGCGAGATGACCAGCAGGCCGGTCGGGATCAACAGCGACGGGCAGGCCATCGGGGTGGCGTCGCCGAGGAGGTGGGTGGGCTCGGCGAGCAGCGCCCAGCCGACGAACCAGATGGCGGCCGCGATCACCAGGCCGTCGAGCAGGTGGCGGACGGCCGCGCCCGGGCTCTCCGCCGCGCCCGGCAGCATCGCCGTGCCGACGAGGAGGGCGAGAATGCCGATCGCGGCGCCGATCGCCACCGCCGAGCCCAGGTGGAGCCGGGGCGGCGGGGCGTCGCTGAGCATCGCGCTCAGCGCGCCGGCGAGCGCCGCGGCGGTGGCCACCGCGCCGCCCAGGGCGAGAATGAGATGCGCCCGGCGGGCCGCGCCGGTGTGCCGGCGGCCGGAATTGCCCAGCAGGGCGACCGCCGGGACGGCGAGCAGCAGGCCCACGGTCCCGGCCAGCTCCACGCCGGACGGTGATTGCACGGGAACACTGTGCCGGATGTCGATGGAATTGGGCACCCCCGAAAGCCCGCGATATCCCGAGCTGTGGACGGCGGTGGCCGCATGCCCTTGCCGCGGTGGCACTATGAGGGGATGCCTGACCTGCGCTCCCGGACCTCGACCCACGGTCGGACCATGGCCGGCGCGCGTGCCCTGTGGCGCGCTACCGGGATGACCGACGACGACTTCGGCAAGCCCATCGTGGCCATTGCCAACAGCTATACGCAGTTCGTACCGGGGCATGTGCACCTGAAAGACCTGGGCGGCATCGTCGCCGACGCGGTGGCCGCGGCCGGCGGCGTCGGGCGCGAGTTCAACACGATCGCGGTGGACGACGGCATCGCGATGGGCCACGGCGGCATGCTCTACTCGCTGCCCAGCCGCGAGCTGATCGCCGACGCGGTCGAGTACATGGTGAACGCGCACTGCGCCGACGCCCTGGTCTGCATCTCGAACTGCGACAAGATCACGCCGGGCATGCTGATCGCCGCGCTGCGGCTCAACATCCCCACGGTGTTCGTCTCCGGCGGCCCGATGGAGGCCGGCAAGACGGTCGCGATCGAGGGCATCGTGCACGAAAAACTCGACCTGATCGACGCGATGAGCGCCTCGGCGAACGAGAACGTGACCGACGAGCAGCTCGGCACGATCGAGCGCTCGGCCTGCCCGACCTGCGGCTCGTGCTCCGGCATGTTCACCGCGAACTCGATGAACTGCCTGACCGAGGCGATCGGCCTGGCGCTGCCCGGCAACGGCTCGACGCTGGCCACGCACGCCTCCCGCCGCGCGCTCTTCGAGCAGGCCGGCCAGCTGATCGTCGAGATCGCCAAGGACTACTACGAGAAGAACGACGAGTCGGTGCTGCCGCGCAGCATCGCCGGCCGGTCGGCCTTCGAGAACGCGGTGGCCCTCGACGTGGCGATGGGCGGCTCGACCAACACGGTGCTGCACCTGCTGGCCGCGGCCCGCGAGGCCGAGCTGGACTTCAGCGTGGCCGACATCGACGCGATCTCCCGCCGGGTGCCGTGCCTGGCCAAGGTCGCGCCGAACAGCGTGAAGTACCACATGGAGGACGTGCACCGGGCCGGCGGCATCCCCGCCCTGCTCGGTGAGCTGCACCGCGGCGGGGCGCTCAAGACCGACGTGCGCTCCGTCCATTCGCGCGATCTGTCGAGCTGGCTGGGCAAATGGGACATCCGCTCCGAAAACCCCAGCGAAGAAGCCCTTGAGCTCTACCACGCGGCCCCCGGCGGCGTCCGCACGACGCAGCCGTTCAGCACCACGAACCGCTGGGCGACGCTGGACACGGACGGCGAGAACGGCTGCATCCGGAGCGTGGATCACGCGTACACGGTCGATGGTGGTCTGGCGATCCTGTTCGGCAACCTCGCGCCCGACGGCTGCGTGGTGAAGACGGCCGGCGTCGACGAGTCGCTGTGGAAGTTCACCGGCCCGGCCCGCGTCTTCGAGTCGCAGGATGCCGCGGTCGAGGGCATCCTCGGCAAGCAGGTGGTCGAGGGCGACGTCGTGGTGATCCGCTACGAGGGCCCGCGGGGCGGCCCCGGCATGCAGGAGATGCTCTACCCGACGAGCTTCCTGAAGGGCCGCGGCCTCGGCAAGGCGTGCGCGCTGATCACCGACGGCCGCTTCTCCGGCGGCACCAGCGGCCTGTCCATCGGCCACATCTCCCCCGAGGCGGCGTCCGGCGGCCTGATCGCCCTGGTCGAGACCGGCGACGAGATCACCATCGACATCCCGGGCCGCGGCATCACGCTCAACGTCGACGACGAGACGCTGGCCCAGCGCCGCCACGAGCAGGAGCGCCGCGCCAAGCCGTACACGCCGGCCGATCGGGTGCGCCCGGTCTCCGCGGCCCTGCGGGCCTATGCCTCGATGGCCACGAGCGCTTCCGACGGCGCCTACCGCCGCGTTCCGGAATAAACCGCAGATACCGTACGCGTGGCGGGGCGACAACCGCACAACGGCAGAACCCGGTTCCGCGCACCGGCCAGGTGCGTGGTCCGGGCCGCCGGCCGCTTCCGGCCGGTGTGGTGGGTTACTCCGCGGCGGTCACCGCGGCGAGGCGGCTCAGGGTGGCCTTCATGACGGTGGCCAGGTCGAGCTCGTCGGCGCCGGTCAGCCACCGCTCCCAGGCGACCCGGAAGACGGCGATGCCGGCCTCCGCCGCCAGGCTCGCATCGGCCGCCGGCACGCCCCGCCGGCGCAGCTCCTCGGCCAGCGCGGCGGCGATCCTCGCCATCTTGATGAGCTCGCGCTCGCGCAACTCCGCGTTCGTGTCGATCAGCGATTGCCGCTGCCGCGACCACGAGCGGTCACGCCCTAGCAGCTCCGCCGCCGCATCGAGGGCGGCCGCGACCGTGCGCATCGGCCCGCCCGTTGCCGGCGCCGCGTCGAGCGCCTCGACCATGTGGGTCAGCAGCCGCTCCGAGCCGGCGAAGAGCACCTCGCGCTTGTCCGCGAAGTGCCGGAAGAACGTGCGCGCGGTCAGCCCGGCCTCGGCGGCGATCTCCGCGACCGTCGTCTGCTCGTAGCCCCGCTCGACGTACAGCCGCATCGCCGCCCCGCTGAGGCGGCCGGCCGCGTCTCCCTCCCACCGTCCCACACGGTGATTCTAGTCATGTCACACGGTGACATCACCGTGCTAGCGTGGGTGATGTCATCAAGTGACATCACTGGAGGTTCGACATGCGCATCTTCGTCACCGGCGCATCCGGCTGGATCGGCTCGCCCACCGTCACCGCGCTGCTCGAGGCCGGCCACCAGGTCGTCGGCCTGGCCCGCTCGGACGCGTCCGCCGCCAAGGTGGCCGCGCTCGGCGCCGAGGTCCGCCGCGGCGACCTGGCCGACCTCGACGGCCTGCGCGCCGCCGCGGCCGACTCGGACGGCGTGATCCACCTCGGCTACAACCACGCCGACTTCTCGCCGGCCGGGATGGCCGCCGCGGCCGCGATGGACCGGGCCGCCATCGACGCGATCGGCGACGCTCTGGCCGGCACCGGCAAGGCGCTGGTGATCGCCTCCGGTGTGATCGGCGCGGCCCCGGGCCGGGCCGCCACCGAGCAGGACCGTCCCGACGCCGGCCAGCACCCGCGGATGGCCAACGCGGCCGCCACCCTCGCCCTCGCCGACCGCGGCGTGCGCTCCGCGGTGGTCCGGTTCGCGCCCACCGTGCACGGCAAGGGCGACCACGGCTTCATGGCTACGCTGGTCGACATCGCCCGCCGCGGCGGCGTGAGCGGCTACCCCGGCGACGGCGGCAACCGCTGGCCGGCCGTGCACGTCCGGGACGCCGCCGCCCTGCTCCGGCTCGTCGTCGAGCGGGCGACCCCCGGCTCGGTGTGGCACGCGATCGCCGACGAGGGCGTGCCCACCAGGGAGATCGCCGAGGCGATCGGCCGGGCCACCGACCTCCCGGTGAAGGAGGTGCCGGCCGAGCACTTCGAGTGGCTGGCCGCGTTCTTCGCGATGGACCTGCCGATCACCAGCGAGTACACCCGGCGGACCCTGGGCTGGCAGCCGACCCACCCGACCCTGATCGAGGACCTCGACGCCGGCGCGTACACGTCGTAAGGAAACCTCGCGGCACGATGCATCGTTGCGAGTAGGTGGGATCTTCCGCGTCATCGAGCCTCAGCCACCGCCAGATCCTCGGGGTGCTCGCCGGGCTGATGCTCGGCATGTTCCTCGCCGCGCTCGACCAGACGATCGTGGCGTCGGCGATCCGGACCATCGGCGACGACCTGCACGGGCTGTCGATGCAGGCGTGGGTCACCACGGCGTACCTGATCACGGCGACCATCTCGACGCCGCTGTACGGCAAGCTCTCCGACATCTACGGCCGCAAGCGGTTCTTCCTGGCCGCTATCACGATCTTCGTGCTCGGCTCGGCCGCCTGCTCCCTCGCCACCTCGATGTACCTCCTGGCCGGCTGCCGGGCGGTGCAGGGGCTGGGAGCGGGCGGCCTGTTCTCCCTCGCGCTGGCGATCATCGCGGACGTGGTCCCGGTCCGGGACCGCCCGCGCTACCAGGGCTACTTCCTGGCCGTCTTCGGCATGGCCAGCGTGCTCGGTCCGGTGATCGGCGGCTTCTTCGCCGGCGCCGACCGGATCCTCGGCGTCGCCGGGTGGCGCTGGGTGTTCCTGGTCAACGTGCCGATCGGCGTGGTCGCGCTGCTGGTGGTCGCCCGGGGGCTGCGCCTGCCGCACGTCCGGCGCGACCACCGGATCGACTGGTGGGGCGCGATCACCATCTGCGTCTGCCTGGCGCCGCTGCTCACCGTGGCCGAGCAGGGCCGGGTCTGGGGCTGGACGTCGGCGGGTTCGCTGACCTGTTTCGCGATCGGGGCCCTCGGGCTGGTGATGTTCCTGCTCACCGAGGCGGTGATGGGCGAGGAGGCGCTGATCCCGCTGCGCTTCTTCGGCAACCCGACCTTCGCGCTGACCTCGGCCGGCGGCTTCGTGATCGGCATGGGCATGTTCGGCGGGCTCGCCCTGCTGCCGCTCTATCTGCAGATCGTACGGGGCGCGACGCCCACCACGTCGGGTCTGCAACTGCTGCCGCTGACCGCCGGCATCATGGCCGGCTCGCTGATCTCCGGCCAGCTGATCGCGCGGACCGGCCGGTACAAGCCGTACCCGATGTCCGGGGCGCTGTTGATGATCTCCGGGCTGCTGCTGCTCGGCGAGATCGGCGTCGACACCCCGTTCTGGCGTACGGGAATCTTCATGGGGGTTTTCGGTCTGGGGTTGGGTTTTGTCCTGCAACCGATCACGCTGGCCGTGCAGAACGCGATGGCGCCCGCGGAGATCGGGGTGGCGACGAGTTCGGCGACGTTCTTCCGGCAGATGGGCGCGACGGCCGGGACGGCGGTCTTCCTGTCCATCCTGTTCGGCACGGTCGGCGACCGGATCGGCGACGCGTTCCGCCAGGCGGCTGTCGCCGCGCCGCCGGTTTCCGGGACGTCGCTGAACGACACCTCGTTCCTGAAGCGGTTGTCGCCGGCGCTCGCCCGGCCGTTTGAGTCCGGGTTTTCGGACGCGATGGACCAGATCTTCTCGTTGGCGGCGCTGCTTCTGGTTGTGGCGTTCGTGCTGTTCATGCTTTTGCCGCAGGTGGAGTTGCGCGCACAGCCGGCGATGGCCACCCGCGAGCCCGAGATCGCTCCCCCGCCCCCGCCCATGCCTGCTCATGCCGAGCCGACCGCGGTCGCGGCCGCGGGGCGGCCCTCGCCGAAGCCCGTTACCCCGCCGACGTCTGGAGTGTCAGTGTCCAATGAGGATCGAAGTCGCCCGGTGGTGAGTGGGCGGGTGGACGGACCCGGCGGGCGGCCGCTGGCCGGTGCGACCGTCACCGTCGCCGAGTTCGCCGGTGGGCAGGTCGCGCACGCCGTCACCGGGGCGGACGGCGAATTCCGGCTGCCGCTGCCGAACGGCGGAGCGTTCCTGCTGATCTGCGCGGCCGACGACCACCAGCCGGCCGCCGTGCTCGTGAACGCCGGGGTCGGCGAGGTGCGCCGGGTGCTCGCGCTGGCCGGCGCGGGTCGCGTCGAGGGCCGGATCACCGACCGGCAGAGCCGGCCGATCGCCCGCGCCTCGGTGACGCTCACCGACCTGAGCGGCACGGTGGTGGCCACCGCGAGCACCGACGCCGACGGCCGCTATCGGCTCGCCGGCCTCGACCGGTCCGACTACATGCTGACCGCGACCGCCGCACACGCCCGCGCGGCGACCCGGATCATCTCGCCCGGCCGAACCCAGGCCGACCTGGTGCTGGCCATCGGCACGACGCTGACCGGGCGCGTGCGGGCGGCCCGATCCGGCCGCCCGGTCCCCGAGGCGTCGGTGGTGGCGGTCGATGCGGCCGGCGAAGTGGCCGGCGCCACCACCACCGACCACGACGGCCGGTACGAGCTGCGCGACCTGCCGCCGGGCACCTACACGGTCGCCGCGAGCGGGTTCGCGCCGGTCGCCAGCCGGGTGGAGGTGAGCGGCGAGCGGGCCGACCACGACATCCTGCTCGGCGCCCCCGCGGTCGTCACGCCGGTTTAGCCGCCGATGTCGTTGACGCAGCGGAGGACCGGGCGGGTGGTCAGGGCGACCGGGTCGAGCGACTGTTCCGAGTGGACGGTGAAGGTGACCGACTCGCCGGGCAGCAGGGTCACGTCGGCGCGGTCGGCCTCGGCTGCCGGGTCGAGGCGGTCGGGGTAGAGGGTCAGCGACCGCAGGATCGTCCCGGCCGTGACGGTGACCATTGTGGACGGTCCGTCGGCTTCGACCGCCGTGGTGCAGGAGGCGGCGGGCCAGTCGATGTCCTTGTCCCGGGCGAAGAACCAGAACGTACGGGCCTCGCCGGAGTCGGCCACGATCAGCTCGGCCGACGGGTCGGCGGGGGTGGTCAGGTCGGGTGGTAGCGGCGTGGTGACCGCGGCGCCGGCCGGGACCGGGACGCTCAGGGTGGCGGCGGCCAGCACGTCGCCGGCCAGGTTGCGGCGGGTCACGGTGGCCTCGACGGTCCATGGCGTGGGGCCATCGTTGACCGCGATCAGGGCGGGGGCGCCCTCGGGGGTGAAGACGGCGCCGGGCTCGACCGGGTCGGGGCCGCCGGGGAGCAGCTCGGCGCCGGTGCGGGGTTGCAGGGTGAGCAGTCGGTCGGCGTACGCGTCGCGCATCGCGTACCAGAGGGGCTTTTTGCGGCCGTAGCCGTCGACCGCGGCCCAGGAGGTGACCGGCCAGCAGTCGTTGAGCTGCCACATGATGGCGCCCATGCAGAGCGGGCGCAGCGAGCGGAAGTGCTCGATGCCGAAGGCCACCGCGCGCGCCTGGTTGAGCTGCGTGAGGTAGTGCCAGTCGTCGAAATCGCGCGGCGCGGGCAGGTGGTTGGTCAGGCCCCGGTCGAGCTTCTGGTCGCCGCCGATCGCCTTCTGGTGGTGGGCCATGCCGGGCGAGTCGGGGGCGAGCGGGTGGTCCGAGAGGGCGCGGGTCAGCGTCGAATACGCGGGCGGGGCCTGGAAGCCGAACTCGGCCACGAAGCGGGGGCGGTACGCGGCGTACTTGGTGTAGTCGTCGGTGTTCCACACGTCCCAGACGTGCGTGGTGCCGTAGGCCGGGTCGTTCGGGTGACGGTCGGGGGTGCCGGAGTATGGGCTGCCCGGCCAGTACGGGCGGGTCGGGTCGAGCTCGGCCACGATCCGCGGCAGCAGCTCGTAGTAATAGGTGGCGCCCCACGACCGCCCGGCCAGCGACTGCTTCCAGTTCCAGTCCTCGTGGCCCCACAGGTTCTCGTTGTTGCCGGTCCACAGCGCGAGGCTGGGGTGCGAGCTGAGGCGCACCACGTTCTCCCGCGCCTCGGCCTCGACCTCGGCGGCGAACGGCTCCTCCTCCGGGTACGCGGCGCAGGCGAAGGTGAAATCCTGCCCGACCAGGAAGCCCAGCTCGTCGGCGAGGTCGTAGAACTCCTCGGACTCGTACCGGCCGCCGCCCCAGACCCGCAGGTAGTTGACGTTGGCGTCGGCGGCCTGGGCGAACCGGGCCGCCAGCCGCGGACGGGTGACGCGGTCGGCGAAGACGTCGTCGGGGATCCAGTTGACGCCGCGGACGAAGACCGGGACGTCGTTGACCACCACCGTGTACGCGTCGCCCGCGGTGTCGATGCGTACCGTGCGGAAGCCGATCATGCGGGACCAGGAGTCGAGGGTGTCCCCGGAAGCCGAGGACAGCGTGACGTCCAGGGTGTAGAGCGACGGGGAACCGTAGCCGCGTGGCCACCAGAGCGCCGGGTCGTCGACGGCGAGGATCAGCAGCGCCTCGATGCCGTCGACGGTGGCCGTGGCTCGGCGGCCGGCGACCGAGGCGGTGATGGTCACCGGCGCCTCGGCCGCCCGCTCGAGCCGCACCCGCACCTCGACCCGGCCCACCCCGGCGCCCACCGTGACCTGGGGGCGGACCTCGGCGAGGCGGGCCACCGACCAGCCGTGCAGGCCGATCGGCTGCCAGATGCCGGCCGTCACCAGGGTCGGCCCCCAGTCCCAGCCGAAGTTGCACGCCTGCTTCCGGATGAAGTTGAACGGCTCACCGTACGCGTTCGGACGGGCCCCCAACCGGCGTTGCTGCTCCTCGGCGTACACATAAGGGCTGTTGAACTTGATCTTCAAGGTGTTGTCGCCCGCGCGCAGCAGGTCGCGGATGTCGAAGCGGTAGCCGCGGTGCATGTTGGCGGTCTGCCCGACCTGTTCGCCGTTCAGCTCGATCGACGCGACCGTGTCGAGGCCCGCGCAGACGAGGTCGATCCGGGGTGTGTCCGGGGTGGCGGTGAAGGAGGTCGCATACTCCCACTCGGTGCGCCCGATCCAGGACAGCTTCGTCTCGTTCTCGTCCAGGTAGGGATCCTCGATGCGGCCGGCCGCGAGCAGATCGGTGTGCACGCACCCGGGAACGCTCGCCGGCAGCCGCGTCACATCGCCGCCGGAAACGGTCCAGCCGTCGTGCAGAGGTCGGTAACTCATCAGTTCTTTACGGCACCTTCCATGATTCCCCGGACGATCTGCCGGCCGCCGATCAGGAGCAGCACTATCAAGGGAACGGTAGCCGCGAACGCGCCCGCCAGCACGCGGCGGTAGATCACGTAGTTGCCGCTGGCGAGGTCGCTGAGCGCGACCATCGAGGTGGGGAAGTCGGTGCCGTTCAGCGTGATCAGTGGCCACTGGAAGTCGTTCCAGGCCATCACGAAGGTGAGCAGCCCGAGGACGGCGAGCGCCGGGCGGATCGCCGGCAGCACGATGCTCCAGTAGACCCGCAGGGTCATCGCGCCGTCGATGCGCGCCGATTCAACCAGTTCGTCCGGCACCGCGTGGGCGATGAACTGCCGCATGTAGAACACGCCGAACGCGCTGACCAGGCCGGGCGCGATGACCGCCAGCAGGGTGCCGTTCCAGCCGATCTTGCCCATCAGGATGTAGAGGGCGACGACGCCGAGCTGGTTGGGCACGGTGAGGGTGAGGATCACCACGAACATCAGCGCGTTGCGGGCCGGGAAGCGCAGCTTCGCGAAGGCGAACCCGGCCAGCGAGCAGAAGAACAGGGTGGCCGCGGTGATCGCGCCGGACACGATCACGCTGTTGATCAGGGAGGCCGTGAAGTAGACCTCCTGCATCGTGAAGACCTCGTGCAGGTTCTCGAACAGCTGGCCGCCCGGGATCACCGAGGGCGGGATCTGCGAGACGGCCGCGTCGGTGCTCGTCGCGATGACGAACATCCAGTACACCGGGAAGGCCGAGAAGATCAAAACGACGATCAGGCCGAGGTACGTCTTCCAGTTGCCGCGGGTCTCCTGCGGCGCCCGGTTCACGAACGTGGTCACCGGTCCCCTCCGATGCGCTTGGTGAGCCCGGCGTTGATCCCGGCGACGATCAGGATGATCAGGAAGAGTGCCCAGCTCATCGCGGCCGCGTACCCGAGGTTGAGGTCCTTCCAGCCGACCTTGTAGATCAGCTGGGCGATGGTCTGGAACTGGTGTGCCGAGCCGCCGGTCGCCGACTGGGGGTTCTCGTCGAACATCATCGGCTCGTTGAACAGCTGCAGGCCGCCGATCGTCGAGAGGATCACGGTGAACACGACGACCGGCTGGATCATCGGCACGGTGATCCGCCAGAGTTGACGCCACGGGCCGGCGCCGTCGACGGCGGCCGCCTCGTACACGTCCTTGGGAATGGCCTGCATCGCGGAGAGATAGAGCAGCGCGTTGTAGCCGATCCACTTCCAGTTGACCATGGTGGCGATCGCGATCCAGCTGCTCCACTTCTCGGCCCGCCAGTCCAGCGGGTGGTCCTGGCCGAAGCCGACCAGGGAGAGGAACCAGTTCGCCATGCCGTTGTCGCGGGCGAAGAAGACCGAGAAGACCAGCGTCGAGGCGACCACCGGGGTGAGGTACGGCAGCAGGATGCCGATCCGCCACCAGGTCTGCGCCCGCAGCTTGCGGTTGAGCAGGTTCGCCACGATCAGCGCGAGCAGCAGCTGGGGCACGGTCGAGAGCAGGAAGATGCCGAACGTGTTGTAGAGCGCGTTCCAGAAGTCGGAGTCGTGGAGCAGCTTCGTGAAGTTGGCGAAGCCGGCCCAGCCGTCCTTGTCCGGTTCGTCGAGTCGCCAGGTGCGCAGCGACACGACCGCGTTGTAGACGATCGGGAACAGGCCGAAGATCGCGAACAGGAGGAAGAACGGAGCGATGAAGACGTACGGGATCGCCCGGATGTCGAAGCGGTAGAGCCAGAGTCTGGTCCGGCTCGGCTCGACCGGGGGCGCCTCGTGGTGCGGCGACGGCCGGAGCTGGGTGAGGGACACGGCCACTCCTAGCTAAGGGCGGGGCGGCAACGCGCCGCCCCGCCGTACGAACGTGGTGCTGTCAGGAGTTGGCGGCCTTCTCGGCTTCCTTGACCGCTACCGCCCAGGCGTCGGCCGACTTGAGCTTGCCCTGCTGGACCTGGGTGATCACGTCCTCGACCGCGACCCGGGTGGGGCCGGCCTTCTTGCCCAGGTACTGCGGCTTCAGGTTCGCCGCGGTGGCCGCGAAGATCTGGCCGGTCGGGGCGTTGCTCATGAACTCCTTCTTGTAGTCGAGCACCGCCGGGTCCTTGTAGAGATCGGGCTGCGAGGGCAGGTTGCCGACCGTCTTGAAGACCTCGATCTGCTGCTCCGGCGCGACCATCCACTTCACGAAGTCGACCGCGGCGTCGATGTTCTTGCCCTGGGCCGGGATGGTCCACCAGGAACCGCCCCAGTTACCGCCGCCACCCGGGATGGATGCGATGTCCCACTTGCCCTTCTGGTCGGGCGCGGTGTCCTGGATGTGGCCGATCATCCAGGCCGGGCAGGCCAGGACCGCGAACTGGTCCTTCTTGAAGCCCTGGTCCCAGTTGGGCTGGAAGCTGGCGAGGTTCGCCGACAGGCCGGCGTCGATCGCCTTCATGCTGACGTCGAACGCGACCTTCGGACCGCCGTCCATCTGCAGCTTGTCGCTGGTGTCGAAGAAGCCGACCGGCTGCTGGGCGAGCACCGGGTTGAACATGTTGGTGCCGGAGTCGACGAACTTCTTGCCGGTCTTGGCGACGTACTGCTTGCCGACGTTGATGAAGGAGTCCCAGTCGGGCCACAGCTTCGAGACGGCGTCCCGGTCGGTGGGCAGGCCGGCCTTCTTGAACAGGTCGGAGCGGTAGCACATGGCCAGGCCGCCGACGTCGGTGCCGAGGCCGATCTGCTTGCCGTCCGGCGACATCGACTCCTGCCACTTCCACGGCAGGTACTTCGACTGGTATTCGGCGCCACCCTTGTCCATCAGGTTGACGAACTTGTCCGCCTGGCTGCGGAACTGGACGATGAAGCCCTCGTCGATGGCCGAGATGTCCGGGGCGCCGGAGCCGGCGACCAGCTTCTTCTGCAGGTCCTCGTGCTGGGCGTTGTACTCGCCGGAGTTCAGCACGATCTTGACGTTCGGGTGGGCCGCCTCGTACTCGGCCTTGAGCTTGTCCAGGCCCATGTCGCCCCAGAACGCGACCTTGAGCGTGATGGTGCCGCTGCCGCCCTTGTCGCCGCCCTCGAGCTTCTGCCCGCTACAGCCCGTCAGGGCCAGTGCTGCCGCCAGGCCGGCCGCAGCCGACGCTTTGCCAAGCCGTTTCATTGCGCCTCCACCGAGGAGAGAATTTACTGAACCGGGTAAGTTGTGGTGACGCTAAGCCTCGCCTCGATGACTGTCAATAGCGGGTTACCAGGTTGATTTCCCCTCGTTGTCAGTGACCATTAAGCGGCTCTAAACGGACTTTTGCCTCATGGGGTTTACAAGCCAGGGTGTGCCCGACAACACTTAACCGCTCAAGCCCGGGGCGTGGCGCTTGGCCATCTCGTCGCGCCGGGGCGTGAGAGCGCTCTACCGAAACTGATCCCGGTAAGCTTCAGCCGGAAACTAGAGGGAGACCGAGTGAAGCGGCCCACGATCGCCGACATCGCGCGGCGGGCGGGCGTGTCCAAGGGCGCCGTCTCGTACGCGCTGAACGGACAGCCCGGAGTCTCCGAGGCGACGCGGCAGCGCATCGTTGCCATCGCGCAGGAGATCGGGTTCAACCCGAACAGCGCCGCCCGCGCGCTGTCCGGCGCCAGCGCGCGCGCCGTCGGCCTCACCCTGTGCCGGCCCGCCCGCATCCTCGGCATCGAGCCCTGGTTCATGGGGCTGATCAGCGGTTTCGAGGCCGAGCTCTCGGCCCGGTCGTACGCGTTGACCCTGCAGGTCGTGGCCACCCCCGAGCTCGAGGTCGAGGTCTACCGGCGGTGGTGGGGCGAGCGCCGGATCGACGGCGTGATCGTCACCGACCTGCGGGAAAACGACATCCGCATCCCGGTGCTGCAGCAGCTCCAACTGCCGGCCGTGGTGATCGGCGGCCCCGGCGAGACCGGCACGATCGCGCAGATCTGGTCGGACGACGCCGGCGCGATCACCGAGGCGGTGCGCTACCTGGTCGCGCTCGGGCACCGGCGGATAGCCCGGGTCAGCGGCCTGCCCGGCCTGCTGCACACCCAGACGCGGACCAGGGCGTTCAACGACATCTGCTCGTCGCTCGGCCTGGAGGCGAACACGGTGCCCTCCGACTACACCGGCGAGGAGGGCAGCCGCGCCACCCGCCGGCTACTGATCGACTCGGACCGGCCCACCGCGATCATCTACGACAACGACGTGATGGCGGTGGCCGGGCTGGCGGTGGCCCAGGAGATGGGGCTGGCCGTGCCCGGCGACCTGTCCATCGTGGCCTGGGACGACTCGCCGCTGTGCAGCCTCGTGCACCCGCCGCTGACCGCACTGACCCGCGACATCGCCGAGTACGGCGCACACGCGGCCCGGGAACTGCTGGCCTCGATCGACGGCAAACAGGTCAGCAACGTCGAAGCCGGCACGGCCCACCTCACCCCCCGCGGAAGCACAGCCCCGCCACGCTAGCGGGCGGCGCTCCCACGCTCAGCGAGACACCCGTCTCGCACTGTGGGGCCGCCGTTCGTCACCCTGGAGGACACGTGGACGATCGTCAAGCACGATGACTCTCCAGGTACGCCTCGATCCGCTCGGCCGGCGCGGGCCGCCCCAGCTCGAAGCCCTGCCCATAGGGACATCCCGCCTTCGCCGCCCGCTCGACCTGCTCCGGCGTCTCCAGCCCCTTCGCCACGATCTCCAGCCCCAGCCGGCGCCCCAAACTCACCACCACGTCGATCACCGCCGGGCTGCTCCCCGCCGCCGCCTCGGACGGCGTATTGACCAGCGAGGCGTCCAGCTTGAGCATGTCGACCGGGAGCCGGCGCAGATGCGACAGCGACGCCTGCCCAGCGCCGAAGTCGTCGAGCGCGGCCCGCACGCCCTGCTTGCGCAGGCCGGCCAGGGACGCCACGATGGCCGGCACGTCCTCGGCGATCCAGTCCTCGGCGACCTCGATGACCAGGCGCTCGGGCGGCAACTGATAGCGCTTCAGGGTGGCCGCCACGCGGTCCGGGAAACGCGCGGTGAGCAGCTCGCGGGGCGCCACGTTCACCGACAGCCAGAACGGGTGCTCGCCGGCCGCCCAGGCCGCCAGGTGCTTGCAGGCGGCATCCAGCACCCACTCGTCGATGTCGGCGGCGATGCCGACCGCCCGCGCGATCGGCAGCAGCTCGGCCGGCAGAATCGTGCCCAGCTCGGGGTGCCGCCAGCGCAGCAGCGCCTCCACCCCGACCGGCAGCTGGTCGCGCAGGTCCACCACCGGCTGGAAGACCAGGTCGAGCTCGCCCCGCCCGGCCGCGCCGAGCAGCTGCTGCTCCAGCTCCATCCGGCGGTTGAGCTTCATCTCGACATCCGGGTCGTACCACTCGACCCGGTCGAGGCCGAGCTGCCGGGCGCGCTTGCGGGCCAGGTCGGCCTGGCGCAGCACCTCCTCCGAGTCACCGCCGCCGGCCAGCTCGGCCAGGCCGATGCTGGTGTGCAGCTCGACCAGCGAACCGGGCAGCTCGAGCGGCTCGGCCAGCACCGCGGCGATCCGGGTGGCCAGCGCGTACGCCAGCACCGCGCCGTCCGAGGTGAGCACCGCGAACTCGTCGCCGCCCAGCCGGGCCGGGATGTCGTCCTCGGCCAGCAGCGACCGGAGCCGGCGGCCCACCTCGGTCAGCACCGCGTCGCCGGTCGCCCGCCCGCGGCTGTCGTTGATCTCGGCGAGGCCGTGCAGGTCGATCACCAGCAGGCTGCCCGCCCGGCCGGGACGGCGACGGTACGCCAGCACGTCGCGCATCAGCGCCCGGCGGTTGGCCAGCCCGGTGAGCTGGTCGGTGTAGGGCACCTTCTGCAGCGCCCGCTCGAGGTGCTTGCGCTCGCTGACGTCGCGCACGTGCACCACCAGGGCGGCCACCTCGGGCACCGCGCGCTGGTCGGCGATCGTCGACTCGGTGTCCCGCCAGAGCTCGGCGCCGTCCCGCAGGCGGGCGCTGACCAGCGCGGGCGGCCCCTCGTCGTGCTCGCCGGCGAGCACCGAGTCGATCACCGCCTGGGCGGCGACGACGTCGTCGGGGTGGATCAGATCACGGAATGCGCGGCCGACCACCTCGTCGTCGGCGAGGCCGAAGAGCCGGGACGCGGCCGGCGACTGCCACCTGATCCGCTGCCGCTCGTCGAGCACCAGGGTGAGGTCGGTGGCGCCGGCCACCAGCGACCGGAAATGCGCCTCGGCGATCTGCAACTGGCCGGCGTAGCGCCGGATGTCCCGCACCACCAGCAGCTCCCGCAGGACCAGCACGGCGACCATGCAGATGCCGAGGACGACGCCGAGCGTGTCGAAGGTGCGCGCGGTGATCAGGTGCCACAGGGCGGCGACCACGCCGACCGCCGCCGGGGCGGCCAGCAGCGGATAGCTGGCCAGCACCTGGTCGGGGTTGCGCGGCTCGAGCGGTGGCGGTGCCAGGCGCCGGCGGGAGCCGCCGTCGGCCGAGGCGGCCAGCCCGGCCACGATCGGCAGGCCGAGCAGTGGGAACGCGACGCCGTCGCGGCCCATGACGACCATCGTGGCGATGATGCCGAGGGCGGCCATGACCGCGATCGCGCCGGCGCCGCAGCGCACCGACGGGCCGCCGTGCGGGCGGCTGCGCAGCACGGCGACCACGGTGATCGCGATGGCGACCGCGCCGAGGACGGTCACCGGGAGGGTCGCCACGTGCTGGTGTTTGACCGGGGGGATCAGGTAGCCCGCGAAGGCGAGGCTCACACCCAGGCCGGCGCCGTCGAACGCGCGACGGGTGCGGACCACCCAGGTGGTCGCCTGGCCCGGGAGGAACAGCACGCCGATCGCGAAGAGGGCGACGGTCACCGCGTACCCGCAAGTCACCCAGACGCCCGCCGCCGGCGGGCCCCAGAGCGGGACCATCGCGGTGAGAGCGGTGGCCAGCGCGGCCAGGCCGATGAAACCGGCGCCCTTGCAGGCGACGAACGTGCCGTCGGCGTGGTGGATGTCGAGGGCGGCGCGGACCAGGTGGGAGCAGGCCCAGAGCCCGGCGCCGCCGACCCCGATGGCCAGCGCGACCGCGGGTGGGGTCAGGCCGGTCGCGCCCGCCAGCAGCACGACCACGGCGACCGTGGGCACGGCCAGGAACGTCACCCGGTCGGAGGGCCGGGAGTGCACGGGGGGTTGCACTGCCACGTCGACGGATCCTCTGCGGTGCCGGTCGGACAAGGGGTATCGGCTAGTAGGGATCAACGAACGTCCCTCGAACAGGTTACGGCCCGGTCGGGTCCGAACGCATCCGCGGTTCGTCGCCTGTGGACAACCCGGCCGCGGCCGGGCCGCCGGGCGGGGGTGGGACAATGGCCCGGTGCGAAGAAAGCCCCTGCTCCGCGTCCGCAAGACCGGCGCGCTCCTGGTCGCCGCCGTGATCGCGTTCGTCAGCGCGGTGCCGTTCGCCGGGGCCCGGTGGCAGCTGACCCCCGTCCTGCTCATCCCGCTCGCGATCTTCGTCTGGGCCTGGCGGTCCGGCACCGATGTCTACCCCGACGAGTTGCGGGTAAAGGCCTTGATCGGAACCACCCGGGTGCCCTGGCCGCGGATCGCCGAGCTGGCGCCCGACCCGCGCGGCCGGGTCTCCGCCCTGCTCGACAACGGAAATGTGATCCGTCTGACCGGGGTCACCCAGGGCAATCTCGCCCGCGTGCTGGCCGCCGGCAAGCAAGAGATCAGTCACCCCGACTGATCGGCCGGGGCTTTCCAGGCAGCGCCGCTACCCTGGGGTGCGTCGAAGGTCGAGGAGGTCGCGTGATCCTGCGTTACCGGCGCCGCCGAGCGCTGGCCGGCGCGTCGCTCGCCGCTGTGCTGGCGCTGACCGCGGCCTGCAGCTTCGGCCCGCCCGGCGCCGACGAGCAGGGCACCCCGCCCAACCTGCCGGCCCCCTCGGCGGCGGAGTCGGCGAGCGCCGATCCCGGCGGCGGCGACTCGGAGGTCGTCGTCACGGTGCTGGCCAAGAAGCTGGAGGTCCCCTGGGGCATGGCCTTCCTGCCCGACGGGTCCGCGCTGGTCACCGAGCGGGACACCGGCCGCATCCTGCAGGTCGGCCCGGAATCGGATGCGAACGGTTTGACCGTCACCGAGGTGCAACGGCTCGCCGAGGTGCAGGCCTCCGGCGACGGCGGCCTGCTCGGCATCGCGGTCTCGCCGAAGTATGCGACCGACAAGACGATCTACGTCTACTACTCCACCACCAAGGACAACCGGATCGGCAAGCTGGTGCTGAAGGGGAAGCTGCAGCCGATCCTGACCGGCATCCCGCGCTCGGCCGACGACAACGGCGGCGCGCTCGCCTTCGGCCCCGACGGCTACCTCTACGCCGGCACCGGCGACGGCACCAGCGGCACCCAGGCGCAGGACCCGAAGAGCCTGGGCGGCAAGATCCTGCGGATGACCACGGCGGGCAAGCCGGCGCCCGGCAACCCGGTCAAGGATTCCCTGGTCTGGTCGCTGGGCCACCGCAACGTGCAGGGCCTGGCCTGGGATGCCAAGAAGCGGATGTACGCGAGCGACAGCGGCCAGCCGAAGAACGGCGAGCTCAACGTTATCGTCAAGGGCAAGAACTACGGCTGGGCCAAGGCCGACGGGCCGAGCACCGACGCGACGCTGACCAACCCGCTGTACAGCTGGCCGATCGCCGATTCGTACTGCTCGGGGGTGGCGGTGGCGGACCAGTCGGTGGCGACCGCGTGCCTGCTCGGCAAGCGGGTCTGGCTGCTGAACGTGACCGCCAACGGGACGGTGCTGGGCAACCCGCAGGCGCTGCTGACCGGCGAGTACGGCCGGCTGCGCGGGCTGGTCTCCGCCCCGGACGGGTCGCTGTGGGCCAGCACGTCGAACCAGGAGGACGCCGGTGACCCGGGCCCTGACGACGACCGGATCCTCCGGATCGTCTTCTCCGACGGCGGCGCCGGAATCACCTGATCCGAGATGACCCCTCCGGACCGGCTCCGCCACCTGTCCTCCGCACGCCGCCGCCTGCTCGACGCCGCGGCGTGGACCGGGCGTGCCTACCGCAACCGGTGGACCCGCCGGATCCGGGTCGCCGCAGCGATCGCCGTGATCGGCATCGGCGGCGTGGTGATCGGCACGATGCTGTTCGCGCACGCCAACTTCGCCGTGGGCCCGTTCCGGGCCGAGATGTCGATCAGCCCGTCGATCCAGGGCGGCACCGAGGTGGACATCCCGCCGCTCGGCTCGCTGCACCTGGACAGCCACGACGGGCCGATCCACCTCAAGGTCAACCTGGGCTCGCTGGACCAGAGCCGCACCGAGGCGCTGATCGACGACCCGGCCGCGATCAGTTCCGCCGGCGAGCACGCGGTCGACGACGTACGGGCCGGGGTGGTCCGCCTCGGCATCCGCACGCTGGGCATCGCGGTGCTCAGCGCGCTGCTGCTGTCCGCGCTGGTCTTCCGGAACATCCGCCGGGTCGCCGCCGCCGGCGTGACGGCGCTGGTAGTGACGCTCGGCAGCCTGGGCCTCGCGGCCGTCACCCTGCGTCCCGGCTCGATTGCCGAGCCGCGCTACGAGGGCCTGCTGGTCAACGCGCCGGCCGTGGTCGGTGACGCCCGGCGGATCGCCGACAACTACGGTAAGTACGCCGACCAGCTGCAACAGATCGTCAGCAACGTGAGCCGCCTGTACACCACGGTGTCGTCGCTGCCGGTGTACGAGCCGGCCGGCAACACCACCCGTATCCTGCACATCTCCGACCTGCACCTGAACCCGTCGTCCTGGGGCCTGATCCGCACCGTGGTGCAGACCTTCGACATCGACGCGGTGGTCGACACGGGCGACATGGTCGACTGGGGTTCGGCCGCCGAGACCAGCTACGTCAGCTCGATCCGGTCGGTCGGCGTCCCGTACATCTATGTCCGCGGCAACCACGACTCGGGGATCATCCAGTCGGCGGTGGGCCGGGAGAAGAACGCGATCGTGCTGGACAACAAGATCACGACGATCGACGGGCTCACCATCGCCGGCATCGGCGACCCGGAATTCACGCCGGACAAGACCACCGCCCCGGCCAAGGTGAACGCGGACGACCCGGGCAGCAGCCCGCTCGTGGCGGCCGGCGACCGGCTCGCCCAGACGATCCGGGCCAGCGGCAAGCCGGTGGACATCGCCATGGTGCACGACCCGGCGATGGCCGGCCCGCTGTCCGGGGTGGTGCCGCTGGTGCTGGCCGGCCACCTGCACCACCGCGAGGTGAGCCTGCTGCCGGCGCCCGCCCCCGAGCCGTCGGCCTCGGACGTGCCGGCCTCGCCCGCCCCGTCGCCATCGGTCGCGGCGGACGGCGCGCGGGACCCGATGACGACCCGGCTGATGGTGGAGGGGTCGACGGGTGGCGCCGGGCTGCGCGGGCTGGAGAAGGAGAAGCCCACCCCGCTCACCCTGTCGGTGCTCTACTTCGACGAGAAACACCAGCTCAAGGCGTACGACGACATCCAGCTGGGCGGCACCGGCGAGTCCAACGTGACGATGCAGCGGAACGTGATCGGTGCCGACGCCGAGCAGGTCACGCCGACCAGCGCGTCGCCCAGCTGATCGGGCTTGACCTTGCCCCTGGGGCAGGGTTCGAGGATGACGTCATGAACGAGATGACGCACCTCAACGAGCGGATCCCGGCCTTCTGCGAGGCGAACCTGGTCCCCGGTTACCTGGCCGGCGTGTATCAGGGCGGCTCGGTGGAGATCGTGGCGCACGGCACGGCGAACGTGGCCTCCGGCGCGCCGATGCGGCCGGACACCGGGTTCCTGTTCGGCTCGATCACCAAGGTAATGACCAGCACCCTGCTGCTTCAGCAGGTCGAACGCGGAACGCTGGAGCTGGACCGGCCGGTGATCGGCTACCTGCCGTCGTTCCGGCTCGCCACGCCGGGTGCGGCCGACAAGATCCTGGTCCGGCACCTGCTCTCGCACGACAGCGGGATCGACGCCGATCTGTACTTTCCGGACGCGTCCGGGCCGGAGGCGCTGGAGGTCTACCTCGACGGGCTGGGCCGCCACTGCGGGTCGCTGTTCGAGCCGGGCGAGTACGTCAGCTACTCCAACGGCGGCATGATCGTCGCCGGCCGGCTGCTCGAGACGGTGACCGGCGTGCGGTACCACGATCTGCTGCGCCGGGACGTGTTCGAGCCGCTGGGCATGACCGGCGCCGCGGTCTCGGCGAAGGAGGCGATCCTGCGGAGCACGGCGATCGGCCACTTCCCGTCGGCCGAGACCGGGGCGGCCCGGCCTACCTCGATGTTCATGCTGCCGGACACCTGGGGGCCGGCCGGCGCCACCCCGATCGGAACCATCCGCGACCTGATCGCGCTGGGCCGGATGCACCTCGACGGCGGGGGCGGCGTCCTCTCGGCCGAGATGACCGAGCGGATGCACACGGTCGCGCACGACATGGGGGTGCCGAACGTGCCCCCGGTCGGACTCGGCCTGTTGCTCATCCCGTTCGGCGACACGACGGTGCTCTCGATGTCCGGGGCGTCGCCGGGCGGGGTGGCGGTGCTGGCCGTGGTGCCGTCGCTCGACCTGGTGTTCGCGGCGTTCGGCAACGCGCCGCAGGCGTTGGCGCTGCACAACGAGTTGTTGTTGTGGCTGGTCCGCCGGCAGGCGCCGGTCTCCTTCCCGGCCCTCGAACCAATCAAGATCGACCTGCGGAGGTACGCCGGGACCTACCGCTCGCAGCAGTTGCGGGTGGACGTCCGGGTCGTGGACGGCGGCCTGGAGGAACAGGTGACCTACGAGCCAGCCGACGCCTCGCAGGAGTCGATCTTCACCCAGTTCGCCGGCGGGTCGTTCGCGGCACCGCCGACCCGTTACATCGCCGTCGGCAAGGACCTGTTCGCGCCGGCCGCGCTGCCGCTGGAGACGCTGGACGGGCACGCACGCCAATACCTGATCTCCTACCTAGGCGACAAGGACGGCCGCCCGACCCATCGTTGCGCCGGCGGCCGCATGACCCGGCGCGTGCCGGAATGACACGATGAGCGCCATGAGCGATTCGCCGCGGCGGCTGATCACCATCGGCCAGCTGGCCGAGTATGCCGGGGTGACCATCAAGGCGGTCCGGGTCTACCACGACCGGGGATTGCTGCCCGAGCCGCCGCGGGACGAGTCGGGGTATCGCCGGTACGACGCCCAGCACGCGATCCAGCTGGTCAAGGTGAAGACGCTGGCGGATGCGGGGGTGCCGCTGGCCCGCATCCGCGAGCTGCTGGCGGCGTCGCCCGACGAGTTCGCTGCCGCGGTCGCCGAGATCGACGAGAACCTGCGCCGCCGAGCCGAGGAGATCCGCCGCACCCGCCGGCGGATCACCCAACTCCAGGCCGGCGACCGGCTGTTCGTCTCGCCCGAGGTGGCCGCGTACCTGGAGCGGCTGCGGGCGCTGGGCATCGGCGAACGCACGCTCGGCCTGGAGCGCGAGATCTGGATCCTCTTGCAGGCAGTGTCCCCCGACCGCGCCGCCGAGTGGGCCGCCGACAAGCTGGCCGCGATCGAGGACCCGTCGTTCCAGTCCCTGTATCGCGACTACGACGCCGCCTTCGACTGGTCCCCCGACGACCCGCGGCTTCCGGAGCTGGCCGCCCGCACCCGCAAGTGGTTCGACTCCCGCGACCCCGAGGCGACCACCGCACCCCCACCCGACCCGACGATCACCCGCCTCGCCGCGGCGTCGGTCAGCGCCTACTCCCCCGCCTGGACCCGCCTCGCCGAACTGACCCGGCCCACCAACCGAACCGGACCCTAGGGCGGCACGGGGTGAGCGCAAGCGGCGGCAGACAGCGCAAGCCAACGCCTGGGCCGGCCTGCCCGAGTTGCAGTCTCAGCCCGCAGGTGGCGGCAAAGGGTCGGGACGGCACCCAGCCGGCCGGCTCACCGGGGGCTGGGCTGACCCGTACGTCGGAATGGTTTAGGAGAGCCGCGCCAGGATGAGGTCGCGGACGGTCTTGGCATCCGCCTGGCCGCGGGTGGTTTTCATGACCGCGCCGACCAGGGCGCCGGCCGCGGCCACCTTGCCGTCGCGGATCTTGGCGGCGATGTCGGGGTTGGCGGCGATCGCCTCGTCGACGGCGGCGGTCAGGGCGCCCTCGTCGTTGACCACCTCGAGGCCGCGGGCGGCCATCACGGCGGCCGGGTCGCCCTCGCCCGCCACGACGCCCTCGAGCACCGAGCGGGCCAGCTTGTCGTTGAGCTTGCCGTCGTCGACCAGTTTCTGCAGCTCGGCGACCTGCGCGGGAGTCGCGCCGACGGCGGCGAGCTCGATGCCGGACTCGTTGGCGCGGCGGGCCAGCTCACCCATCCACCACTTGCGGGCGCCCGCGGGGGACGCGCCGGCCGCGATCGTCTCCTCGATCAGCTCGACGGCGCCGGCGTTGGCCACCGACTGCATGTCCAGCTCGCTGATGCCCCAATCCTCGCGCAGCCGGGCCCGCTTGGCGCTCGGCTTCTCCGGCAGGGCCGCCTTCAGCTCGGCCACCCACGCCGGGTCGGGCGCGATCGGCACCAGGTCGGGCTCGGGGAAGTAGCGGTAGTCGGTCGCCTCCTCCTTCGAGCGGCCGGGGCTGGTCTCGCCGCGGTCCTCGTGGAAGTGGCGGGTCTCCTGGATGATGCGGCCGCCGGCGTCGAGCACCCCGGCCTGCCGGATGATCTCGGAGCGGACGGCGCGCTCGACCGAGCGCAGCGAGTTCACGTTCTTCGTCTCGGTGCGCGTGCCCCACCCCTCGCCCGGCTTGTTCAGCGAGGTGTTCACGTCGCAGCGCAGCGAGCCCTGCTCCATCCGCACGTCGGAGACGCCGAGCGACCGGATGATGTCGCGCAGCTCGGTCACGTAGGCGCGGGCCACCTCGGGGGCGAGCTCGCCGAGCCCGGGCACCGGCTTGGTCACGATCTCGACGAGCGGGATGCCGGCCCGGTTGTAGTCGACCAGCGACTCGGTGGCGCCGTGGATGCGGCCGGTCGCGCCGCCGACGTGCAGGGTCTTGCCGGTGTCCTCCTCGAGGTGCACCCGCTCGATGCCGATCCGATACGTCTTGCCGTCCACCTCGACGTCGACGAAGCCGTCCACGCAGAGCGGCTCGTCATACTGCGACGTCTGGAAGTTTTTCGGCATGTCGGGGTAGAAGTAGTTTTTCCGCGCCATCCGGCACCAGGTGGCGATGTCGCAATTCAGCGCGAGGCCGATGCGGATCGTCGCCTCGATGCCGGAGCGGTTGGCGACCGGGAGCGCGCCGGGCAGGCCGAGGCAGACCGGGCAGACCTGGGTGTTGGGCTCGGCGCCGAACTCGGTGCGGCAGCCGCAGAACATCTTGGTCCGCGTGCCCAGCTCGACGTGCGTCTCCAGGCCGATGACCGGCTCGAAACGGGCGACGGCGTCCTCATACGTCGGCAGGGCGATGGTGGTCATGCGGTGAACTCCCCGACTGGGTCCGGTGACTTTCGGGCTCCAGCCTAGTGGCCCCCTCCGACAGTTTTTCCGCCGACCTCTCGCTGCCCCCATCGCGAGTGACCGCCTGGGTGGCGTCTCTGGACCATGCAGGAGCCGTTCGGCGCGTTCACCTGGTCGGCGATCGCCGCCGGATCCCCCACCGGCCGACCGGGCAACACGTTCAGCTACCAGAGCGCGATCCCGATGGCGTCGTACCTGCAAACTCTCGCGGTCGGCTAGCAGAAGTTCTTCGCGCTGGCGACCGCCTGGGTGCAGACGCAGAAGTACACCCAGCAGGACCGGGCGTCGTTCATCGGGTTCGTCGACAAGCAGACCGGCAAGGACTTCACCAAACTGATCAACTCATGGCTGGGCTCCACCTCGACACCGGCATAAGGCATCGACCATCATTACTTATTGTGCGGGAAAAAACACGCAGCGTGTTCTCGTCCGGCGAGTGCTGGACGGCCGCCGACTGGACCGCTCTTGTGGAAAGCGGTGTTCGCCGCGCCTATCTACCCGGCCAGTTCCTCATCCGTTACGGCGATAGCGGAAGCTGGGTAGGGGCGCTCATCAGCGGCCGGGTGAAGATCGTCCGTCCGAGCCCCGCCGGCCACGAGATCCTGCTCGCCGTACGCGGTCCGGGTGATCTCGTCGGCGAGTTTGCACATGCAGACCGTCGTCCACGGTCGGCGTCGGTCCAGGCCATCGAGCACTGCATGGTCAGCTTGGTTGCCGACTCACGCTTCGCGGATTGGGTTGCCCGGCGGCGCGTGCACCATGCGCTCGACCGCTACATCCTCGGCAAGATGCGCGAGACCGCCGACACAGCGGCCCGTTTGGCCCACGGTCGACCTGCTCAGCGCCTCGCCACACTGCTGATCGCGATCGTGACCGCTGGAGGACCCAGTCACCCCAGCCCTAACGACGTACGCATGTCTCAGGACGAATTGTCCGGAGCGCTCGGTCTGGCGCGCAGCTCGATCACGCCGGTGCTGGCCGAATGGAAACGCCGTGGGGTGGTAACCGTCGCCCGGACCGGACTCACGGTGTGCGACATCGAGGCTCTCGCCCGCCTGATCACGTGAGAGCCACCTCATCCTCGTCGATGCGTCCAGATTTGGACGGCGTCTGCCACCCTGCTCGGTGAGCATCCACTCGTACGCCACGGCGCAGCGAAAGGGATGACAATGACAGAACTCCCGGACCACGTCGCGATCATGGTCGTCGACACGAAAGGGTTCAGTCGCCACAACGACGTCCAGCAGGAAGAACTGCAGCAACAGCTCTACCAGGCTCTCGAGGATGCGTTTCACCGCTGCGGGTTGAGCGACGTATGGGACGCCCGGCTCTTCCCGGACAGCACCGGCGATGGCTACATGATCGGATTTCCGCCTCGACACCTTCCCCGTGTGATCGACTCCTACTTCGACGCCCTTCAGCAGGAACTCACCTCGAAGCTGCGACGACTCCGCGCCGGCGGGATGTCCCTACGCATGCGGCTCAGCCTCGAGTACGGTCCGGCCGATCACCAGACGGACGACCGCTTCGGATCTCCCGTCGGCAACACCATGATCGGCACCCATCGGCTGGTCGACTCCGATCCGGTTCGCGACCTCCTGGACCGTTCCGACCCGGATGTCACTCTCCTCGCCGTCGTGTTGTCCGAGCGGGTCATGAAGGACGTGGTGCGGGGCGGCCACACCCAGCGACACGGGCCGTCGGAGTTCGTCGAGGTCACCGTCACGATGGCGAAGAAAGGCTTTGCCGAACCGGCCTTTCTGTACGTTCCGGTCATCTCCGGCGACCTGCTGCGACACGGCCTCGGCGGCGCCCGACCGGCCGACCGGCCCAAGCCCGTCGGCAAGACCGTCCCGAAGCCCAGCCGAGGCGTACGGGCCAGTAGCCGGGGCATCGCCGCCGGCGGAAACATCGGAAATATCGACCAGTCCCGGCAGGAGACCACGGTCCACGGTGACCAGTTCAATGCTCACGACATCTCGATCCGAGGGGAGCGTCGTCAATGACCGCCGAACCGTGGACCGACCCCAATCCCGACTTCGAGGACGAGGACGAGGCAGTCACGGTCGAAGTCGACCGCACCGTGCACACGACCATGATCGAGGGTGACCAATACAACGCGCACACCCTGCAGATTTTTCAGCAGGCGGCCGAACGCCTGCGGGCGGACACCAAGAACTGGCATGTCGATGCTGAGACGTTGGCCGAGCGGGTACGACTCTTCCGGCCCCCACCCGGCCTCGAAGAACAGGTCAGCCGCCTTCGGGACGAACGGCTCGTGATCCTGTCCTGCGAGCGGAACGCCGACGGATGCGGCCAGCAGAGCGCCGCCTCATACCTCGTGCACCAGGTCAGCCGGAGCCTGACGTTCCAGGTGGCGTTCCTCGACGACGACACCGATCTGGCCGAGTCCGCGGCGGGCACCGAGCATGCCGGGTTGTATTTCGACGCCGTTGAGCTCGGCGCTGACGCCCGCGGTCAGTTGCGGCAGCTGAGTCAGTTGAAGTCCGACCTGGAAAGAATCGATTGTCTCGCGGTCCTGGCCATCTCCGACGACATCGAGGACGAGGCCAAGCAATGGTTCCCCGGCCACGTCCATCGGCTTGCCCGGCGAAACGCGGAGGACGTCTTTCGAGCGCACGCCGACCCGGTTGTCGAGGGGCCTCTGGTCGATCGATTGGTGAGCGACTCCTGGCTCGTCGACGAGCTGCGCACGGCCTGGCCGCCGAGCGCCGCGAGTCTGGCCGGACTCGCTGTCAAGGCCGTCCAATCCGGTATCCAAGACCCCGACGCCATCATCAACGACCTCAAGAACGCGCGAAACGCCTGGCTCGCGCAGGCCCGCGACGACATGCGTAACAATGCCCCGACGGCGCCGAAGCGCGCTCTGTTGATCGCCGCCGCTACGTTGGAGGGCGCCGGGCCTGCGGTCCTCGCCGAGGCTCGCGATCGTCTCCTGGCCGCGGCCAAGTACCGGATCGAGCCGAGCAACGCCCTCGAGCAGCCCGACATCATCCAGGGACTGGAAGAACTGCGGAAGACGACGCTCGACCCGGAAACGACCCGGTTCACCCGGCCCGACTACGGCAGCGCTCTCCTGCATCATGTCTGGCGCGAATACCCCATGCTTCAGCCGATCCTGCGAGCCTGGTTCGACCAGCTTCCGGTGATCATCTCCGGAGCCTCGCCCGGCATCGACCGACTGGTCGATCGCGTCGTCGAGCTGTCTTCTCACATCGGCAACGGCCGACTCGCCGTCCAAATCGCCCGCCGTTGGGCCGAGGGCGAACAAAGCGGCCGGCAGAACCGCCAGGCGGCCGCGATTCTGCTACTGCGCCAGGCGTGCCTGCACCCCCGCATCGGCCACGACGCTCGCGGGCGCGTCTACACCACTGCCCAGGCACGTACCTACAGTCCGACCTTCCGCGTGGCCATGGCAGTGGCGCTCGGGGAGTTCGACGCCAAACATCGATCTACCGGGATGACCCGGCTCAAGCACCTTGCCGGGCATCCGGAAAATGTCGTCCGCGAGGCGACCACGAGCGCCGTCATCCGGCTCACCGAGGACCTCGAGATCGGACAGATTCTCGGTTACTTCGCCGAATGGCTCGCGCTGCCGGATCCAAACCGGGCCTACGTGGTGATCGACGCCGCCTCGGAGATCATGGTGGCGAGAGCTGGAGCCCCGGCCGATATCGACCCGGAACCGAGCGTGCGATTCTGGCGGCGGGTCCTCGACGCGTTGGCCGCGGACGACGCCGGACAACTCATCCGGCAATGGCTCCGCTTGGGCAACAAGCCCGAACCCGCGATCCGGACCCTGCTGGCGGCCGCCGGGAGCGACCTTCGGCGAATCGGCCAACTGATGTACGCGGTCCGGCCGGCGCCGGAGCCCGATCCCGACAACGACCCCCTGGCCGATCTCCTACGCCAGGTCCGGCTACGGCTGGACGAACTCTCCACACCACGAACGAGGGTCTGACATGGCCGCCACCTGGCAACAACGGCTGATGGCCCATCTGGCACCGCCCGAGGCAATCGATCCGGCCACGTCCCCGGCGCCCATCCCGGTACCGGTCACGGTGATTCCGGCGGACAGCTGCGATGCGAGCTTCCCGTTCGAGGTGCACCTGGGGATTCGCTATGGACTCCGGGGCGAGCCGCGCGGTGGCGACCCCGCACTGATCGCCCGGGCCGGTATCACCCGGCGCGTACGCCGAGTCGCGGCCCACCTGCCACTCACCGACTACGTGTATCTGCGCAGCGAGTTGGAGGCGGCGCTGAGCCAGCGTGTCGAGGTGGATCAGTCCGGCGTTGTCGCGTGGGCATCGTGCCTGACCGTTACGGCGGACGAACAGGATCTGGCGATCATCCGGCAACGGGACGTGCTCCGCCGAAGAGAGTCTTTGCGGCTGTGGGCCGGCGCCGAGGAGGAGGCCGAGATCGCTTACCTCGGCCGACTCCTCGAAACGCCCAAGCGAGCGACAGCCTGGTGGTTCCGGAAGAACCCGGACGAGGTCGAGCGACTTGCCTCGATAGCCCAGACCTTCGATACAGTGCGCACGGAGTTGGCTCGCACGGACGACGGCGAAGCCATGGACGACTGGAACACTGTGCTCGCCGACTTCCATCGCGACGCGGACCCGGCCGCGCGCTTTCTCCTCAACCACCTGATCACCAAGCTCATGCGGGACAACAAGCTGGACGACCTGGCCGAGCGGGCTCGCCGCCTCAACGGCGAGCCGATCTCGGACTAATGGCGGTGTCCCGGCGCGGCTCCTCGCGCCGCGCCGGGTCTACCTCACAGGGCCGGCGGCGTGAGGGTCCCGACCGCGGACTCGAGCGCCGCCGCCACCCGGTACATCCGGTCGTCCGCCATGGTCGGCGCCATCACCTGGAAGCCGACCGGCAGTCCCTCGGCGAGCCCGCACGGCACCGAGATGGCCGGGCCGCCGTACAGGTTCGTCGGGATCGTGAACAGGTCGGCCAGATACATCTGGTAGGGGTCGGACGTGCGCGAACCGAACGGGAAGGCCACGAACGGCGTGGTCGGCGAGACCAGCACGTCGACCTGCTCGAACGCCTTCTGGAAGTCCCGCGTGATCAGCGTACGGACCTTCTGCGCCTGCCCGTAGTAGGCGTCGTAGTAGCCGCTGGACAGCGCATACGTCCCGAGGATGATGCGCCGCTTGACCTCGGGGCCGAAGCCGGCGTCCCGGGTCAGCGACATGACCTCCTCCAGCGACCGGTTGCCGTCGTCGCCGACCCGCAGGCCGTAGCGCACGCCGTCGAAGCGGGCCAGGTTGGAGGAGCACTCGCTGGGCGCGATCAGGTAATAGGCGGGCAGCGCGTACTGGAAGTGCGGGCAGGACACCTCGACGACCTCGGCGCCCAGCTTGACCAGCGCCTCGATCGACTCGCGGAAGGCCGCGGCCACGCCCGGCTCCGACCCGTCCCCGGCGAACTCCTTCACCAGGCCCAGCCGCACGCCGGTCAGATCGCCGGTCGCGCCGAGCCGGGCGGCGCCGACCACGTCGGGCACCGGCTCGGGGATCGAGGTGGAGTCGCGCGGGTCGTGCCCGCCGATCACCGCATGCAGCAGCGCCGCATCCTCCACCGTGCGCGCGCACGGGCCCGGGGTGTCGAGCGACGACGAGAAGGCGATCAGGCCATAACGGGATGTGCCGCCATAAGTCGGTTTGGCCCCGACTGTTCCGGTGACCGCGCCCGGCTGCCGGATCGAGCCGCCCGTGTCGGTGCCGATCGCCAGCGGCGCCTCGTAGGCGGCGATCGCCGCGGCGCTGCCACCACCCGAGCCGCCGGGGATCCGGCCGAGATCCCACGGGTTGTTGGTGGGCCCATAAGCGCTGTACTCGGTGGACGAACCCATCGCGAACTCGTCCATGTTGGTCTTGCCGAGCATGACCGTGCCGGCCGCCTGCAGCCGCTCCACGATCGTGGCGCTGTAGGGCGGACGCCAGCCCTCGAGAATCTTCGAGGCGGCGGTGGTGGGCACGCCCCTGGTGGCGATCACGTCCTTGACCGCGACCGGCACGCCGGCGAGCGGCCCATCAACCTCGCCGCTGTCGACGCGCGCGGCGGCGGCCAGGGCACCTTCCCGGTCGACGTGGAGAAACGCGTGGACGCGAGGATCGACGGCCTCGATCCGGTCGAGATGCGCCTGCGCCACCTCGACGGCCGAGACCTCCTTGCTCTTGATCTTCGCGGCGAGATCGGCCGCGGTCAGCCTCGTGAGGTCGGTCATGTCAGGCCTCCTCGTCCAGAATCCGCGGCACCCGGAACCGGCCCTCGAACGCATCGGGCGCGCCGGACAGCGCCTCCTCCTGCGTGAGGCACGGCTGCGGGAGGTCGTCGCGATACACATTCGTCAGCGGCACGGAGTGCGAGGTGGGCGGAATGTCATCCGCGGCCACCTCGCCGACCCGCGCGACCGACTGGAGGATCACGTCGAGCTGCCCCGCGAACTGATCCAGTTCCTGCTCGGTCACGGCGAGCCGCGACAGGCGCGCAAGATGCGCGACCTCTTCGCGGGAGATGGCCATGATTGCCTACTTTCCTCGTTCCGAAGCTGTTGGATGGAGTCTATTTCGACCCCCCGACAGGATTTCCGGCGGGACTCCGAGATCACCCAGGATGAAGATCAAATTCATGATGTCGTGCGTGGGTGGGGCGTACGGACCGTCGCTCCCGCCGGGACCCGGGCGGGCCGAGCAGGGCGCTGGCGCGCCAAGAACGCTCGACCCACCCGGGCGACCTGCGTGAGTGGTTGCGCCCAGGGCTCCCTGCGGTTGTCGCCAACCGCAGGCGGGACCGGCCCCGGGCAGCCACGCGCAGGCGGGGAATGTGGTCGGGGATCCAGCAAATCCAAGCATATCGATCGAATGTTGCGAACTGACGCACCGCCGCGGCGCGCGTCGCCGTAGGGCGCGCGGGTCACGGGCGGGTGACGGGGCCCGGCATGGCCAGGGGGATCGGGCCGGGGCGCAGCGGGCGGTAGCGGGCGAGCCAGTCCGCGAGGTCGGCGGCGGGCATCGGGCGGGCGTGGAACCAGCCCTGGGCCGCGTGGCAGCCGGACGCCGCGAGCAGGCGCCAGGTGCGCTCGTCCTCGACGCCCTCGGCGACCGCGCGCAGGCCCAGCGCCTCGGCCAGGTCGATCACCGAGCGGACGATCGCGGCGTCCCCCCGATCGGTGGCCATGCCCAGCACGAACGAGCGGTCGATCTTCACCTCGGCCAGCGGCAGCCGGCGCAGGTGCTGCAGCGACGAGTACCCGGTGCCGAAGTCGTCCAGCGAGATCGCCACCCCCATCCGGTCCAGCCGGGTGATCGTGTTCAGCACCCGGTGCGGGTCGGCCATCAGCGCGCTCTCGGTGATCTCCAGCTGAAGCAGGTCGGCCGGGACCGCGTACTCCCGCAACAACTCCTCGACCCGGTCGGCGATCCCACCGGCGTGCAGGTCGCGGGCGCTCACGTTGACCGCGGCCCGCAGCGGCCGGCCCGCGTCCCGCCAGGCCGCCACCTGCGCCACCACGTCGTGCAGCACGCGCAGCGTGAGCAGCCGCATCACCGGGGTCGGCTCGGCGACCCGGATCAACTCCTCCGGCCCGACCAGGCCCCGCCCCGGGTGCTGCCAGCGCAGCAGCGCCTCGACGCCGACCACCTCGCCGGTCGGGATGGCGATCTGCGGCTGGTAGAACAGCACGATCCCGTCGTCGGGCGCGTCCTCCCGCAGCGCCCGCCGCAGGTCGGCGAGCAGCGCCAGCCGGTCGGGCGAGTGGTGCGCGGCGTCCGGGCCGTACACGGCGACCTGGTCGCCACGCTGCTTGGCGTCGTACATCGCGGCCTCGGCCTCGCGCAGCAGCGTCGCGCAGTCGTCGGCCGAGTCACCCTGCAGGGCTATCCCGATCGAGGCGCTCACGTCGACCGGAAGACCGTCCAGCGCGAACGGGCGGTTCAGGGCCTCGACCAGGTGAGACGCTATCCGCCGGGCCTCTGGCACGCCCTCGACCCGGTTGGCGAGCACCGCGAACTCGTCCCCGCCCAGGCGTACCACCAGATCGTGCGCGGGCACCACGTCGGCGAGCCGCTGAGCCACCTCGACCAGCAGCCGGTCGCCGACCCGGTGGCCGAGCGCGTCGTTGACCGTTCGGAACCGGTCGAGGTCGAGCAGCAAGAGCGCCCGCTGCCGGCCATGCTTGTCCCTCACCGAGGCTTGCAGCGCCCGCCGGTTCGGCAGCCCGGTCAGCGCGTCCACCCGGGCGGCCCGCTCCGACTCGCCGGCCGAGCGCACCATCCGGTGCACCGCGTGCAGGGCGAGCAGCACAAGCGGCACGAAGGCCAGCCCCACCTGGGCGGTGGCCAGCACGACCGGCCCGAGCAGCAGCAGCGCGGCGGTGGCCAGCACCTCGATCCCCCGCCGCCGGGCCCGCCGGCGCCGCCGGTGCGAACTGATCCGGGCGACCCCCGCCGCCAGCCCATACCGGGCGAGGATCCAGGCCACCGCCGCGGCGACGGTCAACAGCGCGTCATCCCAGCCCGGCCGCGGCTCGATCCGAAGCGAGAAGAGCCCGGCCACCGCCGCGGCCGCCCCGATCGCCACCGCATGCTGCACGGCCAGATGAAAGGTCCGCCGAGCCGCCTGCCGCATCCGCACCCCGGCGACGGTCACCGCGACAACCTGCACGGCCAGCGCCGGCACCACGCCCCAGGCGAGCGCGATCGCAAAGGTGAAGCAGATGGAAGGAAGAATCACCGAACTGGCCCGCCGATCGGCCAGCACGTAGGGCCGCGCGTCCACCACCACGGCCAGCACCGCCATCAGCCAGTACGCCCCCGGCAGCCCTGCGAACGCCCCCGCCCCGAACCCCCAGAGCCCGGCATCGACCACCACCGCGGCCCCCGCCGTGACCACCAGCGCCCGCCGCCGCTCAACCACGTCCCGCCCAGGCCGCCCCCCACCCGCATCCGGGTCGCGCTCGGCACCCGCGTCGCGTTCCCGGGTCGCGGCGCCCGCATAGGTCGCGCCGCGTTCCCGGGTCGCGCCTCCCGCATGAGTAGCGCCGCCCGCATGGGTCGCGCCGCCCGCATGGGTCGCGCCGCGCTCACCGGCGGGGTCGTGCTCGTGATCCGCGGGGCTGCCGGTCACGCCGTCGCTTGTCGCGTGCGAAGGCGTCACGCGGTTGCGAGGGCGTGCGGCGTCCATGCGACCTCCACAATGGCGGCGATCTACCGATGGTTTTCACCATAGATCCGCATTGTCCGTTGGCCGCGAAACAGCTTCGGCGTTATCAAATCGGCATAACCCTCCAAACGCTCATTTTCCGTAAATTACCCCATACGGGTGACCCCGCGCCGGCGATGCATCACGCGCCGGCCTCCGACGACCGTCGGGCGCGCCGCTCACCCCTCGGCCGGGGGTTCCGGGGCGACCTCGGCGACTGCGCGCGCTGCCTCCGGGCCCTCGGCCAGCAGTACGGCAAAGGCGGCGTCATCCAGGACTGGGACCTTCAGCTGCAGGGCCTTGTCGTACTTGCTGCCGGGGTTCTCCCCTACCACCACGAAGGCCGTCTTTTTCGACACCGAGCCGCTCACCTTGCCGCCTCGGGAGGTGACCGCCTCGGTGGCCTGGTCGCGGGAGTAGCTCGCCAGCGTGCCGGTGACCACCACGGTCATTCCCTCCAGCGGGCGCGGTCCCTCGTCGACCCGCTCATCCGCCATCCGCACGCCGGACTCGCGCCACTTGCGCACGATCTCGCGATGCCAGTCGACCGCGAACCACTCGCGCAGGCTCTCCGCGATCGTCGGCCCGACGCCCTCCACCGAGGACAGCACATCCGGCTCGGCCTTGGTCTTCCTGCGTTTCGCGCCCTCCTCGCCCTCGGCCTCGACCGGCTGGGACGAAGGCGGCTCGGCAGCAGGCGACCCGGCAGCAGGCGACCCGGCAGCAGGCGGCTCAGAGGCGGTGCCCGACCCGGCGGCGGCCGACCCGGGGCCGACCGGCTCGGGGACGACCGACTCGGAGGCGGACGGCTCGGGAGCGGGCGGCGGCGTCTCGACGACCCGCTCGATCGCCTCCATCGAGGAGAACTCGCGGGCCAGCGCCTGCGCCGCGGTCGGGCCGACATGCCGGATGGAAAGCGCCACCAGCACCCGCCACAGCGGCTGCTCCTTCGCCTTCTCCAGGTTTTCCAGCAGGCGGACCGCGTTGCTGCCGAGGCTGCCGTCCTGGTTGACGAAGAACGGCGACTCGCGCAACTGCTCCTCGGTGAGCCCGAACAGGTCGCCCTCGTCGGTGATCACGCCGGAGTCGAGCAGCGCCTGGGCCGCCTTGTAGCCGAGCACCTCGATGTCGAACGCACCCCGGCCGGCCAGGTGGAACACCCGCTCGCGCAGCTGGGCCGGGCAGGAGCGGGTATTCGGACAGCGGATGTCGATGTCGCTCTCCTTGGCCGGCGCCAGTTTCGTGCCGCAGGCCGGGCACTCGGTCGGCATGACGAACGCGCGGGCGTCGTCGGGCCGCAGGTCGATCACCGGGCCGAGCACCTCGGGGATCACGTCGCCGGCCTTGCGCAGGACGATGGTGTCGCCGATCAGCACGCCCTTGCGCTCGACCTCGCGCGCGTTGTGCAGCGTCGCCTGGGCCACCGTGGAACCGGCCACCTTCACCGGCTCGAGGATGGCGAACGGGGTGACCCGGCCGGTGCGCCCGACATTCACCGCGATGTCGAGCAGCTTGGTGGTGACCTCCTCGGGGGGATATTTGTACGCGATGGCCCAGCGCGGCGCCCGGCTGGTGGTGCCGAGCCGGCCCTGGATGGACACCGAGTCGACCTTGACCACCACGCCGTCGATCTCGTGCTCGACGTCGTGCCGGTGCTCGCCGTAATACGCGATGTACTCGTGGACGCCGGCCAGGTCGTCGACGAGTTTCCAGCGCTCGCTGGTGGGCAGCCCCCACGACTTGAGCGCCTCGTACGCATGGGACTGCGACGTCGGGGTGAAGCCGGCCCGCGCGCCGATGCCGTGCACCACCATGCGCAGCCCGCGCGAGGCGGTGATCCGCGGATCTTTCTGCCGGAGGCTGCCGGCGGCGGCGTTACGCGGGTTGGCGAACGGGGCCTTACCCTGCTCGACCAGCGACGCGTTCAGATCGGCGAAGGCGGAGACCGGGAAGTAGATCTCGCCGCGCACCTCGAGCAGGTCGGGCGGGTTGTCGTCGGCGAGCCGCTCGGGGATCTCGCGGATCGTCCGCACGTTGGCCGTGACATCCTCGCCGGTGCGCCCGTCGCCGCGGGTGGCACCGCGGATCAGCTTGCCCTTCTCGTACGTCAAATTGATGGCCAGACCGTCCACCTTGAGCTCGCAGATGAACTCGACCGGGCCGCCCGCGTCGCGCACCGTGCGCTCGGCCCAGGCGGCCAGCTCGTCCTCGTCGAAGACGTTGTCGAGCGAGAGCATCCGCTCGGCGTGCTGCACCGGGGTGAAGGTGGTGGAGAAGGTGCCGCCGACGTTCTGCGTGGGGGAATCCGGCGTCCGCAAGGCGGGGTATTCCTGCTCCATCGCCTCGAGCTGACGCAGCAGCTTGTCGAACTCGGCGTCGGAGATGGTGGGCGCGTCGAGGACGTAGTAGCGGTACTGATGGCCGCGCAGCTCCTCGGACAGCTCGGCATGGCGCGCGCTCACCTCGGAGGTCGGGTCTTTCCCCGCGGCTGCCTCCTGCTCGGCGGTCGGGCGGCCGGGGGCGAGCTCCTCGACCGCCGAAGTCTCGTCACGCTGCTGTTTCGCCACCGGATCCTCCGTCTCTTTGACGCTAAGAGCACGGTAGTCGGGACCCCCGACAATTTCGGCGGTCAGGCCTCGGCGATCCGCCGGCCGGCCTCGCGGCAGGCGGTCAGCACGGCCCGCGCGTACGGCTCGCTCGCCCCGGCCAGCCCGCACGCCGGGGTGACCACGACCTGCTCGGCCAGCCGGGCCGCCGGAAAGCCCAATCGGCTCCACAGCGTGGTCACCCGCTCGGCCACCTGCTTGCCGGTCAGCGCCCGCCCGTCGACCGGGCTGGTCGGCGCGGCGCCGGCGAACAGCCCCACGCCGGCCTCGATCGCCTCGCCGACCGGATCCAGGTCCTTCAGCAGCGACAGGTCGACGGCCACCGCGGCCGCCCGCGAGTCGCGCAGCACCGGCCACGGGACATCGGCGGCGCAGCAGTGGACGACCACCGGGACACCGACCGCCTCGACCACCGTACGCAGCGCGGTCGCCGCGTCGGGCCCGTCGACCGCGCGGTACGCGCTCAGGCCGCTCTCGGTCGGCACCTGGCCGGCCAGCACGGTGGGCAGCGACGGCTCGTCGAGCTGCAGCAGGATGCTCGCGTGCGGCAGCCGCTTGCGCACATCGTCGACGTGCCGGCGCAGCCCCTCGGCGAGCGAGTCGGTGAGGTCGCGCACCGCACCCGGGTCGCGCAGCAGCCGGCCGCCGATCTGCAGGTCGAGGCTCGCCGCCAGGGTCCACGGGCCGGCCGCCTGCACCTTGAACGTGCCGGCGAACCCCTCGCCCTGCTCGGTCGCCTGGTCGAGGTCGCGTTCCAGCAGGTCGCCGGTGCGGCGCAGGTCTTTGCCGGGGCGCGGGGACATCTGCCAGCGGCCGGCGTACAGCTGCACCGGCAGCTCGACCAGGAAGCCCGCGCCGCGCCCGATCAGGTCGGCGCCCGGGCCGCGGGCCGGCAGCTCGGGCAGGTGCGGCAGGTCGGGTAGCTCGCCGAAGACGATGCGCTGCGCCTCGACGACATCGGTGCCGGGCAGCGACCCGATCCCGGTAGCGGCGCCGGCCGGCCAGGAGAACTCAGGCATGAGCCACCGCCCGCTCGGTTGCCGAGAGAACACCGGCCGTGATCGTGGCCGAGCCGAGAACCACGTCGCCGCCCTCGGCGTCGCGGCGGTACGCCACGATGGCCTGCCCGGCCGCCACGCCGCGAGCCGGCGAGTGCAGCCGGGCCGTGAGCGTGTCGCCCGCCACCGAAACGGACGCCGGCACCACCTCGCCGTGCGCCCGCAGCTGCACGTCACACGTGACCGGCGCGGGCGAACCGTGCCAGATCACCCGGTTCGCGGTGATCTCGTCGACGGACAATGCCTCGCGCGGGCCGACGGTCACCGTGTTCGTCACCGGGGTGATCGACAGCACGTAACGGGGCTTCCCATCCGGGGCGGGGACCCGCAGGTCGAGACCCTTGCGCTGGCCGACGGTGTACGCATACGCCCCGCTGTGGGTGCCGATCTTCTCGCCCGTACGGGAATCGACGACGTCGCCGGGGGTCGCGCCCAGCCGCCGCTCGAGGAAGCCGCGGGTGTCGCCGTCGGCGATGAAGCAGATGTCGTGCGAGTCGGGCTTGTCGGCGACCGCCAGGCCCCGCTCGGCCGCCTCGGCCCGCACCTGCGCCTTCGTCGACTCGCCGAGCGGGAAGACCGCCCGGTCGAGCTGGGCGCGGTTCAGCACGGCCAGCACGTACGACTGGTCCTTGCCCTCGTCGACGCTGCGGCGCAGCAGGCCGTCCGCGCCGAGGCGGGCATGGTGGCCGGTGACCACCGCGTCGAAGCCGAGCGCCACCGCCCGGTCGAGCACCGCCGCGAACTTGATCTTCTCGTTGCAGCGCAAGCAGGGATTGGGCGTACGGCCGGCCGCGTACTCGGCGACGAAGTCGTCGACGACGCTCTCGTGGAACTGGTCGGCCATGTCCCAGACGTAGAACGGGATACCGATCACGTCGGCGGCACGCCGGGCGTCCCGCGAGTCTTCCAGCGTGCAGCAACCCCGCGCGCCCGTCCGATAGGTCTGGGGGTTGCGCGCCAGCGCCAGATGCACCCCGGTGACGTCATGCCCGGCGTCGTGGGCGCGCGCGGCGGCAACGGCGGAATCGACCCCGCCCGACATGGCCGCAAGAACTCGCATGCGGCCAAGCCTATCCGGCGCTACTGACGGGGCGTCTTCCAGGCAGTCGCACGCTTGGCCCGCTCGACGGCGCCGGGGAGCGCGGCCAGAAGGGCGTCCACGTCCTCGATGGTGCTGGTGTGGCCGAGGGTGAAGCGCAGCGACGAGCGGGCCCGGTCGTCGTCGGCGCCCATCGCGATCAGCACGTGGCTGGGCTGGGCCACGCCCGCCGAGCAGGCCGACCCGGTCGAGCAGGCGATCCCCTGCGCGTCCAGCAGGAGCAGCAACGCGTCGCCCTCGCAGCCGGGGAAGCTGAAATGCGCGTTGCCGGGCAGCCGGTCCGCCGCGGCGCCGTTGTACACCGCGTCCGGCACCGCCCGGCGTACCCGGGAAATCAGCTCGTCGCGCAGGGCGCCGACCCGGACCGCGTACTCCTGCTGGGTTTTCACCGACGTCTCGACGGCGACCGCGAAGGCGGCCACCCCGGCCGTGTCCAGCGTCCCGGAGCGGACGTCCCGCTCCTGGCCGCCGCCGTGCAGCAGCGGGGTGCAGGCGACGTCGCGGCCCAGCAGCAGCGCGCCCACCCCGACCGGGCCGCCGACCTTGTGCCCGGTCACCGTCATGGCGGCGGCGCCGCTGGCGGCGAAATCGACCGGGATCTGGCCGACCGCCTGCACGGCGTCGGTGTGGAACGGGACGCCGGACTCGGCGGCCAGCCGGGCCAGGTCGTGGACGGGCTGGACGGTGCCCACCTCGTTGTTCGCCCACTGGACGCTGACCACCGCGATCTCGTCGCGATAGCGGGCCAGCCGGTCGGCCAGCCGGTCGGGGTCGACCCGGCCGTCCGCGTCCACCGGGAGCAGGTCGACCGTCGCGCCCTCGTGCGTGCCCAGCCAATCCACCGCGTCCAGCACCGCGTGGTGCTCGACCGCCGAGGCGATCACCCGGGTGCGGTTGAGCGAGAGCGAGCGCCGCGCCCAGAAGATGCCCTTGGTGGCTAGATTGTCGCTTTCAGTGCCACCCGAGGTGAAGACCACCTCGGAGGGGCGGGCGTTGAGCGCGGCGGCGATGCGTTCCCGGGACTCCTCGACCAGGCGGCGGGCGCCGCGGCCGGCGGCGTGCAGCGACGACGGATTGCCGACGTCACGGGCGGCGGCGACGTAGGCGTCGAGCGCTTCCGCGAGCATCGGCGTGGTCGCCGCGTGATCCAGGTAGGCCATCAGTCGACAAGCTTATGCCCTCCGGATGCGAACGCCTCTCGGCGCTCGGGTGGTCTCCCGGGAGACCACCCAAGCCCGCGATCACTTGCGCTTGCGGATCTCCTCGGCGGCCTGCGGTACGACCTTGAACAGGTCGCCGACCACGCCGTAGTCGGCGAGCTCGAAGATCGGGGCCTCGGGGTCCTTGTTGACCGCGACGATCGTCTTCGAGGTCTGCATGCCGGCCCGGTGCTGGATCGCGCCGGAGATGCCCAGCGCCACGTACAGCTGCGGGGAGACGGTCTTGCCGGTCTGGCCCACCTGGAACTGGTGCGGGTAGAAGCCGGAGTCGACCGCCGCGCGGGACGCGCCGACCGCGCCGCCGAGCAGGTCGGCCAGCTCCTCGACCAGCTTGAAGTTGTCCGCGCTGGCGACACCGCGACCACCGGAGACGACCACGGACGCCTCGGTGAGCTCGGGGCGGGAGCCCTTCTTCTCGGCGACCCGCTCGACCACCTTGGCCAGCTTGTCGGCCTCCGACACCGCGACGGCGAGCTGCTCGACCGCACCCGCCGCGGGCGCGGTCGAGGGGGTGACCGAGTTGGGGCGGATGGTCACGATCGGCAGACCGCGGGTGACCTTGGACTTGACCGTCGCCGACCCGGCGAAGATCGCCTGGGTGGCGGTGCCGTCGGCGTCGACCGCGACCGCGTCGGTGAGCAGGCCGTTGTCCAGCTTGACCGCGAGCCGGCCGGCGATCTCCTTGCCCTCCTGGGTGGAGGCCAGCAGCACGGCGGCGGGCTGCTTCTCCCGCACCAGCGAGGCGAGCACCGTGGCCTTCGGAGCCACCAGGTAACCCTCGACGTCATCGCCCGACGCGACGTAGACCTTCTCGGCGCCGTACTCGGCGAGCTTTGCCGCGTCGGCCTCGCCGAAGACCACCGCGCTGGGCGAGCCGAGCCCGCGGGCGATGGTCAGCAGCTCCAGCGTGACCTTCTTGACCCCGGCCTCGACAACCACCAATACCTCAGCCATGGTTTCTCCTCCCCGCTCAGACGAACTTCTCGGTGGCGAGGTACGCGACCAGCTGCGTGCCGCCGTCGCCCTCATCGGTGACCTTCTGCCCGGCGGTACGCTCCGGCCGGGCCGCGAACTCGAGCACCTGGCTGGTCGAGCCGGCCGTGCCGACCTCGCCCGCCGCTACGCCGAGGTCGGCCAGCGCGAGGGTCTGCACCGGCTTCTTCTTGGCGGCCATGATGCCCTTGAAGGACGGGTACCGCGGCTCGTTGATGGTGTCCCAGACGCTGACGATCGCCGGCGTGGCGGCGGTGACCACCTCGTAGCCCTCGTCGGTCTGCCGCTCGGCGGTCAGCTGGTTGCCGTCGACGGTCAGCTTGCGGGCGCCGGTCAGCGCGGCGATCCCCAGCCGCTCGGCCAGCATGTGCGGCATCACCTGCACCCGGCCGTCGGTCGATTCCGAGCCGCAGAGCACCAGGTCCGCGTTCAGCGTGCCGAGCGCGACCGCGAGGACCTTGGACGTGGTCACCGCGCAGGAGCCGTGCAGCGCGTCGTCCTGCACGTGGACGGCCTTGTCGGGGCCCATGGAGAGCGCCTTGCGGATGGCCTCGGTGGCGGACGCCGGACCCATGGTCAGGATCGTCACCTCGCCGCCGTGCGCCTCCTTGATCTTCAACGCCTCCTCGATGGCGTACTCGTCCATCTCGTTGATGACGTTGCTCGCCGAAGCCCGCTCAACGGTGAAATCGCTCGCGTTCAAGTCACGCGACGCACCGGAGTCGGGTACCTGCTTCACCAAAACGACGATGTTCATCGCGCTACTACGACCCTCCTGTTATGAACGCACCGTTGCGGTCGGACCGCCACCCCGAGGTTACCCGCCAGTAGCTTACGCGTGAGAGCCACCCACAGTGACACACCTCACCATGATGGGCTGAGGAGGTGTCGCGATATGTCCGGCCAAATCGCTCCACTACTCGGCGGGTTCAAGCCGCCCGACACCCATACAACACCACGCTCGTCGACGCTCGCGCCCGAGTCCCACGGCCGGACCGGTCCGGAGTCGCCGTGGTGCCGTTGCGGCCAGCTGCGCGAGCACTGCGTCAGTGACGAAGTCCGCACGCTCTGGGGAAGCCTTCTTGACCCTCGCGGTCGATAATCAACCGGTGTTCGGCGCCCTGCGGCAGTGGTTCGACCCGGAAGACCAACCAACCGTCGGCCGTACGCCCGATTACCGCTTCTCGCTGGCCAATGAGCGCACCTTCCTCGCCTGGATCCGCACCGGTCTCGCGCTGATCGCCGGCGGGCTGGCCTGCGCGCAGTTCCTGCCCCCGCTCTCGGTCGCGCACCTGCGCGAGGTCATCGCGATCGCCCTGCTGCTGCTCGGCGCGCTGGTCGCGCTGCGCGCCGTCGACCACTGGGCACGCACCGAGCGGGCCATGCGGCTGGGCCAGGAACTGCCCGGCTCGAAGTTCCCGGCGATCCTGGCGATGGTGGTGGCGGCCGGCGCGCTGCTGCTGGCGGCCGCCGTCATCATCAAGGCCGTCCAGTGACGCCGACCCCAGATCCCGGAGCGGCCGCCGAGCGGACCCGGCTGGCCTGGCGGCGGACCGGCCTGTCGGCGACCGCGGTCGGCCTGCTCGCCGCCCGACCGGCGTTCCGGCCCGGGGCCGGCGTGCTCGCCTGGCTCATCGCCGCGCTGGCGATGGCCGGCTGGGTCGCCATGATCGCCCTCGCCTACCGCCGCTCCCACGGCCTGCGCAGCGCCCCGCCGCGGCCGGGCCGCCGACTGATTCCGGTCTACGCACTGCTCGCGGCGGGCCTTGCGGTCCTCGGCGGGCTGGTTGTCATGCTCTGATCGGTGCCGCGGCGCCCGGGCCGAGTCATCATTGCCGTATGGTCCGGTTGTTCATCTTCCTGGCTGCCGTGCAGCTGGTCCTCTTTGTGCTGGCGTTGATCAGCGTGTTGTCCGCCGAGCGCGTCCGCAACCTGCCGCGGGCCGTCTGGGTGCTGCTGATAGTCCTGGTCCCGCTGCTCGGGCCGATCTCCTACTTCCTCTGGGGCCGGCCGGTCCCGCCGCCGCACGAGGGCATGCCGATCCGCCGCGGCCGGACGCGCCCGTCCTCACCGGACGACGACGCCGACTTCCTGCGCTCGATGAACACCGAGCAGTCCCGTCGCGACCGCGAGATGCTCGCCCAGTGGGAGAAGGAGTTCAACAACAAGAACAACCACGACGACGACTGAGTCTGCTGGCTGAGCTGGCTGGCGTCGCCAGCTGTGCTTGCTGGCGTCGCCTCCGGCGCCGCGGGCTGGGCTGGCTGGCGTCGCCTTCGGCGCCGCGGGCTGAGCTGGCTGGCGTCGCCTCCGGCGCCGCGGGCGATCGCCCCTTACCTGCTTCGGCGGTCGATAACAAGTGATTGTTTGACCGGTTCGGGGGTGGTTGTTCCGGGATTTGGGCAGTGTCTGAGTGCCTGCCCGAGGCCCCGGGTTGGGGCCGCTGGCCGGGGTGTTGACTGGTCGGCGTTGAGTGGTCGGGTGGTTGTTCTCCTTGGGGGGTTGCCGGGGGAGCGATCACTTGGTGTCGTGTGGGTCGTGGACTGGGGCAGCCAGCCTTACCTAGGCCCGCGGGCTGTGGGTTCTTGGCCCGGCGACAAGATGATGGATTGGGTGTCCCCCCGCCCGGCGGGGGGATGCGGCCGCTCAGTCTTTGGAGGCCCTGGCCGGGTGGCTGTTCCGGATAGCGGGGTGTGCCTGTGGCCGGTGACAGGGGCGTTTCGGGAGCTGGCCGCGTGGTGTCCCCATCGGGATGGTGGCCCCGAGGTCCATGCCGCACGGCATCGAGCAGTGATCACTGATGGTTGGGGGGTCAGGCCGTGGTGAACGCGGCGTCGCCGAGGTCGGCGAGGATGTGGTGGGCTTGCCGGACGAGTTTGCGGGCTTCGGAGATCGCGGCGCGTTTGCCGTTGACGCGGTCGGCGACCTGGGCGTAGTAGGCGTGGTCGGGGGCGCTGTTACGGGCGTGGGTTTTGCCGGCTTCGTAGACGCACCAGCGCAGCACGGGTGGGCCTTGCCGGGACAGGTGTCCGGGGGTGCGTTTGCCGTCGGAGGAGTAGACGGTGACATCGAGGCCGGTGAACCGGACGGCCTGCCGGGATGAGGTGAACCGGCCGGCGCCGCCGAGCCAGCAGCATAGGGCGAGCGCGGTGATCGGCCCGACCCCGTAGAGCGGGTCGGTGAGCACCCTGGCCCCGTGCAGGTGCCGGGCGATGCTCACCAGCCGGCGGCGCAGATCCTCGAGGTGGGTTTCCAGGGTGTCCAGCATCGCCAGGGCGACGGTGATCTGCACCTGCGCGGCCGGGGACAGCTCGGCCTCGGTGATGCGGCGCAGCCGGGCGCGGCCGTCGGCGGTGTCGATACCACCGGTGCCCAGCGCCGCGGTGCCGTGGTGGAAGCAGGTTGCGTGGATGCGCTGGACCCAGGCGGTGTGCTCACGGCGCAGGTCGTGGTAGCACTCCAGCAAGGCCCGATGTTCCAGTACCGCGACCGGGGGAATCCAGCATTGCGGGACGCGGCCGTCGCAGGCCAGTTCCCGCAGCAGCCGGGCGTCGGCACGATCGGTCTTGGCCCGCCGCTTCGGGCCTCGGGCGGCCGCGGTGTCGGCCGGTTCGGCCAGCTGCGCGGTGATCCCGGCGCGTTGCAGCGTGTGCACCACGTAGCGCCAGCCGGTGCAGGCCTCCACCGCGAAGGTCACGTCGGTGCGCCCGTCGAAACGCTGCAACCAGCCGGCCAAGTGGTTCCGGTCGGCGGGTGACACCTGGCCCCGGCGTAGTTCTCCGGTATCGGTGTCGAGGTAGTCGAAGGTCAGTTGCTTCCGGTGAATGTCCAGGCCGCCTACGATTGACATCGGGACCTCCTCAGGCTCCGTGACCACATCGATGTCGAACGCACCACCCCGGCAACCGCTGCGATTGCCGTGATGCGTCTGAGCTGAGGAGGTTCCGCGCGTCCCCTGGCTGTCAACCGGAGTCACCCGCCCGTGAACGAGTGAACCGCACGGCCCTCAGCTCATCCGACCCTGCCGAGCCGGATGCATGTCATCTTTGGGGCTGATGAGGAGAGGCCGGTTTTCGGTACCGCAAACCCCGCGGTGCCGAAAACCGGCCTCTCCTCATCAGCGGGGCGATCGCGGGCCGTTCCTGGGCTAGGCGAGGGCCGTTCCCGCATACGGGGCACCCCGGGAGGCCTGGGGGTGAGGGGTGCCGCCGGCCGTGGAAGCGCTGGGCTGGCGAGGGCCGTTTCCGGATACGGGGCGCCTGGGTGTAGGGGTGCTGCCGGCCGTGGAAGCGCTGGGCTAGGCGAGGTTGGAGGTGCGGGGGTAGGCGTCGGTCGGGTCAGTTAGGACGTTGACCAGGTAGGGGACGCCTGAGTCGAAGGCGCGGGTCAGGGCCGGTCCGAGGTCGGCCGCCTTTTCGACTGTTTCGCCGGCGCCGCCGAGGGCGCGTACCACCTCGTCGTAGCGGAGGCCGGGCTGCAGGTCGGCGGCGACGTCGTAGCCGTACATCGCGTTCATCGGGTGTTTCTCCAGGCCCCAGATGCCGTTGTTGCCGACCACCATGACGACCGGCAGCTTCTGCCGGGCCAGGGACTCGGCGTCCATCAGGGAGAAGCCGGCCGCGCCGTCGCCGAGCAGCACGCAGATCTGGCGGTCGGGGTAGGTGACCCGGGCCCCCATCGCGTAGCCCATGCCGGTGCCGAGGCAGCCGTACGGGCCGGGGTCGAGCCAGGTGCCGGGCTGGGCGGGTTCGAGGTAACGGCCCGCGTACGAGACGAAGTCGCCGCCGTCGCCGATCGTCACCGCGTCGGGCGCCAGGATCTTGCGTAGTTCGCCGTAGACGCGGGCCGGCTTGATCGGGTCGGTTTCGGCCGCCATCGCCTCGGCGTCGCGGGACTTGCCGGCGTCCTCGGCCGACCGCAGCCCGTCGATCCATTCAGCGTGGTCGACAATCGACCCACTAAATCCCGCAATTTCGGTTAAAATCCGGCGGAGGTCGCCGGCCGGGGAAGCGGCCGGGGAAACGTGCGTCGCCCGTTGCGTGGGCGCGTCCACGATGTGCACCACCTGGGCCGCCCCGAACTCTCCAAACCCGAGCCGGAAGTCGAGCGGCGTCCCGATCACGCACACCACATCGGCCTCGTTCAGCGCGGGCCGCCGCGCCTTGGAGAAGGCCAGCGGGTGCGCCGGCGGCAGCGCCCCACGACCCATCCCATTGGTGAAGACCGGGACCTGCAGCGCCTCGGCCACCGCCCGCAGCGCGTCGATCGCGTCGCCGCCCCAGACGTCCGACCCCGCGATGATCACCGGGCGCGCGGCCGCGGCGAGCAACGTCGCCGCCCGGGCCACCTCCTCCGGATCCGCCTCGAGGAGCGGCACCGCGGGCGTGCCGGGCCGCGCCGCCTCCCCGGCCGAGAAGATCACCTCGAGCGGCAGGTCGAGGAAGGCCGGCCCGCGGTGCGCGGTCAGCGCCGCCGTCAGCGCCGCGGTGATCTCGCCGGCGATCCCGTCGGTGTCGGTGACCGTCCCGGCGTACTTGGTGATCGGCGCGACCAGCGGCACGTGGTCGAACTCCTGCAGGCTGCCCGAGCCCCAGCGGAACTGCGGCGCCCGGCCGCCGAGCACGAGCACCGGCGAGGCGTTGAAGAATGCGCTGGTCAGCCCCGAGATCCCGTTGGTGACGCCGGGGCCCGCGGTGAGCACGGCCACGCCGGGGCGCCGTTGCAGCTTGGCGACGGCCTCGGCGGCGAACACGGCGCTCTGCTCATGGCGTACGTCAAAGATCGGGAAGTTTTCTTTGTGGGCGGCGTCGTAGAGCGGGAACACGTGCCCGCCGGAGAGCGTGAACATCTCCCGGACGCCGAACGCCCGCAGCGCCGCGAGCGCCAGATCGCCGCCGTGCCCCTCGATCACTTCCGCCACGCCCGCCTCCGGTACACAAAAGGTGAATAAGTTTCAGATACCGAGGAGGCCCTCGATGTCCCGCACCAGGTTCTCGACGTTGTTCGTCCAGGTGTCGCCGTTGCCGTAACCGTAGGCCACCACCAGCGCGGTCAGCGGCACGGCCACCATCACCACGATGCTCAGCATGATCTGCAGGAAGCGCAGGAACCGTCCGGTCCGGCGCGGCTTCCGCTCTGCGGCCTTGGGCGGGGGCGCGACCAGGGTGGTCGACTTGGTGCGCGGCGGAGGCGCCGCCTGCGGCGACGGGGAAACCGGCCGGCTGGTTGCCTTCCGAACCGGCGGATCATCCCGTACGGGTGGCGGCGGGTCGAAACGCGGCCGCGCGGTCGGCACGGTGGCCTGCGGATCCGGCACCCACCCGTGATCGGCGTGCGGCCACGGGTCGACGGCCGGCTGCAACCCGGTGCTGCCCGGGATGTGCACCGGCGGCGCGAGCCGAGCCCCCCGGACGGTCGCCGCGTCGTCCCACCCCTGCGACACCAGCCGCAGCTCGCCGGTCGGCCCGGGCGCCGCCGGCTGGGCGGTCAGCAGCGCCGCGTCGGCCAGGATGCTGCCCTCGGCCACCACCAGCTCGGGCTGCTCGATCACCACCGGCGCCTCGCCCAGCCTCCGGTGCAGCAGCGTCGCCACCAGCGGGATCCGGCTCGCGCCGCCGACCAGGAACACCCCGGCCAGCCGCCCCTCGGGCAGGTCGGCCCAGCGCAGCAGCCCGTCGGTGATGCGGACCGTCTGGTCGAGCACCGGGCGGGCCAGCTCCTCCAGCTCGTCGCGGGTCAGATGGACCTCGGTGTCGAGCAGCGGCACCACGAAGTCCGCGGACTGGGCGCGGGACAGCCGCTCCTTGGCGATCCGCACGTCGTCCCAGAGCTGGCGGCGGGCGCGGCGCTCCTCGATCGTGGTCGGCTCGAGCAGCCGCTGCCACTCGTCGGTGCGCAGGTGCTCGACGATCGCGGCGTCCACGTCGAGGCCGCCGACGTCGTCCCGGCCGTCGACCGCCATGACTTCAAAACCCGATGCCGTACGCGCGACCACGCTCGCGTCGAAGGTGCCCGCCCCGAAGTCGTGCACCACCACGACCGAGCCGATCGGCACGTCCCGGCCGAGGACCTCGGCGAAGTAGGTGGCCGCGGCGACCGGCTCGGCGACCAGCCGGGCGTTCTCCAGCCCGGCCCGCGCGGCGGCCTCGGCGAGCAGCCCACGGCGGGCCGCTCCCCAGGTGGCGGGGCAGGTCAGGGTGGTATCCGGGCGGACCGGGCCGACCGCGCGGTGCCACTCCTCGGTGACCCGGGCGAGCACGCCGGCGATCAGGTCGACCACCTCGAACTCGTGGTCGCCCAGCAGCACCAGGCCGTCGTCGATGCGCCGTTTCGGGTTCGGCTCGAAGCGGGCCGGGTCGAGCCGGGCGCTGTGCACGGCGTCGCGGCCCACGGCCAGGCCGCCGCCGGGCTCGGCGTAGACGGCCGAGGGCAGCAGCGGCGAGCCGTCGACCAGGATCGGGCGGGCGCGGCCGTCGGGCCAGCGTGCCACCGCGACGGTGTTCGACGTCCCGAAGTCCACGCCGAGGGCGTGCCGCTTCGGGCCCCCAGGGTCAGTGGCCATGACGGAGATTCTAGGGGGTCCCGTCCCCTAGACGATCTTCCAGCGCAGTCGGTGACGCCACGTACGAGCGCAGCGGACCAACAGACCGTCGGCGGTGTACGCGTACACCCCCTCCGGGGCGCAGGTGCCGCCGATCACGACCGGCCCGGGCGTCCCGGACGGCGACGGTGTCAACGCCGGCACCAGCGGCACCGGGGGAACGATGGTGGTGGCGACCACGATCGACGGGGCAGGCTCGGGCGCCACGGTCGTCGCCGGGGGTGAGGACGGGCGCGGCGCGCGGGACGTGGCGGTGGCCGGGCCGGCCCTGCGGGCGGAGGTGGCGCGCCGTGCGGGCGTCGGCGTGGCCGCGGAGGTGCTCGGCGGGGCGGGCAGAGCCGCGTACCGGCTGGTGTTCGCCGGCCGCGGAGTGACCGGGGGCGCGGCCAGCTGGTCGACGGCCCGGTCGGAGCCGCCGGCCCGGCCGAGGGTGAGCCACCCGATCAGCCCGACGAGCAGCGCCTGACCCACCACGAGGGCGACCGCCACGCGCACGGTGCGACGCACCGTGCCCGCGGCGGGTAACGATTCCACATCGACGGACTTTATGGCACGCGATCGATGGAAGCGAGCGTCAGCGCCCGGTAAATGTGGGCTTACGCTTCGCGACGAACGCGGCCGTGCCCTCGGCCATGTCCTCGGTGGCGAACAACGAGGCGAACAGCTGCGACTCCAGGGCCAGGCCGTTGGCCAGATCCATGCTCAGCCCGCTGTCGATCGCCTGCTTCGCCGCGCGCAGGGCCAGCGACGGACCTTTCACGTACGGGCGGACCAGCGCCTCGGCGGTGGCGTACACCTCCGCGGCCGGCGCGACCCGGTCGGCCAGGCCGATCCGCAGCGCCTCCTCGGCGTCCACCATCCGGCCCGAGAAGATCAGGTCCTTGGCCTTGGCCGGGCCGACCAGCCGGGCCAGCCGCTGGGTGCCGCCGGCGCCGGGGATGAGCCCGAGCCGGATCTCGGGCTGGCCGAGCTTGGCGTCGTCGGCCACCACCCGCCAGTCGCAGGCGAGGGCGAGCTCGCAGCCGCCGCCGAGGGCGTAGCCGGTGATCGCCGCCACCACCGGCTTGGGGATCTGTGCGACCGAGTCGAAGGCGCCGGACAGGGCGGTCGCCCGCAGCACCATGTCGCGGTAGGTGAGCTCGGTGAACTCGGTGATGTCCGCGCCCGCCGCGAAGACCTTCTCCCCGCCGTACACGATGACGGCCTTGACCTCCTCGGACCCGGCGGCGGAATGCGCGGCGGCCCGGAGCTCTTCCTGTACCTGGGTGTTGAGCGGGTTCATCGGGGGCCGGTCGATCCGGATGGTGCCGATGCCGTCGGTGATCTCCAGCTGCACGAACTCGCCCACGGAACACGCCTCCCTGAGTGTTGGTTAAGCGAGAGCCTACGACGGGTACGGAGGGTAAGTGACCACCTACTACCGGGACGGCGAAGCCTGGGTCACGTCGTCCGGGATCCGGCTGAACGGGCGCAACTACGCCCTGGCCGAGCTGCGCCAGGTGTGGCACCGGGCGGGCCGGCGGTCCTGGCGTACGGTCGCCAACCGGGGCGTGCTCGGCCTGGCGATGCTGCTGCCGATCGTGGTCGGCGTGCTCGGCGTGGGGATCGCCCTGGTCGCGCACGCGTCGCTCGGGGTGACCGCCGGGCTGGTCGGCGGCGGGATCCTGGTCGGGCTGGCCGCCGTGCCGCTCGCCGACCTGCTGCTCGACCGGGTGGACCGCTCCTACGACCGGGGCAGCCGGCCACGCGAGATCTGGGGCCGCACCCGGCACGGCGACGTCCTGCTGCTGCGGACCGCCGACGCGGCCCGGTTCGGGCGGATCTACCGGGCCCTGCAGCGCGCTTTGGAGCCGACTGAGGTTACCCGCCGGTAGCATCGGCGCATGACCGTGAAGAGGGACGCGCTCGGCCTCGCCGGGTTCCTGGCCGCCATGGGTACGCTGCACTTCCTCGTGCCCGGGCCGTTCGACGCGATCGTGCCGCGCGCGCTGCCCGGCTCGCCGCGCACCTGGACCTACCTGAGCGGCGCGGCCGAGCTCACGGTGGCCGCCGCGGTCGCCCATCCGCGCACCCGCCGGGCCGGCGCGCTGGCCGCCGCCGGGCTGTTCGCTGCGGTCTTCCCGGCCAACGTCAAGATGGCCGTGGACTGGCGGCACGCGTCGCCGGCCCGGCGGGCCGTCGCGTACGGGCGGCTGCCGCTGCAGGTCCCGCTTGTGCTGTGGGCCCGCCGCGTGGCCCGCTGATTCGACGGGTCCCGACCGGCCCGCTGATTCGGCCGTTCCGCAGCGCCGGGCGGCCGGTTTCGGGACGATCGGACCATGGACGACCGGACCCTGCTGGTGATCGCCGACGTGTGCCGCCGCGCGGCCGCCGGCGAGGTGACGGCCCGGCTGCCGGAGCTGGGCGACGGGCCGGGCGTGGCGGAGTGCCGGGACGCGGTCAACGCCATGCTGAGCAACAGCGCCGACCGGCTGGCCGAGGCCAACGCCGCCCGGATAGCGCTCGCCGACGAGCTCGAGCACGCGGTGCTGCGGGTCTCCGAGCAGGTGGCCACCGCCGCCACCGAGATGGGCGCGTCGGCGAACGGGCTGGCCGACTTCGCCCGGGCCGCGGTCGCCGAGGCCGAACGCGGGCTGGAGACGGTGACCTCGCTGCGAACCGCGGCCGACCAGATCCTCAGCGCGGTCGACCTGATCAACCAGGTGGCCAAGCAGACCCGGCTGCTGGCGCTGAACGCCACCATCGAGGCGGCCCGGGCCGGGGAGGCCGGGCTCGGCTTCAGCGTGGTGGCCGGCGAGGTCAAGACGCTCGCCGACGAGACCAGCGGCTCGAGCGGCGAGATCACCGGGCACGTCAACAAGGTGCAGGAGGTCGCCGCCGACGCGATCGCGGTGCTGGAGACGGTGACCGACAGCATCCGCGAGATGAGCGGGCTGACCAACGGCATCGCGGTCGCGGTGGACGGCGGGCACGGCACCAACGGGCTGTCCCAGCTGGCCGAGGTCCTGCGGGCCGAGGTGAGCCGCTTCGTGGAGACCGCCCGGCACGCTTGATCAGGCGGCTTCAGGCGGCCGGCCAAGCGACTGATCAGGCGGCGAAGAGCTCGTCGATCTCGGCCCGGCTGGGCAGCGCGTTCGAGGCGCCCAGCTTCCGTACGCAGGCCGCGCCGGCCGCGTTGGCCCAGCGCACCGCCTCGAGCAGGTCACGACCCTCACCCCAGGCGACCGCCAGCGCGGCGGTGAACGCATCGCCGGCCGCGGTGGTGTCGGTCGCCTCGACCACGAACGCGGGCACGGTCTGGTCCCGGCCGTCGCGCTCGGCGTACCGGGAGCCCGCCCCGCCCAGCGTCATCACCACCCGCGGCACCAAAGCGAGCAGCGCCGACATGTCGGGCGTCGGCAGGCCGGTGATGGCCTGCGCCTCGACCTCGTTGACCACCAGCAGGTCGACGTTCGCCAGCAGCTCGGCCGGCAGCTCGCGGGCCGGCGCGGCGTTCAGGATCGTCCGGGTGCCGGCGGCCCGGGCGGCCCGGCAGGCGGCGGTCACCGTCTCGATCGGGATCTCCAGCTGGCAGAGCAGCACGTCGCCGCTCGCGATCACCCGCTCCTCGGCCTCGGTGAGACCGGTGAACGTGCTGTTCGCGCCGGGGGCGACCAGGATCGAGTTCTCCGCGGCGCGATCCACCATGATCACGGCGACTCCGGAGGCGCCGTAGCTGGTGCGCAGGTGGGCGGTGTCCACGCCGGCCGCGTTCAGCCGGGCGTTGAGCGTGACGCCGAACGAGTCGGAGCCGATCGCCCCGAGGAACACCGCCTGGCCGCCGGCCCGGGCGGCGGCGATCGCCTGGTTGGCGCCCTTGCCGCCGGGCATCATCACGAAGTCGTCGCCGAGCACCGTCTCGCCCGGCAGGGGCAGCCGCTCGGCCAGGCCGACCAGGTCCATGTTGGCGCTGCCGGCAACCACGATGCGCGGCGCCATTTAGTGAGCCCTCTTCATCTTTGGCATGCCCTTCTGGCCCTCGCCTGCGACGCCGTCCGCACGTTGCGCTGGGTGCCGCTCGGTGCGGGCGGTCATGCCGCCCGCGCGGTGTAGCGGTCGCCGAAGCGGTCGACCCGCAGCGCCATGCCGAAGGTCTTGGTCAGGTTGTCGGCGGTCATCACCTCGCCGAGCGGGCCGGACGCCACGATCGTGCCCTCGCGCAGCAGCATGCCGTGGGTGAAGCCGGGCGGGATCTCCTCGACGTGGTGGGTGACCAGCACCATGGCCGGCGAATCCGGGTCGAGGGCGAGCTCGGTGAGGCGGCCGATCAGATCCTCCCGGCCGCCCAGGTCGAGGCCCGCCGACGGCTCGTCCAGCAGCATCAGCTCGGGGTCGGTCATCAGCGCCCGGGCGATCAGCGTCCGCTTGCGCTCGCCCTCGGAGAGCGTGCCGAACTCGCGCTCCAGCAGCCCGCCCATGCCGAGCTGGGTGAGCAACTGGCGGGCGCGCGCGGTGTCCATCGGGTCGTAGGTCTCGCGCCAACGGCCGACCACCGACCAGGCCGCGGTGACCACCACGTCGATCACCCGCTCGGAGGGCGGGATGCGCTCGCCGAACTGGCCGGTGGACAGGCCGATCCGGGTACGCAGCTCGTTGACGTCGGTGCGGCCGAGGCGCTCGCCCAGCACGTACGCGGTGCCCCGGGACGGGTGCAGCCGGCCCGAGGCCAGGTTGAGCAGCGTCGTCTTGCCGGCGCCGTTCGGCCCCAGGATCACCCACCGCTCGTCCAGCTCCACCTGCCAGGAGAGGCTGCGGACCAGGAAGTTGCCACTCCGGATCACGCTGACCCGGTCGAAGGCGATGACGGTGTCGTCGTGGGGCGGGATTCGCACGGCAGGTTCGAGCACGGGACTATCCAACCACGCGTACGGGCGGCGCCGGCTCACCCGGTGGTCGAGCCGAAGACCTCGTCGCGGACCGCGTCCAGGGCCGTGTGCAGGGCGCCGTGCAGCACCGGCTCGGACTCCACCTCGGTGATCACCACCTTGGGGTGGACCAGCGTGATCGCCGCCACCTCGCGCTCCACCCGCTCGGCCAGCGCGGGGCCGCCGGCCTGGCTGACCTCCCCGGCCAGCACCACCAGCGGCGGGTCGAGCACCACGCAGGTGGCGGCCACGCCGAGGGCCAGCCGCTCGGCCAGCTCGTCGAGGACCTGGCCGCCGGCCGCGCCCGCGGCCACCGCCGAGCGGACCACGTCGGCCGCCTCGCTGCCTCGGAAGCCGTACTTCTTGCCGATCGCCTTCACCGCGTCGGCGCCGGCGACCGTCTGGAAGCCGCCGCGCACGCCGCCCTTCTGGGAGCGCTTGCCCTGGTGCCGGGGCACCTCGGCGCCGGCCACCGGCAGGTAGCCGATCTCGCCGGCCGCGCCGGTCGCGCCCTGGTGCAGCTTGCCGCCGATGACGCTGGCCAGGCCGACGCCGCGGCCGATCCAGATCAGCACGAAGTCGCCGGCGCCCCGGGCCACGCCGGTGCTCTGCTCGGCGATCGCGGCCAGGTTCACGTCGTTGCCGAAGACGACCGGCGTGCTCAGGTCGCGGCGCAGGTCGTCGAGCAGGCCGCGGTGCCAGCGGGGCAGGTCCCAGGCGAAGGAGATCTCGCCGCTCACCGGGTCGACCAGGCCGGGCGTGCCGAGCACCACCCGGCGGACCGAGCTCATCTCGGCGCCGGCCTCGCTGGCCGCCTGGATCACCGCGTTGTGCACCACGCCGACCGGGTCGTCGGTGTCCCGCGTGGACTGCTCGACCCGGCTCACGATCGCGCCGGTGATGTCGGCGCAGGCGGCGACCACCCGCTCGGGGCCGACGTCGACGCCGATCACGTGCGCGCTCCCCGGCGTGACCGCGTACAGCTGGGCGTTGGGGCCACGGCCGCCGGCCTGCTCGCCGACCCGGCGCACCAGGCCGCGCTGCTCGAGGCGCTCCACCAGCTGGGAGGCGGTGACCTTGCTGAGCCCGGTCATTTCGCCGAGCTGAGCGCGGGTCAGCGGGCCTCGGGCGAGCAGCAGCTCCAGCGCCGCGCGATCGTTGAGAGCGCGCAGCAGCCGAGGTGTGCCCGGTAGGCGGGTCGCGGCCATCGTGATGTCCCCTAGTATTAAGGATTGTTTCCTATTGACGTACGAGTCTCCGGCGTCGTAGCCGCAGCGTAACGGTCGGCACCGCCGCCGACACCACCCAACGTCATCGACTCGCAGCGATCATGGCAGCTCCCGGCACCCCGTTGCCAGAGCCGCGCCACCGGAAGGACACCATGGCGATCGATCACGGGCTCCGCCGCCTCGCCCTCGGCACCCTGCTCGCCGCGTTTCCCGGCGAGGAAGCACCCGGCTGGGCGCTCGACCTGCTCGGCGACGGACTGGCCGGACACACCCTGTTCGGCACCAACGTGGGCGCGCCGGCCCGGCTCGCCGCGCTGACCGCGACGCTGCGCTCGGCCCGGCCGGACGCGCTGATCGCGATCGACGAGGAGGGCGGCGATGTCACCCGGCTGGGGCATCGGACCGGCAGCCCCTATCCGGGGAACGCCGCACTGGGTGTGGTGGACGATCAAGAGCTGACCACCCGGGTGTACGCGGCGGTCGGGGGCGACCTCGCCGACGCCGGAATCAACCTGGACCTGGCGCCGACCGTCGACGTGAACACGGCCGACGACAACCCGATCATCGGAACCCGCTCGTTCGGCGCGTCGCCGGGGCTGGTGGCGCGGCACGCGGCGGCCGCGGTGCGCGGGCTGCAGTCGGCGGGGGTGGCGGCCTGCGCGAAGCACTTCCCGGGGCACGGGGCGACGCTGGCCGACTCGCACCTGGAGCTGCCCACCGTGGAGGCGCCGCTGGACGTGCTGCGGGAGCGGGACCTGCCGCCCTTCGCGGCGGCGATCGGGGCCGGCGTGCAGGCGATCATGACGGCGCACATCCGGGTGCCCGCGGTGACCGGGGACGATCCGGCGACCTTCAGCGCGGCGGCGCTGACCGGGTTGGCCCGCCGGGAGTACGGGTTCGAGGGGGTGCTGGTCACCGACGCGCTGGAGATGAAGGGCGCGGCGCTGGCGGCCGGCGGGATCGCGCCGGCCGCGGTCCGGGCGCTGGCGGCGGGAGCCGACCTGCTGTGCGTGGGAGCGCGGGTCGACCGGGAACTGGTCGAGGCGATCGCCGGGGAGATCGTCGCGGCGGTGCGGGACGGAGGGGTGCCGCTCGCGCGGTTGGAAGAGGCTTTCGGGCGTACGGCGAAATTGGCGACGTGGAGCGCGACCCCCGCCCGGACGAGTGACCACGACGAGGCCCTGGGGGTCTCCGCCGCCCGGCGGGCGCTTCGGGTCGAGGGCTCGGTGGCCGGCCTCGGCGCGCCGCTGGTGGTGCAGGTCGTGGCCGGGCACTCGATCGCCGAGGGCCGGGTGCCGTGGGGACTGCGCCCGCATCCGAACGGCACCCCGCAGGTCGAGGTGGTCGCCGCCGAGGCAAGCGTGGCGGAGCTCGTGGCGCTGGCCGGCGAGCGGCCGATCGTGCTGGTCGGGCGGCGCCTGCACCAGTCGCCGGCCGGCCGCGCCCTGGCCGAGGGGCTGGCGGCGGCGCATCCGGTCGTGATCGTCGAGATGGGCTGGCCGTCGTCGTGGCGGCCGGCCGGCGCGCGGGCGTTCCTGACCACGTACGGGGCGAGCCTGGCCAACGGGCGCGCGGCGGCCTCGGCGCTCGGGCTCTGAGGCGTTCTTCACATTCCTTGAACGTGTTCAAGTTCGCGCCTACCTTGAGGGGGACTTAGTTGAACATGTTCAGGAAGGGCGGTCCGATGGACCCGAAGGTCTGGATGTACCTGCTCTACCTCGCGGTCAGCGTGGGGCTGACCGTGTGGGTGGCGACCACGCTGTCGCGCAACGGCCGGGTGTTCCTCGAGGACGTCTTCGACGACCAGCGCCTCGCGAACGCCGTCAACCAGCTCCTGGTGATGGGCTTCTACCTGCTGAACCTCGGCTACGTGACGTTCGCGATGCGGTCCACCGCCGACATCGAGAACACCAGCGAGGCGCTCGAGACGTTCTCCACCAAGATCGGCCTCGTGCTGCTGGTGCTGGGCGTCCTGCACTTCTGCAACGTCTACTTCCTGGGCCGGTACCGCCGCGGCCGGATCCGCCAGCAGCAGGGCCAGCCGCCGCTGCCGCCGACCGGGCGCCTGCCGATGCACCCGCAGCGGCCCATGCCCCCGATGCAACCGCCGATGCCGCCGCCGATGGCACCACCGGCGCAGGCATGACGGCATCGTCCGACCCGGCCGGGCTCGGGGCCGGCCGGGTCGGGTCCTTCACGGTTCTCTTCGACGAGGGGTGCCCGCTGTGCCGGACCGCCCGGAAGTGGCTGGCCGGGCGGGCGCAGCTGGTGCCGCTCACCTTCGTGCCGGCCGGCTCGGCCGCGGCGCGCGCCCAGTTTCCCGGGCTCGATCACGAGGCGACGCTGCGGGATCTCACGGTGATCGCCGACGACGGGACCTACTACATGGGCGACTCGGCGTGGCTGGCCTGCCTGTGGGCGCTCGCGGACTACCGGGCGGCGGCCGAGCGGCTGGCGTCGCCGCACCTGCTGCCGGGGGCGAGGCGGTTCATCGCGGCGGCCTCGGCGGTTCGGGAGGCGACCCGGTCGCCCGGGCCGGTCGCGGACTACGGTGACGTTTGTGACGACCGCTGCCGCTGAGCCCTCGCCGTCCGCGCCACGGCGGGCCCGGGGCGAGCAGACCCGCCAGCTGATCCTCGAGACGGCGCTGCGGCTGTTCCGCGAGCGGGGGTATGCGGAGACGACCATGCGGGCGATCGCCAAGGAGGCGGGGGTCGCGGTCGGGAACGCGTACTACTACTTCGACTCCAAGGAACACCTGATCCAGGGGTTCTACGACCGGAACCAGGCCGCGCACCGGGCGGCCGCCGAGCCGGTGCTCACCGGGGAGACGGAGTTCGCGGCCCGGCTGCGCGGCGTGCTGCACGCGGGGGTGGACGTGAACGAGCCGTACCACTCGTTCGCGGCGACCTTCTTCAAGACCGCGGCCGAGCCGTCGTCGCCGCTGAGCCCGTTCTCCCGGGAGTCGTCGCCGGCCCGGGACGCGTCGATCGCGATCTTCCGGGACGTGGTCGAGGGGTCGTCGGCGAAGCTCGACCCGGAACTGCGCAAGGAGCTGCCCGAGCTGCTGTGGCTGGGGTGGATGGGGGTGACCCTCTTCTGGGTGTACGACAACTCGCCGGAGCAGCGGCGCACCCGGCGACTGATCGACGGGGCGGTGCCGCTGATCGACCGGCTGGTGGCGCTGTCGCGGCTGCGCGTGCTGCGGCCCGCGCTGCGCCAGATCCTCGCGCTGATCGAGTCGGTGCGGCGGGACGACTGATCACCCTCGGTAAGATCGCTGTGCCATCACCGTACGTAATTCCCCGGGTCAGTAAATACGTCTGTGCCCAGAAATTTCCGGATCTGTCGCCTAAAGTGGGCTAGCCGAACGGCCAATTTGCGTACGCAGAGCTTCCGGGCCCGCTTTGCCGGCACGTAGCGTTATGTCCGCAGGTGGGTCTGGGGATGTTGCGGGGACTCGGACTTCGGGACCAGTCCGAGCCCCCGCGACGAAGACGGTGAGCCGGGGCGCGCGGGATTACGGGAGCAATCCCCGCGACCCGGCTCACGCTGCTTTGAAGGTGCGCAGGCGCAGGCTGTTGAGCACCACGAAGATGCTGCTCAGGGCCATCGCGGCGCCGGCGATCATCGGGTTGAGCAGGCCGGCGGCGGCGAGCGGGAGCGCGGCCACGTTGTAGGCGAACGCCCAGAAGAGATTGCCCCGGATGATCGCCAGCGTGCGCCGGGAGAGCCGGACCGCGTCCACCGCGGCGGTCAGGTCGTCGCGCACCAGGGTCAGATCCGAGGCCTGGATCGCCACGTCGGTGCCGGCGCCCATCGCGAGACCCAGGTCGGCCTGGGCCAGCGCGGCGGCGTCGTTCACGCCGTCGCCGACCATGGCCACCGCGCGGCCCTCGGACTGGAGGCGCTTCACCACGTCGACCTTGCCGGCCGGAAGCACGCCCGCGTAGACCTGGGTGATGCCCACCTCGGCGGCGACCGCCTCGGCCACCGCGGGCGCATCCCCGGTGACCAGCATCGGTTCCAGCCCCAGCCGCCGAAGCGCGGCGATGGCGGGTGCGCTGCTCGGCCGCACGGCATCGGCCAGCGCCAGCCACCCGCGCGGAACTCCATCGACCCGGACCTCAACCCAGGTCGCCGCGTCGGCGGTCACTTTCGCGGTTTTTACCTCGAAGAGCGGAACGGTGGCACCGGTCATCTGCTGCTCGTCCGGGCGACCGGCCGCGATCTCGACCAGAGCGCCCTCGACGCGGCCGCGCACGCCTACCCCGGCCGTGGCGTGGAAGTCGGTGACCGGCGGCAGCTCGCCGTTTTCGCGGGCGGTGGCGGTGATCGCACGGCCCAGCGGATGCTCGGAGGCGGCCTCCACCGCGCCGGCCAGCCGGAGCAGGTCGTCGGGGTCGCCGGCCACGGCCGCGACCAGGGACATGCGGCCGGTGGTCACCGTGCCGGTCTTGTCGAGGACGATCGTGTCGGCCTTGCGGGTCGACTCCAGGGCCTCGACGCCCCGGATCAGGATGCCCAGCTGGGCGCCGCGACCCGTGCCGACCAGCAGCGCGGTCGGCGTGGCCAGGCCGAGCGCGCACGGGCAGGCGATGATCAGCACGGCCACCGCGGCGGTGAAGGCGGCGGTCGCGCCGCCGCCGGTGCCCAGCCAGAAGCCGAGCGTGGCGATGGCCAGCGCGATCACCACCGGGACGAAGACGGCGGCGATCCGGTCGGCCAGGCGCTGGACGGCGGCCTTACCGGTCTGCGCCTCCTCGACCAGCTTGGCCATCTGGGCGAGCTGGGTGTCGGCGCCGACCCGGGTGGCGCGGACGGTCAGCCGGCCGCCCGCGTTCACCGTCGCGCCGGTCACCTGATCGCCGGGTCGCACCTCGACCGGCACCGACTCGCCGGTCAGCAGGCTCTGGTCGAGCGCGGAGACGCCGTCGACCACCACGCCGTCGGTGCCGACCTTCTCCCCCGGGCGTACCAGGAAGACGTCGTCCACCCGCAGGTCGGCCGCCGGGATCTCGCGCTCGGCGCCCTCCCACAGCACGGTGACCGACTTCGCGCCGAGCTCGAGCAGCGACCGCAATGCATCGCCGGCGCGGCGCTTGGCGCGCGCCTCGAGATAGCGCCCGGCCAGCAGGAACGTGGTCACGCCGGCGGCCGCCTCGAGGTAGATGGCGTCGCCGTCGCGGGCGGTCAGCGAGAACGGGTGAGTCATCCCGGGCAGGCCGGCGTCGCCGAGGAAGAGCGCCCACAGCGACCAGCCGAACGCGGCGAGCGTGCCGATCGAGACCAGCGTGTCCATGGTGGCCGCGCCGTGCCGCAGGTTGACGAAGGCGGCCCGATGGAACGGCCAGCCACCGTAGACCACGACCGGGGCGGCGAGCACCAGCGACAGCCACTGCCAGTAGGTGAACTGCCAGGCGGGCACCATGGCGAGCACGACCACCGGAATGCTCAGCGCGAGGGAGATCAGCAGGCGGTCACGCAGCGGATCGCGCGGGTCGGCACGCTGCGCCGGCTCGGGGGTGGGCTCGGCCGCGGTGTAGCCGGTCTTCTCCACCACCTCGATCAGATCCCGCGCGGTCAGCGCGGCCGGCACGGTGGCCCGCGCCTTCTCGGTCGCGTAGTTGACCGTGGCGGTGACGCCGTCGAGCCGGTTCAGCTTCTTCTCGATCCGGCTCGCGCACGACGCGCACGTCATGCCGCCGATCTCCAGCTCGATGACCCGTTCCATGCCGCCACCATATACCCCTTGGGGGTACCTAGCGCCTCTCCCCGCCGGTGAGTTGCGCCTCGGTCCCGGCGATCAGCAGCGTGAGCCCGTGCTCGAACGACTCCTCGGCCATCGGATTGCCGCCGGTCAGCAGGGCGGCCGTGAGGGTCGGCATCCCGGCCAGCAGGTCACCCGCGTCCGGGTCGCCGACCGGCACGCTCGCCTGTTCCTGCAGCACATAGCCGTTCAGGTAGTTGCCCAGCGCGGTGATCGTGCGCAGCGCCAGCACCGGCGTGAAGCCCAGCGCCACCATCGCGGCCAACTCGCCCTCGAACTCGCCGAGTGCGCCCGGCATGCGACGCGCCGAGGCCACCACCCGGGCGCCGTCCCGATGGGCCAGCAGCGATCGGCGGTAGCCCCTGGCCCGGCGCCGGAGCCACTCCTGCCAGGACTCGCGGTCGCGCGGCGGACCCATCCCGGCGCCCTGGATGATCGCGTCGGCCATCCCGTCGAGCAGCTCCTGCTTGGTCTTGATGTGCCAGTAGAGGGCCGGCGACCGGACGCCGAGCTCGGTGGCGAGGCGGCGCACGGTGAGCCCCTCCAGCCCCACCTCGTCGAGCAGCCGTAGCCCGGTCTCGATCAGCACTTCTCGGGAAAGACCCTTCACTCGGCCACCTTAGCAGTGCTAAGTTCCTCCTTAGCGTCGCTAAGGAGGAAACATGATCGACGAAGGCAGGGGCCGGGCGATCCTGGTTCTGCACGGCGGGATGGGCGACGAGACGTCGTGGTCGCGGGTCACCGACCTGCTGCGCGACCGCTTCCGGGCAGTCCGCATCACCCGCCGGCAATATCAGCTGGACGTGCCGCGCAAGGTGAGCATGGCCGACGAGGTGGCCGAGGTTCGCGAGGTGGCCGCGAAGCTGGAGCGGCCGGTGCTGGTCGGGCACTCGTCCGGGGCGGTGCTGGCCCTGGAGGCGCTGGCCGCCGATCCGGATCTCTACGCCGGCGCGGTCCTCTACGAGCCGCCGATCGTGGTGGACGAGCCGCTGGGCGGGGCGAAACTGGAGCCGGCGCGGGCCGCGATCGCCGCGGGGAAGCCGGGTCGGGCGTTGCGGATCTTCCTACGGGAGGTGGCGCGGAGCGGGCCGGTGCTCGCCGCCGTGGCCGGGACGGTGCTCGGGGCGAAGCCGGAGTTGGCCGGCCGGGTCGAGCGCCAACTGGACGACAACGACGCCATCGATGCGCTTGGGTGCCGGCTCACGGCGTACGCAGGCATCGAAGTTCCGGTTTTGCTCTTGGGCGGCGACAAGAGCCCGGCGCACCTGGGGGAACGGCTCGACGCGCTGCAGAAGGCGCTGCCGCGTGCCGACCGGCTGACGATGCACGGCCAGGGGCACAACGCCGAGCGGACCGCCCCGGCGCGAGTGGCCGAGGCGGTCGCCCGATTTGCCGCCAGCTAGTTGGTCATGAGTTGGCGGCGGAGGTCTTCACCAGGGTGCGGATCTGGCGGAGCAGCACCGACAACGCGGCCAGCTCGGCCGGGGTGTCGTCGACGTTGCCCATCGCGTTGGCGCAGCGGGCGATCGAGGCGGCGTTCACCTGCTCCCACTCGTCGACCCGCTCGCGCGCGGCCGACGTCGACTCGGTCGACTCCAGCACCTCGACCGTGAGCGCGGCCAGCGCCGCGTACAGGTCGTAGCGCAGCGCCATCCGGGCCAGCGTCTGCCACCGGTCGCCGCGCGGCAGCCGGGAGATGTGCGACAACAACTGGTCGATCTGGAAGCGCTCGGAGAGCACGAAGTAGACCTGCGCCACCTCGAGCGGGTCCCGGCCCGTCGACGCCGCCGCGGTGAGCACGTCGAGCAGGCCGAAGCCGTAGTTCGCCCAGGTGACCCGCTCGGCCAGCTCCATCGGGACGCCCTTGTCGACCAGGGTGGCGACGTGTTCGTCCATCGACCGGCGCTCCACGCCGACCAGCACCGAGGCCACCTGCGGCAGCAACTCGTGCACGCCGGGCTGCAGCCGGGCGATCTCGCCGGTCACGTCGAGCGGCGAGCGCCGGGTGCTGACCAGCCAGCGGACCGCCCGGTCGAGCAGCCGCCGCGACTCCAGGAAGACCAGCGTCTGCGCCGAGGTGGGCACCTGGTTGTCCAGCTCCTCGGCCGCCCGCCAGATCTCGGCGAGCCCGAACGCCTCGCGGACCACCACGTACGCCCGCATCACGTCGGCGGCGGACGCGCCGCTCTCCTCCATCGCGCGGTAGACGAACGACGTGCCGCCGCGGTTGACCACCTCGTTGACCAGGGCGGTCGAGATGATCTCGCGGCGCAGCCGGTGGCCGGCCATCCGGGCGCCGAACCGCTCGCGCAGCGGCGTCGGGAAATACCGGGCCAGCACATCGTGGGTCCAGGCCTCGTCGACCAGCTCGTCGGCGAGGATGTCCCTCTCCAGCGTGATCTTCACGTACGCCAGGAGGACGGCGAACTCGGGTGCGGCCAGGCCCTCGCCGGCCTCCGACCGCGCGGCCAGCTCGGCGTCCGTGGGCAGCGCCTCCAGCTCGCGGTTGAGCTGGCCGCTCTCCTCCAGCGAGGTGAGCATCCGCCGGTGCACCGGGAGCAGCGAGTGGGCCTGCGACCGGGCGTTGCCCAGCGCCGCCGCCTGCTCGTAGTTGTCCCGCAGCACCAGCGCCGCGACCTCGTCGGTCATCTGCGCCAACAGAGCGTCGCGGTCGGGGACGCTGAGCTCGCCGTCGGCCACCGCGCCGCCCAGCAGGATCTTGATGTTGACCTCGTGGTCGGAGCAGTCGACGCCGGCCGTGTTGTCGATGAAGTCGGTGTAGATGCGGCCGCCGGCACGGGCGAACTCGATCCGCCCGCGCTGGGTGAGCCCCAGGTTGCCGCCCTCGCCGACCACCTTGACCCGCAGCTGCGACCCGTTGATCCGGATCGGGTCGTTGGTCTTGTCGCCGACGTCCGCGTGCGTCTCCGAGACCGCCTTCACGTACGTGCCGATGCCGCCGTTGAACAGCAGGTCGACCGGGGCCTTGAGGATCGCCTTCATCAGGTCGGCCGGGCTGACCGCGGTGGCGTCGCCGAGATCCAGCGCCGCCCGTACCTCCGGCGTTATCGGGATCGATTTGGCCGTACGGGGATAAACGCCTCCGCCGCTGCTGATCAACTCGCGGGAATAGTCATTCCACGACGAACGTGGCAAATCGAACAGCCGCCGCCGCTCGGCGAAGGAGGCGGCCGCGTCCGGCGACGGGTCCAGGAAGATGTGCCGATGATCAAAGGCGGCAATTAGCCGGATATGTTCGGACAAAAGCATTCCGTTGCCGAAGACGTCGCCGGACATGTCGCCGACGCCGACCACGGTGAAATCCTGGGTCTGCGTGTCCACGCCCAAGTCGCGGAAGTGCTTCTTGACCGATTCCCAGGCGCCGCGCGCGGTGATGCCCATCTTCTTGTGGTCGTAGCCCGCCGAGCCGCCGCTGGCGAACGCGTCGCCGAGCCAGAACTCCTTGCCCACCGAGATCTCGTTGGCGATGTCGGAGAACGTCGCGGTGCCCTTGTCCGCCGCGACCACCAGGTACGGGTCGTCGCCGTCGTGCCGGACCACGTCCCGCGGCGGCACGATCTTGCCGGCGTGGATGTTGTCGGTGACGTCGAGCAGCGCGGTGATGAACCGTTTGTAGCACTCGACCGCCTCGTCCCGGTCGCCCGGCTTCTGCTTCAGGACGAACCCGCCCTTGGCGCCGACCGGCACGATCACCGCATTTTTCACCATCTGCGCCTTGACCAGGCCGAGGATCTCGGTGCGGAAGTCCTCCCGCCGGTCCGACCAGCGCAGGCCGCCCCGGGCGACCGCGCCGAAGCGCAGGTGCACGCCCTCGAACCGCGGCGAGTAGACGAAGATCTCGTACTTCGGGCGCGGCTCGGGCAGGTCGGGGATCGCCTTGGGGTCGAGCTTGAACGCCACGTAGTTCTTCGGCCGGCCGTCGGGGCCACGCTGGAAGAAGCTGGTGCGCAGGGTGGCCCGGACCAGGGTCAGGTAGGACCGGAGGATGCGGTCCTGATCGAGGCTCTCCACCCCGTCGAGCAGCTCGGTGATCCGCTCGACGAGCTCGCCGGCCAGCCGGGTGCGCTCCTGCTCGCCGGCCTGCAGCCGGGGCGAGAAGCGGGTCTCGAAGAGCGTGACCAGCAGCCGGGCGATCTCCGGGTAGGCGATGAAGGTCGATTCGATGTAGCGCTGGGAGAAGAGGCTGCCGGCTTGGCGCTGATATTTGGCGTACGCCCGGAGGACCACCACCTGACGCCAGGTGAGCCCGGCCCGCAGCACCAGTTCGTTGAACCCGTCGACCTCCGCCTCGCCCCGCCAGGCGGCCGCGAACGCGTTCTCCACCTGCGGCCGAACCTCGGCCAGCTCACGGTGCTCGGTCGGCGGGCGCAGCCCGAAGTCGTACAGGTAGATCGTGCCGTCGCTGCGGCGGATCTCGTACGGCCGCTCGTCGACCACCTGCACGCCCAACGAGTGCAACACGGGCAGCACCGCGGAGAGCATCATCGGCTCGCCGTACCGGTAGACCTTGAACCGCACGTCGTGGTCGTCCGGCTCGGGCTCGCCGCCCGCCACCTGCCGCCGCTTGCGGTACAGGTGCATCTCGAGCTGGCCCTCCTCCTCGAGGAGCTCGAGCTTGGCCAGGTCCTGCATGCCCTCGTACGGCGTGTGGCCGTCCTTGTAGCTGTCCGGGTAGGCGTTGGCGTACCGGCCGAACAGCTCCCGGGCCGATTCCTCGCCCAGTTTGCGCTCGAGGACCAGGGAGAAGTCGTCGTCCCACATCCGGGTCGCATCGGCGAGCAGCTCGGCCAGCGCGTTCGGGTCGACCGTGCCCGGCGGGTCGGCCGGGTCGGTCCGCACGATGAAGTGGATCCGGGCCAGCATCCGCTCGGTGACCCGGGTCGTGTAGTCGACGCCGATGCCGTTCAGCTCGCGGAGCAGGATCTCCTGCATGCGCAGCCGGTTACCGGTGGTGAACCTGTCCCGGGGCATGTAGATGAGGCAGGAGATGAACCGGCCGTAACCGTCGCGCCGGAGGAAGAGGCGCAGCTGCCGGCGGCCCGCCATCCGCAGGACACCGATCACCGCCTCGTACAGGTCATCGGTCTTGATCTGGAAGAGCTCGTCGCGCGGGTACGTCTCCAGGATCTGCAGCAGGTCCTTGCCGGAGTGGCCGCGCGGGGACAGGCCGGAGCGGTCCAGCACCTCCATCACCTTGCGCTTGACCACCGGCAGCTCGCGCACGCTCGTCCGATACGCCGAGCTCGAGAACAGGCCCAGGAAGCGGCGCTCGCCCACCACCTCGCCGCGGTCGTTGAAGACCTTGACGCCGATGTAGTCCAGGTACGCCGAGCGGTGCACGGTCGCCCGCGAGTTGGCCTTGGTGATCACCAGCAGGCGCTTCTCGAGGGCCCGCTGGTACGCCTCCGGCGCCATCGAGGAGAGCTGGCGCGGCGTCGAGTCACCGCGGAGGATGCCCAGGCCGGAGCCGGCCACCGCGGTGAGCAAGTCGCCGTCCAGGCGGTACTCGCGGTACCCGAGGAACGTGAAGTGATCATGGGCGAGCCACTTGAGCAGCTCGATCGAGTCGGTGACGTCCTTGTCCGGCACCGGCAGCTTGGCCTCGGAGCCGCGCGCGGCGGCCAGTTCGTCGGCGATCACCAGGGCCCGCTGGCGCATCCGCGGCCAGTCCTCGACCGCGTCCCGCACGTCGGTGAGCACCCGGCGCACCTCGTTGTGCAATTGCTCCCGGGTCTCGTCCCGGCGGATCGGGTCGATCTCGATCCGGATCCAGCTCTCCACCAGGTCGCCGTCGATCGCGTCGTCCGGCTCGACGTCGGCGGCGAGCTCGGCCAGCGCGCCCAGCGGCTCGCGGCGGACCACGATCAGCGGGTGGACCAGCAGGTGAACCTGCAGCTGGTGGGCGGTGAGCAGGGCGATCACCGAGTCGACCAGGAAGGGCATGTCGTCGGTGACGATCTGCACGACGGTATGGCACTCGGAGCCGGTCGGCGGCGTGATGGCCAGTTTCAGCTCGCCGGGTAACCGGACCGCGGCCAGGTCGCGATGGGCGACCGCCGCGTCGTACATCTCCTGTGCGGTGAAACCGACCAATTCCTCATCCGGCGCGAACCGCCAGAAGCGGCCGACCAGCGACGCCGTCGCATGATCGGCGCCGGCCACTTCGACCGCCTGCGCCACCAGGCGCTCGCCGTTGGGCAGCGGCTCGTCGAGCTCGGAATCATCGCTGGAGGTGCCCAGCCGGCCCGTCAGGGCGAGCCCGGGACCCTGCGTGAAATCCAGCTCAGGGTCGGAAGTCGGATCAGTTTCCGTCGCTGCCTCGTCGGCGACAGCCATGGCTCGGTGCTCCCCTCACCCACGACATTGTGGGTTCGAACGTGTCGCTCACAGCCTAGAACGGTTGCGCCGTACGGGATCACACGCGTGGTGGGTTCGGTCCGTTCGGCCCCAAATTTGCTCTACGTCACGTAGTTCGGGTCGGCGGAACGAGCACATCTTTATTACCGTTCCGTAGCATCGCGTCCGGCATACCCACGAGAGGGGACCTCATGCTCGACCGCCGTGCTCCGACCCGCCGCCGGGTGACCGCCGTCGCGGCCACGTTGACGCTGGTCTGCGGAGGCCTGGCGGCCTGCTCCAAGGACGGCCCGGACGACACGCTCAAGGCCTTCCTGGCCGGCTGGCGCAGCGGCAACCTCAACGCGGTCGGCTTCGTCGGCGCGGACGGTGGCAAGGTCAGCGCGAACGACGTCGTCGACCAGCTGAAGGCGCTCTCCGGTGACCTGGCCAAACAGTCGCTGGTGCTGACCCCGGTCGGCTCCCCCAAGACCACCGGGGACATCGCCTCCAGCGCGGTCAAGCTGGACTGGACGCTGCCCGGCGGGGCGGCCTGGTCGTACGAGAGCACGGTCCGGCTGACCAAGCAGGGCAGCAAGGGCTGGCGGGTGGTCTGGGAGCCGGCCATCGTGCAGAGCGAGCTGCAGACCGGCGACAAGCTGGCGTTACGCCGGGTGCCGGCGAAACGGGCGGCCATTCAGGACGCGACCGGCCAGCCGATCGTCACACCACGCGATGTGGTGGTCGTCGGGGTCAGCCCCCAGAAGATCACAAACTTCGCACAGTTGCAGAAGGACCTGGCCACCGCGTTCAAGAAGCTCGACGTCACGATCGACATGTCCAACCTTGCGGACCGGGTGAAGAACTCCGCGCCGGGTGCCTTCATCGAGTTGATCACGCTGCGTCGTGCGGACTATGACAAAATCCGGGACGACGTACGCCCGCTGGCCGGCACCGTCTTCCGCGAGGAGACCCGCAACCTCGCGCCGACCAGGACCTTCGCCCGGGCGCTGCTCGGCACCGCCGACGAGGCGACCGCCGAGGACATCGACAACAACCCCGACGGGGTCGCGCAGGGTGACATCGTCGGGCACGGCGGGCTGCAGGAGAGGTACGACGCGACGCTCCGCGGCACGGCCGGCATCTCGGTGGTGATCGCCCGCGTGGCCGCCGACGGCACCGTGACCAGCACCCAGCTCTACGGCACCAAGCCGGTCGACGGCAACCCTGTCAAGATCAGCATCGACACGAAGACGCAGACCGCCGCCGACGCCGCGCTGGCCACCGAGAAGCAGGCCAGCTCGCTGGTCGCCATCAAGGTCAGCGACGGTTCGGTGCTCGCGGTCGCCAACGGCCCCGACGGCGGCACGGTCGACACCGCCCTGACCGGCCAGGTCCCGCCCGGATCAACCTTCAAGACCGTTTCCGCGTACGGGTTGTTGCGGCGCAAGCTGGTGACCGCCGACTCGACGGTGACCTGCCCGAAGACGGTCACCGTCGCCGGCCACGAGTTCAAGAACTCCGGCGACGAGGCGCTCGGCGACGTCCCGTTCCACGTCGACTACGCCAAGTCGTGCAACACGGCGTTCGTCGGCCTGTCGTCGAAGCTGGGCGCGGCCGGCCTGCAGGCGGCGGCCGGCGACTTCGGCCTGGGCGCCCCGTGGGACATGGGCGCCGAGGCGTTCAGCGGCAAGGTCTCCCCCGCCGACAGCCCGACCGAGCTGGCCGCGGCGACCTTCGGCCAGGGCGAGACGGTGGTCAGCCCGGTGGCGATGGCGAGCGTGGCGGCGGCCGTGGCGCGCGGCCAGTTCAAACAGCCCAGGCTGGTGCTCGACCCGGCCCCGACCAAGGCGGCGGCCGACGGGGCACCGCTGGACGCGACGGCGGTGGGCGCCCTGCGCGGCATGATGCGCGAGGTGGTGACCGCCGGCACGGGCACGGCACTGCGCGACGTGAAGGGCAAGCCGGTGTTCGGCAAGACGGGCACGGCCGAGTTCGACGCGAGCTCGAAGGACACCCACTCCTGGTTCATCGGCTACCAGGGCGATGTGGCCTTCGCGGTGATGGTGCAGAAGGGCGGGTCGGGCGCCGAGGCAGCCGTGCCGATCGTGAAGAACTTCCTGAACGCCCTGAACTGAACGGTCGCGTAGCTCAGGCGATGTCGGCCGGGGAGCCGGAGCCCAGGTCGAAGGCGGGGCGCTGAACCGGCAGCGAGAAACCGTCGGCGGCCGGGAGGTCCTCCGCCCGGCTGTCATCTGCGGGGCGGTCGTCTGCGGGGCGGGGCCGAAGCATGCCGGGGCGGGTGGCCGGCAGCGGCTTGGAGTCGAGCAGCGGCGCCTGGCCGAGCGGCCGGGCGATGAAGGAGTCTTCGACGGCGCGCGCGTCGGGGCCGCTCTCCACCGGCTGATCGGCCTCGGCATCCGGCGTGCTTTCCGCGCGCTCCTCGCCCGACAAAACCGAAATTTCGGATTTGTCGCCCGGGACAGCCTTGTCGTCGACCTGGTGGACGTCGGCAGCGGGAAGGTCGTCCACCGGCGTGGACCGGGGTGTCTCCTCCGCGTCCTGGGCTGCGGCGGCTGGGCGCAGCAACGACGACGGGCCGTCAGCCTCGCCTTCCGCGGGGCGCCGCAACAAGGACTGCCGGCCGGCCTTCGAGCGCGGGCGCAACAAGGACGCCCGCACAGAGGCGGCCACATCCCCGGTCGGCCGCAGCAACGCCGCTCTCGCGTCCCCATCCGCGGACGGGCGCAACAGTGACGCCAGGCCGGCCGCGGCGTCTGTCACCGCCGGACGCGCCGCCGACGCCTCGCGCGACGCGTCAGGGGCAGGCTCGGGGTCAGCCGCAGAGCCAGTCACGTGGCCCGGCTCGGGGCCGCCCTCCGCGGCGAGGTCGGCCTCGCCGGGATCGGGCCGCGGTTCTGGCTCCGCGCCGCGGGAAGCGGGCTCAATGGCGTCCGCCGCGGCCTCCGCGGCGGGCGGGGCAGGCTCAGCGCCGGGAGCCGCGGGCGCGGCGGCTCCAGCACCGGGAGCGGCGGCCTCACCGGCGCGCGCGGCGCTCTCTGCGGCGGGCGCGGCGGGCTCAGCGGCGGGCGCGGCGGGCTCAGCGGCAAGCCCGACGGCCTCGGCAGCGGGGCCGCCCGGTCCAACGGCGGGAGCGGCAGGCCCGCCCGGTCCAACGGCAGGAGCGGCAGGCCCGCCCGGTCCAACGGCAGGCCTGGCGGCAGGCCCGCCGTGTCCAACGGCGGGAGCGGCAGGCCCGCCCGGTCCAACGGCGGGCCTGGCGGCGCGCGCGGCGCTCTCTGAGGCGGGCGCGGCGGGCTCAGCAGCGGGCCAAGCGGACTCTCCGACGGGCTTGACGGCCGGCTTCGCGAGGTCCGCCCGGGCCGCGATCAGGTCGGGCCTCAGCGCGACCGTGCGCGCCGCCGCCAGCCCCGCCGCCACCGTTGTCGCGATCTCGGCCGCGTAGGCGCCGTCCGGGTCGTAATCCGGGTCGAAGACGGTGATTTCGACGCCCAGGCAGTGTGGCGACTCGACCAGCCCGGCCAGCAGGATCTCCAGCTCCGGGAACGCTATCCCGCCCGGCGTCGGCGCGTCGACCGCCGGCATCACCGCCGGGTCCAGCACGTCCACGTCGACGTGCAGCCAGTACCCCGCGCAGTCCACCAGCTGGTCACGGGCCCACTGGGCACTCCGCGCCGCCCCCTCGACCCGCAGCGCCGGGACCGGCCGGGTCACGATGCCCGCCGCCTGCAGGTCGAGGCGGTACTCGTCCTGGGCCCGCAGCCCCAGCACCACCACGTCGATGTCGCGGAAGTACGGCCGGCGGCCCTCGATCGACGCCAGGTCCGCCTGGCCGCGGCCGGTCACCAGCGCCAGGTCCTCCCCCGCCGCCGCGCCCACATAGGACGCGTTCCCGGGGTGCCGGAAGTCGGAGTGACCGTCCACGAAGACCAGCCCGATCCGGCCGCCGACCGCCTCGCCGAGCCGGTGCATGGCCAGGCCGGAGCCGAGCAGGATGGAGCAGTCCCCGCCGAGGATCACCGGGAATTCGCCGGCGTCCAGGATCGCGCCGATCCGGTCGGCCAGCTTGCGGGAGTACGCCGCGATCTGTTCCGCCTGCGCGACGCCGTCCCCCGGCCGCCAGTCGCCCGGGTCGTACCGCGGCGGGGTCAGGCAGCCCGCGTCGCGCGCGCCGAGCTTGGTGAGCAGGCCGTGGTCGCGGAGCGCTCCGGGCGCCTTGGCGCAGCCCGGCACCGAGGTCGCGGTCGGCGGGCGCAGACCGAGATTGGACGGTGCGTCAAGGACTGCGATCCGGCGCACGGAACCTCCCGTCTAGAAGAGCGCGCTGGCCAGCTGCCGCCGGGCGGTGGCGACCGCCGGGTCGTCCGGCCCGGCCACGCTGAACAGCGAGAGCAGATGCTTGCGTACGACGTCGCGCTCGTCCCCGGAGGTGCGCTTGACCAGCTTGACCAGCCGCTCGTACGCCCGGTCGGCCTGGCCGGAGAGCACCTCGACGTCGGCCGCGAGGCGCTGGGCGTCGAGGTCGTCGGGGTTGGCCTCGGCCGCGGCCAGCGCGGCGTTCGGGTCGGTGCCGCCCACCCGGCGGTACAGGTCGACCTGGGCCAGGCCGGACTCGGCCATCGCGTCGGCCGGGGACTCCGCGAGGATCTTCTTGTACGCCGCCTCCGCCGCGTCCAGGTCGCCGACCATCAGCGCCTCGTCGGCGGCGTCGAGCCGCGGGTCGGCCGGCGCCTCGACGCTGACGCCGCCCGCCTTGAGCACGGCGTCCACATACTGCTTGACCTGGTGCTCGGGCAGGACGCCGGTGAAGCCCTCGACCAGCTGACCGCCCACCACCGCGACCACCATCGGGATGCCCTGCACGCGCAGCGCCTGGGCGAGCCGGGGGTTGGCGTCCACATCGACCTTGCCGAGCACCCAGCTGCCGCCGCCGGCCTGCGCGAGCTTTTCGAGCACCGGGGAGAGCTGCTTGCACGGCTCGCACCAGTCGGCCCAGAAGTCGAGGATGACCGGGGTGCTCAGCGAGCGCTCGAGAACGGCGGACTGGAAATTGGCCTCGGTGACGTCGATGATCGTCTCGGGGGCACCGCCGCCCGGGAAGCCGGCCGGGGCGCCGTTGGGCGCCGCCGAGCTCGGGGCCGCGCCGGCCGGCGTTGGACCGCCGCTCGGGGAGGGGGCCGGCGTGCGCAGCGCGCTGAGATCGACCGCGCCGCGGGTGAAGATCGACGGAGTGGTCCGTGGGTCGCTCATGGTTACCTAGTCTCGCACGCTGACAAGGCGGTACGTCGTGCCGCGCGGCGGTCGATATCGGAGGTCACAACCGCACGTCATCACCGATACTTGACGCCGCCGGGCGGTTACGCAAGATCCCACCGTGGTCAGAAACGGGCCGGCTCCCGGTAGATGCCCCACTCGCCCTTCAACGCGCCACAGATCTCGCCGAGCGTCGCCTCGGCCCGCGCCGCCTCGAGCATGGCCGGAATCATGTTCTCGTCGGTGCGCGCGACCGCCACCATGCGGTCGAGGGCGGCTTTCACCCGTACGGAATCCCGGGAAGCCCGCCGATCGCCCAGCTCGCGGCGTTGCGCCAGCTCGACCTCGTGGGAGACCCGGAGGATCTCCAGATCCTTGGCCACCGTGCCGGTGTGCGCGTTGACGCCGACGATCCGCTTCTCGTCCTTCTCCAGCGCCTGTTGGTAGACGAACGCGGCCTCGGCGATGTTCGCGGTGAACCAGCCATCCTCGATGCCGCGCAGGACGCCGGCCGTCACGCTGCCGTCCGAGCCGAGCTCGCGGATGCGGGCGAAGATCTCCTCCGCCTCGGCCTCGATCCGGTCGGTGAGCGCCTCCAGATACCACGAGCCGCCGAGCGGATCGGCCACGTTGACCACGCCGGTCTCCTCCATCAGCACCTGCTGGGTGCGCAGGGCGATCTCGGCGGACTCGTCGGTGGGCAGCGCGAGCGTCTCGTCGAGGGCGTTCGTATGCAGCGAATTCGTCCCGCCGAGCACCGCGGCCAGCGCCTCGACCGCGGTGCGCACCACGTTGTTGACCGGCTGCTGGGCGGTCAGGCTGACCCCGGCGGTCTGCGTGTGGAATTTCAGCCAGAGCGCCTTCTCGCTGGTCGCGCCGTACTCGTCGCGCAGGTGCCGGGCCCAGATGCGGCGCGCGGCGCGGAACTTCGCGATCTCCTCGAAGAAGTCGATGTGCGCGTCGAAGAAGAAGCTCAGGCCGGGGGCGAACTGGTTGACGTCGAGCCCCCGGGACAGGCCCAGCTCGACGTACCCGAAGCCGTCGGCCAGCGTGTAGGCCAGCTCCTGCGCGGCCGTCGACCCGGCCTCGCGGATGTGGTAGCCGCTCACCGACAGCGGCTTGTACTTGGGGATCTCCCGCGCGCAGTACGCCATCAGGTCGCCGATCAACCGCAGGTGCGGCTCCGGCGCGAAGAGCCACTCCTTCTGCGCGATGTACTCCTTGAAGATGTCGGTCTGCAGGGTGCCGTCGAGCCGGCTCAGATCGGCGCCCTGCCGCTCGGCGGCCACCAGGTACATGCAGAAGATCGGCACGGCCGGCCCGGAGATCGTCATGCTGGTGGTGACGTCCTGCAGCCTGATGCCGTCGAAGAGCACATCCATGTCGGCGGCCGAGTCGATCGCGACGCCGCAGTGCCCGACCTCGCCGAGCGACTGCGGGTCGTCGGAGTCGCGGCCCATCAGCGTCGGCATGTCGAAGGCGACGCTGAGCCCGCCGCCGCCGGCCGCGAGGATCATCTTGTACCGCTCGTTGGTCTGCTGCGCGTTGCCGAAGCCCGCGAACTGGCGGATGGTCCAGGTCCGTCCGCGATATCCGGTCGGATAGAGACCGCGGGTGTACGGGAACTCGCCCGGCCACCCGATGCGGTCGAACCCGGGGTAGGCGGCCCCGTCGGGTGGCCCGTAGACCGGGTCGACCGGCGACCCGGAGAGGGTGGTGAAGTCGGCTTCCCGCTTGCGGGAGGCGTCGTAGCGCCGTTGCCAGCGCTCCCGGCCGGCGGCGATGTCGGCAGCATCCATGCAGCCATCGTAGAGGCAAACCTGAACGCTCCCTAAGGATGCGGTCAGACCCGGTGGTCGAGGATCCAGGACTGCGGGTTGCCGCTGCGGTAGGCCATCTTGAGGAAGAACGGCAGCATCGCGTCCCGGACGGCGGCGCCGATCGGGCCGGCGGTCTTGCCGCTGCCGTTGCGGCGGCCGACGGCGACCACCTTCTCCACCCGGGGGCGGCGGATCCGCTCGTACTCCCCCAGCGCCGCGCGCAGATCGTCGGGGCGCTCGGCCAGGCAGCGGCCCAGGACCACGGCGCCCTCGATCGCCATCGACGCGCCCTGGCCCGAGGACGGGGCCACGGCGTGCGCGGCGTCGCCGGCCAGGACCACCCGGCCGGAGTGCCAGACCGGGACGCGGCGCAGGTCTTCGGTGTTCCACGGGCCGATCGCCACGCCGGTCGCCCGGATGATCGCGGCGGCCGGCAGCCCCTCGTCGGCGAACAGGTCGATGAGGTGGGCCCGCCAGGACTCGGACGTGAAGTCACCGGGCCGCACCGGGTGCTTGCTCGGCGGGTTAGCGAACCACCACACCGAGCCGCCGGGCGCCGTCGCCCAGCCGAAGAACGCCCGGCGGCCGAACGCCATGTGCATCAGGCCGGGCGTGCGGTCATAGTCGGCGTCGACCGGGTGGTCGGTGAAGCCGCCAGCGTTGAGCAGGCCCAGGTAGGTCGGCGCGGGACCGCCGGGGTTGAGCGTCTCGCGCACCGGGAGCGCAGGCCGTCGGCGCCGACCAGGAGATCGCCCTCGGCGGTCGAGCCGTCCTCGAAGGTCGCGGTGACGCCGCCGGAGTGCTCGGGCGCGGCGACCTTCCGGCGTTGGCTCACCAACATGTTGCCGACACCGGCGCGCGAGTTCCCCGAGTTCCCGGCGGCGCTGGCGTTCCTCGCGGTGCTGGCCCCCGCCGAGGTTCGCGGCCTGCTCGCGCGCCGGATCGAGGCGCAGGAGGAACGGCTGACGGCGATACACGAGCAGGCACCGCCGGGCATGCCGCGGCTGTTCCTGATCGAGGACGAGTATCGCGCGGCCATGCTGACGGCCGAGCTCGCCTGGCTGCGCGACGTGGTGGCCGACCTGGACAGCGGCGCCTTCACCTGGGACCTGGCGCTGATCCGGAAGACGCTGGCGGAGTTCGGTTAGAGGCCCTTGATCAGCTCGTCCGCCGCCGCGTACGGGTCGAGTTCGCCCGCCGCCACCGCCGCGGCCAGGGTGGTCAACGCCGTACCCTCGCGCAGGTTTCCGATCCGCGCACGCAGCGTGCCCAGGGCGATCGCCTCGACCTCGACGGCGGCCCGCCGCTCGCGGCGGGTCAGCAGATTGCCGCTGGACTCCAGCCAGGCCCGGTGCTTGCCGATCGCCGCCACCACATCGTCGATGCCCTCGCCGCGGACCGCCGTCGCGCGGACCACCAGCGGGCGCCAGTCGCCGGGCGCGCGCTCGCCGAGGCCCAGCATGCCCTGGATGTCGCGGTACGTGGCGTCGGCGCCGGGCCGGTCCGCCTTGTTGATCACGAAGACGTCGGCGATCTCGAGAACGCCCGCCTTGACCGCCTGGATCGCGTCGCCCATGCCCGGCGCGAGCAGCACCAGCGTCGTGTCGGCGAGCGAGGCGATCTCCACCTCGGCCTGGCCGACGCCGACGGTCTCGACCAGGATCACCTCGCAGCCGGCGCCCTCGAGCACGCGCACCGCCTGCGGCGTGGCCGCGGAGAGCCCGCCGAGCTGGCCGCGGCTGGACATCGAGCGGATGTAGACGCCCGCGTCGCCGGTGTGCTCCTGCATCCGCACCCGATCGCCGAGGATCGCGCCGCCGGTGAACGGGCTGGACGGGTCGACCGCGAGCACGCCCACCCGGCGGCCCTCGGCGCGCAGCTGCCGGACCAGTTCGTTGGTGGTGGTGGACTTGCCCACCCCCGGGGCGCCGGTCAGGCCGACGACCTGGGCGTGCCCCGCGTACGGGGCGAGCGCGGCGGCTACCTCGGGCAGCGCCGGATCGCCGTTCTCGACGAGGCTGATCAGCCGGGCCACCGAGCGGGCGTCACCCTCGCGCGCCCGCGCGACGAGGGTGGGCACGTCGCGCCGGGACCTCACCTGCCGGGAACCTCGATGATCAGCGCGTCGCCCTGGCCGCCGCCGCCGCACAGGCCGGCCGCGCCGAGGCCGCCGCCGCGGCGCTTGAGCTCCAGCGCCAGGGTCAGCACCAGGCGGGCGCCGGACATGCCGATCGGGTGGCCGAGCGCGATCGCGCCGCCGTTCACGTTCACCATCTCGCTGTCGACGCCGAGCTCGCGCATCGACTGGATGCCGACCTGGGCGAACGCCTCGTTGATCTCGATCAGGTCGAGGTCGGCCACGACCTTGCCGGCCTTGGTCAGCGCGTGCTTGATCGCGTTGGCCGGCTGGGACTGCAGCGAGCTGTCCGGACCCGCCACGTTGCCGTGCGAGACGATCTCGGCGAGCCAGGTGAGCCCCAGCTCCTCGGCCTTGGCCCGGCTCATCACCACGACCGCGGCGGCGCCGTCGGAGATCGGCGAGGCGGTGCCCGCGGTGATCGTGCCGTCCGCGGTGAAGGCCGGGCGCAGCTTGGCCAGCGACGCGGTGGTCGTGTCGGGGCGTACCCCCTCGTCGGTGTCGACGACCAGGTCACCGCCGCGCTGGGCGATGGTGATCGGCGCGATCTCCTCGGCGAAGTGGCCGTTCTTCTGCGCGGCGGCGGCCCGCTGGTGGCTCAGCGCGGCGAACTCGTCCTGCTCCGCGCGAGAGATGCCGAGCCTGGCGCCGCTGCGCTCGGTCGACTCGCCCATCGCGATGCCGTCCCACGGGTCGGTCAGGCCGTCGAACGCCATGTGGTCACGGACGGTCACGTCGCCGAACTTGACGCCCTGGCGCTGATTGATCAGGTGCGGCGCGTTGGTCATCGACTCCATGCCGCCGGCCACCACGATCTCGAACTCGCCGGCCCGGATCAGCTGGTCGGCCAGGGCGATCGCATCCAGCCCGCTCAGGCACACCTTGTTGATGGTCACGGCGGGCGTGGTCATCGGGATGCCGGCGGCCACGGCGGCCTGCCGGGCGGTGATCTGGCCGGCGCCGGCCTGCAGGACCTGCCCCATGATCACATACTCCACCTGGTCGGGGCGGACGCCGGCGCGCTCGAGGGCGGCGCCGATCGCGTGGCCGCCGAGGGCGGTGCCGGAGAGGGATTTCAGGTTGCCGAGCAGGCGGCCCATTGGTGTGCGGGCGCCACTGACGATTACCGAGCTGGTCACGGGTGATCGCTTTCGTCCTGAACGGTGGTTCAAGTAAGACTAGTGGCATGACTGAGGCCTCATCCAGCGCCCCTGAGAATGTCACATTCCCTCGCCTGGACCTCTTGCGCATCGATCACGTGGGCATCGCGGTGCCCGATCTCGACGCGGCGAAGACCTTCTATGCCGAGACCTTCGGCCTGCGCGTCGTGCACGAAGAGACGAACGAGGAGCAAGGCGTACGCGAGGCCATGCTCGCGGTCGGCGACGGCGCCGGCCCGCGACTGCAACTGCTCGCCCCGGCCCGGCCGGACTCGGCGATCGCCAAGTTCCTCGACCGCAGTGGACCGGGCCTGCAGCAGCTGGCCTACACGGTGGCCGACGTCGAGGCGGCCTCGGCCGCACTGCGCGCCCGGGGCCTGCGGCTGCTCTACGACACGCCGCGCCGGGGCACCGCCGGCTCGCGGATCAACTTCGTGCATCCCAAGGACGCCGGCGGGGTTCTGGTGGAGCTGGTGGAGCCCGCGTAATTACTCCGCCTTACGGGTGAATCATCCTGTCGGACCGGCCCCTGGCCTGGCAGGATCGGCGCCATCGAGTGACGCGACCGCGCGGCCGATCACCGGTGGCCCGGATTCAGCAGGTGACGGGGTGGCTCACGGTCACCGGCCGAACGGTGGACGCCGGTCACTCCGAGGCTGCTCATTGCTGATCTACGTATCCTTTCTGATGCCTGTCCGCTCTTGCGTGGCTGGTGCGTCTTCGCCAGGATGGCCCAATGCCTCAGCAGCAGGACCAGAACATGCCCTTTTTCGACGGGGCGAACTCTCAGCACGACTTCACTGTCGTCCTCCGCGGCTACGACCGCGGCCAGGTGGACGCGCATCTGGGCCGGCTAGTCGGCGCGTTGAGTCAGTCCCAGCAGGCCCAGGGCGAGGCCGAGCAGCGGATGAACGACGCGCAGCGCCGGCTGCGCCAGGCCGAGCAGCGGCTGAACGCCGTGGAGCAGAAGCTCGCCGACAGCAACAAGCTGCTGGAGGAGAACAACCGGCCGACGCTCTCCGGGCTGGGCACCCGGGTCGAGCAGATCCTGCGGCTGGCCGAGGAACAGGCGAACGATCACCGCAGCGAGGCGAAGCGGGAGTCCGAGGGCATCCTCTCGGCGGCCCGGCTCGAGGCCCGTGAGATCACCGACAAGGCGCGCGCCGAGGCCGCCGCCATGAAGGCGACCGCCGAGCGCGAGGCCGGCCAGGTCCGCACGCACGCCGAGCGGGAGGCGGCCGAGGCCCGCGTCCAGGCCCGGCGCGAGGCGGACACGCTCCGGTCGGATGCCGACCGCGAGACCAAGCAGCTGCGTACGGTCACCGCGCACGAGGTCGCCGAGCTGAAGTCGACCGTGGAGCGTGAGGTCGCGTCGCTGCGGGCCACCGCCGAGCGGGAGATCACCCAGCTGCGGGCCAAGGCCTCCCGCGAGGCCGAGGAGAAGCGCGCCGAGGCGACCAAGCTGCTGACCGACGCCCGCGACAAGCGCGACAAGGACCTGCAGGCCTTGGCGCTGGAGATCGCCGAGCGGCGGGAGAAGGCCGAGCGCGAGGAGTCGCAGCGGCACGCCGCCCAGGTCAGCGCCACGCAGAAGATGGTGGCCGAGGCCGAGCAGCGGGCGAGCGCCGCCGAGGACCGGTCGAAGGAGATCGAGCAGCGCGCCGAGCAGCGCCGCGTCGAGTCCGAGCGCAACGCGGTCGAGACCACCGAGAAGGCCCGCGCCCTCGCGGAAAAGACGGTGACCGAGGCCCGGGCCGAGGCCCAGCGCCTGATGAGCGAGGCCCGCACCGAGGCCGAGCTGACCACCCAGGCCGCCAAGCGCGAGGTGGAAGACCTCACCCGGCAGAAGGACCAGGTCACCAGCCAGCTCGGGCAGATGCTGTCCGGCCTCTCCGGCCTGGTGCCCGGGGTGGGCGGCGCCAAGCCCGAGGCGAAGCCGGAGACTCCAGCCCAGCGCTCGCCGGAGGCGGAGCGTAACGGCGCTGGTGACAAGCCGGTGGGCGCCAAGTCCAACTCCTGAGTCGTTCGCCACTGAGCTCTCCGGTTGCGTCATCCGTTCGGGTGCGCGACGGTAGTTCAGTCGGCCGTTAGCCATCGATGCGGGCCGTACCGGAGTTTCTCCGGTGCGGCCTGACTCGTTTTGCGCGCGTAGCCTTGCTCTCGACGAGCCGGCTCAGACAAATCACAACTAGACGCATACTCCGCCCAGGACGGTGTGTATCCCTCCCAGACCGGACGATGCGTATGTGAGGATGGACAGCATGTCGCATGGCGGTGAAATCTTCGGTCTTGGCGGAGACGCGGCCACCGAGCCCAGCTTCGAAACCGCCCTGCGGGGTTATGAGAAGAAGCAGGTCGAGCGGTACGTCGCACGGGCCGAGAACGAGATAGCCGCGCTGGCCTCCGAACGCGAGCAGGCCTACGCCCAGATACAGGGCATGGCCGCGCAGATCGAGCGGCTCCAGCAGGAGATCACCCAGACCCGCCGGCAGGGCGGGATCGGGCCCGAGGTCACCTTCCACCACCTGGGTCCGCGGGTCGAGCAGATCCTGCTGCTGGCCGAGGAGCAGGCCGCGGCGATCAAGGAGTCGGCCACCGACGACATCGCCGGCCGGCTGGCCGAGGCCGAGCGGATCCGGGCCGAGGCGGAAAAACACTCCCGCGACGGCATCCGCGACTTCGAGATCGCCCTGGCCGCCCGGCGCGCCGAGGAGGAGCGGGCCGACGCCGCCAAGCGGGTCGCGGCGGAGAAGGCGCTGGCCGCCGCCCGCCACGCGGCCGAGCAGATGCGGCTCGAGGCCGAAGGCGTGCTGAACCGGGCCCGGGCCGACGCGCAGCAGCTCACCGAGCAGACCGCGCGGGACGCCCACCGGGTGCGCGCCGAGGCGGACGGCTACGCCCAGTCCACCCGGATGCAGGCCGACCAGGAGATCAAGGCCCTCCGGGAGAAGAACCAGCAGGAGATCGCCGCCCAGCGGGCGAACGCCGACCGGGCGCACAACGAACGGAAGGCCGCGCTGGAGCAGGAGCTCGGGCAGCGCCGCCAGGCCGTCGCCCAGGAGCTCACCCAGCAGCGCGCGGCGGTCGAGAAGCAGTGCGCCGATCTGCGCAGCGAGGCCGACCAGTACGCCGAGGAGGTGCTGCGCCGCTCGGACGACCAGGCCACCGCCGTACGCAAGGAGATCGTCGCCCAGCAGGAGAAGATCGCCAAGGCCGCCGCCGACCTGGAGGCCGCCCAGGCCAAGGTGGCCGAGGCCGAGCGCCAGGTCGCCGACGCGCAGGAGCGCGCCCGCGCCGGCCGGCAGGAGGCCGAGCAGGTCGAGAAGCGCCTTGCCGAGGTGCGCAAGGAGCTGGAGAGCGAGACCGCGCGGGTCGCCGAGGCGCTGAAGGCCGGCGAGGCCGCCGAGCGGCACGCCGCCGACGTCCGCCGCCAGGTGCAGAAGGAAGCGAAGCGGGTCGCCGAGCTGGCCGCCGCCGCGGTGCTGGCGGCCGCGGCCTCCCCCGACGACAAGGATGACAAGGACGGCGACGACGCCGTCCGGCCGGAGGAGAAGTCGGTCGCCGGCGGCCCGGTCGGGGCGCACGCGGCGGAGGAGCCGGTCGGCCAGCACGCGGCCAAGGTCACCGCATCGGCGAAGGTCACCGTTCCGCCCGCGACCCGCGTGGGAGCGGACGCCGATTAACCGGCGATGATAGATTCCCGCCGAAATAGACCGGCGGGAGGAAATACCGCGGTGACCGCAGATGATGAAGCGCCCGCCGAGGATTCGGTAGAAGAGGACGAGCGCGAGGGGCGCTTCGGGCGCCCGGGGCCGCCGATCGACCGGCGCAACCCGTTCATGATCGGCCTGCTCGGCGGGTTCGGGATCATCCTCGCGTACGCGATCTTCCTGGGTGTCCGCAACGCCGCGTCGATCCTGGTCCTGATCTTCATCGCCGCGTTCCTGGCGATCGGCCTCAACCCGGCGGTGAGCTGGCTGCGCGGGCGCGGCGTCCCGCGCGGCGGCGCGGTCGCGATCGTGGCGCTGGTCGTGCTGGCGCTGCTGGTCGGCGCGATCATCGCGCTGGTGCCGCCGCTGGTCACGCAGACCAACGCGCTGATCAAGAACGTCCCCGACTACGTCTCCCAGCTGCAGCGCAACCAGACGATCAAGGACCTGATCGTGCGCTACGACATCATGACCAAGGTCACCAGCGCGGTCAACGCGGGCACGGTCGGCAACGCGGTCGGCGGCGTCGTGGGCGGGGCCAAGCTGATCTTCGGGACGATCTTCAACACGCTCACCGTGCTGGTCCTGACGATCTACTTCATGGCCGCCTTCGACCGGCTGCGCGAGGCGGCGTACTCGCTGGTGCCGGCCTCCCGGCGGACCCGGGTGCGGCTGCTCACCGACGAGATCCTGACCAAGGTCGGCGCGTACATGGTGGGCGCGCTGGCGATCGCCGTGGTGGCCGGCCTCAGCTCGTTCGTGGTCGCCCTGATCCTCGGGCTCGCCTACCCGTTCGCGCTGGCCGTGGTGGTCGCCGTCTGTGACCTCATCCCGCAGATCGGCGCCACCCTCGGAGCGGTCATCGTGAGCCTGGTGGGCTTCGCCTCCTCGCTCACCGCCGGGCTGGTCTGCGTGGTCTTCTTCATCGTCTACCAGCAGGTGGAGAACTACCTGATCTACCCGAGCGTGATGCGCCGCTCGGTGAAGGTGAGCGACGTGGCGGCGGTGGTCGCGGCCCTGCTCGGGGTGGCGCTGTTCGGCGTGGTCGGCGCGCTGGTGGCAATCCCGATGGTGGCCGCCGTCCAGTTGATCATTCGCGAGGTCGTGGTGCCGAGTCAGGAGGCTCGCTGAGCAGCGGTCCGGGGACGGGGACGTCCGCGAAGGCGGCCACCGTGCGGTCGGCGTACGCGTTCATGTCGCCGCTCTCCATCGGCCCGTCCCAGGTCGTCGGCAGCGGGGTGGGTACCTCCGGGGCCACCCGCTTGACGATCTCGTTCAGTACGCGCTCGGCGTCGCCGACCCAGAGGTGTTTCGCCCCATCTACCGGAACAATCTCCGCTACCCCGGCAAATCGGGCAGCGGCCTCGGCCGGGCGCAGGTAGTCGTCGAACTCGGGGATCAAGGCCGTTAGCGATTTGCCGCTTTTCTTCCAGGCCTCCAGATCGTCCTGCGTCGAGAACCGCAGGGGCGGCGAGAGCAAGATCGCTCCGACCACCGCGGGGTCAAGGCCGTGCATCAGGGTCAAATCGGTGCCGAACGACCAGCCCAGCAGCCAAATGTTCGGTAATTCGGAAAAATCGGCAAATTCTATGGCGGCGGCCACGTCGTACTTCTCGCCTGCCGCGCCGTCGAACGAGCCCTCCGACGTACCGCGCACGCTGCTGGTCCCCCGGGTGTTGAAGCGCAGCACCGCGATGCCGGCCAGCGCCGGAAGCCGCCAGGCCGCCTTGCGGAAGACATGGCTGTCCATCATGCCGCCGTGCGTGGGCAACGGGTGCAGGCAGACCAGCGTGGCGACCGGGTCGCGACCGAGCGGGCGGGCCAGCTCACCGACCAGGGTGAGGCCGTCGGCGGTATGCAGCTCGATGTCCTCCCGGCGCGCGGGCAGGACGGAGTTCGCACGGATCTGACTACTACTCATTTGGGAAGGCCTTCAGTCCTCTGTTGGGCGGTGGGCGGGGCGGTCGGATGGCTCACCCATACCTCGGGGCGTTGCGCGAGCGCTCCACCCCGGGGCCGCGCCGGTCACGCGCCTTCCAGCAGCCGGTGTGCCAGTGCCGCCGGTCGGTGAGGTCGCCGCGCTCGTCGGCCGGCCACGCCACCACGTGCGCCACCCCGGCCCGGATCTCCTGCATGCACCCCGGGCAGCGGTACGCCTTGGTGGCCGCGCCGCCGAAGATCGACCGCACCATCCACTCCCCGTCCTGCCACTGCTGGACGCCGTCGACGCCCTTGCGCACGCGCTCGTCCGCCAGCTGCTCGGGAGCGTCCGAGGCGGGGCGACGGCGGGGGTGGTTTCGGCGCGGCACCAGTCAAGCGTACGTAGTGACTGACGGGTAACAACCGCCGTAGACTCCGCACATGACGGCTACTCGCGTTCCCGGCGTGCCGGTGATCGAAGACGGCGTGCTGATCTCCACGAACCCCGCCACCGGCGAGGAGGCGGGCCGCGTCCCGGTCGCCGACGCCGCCGCGGTCGCCGCCGCCGTCCAGCGCGCGAAGGAGGCCGGCGCCTGGTGGCAGTCCCTCGGCTTCGACGGCCGCAAGGAGCGGCTGATCCGCTGGCGCTCGCTGATCGTCCAGCGGATCGAGGAGCTGGCCCAGCTCACCGGCCTCGAGGCGGGCAAGCCGCGGAACGACGCGATCATGGAGGCCGTCGCCGCGGTCGAGCACCTGGACTGGGCCGCCCACCACGCGAAGCGGGTGCTCGGGCCCCGGCGTACGAGAACCCGGATCTTGCTCGCGGAACACGCCGGCCACCTGGAGTACCTGCCCTACGGCGTGGTCGGCGTGATCGGCCCGTGGAACTACCCGATCCTGACGCCGATCGGCCCGATCAGCGGCGCGCTCGCGGCCGGCAACGCGGTGGTCTTCAAGCCGAGCGAGTACACCCCGATCGTCGGCCAGTGGCTGGTCGACACGTTCGCCGAGGTGGTGCCCGAGCAGCCGGTAATGCAGGCGGTGCACGGCCTGGGCGACGTCGGCGGCGCGCTGTGCCGCTCCGGGGTCGGGAAGGTGTCGTTCACCGGCTCGACCGCCACCGGCAAGAAGGTGATGGCCGCCTGCGCGGAAAATCTCGTCCCGGTGGTGATCGAGGCGGGCGGCAAGGACGCGCTGATCGTCGACGCCGACGCGGACGTCAAGGCCGCCGCCGAGGCGGCCGTCTGGGGCGGCATGACCAACGCCGGCCAGACCTGCATCGGCATCGAGCGGGTGTACGCGGTGGCCCCGGTCTACGACCAACTGGTCAAGGAGATCGTGGCCCGGGCCGGCAAGCTGCGCACCGGGGAGGAGATCGGCCCGATCACCATGCCCCGGCAGATCGACGTCATCCGCGAGCACATCGACGACGCGCTGGCCAAGGGCGGCACGGCGGTGCTGGGCGGGGTCGGCGCGGTGCAGCCGCCGTACGTGGCGCCGACCGTGCTGGTCGACGTCCCGGCCGATTCGTCGGAGATCCGCGAGGAGACCTTCGGGCCGACCCTGACCATCACCAAGGTCGCCGACGCGGACGAGGCGGTGCGGCTGGCCAACGACAGCCCGTACGGCCTCGGTGGTGCGGTTTTCGGCAAGAAGAACGCGGTGCGCATCGCCCGCCGGTTGCGCTCGGGCATGGTGGCGGTCAACTCCACGCTCAGCTTCGTCGGCATGGGCAACCTGCCGTTCGGCGGCGTCGGCGAGTCCGGCTTCGGCCGCATCCACGGCGAGGACGGCCTGCGCGAGTTCGCCCGGCCCAAGGCGATCACCGTACGCCGGGCCCGGTCGCTGCTGCCGTCGACGACCTTCGAGCGCACTCCCGCCCAGGTCAAGCAGATCGTCAAGGTGGTGCGGATGCTGTACGGGCGCAAATCCTAGGGCTCGTAAGCTGTCGGGGTGGTCGATCATCCCGCCGTCGAGGTCGAGGACCTGCACGTCAGCTACGGCTCCACGCCCGTGCTGGTCGGCGTCGCGCTCACCGTCCCGGCCGGCGCCGGCGTCTGCGTCACCGGCGAGAACGGCATCGGCAAGTCGACGCTGCTGCGCTGCGTGAGCAGCCTCCAGCAGCCCGACTCCGGCACCATCCGGGTCTTCGGCGCGGCCCCCGGCGCCACCCCCGAGTTCTGGCGGGCCGTGGTCACCACCGTCGAGCCGCCGACCTGGTACCCCGGGCTCACCGTGCACGAGCACGCCGAGCTGGTCTGCCGCGCGCACGGCCAGGACCCGGAGGAGGCCGGCATCGACGAGGCGCTCGACCGGCTGGGGCTGGCCGGGCACGGCGACGCGATCCCGCCGTCGCTCTCCTCCGGGCAGAAGCAGCGGCTCACCCTGGCCTGCGCGCTGCTGCGGCCCAGCTCGCTGCTCATCCTCGACGAGCCCGAGCAGCGCCTCGACCCGGACGGCCGCAAGGAGGTGGCGGCGCTGCTCGCCCAGTACCTCGAGGACGGCGGCTCGCTGCTGATGGCCAGCCACGACGAGTCGTTCGCGGCCGCCTCGGGCGCGGCGGTCACCACGATGGAGTCGCTCCTCCCGGACCCCTCATGAGCACGGTCACCGTCCCGCTCGCCCCGATCCGCCGGTGGATCGGCCGCCGCCAGTCGGCACACCGGGAGCGCGGGGCCACCGCCGGCAACATCTACTTCGCGTTGCTGTTCGTGGCCATCGTCGGCGGCATGGTGCACAAGCAACTCGCCGTGGTCTTCTGGCCGTCCGCGCCGAACGCCTCGGGGCTCGCCGCGGCGTCGCTGATCCCGGTTCTGTTCGGCCTGCTCTACCTGGCGCTGCGCCGGTTCGGCCCGCTCGCGCTGAGCCGTCCGGCGGCGTCCTGGCTGCTGCCCGCGCCGGTGAGCCGTCGCCGCCTGTTGCTGCCGTCGCTGCGACTGGCCGCGATCGTGGCGGCCGTCGTGGGCGCCCTCTTCGGTTTGGCGATCGTGGGGCACGCCGCGCCGCGCACCCTCGGCGGTCGCGAGGTGGCGCTGCTCGGCACCGGCGCCGCGCTGATCGGCATCGCGCTGCTGCTGGTCGCGCTGGCCGCGCAGGCCGGCGGCCGCTGGGGCGACCGGCTCGACGCGGTGATCTCGCTGCTGCTGGCGGCCGGCCTGGCCGGCCTGGTGACCGACGCGTCCGCCACCGGTTCGGTCGCGGCGGGCGGATGGCCCTCCGCCACGACGCTGCTTCCGCTGGTTGGTACGCTCGCGCTGGTCGTCGGGTTGCTGTTCGCCTGGTCCGTACGGGGTCTGGCACGCACCCCGAACGAGCGGATCCTCGAGGCCGCGAAGACCGCCGGCACGCTGTTCGACTCGGCGTTCGGCGTCGAGCCGTCCTTCCTCACCGACATGATCGAGCGGCGCTACTGGGCCCGCCGCCACCTCCGCTCGGTGCGCTTCCCGGCCCGCCTCCCGGTGCTGGTCACCCAGGACCTGCTGCTGGTGGCCCGCCGCCGTCGTCGCCTGCTCTGGCTGGCCCTGGCCGCCGCCCTCCCGGTCCTGCTCGCCGCCGCCCCCGCCGCCCTGGTCGGCATCGCGATCCTGCTCGGCACTCTGATGGCGGCCACCACCTCGGCCGGCAACGCGAAGACCGACGCCGGCAACCCGGTCCTGCTCCGCCTGCTCGGCCTCACCTCCCGCCAGGCGGTGCTGCAGCGGATGTGGGTTCCCGGCGTGCTGGCCGCCCTGTGGTCGGCGGCCTCGCTCGGCCTGCTCTCCGCCCTGGGCGACCTGCCGACCGGCCCATGGTGGGCGCTCGGCCTCACCCTCGGCCCGGTCGGGGCCGTCGCCGCGATCCGCCGGGCCCGGGTCGGCTTCGTCCGCAACGAGCTGCTACCCCTGGACACGCCGATGGGGACGGTCTCCACCGGCCCCCTGGTCAACGCCGCGATCGGCCCGGACGCCCTGCTGCTCGGCCTGCCCGCCCTGGTGGCGATCGCCCAGCACCACCCGCTGTCGTGGACCAGCGTCGTCGTCCAGGCCGTGGTCGGCGGCGTCGGCGCCCGCGCCTACCTGGCCGGCACCACCGCCACCGACCGCGTGGAGCTGAGCTCCCGCTAGCGCGCGGCGGATCCGCGGCCGTGAGCGGCGGCAGGTGGGTGAGTCGCGCCTGGCTCGGCCGGCCCGAGTTGCAGCACAGCCCGGATGCGGGCGGCACGGGGCCGGGACGGCAGCAAGCTCGCCGGAAAAGGCGGGACTCGTCCGGGCCCTACGATATAGGGAATTTGATCTTCCGTTTGCTAGAAGAGGGTCAATTCGTCGCGGGTCATGCCGCGTAGCTTGTCGTAGTCGACCACCACGCAGCGGATTCCCCGGTCGGTGGCCAGGACGCGGGCCTGGGGCTTGATCTCCTGGGCCGCGAAGATGCCCTGGACCGGGGCGAGCAGGGGGTCGCGGTTCATCAGTTCGAGGTAGCGGGTCAGCTGCTCGACGCCGTCGATCTCGCCGCGGCGTTTGATCTCGACGGCTACCGAGGCGCCGTCGGCGTCCTTGCAGAGCAGGTCGACCGGGCCGATCGCGGTCATGAACTCGCGGCGGACCAGGGTCCAGCCGTCGCCGAAGGTCTCCGGGTGGGCGGCCAGCAGCTCCTGCAGGTGCGCCTCGACACCGTCCTTCACCAGGCCGGGGTCGATGCCGAGGTCGTGCGAGGTGTCGTGGAAGATCTCCTCGAGGGTGATCCGCAGCTCCTCGCCGGCCTTGTTCACCACCTTCCACACGCCAGGCGCCTCCTGCAGCTTGCAGGGCGGGCTCATCCAGTTCAGCGGCTTGTAGGCGCGGTCGTCGGCGTGGATCGAGACCGAGCCGTCGGCCTTGACCATCAGCAGGCGGGTCGCCGGGGGCAGGTGGGCGGACAGCTTGCCGACGTAGTCGACCGAGCATTTCGCGATGACCAGACGCACCGGACGACAGTAGCGGATCCGAACCGAGTGGCCTTTGAGTGCCATGCTGGGTTCGTGCTGGAAGCATTGACCGGGACCGGGCTCGCGGCATCGGCGGGCCTGAATGCCTACATCCCCCTGCTGATGATGGGCCTGCTGGCCCGCTACACCCACGTGGTCGACCTGCCGCACGGCTGGGCCTGGCTGTCCAACGGCTGGGTGCTGGTGATCCTCGGCATCCTGCTGGCCGTCGAGGTGGTGGCCGACAAGGTGCCGGTCGTCGACCACGCCAACGACGTGGTGCAGACCGTGGTGCGGCCGACCGCGGGCGGCCTCGCCTTCGGCGCCGGCTCGGGGGCGCAGACGGTGACGGTGAGCAACCCGGGCTCGTTCTTCGGCTCGCATCAGTGGGTGCCGGTCGCGGCCGGCGTGCTGATCGCGCTCTGCGTGCACGGGGTGAAGGCCACCGCCCGGCCGGTGGTGAACGTCAGCACGGCCGGGTTCGGCGCGCCGGTGGTGAGCACGATCGAAGACTTCGGCAGCGCGCTGATGTCGGCGCTGGCGCTGCTGATGCCGATATTGGTGCTGGTCGGAATCGGTTTGTTCGTCTGGCTGGCGATCACGGTGGTCCGCCGGCGGCGGCGAAAGCGGCAAAGCGCGTCTTCCGAGACGGCCCGCCTGTTTGGTTGACTTCACCGGTGCCCGCCGTCGCCGTACCCGCCTTCGCCCTCGCCTGGTGGGCGGCCTGCCACCTGATCGGCCGTGATCCGGCGCGCGGTCCCTCGGTCCGGGCGGCCGCGGCGCTGGCGGCGTACGCCATCGGGGTTTTGATCTGGACCTTGGATCCTGGCTCGGCCTTGGCGGAGATCTTCTTCTGCGTGCCGGCGCTGTTCTGGGCGGGTACCGCGGTCGCGCTGCTGCCGCGGCTGGTGCCCGAGCGGCGGCAGATCGACCTCGGCTGGCTGATCCTGGTGACGCCGTTCCTGCTGATGACGGTGGCCCTGCCGGGGGCCGGCCGGCTCGTGGTGCTCGCGCCGCTGGCCGGCGGCATGGTGCTGCTCTGGCGGTTCCGCGACCAGGTGCAGCCGATCATCCTGCCGGCCGCGCTGGCGGTGGTGGCGGCGCTGTACGGGGCCGGGCTCGCGATGCTGCTGATCGTCGACCTGGGCGCGCCCGACCTGGTGATCCTGGCGCTCGGGGTCGACCTGATGATGCTGGCCTTCCTGGTGGTGATCGCCGAGGCGCTGGACGTGGGTGAGCGGCTGCGGCCCGATCTGATCCGGTCGCTGATCGCCGCGCTGCTCGGCGTGGCGGTCGTCGGCGCGCCGACCATGCTGACCATCGTGGCCAGCACCAGCACCACCGTGCGGATCCTGCAGTTCGTGCTGCTCGCGGCGGTGATGACCGGGATCGGCCTGATCGGGCCGCTGCACCGGGCGCTGGACAGGATCGCGTTCCGGCACGACGACCGGCTGCGCGAGGACCGCGGGGCGCTGCTGCTGCTGGCCGACGCGCTGCCCCGGCACCGGCAGCGGCACCGGCTGATCGCCACCGGCCAGCCGGATTTCCTCCGGTTCACCCGGCAGGCGCTGGACAACTACGGGCGGCTCGGGCGGCTGATGCGCAGCCCGCTGACCGATCTGCCGGCGGTCGACCGGCGGCTCTCCGGGCTGACCATCGAGCAGCCGCTGGCCCGGGCCATGGAGTTGCGCGCGGTGCTGCAGGAGAGTGTGGACCGGCTGCGGCCGGCCGGGCGGTTCGCGACCTCGGACGAGTGGCGGCACTACAACGCGCTCTACTTCGGCGTGGTGCTCGGGCTCGATCCGTACGCCCGCAAGCGCGGCACCGACGGCCTGGACCGGGAGGCCCGCCTGGCGCTCGACTGGATGCGGCGCAACGTGCCCCGGCAGACGCTGCGGCGATGGAAGGACGAGGGCGCCGCGATCGTGGCCCGCCGGCTGTGGGACGACATGACCCACACGGATCCGCGCTGGCTGACCCGCGTTACGACACGCAGCACATAATCGACGCCTTTGCTGCGAAATGGGTAAAATCGCCCATCATGGGTAGCCGCAACGCGTTGGTCGACGCCGTCCGGCAGGAGCTCGCCGTGGCGCGCGGCGCCGCCCGGGCGGTGCTGGCCGCCGCCGAGACCGCGCGGGGCGAGGCGCAGAACCGGCGGCGGCTGGTCCGCGACGCGTACGCGACCTGCCTGAACCAGCTGGCCGAGGCGCGCGACAGCGCCCGCCGCGACATCCAGCGCCGCTACCAGTACGAGACCACCAAGCTGGCCGGCAACGTCCGCCGGGTCGCCGCGCTCAGCGCCACCGGCGCGGCCGGCGCGCCCTGGCGGCTCTGGGCGCCGAGCGAGCCCGAGCGCGGCGGCCGGCCGAGCCTGCTGCGGATCGGCACCCTCTCGCTCGACGACGCCGCGCCGCTGCCCGCGCTGGTCCCGCTGCTCGGCGCCGCGCACCTCGGCCTCGCCGGCTCGCCCGAGGTCGCCGACGGCGTGATCACCGGGCTGTTGCTGCGCGCGCTGGGCAGCACCCGCCCGGGCGACATCCAGCTCACCGTCTACGACCCGGAACACCTCGGCGGGACGCTCGCCGCCTTCGCCCCGCTCGGGATCAGCTTCGTCGGACCGGGCGGGCTCGGGGCCATGCTCGACGACCTGGTGGAGCACATCGTCCGGGTCAACGAGACGGTGCTGGCCGGCAGTTCGCTGACCGAGCCGTGGCGACTTGTCGTCCTTCTTGCAGATATGGACGATTTGCCCGTCTCGCAAAGAGCCCAGCTCGATCGGATCACCCGTACCGGGGTGGCCTGCGGGGTGCATCTGATCGCCCGGGGACTGCGGCTCACGGACCACTCGACCGTCGTGCGGATCGACGTCGACGCACGAAAAAGCGACATCACGGGTGATTTGGAGATTTCTCTCGACCCACCGCCACCCCTCGACCGGGTCGTCGCGTTCTGCAAGGCCACCGCCGAGCGGATGCGGGCCGGACCGCCCCCCGCCCAGCTGGCCGACCTCTCCCCGGCCACGTTCTGGGCCGAGTCGTCGGCACACGGGCTGGTCGCGCCGATCGGCGACAGCACCGACGGCAGCCTGATCGACGTGCCGCTCGGCGACGACCCGCCGCACGCGCTGATCGGCGGCCCGTCCGGCTCCGGCAAGACCAACCTGATCTACGCCTGGCTGGCCGCGCTCGCCACCCGGTACGGCCCCGCCGAGCTGGCCCTCTACCTGCTCGACTTCAAGGAGGGCGTGTCCTTCGCCCGGTTCGTGCCCGGGCCGCGCGACCCCAGCTGGCTCCCGCAGGTGCGGCTGGCCGGCATCAACGTCAACGGCGACCGCGAGTTCGGCCTGGCCATGCTCCGCCACCTCGGCGAGGAGCTGCGCACCCGGGCCCAGGCGGCCAAGCGGCACGACGCCAGCAAGCTCGCCGAGCTGCGCGCCGAGGACCCAGCCGGAACGTGGCCGCGGATTGTCGCGGTGATCGACGAGTTCCAGGTGCTGCTCGGCGGCCGGGACGCGGTCGCCGAGGAGGCCGTCACCCTGCTCGAGGACCTCGCCCGGCGGGGCCGCTCGCAAGGCATCCACCTGATCCTCGCGTCGCAGGACGTCTCCGGGATCGAGGCGCTGTGGGGCCGCTCCGGGCTGATCGGCCAGTTCACGCTCCGGATCGCGCTGCCCAAGGCGCGCCGGATCCTGGCCGACAACAACCTGGCCGCCGCGGTCATCCCGCGCCACCACGCGGTGGTCAACACCGAGTCCGGCACCGCGGGGGCCAATCTGGTCGTCCGGCTGCCGGACGCCGGGGACCGGCTGGTCTGGCGTACGCTCCAGCGCCGGCTCTGGCGGCTGCGCCCGGACGGCTGCGAGGAGCCCCGGCTCTTCGACGGCGACGCGGTCCCGGTGCTGCCCGCCCAGTGCCGGCCGGCCGGTCCGGTGCCGCAGGCCGACGGGCCGGTCGGCTCCTCGCCCGGCGCGGTGCTCGGCGAGCGGATCGACGTGGCCGCCCGCCCGGCCCGGCTGCGCCTGGGCCGGATGCCCGGCCGCAACCTGGCGGTCCTCGGCACCCGCGTCGACGAGGCGTGCGACGTGCTCGCGGCGGCGGCGTTGTCGCTGGCGGCCCAGGGCCCGGCGCACTTCAGCGTGGTCTGCCTCGACCCGGACGCGGGCGGGGCGGCGGCCCGGCTGATGGCCGAGCTGCCGTCGGCCGACTGGTACGACGAGCTGCCGGCGCTGGCGGCGCTGGAGATCCCGCACTACGTGCTCGGCTACGCGCTGGACGCGGGCGCCGACCAGGGGACGCTGCGCCGCTTGCTGACCGATGGGCCGGAGCAGCGTACGCACGTGCTCGGCTGGTGGCGCTCGGTCTCCCGGCTGCGCGACAGCCTCGGCGGCCCGGCGAGCCGGCTCGACCCGATCGGCGCGTGGGTGGCGCTCGACGTGCAGGGCGCCGACCTGGCGCCGCTCTACCCGCAGCCGGGCGGTCCGGCCTGGTATCCGCGTACCCGCCGGGCGCTGTTCTTCGACCGCTCCGTGCACCGCACGCCCGAGGTGATCATCCCGTACGAGGTGAACAGTGACCACACGTGACCGGCAGCCGATCGGCCGCGACTACCAGCTGATGGTCAGCGCCCTGGCGGAGGCGACCCGGCGCCGCGACGTCGAGCTGGGCGGAGCCGAGCAGGCCTATCAGGACAGTGCCGTGCAGGCGGCGGGCGAGCTGACCCGGGCCGAGGGGGACGCGGTCTCCGCCGACCGGTGGGCTGGGGCCGCGGCGGCGCAGGTGCTCGAGGTGGACCGGGAGGCGGCCCGGCTCTGGGACGAGCTGCGCCGGGCGCGCGGCCTGCGGATGCGCTCGCTGGGCGAGGTGCCGGAGCCGGCCTCGATCGACACGCTGCCGCAGGCCGCGCTGCCCCGGGCGCCGTCGTCCTCCGCGTCCTCTCCGGAGGAGGGGTCGCCGAGGGTACTGCTGGCGCGGGTCGCGGCCCGGATCGACGGGACCGTTCGCCCGGCCGGCCGGCGGGCGCTGCCCCGCTGGGCGCTGCCGGTGCTGCCGCTGGTGGGCGCGCTGATCGCGGCCCTGACCGGCCTGGTCGCTTCCGGCCTGGTAACGATCGGCGGGACGGGCCTGTGGGGCGGTCCGGTGCTGCGCGGCCTCGGCTGGCTCGCCTTCCTGGTGGCCCCGTCGGCCGGCGTCCCGGTCGCGGCGGTCTCGGCCCACCGCTGGCTGGAGGCCAAACTCGACATCGGCGGCATCGGCCTGACCCTGCTGGGCGGCATGATCTCGGCGACGCTGATGTCCCTGGCCTTCGCCGCCACCCACTGACCAAACCCTTGACCGTACGTGTCTGGCCAGGTCCCGCCGTCGCAAGGCGAGCTGGCTGCCGTCCCGGCCCCGTGCCGCCCGCATCCGGGCTGTGCTGCAACTCGGGCAGGCCGGCGCAGGCGTCGACCCGGCCTCCTGCCGCCGCTCACCCCGACCGCGTGCGGGGCGACGCCGTTCAACCGTCGCGCATGTAGTGGGGAGCTCAGGGGCGCGGGGTAGGACGTGCCACTGCTGGGCCCAGGCATCGGCGCACAGCCGAATCGGCCAGCACGTGTCCGCGATCATCAGCCCGTCACGAACGGCCAGGCAGGCGGCGCCGGTCCCGTCGGCCAGGCAGCCGCCCGCCACCGCCCGCCCCCCGCCGCTTGCCACCGCCCGCCGCTTGCCGACGGCCGCCGCTTGCCGACGCCCGCCGCTGCCCGCCGCCGCCCGCCGCTGGCCGCCGCCCGCTGCCCGCCGCTGGCCGCCGCCCGCTGCCCGCCGCTGGCCGCCGCCCGCTGCCCGCCGCAACAATGGAGAGTTTCCGCCAACGCCACGCTCCCCCGCGCCCACGAACTCGTCAAGATCGGAAGGCCGCCCGCAAGAGTGGAGAGTCCGCGCTCGCCACAAACACCAACACTCCTAGATCGGGAGTGAGGGCAAGCAGCAGCGCGCAGCGGCAGGCGGCGGCCAGCGGCAAGCGGCGGCCAACGGGCGGCGGCCAACGGCGGCCAACGGGCGGCGGCCAACGGCGGCCAACGGGCGGCGGCCAACGGCGGCCAACGGGCGGCGGCCAATGACGAACGCCGACGACACAGCGCACGGCGCCAAGAGCGGCGCGGGTCAACCGTCGCGCTTGGTCGTCCACTTGAAGGTGGTCAGGCACAGCGCCAGCGCCAGCACGCACCACAACCCCAGTACCAACCCCACCATCGGCAGGTTGAACGAGCCGCCCGGCTCGTGTGCCCCGAACGACGCCGGCAGGAACACCGAGCGCAGCCCCTGGCACAGCCACTTCAGCGGGAACAGCGACGCCACGTTCTGCATCCACGCCGGCAGGCTGGTGAAGACGAAGAACACGCCGGAGATGAACTGCAGGATGAGCGCCACCGGCGTGACCACCGCCGGCGCGCTGCGGCCGGTGCGGGCGACCGACGAGAACGCCACCCCGCACAGCGTGCACGCCGTGATGCCGAGCAGCGACACCCACATTAAGGTCAGCCACTTCGCCGGGGTGTCGGGCAGCTTGAGCCCGAACAGCAGGGACGACACGGCAAGCAGGATCACCGTCTCGAGTAGCGCGATGAAGCCGACCATCAGCACCTTGCCCGCGAAGTAGACCCATTTCGGCATCGGCGTACCGAGGAAGCGTTTCAGCACCCCGCGGTCGCGCTCCATCGGGATCTGGATGGCCAGCGCCTGGAAGCCGGCCGTCATCAGGCCGGTGCCGATCATGCCGGTCACGAAGTACTGGGTGAACTTGACGCCCTCGCCGATCGTGCCCTTGAAGATCGAGCCGAACACCAGAATCATGATCGCCGGGAAGGCCAGCGTGAACATGACCTGCTCGCGGCTGCGCAGGAACTGCCGCACCTCGAGGCCACCCTGCGCCACCCCGAGCTCCACCGGGCCGGCCCTCATGCCGCACCACCGATCATCTCGAGGTAGACGTCTTCCAGGGTGGGCCGGGTGACGGTCAGGCCGGGCACCTCGCCGGCGAACCGCGCGGCCAGGTCGGCCACCACGGCCGTCGGCGTCGCGCTCCGGGTGCGTTCCCAACCACCCTCGGGCGTACGCCAGGAGACCGTCGCCAGCGCCGCATCGCGCCGGCCCAGCGATCGCGGGGTGTCCACCGCGATCAACCGCCCCTTGGCGATCACCCCGACCCGGTCGGCCAGCGCCTCCGCCTCCTCCAGATAGTGCGTGGTCAGCACGATCGTGGTGCCGCCCGCCTGCAGGTCGCGGATCAGCTGCCAGAACTCGCGCCGCGCCTCGGGGTCGAACCCGGTCGTCGGCTCGTCGAGGAACAGCAGCTCGGGCCGCCCGATGATGCCGAGCGCCACGTCGAGCCGGCGTTTCTGCCCGCCGGACAACGTATGCGTACGGGCCGTCGCCTTTTCCGCCAGGCCGACCCGCTCGATCACCGTCGCCGGGTCGTCGGCGCCCGGGTAGAACCGCGCGAAGTGCCGCACCACCTCGCCGACGGTCAGCTCGTCGAACTCGCCGGTGCCCTGCAGCACGATGCCGAGCCGCTCACGCCACCGCTTGGCCACCGGGCCGGTGCCGCGCCGGCCCTGCGCCACCGCCGGGTCGACGCCGAGCACGCTGACCTCGCCGTCGTCGCGCCGCCGATAGCCCTCGAGAATCTCCACAGTGGTCGTCTTGCCGGCGCCGTTGGGCCCGAGCAGCGCGAACACCTCGCCGTGGGCGACGTCGAGGTCGACCCCGCCGACCGCGACGTTGTCCCCGTAGGCCTTGCGCAAGCCGCGCACCCGGATGGCATCCATGCCGACGAACCTAGTGGGTGGGTGCGACAAGAATCACGCTCGATAGGCGAGCGTCAGGATCGCGTGCGCGACGAGGGTGGCCTCCTCCTTCGTCTCGTACGGGCCGACGTGCAGCTCGACCGCGTGCGGGCCGAACAGGGCGCGGACCGTCCAGCTGTTCGGGTGCCGGTCGTCCTCCCGGCTGTGGTTGACGATCAGCTGGGTGGACGACCGGATGTTCACCGCCGAGAATTTCTGGCTGGCCGTGGGCCACGCCCGGAACCAGCCGGGCGCGACCGCGAGCGCCTCACCGCTCGCCTCGGCCATCGCCCACTGCATCTCCTCCGCGGACGGAGCCATCGCCGTGCGCGTCATGCCGTCGCCTCCCCACGACCGTTTCGCCGGAAATCGTAGGGTCACCACGGCACGTTGCGAGGCCGAATGCCGGAACTCAGTAGGTATAGAAGCCCTTGCCGGTCTTGCGGCCCAGGTCGCCCGCGGTGACCATGCGCTGCAGCAGCTCCGGCGGGAAGAACTTCTCGTCCGCGGTGTCCCGGTAGATGTTGCCGGCCGCGTTGAGCATCACATCCAGGCCGGTCAGGTCCACCGTGGCCAGCGGGCCCATCGCGTGCCCGAAGCCCAGCTTCATCACCGTGTCGAGGTCGGCCGGCGAGACCACGCCCGACTCGACCAGCTTGATCGCCTCGACCAGCAGCGCCGAGAAGAGCCGGTTCGACACGAAGCCGGCCACGTCCCGCTTCACCTCGACGCAGGTCTTGCCGACCTCCTCGGCGAAGTTGCGCGCGTCGGCCAGCGTGTCGTCCGACGTCTGGTACCCGCGGACCAGCTCGACCAGCTTCATCATCGGCACCGGCGAGAAGAAGTGGATGCCGACCACCGACTCGGGCCGCTCGGTGACGGTGGCGATCTGGGTGATCGGGATGGCCGAGGTGTTGGTGCCGAGCACCGCGCCGGCCTTGCAGATCTTGTCGAGGGCCCGGAAGACCTCGTGCTTGGCCTCGACCTTCTCGTAGATCGCCTCGACCACGACGTCGGCGTCGGCGGCCGCCTCCAGGTCGGTGGTGGGGGTGATCCGCGCGAGGGTGGCCTCCGCCTCCTCCTGGGTGATCTTCCCCTTGGACTGGAAACGGCCGAGCGAATCCCGGATCGCCGCCATGCCCCGGTTGGTCGCGGCGTCGTCGACGTCCCGCATGGTGACCTGCCAGCCGGCCTGCGCCGAGACCTGCGCGATGCCGGAGCCCATCAGCCCGGAGCCGATGACCGCGAGTCGACCCGCCATGTGCGTTCCCCCTCTGACGATGCGTGTTACCTCACCCTACCGGGGCAGCTTAACGAGGCCTCAGCTCCCCTCGATCGGGGCAAATCCGGGGAAACGCCCGCGCGGCGGTGCCAGACTATGCGCATGCCCTCAGGCAACGGCTGGTACCTCGTCGGGCCACTGCTCGCCGTCGGCCTGGTCGGCCTGCTCGGCGCCGTCTTCTGGCGCATGGGGCTGCAATGGACGCTCGCCGGCGAGGAGGCTGCCGCCGACGGCCTCGCGATCTTCGGCGAGCCGGACGACTACGGCCTGCTCTGCCCGGTCGCGGTCACCGACGATCCGGACGTGGCCGACGACATCCGGCGACTGCTCGGCGACGCCGGCATCCGCGCCACCCAGGCCGTCGTCCGGGACGGCCGGGTGGCGGTGCTGGTCTTCGCCGAGGAGTTCGAGACCGCCCGGCGCCTGGTCGGCGGCTCGCCCGCCCTGTAAAACCCGCCCGGTAAATCAGAAGTCGAAGGTCGGCTCGGGCACGTCCGCCCGCTCCACCTCGACGCCCAGCTTGGCCAGGTCCGTCACGAAGTCGGGGTAGCCCCGGTCGATGTGGTGCACCTCGCCCACCTCGGTCACGCCGTCGGCGCACAGCCCGGCGATCACCAGACCGGCCCCGGCCCGGATGTCCGTGGCCCGCACCGGCGCGCCGGAGAGCCGTTCCCGCCCGTTGACCACCGCGTGGTGGCCGTCGGTGCGGATGTCGGCGCCCAGGCGGACCATCTCGTTCACGAACATGAAGCGGCCGTCGAAGATGTTCTCGGTGATCAGCGATGCGCCTTCGGCCACGGCGGCCAGCCCGATCGCCATCGGCAGCAGGTCGGTGGCGAAGCCCGGGAACGGCAGCGTCACGATGTCGACTGCGCGTGGGCGCTGCTCCATGCGTACGCGAAACTGGTTTTCCCCCAGAGTGACCTGCGCGCCTGCCGTCACCAGCTTGTCCAGCGCGACGTCCAGATACTCCGGCCGCACCCCGTGGATGGTCACGTCGCCGCGGGTCATCGCGGTGGCGAAGGCCCAGGTGCCGCCCACGATGCGGTCACCGACCGTGCGGTGCGTGACCGGGCTGAGCGACTCGACACCCTCGACGGTCAGCGTCGAACTGCCGGCGCCGCCGATCCGCGCGCCCATCGCGGTGAGCATGTCGCAGATGTCGACGATCTCCGGCTCGCGGGCGGCGTTGTCGATCTCCGTGACGCCCTTGGCCAGGACCGCCGCCATCAGCAGGTTCTCGGTGGCGCCGACGCTCGGGAAGTCCAGCCAGATCTTGCTGCCGCGCAGGCCACGCGGGGCGGCGGCGATCACGAACCCGTGCTCGCCGGAGATCTCGGCGCCCATCCGGGTAAGGCCGGAGAAGTGCATGTCCAGCCCGCGGGAGCCGATCATGTCGCCGCCCGGGAGCGCGACCCGCACGTAGCCGCGGCGGGCCAGCAGCGGGCCCAGCACGCAGATCGACGCGCGCAGCCGGCGGACCAGGTCGTAGTCGGCCTCGCTGCCCGGCTCGGCCGGCACGTCGATGATGGCGTGGCCGCCCTCCAGCGTGACCTGGCAACCCAGCCGCCGCAGCACCTCGGCCATGATCGCGATGTCGGTGATCCGGGGGACGTTCTCCACCACGCTGCGGCCCTGCGCGAGCAGCGCGACCGCCATCAGCTTGAGCGCCGAGTTCTTGGCGCCGCCGACGCTGACGTCGCCGGCGAGCTGGGCGCCGCCCTTCACCCTGATCACATCCACGCGGGCCATGGTATGGGCCGCGGCCCGAGCTCGCCTCCGTAGGGTAGGTACATGGCCGTTCACCTCACCCGCATCTACACCCGCACCGGCGACGCCGGCGAGACCCGGCTGGGCAACAACGAGGTCGTCGCGAAGACCGATCCGCGCCTGGCCGCGTATGCCGACACCGACGAGTGCAACGCCTCGCTGGGCGTGGCGCTGGCCCTGGGCGACCTGCCCGACGACATCCGGGCCGTGCTCACCGCCGTACAGAATGATCTTTTTGATGTCGGCGCCGACCTCTGCAACCCGATCGCCGAGGATCCGCCCTATCCCCCGCTGCGGATCACCGAGGACTACGTGACCCGCCTGGAGGGCTGGTGTGACGAGTTCAACGAGCGCCTGAAGCCCCTCGACAGCTTCATCCTCCCCGGCGGCACCCCCGGCGCGGCCCTGCTGCATGTCTCACGCACCGTCGCGCGCCGCGCGGAACGTGCGGCCTGGGCTCTGGTGCAAGACGACGCCGACCGTACGAGCGACCTGCCGGCGAAATACCTGAACCGTCTCTCCGACCTGCTCTTCATCCTCTCCCGCGTCGCCAACCCGGCCGGCGACGTGAAATGGGTCCCGGGCGGATCTCGGTAAAGACCAAGTTCAAATTCCCTTTACCGTACGTGAGGGACAAGTCCCCGCATTTCCCGGCGAGCCGGCTGCCGTCCCGACCCCGTGCCGCCACCATCCGGGCTGTGCTGCAACTCGGGCGGGCCAACCCAGGCGTCGCTCACCCTTGCTGCCGCCGCTCACCCTGGCGAAAGCGACCGCGGGCGGCGCGGTCAGACGAGTAACTCGCCGTCGATGGTGGTGACGGCCTGGCCGGTCAGCAGGGTGCGGTCGCCGGCCTGCGTCACCCGCACGAAGCCGCCGCGGGCCGATGCCTGATACCCGGTCATCGACGTGCGCCCACCCAGCCGCGCCGACCAGAACGGCGTGAGCGCGGTGTGCGCGCTGCCGGTCACCGGGTCCTCCCCCACGCCCGCGGCCGCGCCGAAGAAGCGGGAGACGAAGTCGTACCCGCCGTCCGGCTCGGCGGCCGCGGCGGTGACGATCACGCCGCGGTTCTCCTTGGTCGCCAGCGTGCTCAGGTCGGGCCGCAGGCCGCGAACCGTCGCCTCGTCGGCCAGCTCGACCAGCAGGTCGTCGGTGTTCGGGCCGGTGTGGTGCACCGAGACGATCTCGGCGCCCAGTACGCCGGACAGCCAGGGCGGCGCGTCGATCGGGCTCAGCGGCGCGGTCGGGAAGTCGAGCGTGTACCACCCGTCGTCGGTCGCCGTGGCGGTCAGCACCCCGCTGAGCGTCGCGAAGCTGGTCTTGTCGCGGCCCAGGACGTGCGCGCTGGCCAGGGTGGCGTGCCCGCAGAGCGCGACCTCGACGACGGGCGTGAACCAGCGGAGCGCGAAATCGGCCTCGGCGCCGGGCGGCAGGGGGTGCAGGAACGCGGTCTCGGACAGGTGGACCTCGGCGGCGACCCGCTGCATCCAGGCGGTGTCGGGGAAGGCGGAGAGCACCACGACCCCGGCGGGGTTGCCCGCGAAGGGCCGGGCGGTGAACGCATCGACGATCTGAATCCGCATGCCTCGACCCTAGGGGCGGGCGCCGACCGAATTCAGCGGCCAATCCGCGGTCAGTGGCCGACCGGATCTGTAGCCGACCGGATCTGCGGCCAACCGGATCTGCGGCCAACCGGATCTGCGGCCAACCGGATCTGCGGCGTACCGAGTGTCAGTGGTCGGCCGGGCGGGGCCGGATGATCGGCCGGGGGCTGAGGCTGCCGGGCTGCCCGGGCGGGCCCGCCTCAAGCCACGAGAGGAAGCCGGTCACCGTGGACTCGGCCATGGCTATCTCGATCTCGCCGTCGTCGCCGTTGCGACAGCGCAGCACCGACCAGCCGGCCGGCATGGTGAGCCGCTCGGGCCCATCGGGGTCACGTTTCTCCTCGACCAGCAGAACCGTGCGGTCGAGCACCCGTTTAGGGCGGAAGGCGAGGCTGAACATCCGGTGGAAGCGGAGCTCGTCGCCGACGAACTGGCCGACGCCGGTGGACCAGCCGCGGCCCGGGACCATCGTGCTGACCCGGACCTGCAGGCGAATGGTGCCGCCGCCGACCATGAGCAGCCGGCGGCGGAAGAAGATCACGAAGAGCAGCGCGAGCAGCGCGACGACGCAGATCCCGAAGAACTCCAGAATCCGCATCGCGGGCGGTCAGTGCGACTCGGGAGTGGCCGGCACGGCGCTCTCGGCGAGGACGGTGACGCCGTCCGCATCGATCGAGAGGAAGCCGCCGCTCACGTCATAGGTCAGCTGCTCGCCGCCGGCGAGCTTGACCCGCACCTGGGACGGCTCCTTGAGCAGGCCCAGCAGCGGCGCGTGACCGGGCAGCACGCCGATCTCACCCTCGGTGGTGCGTGCGACGAGCATCTCGGCCTCGCCGGACCAGATCCGCTCCTCGACGGCGACGACCTTGACGGGCAGCTGGTTGGCCACGCTGTCTCCCTGTTCAGCCGGTGTTACCGAATGGGTGAAGTCTAAACGGCGAGGTGGTCCGCCGAGGTAGGGGGTGGCCACCGCCACACTCGCTACGCGTTGTTGCTGAAGTACTCAGGGTGCTCGAAGAGGAAGGTCGCCAGGCTGTCCCGGGTCACCGCGGCGAAAAAGTCGGTGGCGCTCGGGTCCAGCCCCTCGCCCAGATAGTCGCCGCCCTCGTAAAGCGACTTTCCCGGCAGCTTGATCAGCACCATGTTCGCGGACCGGATGTTCTTCAGCGCGAAGCCCCAGTCGACCACGCTGTGGCCCTTGCCGTCGAAGGTCAGCGCGCCGCCGGCCGCCTTGAGCACCCGGTCCAGCGTGACCGGGTTGGTGACCACGTCCCGGCTCAGCGCCTGCTGCGCCATCGCCTTGATGAACTGCTGCTGGTGCCGCTGCCGGTCATAGTCGCCGTTGGGCAGGCCGTACCGCTGCCGGACGTAGTCGAGCGCCTGCCACCCGGCCAGGTGATACGTGCCCGGCCGGTACTCCGCCTGCGGCCCGTAGTACGGGTGCGCGCACGAATTGTCGGCGCACCGGGCGTACCGCGGCCGGGGTTTGCCGTCCGGCTGCAGGTGCTCGGATTTCACGTGCTGGTCGACCGTCAGGGTCACGCCGCCCATGGCGTCCACGATCTTCTTGAACCCGCCGAAGTTGACGATCGCGCCGGCGTCGAACTGGCGGATGCCGGTGAGCCGCTGCACGGTCTGGGCCAGCAGTTCGAAGCCCTGTGCCGGATCGTGCTTGCCGTTGCCCAGCGAACTCCCGTACCCCATCGCGGCGTTGATCTTCGAACGGCCGCCCCGGAACCCCGTCTTGTCGAAGGGCGGGATGTCCACCACCAGATCGCGCGGGATGGAGAAGAGGTACGCCTGATCCATCGCCGCCGGGACGTGCACGATGATGATCGAGTCGGAGAGCGGGGTCTGCTCGTCGTTTCGCGGGTCGATGCCGACCAGCAGGATGTTGAGCGGCCCCATGATGTCCGAGACCTTCGCGGCCCGACCGCCGAGCAGGTCTTTGTTCTGCACCGCGCCGGCGTACCGCGCCATCAGCAGCTGACCGGTGATCAGCGCACCGCCGCTGAGGAGCATCAGGACACAGCCGGAAATGGCACAGAGGCGGGCCCACAAGGGAGCCCGCCTCTGCCCTGCCTTGGCCACCGTCACAGGTTAAGCAACGGACACCCGGCTTCTCGAGAAACGGACGGGCGCGCGATCGCCCCGCTGACGAGGAGAGGCCGGTTTTCGGCTCCGCGGGGTTTGCGGTGTCGAAAACCGGCCTCTCCTCATCAGCCCCAAAGAGGCGATCGCCCGCGGCGCCGGAGGCGACGCCAGCTAGCTCAGCTCTAACCCTTCATGAGCTCGTGCGCGTTGCGCTCGAGGTCCTCCAGGCCGCCGCACATGAAGAAGGCCTGCTCGGGGAACTGGTCGTACTCGCCCTCGCTGATCTTCTTGAACGCCTCGATGGTCTCCTTCAGCGGGACCGTCGAGCCGGGAACGCCGGTGAACTGCTCGGCCGCGTACGTGTTCTGCGAGAGGAAGCGCTCGATGCGGCGGGCCCGCTGCACCGTGACCTTGTCCTCCTCGGAGAGCTCGTCCATACCGAGGATCGCGATGATGTCCTGCAGGTCCTTGTACTTCTGCAGGATCCGCTGCACCTCACGGGCGACCGCGTAGTGCTCGGCCCCCACGAACTCCGGCGCGAGGATCCGCGAGCTGGAGGCCAGCGGGTCCACGGCGGGGTAGATGCCCTTGTCGGAGATCGACCGCTCGAGGTTGGTGGTCGCGTCCAGGTGGGCGAACGTGGTGGCCGGCGCCGGGTCGGTGTAGTCGTCGGCGGGCACGTAGATCGCCTGCATCGAGGTGATCGCCTTGCCCCGGACCGAGGTGATCCGCTCCTGCAGCTGGCCCATCTCGTCGGCCAGCGTGGGCTGGTAACCCACCGCCGACGGCATGCGGCCGAGCAGGGTGGACACCTCGGAGCCGGCCTGGGTGAACCGGAAGATGTTGTCGATGAAGAGCAGCACCTCCTGGTTCTGGACGTCCCGGAAGTACTCCGCCATGGTCAGCGCGGTCAGGGCGACCCGCAGACGGGTGCCCGGCGGCTCGTCCATCTGGCCGAAGACGAGGGCGGTCTTGTCGAGAACGCCACCCTCCGCCATCTCCAGGATGAGGTCGTTGCCCTCACGGGTGCGCTCGCCCACGCCGGCGAACACCGAGGTACCGCCGAAGTTACGGGCCACCCGGATGATCATCTCCTGGATGAGCACCGTCTTGCCCACGCCCGCGCCGCCGAACAGGCCGATCTTGCCACCGCGCACGTACGGCGCGAGCAGGTCGAGCACCTTGATGCCGGTCTCCAGCATCTCGGTCTTCGGCTCGAGGTCGGCGAACGCCGGCGGCGGGCGGTGGATCGTCCAGCGCTCCTGGATGTCCAGGGTCGACGGGTCGGCGTTGAGCACGTCGCCGAGGGCGTTGAACACGTGGCCCTTGGTCACGTCGCCGACCGGCACCGAGATGCCGGAGCCGGTGTCGGTGACCTCGGCGCCGCGGACCAGGCCGTCGGTCGGCTGCATCGAGATCGCGCGGACCAGGTTGTCCCCCAGGTGCTGGGCGACCTCCAGGGTCAGCTTCTTGGTGCCCTCGGAGAGGGTCACCTCGACGTGCAGCGCGTTGTAGATGTTCGGCATGGCGTCACGCGGGAACTCGGCGTCGACGACCGGGCCGATGACCCGGACGACGCGGCCGACGCCGGTCTCCGCCTTCTTGGGCTCAGCAACAGCAGTCATCACACATCACTTCCCGCCGCGGCCAGCGCGTTGGCGCCGCCGACGATCTCACTGATTTCCTGGGTGATCGCAGCCTGCCGCGCGGAGTTCATCTCGCGCGTGTACCGCTTGAGCAGGTCGTCCGCGTTGTCCGACGCGCTCTTCATCGCCCGGCGCCGGGAGGCCGACTCGCTCGCCGCCGAGTCCAGCAACGCCGCGTAGATCCGCGTGTTGAGGTACTTCGGCAGCAACGCGTCCAGCAACTCGTCGGCGTCCGGCTCGAACTCGTACGCCGGCCGCAGACCGGGCTCGACCTCGCGCTCCTCGACCTGCATCGGAGCCAGGAAGTGCGCCTCCGCGCTCTGCGTCATCAGCGACTTGAACTGCGTGCTGACGATGTGCAGCTCGTCGACGCCCTGGATGCCGTCCGGGCCGTAATGCTCGTCGCCGTCGTCGGCGCCCGCCACGAAGGCCTCCAGCAGCGCGTCGCCGATCCTCTTCGCGTCCGCGAACGACGGCCGCTCGGAGAATCCGGTCCAGCTGGCCTCGATCGGCCGGTTGCGGAACCGGTAGTAGCCGACGCCCTTGCGGCCGACCACGTACAGCACCGCGTCCTTGCCGTCCGCCTTCAGCTTCTGGATCAGCTGCTCGGCGGTGCGGAGGGCGTTGGCGTTGTAGGCGCCGGCCAGGCCGCGGTCACTGGTGATCAGCAGGACCCCCGCCCGCCGGACCCGCTCGCGCGGGACCAGCAGCGGGTTGTCGATCGTCGCGTTGGACGCCAGTGCGGTCAGGACCTGGGTGATCGCCTCCGCGTACGGCTTGGAGGCGGCCACTCGCTCCTGGGCCTTGGCGATCCGGCTGGTCGCGACCAGCTCCTGCGCCTTGGCGATCTTCTTGGTCGACTTGACGGTGCGGATGCGCCGCCGGAGGGCCTGTACCTGACCGGCCATGACTACTTCTCGGCCGCCGGACGGTGAACCTCACGGGTCACCGTCTCGCGGGTCTCGCGGCCCTCGGCCATCGCCTCGGCGTCGGGCTCGTTGAGCTTGATACCGGTCTCGCCCTGCTTGAAGAGCTCCTTGAACTCGTCCAGGCCGGACTTGAGGCTCTCGATGTTGTCGTCGGACAGCTGCCCGGTCGACTCGATCGAGGTGAGGACCTCGGCGCGGTGCCGGTGCAGCCACTGGAGCAGCTCGCCCTCGAAGCGGCGGACGTCGCCGACCTCGATGTCGTCGAGCTGCCCGGTGGTGCCGGCCCAGATCACGACGACCTCGTCGACCACCGAGTACGGCGAGTACTGCGGCTGCTTGAGCAGCTCGACCAGGCGTACGCCCTTGTCCAGCTGCGCCCGCGACGCCTTGTCCAGGTCGGACGCGAACGCCGAGAACGCCTCCAGCTCACGGAACTGGGCCAGGTCGAGGCGGAGCCGGCCGGAGACCGAGCGCATCGCCTTGACCTGCGCCGAACCGCCCACCCGGGACACCGAGGTGCCGACGTTGATCGCCGGGCGGACACCCGAGGCGAACAGGTCGGTCTCCAGGAAGATCTGGCCGTCGGTGATCGAGATGACGTTGGTCGGGATGTAGGCCGAGATGTCGTTGGCCTTGGTCTCGACGATCGGCAGACCGGTCATCGAGCCGCCGCCCAGCTCGTCGGAGAGCTTCGCGCAGCGCTCCAGCAGCCGGGAGTGCAGGTAGAAGACGTCGCCCGGGTAGGCCTCGCGGCCCGGCGGGCGGCGCAGCAGCAGGGACACCGCGCGGTACGCCTCGGCCTGTTTGGTCAGATCGTCGAACACGATCAGGACGTGCTTGCCGGCGTACATCCAGTGCTGGCCGATGGCCGAGCCGGTGTAGGGCGCGATGTACTTGAAGCCGGCCGGGTCGGAAGCGGGGGCGGCCACGATGGTCGTGTACGCCATCGCGCCCTGCTCCTCCAGCGTGCCCTTGATGGACGCGATGGTGGTCGCCTTCTGGCCGATCGCCACGTAGATGCAGCGGACCTGCTTGTCCGGGTCACCGGACTCCCAGTTCGCCTTCTGGTTGATGATCGTGTCGATCGCGACCGTGGTCTTGCCGGTCTTCCGGTCCCCGATGATCAGCTGGCGCTGGCCCCGCCCGATCGGCGTCATGGCGTCGATCGCCTTGATCCCGGTCTGCAGCGGCTGCTTCACCGGCTGCCGGGCCATCACGTTCGGCGCCTGCAGTTCGAGCTCGCGGAAGCCCTCGTTCTCGATGTCGCCGCGGTCGTCGATCGGCCGGCCCAGCGGGTCGACCACGCGACCGAGGAAGCCGTCGCCGACCGGCACCGAGAGAACCCGGCCGGTGCGCTTGACCTGCTGGCCTTCGTCGATGCCTTCGAACTCGCCCAGAACCACGGCGCCGATCTCGCGGACGTCGAGGTTCAGGGCGACACCCAGCGTGCCGTCCTCGAATTCGAGCAGTTCGTTCGCCATGGTCGAGGGCAGGCCCTCGACGTGCGCGATGCCGTCGCCCGCATCGGAGACGATGCCGACTTCCTCGCGGACGACCGTGTTCGTGTGGGACGAGACGTAGCGCTCTAGCGCCCCCCGGATCTCGTCCGAGGAGATGGTCAGCTCGGCCATCCTCTGCCTTCTCTGTCTAGCTCGGGACGTCGCCGCCGCCGAGGGGCCTGCTCGATCCCGGCGTTGCCGCGACCAAGGGGAAGAAACCTATTTAGCGAACGCCTGCCTGGCGGTGTTGAGCTGCCGCAGGATCGTGCCGTCGTAGAGGTCGGAGCCGACTCGGACACTCACCCCGCCGATGATCACGGGGTCGACAACGACCTTCAGGGAGACCGGGCGGTCGTAGATGTCGGACAACTTGGCAGCCAGCGCCTGCTCGTCCTCGTCGCGGAGCGGACGGGCCACCGTCACGTACGCGACCTCGCGGTCGCGTTTCGCGGCGGTCAGCTCGACCAGCCTGGTGAGCGACGAGTCGAAGCGACGGCCGAGGAACCCCTCGAGCGCCACCTCGACGAGCCGGAGCGTCGCCGGCTGGGTCTTGCCCTTGAGCAAGTCCTCCACCAGCTTAACCCGGGTCGATGTCGGCGCGCCCGGGTCACTCAGCGTGACGGCGAGCTCGGCGTTGCCGCTGACGATCTGCCCGAAGCGGAACAGCTCGTCCTCCACGTCGGCGAGGGTGCCCGCCTTTTCCGACGAGCGCAGCACGACCTCTACGCCGAGACGCTCGGTGGTGTCGAGCAGCTCGGTCGGCCGGGAGAACCGGCCGGCCACCAGCGTGGTCAGCGTGTCGACGGTGATCGCGGACAGCTTGCCGGACAGCAGCGAGCGCAGCAGCTCGGCCCGCTCGGAACCCTCCCGCGACGGGTCGGTCAGCGCCCGGCGCAGCGCGGGCTGGGCCCGCAGCAGGCCGGCCACCGACAGAATCTCGTCGGCGACCGTGGCCAGCTGCGCGGCCGTGGCCGAACCGGTCTCGGCGGCGAGCTTCTCCACCGCCGAGTTGTAGGCCTGCTGGCTGACGCTCGACGCCATCAGCGTCCGCCCGTCGAGCCGGCCGAGTCGAGCTCGGCGATGAAGCGCTCGACCGTGCCCCGGTTGCGGGCCTCGTCGGCGAGCGACTCACCGACGATCCGGCTGGCCAGCTCGACGGCCAGCTCACCGACCTCCGAGCGCAGGTCCCGCACGATGCTCTCGCGCTGCGCATTGAGCTGCTCACGGCCGGCCGCGATGATCCGGTCGGACTCCTCGCGAGCCTTGGCCAGCACGTCCTGCCGGATGCCCTCGGCGTCGGCCCGGGCCTCGTCGCGGATGCGAGCGGCCTCGGTCCGGGCCTCGGCCAGCTGCGTCCGGTACTGCTCGAGCAGCTGGTTGGCCTCGGCCTGGGCGGCCTCGGCGCGCTTGATGCCGCCCTCGATCGCGTCCACCCGGGCCGCGAACGTCTTCTCCATCTGCGGGAAGACGAACTTCATCAGCACCCAGCAGAGCAGGACGAAGGCGAGGCCGCCGACGAGGATCTCCTGCCAGATCGGGATGATCGGGTTGTGCTTCTCGGTGGTGGCGGCCTCTGCAAGCAGAGTATTGATCATTTACAGAACCTCCTTCGAGGCGGAGGAGCGGTACTCAGCCCTGCCAGATGAAGCCGAAGGCGATGCCGAGGAGCGCGAGCGCCTCGACCACGGCGAAACCGATCCAGACGTACGGCAGGGTCAGGCGCGAGGACTCCGGCTGACGCGCGGTCGACTGGATGTAGGCCGAGAAGACCAGGCCGACGCCGATGCCGGGGCCGATGGCGGCGAGACCGTAGCCGATGGCGGCGGTGCTACCGGTGAAAGCAGCGATGTCCATCATTTTTTCAGTTCCTCCAGGTATCTCGCGTGAATCGGTTTCACGCGGGACGACAACGGGGTGTTACTGGCGGTGCGAGGGGGTGGTGCTCAGTGCTCGTCGGCGAGCGCGCCCTGGACGTAGCTCGCCGTCAGCACCGTGAAGACATAGGCCTGGAGACAGATCACCAGGAACTCGAGGAAGGTCAGCGCGATGGTCATCGCCCAGGACACGATCGAGAACGGGAGGAACCAGGCGTTGGCGTTCAGCATCGCGAAGCCGCCGAGCGTGAACACGAGCAGCAGCATGTGGCCGGCGAACATGTTGGCGAAGAGCCGGACGGCCAGCGAGAACGGCCGGACCAGGAAGTTCGAGAAGAACTCGATCGGAATCAGCAGCGGCAGGATGAACCACGGCGCCGGCGGAATCAGAGAGTTCTTGAAGTACTTCACGAAGCCGTGGTGCCGGATGCCCACCCAGATGAACATCACGTAACTGATCACCGCAAGGAACGCCGGGAAGGCGATATGCGAGTTAGGTGAAATCTGGATGAGCGGAACGATGCCCCAGAAGTTGTTCAGCAAAATGAAGGTGAACAACGTCGTCAGGTACGGAGCGAAGCGCACACCCGCCGGACCGATCATCTCGATCGCGATGTTGTTGCGCACGAAGCCGTAGAGGCTCTCCGCGAGCCACTGCCTCTTGCTCGGCACCAGCTGCGGTTTCCGGTACGCGACCAGGAAGAAGATGATGATCAGTGCGGCCGACAGCCAGACCAGCGCAGTGATCTTGGTGAACCAGTAGTTGTCGTGCTCACCCCACGGCAGGATGCTCGGCAGGTAGAAGTCCTCGACGCTCGGCGGGAACGGAACGTCTGCGAGGACCATCGACTGAACGGCCACCGTAGCCCTTTCCTGTCAGGCGCCCAGACGGCGCACGATGAGGTAGACACCACCGGCCATGCCCAGGACCGCACCCAGGCCGGCGAAGATGCCCCTGGTCCCCACCCAGTGGTCGACCAGCCAACCGATCCCGCCCCACACCAACATGCCCGAGAGGAGGTAAGCGACGGCCGTCATGCCCATACCCGTGTCGGGCGGATTTGGACCGTCGTCCCCATGGGGATTCTTGGGAGGTTCCTGACCGGTCATGACGGCCCGAACGATATCAGCAGGAAACATGAGGCTAAGCGGGACCCCCCGCACAACCGCAGTTGTCCAGGCGTCAGGGGTCTCGCAACTGGAACGACACGGTACTCCCCCTCCGCGAGAACCGGACACGCCACGTCGTTTCACGTCACCGTTTCGTGGTCAACAAACCACGAATGGGGCGTTTGCCGAGGTAAAACGACGTGCAGAAGATCACTTTGGGGGACGGAACGCGGTGAACCACCAGGCCTGCACGCCGGTCCAGGCGAGCACGCCGGCCACGACTCCCCAGCCCAGCGCGATCTTGCCGGTCCACGCGGTGTTGACGCCGTAGGCCAGCACCACGCCCAGGACCACGCATTTCAGCACGTACGTGAGCATCGCCAGCGGCATCAGCAGGGCCGGGCGCACGGTGTCCGCCCACGCGATGACCAGCGTGGACATCGTGTAGCTGATGGTCACGATCAGCACGCCGGTCCCGGCGCCGACCGCGGAGGCGGGCCCGCCGGCGAAAAATCCGACCGAGGCGGCGCAGAGCAGCAGGGCGGCCGAGACCGCGCTCAGGAACGGCAGGTGCGCCACCCGCCACCGGGGATCGGCGGGCAGCGGCGGCAGGTCGGGCAGCGGAGTGTTGTCATCATCACGATCAAAACCCTGCTTGGGTACGCCCGGAAGCGTCACCGCCGGTTCGCCAGTCTCCGTCATGCTGTGCCCTCCTTTGGCATGCCCTTCTGGCCCTCGCCGGCGAGGCCGTCCGCCGCTGCGGCTGGGTGCCGCTCGGTGCAGGCGGTCATGCCATCACTTCCTCCCGCGCGTACGCCGGGAATTGTCCTACCAAGGCCCGCACCTCGTCCGCGACGCCGGCCAACCGCGACGCGCCGGCCGACGTGTCCGGATCGCTGCGGACCGCGGCCCCGATCAGCCGCCCGATCTGCCGCATCTCGCCCTCGCGCATCCCCTGCGTGGTCACCGCCGGCGAGCCCACCCGGATGCCGGACGCCACCGCGGGACGCTGTGGGTCGTACGGTATCGCGTTCTTGTTCAGTGTGATCCGGGCCAGATCGCATCGCGCCTCGGCCGCCCGCCCGGTGATCCCCAACGCGCGGACGTCGGCCAGCACCAGGTGCGTGTCGGTGCCACCGGACACCGGGCGCATCCCCTCGGTGGCCAGCGCCGTCGACAGCGCCCTTGCGTTGTCGACGACCTGCCGGGCGTACGCCTGGAAGGAACGACCCGACGCCTCGCGCAACGCGACCGCCTTGGCCGCGATCGCGTGCATCATCGGACCGCCCTGGCTGAACGGGAAGACGGCCTTGTCCACCCGCTGGGCGAGCTCCGCACGACACAGGATCATGCCGCCGCGGGGACCGCGCAGCACCTTGTGCGTGGTGCAGGTGACCACGTCGGCGTGCGGCACCGGCGACGGGATCGCCTTGCCGGCCACCAGGCCGATGAAGTGCGCGGCGTCGACCAGCAGGTACGCGCCCACCTCGTCGGCGATCTCGCGGAACAGCGCGAAGTCGATCAGACGCGGGTACGCCGTGGCGCCGCAGATGATCAGCTTCGGCCGGTGCGCGAGCGCGAGGTCCCGTACCTCGTCGTAGTCAATCTCCTCGGTGTTCGGGGACACCCGGTAGCCGATCGGGTGGAACCACTTCCCGGAGAAGTTGACCCGGCTGCCGTGCGTGAGGTGCCCACCGTGCGGCAGCTCCATGGCCAGCACCGCGTCGCCCGGCTCGGCCAGCGCCGCGAACGCCGCCAGGTTCGCCGAGGTCCCCGAGTGCGGCTGCACGTTGGCGTGCTCGGCCCCGAACAGCTGGGTCGCCCGCTCGACGGCGAGCAGCTCGGCCCGGTCCGCCTCGCCGCAGCCGCCGTAGTAGCGCGAGCCCGGATAGCCCTCGGCGTACTTGTCGTTGAGCGTCGACCCGAGCGCGGCCAGCACGCCCGGCGAGGTGAAGTTCTCGCTCGCGATCAGCTGCAGGCCGCCGCGCTGCCGGGCCAGCTCGTCGAGGAGGACGTGGGCGATCTCCGGATCCGCGCGCTCGAGATGCGCGAAATCCGGCCCCCAGAAGGTGTCCACGTGCCCTCCTCCCCGATCGAGCCGTGTGGCAACGCCGCCTGAAAAGCAGCATATGGCTTCAAAGCCCCGGCAAAGGGCACACTCTGCGGTTATGCGGTGCTTGGTGACCGGCGCGACCGGCTACATCGGCGGCCGGCTCGCGCCCCGGCTGCTCGCCGCCGGCCATCGGGTGCGCTGCCTGTCCCGCAGCACGGCCCGGCTGCGCGACGTGCCCTGGCACGCCCGGGTCGAGATCGCCGAGGGCGACCTGACCGACCCGGCGTCGCTGCGCGCGGCGCTGGACGACATCGAGGTCGCCTACTTCCTGGTCCACTCGCTGGGCCGGCGCGACTTCGAGCAAGTCGACCGGACCGCCGCCGGCAATTTCGCCGCCGCCTGCCGGGAGGCCGGCGTCCGGCGGATCGTCTACCTCGGCGGCCCCGAGCCACCGCCCGCCGTACGTACGTCGGCGCACCTGCGCTCCCGCGCCGAGGTGGCCCGGGTCCTGACCGACAGCGGCGTCCCGACGGTCGTGCTGCGTGCCCCGGTGATCATAGGCTCCGGCTCGGCCTCGTTCGAGATGCTGCGCCACCTCACCGAGCGGCTGCCCGCCATGGTCACCCCGCGCTGGGTGGGCAACCGCATCCAGCCGATCGCGGTCCGGGACGTGCTCTCCTACCTGATCGCGGCGGCGACCCTGCCGCCCGGCGGGTACGACATCGGCGGCGCCGACGTGCTCAGCTACGCCGAGATGATGCAGCGGTACGCCCGGGTGGCCGGCCTTCGCCGCCGGGTGATCGTGCCGACCCGGGTGCTCAGCCCGTGGCTGTCCGCCTACTGGGTCGGCCTGGTCACGCCGGTGCCGAACAGCATCGCCCGGCCGCTGGTCGCGAGCGTCGTGCACGAGGCGGTGGCACACGACGCGTCGATCCGCACGCTGGTCCCCTCGGTCCACCCGCTCGGCTTCGACGAGGCGGTCCGGCTGGCCCTCGGCAAGATCCGCAACGCCGACGTGGAGACCCGCTGGTCTTCGGCGGCCGGCCGGGATGCTGCGGCGGAGCCTCTTCCGAGCGACCCGGAATGGTCCGGCGGAAGCGTCTACGTCGACGAGCGCAGCCGTGCGGTGGACGCGCCGGTCGCCGCGTTGTGGCAGGTGATCGAGGGGGTCGGCGGGGAGAACGGGTGGTATTCGTTCCCACTGGCGTGGTCGGTGCGGGGGTGGCTGGATCGGCTGGTCGGCGGGGTCGGGCTGCGGCGCGGAAGGCGTGATCGGGATCGGCTGCGGGTGGGCGAGGCGCTCGATTGGTGGCGGGTGGAGGAGATCGTGCCTGGGGAGTTGCTGCGGTTGCGGGCGGAGATGCGGGTGCCGGGGCGGGCGTGGCTGGAGATGTCGGCGGTGGCGTCGCCGGATGGAGGCAGCGTGTACCGGCAGCGTGCGGTGTTCTTGCCGCGGGGGTTGGCGGGGCACGCGTATTGGGCGTCCGTGGTGCCCTTCCACGGGATCGTCTTCAGCGGGATGGCCCGCAACATCGCGTCGCGGGCGGAGGAGGTGGTTGCGGGGCGGCCCGATGTCGCGGCTTGAAGGCCGGGCAGGGTGGCGACTTGGCGGGTTGGCGCGCTGGCGGCGGGGTGGGCGCGGTTACTTGGCGGCGGCTCGGGACAGGCGGTCGCGGATGGCCAGCCAGTCCTCGGTGTCGGGGGGCTGCTGGACCAGGATCGTCTCGACTCCGGCGTCGTCCAGGCGGTGCAGGGCCGCGTACAGGTCGGCGGCGTATTCGCGCGGGTTGGCCGAGAGCACCTCGGCGTCTGGGGCCGCCATTCCCTCGTACGTGAGGATGCCGGATTTTTCGGGAATGTCGATGGAGTGCACGTCCGGGACCAGGACAAGGGGTGCGCGCGGAGCGTAGTGGCGGCGGCTCATGCCGGGGGACGGGCGGGCGGTGCCGTCGGCCGTTTCGGTGTCGCGCAGGGCGATCGCGCCGGTCACGTCGCGCAGGGCGCGCAACGCCAGGGCGCCGGGGCGCAGCAGAGTGGGCACGGGCGTGGTCAGGTCCAGGACCGTGGACTCGATGCCCCAGGAGCTGGGGCCGCCGTCGAGGACCAGGGGGACGTCGGGGAGGCTGCGCAGCACATGCTCGGCCGTGGTCGGCGAGAGGCTCTCGGAGCGGTTGGCGCTGGGCGCGGCCAGCGGCAATCCGACCGCCGCCAGCAGGCGCAGCGCCACGTCGTGGGCGGGGATGCGGATGGCGATCGTGTCGTTGTCGGCGCCCACGCCGGTCAGGTGCGGGGCCCGGCGGACCACGATGGTGAGCGGGCCGGGCCAGAAGGCGGCGGCCAGGCGGTCGGCGGCGGCCGGCCAGTCGGCGGCCAGCGAGCGGGCCGCGGCCACGTCGGCCACGTGGACGATCAGCGGGTTCCACGACGGGCGGTTCTTCAGGCGGTAGACCTCGCCGATCGCCTTCGGGGAGAACGCATCCGCGCCCAGGCCGTAGACCGTCTCGGTGGGGAAGGCGACCACCGACTCGGCGCGCAGCAAGTCGACGGCCGCGGCGATGCCGGCTTCGTCGGGCTGAGCGAGACGACCGGTCACGAGAGCAGGAGCTTGGCGAACGGGACCGTGGTGTCCTCGATCTCGTCGCCGATGCGCTGGAACGTCTGGTCGCCGCGGCCCCACGGGTCGTCCAGGTCGTCGCCGGGCATCGGGCCGTCGGAGCCGCGCAGGTGGTGGATCGCCTCGACGATGGCCGCGCCCCGGGCGTGCACCGAATCGGCGTCGTCGCCGGCCGGTGGCAGGGTCGCGGTGTCGACGGCGCCGAGCAGGCGGCCGAACTCGCCCATCACGAAGGTGCGGTCGGCGGCGTCGGGGCGCAGGGCCACCACGTAGTCGTACTGGTCGGCGGTGGCCGTGAGGATCAGGTCGGCCTCGTCGATGAAGTCGCCGCGCAGCTTGCGGGCCTCGAAGCCGGTGGCCTCGCCGCCGCGGGCGCGGACCTGGCGGGCGGCGGGCGGGTTCATCTCCTCGCCCTCGTGCCAGCCGCCGGTGCCGGCGCTGACGCTGCGGATCAAGCCGTCCCCGCCCCGGTCGCGGACGGCCCGGGCGAGCAGGCGCTCGGCCATCGGCGACCGGCAGATGTTGCCCATGCAGACGTGCAGCACGGTGAAGGGCGCGGTCACCTCACGCCTCCGGCCCCAAGGAACACTGCCACCTCACGCCTCCGGCGCCAGGATGTCCGGCACCACGTCGCGGAGTTTTTCGAGCGGGATCGCACCGGCTCGCAGGACGCGCGGGACCTCGCCGGTCACGTCGATGATCGTGCTGGGCGCCGGGTCCTGCGCCGGGCCCGCCTCGAGGTAGACGCGGACCGCATACTCCAACTGGTCGCGGGCCTCCTCGGCGGTGGTCGGGGCGGGGTGGCCCACCTTGTTGGCCGTGGTGACCGCCATCGGGCCGACCTCACGCAGCACCTCGAGGGCGACCGGGTGCAGCGGCATGCGGACCGCGACGTTGCCGCCGGTCTCGCCGAGATCCCACTGCAGGCTGGGGGTGTGCTCGACATACAGGGTCAGGGCGCCCGGCCAGAACGCGTCGGCCAGCTCGCGCGCCGCCCTGGTCAGCGAGTACGTCAGCCCGTCGAGGGTGTGCCGCGAGCCGATCAGCACCGGCGGGGGCACCCGGTTGGTCACGCTGCGGGCGTGGTGCAGCGCGGTGATCGCGTGCGGGGTGAACGCATCCGCGCCGATGCCATACACCGTGTCGGTGGGCAGCACGGCCAGCTCACCGCTCTTGACCGCCTCGACGGCGGCGGCGATGCCGCGATCCCGGTCCGCGGTCGTACGGCAGTCGTAGAGCATCACACCGTGCAGTCTGCCATGTGCGGGCGCGCGCCGATCAGGTGCGCCGGGCGGTCGCGAACCGGGGGCGGCCGGCCAGGTCGCGATGGGCGGTCACCTCGGTGAACCGGCCGTCCGCGCGAAGCAGCGCGGGCACCGCTTCGCCGTGCACGTCGTCGTGCTCAATTCCGACATGTCCCCCGGGTTTCAGCAGCCGGGCGGCCAGCGCGATCACCGGCCGGATCACGTCGAGGCCGTCGGGGCCGCCGAAGACCGCCGACGACGGGTCGTGGTCGGCCACTTCGGGCGGCACCGGCGTGCCGTCGGGCACGTACGGCGGGTTGCACAGCACCACGGCCACCCTGCCCGACAAATCAGACAAAAGGCTATTGTCGGTTACGTCGCCGGCGACGACGTGCACCGCGGGGAAGCCGGAAGCGTTGCGCCGCAAGTAGGACAGGGCCACCGGCGACTTTTCCACGGCGTACACAAAAGCGGTTTTGAGCTCTTGAGCGACGGACAACGCGATCGCGCCGCTGCCGCTGCAAAGATCGACCACGATGTCGCCCGATCGGGCCCGCTCGATGCCCCAACCGGCCAGCAATTCGGTCTCCGGACGCGGGACGAAGACACCGTCGCCGACCGCCAGCTCGAGATGGCGGAACGCCGCCGTGCCGAGCAGATATTGCAACGGGACCCGGCGGGCGCGCGACGCGACCAGCACCCGGAAGCGGCTCAGCTCGTCCTCGCGGATCGTGTCCACCAGCAACAGCCGGCCACGCGGGATCTCGAGCACGTGCGCGGCCAGCAATTCGGCATCCACCCGGGGCGACTCGATGCCCACGGCGGACAGTTCCGCGACCGCTTCGGCCAGCGCCGGCGCAAGGCGCGTCCGCGCCAACGGCCGGGAGGGGTGTTCGTCGTCCGGGTCCACGGCATAATCATCAAACGTCACGTGCGACGCCGGCCGGCCGGGTCGGCGGATCGACGCGGGGACACGCGGTGGGAGGCGCCCGGTGAGTTGGTTGGACCAGCTCCCTGAATACGTCGAGGAGCTGAAGCGGGCCGGGCGGCTGCAGCAGAACGGCCGCTCCGCCGAGGCTCTGCCGATCATCGAACGCGTGCTCGCCTCCGCCACCGACCCCACCACCAGGGCGTACGCGTTGGTCCAGCGCTTCGGCGCGCTGATCAACCTGGGCCGGGTGGCCGAGTTGTCGACCGCCATGACGGCCACGGCCAACGCCGTACGCGAGATCCCGGATCCCTATCTGCGCGGCCAGATGCACGCGTTCGCGGCGCTCGGCTCGCTCCTGCAGAGCAACACCGACCGCGGCGTCACCCACCTCGTGCAGGCCTCCCGGGCGCTGGCCGCGGTGCAGGAGAACGACTCGGAGACCGCGTGGGGCTGGGCCGATCTCGCGATGGCGTATTCGTACCTCGGTTTCCACGGCCACGCGCTGACCGCGATCGAGCAGGCCCGGCAGGTCGGCGCCGCGGTCGGGCTGGCCCCGGAGATCTTCGCGGCGCCCAGCATCCGGCTGCGCAACGCGGTCTCCCTCGACCACCAGGGCGACACCGACGGCTGCCTGCGGGTGCTGCGCGACATCGACGCCGAGCTGACCCGGTACGTGGCGATCGGCGCCGACCAGATGCGCCCGAGCAGCCGCGCCGCCTACGGGTACGCGCTGGCCCGGCGGGCGGCGCTCGGCGAGGACACCGAGGCGAACGCGGCCGAGTGGCTGACCGGCGGCGGCGACAGCGTGCGCACCCGCGACCTGAACCACCTCGGCCACGTCTGCCTGTCGATCGCGGCCGGCAAGCCCGAGCACGCACTGACCATGCTGGACGCGGTGCCGGTCTCGCCGGAGATCCTCGGCGCCGCGGAGCCGGCCCGGCTGCGCAGCATCTGCTACGCCGCGGCCGGCGACCACGCCGCCGCGCACGCCGCCGACCGGTACGCGTTCCGCCTCGCCGCCCAGCGCATCGACCGCCTCCGGGACGGCTACCTGGACGGCGTCGCGGCCCGGCTGGACGCCCAGGAGACCCAGCGCGACGCCGGCCGGTACGGCGACGAGACGCTCACCGACCCGCTCACCGGCCTGCCCAACCGCCGCCAACTGGAGCGCTACGTGGGCTCGATGCTCGAGCGCGGCGAGCGGGCCGCGATCGGCGTCTGCGACCTGATCGGCTTCACCGCGGTCAACCTGCGGCACGGCCGGCACTGCGGCGACCTGGTGCTGCAGCGGATCGCCGGCGTGCTCAACCGGGTGATGCGCCGCGGCGACTTCGTGGCCCGGTTCGCCGGCGACGAGTTCGTGGTGGTGCTGCCGGGCGCCGGCACCGCGCAGGCCGCCGAGGTGTCCCGGCGGATCACCGCCGCGACCAACGCGGAGAACTGGCAGGTGCTGGTGCCGGGCACGCCGATCAGCCTCGCGGCCGGCTGGTCCGAGGTGGGCACCAACGGCCGTACGCTCAGCGCCGCCCTGGCGGCCGCCGCCGCCAACCGTGCCCCCACGAGATGAGCACGATCGAGCTCGGTGAGATCTCCTCGGCGCCGGTTGCCGAGCCGTCCGCCGAGTTCGACCGCCGGCTGGTCCGGGAGATCGTTATCGCCCTCGTGCTGCTGCTCTGCCTGATCGGCGCGGCCGGGTCGGCCCGCCCGGCGCCACCCGGCGTCCGGCCGCTGTGGAGCGTGCCGATCTCCGACTCGGACGGCATCACGCTCGGCCCGGAGACGCTCTACGTCTACCGCGGGGCGTCGCTCACCGCGTACAACCTGGCCTCCGGCACGATGCGGTGGCGGACCACGGTCGAGAACACGCTCGGCTACGCCCAGCTCGCCGGCGGGCTGCTCCTGCTCCCCGCCGATCAGCAGACCGGTCACCGGGGCAACGTCTTCACCCAGTTCAGCCGCCGCACGGTGGCGATCGCCGCGGCCACCGGCGCCCAGGTGTGGAGCGCTCCGGGCGAGCCGGCGATCGTGACCGGCGACACGGCGCTGATGGCCGACCACACCGATTCCGCGGCGTACGCCCGGCTCCGGCTGATCCGGCTCGCCGACCGCAGCACACTCTGGCAGCGGGAGACCCCCGGGGTCACCAGCGTCTCGTTCGCCCTGACCGGCGACTCCCCCGGCCAGGTCGTCCTGGTGACCGACGAGGGACAGGCCACGGTGCTGCGCCTCGCCGACGGAGCGGTCGTCGCCCGGGCCCGGATCGACTGGGCCGGGCCGCTGCCCGACCGCGAGCAGTTCAACGACGTCGTGGTCAGCGGCGATCACCTCGTGGTCAACCGCAACGCGCAGGACCGCGCCGAGCTGAGCGTCTACCGGCTGGCCACGCTCGAGCGATTGTGGCGGACCGACGGCACCGACGGGTTCGCCTTCCCCTGCGGCAGCGGCCTCTGTTTCAGCAACGGGCAGAGCCTGACCTCGTACGACGCCGACACCGGCCGGATCCGCTGGCGGGTGCCGGGGGCGGGCAGCGCCTGGTCGGCCACCATCGACCGGGTGGTCTTCGAGGAGGCGAACGAGCCCGGCGGCCAGTTCCTGATCGACGCGGAGACCGGCACCCGAGTCGGCACGCCCGGCCCCGGCGAGTCGGTCTGGACCACCGAGCCGGAGGAGGCGCTGCTGGTGCTCCAGCCGACCAGGTCGGCGCCGCAGCGCACCGCGATCACCCGCTGGGACCTGACCACCGGGCGGCGGGACCTGCTCGGCGCGATCGACCGCATCGTGGTGAACCGGTGCCAGGCCGTCGCCCGCTATCTGGGCTGTTACGAGGACGGCGCGTACACGGTCACGGCGGTCGGCTGATGGCGGTGATCGACCTCGGCGAGGTGACCGGCGAGGAGCACGCGCCGCTGGTCCCGGTCGACCATCGGCGGCTGTTGCGGGCGGCGCTCGCCGTGCTGTCGCTCGCCGGCCTGCTGGTGCTCACCGGGTCGGTGCCCGGCGGCGCGACCAGCCTTCGTCCGCTGTGGACGATCGGCGACTTCCACGACGACGACTCGGTGGTGCTGGCCGGCCCGACCGCGTACGTCTCCCGGCTGGCCGACGGCCACCCTCAGGTCGCCGCCTACGACCTGGCCGGCCGGAAGCTGCGGTGGACCGCGGTGACCGGCGCGCAGCTCGCCCTCGGGCCGCCGCGGCCGGCCGGCGACACCGTGCTCGACCCGACCGACCCGGCGACGACCAGAGGCTTGTTGCCGGACGGCGGTGAATACGTCGACATGAGCCCGCGGACCACCGTCGCGCTGGATGCGTGGACCGGTCGGGAGCTCTGGCGTACGGCGGGCAATGCCATACCGTCGGCCGGCACCGGCACCGCGCTGGTGGTCAGCGACGGCCTGCTGCGGGTGGTGCGGCTGCGCGACGGCGGCGAGATCTGGCGCCGCTCGACGCCCCAGCTGGCCGGCTGGACCACACTGCCGGACGACCGGCACCCGGAGGCGATCGCCACGGCTGGCGTGGACGGCCTGCTCAGCGTCTACGGCTACGCCGACGGCAAGCTACGCGCCACCACCAAGGTGCCCTGGGAGACCAAGACCCGCTCGGCCACGCTGATCCCGGCCGGCCGGAACATCGCGGTGATCCGGGACGACCCGTCCCGGGACAGCAAGACGACGGTCTACTCGGCCGGCGACCTCCGGCCATTGTGGTCGGCCGGCTACCTCAGTCCCTGCGGGGAGTTGCTCTGCTCGGTGGCGGACGACGGCGTCGCCGGACACGACCCGGACACCGGGCGGAAGATCTGGACCGTACCGGGCGTGCACAACATGTTCCCGGCCGGTGACAACCGCGTGCTGATCGCCCAGAACCCCGAGTTGACCAAGGCGCAGCTCGTCGACAGCCGCACCGGCCGTCCCCTCGGGCCACCCGTCCTCGGTGCGCAGGCCTACGACTTCGAAGAAACCGAGAACCTCTATTTCGTACGCCCGAGCAGCAACCTGCCGGGACGGCTCGTGGTCACCCGGCTCGACCTCGCGGACGGCACCCAGACCCCGCTCGGCGTCTTCGGCACGGGCGGGTCCGATCAGTCGTTCTGCGTGGCGACGCGCGGTTACCTCGCCTGTCCCCGGTTCGACGGCCTGCACGTCATGGCCGTCGACTGAGGTCCGTCTCGCCCGAGAGGCGGGCCTGCCGGTCGGCCTCGGCCAGCGCGTCCAGCACCCCGTCCAGCTCGCCGCCGAGGGCCAGGTCCAGGTTGTACGCGGTGTAGCCGATCCGGTGGTCGGTGATCCGGTTCTGCGGGAAGTTGTACGTCCGGATCCGCTCCGACCGGTCCACGGTCCGCACCTGGGCCTTGCGCGAGTCGGCCGCCGCGGCGTCCGCCTCCTCCTGCGCGATGGCCAGCAGCCGGGACCGCAGGATGCGCAGCGCCGACTCCTTGTTCTGCAGCTGGCTCTTCTCGTTCTGACAGCTCACCACGGTGCCGGTGGGCAGGTGGGTGATCCGGACGGCCGAGTCGGTGGTGTTGACCGACTGGCCGCCCGGGCCGGACGAGCGGAACACGTCGATCCGCAGGTCGTTCGGGTCGATCTGCACGTCGACGTCCTCCGCCTCGGGCAGCACCAGCACGCCCGCCGCCGAGGTGTGGATCCGGCCCTGCGATTCGGTGACCGGGACGCGCTGCACCCGGTGCACGCCGCCCTCCCACTTGAGCCGGGACCAGACGCCGTGGCCGCCGTCGGGCACGCCCTTGGTCTTGACCGCGACCGAGATGTCCTTGACGCCGCCGAGGTCCGACTCCTGCGAGTCGATCACCTCGACCACCCAGCCGCGGCGCTCCGCGTACCGGGTGTACATGCGCAGCAGATCGCCGGCGAACAGGGCCGACTCCTGGCCGCCCTCGCCCGCCTTGATCTCGATGATCACGTCCTTGGCGTCGTTCGGGTCGCGCGGGATCAGCATCTCGCCGAGCTTCTCCTCGAGCGGCGGCAGCGCGGCGGCGACCGCCTCCACCTCGGCGCCGAACGCCGGGTCCTCGGCGGCCAGCTCCTTGGCGGCGGCCAGGTCGGCGCGCGCGGCCTCCAGCTCGGCGTTGGCCGCGTAGATCGGGGCCAGCTCGGCGAAGCGACGGCCGACCCGGCGTACGAGGGCCTGGTCGGCGTGGATGGAGGGGTCCTCCATCCGCTTCTCCAGGGCCGCGTACTCCTCGAGAAGCGTGGTCAGCCGGTCGTTACTCACAGTAGTTTCTCCCCACGCGAACGGCGCCCGCCCCCCGATGGCCGGGGTGCGGGCGCCGTCGAAGCAGTTACTTCTTCTTGGCCGCGTTCACCTTGGCGTACTTGGCCTGGAACTTCGCGACCCGGCCGGCGGTGTCCAGAACGCGCTGCTTGCCGGTGTAGAACGGGTGGCAGGCGCTGCAGGTCTCGACGCGGATCTCGCCGCCCTTGGCGGTGCTCCGGGTGGTGAAGGTGCTGCCGCAGGAGCAGATGACCTCGGTGGTCTTGTACTCCGGGTGGATGCCGGACTTCATATCTCTCGGTCCCTCTCGATGATCTGGTCGCCGGGTCGCTGTCAGCACCGCGCCGCCCCGCCAGGGCGGTGGGCTCGGGCGTGAACCGGAACCTTTTACTGGCCGATGGACCAGTCTGCCATGTGACACGGCCCGACAAGAAATCGAGGCCACTTTCCTGATCCAAGGTCGATAACGTGAACCACCCGCACGGCATTCCCTCGACCGGGAGCGAAACGGACAAAGGGAACGAGGAATGACACGACTGCTGATCACCCGTGGGTTGCCGGCGTCCGGGAAGACGAGTTTCGCCCGGAAGTTGCAGCCGCGGGTGACCCGGGTCAACCGGGACGATCTGCGGCGGATGCTGCACGGCCAGCGGCTCTACACGCAGTGGGCCGAGGGGCAGGTCACGCACGCCCAGCGGGCGGCGGTGGAGGCGCTGCTGCGGGCGCATGCCGACGTGATCGTGGACGACACCAACCTGCGGAACAAGACCGTACGGGACTGGGCCGAGCTGGCCGCCCGGCTGGGCGCGCAGTTCGAGGTGCACGACTTCACCGACGTGCCGCTGGAGGAGTGCATCCGGCGGGACGTCTCGCGGCCGGCCGACGATCGGGTGGGCGAGGAGGCGATCCGGCGGATGCATGCCCGTTACCTCGCGGGCCGCAACCTGCCCTTGCCTATTCCGTACATTCCCGAAATTCCGCATAGGTTGTACGAGCCGGACCCGGCGCTCCCGGCGGCCGTGCTGGTGGACATCGACGGAACCGTGGCGCTGATGGACGACCGTTCGCCGTACGACTGGGACAAAGTGGGCTCGGACCTGCCCAACGCTGCGGTGATCACGGCGGTCCGGGCCATGCACGCGGCCGGGAACGCGATCATCTTCTGCTCGGGGCGGGACGAGGTGTGCCGGCCGGAGACCGAGGCGTGGCTCGATCTGTACGTCGGTGTCCCGTACGAGGCGTTGTTCATGCGGCCCGAGGGCGACGGCCGCAAGGACGCCGTGGTCAAGCGCGAGATCTTCGACCGGGACATCCGCGACGACTGGCGGATCGTCGGGGTTTTCGACGACCGCCAACAGGTGGTACGCATGTGGCGGGCGCTCGGCCTCACCGTTTTCCAGGTCGCGGAGGGAGACTTCTGACCTTGAAGTATCCCCGCACCTTCCACCTGCCCGACTCGCCCGGCGCATCCGCCGACGACAACCATCCAACCACCCCGCCCACCGCCCACAAGCGGACTGAAGACCTGATTCAAAGGGATCTGTCCTGGTTGGACGGCGAGCTGGTGGTGACCGAGAAGCTCGACGGCGGAAATCTGACCTTCACCCGGGACGCGATGTACGGCCGGTCCCCCGACTCCGGCACGCAGCCGTGGGACCGGCCGGCGAAGGCGCTCTGGGCGATGACCGCCTACCAGATCCCGGACGACTGGCGGGTGTGCGGCGAGTCGATGTGGGCGCGGCGCAGCATCGCGTACTCGGACCTGCCCGGCGTGTTCATCGTCTTCGGCATCTGGGACGAGACCGACACGCTGCTCGGCTGGGACGACACGGTCGACTGGGCCCGCCGCCTCGAACTGCCGGTGGTGCCGGTGCTGTACCGGGGCGGCAGCCTCTCCGAGGCGCGGGCCGCCTGGGCGGCGCAGCGCAACCCCGAAACCTCCGAGGGCTTCGTGGTCCGCGCGGCCGGCCGCATCCCGGCGGCCGAGTTCTCCCACAAGCTCCTGAAGTGGGTACGCGCCGAACACGTGCGCACCGACGACGCCTGGCGCCACCGCGACGACTTCGCCGTGAACGAGTTCGCCTAGCCCCGGATCTCCGCGAGGCTACGCAGGATGCAGAACTCGTTGCCCTCCGGGTCGGCCAGCACCACCCAGCCGGTGCCGTCAGGCCGGCGCAGGTCGTCGATCGGCTTGGCTCCATGGTCGATCAGCCGCACCAGTTCCTCGTCCCGGGTCCCCTCGGCGGGCCGCAGATCGAAGTGGATCCTGTTCTTCCCCTCTTTGGCCTCCGGCACCTCGATGAACAGCACCTTGTGCGACCCGTCCCGCGACATGATCAGGCACTCCTCGTGCTCCGGCAGGTTCGGGTCGTCGGCGTCCTCGACGTAGTCCAGCACCCCCTGCCACCACCGCGAGAGCGTGTACGCATCGGCACAGTCAACGGTCGTATGCGAGATGAACGATGTCATCCCAGCATGATCTCAAATGGGTTCTCACCACTCACGCAGAATGAAGGGTCAGGGGCAGCGTCAGCTGGGCCCCTGGCCCGGCCTCGGCGTGAGCGACGGTCTGCACCATGCAACCAGGCACGACAACGCCGGTGAGGGAGCCGGACATCGGGGGGACGATCCAGGTCCAGTCGGCCGGGACCGGGCGGCCGGCCTTCTCCTCGTTGCGCAGGTGGGTCAGGAAGCGCCGGGACTCGGTGTGGTGATCGGACATCTTCACGCCGGCCTTCTCGAAGCTGTGCAGCACCGCGCGGTTGAGCTCGACCAGCGCCCGGTCGCGCCACAGCGTCGACTCGCGGCTGGTGTCCAGGCCCAGCCGGGCGGCGACCGCGGGCAGCAGGTCGTACCGGTCGGTGTCGGCGAAGTTGCGGGCGCCCACCTCGGTGCCCATGTACCAGCCGTTGAACGGCGCCAGCGGGTAGTGCACGCCGCCGATCGTGAGCCGCATGTTGGAGATGGCCGGGACGGCGTGCCAGCGGAGGCCCAGCTCGGTGAACCAGCCGTACTCGGGGTGGGTGATCGGCACCTCGCGGATCGCCCGCTCCGGGAGCTCGTAGAGGCGTACGCCCTCGGCCGGCGTCTCGATCACCAGCGGGAGCACGTCGAAGTGCTCCCCCTTGCCCCGCCAGCCGAACCCGCTCATCGCCGCGGTGAAGCCCACCTGCCGGGCGTCGCCGACCGTGCGGCCGTCCTCGTCGCGATACCCGGCGTACCGGATCAGCTGCTCGTTCCACACCCGGGCGTGCGGCTGGCCGGGCTGGGCCGCGGCGAAGATGCTGATCACCGGGCGCAGCTGGCCCTCGCCGGCCGCCCGCAGGTGGTGCACGAGCAGCGAGAAGATCTCGTCGGCGGTACGCGCCCGGCGCCGGTCGAGGACCAGCAGGCTCCGCCAGTACAGCCGGCCGATGCAGCGGCCCGCGTTGCGCCAGGCCATCTTCGCGCCGTGGGCCAGCTCGTCGGTGGTGTGCACGTAGCTGCCGGTCGCGGCGATCTGCGCGCGGACGATGGCCAGCCGGGGCTCGACCGGGCCGAGCCGCGGATTCTCCACGTAGCAGCGGCGCAGGAAGTCCTCGGCCTCGCCGGGATCGACCGGCGCGGTCGGGTCCCACGGCTCGGTCGGGTGGTCCCGGTAACCGGGCACGATCATCGAGGTGCCTCCCGCGGTGAGTGCTCCCGACGAGGTTGGCACGGCCCTCGGGAGCCGATCACACACCGTGTGCGACAAAAAGGACGCAGCCCCGTCGTTGTCCGAGGCTGCGTCCTTTCTTGACGACGGGGAGTTACTCGCCGGGCGTCGACTTCGCGATCTGCATCAGGAACTCGACGTTCGTGCGGGTCTGCTTGAGCCGGTCGAGCAGCAGGTCGAGCGCGGCCGACGAGTCCAGCGAGTGCAGCACCTTGCGGAGCTTGTGGATGATCGCCAGCTCTTCCTTGCCGAGCAGGATCTCTTCCTTACGCGTGCCGGACGGGTCGATGTCGATCGCCGGGAACACCCGCTTGTCCGCGATCTTCCGGTCGAGCTTGAGCTCGGCGTTGCCGGTGCCCTTGAACTCCTCGAAGATCACCGTGTCCATCATCGAGCCGGTCTCGACCAGCGCGGTCGCGAGAATGGTGAGCGAGCCACCGTTCTCGATGTTGCGCGCGGCGCCCAGGAACCGCTTGGGCGGGTAGAGCGCGGTCGAGTCGATACCACCCGACATGATCCGGCCGGAGGCCGGCGCGGCCAGGTTGTACGACCGGCCGAGCCGGGTCACCGAGTCGAGCAGCACGACCACGTCGTGGCCGAGCTCGACCAGCCGCTTGGCCCGCTCGATGGCGAGCTCGGCGACCGTGGTGTGGTCCTGCGGCGGGCGGTCGAACGTGGCCGCGACGACCTCGCCCTTGACCGAGCGCTGCATGTCGGTGACCTCTTCGGGCCGCTCGTCGACCAGCACGACCATCAGGTGGCACTCGGGGTTGTTGTGGGTGATCGCGTTGGCGATCGCCTGCAGCACCATCGTCTTACCGGCCTTCGGCGGCGAGACGATCAGCGCCCGCTGGCCCTTGCCGATCGGCATGACCAGGTCGATGACCCGGGTGGTCAGGATGTGCGGCTCGGTCTCCAGCCGCAGGCGCTCCTGCGGGTAGAGCGGGGTGAGCTTGTAGAACTCGGGGCGGCGCCGGGCCTCCTCGGGCTCCATCCCGTTGATGGTGTCCAGCCGGACCAGCGGGTTGTACTTGTCCCGCCGGTTGTCGCCGCCGCTGTCCCGCGGGGTCGCCCGCACGGCGCCGGTGACCGCGTCGCCGCGGCGCAGGCCGTACTTCTTGACCTGGGACATCGAGACGTAGACGTCGTTCGGCCCGGAGAGGTAGCCGGTGGTGCGCACGAACGCGTAGTTGTCCAGCACGTCGAGGATGCCGGCCACCGGGACCAGCACGTCGTCCTCGCTGACGTGCGGCTCGCGGCCGCCGTCGCGCTGGCCATCGCGCTGACCGTCCCGCTGGCCGCCGCCGCTGTTGTCGTCGCGGTCACGGCCCCGGCGGCGGTCCCGGAAGCGGCTGCGGCGGCTGCGCCGCCCGCCTTCGCCCGAGTCGTTGTCGTCGTCGTCGTGAGTCTGGTCACTGTTGCGCGGACCACGGTCGTCCCGCTGCCCGCGATCGTCCCGCTGGCCCCGGTCGTCCCGCTGATTGCGGTCGTCCCGCTGGTTGCGGTCGTCGCGCTGGCGGTCGTCCCGCTGGCCCTGGTTGCGCTGGCGGTCGCGGTTGCGGTCGGTCCGCTCCGGGCGCTCGGTACGCTCGCCGGCCTCCGGCTGGGCGGTGGGCTGAGCCACCGGCTGCTCGGTGACGGGCGCGGCGGCCTCGACGACCGGGGCGGCGTCGCGGACGACCGGAGCGGCGTCGCGGCGGACCCGCTCGCGGTTACGACGGCTGCCCCCCTCGGCGACCGGCGCGGACTCCGGCTGCACGACGGTCGGCGCGGTCTCGATCGGCGCGGCCGCGGGGGCGGACGCGGCGACGACCGGCGCGGCGGTCGCTACCTCGCTGGCCCGCGGACGCGGCGCGGCCTCGGCCGGCGCGCCGCCGCTCTGCCGCTCGGTAATCGCGGTGATCAGTTCGCCCTTGCGCATCCGGGCGGTACCCGAGATACCGAGGGACGCGGCGAGGCTCTGCAGCTCGGGCAGCAGCATCGCGGACAGCCCGGTGCCGCCTCGGCGGCGCTTCGTGGCGGTCGCGGTGGTGCCGGCGCCGTCAGCGACGTCAGAAACACCCGACGTCACGTCGGTGGTGTCGCTCAATGGATTCCTTCCGTCGGAAAAAGCCCGAGACTCCCGGTCTGCAGCCTGGTGGCCGGGTGACTCGGATCCTGCTTCGCCGAAGCGACGCAGGTGGTTGTGCAGCACGGCAGCTCGACGGTGTCCCTGCCCGTCGGACATTGACGAGTAGGTCTCGGCGAGTGCAGCGATCTTGGGAGACTGCCGCCCGGCGTGTGCCTTGCTGAGAATGGAGACGACCTGATGAGGTCTTGAGTCTCATGGGGGTGCGCGCCGAACCGCAATAAGATCGCTTGCTTCGCGGCTGTGCTTGGTCTTGAGCGTAGTCAACTCATGCGACCTGCGGCAACAGGGCCCCGCTAGGCGAGTTCCACCATACTCCCTTTGACAAGAGCACCGCGCGCATCCACGCCCAACGTCTCGACGCGCCATTCTGTTCCCGGCTGGAAATCGGCCGGGACCTCGGACAACGCCAGAACTGTCGGACCCGCGCCACTGACCACCGCGGCCACGCCGACCGAGCGCAGCGACGCGACGAGCGACGCGGTGCCCGGCATCGACTCGGCCCGGTACCCCTGATGCAGCCGATCCTCGGTGGCCGGCAGGAGCAGCGCCGGATCGCCGGTGATCGCATGGGTCAGCAGCGCGGCACGCCCGGCGTTGAAGGACGCATCCCGGTGCGGCACTTCGAAGGGCAGCGCCGCTCGGGCCGAGGCGGTATACCCCCGCTCCGCGGGCACAAAGACAATCGGCCGTACGCCTTCGTGGGCCGCCAACCGCACGGCCCGCGCGCCGGCGCCCTCGTTCCAGGCGATGGTGAAGCCGCCGAGCAGGCAGGGCGCGACATTGTCCGGATGGCCCTCCAGCCGGGCGGCGATGCGCAGCGCGTCCTCGTCGTCGATCAGCCGCAGGCCGTCCTCGACCAGGCCCCGGGCCAGCTGCACGCCGCCCACGATGGCGGCCGACGAGGAGCCCAGGCCGCGCGCCTGCGGAATGCGGTTCACGCAGCTCACGGACAGGCCGGCCGGGCGCTCGCCGAGTTCGTCGAAGGTCGCCAGCATCGCCCGTACGACCAGATGCTCCTCGTCCCCGGGCAACTCGCCGGCGCCCTCGCCGGTCACGGTCACGGTGAACCCGCCGTCGGTGACCGTGGCCTCGAGGTCGTCGTAGAGGGTCAGCGCGAGGCCCAGGGCGTCGAAGCCGGGGCCGAGGTTGGCGCTCGTGGCCGGCGTACGCACGGTGACCGGGTCGGTCGCGAAGGTCAGGCCCATCGGCACATGCTAAGCGTTGATCATTCATCGGGCCGCGGCAAGGCCTGTTTCATGACTGGGGCGGGAGCCTCAGTCATGGAGCAGGCCTTAGGGCCAGCTTGCGGGTGGCGACGCGCCAGCCGATCGCGTAGATGAGGGTGACCAGCCCGCAGCCGGCCAGGATCGCCCGGTGGTCCACCCGGTCGACGACGGCGCTGGCCACCAGTTGGCTGACCGTGATGGCCAGGGTGGCCAGCATCAGGTCGGTGGCGAAGACCCGGCCGCGCAGCTGGTCGGGCACCTCGCCCTGCAGGGCGTAGTTGGAGAGCGTCCAGTTGGTGCCGCCGGCGAAGTGCGCGACGAAGACCAGCACGAGCATCAGCCAGAACCACGGCGTGACCGAGATCGCCAGGTAGCCGGCGCCGTACAGCCCCATCGACAGCGCCAGGCTGGGCAGCAGCCAGCCGCGGTGGCTCAGCACCGGGCGCAACGCGAACGGGCCGACCAGCGCGCCGAAGCCGCGGACCGCGAAGAGCAGGCCGGCGCCGAACGCGCCGACGCCGTACGACTGGGCGAGCAGCGGGAACACGATCAGCACGCCGTTGCCGAGGCCGGCCGCCGATTTGACCGTGACCAGCGCGCGGATCCGCGGCCGGGCGCCGATGTAGCGCAGCGCCTCGAGCAGCGCGTGCCAGGTCTGCGCGGTCACCTCGCCGTCGGCCCGGGCGGCCTGCAGCGGGCGGCGGACCGAGCCGTTGAGCGCCGCGGCGGCCAGCAGCAGGGTGGCGGTGACCGCGAAGCTCCAGTACGGCCCGGCGAGCTCGCCCACCACGCCGCCCAGCGAGGCCCCGACGATCGTCATGGTGCCCCAGGCCGAGCCGGAGATGGCGTTGGCGGCCGGCAGGTCGGCCTCGTCGACGACGTTGGGCAGCGCGGCCGAGGCGGCCGGCGTGTAGAAGGCCTTGGCCACCGCCATCGCGCCGATGGCGAGCAGGGCGAGTGGCGCGGTCGCCGCCGAGCGGACGGCGAACAACAGCAGCGCCGCCAGGAACGCGCAGACGTTGGCTGTCACCAGGATCCTGCGGCGGTCGAAGCGGTCCGCGATCGTCCCGGTGAACGGCAGCAGCAGCGTGTTGATCCCGGTGTCGGCGGCCAGCACCAGCCCGCCCCAGGCGCCGCTGTGGGTCAGCTTCGGCAGCAGCACCAGCAGCGGCACCATGACGAACCAGTCGGCCCCGAAGACGACCAGCTCGGCCGCGAACAGGCGACGGAAGTCCCGGTTGCGGCCGACGACCGCGAAGGAGGCTGGCACAGCAAGGAATTTAGGACAGACCCTGAGCCAAGGGCCGAGGCCGGCCCGGGTGGGCCGGCCTCGGCGTCGATCACTTCGCCTCGTTGGGCCGCCGCTTTGTGACCTTCAACACCTCGAACTGGTCGGTGTAGCCCCGCAGCGCCCCGCTCGGCTGAGCGGAGGTGGGCTGGGCGGGCGCCTCGTGCGCGCCGCCGCTGGAGTCGGGCGCCACACCCGCCAGAACATCCGCGCCCGGCTCGTCGGCCGCGTGCCGGGGCATCTCGATCGGCAGGCCCTTGGCCGCCCGCCGCGCGGCCCGCTTGGCCCGCCGCTTCTCCTTCCGGTTCTCGACCATCGTGTAGAGGGTCGGCACCAGCACCAGGGTCAGCAGCGTGGAGCTGACCAGGCCGCCGATGACCACAATGGCCAGTGGCTGGGAGATGAAGCCGCCCTCGCCGGTGAGGCCGAGCGCCATCGGCAGCAGCGCGAAGATGGTCGCGATCGCGGTCATCAGGATCGGCCGCAGCCGGTGCCGGCCGCCCTCGATCACCGCCTCCTGCACGCCCATGCCCTGCGCCCGGTAGTGGTTGATCAGATCCATCAGCACGATCGCGTTGGTGACCACGATGCCGACGAGCATCAGCACGCCGATCAGCGAGGGCACGCCGAGCGCGGTGCCGGTGACCAGCAGCAGCACGATCGCGCCGGTCGCCGCGAACGGGATCGAGACCAGCAGGATGACCGGCTGGATCAGGCTGCGGAAGGTCGCCACCATGATGATGAAGACGATCGCGATGGCGGCCAGCACGGCCAGGCCCAGCTGCTTGAACGCGTCCGCCTGGTCCTGGCTCACGCCGCCGAGCGAGTACGACGCGCCGGCCGGCAGGGTGAGCGCCGACAGCTTGGTCTTCAGCTCGGCGGTCGCGGCGCCGACATCCGAGCCGGTCGCGGTGCCCTTGACCGTGGCGCTGCGGTTGCCATCCACTCGGGTGACCTTCTCCGGGCCGGCCACCTGGTTGACGTCGGCCACCCGGTCGAGCCGGATCACGCCGCTGGCGGTGGTGATCGGCAGGGCCTGGAGCGCGGTCGGGTCGGCCGGCGCCACGCCGTACGACACCACCACGTTCTCGCCGGCGCCGTCGACCGTGATCTGGCCGGCCGGGGCGGACCGGAAGGCGCCGGCCACGGTCTGCGCGATCTGCGCCTCGGTCAGCCCGTACTGGGCCGCGACGTCCCGCTTCACCTGGACGTCGAGGCGCGGGACGCTGGCCGCCAGTGTGGTGGTCACGTCGGCGACGCCCTTGGTCGCGGCCATCGCCTGCTGCACCTGCTGGGTGGCCTGCTGCAGCACCTCCTGGTCGGCGGCCCGCACGTCGACCGAGAGCTCACTGCCGCCGAGGCCGGAGTTGTTGTCGCCGAAGGTGACCTCGCCGATGCCGCTCATCCCGGCGAACTTGGCGCGCAGGCGATCGGTGACCACCTCGGCGTCCGCCTTCTCGCCGAGGCCGACCTGGAAGCTGGCCTGGCTGGCGCCGGAACTGCCGACGAACGGGTTGAAGGTGCCGTTGCCGACCGTGACCTGGTAGGTCTTCACGTCCTTGTCGGCGTCGAGCACCGCCTCGACCTGCTTGGCCGCGGTGTCGGTGGCCGCCAGGCTGGTGCCGACCGGCAGCGCCTGGTTGAACCGGATCGAGTCCTGCCCCGACTGGTCGAGGAAGTTGGTCTTGAGCTGGGTGCCGAGGCCGACCGTGACGATGAGCACGAGGACACCGATCACCAGCGTGGTCAGGCGCCGCCGGGTGGCGAACCGGATCACCGGGAGGTAGGCGCGTTGCAGCGGGCTGCGCAGCTCCTTCTCCTCCGCCTGGCGGCGGATGGCCTCGGCGCCGCTGCCGGGCGGAGGCGGCTTGAGGAACCAGTACGCCAGCACCGGCACCACGGTGAGCGCCACGAACAGCGACGCCAGCAGGGCGACCGTCACGGTGATCGCGAAGGACGAGAAGATCTGCCCGATCAGGCCGCCGACGAGGGCGATCGGGAGGAACACCGCGACCGTGGTGAGCGTCGAGGCGGTGACCGCGCCGGCCACCTCCCGGACCGCGGTGACGATCGCGTGCCCCTTCTCCTCGCCGTACTCCAAATGTCTCTTGATGTTTTCCAGCACGACGATCGAGTCGTCGACGACCCGGCCGATGGCGATGGTCAGCGCGCCCAGGGTCAGCAGGTTCAGCGTGTAGTCGCCGATCCACAGCGCGATCAGCGCGATCAGCACCGACAGCGGGATGGAGACCGCGGTGACCAGCGTCGAGCGGACCGAGAGCAGGAAGACCAGGATGACGATCACGGCCATCACCAGGCCGAGCAGGCCCTCGGTGGTCAGGCTCTTGATCGACCGCTGGACGTAGGGCGCCTGGTCGGTGACGACGGTCAGCTTGGCGCCGCTGTCCTGCTGCAGCTTGGCGAGCTTGTCGCGAACGTCCTTCGAGATCTGTACGGGGTTGCCGGTCGGCTTCGCGGTGACCTGGATGCCGAGGCTGTCCACCCCGTCGGTCCGGGTGTACGAGGTCGCCGCCGGCAGCTTGCTCTCCACCGCGGCGACGTCGCCGAGCTTGACCGGCCCCTTGCGCCCGGTGAGGTAGAGGCGCGCGAGGTCGTCGACCGAGGTGATCGGGGTGCCGACCTGGACGCTGAGCGACTTGTCCCCGTCGGTGACCGCGCCGGCCGGCACCGACACACCGTTGGCCTGCAGCACGGTGGCGATCGACTGCGGGTTGACGCCGGCCGCGGCGAGCTTCGCGAAGTCCGGCGTGATCACGACCTGCTTGGCGCGGGCGCCGGTCACCTGGGTGTCGCGGACGCCGGTGATCCCGTTGAGCTCGGGCACCACGGTCTGGTTGAGCTTGGCGAGCAGGTCGCTCTCGTCGGTGCCGCCGGACGCGGCCAGCACGATCGCCGGGATGTCGTCGGTGCTGCCCGCGATGATCTGCGGCTCGACGTTCTGCGGGAGGGTCGGCTGGATCCGGTTGACGGCGGTGGTCAACTGGTTGACCGCCTGGTCGAGGTCGGTGCCGTAGTCGAACGACACGGTGACCGTGGCGGAGCCCTCCGAGGTGGTCGAGGTGACGCTCTCGACGCCGTCGACGCCCTTGACCGCGTTTTCGATCGGCTCGGTGATCTGGGCCTGGATGAGCTCGGGGCTGGCGCCGGGCAGGGTCGCGCCGACGAACGCCGCCGGGAACTCGATCGACGGGAACAGCTGCTGTTTCAGCGATGGGATGGCGAAGATCCCGAAGCCGGTGATCACCAGGGCGATCAGGGCGACGAGACCCCGGTTGGCGAGACTGAGCCGGGTCAGGAATGACATGGGCGCTCCCCCCGTAAAAGTTCGGCCTGCACGAATAGTTTGCCTGACGCGAACAAGTGGTTTTTCGCCGGGGTGTTTTGATACGGTCCGGCCATCAGCGCGTCACGACGAAGGGTTGGCGTTGACCCGGAACGAAGAGCTCATCGCGGACATTATGGGCGCCCAGGAACGGCTCCAGCAGATGTTCGGGTACGACCGCTCCGACCCGCTCTTCTCGTCTCATCTGACGCTGTCGCAATTCAAGATCCTCATGCTGCTCGCCCGGAACGGCAATGTATCGGGCGGCGAACTGGCGCGGCTGCTCGGCGTCGGGCTCGCGGCGCTCAGCGGCATGATCGATCGACTCGTGCAGCAGGACCTGGTCGTCCGCAGCGAAGACCTGCACGACCGGCGCGTCCGCCGGATCGGGCTCTCGAGAAAGGGCGCCGAGCTCATCGGAAGCATCTTCAACGCCGGTCAGGCAAAGATGCGCGCGCTCCTCAGCCGCCTCTCAGACGAGGACCTCGACGTGGTGGCGCGCGCATCTCTGTTGATGGTGAAAGCAGCCGAGGAACTAGGCGAGACCTAGCTCCCGGGCGGCGATCAGCACGTCGTTCTTGATCGTGGTGGGGGACGGCGCGGTCGAGATCGCCCATTCCGGGTCCTTGAGGCCGTGCCCGGTCACCGTGCACACCACGGTCGAGCCGGCCGGCACCTTGCCCGCCTGCGCCTGCTGCAGTAGTCCGGCCACGCTCGCCGCGCTGGCCAGCTCGACGAAGACGCCGACCTCGCGGGCCAGCAGCCGGTAAGCCGAGAGGATCTCCCGGTCGGTGACCGCCTCGATCAGGCCGCCGGACGCGTCCCGGGCGTCCAGCGCCTTGGTCCAGCTGGCCGGGTTGCCGATCCGGATGGCGGTGGCGATCGTCGACGGTTCGGGAACCACCTGGCCGGTCACGATCGGGGCGGCGCCGGAGGCCTGGAAGCCGTACATCTTCGGCAGCTTGGTGGCGTTGCCGGCCGCGCTGTCCTCGAGGTAGCCCATCCAGTAGGCCGAGATGTTGCCGGCGTTGCCGACCGGGAGGCAGTGGATGTCGGGGGCGTCGCCGAGCGCCTCGACGATCTCGAAGGACGCGGTCTTCTGCCCGTGCAGGCGGAAGATGTTCACCGAGTTGACCAGCGAGACCGGGAAGTCCTGGGAGAGCTTGGCGGCGAGCGCGAGGCAGTCGTCGAAGTTGCCGTTGACCTGGAGCAGCTTGGCGCCGTGCACGAGCGCCTGGGCCAGCTTGCCCAGCGCGATCTTGCCCTGCGGGACGAGCACCGCGCAGGTCAGGCCGGCCCGGGCGGCGTACGCCGCGGCGGAGGCGCTGGTGTTGCCGGTGGAGGCGCAGATGATCGCCTTCGAGCCGTCCTCGACCGCCTTGGAGACGGCCATCGTCATGCCGCGGTCCTTGAACGAGCCGGTCGGGTTCGCGCCCTCGACCTTGAGGTAGACGTCGGCGCCGACCCGCTGGGACAGCACCGGCGCGGGCACGAGCGGCGTGTTGCCCTCGTGCAGCGTGACCACCGGGGTGGCGTCGGTGACCGGCAGCCGGTCCCGATAACGCTCGATGAGTCCCCGATACATGGCCTTACTCCTTACTCAGGACGGTGGCTGACAGCCTCGACATTGTTGCCGTCCGGGTCGCGGACGAAGGCCCCGTAGTAGTGCTGGTGGTACTCCTCGTGGATCCGCGGCTCGTGCAGCACCTCGGCGCCGTTCGCCACGGCGGCCGCGAAGAACTCGTCGACCGCGGCGCGCGAAGAGGCGGCGAACGCGATGTGCGACTCACGGAAGCCGTCGCCCTCGTTCAGCTCGCCGATCCAGAAGTCGGCGTGGTCGCCCGTGCCGTACCCGATGGCGACCTTGAAGTCCATCAGCCGGCTGCCGCCCAGCGGGGCGAGCACCGCGTCGTAGAAGGCCGCACTGGCGGCCAGGTCGGCACATTGGAACCCCACGTGGTCGAGCACGGCTCAGACCCCTCCCTCGACGCGCAGCACACTCGCGATGGACCGGACGATCTCCAGTTGCGACAACGCGTCGACGGTAGCGGCCAGGTTCGCGTCGGGCGCGACGTGGGTCACGATGACGAGTTTCGCGTCCTCCTCGCGGCCCGACTGGCGGACGGTCGCGATCGACACCTCGTGCTTCGCGAAGACGCCGGCGACCGCGGCCAGCACGCCCGGCTTGTCGTCCACATCGAGGTTGATGTGGTATCTCGTGACGGCCGCGCCGATCGGGCGGACCGGCAGGTGGGCGTAATTGCTCTCGCTCGGCGCGCGGGTGCCGGAAAGGCGGTTGCGGGCCGCCGCCACGACGTCGCCGAGCACCGCGCTCGCGGTCGGCGTGCCGCCCGCGCCTCGGCCGTAGAACATGAGCTGCCCGGCCGCCTCGGCCTCGACGAAGACCGCGTTGAACGCGTCGCCCACGCTGGCCAGGGGGTGCGTCCGCGGGATCATCGCCGGATGGACCCGCACGCTGACGGAGTCCTCATTTCTTTCCGCGATACAGAGCAGCTTGATCGTGCAGCCCATCTCGCGGGCGCTGGCCATGTCGCCGGCGGTCACCCCGGTCATGCCCTCGCGGAACACGTCGGCCGCGGTGACCCGGGTGTGGAACGCCAGCGAGGCGAGGATGGCCGCCTTGGCCGCGGCGTCGAAGCCCTCCACGTCGGCGGTCGGGTCGGCCTCCGCGTACCCCAGCTCGGTGGCCTCCTCCAACGCCTCGCTGAAGCCGGCCCCGGTGGCGTCCATCGACGAGAGGATGAAGTTGGTGGTGCCGTTCACGATGCCGGTGACCCGGGTGACGTTGTCGCCGTGCAGCGACTCGCGCAGCGGGCGCAGCAGCGGGATGGCGCCGGCCACCGAGGCCTCGTAGTAGAGGTCGGCGCCGCCCTCGGCGGCCGCGTCGTGCAGGGTGGCGCCGTCCTCGGCGAGCAGCGCCTTGTTGGCCGTGATCACGCTCTTGCCCCCGCGCAGGGCCTCGACCAGCCAGGTGCGGGCCGGCTCGATGCCGCCGACCACCTCGACGACCACGTCCACGTCGTCCCGCTTGACCAAGCCGAGCGCGTCGGTGGTGAACAAGCCGTCGTCGACCGGAAGATCGCCACGCTCGCGGCCGATCCGCCGAACCGCGATGCCGACGATCTCCAGCGGGGCGCCAATCCGGGCGGTCAGGTCGTCGGCCTGGTGATGCAGCAGGCGGACCACTTCCGAGCCGACGGTGCCGCAGCCAAGGAGGGCCAGGCGGATCGGTTTACTCACGCTCATCCAACATCCAATGCGAGCAGGTCGTCCTCGGTCTCGCGGCGCACGATCACGCGCGAGGCGCCGTCGCGCACCGCGACCACCGGCGGCCGAGGTACGTGGTTGTAGTTGCTGGCCATGCTCCGGCAATAGGCGCCGGTGCCCGGCACGGCGAGAAGATCTCCGGGCTGCACGTCCGCGGGCAGGAATTCATCCTTCACGACGATGTCCCCGCTTTCACAATGCTTTCCCACGACGCGGGCCAGCATCGGCTCGGCGGTGCTGGCCCGGCCGGCCACCGTCGCCGAGTAGGAGGCGTCGTAGAGCGCGGTGCGGATGTTGTCGCTCATCCCGCCGTCCACGCTCACGTACGTGCGGATGCCGTCGACGTCCTTGACCGTGCCGACCTCGTACAGCGTGAAGACGGCCGGCCCGACGATCGCCCGGCCCGGCTCGACGGAGAGCCGCGGCTTGCGGAGGTTGGCCAGCTCGCACTCGCCCTCAACGATCTTGTTGATGCGTTTGGCCAGGTCACCCGCGGTGGAGGGATCATCCTGCGTGGTGTACGCGATGCCGAAGCCGCCGCCGAGGTCGAGCTCCTCGAGTTCCACGCCGCGGGCGTCGCGGATCTGGGCCTGCAACTCCAGGACGCGGCGGGCGGCCACCTCGAAGCCGGAGGTGTCGAAGATCTGCGACCCGATGTGGGAGTGGAGCCCGCGCAGGTCGAGGATGCCCTCGTCGAGGATCTTGACGGCCGCCGCGAAGGCCGCCCCGCCGGCCAGCGAGAAGCCGAACTTCTGATCCTCGTGAGCCGTGGCGATGAACTCGTGGGTGTGAGCCTCGACACCTACCGTGACCCGGAGGAGAACGCCGGCCCTCTTGCCCAATTTTTCCGACAAATCCGACAAACGGCTTATTTCGTCGAAGGAGTCGACGATGATGCGGCCGACGCCCGCTTCGAGTGCGCGGGACAATTCGGACACTGACTTGTTGTTGCCGTGGAAGCCGATCTTTTCGGGCGGGAAGCCGGCTTTCAGCGCCACCGCGAGCTCGCCGCCCGAGCAGACGTCGAGGAACAGGCCCTCCTCCTCGATGATCCGCACGACCGCCTTGCACAGGAACGACTTGCCCGCGTAGTAGACGTCGGCGTCGCCGAAGGCCGCGGCGAACTCCCGGCACCGGGCGCGCAGGTCGGCCTCGTCCAGCAGGTAGGCGGGGGTGCCGTGCTCGGCCGCGAGGTCGGCCACGCTCACACCGCCGACCTGCAAGGACCCGGCGTCCGTACGGCTCACGGTGCGTGGCCAGAGCTGCGGCACCAGGGCGTTGACGTCCTCGGGCGTACGCAACCAGGCCGGCCCCCGGTAGCCGAGGTCGCCGTGCAGCGCCCCGGCCTCATGAGCTCGCATGCCCTACATCCTTTCGGGGGCCGAGACCCCGAGCAGGCCCAACCCGTTAGCGATCACCGTACGGGTGGCGTCGTTCAGCCAGAGCCGCGCGCGCTGCAGATCCGTCACCGGCTCGTCGCCCAGCGGCAGCACCCGGCACTTGTCGTAGAACCGGTGGTACGTGCCGGCGACCTCCTCCAGGTACCGCGCGACGTGGTGCGGCTCGCGCAGCTCGGCCGAGCGGGCCACCACGGCCGGGTACTCCCCCAGGGTCTTGAGCAGCTCGTTCTCCTTCTCGTGAGTGAGCAGCTCGGGGTGGAACCCGGCGGCGTCGCCCCGGGCCAGGCCGACCTCGGCGGCGTTGCGGGCCACGTTCGCCGTACGGGCGGCGACGTACTGCACGTAGTAGACCGGGTTGTCGTTGCTCGCCCGGGTGAGCTCCTCGACGTCCAGGTTGATCGGCGAGTCGGAGGAGAACCGGGCCAGCTGGTAGCGGGTCGCGTCGACGCCGATCGCGTCCACCACGTCCTCCAGCGTCACCACGGTGCCGGCCCGCTTGCTCATCCGCACCGGCTGGCCGTCCCGCACCAGGTTCACCAGCTGGCCGATGAGGATCTCGAGGTTCGTTTCCGGGTTGTCGCCGAAGCAGGCCACCATCGCCTTCATCCGGCCGATGTACCCGTGGTGGTCGGCGCCCAGCATGATCACGATGCGCTCGAAGCCGCGCTTGCGCTTGTCCAGGTAGTAGGCGCAATCGGCGGCGAAATACGTCCAGTCGCCATCCGACTTGCGCAGCACCCGGTCCTTGTCGTCACCGAACTCGGTGGTCCGCAGCCAGGTGGCGCCGTCCGCCTCGTAGATGTGCCCCTGGGCGCGCAGCCGGTCCAGCGCCTCCTGCAGCTCGCCCCGGTCGTGCAGGTCCTTCTCGTTGAAGTAGACGTCGAAGGTGACGCCGAACTGGGTCAGCGACTGGCGGATCTCGGCGAACATCAGGTCGACCCCGACCCGGCGGAACACCTCGAGCGCCTCGGCCTCGCCCAGCTCCAGCACCGCCGGCGCCTCGGCCCGGACCGCGGTGGCGATCTCGGCGATGTAGGCGCCGCCGTAGCCGTCCGCGGGGGCGGCCTCGCCCTTGGCGCTCGCGTACAGGGAACTCGCGAAGCGATCGATCTGCGACCCGGCGTCGTTGAAGTAGTACTCGGTGCCGACCTGCGCGCCCGCGGCGCGCAGGAGGCGGGAGAGCGCGTCACCCACCGCGGCCCACCGCACCCCACCGATGTGTACGGGCCCGGTCGGGTTGGCCGAGACGAACTCCAGGTTGATCCGCTCCCCGGCCAGCGTTTCCGAATGTCCGTAATTCGCACCGGCGAGCACGATGTCGCGGGCCAGCGTGCCCACCGCGGCGGCGTCCACCCGGATGTTCAGGAAGCCGGGGCCGGCCACGTCGACCGTCTTGATCCCCGGCTGCTGGGTGAGCTCCTCGGCCAGCGCCGCGGCCAGCTCACGCGGCGCCACCCCGGCCTTCTTGCCCAGCTGCAGGGCGAGCGTGGAGGCGTAGTCGCCGTGCTCAGGATTGCGCGGTCGCTCCATGGTCGTCGTCTCCGGCAGCGTGGAGACGTCGAGGCCGCGCGTCTCGAACACGGCACGAGCAGCTGAGAGAACGGTGGCAGCAAGGTTGGCGGGAGTCACCCAACCATGCTATCGGGGGTAGACTTTCGCACTCGGCGGCCACCCGAGCCCCGCCCTTCCGCTGACAACGAATCGACGAGGCACGATGAGCATGAGTACGCCGGGTCCCGAGCGGGTCCCGTCCTCTGTCAAGGTCGGCAAGACCACCGGTCAGGGCAAGCCGCCCACCGGTGGGGCGAAGAAGACCGTCGCCGCCGCGAAGAAGGCCGGCCCGCCCGCGAAAAAGGCCGGCGGCGGCAAGGGCAAGAAGCCGGTCGCGCCGGTCAAGGTGAGCGGCGGCCGCAGCATGGGCCCGATGCTCGTGATCGGCGCCGTCGCGCTGGTCGCCCTGGCCATCATCGGCTTCGGCGTCTACAGCGTCGTCCAGGGCTCCCGCAGCTGGGAGGACAAGGTCGCCGACATCAAGGGCGTGGTCAACTACCGCGCGCAGAAGAACGCGCAGATCGACGACCGCAGCCACAAGGACGGCACGCTGAGTTACGTGACCAGCCCGCCGGTCGGCGGCGCGCACAACCCCACACCGCAGAACTGCAACGGCGATGTGTACGACGCGCCGATCGCCAACGAGCACGCCGTGCACAGCCTCGAGCACGGCGCGGTCTGGGTCACGTACAAGCAGGGCCTGCCCGCCGACCAGGTCGCCGTCCTCGCGAAGAAGGTGCAGGGCAAGGACTACACGCTCATGTCGCCGTACGCCGGCCTCGACAAGAACGTCTCGGTCCAGGTCTGGGGCTACCAGCTCAAGGTCGACGACGTGAACGACCCGCGGATCGACCAGTTCATCAAGGACACGCGGGTCGTCGCGGCCATGGAGCCCGGCGTCTCCTGCTCCGGCGGCAACACCACGACCGGCCCGGTGACCGCCGCTGCCAACGGCACGAGCATGAACAACGGCAAGTGATGACCACCTCCACCGACGCGGGGACGGCGGCCGAGGCCGCCGACCCCGAGGACGTCCCGGCCCCGGCCCGCGGCCGCCGCAACTGGCTCCTGGTGATCGCCGCGCTGCTCGTCGGCACCCTGCTCGGCTTCGGCATCGGCTTCGTGGCACCCCGCCTCAGCACGCCCGGCGACAACTCGGTGGAGGCCGGCTTCCTGCGCGACATGGCGGTCCACCACGCCCAGGCGGTCGAGATGTCGATGATCGTCCACCAGAAGTCCGACGATCCCGAAATCGTCTACCTGGCCTCCGACATCGCCCTCACCCAGCACGGCCAGATCGGCTACATGCAGGCCTGGCTGCGCGACTGGCACCTCAGCCTGACCAGCACCCAGCAGCCGATGGCCTGGATGCCCGACTCGGCCGGCTCGGTCGTCAACGGCCTGATGCCCGGCATGGCGACCCCCGAGCAGCTGGCCGACCTGCGCAACGCCACCGGCAAAGAGCTGAACGTGGAGTACCTCACGCTGATGCGCCAGCACCACCTGGGCGGCATCCACATGGCCCAGGAAGCCGTGAAGCTCTCCCACAACAGCGACGTGAAGTGGCTGGCCGGCACGATGGTCACCTCCCAGCAGGGCGAGATCACCGTGATCGACAACCTGCTCAAGAAGATCCAGGGCAAGCAGTAACCCCGTTGGCGGTGGTTCAGAGGTCCCTGCTAGGCTTCTGAACCACTGAGCCCCCGTAGCTCAGGGGATAGAGCGTCGCCCTCCGGAGGCGAAAGCGCAGGTTCGAATCCTGCCGGGGGCACCACTCAGGGGGTTTGTGCTCGGCTCGACTTCGTCTCGCCTCGCCTGGTCGTGGTGCATGCTGACCTGGGGGCCGAGCCCCCAGACCCCCACGTAAGACCGCGCGGGGTACCTGTTCGCGGAAAGCTCACGCCGTCGTGGTGCATGCTGACCTGGGGGCCGAGCCCCCAGACCCCCACGTAAGACCGCGCGGGATACCTGTTCGCGGAAAGCTCACGCCGTCGTGGTGCATGCTGGCGCCCAGGTATGACCGGGTGGCGGCTCCGGTGGGTGCGCGAGGCTCAATGGATGTTGCCGGGCCTGGCTGGATGGGGGTCGGTGCGTCGTCAGCGCTGGTCTTGTGGCGGTCAGGCGTTGCGACTTAATGGTCACGATGCTGGTCTTTAAGTTGTATAGTGGTTAGTATCCTGACCGTAACTTAGAGGAGGCGGTCATGCCTCGGCCCTCTGCTCGGGTGAGCGGAGCTGCCCGGAGTATCGGGGAGCAGTTCGTGGCTTGGCGGAAGCTGCAGGGGCTCACCGCTGAACAGGTGTCTGAGCGGGCCGGGATATCGCGGACCACGCTGCGGCGGATCGAAACCGGAGATACCGGTGTCGGCTTGCGGGCCTTCCTGAGCGTCGCCCGGGCCCTGGGCGTGTTGGACGCCTTGGTGGCAGCGACGGATCCATATGAGACCGATCTCGGGCGCGCCCGCGCCGACGAGGCATTGCCTAGGCGGGTACGCCAGTGAGCCGAGTCCGCGCCTATACCGAGATCGGAGGCCGAACCATTGCTACCGGGGAGGCCTACTTCAGTCTTCGCCGGGGCCGGCTGACCGCGACTTTTTCCTACGATCGCGACTACATAGCGCTGCCTGGCGCGTACGCCATCGACCCTGCCCTCCGCCTCACAACGGGATCCTGGCCGCTACCGCAAGGACTCCCCGGCGCTTTCAGCGACGCGGCACCCGACCGCTGGGGCCGAAATCTGATCGCCAAGCGCCTGCGGGCCGAGGCAGTCGCCGAAGGCCGGGTCGCGCCGGCCCTGGACGACCGGGACTACCTGCTCGGAGTAAGTGATGAGACCCGACAGGGGGCGCTGCGCTTCAAGACAGATGCCGACGACGTGTTCCAGCACCCCGCGCCGGACGTACCGAAGCTCATCGCCCTTCCCGCGCTGCTCCATGCCGCCAACACCGTCGCCCACGACGATCCCGACAATTTGGATGCCATCAAAACGCTACTGGATGCCGGTACGGGTTCGCTCGGCGGAGCCCGCCCCAAAGCGTCAGTACGCGACGACGAACGCCTCCTGATCGCGAAATTCCCCCACCACGGCGACGCTTGGAGCGTCATCGCATGGGAGAAGACCGCCCTTGATCTGGCGGAATCCGCGGGGATCCCCGTCCCAGGACGGCGCTTGGTCGGCGTCGACGGCAGCCCCGTGCTCCTGCTCGACCGATTCGATCGAGAGGGTGCCCGCCGCGTCGGATACATCAGTGCGATGACGCTGCTGGAGGCCCAGGACGGGCAGTCCCGTGACTACACCGAGATCGCCGAGGTGCTCCCTGAGAACAGCTCGGCAGCCGTCGCCGACCTCCGCCAGCTGTGGAGACGGATCGCGTTCTCCATCGCCATTCACAACACTGACGACCACCTTCGGAACCACGGATTCTTGCGTCACGGTTCCGGCTGGAGATTGGCGCCCGCCTTCGACGTCAACCCGAACCCGGAACTCGCGGCCGAGCGCGTAACCACCGTCGGCGGGGCAACCCGGCCGGTCGACGAGGTCAACGCGCTCCTCCTGTACGCGGAGAGTTTCGGCCTGACCGACAACCAGGCGCGCGCCGTCCTCCGAGAAGTAGCGGAAGCCGCCGAGGGCTGGGAGTCGGTCGCGCGCCGCAACGGGATCAACCAGGCGGAGATAACCCGTTTCGCTCCGACGCTGAACCACACCATCAACGCCGTACGCCGCAGCTGATCCCTCCCGGGTCACAACACCCTGTAGGCGGTCGGTTGTAGCGTCGCCCTCCGGAGGCGAAAGCGCAGGTTCGAATCCTGCCGGGGGCACGTCACAGAACTGTGCAGTACCAGCGAGCACGTTGGTGGTTGAAGCCAGCTATCCGCTTCGGCCTCCGCGAAGCCGGAGACAAGCCCGCAGATCTTCGCCCGCCTCACGGGGCCAGCGGCCACAGTTGCTGCCCGGTGACGTTGCCGACGGTGTGTAGCGGCGCTTGGCGCTTGCTACGGCCCGTAGGCCGTCCGGGACGCGCAGGTTGGTCTGAGTTGAGACCGGATCCGTCAGCGCGGGACGACGCTTCGTCTGACGGTGGTGTATTAGCCGCGGTCACGCAGGCCACCCAAGGTCATCTGCGGCATTCATGTTGCTTGAGCTGCGTGAACAGGGCTTTGGGCACCTGCGGGTTCCGGCGCTTCGCGGCCTTGCCCGGTCGCGAAGCCATAGGCCAAAGATTGGCCTATGGCAGCATCGATGGCACATTCGCATCGGGGCGCTTCGTCTTTGTCGGTCCGGGGGCCTTGCCGTTGGCCGCTCAGCTGCCGTTGTCGGGCAGCATCTCGGTGGCGTACTGCGGCGCCAGCTCGATCGCCCGTTGCTGTCGCTCGTTGATCTCGTCGTCGGTGAGGCTGGGCGGTGGTGCGGTGCGGCCGGCGACGCGGTCTCCGCAGCGCGTGAAGAATTCGTCCTGTCCGGCCGGTGTGCACGCGCACAGCATCCGGGCCGGCCGGCCGGAACGGTTGCGGAAGTGATGCGGTGCGTTGGCCGGAATGTTGACGGTCGTGCCTGCTGTCGCGGTGCTCGTCGTGCCGCGGAAGATGAACTCGATCTCGCCGTCGAGGATCGTGAACATCTCCTCGAAGTCGTGCCGGTGCAGCGGCGGGCCGCCACCGTCGGGCACGTGCATATCGATGAGACAGTAGGCGCCGTTGGTCTGCTCGCCGGTCACCAGCATCGTGTAGGTGTCGCCGGCAAGTGCGATGTGGATCGCGCCGGGCGCGTCGGCGTCGGTGACGACGAGCTCGCGGGCCGGGTCGTCAGCAGGGATGGTCATGGTTGCTGCTCCTTCGGGTCCAGAAACGGTGTGAGCGCCGCGAGCAGGGCGGCAGGTTGTTCTTCCATCACGAAGTGCCCGCAATCGGCGATGGTGACGGCTTGTACCTGGGGTGCGACCTCATGCAGTGCGGTGGCCAGGCGCCCGCCGGCCGAACGCTCGCCGCCCACCGCGAGCACCGGCATCGGCAGCGTCGCGCCCGAAGTCACCCAGACCCGGTTCGCCTCGCCATCGGCGAGCAGCGTGCGGTAGTGGCCGAATGCGGCGTCCAGCGCTTCGCGGCCGGTGTAGGCCCGGGCGTACGCGTCGACGGCCGCATCGGGGACCGCGCCGGGTGCGGCCGCCTGAGCGGCGAACCACCAGCGGAAGAACTCCGGCTCGTGCCCGTCCAGCAGCATCGCCGGCACGTGCGGCTGCATGAACAGCCCGAAGTGCCACAGCCCGCCGGAGGCCACGTCCATCGCCTGTTCCAAGCCCAGGCCCGGCAGTGCGAGGTCGATGAGGGCGAGCCGCGCGACCCGGTCCGGGTAGAGCCGGGCGAAGCTGAACGCGATCATGCCGCCGATGTCGTGCCCGACGAGCCGGATCGGCTCGCGCACGCCGAGCTCATCGAGCAGGCAGCCCAGGTCCCGGGCCTGGTCATCCTTGGTGTACCCGTCCGCCGCCCGTTCGGAATCGCCGGTACCGCGCAAGTCCGGGGCGATCACCCGGTAGCCGGCGCGGGTGAGCGGCTCCAGCACCGGTAGCCAGGCCCGCGAGGTCTCGGGCCAGCCGTGCAGCAGGACGACCGGGGGGCCGTCTCCGCCGCTGAGGTAGCCGACCTGGGCACCGCCGATCTCGGCTGTGTTCATCGGGCCAGCTCTTCGATGAACCCGCGTACCGTGCACGGCTGCCGGCCGAGCATCGCGGTCAGCACGAGCGCGTTGCCGCCGGGGAAGCCGTGCCGGTCGTAGTGCTCGTTCATGGCCTTCAGCCCGTCACGCATGGGGCCGTGCGGTATCCGGGCCGAGTCGGCCCAGGCATCGAAGTCGGGGGCCTGCGCCGTGACCGGTTTGCCGAGCGTCTCGCTCATGAGGACGGCGAGGTCGTTGCGGCTGTACGTGCCCGGCGACGACAGCTCGAACGTGCCGCCGTTGAAGCGGTCGGTGACGAACGCCTCCGCGGCCACCTCGGCCACGTCGCGGTAGTCGACGTAGGCCATTCGGGACTCGGTCGAGTACGGCATCGCGATGCTGCCGGTCTGCCGGGCCGACTGCCAAAGCCCGGCGAGCTGCTGCATGAAGATCGCCGGCTGCAGGATGGTGAAGTCGAGGGACGAGTCGTACAGGGCGGCCTCGGCCGGCTGTTTGTTGCGGTGGTTCGACAGCGCGGACGTCGAAGGGTGGTACACGCTGGAGAACACGAACTTGCGGGCACCGGCGCGCACTGCCGCCTCGACCATGTTGGTCCCGATGCGCGCCTCGTCCTCGGCGAAGGCCGGGATGATTCCGAAGACGCCGTCGACGCCCTCGCACGCCCGGGTGATCGCGTCGAGGTCGGCGAGGTCAGCCACGACCGTCTCGGTCACGCCACCGCGTTGCGCCTTCTCGATCCGGCTCCGATCGCGCACCAGGCCACGCACCTGGACGCCGCGCTTGACCAGCTCCGGCGCCACCGATCCCGCGTTCGAACCGGCCGCACCCACTGCCAAGACCTTCATCGGTTTCCTCCTGTCGAAGATCGGCCAGGATTCAGATTTGGACGCTCCGTCCACCCAACCACGTTGTGTACGGACCGTCCACTCGGGCAGCATGGTTGGATGGTCACCCCCATCGCTGCTTCGCCGCGCCGAGGCCGCGGGCGCCGGTCGCATGCGCAGGTGCGAGCGGACATCCTCGAAGCGGCCGGTCGGCTCCTGCTCACAGAGGGCATGGGCGCCTTCACGATCGAGCGCGTCGCCGCGATGGCCGGCGCGAGCAAGATGACGATCTACAAGTGGTGGCCGTCCAAGGGCTCGCTCGCCCTGGAGGGGTACGCCACCACGATCGGCAGCACGCTGACCGTGCCCGACACCGGCGACATCGAGCGAGACCTGACCACCCAGCTGCTCACCTACGTCCACCTGCTGCGCGACACCCGGGCCGGCCGCGTCCTCGCCGAACTGATCGGCGCCGCCCAGACCGACGCCCAACTCGCCGCCGTGCTGCACCACACCTACTCAGGCCCGCGCCGCGCCGTCGGGCTCGCCGCCCTGCGCGCGGCCCAACAGCGCGGCCAGATCCGGCCCGACGCCGACCCGGACGTGCTCATCGACCAACTGTGGGGCGCCTGCCTGTACCGGCAGATGATGCCCGACCAGCCACTGACCGACGACTTCGCCCGCGCTGTCGTGCGCAACGTGCTGCACGGCGTGCGCGAGTAGTGGCCGGCGAGCCGACCGCCCGCCGCGGGAAGCTCCGCGTTGGCCGGTCGGGCGTGGACACCTCGGTCGATGCGACGGGCTTGGCGTTGACCTCGATGTGGCCGGGTCCTTCCCGGATCTCGTCATCACATGCCTGGCGGCGCTGCGAGGTACCCCATGTCGTTTCGTCGGTATTTGCGGGCAAGCCTGCCCGTGGACGTGGGCCCGGGCTGGAACCTCCGACGACCCCCGCGGGCAATGGCACCGACGCGGTCCGGCCGATCTGCGACGACATTGAAAGACGACATGGAAACCCGGGTGCGACCGCCAACATCGACGAGCGGATGGGCCGAGCGGCAACGAGACTACGCCGCGCCTGGAGCCTCCATGCTGAAACGGAAGCTGCTCACTTGTCGGTGAGGAGTCGGCGGGCGGCGGCGGCGATGTGCTCGGCGTCGATGCCGGCCCAGGCGAGGAGTTCCTCGGTGGTGCCGGAGCCGGGCATGCCGCGGACCGCGAGGTGGGTGACGTGCAGGTCGGTGATGCCGTTGTCGATCAGGCTGTCGATGACGGCGGAGCCGAGCCCGCCTTCCGGGTGGTGGTCCTCGGCGACCACGATGCACCCACCGGTCGCGTGCACGGCCGCGGCGAGCGTCGTGGAATCGAGCGGTTTGATGGAGTACGCGTCGATGACCCGGGCGGCGACGTCCTGCTCGGCGAGGGTGTCGGCCGCGGCGAGGCAGGCGTGCAGGGTGACGCCGGCGCCGACGAGGGTGACCTGGTCGTGGTCGCCGCCGCGGAGGACCTTCGAACCGCCGACCGGGAAGGTCTCGCCCGCGGGGTACAGCACCGGGTAACCACCGCGGGTGGTCCGCAGGTAGCTGACACCGGAGGTGCCGGCCATGGCGTCGGTCAGCGCGACTGTGCTGGTCGCGTCGGCGGGGTAGAGCACGGTCGAGCCGTGCACCGCGCGGATCATGGCGAGGTCCTCCAGCGCCATCTGGGACGGTCCGTCCGGGCCGATCTCGATGCCGGCGTGCGAGCCGACCAGGCGCAGGTCGACGCCGCTGATCGAGGCCATCCGGATGAAGTCGTAGGCGCGGGTCAGGAAAGCGGCGAAGGTGGAGGCGTAGGGGCGGTAGCCGCGTACGGCGAGGCCGGTGGCGGCGGCGACCATCTGCTGTTCGGCGATGAACATCTCGAAGTACCGGTCGGGGTAGGCCTCGGCGAACTCGGACGCGTACGTGGAGTTGCTGACCTCACCGTCGAGGGCGACCACCCGCGGGTCCCGCGCGCCGAGGGCGACCAGCGCGTCGCCGTACGCCTTGCGGGTGGCGACCTTCGCGCCGATCTCGTACGTGACCGGTTCGGTGGCTGCGGTGGTCACCGGCTGTGCTCGCCAGGCAGGGCCGGCCTCCGGGCGGGGGCCGCGGACGGTGAGCTGCCGGGGGCCGCCCAGTTCGGCGACGGCACGCTCGGCCATGTCGGGCGGGAGCGGCTTGCCGTGCCAGTCGGGGCTGTCCTCGACCTCGGCGAAGCCCTTGCCCTTGACGGTCCTGGCGAGGATCACGGTGGGCCGGCCGTCGGCGCCGGTCGCGGCGGCGGCGAGGGCCTCGTCGATGGCGGTCAGGTCGTGGCCGTCGATGGTCAGCGCGCGGGCGCCGAAGGCTTCGGCGCGTGCCGCGTACGCGTCGAGGTTCCAGCCGAGCTCGGTCTCGCCGCGCTGGCCGAGCCGGTTGACGTCGACCATGGCGACCAGGTTGGACAGCCGGTAGTAGGACGCCTTGTCGAGGGCCTCCCAGACGGAGCCCTCGGCCAGCTCGCTGTCACCGCACAACACCCAGACGCGGTACGGCAGCTGGTCGAGGCACTTGCCGGCCAGCGCCACCCCGACCCCGTCCGGCAGGCCCTGACCCAGCGAACCGGTCGCCACGTCGACCCACGGGAGCACCGGGGTCGGGTGGCCCTGCAAACGCTGCCCGAAGCGCCGGTAGCCGGTCATCAGCTCCTCGTCGGACACCACGCCGACGGCCTTGAACACCGCGTAGAGCAGCGGCGACGCGTGGCCCTTGGAGAAGATCAGATGGTCGTTACCCGCGGCGGACGGGTTGTCCCAGTCGTAGCGCAGGTGCCGGGCGACGAGCACGGCGAGCAGGTCGGCGGCGGACATGCTCGACGTGGGATGGCCGGAGCCGGCGCTCGTGGAGGAGCGGATCGCGTCGACCCGCAGCTGGGCGGCGAGTTGTTCGACCGTGTGCAGGTCGGTCGCCGCAGAAGTGATCGTAGTCATGCTGCTCACGTACCCGCGTGCGGTAGCCGATAACGGTGCGGGGCAATCAGGCCGGTATGGAGAATCTCGACTTGCGCGTCGCCGCCGCCGAGTACGACACGACGCGAGCCCTGTTCGACGGCGCCGTCAAGGTCGGCGGGCCCCGGTCGGTCACGATGGCGACCGCGGCGACGCTCCCCGACGTGTTTCAGCTGCTACTGCGCGGCGAGGCGGACGTGTCCGAGTTCGGCTTGACGTTCTACCTGCGTACGCTGGACAACGACGCGCCGTACGTAGCCCTGCCGATCTTTCCCAACCGAGTCTTCCGGCACTCGTGCGTCTATGTCCATGCCGGCAGCGGCATCGCCGACCCGGCCGACCTGGTGGGCCGGACCATCGGCGAGTTCGGCGTGTACGGGCAGGACTCCGGCGTGTGGGCCAAGGGCATCCTGATGGACGAGTACGGCTTCCGCCCCGAGAAGAACCGCTGGGTGATCGGCGGACTCGACCGGCCCATGCCACCCTTCCCCTTCACCACCCACCCGCACCCGCGCGAGGTGGAGGTGACCGCGGCGCCGGCCGGCAAGACACTCAGCGACATGCTGGTGACCGGCGAGATCGACGCGCTTTTCACCGCGAACGTCCCGCAACCCTTCCTGGACGGTTCCCCCGCGATCCGGCGGCTCTTCCCGCAGTACGAGCAGCTCGAACGCGACTACTACCGGCGTACCGGAATCTTCCCGATCATGCACGCGGTCGTCGCGCCGCGGGCTTTGGTCGCCGCCCACCCTGGGCTGGCGCGCGCCGTGTACGACGCGTTCCTCAACGCGAAGGAGGTCGCCGCCGAGCGGTACCGGCAGGGTCGGCGGCTGTACCAGGTGCAGCAGATGCAGCCGTGGACCAACGCCCTCGTCGAGCGCAACGAGCGGCTGCTGCCGCACGACTGGTGGCCGTACGGGATCGCCGCCAACCGCACGACGCTGGACACGTACCTGCGCTACCACCACGAGCAGGGCCTGTCGAGCCGCCGCTGGTCTGCCGACGAAGCGTTTGAGCTGCTCGACACCTGACCGCTGCTCGACACCTGACGCCCCGGTCAGTCCGGGAGGCGCTCGCCGGTGGTGGCGTGGAAGGCGTGGTGCGCGCCAGCGCGAGGCTTGACGTACGCGATCTCGCCCAGGTCGGGTGTCTTGCGGGACTCGATCCGGACCACGAAGCGCTCGTCGTGCCCCTCCAGCGCGACGGTCCCACAGACGTCCGAGTCGGAGCCGAGATCCTCGACGAGGTCGACCTGGATCGGCCTGCCGCCGTCCTCGGGCCCGACCAGCTCGGTGTGCTCGGGGCGGAAGCCGATGGTCACATGCTGGGTACCGTCAGCGATCCGGGGTGCCGATCGGCCTCACCGAGGCACCAACCTGCGCACCTCGTTCCGTGCGAATGCCGAGGTCAACGAGCGAGTTTCCGCAGCAAGACGTGCTTGCCTGCCCCTTGGAACAGCGCAGGAGCATCTCCTGCCGGGGGCACGTCACAGAACTGTGCACTGCCAGCGGGTACGCTGATCGTTGAAGCGAGTTACCTGCTACCCGCGTCCAGACGGGGCAGGTCCGGTTGACTCAGCCCAAAACGCCCACCGGCACGGTCGCCTACTACCAGGCGATCCAGGACCGCATGGGCGGCCTCGCCGCCGAGCGGTTCGCGCGGCTGTTCATGTAATCGTTCGACCTGCTCACTCCGCTGCTCAACTGGGTCGAGTCCGGCACAGGGCCGCTACGGGTCCTCGCCGCTCTACCGGGCGTCCGCACCCGTCCGGTATTCCCGTACCCGCTCGTGGCCCGATACAACGGCACCGGCAGCACCGACGACGCGCCCAACTTCACGGCCGCCAAGCCGACCGACTCGTTAGACGATCATTTTCTCTGGCTCGGACGCTTTCACTAATTGCGCAAGCGCCGAGAGGGCGCCCGGTTGCCTGCCGGCTGTCTCGGTGACGACGCAACGTCACACCGGACAGGAAGGCCGATCACCGCGGCCCGCCTTCTGCCCGCACCTGACGCGGTGACCATGGCCCGGCACGCCAACGACGCGCTCGCCGACGCCGTTGCCGCGCACCCTGACCGGTTCCAGGGCTTCGCGGCGATCCCCACTCCGGACCCGATGGAAATACTGCCGTTGCTCGAACTCGCAGGACTCACCCGGTCCCTGCGCCATCTGTCCGGCGCTGATCCGGAACGACCTCGAGCGCGGGGCCAGACTCGGGGAGGCGCCGCACCGACAGGTCGGGACGTCGGTGCGATCCCAGACGGATCCGGCGCGGCGGAGGGGCGGATCCCGTCATTAGGCGCTGTTCCGGCGCGGCCATGGTCAGCGGTTGGGGTCGACGGCAGCGGCCAGGGCGGTGAGCCGGGCGAAATCCTCCGGGCCGATCTTGCCGATGACGTCTCGCCGCAGGGCCTCGGCGAGGATGTCGGCGGCCTGCTGGGCGGCCTCGAGACCGGCCGGGGTGAGGGTGGCCCGGACCACGCGACGGTCGGTCTGGCACGGGCTGCGCTCGATGAGCCCGGCGGCGGTCAGCCGATCGGTGACCTTGGTTATCCCCGCGGTGGAGAACTCCAGGTGGCGGGCGAGCAGGGTCATCGGCTCCGAATGCCAGGGCGGGCTGTGCAACAGCAGCAGCAGCACCTGCACCGACGACGACGGCAGACCGGTGCGCCGGGTGACCTCCTCGGCCAGCCGGACGGTCAGCCGGTGGAACCCGGCCTGGGCGGCGGTCCAATGCTGCAGCATGCTCTCCGCGTCGGTGGCCTGGGTCGCAGCATCCATGGGTTGACGGTATCCCCTCCGAGTCTTGCCGGGTGAGTGAACTATACCACCGGCTATTATCTCGCCAGTTAGCTTTCTGGTGCACTATTGTCTTGCGAGACACCGAGATCACGAGGAGCTCCCGATGACCGTCCCCGCCGCCACCGTGCGTACCAGGGTCACCGTCCCGCTGCGTTTCGCGGACGGCTACACCGTCACCGCCGACGTGGTCACCTTCCACGGTCTGGCCGACGGCGCCGAGCACCTCGCGGTCGTCCTCGGCGACCCGGGTGTCGGCACCCCGCTGGTGCGGATGCACTCCGAGTGCCTGACCGGGGACGTCTTCGGCTCGGCCCGCTGCGACTGCGGCCCGCAGCTACGCGAGGCGGTGCAACGTATCGCCACCGCCGGCGGGGTGCTGCTCTACCTGCGGCAGGAAGGCCGCGGTATCGGCCTCTACTCCAAGCTCGACGCGTACGCCCTGCAGGACGCCGGCTTCGACACCTACCAGGCCAACATCGCCCTCGGCCTGCCCGAGGACGCCCGCGACTACACCGCCGCCGCCCAAATGCTGGCCGCCCTCGGCATCACCGAACTCAACCTGCTGACCAACAACCCCGACAAGGTACGGCAGCTACGCAACCTCGGCATCACCGTCGCCGAGGCGGTGCCCACCGGCGTGCACGCCACCGAGAGCAACCTGCGCTACCTGCACGCCAAGGTCGAACACACCCACCACACCATGGCCCTGGCCAGCTGAGAAGGAGTGTCATGAAAGCCGTCGTCGTCACCGATTTCGCCACCGAACCCACCCTGGCCGACCTGCCCGTGCCCGAGCCCGGCCCCGGCCAGCTCCTGGTCCGCCTGCACGCCGCCGCCGTCAACCCGTTCGACTGGAAGGTCGCCGACGGCGCCCTCAAAGACGCCGTACCGCACGCCTTCCCCCTGATCCTGGGCTCCGACGGCGCCGGCGTCGTGGAACGCACCGGCCCCGGCGTCACCCGCTTGCAGCCCGGCGACCGCGTCTACGGCCAGTTCATGCACCTCGAAACCGGCCACGGCTCCTACGCCGAATACACCGTCGCCGACCAGAACGGCACGATCGCCCGGATCCCCGAGATCCTGCCGTACGCGCTGGCCGCCGCCCTGCCCACCGCGAGCGTCACCGCCTACCAGGCCGTCGAGGCCGCCAAACTCGACGACCGGCACACCCTACTGATCAACGGCGCGAGCGGCGGCGTCGGACAGTCGGCCATCCAGTTCGCCGCCCGCACCGGCGCCCGGATCCTGGCCACCGGCACCCCCGAACTGGCCGGCTACCTCAAAGACCTCGGCGCCCACACCGTCATCGACTTCACCCGCTCCCCCACCCACCACCAGGTCGCCGCCCTGCACCCCGGCGGCATCGACGCCGTCCTCGACCTGGTCACCCCGGCCGGCGGCGACATCACCCCGCTGGCCGGCCTGCTACGCCCCGGCGGCACCCTGATCAACACCAACTACGCCACCGACCCCGACGCCCTGGCCGCGCGCGACATCCGCGCCGTCAACCTCGGCAACCAGCCCACCCCCGAGGTCCTGACCACCCTCGCCGACCTCGCCGCCACCGGAGCACTCCGCGTCCGCATCACCGCCGAGGTCCCCATCGACCAGGCCCCAGCCGCCGTCGCCCGAGCCCGGACCGGCCACACCCACGGCAAAACGATCATCATTCCCTGACCACCGGGCCGGCCACGCACACCCAGGAGCCCGCATGAGCCTCCCCACCACCCAGCGACCGACCCGCACCGACCGCCTCCTGCTCACCGCGGCGATCGACCTGTCCCGGCTGTCACCACCCGCACCCACCCACTACGCCGTCGGCGCCCTCCTCGCCGACGACACCGGCGCTGTCCTCACCACCGGATACACCGGCGAAACCGACCCCCACGTACACGCCGAGGAGGCCGCCCTCGCGAAGCTCACCCCAACCGACCGGCCGGTCACCCTCTACACCTCGCTGGAGCCGTGCACCGTACGCAAATCCCGCCCGACACCCTGCACCCACCTGATCCTCACCACCAGCCTCACCCGGGTAGTGCTCGCCCTGCGCGAGCCACTGCTGTTCGCCGACTGCCACGGCATCGAAACACTCCGGCACCACGGCATCGAGGTAATCGAGATCCCCGACCTCGGACACCGGGTCCGCGACATCAACGCCCACCTGCTCCGGCCCTAGCCTCATCGGACCCGACCGCGGCCGAGTCGGGCTCCGGCCCGAGGCAAGGACAGCAAAAGCTACGGCCAGCAACCCGACCGTTGCCCGGGATGGCTCATGGGTGCCGAAGATCAGCTGGCGGACTTCGGCGACGTGTCCGGTATAGAGCCAGCGCGGCTCCGCACGATCACTCATACGTCTCCTGAAGCAAATGTGCCTAGCCGTCATTCAACACGTTAAGTAATTCACTCAACACATTAGGTAATTGGATGGCTGGAGGGCCTCATGAACATCGTTCTTTGGATCATCGCCGGGGTGCTCGCCGCCGCGTTCGCCGCCGCCGGCGCGATGAAGCTGACCCAGCCGAAGGAGAAGCTCGCCGCGTCCGGGATGGCTTGGACCGAGGACTTCAGCCCCGGCATGGTCAAGCTGATCGGCGCCCTGGAAGTCCTCGCCGCGATCGGCCTGATCCTGCCCGCCGCGCTCGGCATCGCCCCCGTGCTGGTGCCACTCGCCGCACTCGGCCTGGTCCTGATCATGCTCGGCGCCATCGTGACCCACGCCCGCCGCAAGGAAGCCCAGGTCATCGGCGTCAACGTGGTCCTGCTACTGCTCGCCGCCGCAGTCGTCTGGGGCCGTTTCGGCCCGTACTCCTTCGGCTCCTGACCCGCCGAACCCCACGAAACTCGAGCCGCAGAACCCGCTCAAGCTGGGCGAACGGCTACGCGAGCTGCGCGGAGGGCATCTTCGTCATCGGCGCCGGCTTCATGACCCACAGCCTCGCCGTCCTGCGCCAACCCGCCCTCGCCGGCCACACCATTGCCTTCGACACGTGGGCCGCCGACGCCATCAGCCGCGCGGAAGCCGGCCTGAACCTGTTGCCACCAACCCCAGGGTAAACGCCGTCGGCTGCCCGCCGGTGCAGTCGCGAGCCTTTGCTGGGACGACCCCATCGAGACCGCCAGGAGGCACTAACATGATCAACAACGTCCAGAGGCCCGCACTGTCCCGGCGCAAGCTGCTGACCGGCGCCGCCGCCGGTGGCGCTGCGGTAGCCACCTCGATGATCCTGCCCCGCACCGCGGCGTACGCCGAAACACCGACGCAGGTGCCGGGCGTACCGACGGTGGTGGACACCTCGCACGCCGCACCCGAAGTCGCGCGTCTGTTCGGGTCATACTTCCGGGACAAGAGCGCGGCCGACGTCGAGGCGACGATGGCGCACTTCGCGAAGTCGCCGTGCACCTACATCGACGCCATCCTCGGCTGGCCGTCCTACACCTGGCAAAGCGTGCACGACGTGTTCGCCCAGTACATGCCGACCTGGCCGGCCGGGGCGAAGTCCTACCCGACCCGGATCATCGGAGATTCCACCAGCGCGGTGGTCTTCTTCACCAACACCCCGGGGCTGTTCGGCCCGTCTGAGCTGCGCACCATCGGCGTCGTCAACTTCCAGTACGGCAAGATCGCGCGCTGGGTCGACTACTGGGACGGCCGGCACTACGGGATCGCCAATCTCGACGCGGTGAAGCTACCGGACGACCAGTTCCCACCGGACTTCAAGGAATCCACCGTCGGCGAAACCGCCGCACCGCGCCTGAAGCGCGTCGTCGCCGAGCTGGCCGCGGCGCTACGCGCCGGCGATGCCGCGCACGCCGCGGCGCTGTTCGCACCGGACGCTTCCCTCACCGACCTGGTCTCCCACGTCCAGGTCGTCGGACCGCGCAGCATCGCCTCGTTCCTCGGCAACGCCGGCAGTCAGCTTCCGTTCGCCGGACCTAGCACCGCCGTGCGGCACGTGGTCGGCAGCATCGCCGGCGGCGGCTACGAATGGACCGCCACCGGACAGGTACCTCGCGGCGTCAACGCGATCGAGCTGGACCCGTGGGGAAAGATCACCAACCTCATGTCGTTCTGGGACGGCGCCCGGGCCAGCGACGATCGGCTCCTGCACATCGCCGCCGCGGCCCTCGAACACTGAGAACGCCCCGGCCGGCACATCCCGCGACCGCGAGAAGCCGCGCACCCACCGGCCGACGTGCCAGGCGGTTCGACCGCCCGGCACCAAGCCTTCCGTAGGCATCGGGCGTCGGTGTGGTGCGGCAGGTCGAGGGGCGTGAGGTAGCGCGCGTAGGCCCAGTTCGGCACGGTCGGCGCGTCGGTGTCGAGGATGCACGGGAGCTTCTTCGCGGTCGCCGCGGCGACGACGGATTCGCAGCCACCACCACCGCCGAGATTCCGCACGATCCCGACGAACGCTGGCGCTCGCGAGACCGAAAAGGTCACCTGAGCGTGGGTCATATCTAGCTGGGGGCCGAAATGCCAGAACCCGGGTAAACCTGTGGGGCGCTCGCGGTCGAGGCCTCAGAACTTCACGCGAGGCCGGTGGGGCGCTCGCGGCCGAGCCTCGGGCTCCCACGTAAGGGTTGGTGAAGGCGATCGCGAGCATCCCGCTCGACGGCGCGGCGGCCGTTGAGGTGGTGGTGGCGTGGCGGTTTGGCGGAAGTCTTGTGTTGGGCGTCAAGGCTGGTCGTCGACGAGCGCGATGGCGCGCGTTTCCGGAACTCCTAGCATCAGCAGGCTTGTGATCGTCGCTGCCCGGGCGCCGTGGATCCCGTCCGGCAGGTGCTTGTCCGCGATCGCGAATACGGCGCCGTAGGCGGTTTGGCTGAGAATATCCGCCGGCAGGTGCCGCGCGAAGGTTCCGGTTTCCTGGCCGAGTTTCACGAGGTCGGCGAGGAGTTCGTCGACGGGCCCGAGCAGGCCGTGGATCACCTCACCGTACTCGCCGCGGCGCAGTGCCAGCAGGACTCGGTAGCGGTGCGCCACCGGCCAGACGCGGGCGATGAATTCGGCCCACTTCGCGTCTGCCCCCGCGTCGTGGTGGTTGACATCGGTGAGCAGGGCTGTCATCTCGGTGACGGCTCGTTCCGTCAGTGCTCGAACCAGTTCGAGCCGCGAGGGGAAGTGGCCGTAGACGGTGCGACGGACGACGCCGGCAGCGGAGGCGATGTCACCCATGCCGGCGTCGGGTCGCTCACCCAGCACGTCGAGGGCGACGTCGAGGATGCGATCGCGTGTTTCCTTCATCGCGCGGGCACGGGCGGACTCGGCGAGCACGACACCATGTTTGCACATCTGTGTGCAGCGAAGTAGGTTGCACACAGATGTGCAACGGAGCCTGAGCCGTGCTTCCCAGCTGAGGAGAACAAGGCCATGATCGCACCGACGCCGCCGGCCTCGGCCCTCGTACGCCCGTTCACCGTCTCGGTCCCGGACCGGGAGATCGACGACCTGAAGCAGCGCCTGGCCAGAACCCGATGGCCGGATCCGGAGACTGTGGGTGACTGGTCGCAGGGCGTGCGCCTGGAGAACGCCAGGTCTCTGGTCGACTACTGGCAGCGCGGCTATGACTGGCGGCGATTCGAGTCCGAGCTCAATGGTCTTCCCCAGTTCCTGACCGAGATCGACGGGCTGGACATCCACTTCATCCACGTCCGGTCCACGAACCCGAACGCGATGCCGCTGATCCTCACGCACGGATGGCCAGGCTCGATCGTCGAATTTCTCAAGCTGATCGGCCCACTGACCGATCCGGTCTCGTTCGGTGGGGACGTCGCCGATTCCTTCGACGTCGTCGTCCCGTCGCTGCCCGGGTTCGGGTTCTCCCAGAAGCCCAGACAGACCGGGTGGACCGTGTCGCGCATCGCGGGCGCGTGGGTGGAGCTGATGAAGCGTCTCGGCTACTCGAGGTGGGCCGCTCAGGGCGGTGATTGGGGTGCTGTGGTCACCACCGCTCTCGGAGCCATGCGGCCGGAGGGACTTCTCGGCATACATCTCAACACCCAATACGCCTTTCCCGCACAAATACCCGACATCCTCTCGCCCGAACAGCGCGCCGCCGTGGAGAGCCTCGCCCTCTACACCGGCGACCTCGGTGGCGCGAACCACCTTCAAGGCACGAAGCCGGAGACTGTCGGAATCGGCTTGGCGGATTCTCCGGCCGGTCAGGCGGCCTGGATCTACGACAAATTCCAGTCGAAGACCGACAACCAGGGGCTCGCCGAGGACGCCCTCAGCGTCGACGACATGCTCGACGCGATATCCCTCTACTGGTTCACCAACAGCGCGGCGTCGTCCGCCCGCATCTACTGGGAGAACCGATCGAGCACTTTCGCCGGCCCGAAGCTGTCGATCCCGGTCGCGGTCACCGTCTTCCCGAAGGACATCCCGCGCCTGCCACGAAGCTGGATCGAGGACACCTACGGCAACCTGATCCACTACGGCGAGGCGGCCAAGGGCGGCCACTTCGCAGCCCTCGAACAGCCCGCGATCCTGGTCGAGGAAATCCGCACCGGTCTGCGCTCCCTCCGTTCCTGACGCCGCCCTCCTTGCTCATGATGGCCGGCCACCCGAAGGCCGACGTGCACGTGCCACAGCTCGGCCTCCGGCTGGCCGGCCTGCTCGGAGACGCGGTCATGGCGCCGCTCAGCGAAGCGCTTTCTCCGCAACAGGGGAGCGCCACCACCGACCCGCGGCCGCGTGAGCTGCGACGACAAAAACCAGAACAAAAAGTCGCCGATCCCGTACGGCGTCCTGTCTGACCAGCGGAGGAGCCGTGAGGTGGGAGAGAGTCCGGCCGGAGGATCCGGCCGTTCTCCCGTTAGGCGGCGTCGAGGGCCTGGGTGATCTGGCGGATCATCTCCGCCACGGTGGGGCCGGGCTCGCCCTTGTGGGCGCGGGCGGCCGCTTCGGCGGCGACGAGGACGGCGCTGCGGAATTTGTCGGCCTCCGCCGGGTCCTGCTTGGTGAGCAGGATCATGGATGCCGTCAGGGCCGGCAGCACGTGGTCGGCGATCGCCGCCACGGACTTGCCGTCCAGGCTCGTCACCTTGGACTTCTCGGCGAGTACGTGTCCGAGTGGGCCGGTCGCGGAGGTCAGGGCGATAGAGCCGGCGGTGGCGGCCTTGTGCGGCGAGCCGGCTGCGTCCGCGGCGGCGAGTAACGTGACGGCGCCGTATGCGGCGGTACGTAGGGTGAGCTTGTCCTGGTCGGTGAGGGCGAGGGACATGGTGGTGTGCTCCTTGTTTACCGGAGGGGATGGGGAATGCGCCCGGGCTGGTGTCAGTTGTCGATTGCCTGGTAGAGCGCGGTCCAGAAGTCATGGAAGACGTGTGCTGAGTTCGGCGCGGACGTGCCGACCTGGGTGAGCAGGATGCCCACGACGTCGTTGTGCGGGTCGGCGTAGGTGGAGGCGCCGCTGCCGCCGTCCCAGCCGAACTGGCCGATCGGGGCGTAGTCGCCTCGGTAGGTGCGTACCGCCATCCCGAAACCCCAGCCGCCGTGCTGGCCCTGGCCGAACGAGATGTGGACGTTGTCCCGGGCCAGCGCGGTTCGCGCGGCGTTCTGCTCGGGGGTCAGCCGGTTGGTGGTCATCAACTCGACCGCGGGCCGGGACAGGATCCGCTCGCCGCCGTGCGTGCCGCGGTTGAGCAGCATCCGGAAGTAGGCGTGGTAGTCGTCGACGGTGGAGACCAGGCCGCCGCCGCCTCCCGGGAACGCCGGCGGTTGGCTCCACCGTCCCCCGGCCGGCTCGTCCCACACGTGGAATTCGCCGGTCTGCGGGTCGGGGGCGTACAGCGGGGGAAGCCGGTCGATCTTGTCGGCGGATACGTGGAAGCCGGTGTCTTTCATGCCCAGCGGGTCGAAGATGCGTTCCCGGAGGAAGGTCTCGAACGGCTGGCCGGTCACCCTGGCGACGAGCACGCCGAGCAGGTCGCTGCTGATCTGGTACTGCCACCGCTCGCCGGGCTGGTGCATCAGCGGCAGCTCGCCCAGACGACGCATCCACTCGTCCGGCTCTGGCATCGGCTCGGGCAGGTTCGGCGTCAGCCCTCGCTCGAACAGCGCGCTCATGATGGGCGTACCCAGCACAGTCAGGTCCATGCCGAGCCCGAAGGTGGAGGTCAGCACGTCCCGCACGGTGATGGGCCGCCGCGCGGGCACCGTGTCGCTCAGCGGCCCGTCGATCCGGGTCAGCACTCGCCGATCGGCCAGTTCCGGCAACCACGGCTCGACCAGGTCGTCCAGCCGCAGTCGGCACTCGTCGAGCAGGACCATCGCCGCCGCGACCGAGACCGGTTTGGAGGTCGACGCCATCCGGAACATCGTGTCTCGGCGCATCGGCGGCCCACCGCCATGGGCCATCGTCCCCATCGCCTCGACGTACGTCTCATCACCCCGGCTGAGCAGAGTGACCAGCCCGGGAATCCTTCCGGACTCGACATGCCGCCCCAGGACGTCACGCAGGGTGGACAGCCCCGACTTGGAAAGGCCGCCATTGCTGGATTGCATCTCATCTCCTTGCATACAGTGTTCGTTGGGTGAGATCTGCCCTCGCCGCTCATGGCTTCCCTGAGCGGCGCCTCGGGGCGGGTCGCGGCTTTTCACGGCGTCGCCGGTGATCTGCGATGACAATTCATGACAAACCTCTCGTCAGCCGCGCGCGTTGGCTCCGCGTACGGCGTAGGTCGGAATTACGGAAGGGTGAGTTCGTAGAGGCGAGTTCGCCGGAGGGGGCGGAAGCCGAGGTACTCGCGTTCGGCGAGCATGGCGAGGTCGTTCTCGGCGGTGTCGGTTTCGATTTCGTTGACCTCTGGGTGGATCTCACGCAGTCGCTGGATCAGGGCGGCGTTGACCCAGCGGCCCAACGGCCGTCCGCGATGCTCGGCGAACACGGCCGGTCCGTACTGGCGGGCGCGCCGCGGGGACGGGGCGCCGACGACCGCCACGACGTATGCGGCCAGGTCACCGTCCGTCTCCGCAGCGGTCAGCACGGCGCTGCCGGGACGGCTCGGGTCGCGGAGCAACTCCCCGGCCCGGGGTGCGCCGACCGGGTCGCCCGTCCAGTGGACCAGGCGGTAGCCGGGGTGCTCGACGTCGACCAGCTCTCCCAGCCAGGCACCGTGAACATCGCCGTAGGTCAGTAGGTCATGGCGGCTGGACCGGATGCGCCGGAAGCCGTTCCGCAGGCTGAAGGCCTCCCCCGGCGAGCCCGTGATCACGTCGATGACCAGGCTGGGCACGACGGCCTGTTCCCGGACGGCGGCCAGGAGCCGGGAACCGATCCCGCGACGCCGCCACGCGGGCTCCACGTACAGGGAAAGGTCGGCGGCGCCAGGCCTCGGCGCCGGGGCCCCGGGCAGCAGGAAGCCACGCCTGAACAGGATGATCGGCCGCATGGTGGCCACCCCGGCCACGGAGCCGCGCCGCGCCAGAGCCTGCCATCGCGAGACCCCGGTGTGGCCCGACACCGCGACGATGTCGATCAAGGCTTCGCTCATGGCACTCACGATCCACCGGGCTGCCCGAATGGATCAATGCGAAAGATCGAACCGCGGGATTAGCCACCGGTTATCGTTCGACGCCGTGCACGCCCGCACGGGGGTCCATCCGTAAACTTCTCCACTGCGCGGCCGAGTCACGGGATTCGGACGAGCCGCGACCGGAGGGAGACACGGCCTGGTGGAGCTGCGCGACATCGAGATCTTCCTGACGCTGGCCCAGGAGCTCCATTTCGGGCGTACGGCCGAACGGCTCCGGGTGTCCCAGGCGCGGGTCAGTCAGTCGATCAAGCAGCAGGAGCGCCGGATCGGTGGCGCCCTGTTCGAACGGACCAGCCGCAACGTGCGGCTCACCCCGCTCGGCGCGCGGCTACGCGACCGGCTCGAGGCAGGCTATGGCGAGATCATGGCAGGCATCGATGAGGCCGCCGCCACCGCGCGCGGACATAGCGGCACCCTGGCCATCGGCACCTACGACATCCACCACCAGAAAATTACGGCCGTCCTCGATCTGTTCCGGCAGCGGTATCCGCAATGTGAGCTGCGCATGCGTGAGGTACCTCCGGCCGACCCGTTCGGCGGGCTGCGCGACGGGCGGATAGACGTCGCGGTGCTCTGGCTACCCGTCCGCGAGCCGGACCTCGCCGTCGGACCCGAGCTGTACACCGAGCCGCTGGTGCTGGCCGTCGCCCCCGGCCATCCACTGGCCGGCCGGGACCAGGTCGCGATGGAGGATCTCGGCGATCATCCAGTGCCGTGGCTGGAAGGGCCCATTCCGGACTACATGTGGGAGATGCACACCCCGTCGGTGACACCGTCCGGGCGGCCCATCCAGCGCGGAGTCTCCGTAGCCACCCTCGAGGAGGGCCTCACAGCCATCGCCACCGGCGCCTTCATCTCCCCCGTCGGGTCGTATTCGGCCGCCACCCGGCTGCGCCATGACATCACCTTCCTGCCGATCACCGACGGACCGATCCTGCGATACGCGCCCGTATGGCGCACCGCCAATGGAACTCCGCTGGTTCGCGCCTTCATCCAGGTCGCCGAGGGTCAGACCGTCCGCGAGAGTCTCGGCGCACTAGACGACTGGTCTACTTGAGCGCTAGGTTGGGTGCGTGCCGAGCACTACACGCACTACGGATACCCGTCAGGTCATGATTGACAGCGCTCAGCGGATCATGGCGCGCAAGGGGTACTCGGCTGTGGGTATCAACGAGGTGCTTGCGGATGCGGGGGTGCCGAAGGGGTCGTTCTATCACTACTTCGCTTCGAAGGATGCCTTCGGGGAGGCCTTGCTGCGGAGCTACTTCGAGGACTATCTGGCGGAGATGGACGGCATTCTCGGCAGTTCCGGGCAGTCGGCCGGCGAGCGGCTGATGGCCTACTGGGAGCAGTGGCGTCAGACGCAGAGCCTCGAGGAGTGCCAGGGCAAGTGCCTGGCGGTGAAGCTCGGCGCCGAGGTGTCGGACCTGTCCGAGGCGATGCGCCTAGCCCTGAAGGAGGGGACGGACGCCGTCGTCGACCGCATCGAGCGGACGATCGCCGGCGGGCTGGAGGATGGGTCTCTCTCGATCGACGGGGAGCCCCGTGCGGTCGCGCAGGCCCTGTATGACATGTGGCTCGGCGCCAGCGTGATGGCCAAGATTCATCGCAGCCTGGGGCCGCTCGACACCGTCACCGCAATGACTCGCGGGATTCTGCACCTGTAAGCGGGCCCGCATTCCATGGCCGATCCCGGTTGTGGAGGCACCTTCCGTCTACTAGTAGACTGGTCTACTGAGTTAGGAGTACGTCATGAAGGTACTGATCGTTCTCACCTCGCACGACGAGCTGGGGAACACCGGCCTCAAGACCGGGTTCTGGCTGGAGGAGCTGGCGGCGCCGTACTACCGCTTCAAGGAGGCCGGGTGGGAGATCACCCTCGCCTCGCCGAAGGGTGGGCAGCCGCCGCTGGACCCCAAGAGCAACGAGCCCGGTTTCCAGACCGACGACACCCGGCGCTTCGAGGCCGACGCGGAAGCGACCGAGGCGCTGGCGCACACGGTACGCCTCGACTCGGTCTCGGCCGGCGACTTCGACACGGTCTTCTACCCGGGCGGGCACGGACCGCTGTGGGACCTCGCCGAGGATGCGGTCTCCGCGCGGCTGATCGAGACCACGCTGCGCTCGGGCAAGCCGGTGGGACTGGTGTGCCACGCGCCCGGCGCCTTGCGGCACACCGTGAACGAGGACGGCACGCCGCTGGTCGCGGGCCGCAGGGTCACCGGATTCGCCAACTCCGAGGAGGCGGCCGTCCAGTTGACCGACGTCGTCCCGTTCCTGGTCGAGGACGAGCTCACCAAGCTCGGCGGTCGCTACTCCAAGACCGATGACTGGCAGCCGTACGTCCTCCAGGACGGTCTGCTGATCACGGGGCAGAACCCCGCCTCCTCGGCCCCCGCGGCCGACGCCCTGATCGAGCTGGTCACCAAGGCCGCCTGAGCAACGCGACCCGCACTGGCGGTCAGTTACACCCTCGAAGGCGTCGGCTACATCATCGCCGGGACGTTCCTCGTCGCCTCGATCACCCCGTCCGCCCCCGGCCCGGCCCACGGCACGGTCAGAGTTCGTCGAAGACGAGCCAGGTGCGGCTGGACCGGATGCCGGGGACGGCCTGGACCTGGGCCAGGACCACGTCGCGGAGGGCGGCGTTGTCGGGGGTGCGGACCAGCATCAGGATGTCGACGTCGCCGCCGACCATGGCGATGTGCTGGACGTACGGGACCGCACGCAGCCGGCCCGCGACCGCCTCCCACGTGTTCTGCTCGATGGTCAGCAACACGTACGCCGTCGTGCCCAGGCCGGCCTTCGCCGGGTCGAGGCGGGCGGTGAAGCCGGTGATCACGCCGTCGGCGGTCAGTCTCTCCAGGCGGGCGTACGCGTTGGTGCGGGAGACGCGGACCCGCTCGGCCAGCGTGCGCACCGACAGGCGGCCGTCGGCGGTCAGCTCGCGCAGGATCGCCCGGTCGACGTCGTCGAGGGGCGGCGCCGTTCGTCCCACGGGGCGCTGCGGGAGCGGCCGAATGTTCGACAAATGGTCCACCGCAAGCTCCCTCACAGGTCAGCCGTCCCGAATCCAGCCAGGCTGTTGAGCCATTCGACCGCGCTCGGCGAGCATCTGTCCAACGGATGGTGCGGAAGGGGCGGGCGATGACTCAGCGGCGGCAAGACTCCGGACCCGATGCGCTGCTGCCCTCGCGAGAGCCGGTCCGGTTCCTCACCGAGGCCGGGACGGCGGTTCGGGCGCGGCCGGCCTACCCCGTGCCGGATCTGGACCTGCTCCGGCTCGCGTACGGGAAAATGGTGGTCGGCCGGCGTTTCGACGAGCAGGCCACGGCGCTGACCAAGCAGGGCCGGCTCGCGGTCTACCCGTCCAGCCACGGGCAGGAGGCCTGCCAGGTGGGCGCCGTGCTCGCGGTCGAGGACGACGACTGGCTGTTCCCGACCTACCGCGAGTCGGTGGCGCTGGTGACCCGCGGCATCGACCCGGTCGAGGTGCTCTCGCTGCTGCGCGGGGACAGCCACTGCGGCTACGACCCACGCCGGCACCACGTCGCGCCGCAGTGCACGCCGCTGGCGACCCAGACGCTGCACGCGACCGGGCTCGCCTACGCGCGGCGGCGGCAGGGCACCGACCGGGTCACGCTCGCCTTCACCGGTGACGGCGCGACCAGCGAGGGCGACTTCCACGAGGCGCTCAACTTCGCGGCCGTGTTCCGCGCGCCGGTGGTGTTCCTGGTGCAGAACAACGGCTACGCGATCTCGGTGCCGCTGAGCCGGCAGACCGCGGCGCCGTCGCTGGCGTACAAGGGCATCGGGTACGGCGTACCCGCCGAGCAGGTCGACGGGAACGACCCGGTGGCCGTGCTCGCGGTGCTGTCGGCCGCCGTCCGGCACGCCCGGTCGGGGGCCGGGCCGTTCCTGGTGGAGGCGCACACCTACCGGATGCAGGCGCACACGAACGCCGACGACGCCACCCGCTACCGCGCCGAGGGCGAGGTCGAGCTGTGGCGCAAGCGGGATCCGATCGCCCGGCTCGAGGCGTACCTGCGCAAGCGGGGTGCCCTCACCGACGGGGACGTGGCCGCGGTCGCCGCCGAGGCCGAGCAGTTCGCGACGGCACTGCGGGCCCGGATGAACACCGACCCGAGCCTGGACCCCACCGACCTTTTCGCCCACGTCTACGGCGAGCCGACTCCGCAACTGCGGGAGCAGCGCGCCGGCCTCGAGACCGAACTCGCCGCGGAGGTGCGCTGATGGCGCCGACCACGATGGCGCAGGCGCTCAACGCGGCGCTGCGCGACGCCATGCACGACGACGACTCGGTGGTGGTGTTCGGCGAGGACGTCGGCGCGCTCGGCGGCGTCTTCCGGATCACCGACGGTCTGACCCACAAGTTCGGCGACGAGCGCTGCTTCGACACCCCGCTGGCCGAGTCGGGCATCGTCGGGTTCGCGGTGGGGATGGCGATCGGCGGGTTCCGGCCGGTGGTCGAGATGCAGTTCGACGCGTTCGCCTACCCGGCCTTCGAGCAGATCGCCTCGCACGTGGCCAAGCTGCGCAACCGGACCCGGGGGCGGCTCGGCCTGCCGATGGTCATCCGGATTCCGTACGCGGGCGGGATCGGCGGCGTGGAGCACCACTGCGACTCGAGCGAGGCCTACTACGCGCACACGCCCGGGCTGAAGGTGGTCACCCCGTCGACCGTGGCCGACGCGTACTCGCTGCTGCGCGAGGCCGTCGAGGATCCCGACCCGGTGGTGTTCCTCGAGCCGAAGAAGCTCTACTGGACGAAGTCCGAAGTGGACCTGCCGGCGCGGGCCGAGCCGTTCGGGCGGGCCGTGGTGCGCCGCCCGGGACGGGACGTGACGCTGGTGGCGTACGGGCCGTCGGTGCCGGTGGCGCTGGAGGCCGCGGACGCCGCCGCCGGGGAGGGCTGGGACGTCGAGGTGGTCGACCTGCGCACGATCGTGCCGTTCGACGACGCCACGGTGGCCGATTCGGTGCGCCGCACCGGGCGGTGCGTGGTGGTGCAGGAGGCCGCCGGTTTCGCGGGCGTGGGCGCCGAGGTCGCCGCCCGGGTGCAGGAGCGCTGCTTCCACAGCCTGCACGCGCCGGTGCTGCGGGTGTCGGGCTTCGACGTGCCGTACCCGCCGCCGATGCTCGAACACCACCACCTGCCGGGGGTGGACCGGATCCTGGACACGCTCGACCGCCTGCAGCGCGACGACGAGCCCGACACTCGATTCGCCGGGGGTGCGGCATGAGCCGGGAGGTGTTCCGGCTGCCCGATCTCGGTGAGGGGCTCACCGAGGCGGAGGTCGTCGAGTGGCGGGTGGCGGCCGGCGACACGGTGGCCGTGGACCAGGTCGTCGTCGAGGTGGAGACCGCGAAGGCGGCCGTCGAGGTGCCGATCCCGTTCGCGGGCACGGTCGTCGAACTGTGCGCGCCGGCCGGTTCGGTGGTCGCGGTCGGGGCGCCGTTGATCGCGGTGGACGGCGGCGGGTCGGGCAACGTCCTGATCGGCTACGGCACGAGTGGCGCGCACGCCGGCACGACGCGCCGGCGCAGGGCCGCAAAACCACAAGAAACGACCGAAGCCGCCGTACGCGTCATCTCTCCGGTCGTGCGACGCCTGGCCAGGACGCACGGCATCGACCTCGCCACGCTCACCCCGAGCGGCAGCGGCGGCATCATCGTGCGGCGCGACGTCGAGGCGGCGATCTCCGCGGTCCCCCAGTTGGAGAGCGCCGGCCTGCGCATCCCCCTCCGAGGGGTGCGCCGGGCGATGGCCGAGAAGCTGTCCCGCAGCCGCGCCGAGATCCCCGAGGCGACCACCTGGGTCGACGCCGACGCCACCGCGCTGCTGGCGATGCGCGCCGCGGTGAACCGCACCGCCGCCGACCCGATCAGCCTGATGGCCTTCCTGGCCCGCATCTGCGTCGCCGCCCTGCGCCGCTTTCCCGAGCTCCATTCCTTCGTGGACACCGAGCGGGCGGAGATCGTCCAGTTCTCGCACGTCCACCTGGGCTTCGCCGCGCAGACCCCGCGGGGCCTGGTCGTGCCGGTGGTACGGGACGCGCACGAGCGCACCCTGGCCGAGCTCGCCGCGGCCCTGCGCGAGCACACCGAGGCGGCCCGGGCCGGGACCCTCGAGCCGCGGCATCTCACCGGCGGCACGTTCACCCTCAACAACTACGGGGTGTTCGGCGTCGACGGCGGCGCGCCGATCATCAACCACCCGGAGGCGGCGTTGCTCGGCGTCGGCCGGATCGTGCCGCGGCCGTGGGTGGTCGACGGCGAGCTGGCCGTACGCAGTGTCACGCAGCTCTCGTTCACCTTCGACCACCGGGTCTGCGACGGCGGCACGGCCGGGGGCTTCCTCCGCTTCGTGGCCGATTGCGTGGAGGACCCGTACCGGATGATGTTGTTCTAGGGCTGTTGCGCCGCCATCCAGGCCGCCGATCAGCGGCCGCGGGCGTTGCGGATGGTGACCGCCGCGTTGAGGTTGTGCCAGCGGGCGAACTGCTCGAGGTCGGACGGGTTCACCCGCTCCTGGCGGAGCCGCTGCAGCAACTCGTCGTGTTCATCGACGGCGCTGGCCAGCCGTTTCGCCGGGTAGAGCGAGACCAGCACGCGGGACGCGTCGATCCGGTCCCAGACCTGGTCCAAGGCGTCGACGAGGTACGTGTTGGCGGCGCGCGAATAGATGAGCCGGTGGAAACGGCGGTGCAGCGCCATGACCGCCTCGTTGTCGATGCCGCCGGTCAGCTGGCGACGCAGCGCCGCGTTGATCTGCTCGGCCTCGGCGAGGATCTCCGGCGTCAGCATCGGCTGGGCCTGGCGCACCGCATACCCGTCGAGCAGCGCGAGCATCTCGACGAGTTCCTCCCAGGCGTCGTCGGTGAGGGTGGCCACGCGGGCGCCGACATTGCGCTCGAAGGTGACCAGCCCCTCGGCCTCGAGCCGGCGGATGGCCTCCCGGATCGGGACGGGGCTGACCTCCAGATCGCGGGCGAGGCCGGAGAGCACCAGCCGGTAGCCCGGCCCGTACCGCCCTTCGAGGATGCGTTGCCGCAGCGTGCGATACGCGGCCTCGTGCTTGGAGAGGTCACCCGCCGGCACGCGTGGTGGGGCCATGCGACGACTCCTCTGGACGGGCTCGAAGACATCGTATACGATCCGATCGTATACGATCCAGGCCGTGCCGCGGGGGTGCGTGGCCTGGATCGTGTCCGATCCGGCGCCGCCGTCACGGCCGGACGTATAGCCTTTTTGGTGTGGTTGCACCGGTTTGCGTCGTCGTGCCGGCGTACAGGGCGGAGCGCTTCATCCGCAGCACGGTGGAGAGCGTGCTCGCCCAGACCTTCGGCGACTTCGAGCTGGTGGTTCTGGAGAACGGCGTCACCGACGACACCGCCGCGATCATCGGCGGCCTGGCCGACCCGCGGATCCGGCTGGAGCGCAACGAGACCGTCCTGCCGATGACCAAGAACTGGAACCGGGCCGTCGAGCTGAGCCGCTCGCCGCTGGTCAAGCTGCTGTGCGCGGACGACGTGATCTACCCACGCTGCCTGGAGACCCAGGTCGCGGCGATGCGGGTCCGGCGGTCGGCGGCGCTGGTGGCCTGCCGCCGCGACCTGATCGACGTCGACGGCGCCACGGTCAGCGCCGCCGGCTGCCTGCGCGGGCTGCTCGGCCGGCACACCCGCGAGCAGGTGGCCCGGGCGATCGTCCGGCACGGCGGCAACCCGATCGGCGAGCCCGGCTCGGTGCTGTTCCGGCGCGAGGCGTTCGACGCGGCCGGCGGCTTCTCCGCCGACCAGCCGCTGCTGATGGACCTGGATATGTGGGTACGCCTGCTGGACCACGGCGACCTCATCGGACAGGTCGACAGCCTCGCCGCGTTCCGCCTGCACGACACGTCGACCACCAGCCGGGTCGCGATCGAGCAGAAGGCCGCCCAGGCCACCCTGATCCGCGACGTGGTGGCCCGGAACCCGGTCCCGATCGCCGACCGGGTGATCGGCGTCGCGGCGGGCCACCTGGGCCGGCTCTGGTGGAACCATTTGCAGGCCAAGGCCGGCACCTGACCGCGGCGGCCATCGCCCCGTCGTCCCGGTCGTCGAAGGCCGCAGTCCCGGCCCGGAACAGCGGATCGTCCTTCTCGGCGTCGGCCGTCGAGACGACGAACAGGTCGTATTCCAAACCTAATTTCGTACGCACCTGGCCGCCCTCGCCCTTGGCCACGTCCACGTAGACAGTCGAGCTGAAACCGTGCGCGGCGGCCGGTGCGGCGCCGAACAACAAGGCGCCGAGAAGGGCGGCGAGCAGAACCGCGGAGCGGATCGGGCGACACATGCGACAGCACGCTGCACGGCACGGGTGAACATCAGTCGGACCACGGGCCACCTCGGGCAGCAGTTCCTGGTGGTGGGCGCGGAGGTCGCCGAGCCGACCGCGAACCTCACCGCCGCCGACTGGTCCGGCGCGTCGTTCCGCGGCGAGGGGCTCGGGGCCTCGTCCACGTACGACCCGGGCACGTTCACCGCCGAGCGGTGCGGTGCCGCCATCCGCGCCGGGGTGGCGGCCGTGCTGCACAACCTGACCGGCATCGTGCTCTGGCTCGACACGGTCTAATCCAGCGCATCCGCGCGGCCGGTCAGGTATCGCCGCTCGGGGAGGCTGGCGGTGCGCCGGGCGGCCTCGCGGTAGTCGGCGGCGGCGCCGGCCCGGTCGCCGGCCAGCTGGCGAAGGTGCGCCCGGGTCGCCAGGAGCCGGTGGTGGCGGGCCATCCGGCCGTCCGCCTTCAGGACGGCGACCAGGGCAAGGCCGGCCTCGGGACCGTGCACCATCGCAGTGGCCACGGCCCGGTTCAGCGTCGTCATCGGGTTCGGCGCGACGCTCTCCAGCACCTCGTACAGGCCGAGGATCTGCGGCCAGTCGGTCTCGTCCATGGTGGACGCCTCGTCGTGCACGGCCGCGATCGCCGCCTGCAGCTGGTAGGGGCCGACGTCGCCGCGGGGCAGCGCCGCGGAGACCAGGGCGATGCCCTCGGCGATCAGGGACGGCGTCCAGCGGGCGCGGTCCTGCTCGGCCAGCGGCACCAGTGCCCCGTCCGGCCCGGTGCGGGCCGGGCGTCGCGCCTCGGTGAGCAGCATCAGGGCCAGCAGGCCAGAGGTCTCGGCGTCCTCGGGCACCAGCCGGCACAGCAGGCGGGCCAGCCGGATCGCCTCGCCGGACAGGCTCGGGCCGGTCAGCTGCTCGCCCGAGGAGGCGGTGTAGCCCTCGTTGAAGATCAGGTAGAGGACGTGCTGGACCGCGCGCAGCCGCTCACCGGCCTCGCCGGGTGGCAGGCCGAACCCGAGGCCGCCGGCCTTGATGGTCGCCTTCGCCCGGCTGATCCGCTGCGCCATGGTGGCCTCGGGCACCAGGAAGGCCGCCGCGATCTGCGCCGTGGTCAGGCCGCCCACGGCCCGCAGCGTGAGCGCGATCTGGCTGGGCACCGACAGCGCCGGGTGGCAGCACAGGAACAGCATCTCGAGCGAATCGTCGCGGTCCGCGTCGGCGCCGCCGTCGGCCGGGCCGGCCAGCAGCTCGGACTGCGGCGTCGCGGCGAAGACCGCCTCCTCGCGCAGCCGGCGCGAGTCCTCCTGGCGTAGCTGGTCGATCAGCACCCGCGAGGCGACCGTCACCAGCCAGCCGCGCGGGTTGTCCGGAATCCCGTCGGCCGGCCAGCGGCGGGCGGCCCGCAGCAGCGCCTCCTGGGTGGCGTCCTCGCACGCGTCGAACCGGCCGTAGCGGCGGGTGAGCGCGCCGAGGACCTGCGGCGCCAGCTCGCGCAGCAGGTCCTCGATCGGTGGCGTGCTCACATGTCGGGCGCGAACTCGTGCAGGACCGGCCAGACCTCGGTCGGGTTGATGTCCGCCCACGGCATCTCGGCGGCGAGCTCGTACGCCCGCTCCTCGCTCTCGACGTCGATGAAGCAGAACGAGGCCATGTACTCCTTGGTCTCCAGGTACGGTCCGTCGCTGACCACCGGGGCGCCGTCCTTGCGGGTGACCTGCTTCGCGGCGACGGCGTCGGCCAGCCCGTACGCGGCGAGCAGCTCGCCGGTCGCGGCGTACTTCCTGTTGTAGGCGTCCTGCTTGGCGATCTCGCTCGGCCAGTCCTCGGGCTTGATGGACGACCACTTCTCCTGGTTGCCGTAGATCATCAGAAGGTATTTCACCGTGGGTTCCTCTCGGTCGACGTGCTCTCACGAGAGAGACGAAGCCGCCACCGGCCCGCTCGACATGGCGATGTCGAGGACCCCGGGCCGGCTTCGTCGTCCCGTACGGAAGACACGATCCGAGTATCCGGGAGGAACCTCATGTCCACTGCGATCGCGGCCCCGCCGCTGCTGGCGCGCCGCCCCGTCTGGCTGGTCAACTACCTCGCCGCGCTGGCCGCCGGCGTGGTCGTCGAGGTGTGGGGGCTGATCTGGCGCGCCGCCGGCGTGCCGATGCGGGCCGCCGGCCTGGGCTCGGAGCACGCGACGGCGATCACCGTCGGGATGTTCGCGATGGGGACGATGGTCGTGACGTTCTGGTTCACCTTCGTGCTCGTGCTGATCGCCCGGTTCGCCCGCGACCCGCGGCGGGTCTACCTGCGTACGACGCTGCCGCTGCTCGTGCTCTCGCTCGCGGCGCCGATCCTGGCGGCGGACACCGCGACCGCCACCAAGATTGTGCTCGCCGCCGCCCACCTGATCGCCGGCGCGATCATCATCCCGGTCGTCGCCCGGCGGCTCCGGGTCCCCCGTTAGAGCGGCGTACGGGCGATCGCCGACGGTGCCCGCCCGCCGAGCAGCCCGCCGCCCAGGGCCGCGACCAGCGGCAGCCCGATGACCAGGCCGACCAGGTTCGCCAGCGGAACCTGGCCGAGCCAGTGCAGTTGGTGGAGGTGCCAGGCGATCTGGGCCGCGTAGGCGCCCGCGACGCCGAGCAGCGCGCCGAGGCCGCCGAGCGCCGCCGCCGTCGCGGCGGCCAGGATCCGGCGGGTGCCGCCGCCGGCGCCGTTCGCGGTGAGCGTCCGCAGATCGCCGGCACCCTCGCCGCGGATCAGGCCCACCGTCATGGCCAGGACACCGAGCGCCACCGCCACCCCGATCCCGGTCGCGATCGCCCGTACCCGAGCCATGTCGGCCAGCACCGGGCGGGTCTCCACGCTCAGGCCGGCGGCGATCGCGGTGGTGGTCGCCTTGTCCACCTGGTCGGGGGTCAGCGCGGCCGGCGCCTGCACCAGCCACCCGACGGCCGTCCGGGTGAGCCCGAGACTCCGCATCCCGCGGTCGGTCAGCAGCACGATCGGCTCGGAGGTGTATACCGGCAGCGTGACCCGCTGGATGACCGGCTGCCACTTGTGCGGCCGCTCGGCGCCGGTCAGCAAGTCGTAGCGGGACAGGTCGGTCCGCGCGGTGAGCACGTCGGCCGAGGGGTCGACGCTGGCCGGGTCGATGCCGTACCGCTGGAGCAGGGCCGGCGTGGCGACCAGCAGCGGAATCATCGTGTCCCCGCGGTAACTCGTGTGGCCAGCGCTCGGCTCCGGGATGCCCAGCACCGCGACCGGCCTGCCGTTGACCCCGCTCGCACCGCCCATCGGCTGGGCCTTCGGGTCGAGCGCCCCGACCAGCGGCAGCGTCCAGCTCGCGGGCAGCCCGTCGGCGACCGACTGGACGCCGGCCTGGGTGTTCCGCAGGTCCTCGGCCGACAGGGTGGGCACCGGCCCGGAGATCCGCTCCGGCGAGAGCCAGACGATGAGCTGGTCGGGCGGCAGATTGCCGCCGATGGGCGGTGCCTCGCCGGCGGCCTGGGCCGCGCCGGCGCCGATCACCACAGCCGCCGCGATACCGGTGCCCAGCGAGATCGCGGCGAGCGCGGCGCCCGAGCGGGCCCGATAACGGGCCAGGTCGCGCAGCGCGAGCCGGGGCCCGACCGGGCAGATCCGGGCCGCCGCCGCGAGCGCCGCCACCCCGAGCGGGGCGAGCAGCAACATGCCGACCGCGGTGGCGAGGATGCCGGTGATGATCAGCAGCGGGCGGGTATGTTTCGAGGCGACCAGCAGGGCCAGGCCGGCGGCGGTCAGCACCACGCCCGCCAGGGCGAAGCGGTGCGCCGGCCGGGGTCGCGGCGGCCGGTCGGAGAGCGCCGTCACGATCGGCACCCGGGCCACGCCGCGGGCCGGCCACCAGGCGGCCAGCACCGCGGTGAGGAACGCCAGCAGCAGGGCGATCGCCACCTCGGGCCAGGGCACGTCGAACCGGTCGATACGGTGCTCGACCAGGCGCTCGAGCCGGGTGGCGCCGGCGAACCAGACCAGGAGGCCGAGCACACCGCCGACCGTCGCGGCGACCATCCCGACCAGGGCACCGTTGGCCTGGGTGACCAGGCGCAAGTGGCGCTGCCGGGCGCCGACCGCGCCGAGCATGCCGAGCGCGCGCTGGCGGTGCTGCGCGAGCACGGTGAAGCCGGCCGCGGCGAGCAGACCCACGAAGAGCAGGCCGACGGTAGCCAGGATCAGCACGGCCTGGGCGCCGGCCGAGGCGTCGCCGGCGTCGCGGAAGTCGACGGCCGAGCCGTCCGGGCGGTGTACCGCCTCGAATTGGGCGCGGGTGGCCTTGACCAGGATCTCGACCCGGTCGGCCGAGCCCGGCGAGCCCGGCTGGACCAGGGCGAACGTGTCAAGCAGATCGAGCGGGTTCTCCACCAGGCCGACCACGGTCCAGGAGTGGCCGGCCGGTTGCCAGACGCTGCCGATGCGCAGGCCGAGCAGGCGGGCGACGCGTGGAGTCAGCGCCACCTCACCCGGGCTCGACGGGTAACGGCCATCGGTCAGCCGCAACTTGGGCTTTCCCAGTGGGCCGTCCGGCGCTTGCCCCCGTACGTCAAGCGCCGTTGCCAACCCCCGGACCGTGACCTTCCGATGCTCGATGATCTCGGCAGTGGGATAGGACGCCCGCAGGGCGTCGAGGTTCGGAGTGGAACCCGGCAGGCCGACCCGGTAGTCGGCGTTGCCGAAGATCGCGGCCGGCGACGCGGGCGCGTTCGCCGCCACGCCCAGGCCGAACACGGTCGCCGTCACCGCCAGCGTGAGCAGAGCGAGCACCAGCGCTTGCTGCCGCCACTCGCGCCGGAACATCCGCCACGCCCAGCGCACGACCGCGCGCCGGGCCGCCATGGTCACCGCCCCGAGCCCGGCGCGAGAAGGGACTCGGGACCGGGCGGCGGAGAGGTTCCGTCGGTGACCCGGCCGTCGCGCAGGAAGATCACCCGGTCGGCCCAGGACGCCGACTGCGCGTCGTGCGTCACCACCACCGCGGCCACACCCTGCTGGCAGGCCTGCCGGATCAGGCGCATCACCGCCTCGCCGGTCGCCGAGTCGAGCGCGCCGGTCGGCTCGTCGGCCAGCAACAGCCGGCGATCGCCCACCACCGCCCGGGCGATCGCGACCCGCTGGCGCTCGCCGCCGGAAAGCTGGTCGGGGAAGTGACCGGCCCGGTCGGCCAGGCCGAGACGCTCCAGCGCGGCCACCCCGGCGGCCCGGGCGCGACGAGCGGCGAGGCCGTCCAGCTCGAGCGGGAGCGACACGTTCTCCACCGCGGTCAGGCCGGGCAGCAGGTTGAAATCCTGGAAGACGTAGCCGACCGAGCGGCGGCGCAGCCGGGCCAGCTCGTCGCGGGACATCTCCGCAAGCCGGCCCCCGCCGACCAGCACCTCGCCGGAGGTGGGCGCCTCGAGGCTGCCGGCGATGGTGAGCAGCGAGCTCTTACCGGAGCCGCTCGGGCCCATCACCGCGACCATCTGGCCGGGGTCGACGGCGAGGTCGACCTCCTGCAGGGCGACGACCTCGGTGGCGCCTTCGCCGTACACCTTGGACACCGCACGCATCTCGAGGACGCTCATCGCCGGACCCCGATCTTGCGGCGCAGGGCGACGGCAGGCTTGCCGGCCGGGGCATCGGCGGGCGCCCGGCGGATCCGGCCGTCGGCCGCGTCCAGCCAGCGGATCACCGAGTCGAGCCGGAACAGCTCGGCGTCGACCACCAGCGCGAGGCTCAGATCGAAGTCGGCCTCGTCGTTCTTGAGCCTGGTCCACTGCTGCATCAGCTCGATCAGAAAGCGCCGGTGGGCCTGGATGACCTCGTGCACGTCGACGCCGGGCAGCCGGACCGCAACCAGGATCTTGATGACCAGCTCATCCCTGGGCGGCGAGGAGAGGTCGGGCGGGGTGCGCAGCCACTCGGCCAGCTCGCCCGCGCCGCCCTCGGTGAGATGGAAGCTCTTCTGCGGGCCCTCGGCCGCGCCGTCGGACTCGACCAGGCCGTCGCGTTCGAGGCGCTGGAGGGTGGTGTAGACCTGCCCGACATTCAGCGGCCAGACCTCGCCGGTACGCGACTCGAACTCCTCGCGCAACTGCAGACCGTACTTCGGGCCCTCGGCCAGCAGGGCCAGGAGGGCGTGCCGGATACTCATACCGGGGATAATACTGAGTATACAGCCGCCGGTCCAGCCCTCGATAGTTTCAGCGACCAATTGATCTTCCAGATCGGATCTTGGCAAGAAGAAACAGCCGGGCGCGGCTGAAACTATCGGAAAGTCATCGGAACTTAGGCGTTGACTCGGCCCGGAAGGGATACCACGATGAATCTCGCCCGGGCGGCGCGACTGTGGGTGGCCGCGCCGCCCTGGCCAAGAGGGCGGAAATGGTCAACGCGGTCCTGCTGACGTTCCTCTCCTCACACTTTCCGACCGGGGCGTGATCGACGTCGTCGTGGTAGATCTGGACGATGGCTGACGAAGACTTCACCACCGAGGCGGCCGAAGGACATCGCGACCGTAGGTTCCACGGCGGCACGCCCGCCCACCTCGACGACGACGAGCTGGCCCGGCGCACCGAGGCCGAGCGCGCCGACGCCGGAGTGTCCGATTACGACCCGAACGACGTGCCCGCCGCCACCGACGACCCGGTCCCGTTCGACCCCGATTTCGACGAGGACGAGCAGGACATCGAGAGCGTGACGGCTCGTCAGGAGGCGGAGGGCGAGACGGCACCGCTGACCGCGGACAATCCGTTCCCGCCCACCCGCTACGCGGAATGATCCCCGCTGCTGGGGGCCTCAGGCCCCCAGCAGCCCGTTCAGCTCGCCGTAGGCGATGGCATTCTCGATCGGGCCGTACGTGCCGGAGGCAAGCACCTCCAGGGTCGCCCGGCGCATCACGGCGTACGCGGCCTCGGCCACCCCGGAGCCGAGACTGACCCGGGCCACGCCCAGGCCGGCGAGCTCGGCGACGGTCGGCGCGCCCGGCCAGACCAGCACGTTCACCGGTGCCGGGATCTTCGCGACCAGCGCGCCGACCACCTCCGGATCGATCGCGCCCGGGACGAAGATACCGTCGGCGCCGGCCGCGAGGTAGGCCTCGGCGCGGGCCACGGTCTCGGCGAAGTCGCCGCTGCCGAGCACGAAGGTGTCGATCCGCGCGTTGATGAACAGGTCGTCGCGGTTCGCCGCCGCCCGGGCCGCGGCGAACCGGGCCGCCGCCTCGTCGACCGGCCGGAGGCCGTCCTCGAGATTGACACCGGCGGCGCCGGCCGCGGCCACGGCCCGGATGGTCTCGGCGACCCCGGCCGGGTCGCCGCCGAAGCCGGCTTCGATGTCGGCGCTCACCGGGACGGACACGGCGGCCACCACGCGGCGCACGGCCGCCACGGCGGCGTCGCGATCGAGGGCGTCGCCGTCCCGGGCGCCGAGACTCCAGGCGACGCCGGCGCTGGTGGTGGCGACGACCGGGGCGCCGGCCGCCTCGGCGACGCGGGCGCTGGCGGCGTCCCAGGCGTTGGCGAGCACCAGCGGCGTGCCGGGGACGTGCAGGGAACGGAGAAGTGCGGCTTTGTCGGTCACGAGCTCAGTCTTCGCGATGGCGGCGCGGCCGCGTAAAGTTTCAGCGCCAGCTAAAACCACGGAGGCGGAATGGCCACGATCGGGCTGTCGGCGGCGGCCGCGACGCGCATCCGGTTCGCGGTCTCGGGCCTGTGGGAGGTGCTGGCCGGCCTGCGCATTCTGCGCGATCCCGGGGTGCCGGCGGTGCACCGGCGCTGGGCCGAGCGGGCGCGGGCGGGCGTGGACGAGGGTGGCCTGCTCTGGCGGCTGGTCGCGCCGAGCGGCGGCTACACGCCCGACTTCCTCACCCCGGTGCCGGCCGGGCTCGACGCCGATCTCGACCGCGAACTGGACGGGCTGCGCGCCACGCCACCGCGGGTCGTGCGCCACCACCTCGCGCTGGCCGGCCGCGCGGAAGGGCCGCTCTACGACGATCCGGCCGCGGGCCTGGCCCGGCTGGCCGACGAGATCACTTCGTACTGGGCGGTCGCCATCGCTCCGGACTGGCCACGGATGCGCGCCCTGCTCGAAGCCGAGGTGCAGCGGCGGGCCCGGCGGCTGGCCGAGAACGGCAGCGCCGCGATCCTGAACGACCTGCACCCCAGCGTGACGTGGCGGGCCGGTCGGCTGACCATCGACCAGCCGCAGTGCACGGCGGCCGACGTGCCGTCCGGCGCCGGCCTGATCCTGATCCCGTCCGTCTTCGTCTGGCCCTCGGTGCTCACCGTGACCGCCGGCGAGGTGCCGCAGCTGGCGTATCCGGCCCGCGGCGTAGCCACCCTGTGGGAGCGTTCGTCCCGCGAGTCGGACGCGCTCACCGCGCTGCTGGGTCGCGGGCGCGCCCGGCTGCTGGCCGAGTTGGCCTCGCCGCTGTCCACAACGGAGCTGGCTCGGCGCACTGGCATCACTCCCGGCGGCGTCTCGCAGCACCTGACGACGCTGCGAGCGGCCGGGCTCGTGGTGACGCACCGTCAGGGGCGCTCGCTGCTCAACACCCGCACGGAGGTCGCCGAGGCCCTCCTCGCCGCCGCCGTCTGACTCCCTGGCGCTCCCGCCTGCGCCGCTCCCAGGCCCGCCGCTCCTGCCTCCGCCGCTCGGGGCGATGTCGGCTCGGAGAACCGTGTCCTCGGCGCGTCCTCCTCAGAGTGGCAGCACGACCGGGGTCGGCGTGCCCGCCACGCAGGTTACCGTCATCCGGTAGCGATCGAGCGTGCCCCGGAAGACGACCGACGTGGTGAGAGCCGGGCCGGGCTCGGCCTTCTCCACCGAGTAGCCCGGGTTCGCCTGCCACGAGGCCAGCTTCGACTTTCCCTGGTCGCAGGTCGCATACGCATAGCCGCCCGGCGAGTCGAGCCGCTTTCCGGCCGGCGCGGCGGTGCCGCCCGTCGGGCTCGCCGACGCCCGGCCGGAGGTGGTGTTTCCGGCGGGCACGCCGCCCGTGCTGACCGAGGCGGACGGCTCGCTCCCCGCGATCGGCGGTCGCATCGGCGTCCTGGTAGCCGCGGTCGGGGTAACCGCAGGGCCGTTACTCACCGTCGGCAGCCCCGAACCGTTACTCACGCTGGGTGCCGCCGCGGGGGTCGACACAGCGTTCGGAGCCGAACCGTTCACCAAGGACGGCCCGCCCAACGCCAGCCCGACCAGCGCCGCGATCACCACCGCGAGGATGGTCCCACCGAGCAGCATCCGCCCCGGCTCCGCGAAAACCCACTTCTTCGGTACGCGACGAGCCCCGCCCCCATCCTGCCCCCACCTGGCCGGACTGTCCCACCCGACCGGCCCCAGCAGGGTCTCGGCCAGCGACCCGGCCCGCTGGTTCCCGACCCGCGAGACCCCGGCCCGGCTCTCCGCGGCACCGCCGAAGCGCTCGTTCGACGGGAGCGCACGCCCATGCGACGCGCCGTCGATCGCACGTCGATTCCGCGCCCCTTCGGCCCCCGCCGACAGCCCACCACCGGCGAACGGCCCAGCGCCACCGACCTGCCCAGAACCAGCGAACGGCCCGACGCCGCCGACCTTCCCCGCGCCGCCAGCCGGCCCCGCGCCACCAGCCGGCCCAGCGCCACCAGCCGGCCCAGCGCCACCAGCCGGCCCAGCGCCACCAGCCGGCCCAGCGCCACCAGCCGGCGCAGCGCCACCGATCTGCTCTGCGTCGCCGATCGGCCCGGTGCCGGCTGCCGTGGTTCCGTTCGCCCTTCGCGGGGCAGTGCTCGATCGGCCTTCAGAACCCGCCGACTCCGAGCGTGGCCGCTGCGCCCGCACCGACGTCTCGGCGTCGAGACCCTCCGCTCCGCCGGCCGCCGGTGTGGGAATGCGCGGAAGCGGCCCCTCCTCACCTCGTACCGAATCGGGATGTGCGGCCTCGGCCGCATCCGCCAGCGCCGCCGACACCTCGGTCGCGCTCGGCCTTGCATCGGGATCCTTGCGCAGGCAGCGGTCGATCAGATCGGCCACCGCGGGCGGCACCCCGGGCCGGGCCGGCAGCGGCGTCGGATCCTGGTACACGTGGGCACGCAGCATCTGCGTCGTGCTCTCCACCGACCAGGGCGACTCCCCCGCCAGCAGCCGGTAGAGCAGCACGCCTAGCGCGTAGACATCCGACGCCGGGACGATCAGCTCGCCGGTCAGGCGCTCGGGGGCCAGGTAGGCGGGGGTGCCGACCAGCATCTCCTCGGGCGAGGCCGGGCCGGCCGCGGCCGCGATCCCGAAGTCGACGACCTTGGCGCCGGCCGGCGTGACCATGATGTTGGCCATCTTGATGTCGCGGTGCACCAGGCCGTGCGCGTGCGCGGCCGCCAGCGCCGCGGCCACCTCGCCGCAGATCCGGAAGACCGTGCGCGGCGGCAGCTTGCCGGCCTTCATCCGCTCCTGGAGGGTCGGCCCGTTGATCAATTCCATCACCACGTACGGCGTGCCCGTGTCGGCCGCCTCGCCGTAGTCGTACACCTGGGCGATGTTCGGATGGGACAGCGTGGCGGCCGCGCGCGCCTCCTCCCGGATGCGGGCACGGGACTGCGGATCGCCGGCATATCGCCCGGCGAGCAGTTTGATCGCGACCGGCCGCCCGAGCACCTCGTCGCGAGCGCGCCACACCACTGCCATGCCGCCGCTGCCGAGTTCGTCGAGCAATTCGTAGCGGTCGCCGAGCGTCTGCCGAACCTCCACCGTGGCAGTCTGCCCGTCCGGCGGGAAAATCGCACATCGGAACCACTCGAATGCCATTCACATTCGTATTCCGGCGTGATCAAATACCTTTTCCGCGGCTGCCGACAATCGATCAAGAGCAGGGGGTGTACGCCGATGACCGAATCGACGCTCGGCGGACGACGCATGGTCACCGATGCCGCCCTCAACCGGCTGCTGCGCCTGCCCGCGGCCCGCAACGACTACACGATCGCGCCGGTCCGCATGCCGATGCGCGACGGAGTGATCCTGCGGGGCGACCATTACGCCCCGTCGTCGGGCACACCGCGAGGAACAATTCTGGTGCGTACGCCGTACGGCCGCGGTCTGCCTCTCTCGCTGCTCAACGGCCGGATCTTCGCGGCCCGCGGCTACCACGTGGTGATCCAGAGCGTGCGCGGCACCTTCGGCTCGGGCGGCACGTTCCGCCCGATGGCCCAGGAGGTGGAGGACGGCCCGGACACCGTCGCCTGGCTGCGCGACCAGCCCTGGTTCGACGGCCGGCTGGCCACCCTCGGCGGCTCCTACTTGGGCTGGACACAGTGGAGCGCCCTGATCGACCCGCCACCGGAACTGCGCGCCGCCGTCGTGCTCGTCGCCCCGCACGACTTCCGGGCCGCGGTCTACGGGACCGGTTCGTTCACGCTCGGCGACTTCCTCGGCTGGAGCGACCAGATCGCCCATCAGGAGGACGGCGGCTACCTGCGGCGCGCCGCCGTGATGGCCCGGGCCCCGCGCCGGCTGCGCCCCGCCCTCGAAGGCCTGCCCCTGCCCGCGGCGGCCGACCCGGTGCTACGCGGCCGGGCGCCCTGGTACCGGGAGTGGCTGTCCCACCCGCTCGAGGAGGATCCCTGGTGGGAGCCCTATCGAGCGGGCGCCGCCCTGGCCAAGGTCACCGCCCCGGTGCTGCTGATCAGCGGCTGGCAGGACCTGTTCCTGGACCAGACCCTGGAGCAGTACCGGACGCTCGACGAGCGAGGGGTCGAGGTCGGCCTGACCATCGGGCCGTGGACCCATCTCGACGTCGGCACCCGCGGCCTCGGGATCGTGTCCCGGGAAACGCTCGCCTGGCTCGACCAGCACCTGGCCGCCACCCCGTCGACGGCTCGCGCCTATCCGGTGCGAGTCCACCGTACGGGTGAATCCCGCTGGCACGACCTCACGTCCTGGCCGCCGAACACGGTTCCGGCCGTCTTCCGCCCGCACGCCGACCGGACCCTGACCCTGCAGACCCCCGATCGGCCGGTCGCCGGCGACGAGACCGTGAGCTTCGTCTACGACCCGGCCGACCCGACGCCGGCGCTGGGCGGGCGCACCCTCACCGGCACGATGGGCGTCAGGGACAACGGCCCGCTGGAGGCCCGCCCCGACGTCGTCACCTTCACCACCGACCCGCTCCCGACCGCCGTCGACGTGGCCGGCCGCCCCACCCTGACGTTGGCGGTCGCGGTGGATCCGCCGTACGCCGACGTCTTCGTCCGCCTCTGCGACGTCGACGACCGCGGCCGCTCCCTCAACTTCACCGACGCCATGCGCCGCCTCTCCCCGGACGGGCCCGAGCTCTCCGCGCCGCCCGAAGGCCCAGGCGCCGGTACCACCACAGACTCCGAGGGGCCGAAGTTCGCCGCGCCGCCCGAAGCGCCGGGCGCCGCCACCACCACAGGCCCCGAGGGGCCGAAGTTCGCCGCGCCGCCCGAAGCGGCTGCAGGTCTCGGGCGGCGCCTTCCCACGCTTCGCCCGCAACCTGGGCCTGCCCGGCGCCCCGGGCGAGGGCCACCTCCACCGCCCGCAACGGCACACCATCCACTGCACCGCCACGACCCTGACGCTCCCGGTGGCCGCCGCCGAATAATCACTTCTTGGGGTGCTGCATCCACCACTCGGTGAATTGCCGGGCCTGGCCGAGATTGTCCAGCCGGAGCACCCACAGATTGCTGTACGTCCTCTTCGGATACGTCGTGGTGGCCTCGATGATCGCCAGCTCGTCGGTAACGATCAGCGGATGCCACTCGAAGGTCGTGGTGCCGGGCTTGTCGGCAATCTTCACCCAGTGGTCGACAATGGCGTCCCGGCCCAGCCACGGCTCCGCGAACGGCTCCGGGAAATACGCCGCGTCCTCCGCGAAAAGATCGCCGATGTCGCGCGGATCATTCGACTCCCACGCCTTGCGATAGTTCTCGATCCACGCCGTCACCGCGTCGAGACTGGTCATCGCGCCCTCCCCAGGGATTGGTCAGGACCTTCCATACTCCTCGTACGCCAAGCGGTTGAACTCCTGCAGTGCGCCGCCCCACAACAGATCGCCGACCTGGCTGAGCACGATCGCGATCAGCCCCGCGCCGGGGTCGTTGAACCAGGTCGTGCCGTAGCCGCCGGACCAGCCGTACCGCCCCGGCGGGGAGACCTCGTCGTCGGCGACCGTGACCGCCAGGCCGTAGCCCCAGCCGCTGCCGCCCAGCAGGAAGCCGCCGTCGGCGATCTGGGCCGGGCTCAGGTGGTTGCGGGTCATCGCGGCCACCGACTGCGCCGAGAGCACCCGGGTGCCGCCGTGCACCCCGCCGTTGAGCAGCATGCGGGCGAAGGCCAGATAGTCATCGGCGATGGAGACCAGCCCGGCCGAGCCGGACGGGAAGACCGGCGGCCGGCTCCAGAGCTCGGGGCCGGAATCGGTCTGCTCGGTCATCTTGCCGGTGGCCGGGTCGGTCATATACATCGCCGGCAACTCGGCGGCCCGGTCGGCCGGCAGCCAGAACCCGGTCTGGCTCATGCCCAGCGGCGCGAACACCCGGTCATACAGGATCTCGGGCAGCGGGCGGGCGTCGGCCCGGGCGAGCAACACGCCGAGCAGGAGCGTGCCGGCGTTGTACAGCCAGGTCTCGCCGGGCTGGCGGATCAGCGGGAGCGAGCCGAACCGGCGGATCCACTCGTCGGGGCCGTGCGGCGTCCGCGGCTCGGGGCGGCCCAGCACCAGCCCCAGCTCCTCGGCGGCGCGCACGATCGGATAGGGCGGGTCGATGCCCTCGGGGGTGACGATGTGCCCATACCCCATGGTGAAGGTGAGCAGGTCTTCCACGATGATCGGGCGCACCGCCGCGACCGTGTCGCCGAGCTCGGCGTCGGGCGCCCGCAGCACCCGCTGACCGGCCAGCTCGGGCAGCAGCTTGGCCACCGGCTCCTCGAGGTCGAGCCGATCATCCTCGGCGAGCAGCAGCGCGGCGGCGGCCAGCACCGGCTTGGTCATCGAGGTCATCCGGAACGGGGTGTCGCGGCGCATCGGGACGTCGCCCCCGAACCTGGTCACGCCCACGGTGTGCACGGTGACGTCGTCGTCGCGGGCGAGCAGAGCGACCACGCCGGGGAACTCGCCGCGGCCGACCCGGGCGGCGATGGCATCACGCAGTGGAGAACTCATGGGGGACAGCCTGCCAGCACCCCCCGACATTTGCCGGTTCTGTCGGAGGGCATGGCTAGGGTCCTGGCCATGGAACAGAACTGGCGGCATCTGCCGTCCCCGGCCCGGCCGATCGCGGCCGCGGCCACCGTCGCCGTCGAGGCGGCCCAGCGCCGCGACGAGGAGTCACTGGCCGCCGCGGCCGGCGATCTCGCCGCGCTCGACCCGGGGCAGACCGGGCTCGTGCTGGGCACCCTCGTGCGAGTCCTGCTGGAAGACACCCATCCCGACGGGCTCGACGGCGAGGCCGTGCGGGCCGTGCTCGAGCGCAGCGTCCGGTCGGCCGGGTGGCAGGCCGAGGTCGATCCGCACGTGCTGCTGGTGCTGCTGGCCGGCGCGCTGGGCGTGATCGACGAGGATGACGAGACGCCCCCGCCGAAACCCGACGTGCTGGCCCGGCACGCCGCGCTGCTGACCGCCGAGTTGCTCGGCCCGCGCCCGCCCCGGCCGTTCCTCGACGCCACCTTCACCGAGATCGAGCGGGCCCAGCTGAACGACTGACAGCAAGACGCCCCACCGAGATCGAGCGGGCCCAGCCGAACGACTGACAGCAAGACGCCCCACCGAGATCGAGCGGGCCCAGCCGAGACGCCGCCGGCACCGAGACCGAACGCGCACGGCCAACGACTGACGGCGAAACGACGACGGCGAAACGACCGAGGGCGACCCACCGGCGGGATCGGTCGTTGAACAGCGCGTCACCCGATCGAGGAGGAGAGCATGGCCGTCGTGCGCACCGATCCGGGCCTCCAGCTGCGGCCGGTCGTCCACGTCAGCGACCTGGGCGCCTCGCTCGCCTTCTACGAGCTGCTCGGCGCCGAGCTGATCCACGGCGGCGCGGATTCCGGCTGGGTGCTGCTGCAGCTGGGCACCGTGCAGCTCGTGCTGGCCGCCGACGGGGCGACGGGCGTCGACCTGCACTTCGGCGCGGCCATGCCGCTGGAGCAGCTGGAGCGGCGGCTGCACCGGGCCGGCTACCCGGTCGCCGAGGTGGCCATCGGCCGCGACTTCGGCGATCAGCTCCGGGTGCGTACCCCCGACGGTTTTGACATCACCATCTCCCGCCGGGAGTGATGACGCCGCCCGGTCAGGACGGGCGCAGGCCCACCGAGGTCCGCTGCTGGGGCGGCTCGGCGCAGCCCAGGAGGCCGACCAGCCCGGAGACCCACAGCTGGCGGTAGACCGTCGGGCTGGGATGGCTGACCACCAGCTTGATGCCGCTGGCGGCGGCGGTGTGGAAACAGGCGACGAGGATGCCGATGCCGATGCTGTCGATCAGCATCACCCGTTGCAGGTCGAGGCAGATCTTGCCCGGCGTGGTGCTGGTCAGGACGTCGTTCACGGCGTCCCGCATCACGTGGGCGTTGTCCAAGTCGATCTCTCCGCTCGGCGCGATCTCGACGGTGCCATCGGCCAACTGGCGGGTGGTGATCGGCAGATACACGGCTGCCCTCTTCCTGGCGTCGAGCGGGGCCGACGCCGAACCTACCGCGTGGAGGTCACATCCGCCGGTCGTGTGGCCTGGCTGGACATGGGACGCCTCGCCCAGGCGCCGCCGACCCACCGCGTTCCTACAACAATCCGCTGTGCTGCAAGTTACGCCACGTAGGCGCGGAACGCCAGAGTAGTTCATATGGCCTGAATGTGCTGGAACGGTCAGCCCGAGGCGGGAACGTTGACGTTCCACGTATCCGGTGCGAATACTTGCGGTATGCAATGGAGCCCGCTGCGGCATGGGTGACCCCTTCCCGCGGTCCGGCCCGACGTACTCCGAAGTGCCCGACATAGTCCATTTCAGCAGTGTAGATATCGATCAGGCTCGTTCGGTGCTAAATCGTTTCTACTTTCCTGTGGCAGTCGGCACGCCGGAGGGCGCGGACGGCTTCGGCCTGTCGGTCGAGGTGATCCAACTCGGACCCCTGACGGTCGGGCAGATCAGCTTCTCCGGCCCGGTCAGCCTGGTCGTCGCCGAGTTGGACGCCTATCACGTGAGCATGCCCACTTCCGGTCGCATGCGGTCCCGGCACGCCGGTCGCGAGGTGGTGGCCGGGCCGTCGACCGCCATCCTCTTCGGCCCCGGGCACGCGGTCCACACGATGCACGACGCCAACTCGGCCGAACTCGCCGTGAAGATCGAGCGGGGCGCGCTCGAGCAGGAGCTGGCCGGGCTGCTCGGCCGCCCGGTCGACGGGCCGATCGACCTGCCGCCCTCCGTCGACCTCTCCGGCGGCCCCGGGCACAGCTGGAGCCGGCTGGTGCGGCTGCTGCGCGACGAGCTGGAGTACAGGGAGAGCCTCATCTACCAGCCGCTGATCGCCGAGCAACTGCGCGGCAGCGTGCTCAGCGGGCTGCTGCTGAGTCTCCCGCACCGATATCAGGCCGAGCTGACCGCGCCGGCCACCCCCGGGCCGCCGCGGGCCATCCGGCGGGTGGTGGACGCGGTGCAGGAGGAGCCGGAGCGGCCGTTCTCGGTCACCGACCTGGCGAAAATCGCCGGGATGAGCGTGCGGTCGCTGCAGGAGGGATTCCGCCGGCACCTCGGGTGTACGCCGATGGCCTACCTGCAACAAGTACGGCTGCTGCGGGCGCACGAGGGCCTGCGCCTCGCCGACCCGCTGCGCACCACGGTGGCCGCGGTCGCGCATCGCTGGGGCTTCGCGCACCTGGGCCGGTTCGCCTCCATCTACCGCGAGCGCTTCGGCGAACAGCCGTCCGACACCCTCCGCCGCACGGAATGAGCCAAGGCCGCGCGGGATGAAGCGAGGCCGCACGAAACGAGGCAGGGCCGCACGGATGAGGCGAAGCCGTACGGAATGAGGCGAAGCCGTACGGAATGAGGCGAAGCCGTACGGAATGAGGCGGTATCACCCGCTCGGGTGTCACTCGCCAGGGTCGCTGCGACGCGCCTGCGGCACGCCGTTCGCCCGGCGCACACCGGCCGACACCCCGAACAGGTGGCCCCGGTCGGGCGTCCAATCGCGCCACGGCCCCAGCCGGCGGGGCACCGCGATCACCTCGCCGTCCCCGGCGGCGCACTGCTCCCGCAGGTAGGCCACCACCCGCTCGCACGCCTGACCGGCGTCCTCGGTGAGGCCCAGCAGCAGGTGCCGGGCCTGGTCATAGGCCGGATCGCCCGGCTCCAGGCCGGCCAGGTCGCCCGGCGGTCGCCGCAGCAGCGCGGCCAGACCCGCCAGCGCCTGCATGACGTCAGATGCGTCCCGTTCCGCGTCGGACAGGCTCGTCACGCGTCTCCCCCTCACCCGGGCACGAGCGGGAGGACAACCAAACGGAGTTCCCCGTCTCACCAGTCCCCACACGTGCCGAACCGAAATGTATTCGGCTCGCTACTGTGCGTCCATCCGTAACGCGCGGGTACTGTCCAGTTAGCGCTCAGTTTGACCGGCCGACGGCATGATCGTCCGTTTCCGCCCCATGGTCAGCATGGGTGATCCAGGGTAAGACGGGAAGGACGGCAACCATGGAGGATGATCATGAGTGACGAGAAGCGGCCACCGCTGGAGGAGTCCGAGGAGGTGGCCGACGCGATCGAGGACGACGTGGCCGTGGACGCTTTCATCACCGGCGGCGGCGAGGACCGGGACAACCCCGAGTTCCTGCAGCCCGGCGAGGAGCCGCGCTGGCGTACCGGGGCCGACCAGCAGTGGGATCCGGAGGATGTGGCCGTGGCCGAGGGCCGCGACCCGACCCCGGAGAACATCGAGCGCGCCCGCCGGGAGATCGAGCGGGACGGCGCGGCGACCATCGAGCGCATCGTGCCCTGAAACCGTGCCCTGAAATCGTGCCCCGAGATTGACTACAACCCATCCGGCCCGCACACCGTCTACTGGGGAGACCAGTGACGGAGGCGGGGGATGGAAAGCGGAACGGATGAGGCGTACCTCGCGTACGTCCACGGCCGGATACCGGCGTTGCGCCGGATCGGCTATCTGCTGTGCGGGGACGAGCACCAGGCCGACGACCTGGTGCAGGAGACCATAACCAAGCTGTACGCGCGATGGCCCCGGATCGCGGCGGTGGACAACGTCGACGCGTACACGCACACCATGTTGGTGCGCGCCTTCCTGGACGAGAAGCGCCGGGGCTGGTGGCGGGTCCGCCTGTTCGGCTCGCCACCGGAGCACGCGGCGGCCGTGGCCGGCGCCGCCGAGGACCGCACGATGCTGCGCGGCGCGCTGGCCAAGGTCGCGCCCCGCCAGCAGGCCGTGCTGGTGCTGCGCTACCTCTGCGACCAGTCCGTGGCCGAGGTGGCCGAGATCCTCGGCTGCTCGGAGGGGACGGTCAAGAGCCAGACGACACACGGCCTCAACGCCCTCCGCAGGATCCTCGGTGAGCCCCGGCCCGTTCAGCGCAGCGGGGGCGGGCGATGAACGACGACGAGTACGGCACCCTCCTGCTGCGGCCGCTGGCCGGCGAGCCGGCCGGACCGCCGCTGATCGACGTCGCCCGGGCCATCCGCGAGGGCCGGCGGATGCGGCGCCGGCGCTGGGCGTTCGGCGGCGCGTTCCTGGCCGTCTTCACCGCCACGCTGGTCACCGGCAGCCTGCTGATCGCCCCGGCCACGCCGCACCAGCCGGTGCTGCCGCCCGACCCGCCGCTGCCGAAGTCCTGCACCCTGGCCGCCCTCCCGACCGGCAAGTACCACAGCGCCGATGTCGCCGGCGGCGACTCGACCGGCCGGTGGCATTTCGGGCAGTCGAACCCGCAGGCGAACACCGGCACCCAGCACACCCTCGTCTGGCACGACGGCGTCCTGGTCGGCGACGCCGCGCAGCCCGGCTCCGAGGTCAACCTGCGCGCGGTCAACTCGTCCGGCGTCATCGTCGGGGAGGTCAACGACAAGACGACCGGCATCCGGCCGTACGTCTACCGGAACGGCAAGTTCAGCGCGCTCAAGGGCGGCCTCGGCGAGGCGCTCGCGATCAACGACGACGGCACGATCGTGGGCCGGCTGGGCAGCGATACGCATCCGGTCCTGGTCCGCTGGCGTTCGGCGGGTGCCGAGCCCGAGCGGCTCCGGCTCCCGGAGGGATCGCCCATCGCCATGTACAACCTGGCGATCGCGCCGGACGGCACCGTCGCCGGTGTCGTCATCCTTCCCCTCGCCCCGGGGGCGACCTTCGCGGAGACCGCCACGTACCTCTGGCTGCCCGACGGCACGACCCGCCGGATCACGGCGCCGCCGCCGGCGCGGGACACCCTCGCGGCCCTGAACCCGCTGACGTTCCGGAACGGCTGGCTCTACGCCGAGCAGGTGCTCAGCGATCGGAGTGACAACACGCCCGTCATCGCCGGAATCCAGCTCGTGCGGTACGACCCGGCGAGCGGGACATGGCAGAAGATCGGCGGCGACAGGTTCACCGACGGGCCACAACTGCCCTCCTCGGGCCGGGGTTTCCTGCATGCCGGGACCATCCGGCCGCGGGTCTACGTCGGGACCGCCGTTCTCGACCTGCCGCTGACCATGCCGCTCGCCGACCCCGAGGTCGACAACGCGATGCTGCAGTCGATCAGCGACGACGCGCACACGGTGACCGGCGTGCTCAGCCGCGGCGGCAGCGGGGACCCGTCCCAGCCGGACCGCCCGGTCATCTGGCGCTGCGGGTGAGGAGGAGGAGGCGACGATGAACGACGACGACTTCGGCACGCTGCTTCTGCGCCCGCTGGCCGGCGATCCGGCCGGGTCGCCGCGGGTCGATGTGCAGCGGGCCATGCGCGAGGGCCGCCGGATGCGGCACCGCCGCCGGTGGTCGGGCTTCGCCGCGCTGGTCGCGGCGTTGACCGCCGCCCTGGTGACCGGCAGCCTGGCGCTCGCGCCCGCCTCGACCGGGCCGAAGCCGAGGCCGACCCTGCCGCCGGAGCCGGCCGTGCCGGCCGCCTGCACCGGCAGCCCGCTGCCGGACGGCGGTCACCGGGCCGTCACGGTGACCGGCGGCGACTCGACCGGGCGGTGGCACGTGGGCACGGCGGCGCCGAACGCCGGCGACAAGGGGCCGATGCTGATCTGGCACGACGGCAAGCTGGTCGCCCAGATCGCGCCGCCGAACGGCGACGCGACGCTGCACGACATCAACTCGTCGGGGGTGGCGGTCGGGTCGAACAACTCGGCCTGGGACACGTACCCGTTCGTCTACCGGAACGGCAAGATCGAGCGGCTCAAGGGCGGCCGCGGCGTGGCGTCCGCGATCAATGATTCCGGCGAGATCGTCGGGACCATCGGCGTCAACAACCGGCATCCGGTCCGCTGGAAGTCGGCCGACGCCGAGCCGGAGACGCTGCCGATGCCGCCGGGCGCGACGATCCAGTTCGTGCTGGACGTCGCCCCGGACGGCTGGATCTCCGGCATGTACCTCAGCGACACGTACGTCTGGTCGCCGGACGGCCAGGTCCGCAAGCTCGCGCCGCCGAGCCCGGACGGGGTGTTCCGGCCCGGACCCGAGTCGTTCGGGTTCGGCTGGCTGTACGGCGTGAGCCTGCGGGACGGCGTCTCCCGCTACGAGCCGCGCACCGGCACGTGGCAGCACCTCACCGACGCCGGTCACAAGGCGCAGTTCCCCGGCACCGGCGCCGGCGACGCGCAGGTCACCGGCGCGGACGAACTATCCGTCTTCGTCGGCCGCGAGGTGCTGCGGCTCGGCGGGAACCCGATCGCCGGCCGGTCCGGCACGTACTCGTTCGAGATCACCGCGATCAGTGCCGACGCGCATGTGGTGGCCGGTTACGGCCTCAGCACCCACGCGGACCCGAAGGCGCAGCCGGAGCGGCCGTTCATCTGGCGGTGCCGATAGCGACCGTCCGGCCGGTGGTGATCGCCTCCTGGCAGGCCGCCAGGACGGCGGTCACCGCCGCGCCGAACCGCACGTCGATCGCCGGCTTGGGGCCGCCGGCGGCCGCGGCGATCAGCTGGGAGATGGCGACGCCGAGCGCCTCATCGGGCCGCCACTGCGCGTCGGGAGCCCGGAGCAGGCCCGCCTCCCCGGCGAAGACGACCTCCTGGCGTCCCTGATCGGGCGCCGCATCGAGGCTCAGCGTCAGCGTGCTGATCGCGCCACCCTCGTGCCGCAGCAGCGCGTGCGTCATGTCGTGCGGCCCGGCCATCGCGGTCACCTCGATGACCGGCCCGAGCACCGGGAGCACGAGTGCGAGCGCGTGCGGCCCGATGTCCCACAGGCCGCCCTTCTGCTGCCGCCACGGCGACTCGCCGAACGGGCTGCCGTTCGTGAAGATCTGGCCGAGGTGGTCGACGCGCCCCTCCCGCCAGCCGCCGAGCGCCCAGGCCTCGGCCAGGAAGTCGTCGGTCACCGGCACGAGTCGCCGGGTGAAGAACACCACCGAGGCGAGGTCGCGCTCGTCGACCGCCGCGGCGATCTCGTCGGCCTCGGCCGCGGTGAACGCCACCGGCTTGTCCAGCAGCAGGTGCCGGCCGGCCCGGGCGGCGCGCAGGGCGATCGGCGCCTGCACGTCCGGCGGGAGGGCGATCGCGACCGCGTCGACCGCCCCGATGAGTTCTTCGATTTCCCCGTACGCCCGGACGCCGTGCTCGGCCGCGAGCGCGCCCGCCTTGTCGGGATCGCGCCCCCAAACCCCCACGAACTCGACGTCCTCGTGGTGAGCCAGAGCCGGCGCGTGCGCCAGATGAGCCCAGGGTCCGGTGCCGAACAATCCGAAGCGCATGATCCGCAAGCTATCCGGCCGCGAGCCGCCAGGCAATCCGGGATCAGTACGCTGTGCCGGGTGAACGGTCCCCTGTCGGTCGCGACGATCGTCGTCGCCCTCGTGCTGGCGGCGTGGTTCCTGCTGCGCGCCGCCCTGAACCGCGCCCCCGGCCGCGCCGAGCTGATCGCCACCGCCGCCCTCGGCGTGCTGGTCGCGGTGCTCGTCGTGGTCGCGGTCATCGGCCTCTTCGGCGGTTCCCGCCCGTCCGAGACGGCCACCTTCTCCGGCTACCTGATCACCACGATCGCGTTCGCCCCGGTCGCGCTGTACCTCGCGCGGATGGAGCCGACCCGCTGGGGCAACCTGATCCTCGGCGTCGCCTGCCTGGTGCTGCCGGTCCTGGTGCTGCGCCTCGAGCAGATCGCGTCGGTGACCACCGGTGCCTGACTCCCCCACCCCCGGGCGCACCCGGCCGGCCGACTCCGCGCTCAACACCGGCTTCGGCCGCGTGCTGCTTTTCGTGTACGGGCTGGGCGCCCTGTCGGCCAGCTCCCGCGGCCTGGTCCAGGTCTTCACGCACTTCGCCGAGGCTCCCCTGGCGTACGTCCTGTCCGCCTTCGCCGGCCTGGTCTACCTGGTCGCCACCGTCGGCCTGGCGATCGGCGGCGAGCGCGGCCGGCGCATCGCCCTGGTCAGCTGCAGCATCGAGCTGGTCGGCGTGCTGGTCGTCGGCACCCTGAGCATCGCCGACGCGGTGGCCTTCCCGGACGACACGGTCTGGTCCCGGTACGGCAGCGGGTACGGCTACGTGCCCCTGCTCCTGCCGTTCGTCGGCCTCTGGTGGATCTGGCGGCACCGCCCCCGCGACAAGGCGTAGCCAGGCTTGCGCCGGAGGACGACCATCGGTCTGGACAGTTTCTGCCGAAAGGAGCCGGACCGATGAACAGAGCCGGCGAGCGGGTGCTCGCCGTGATCACTGCCGCGCTGCTCGGCGTGGACGCGTACGTCCACCTGCACTATGCCCACAGCTATGACCAGTTCAAGTCCTCGACGATGAGCGAGGGCACCCTCTTCCGCATCCAGGGCGTCGTGGCCATCGTGGTCGGCGTCCTGCTCCTGATCTGGCCGGGCGTGCTCACCTGGCTCCTCTCGCTGCTGGTCGCGGGAAGCGCGGTCGTGGCGGTGACCCTGTACACCTACGTGGACGTCGGCGCGCTCGGCCCGCTGCCCGACCTGTACGAGCACACCTGGCGGCCGCCCGGCAAGGTCCCCTCGGCGGTCGCCGAGCTGGTCGCCGCCGTCCTCTCCCTCATTGGCCTGGCGGTGGCGCTGCGCAGACGGCGAGCCGCCCACTGAGAGCGGTCAGGGCGTGGACTCGACCGCGTGCGGGACGAAGAAGCAGTGGTTCTTCGTGACCAGGCCGTCCACGCCCAGGCCCTCGCGGATGCCCAGGCCGGCCGGCTCGCCGTCGATCAGCCAGGCGCCCAGGACCGGGTGGACCGTGCCCTCCAGGCCGTCGAAGGAGGGGAGCTCGCACAGCTCCTGGACCACGTAGAGCCCGTCCGACCCGTACTCGGAAGGGTTTTCGGTTATGGTCTCGCCCTCGCGGACCAGGGTGACCGAGCCGCCCTCCCGGCCCCACACCGGCTTTTTCGCATAGCTCTTCAAGCTGGCGGCCCCGGACGAGCCGGCGAAGTAGCTCGGCAGCAGGAAGCGGGAGCGCTCGGGGTCGTCGCCGAAGAGCTTCCACAGCACCGGGAGCAGGGCCTTGTTACCCAGCAGGCCGGCCTTGTACGGCGGCTCGATCCAGACCGTGCCGTGCTTGGTCGGGTCGGCCATGTTGCGGAAGAAGGCCTTGCCGCCCTCCTCGTGCCAGAACCACTCCCAGGGGTAGAGCATGAAGATGATGTCGATCGGCTGCGCCTTGTGCTCCTTGCCGGGCTCGGGGACGAACACCACCCGGTCGCCGGCGACGTCCCAGCCGATCTGGCTCATCGCGATCAGCTCGACCGGATAGCCGGCCTCCTCGGCGGTCGACATCAGGTACGCGACGTTCATCCGGTCCTCGCCGGACGTCTCGCTCGTCTCGTACGCAAAAAAGATCTTGGGTTTGGCGGGCAGCCAGGTGCGGGCCTCGCGCAGCTTGTCGATGTTGCGGCGCCAGGCGCCCGGATTGGCCGGCTCGCCGTCGGCGGCCTCCCAGCCGACCAGGCGGTCGTGGATCGAGTTCCACTGGCGCCACGGGTGCTGGGTGACGCCGGTCTGGTCGACCCAGTGCCACTGGATGACCGCGCTCTCCACCAGCGAGGTCGGCGTCTGCGCGTTGAACTCGAGCAGCTTGGGCGTGCTGCCGGCGCCGTTGTACCAGAGGTCGAAGCGGCCGTAGACGCTCGGCGAGAAGTCGGGCGTCTCCATCGGCAGCCGCATGTCGGGGTCTTTGTCGTAGTGCGTCCAGGTCTCGGCGTCGCCGTCGAACCAGGTACGGATGATCTGCTCGTGCGCGAACTCGGGAATGCCGATCTTCGCGAGGAAGCAGCTCGACGGGTTGCACACCGAGGCGAAGTAGCCCTGCCGGCGGCCCTCGACGGTGTGCCGCGGGCACTGCTTGACCATCCAGTCGCCGGCCTCGAGGCACATCGCGAACAGGGTCGAGGTGGCCGACTCGAGCTCCTCGATCTCGGCCGCCGTGAAGTCGTAGTACGGACCCTCCTGCCAGTACGAGGTCATCGACCCGTCCGGCAGCTCGGTGTCGTTGTAGGTCAGCCCGAGGCTGTAGTTGGTGAGCTTCCAGCCGTCGCGGACCGGACCGTACGGAACTCGGCGCACGCTCAGCTGCCCGAGGAGTGGCCGCCGGACGAGTGCCCGCCCGAGGATTTGCTGCCGCCGCCCTTGCCCACCACGCTGGTCTTGATCGTGCCGTTGCCGATCCTGCCGGTGGTGGGCAGGCCGAACGAGGAGCGCGCCGACTTGTCGTTGTACGCGAACCGGGAGCCGCCGGCCGGCAGGAGGCTGCCGACCGCGAGGCCACGGGCGTACGACGGCGAGTGGTAGATGTAATACGGATGGCTACCCGAGTAGTACCGGTTGTCGTCGCAGAAGTCCTCGTCGACGATCCGCCCGTTCGCGTCGGCGCAGTAGAAGCCCTCGTTGTGGTAGCGGTTGCCGCTGTCGCAGGCTGCCGCCCCGCCCGCGGCCAGCATCAGAAAGCTGCTGGTCAGCGTGACGCTGCGGGAGCTCATGCGTCGGTTCATCATCTCTTTGTAGCGCCTTCCGACAACCGCCCACAGACTAGTCGCGAGGGCCGCCCGCCACGTAGATCACCTGGCCGGAGACGAACCCGGCGCCCTCGCTGACCAGGAAGGATACGGTGTTCGCGACGTCCTCGGGACGACCGGCGCGGCCGACCGGGATCTGGCTGACCGCGGCCTTGGAGAAATCGGCGAAATCCATCCCGACCCGGGCGGCGGTGGCGGCGGTCATGTCGGTCACGATGAAGCCGGGGGCGACCGCGTTCGCGGTGATGCCGAAGCGGCCCAGCTCGATCGCGAGGGTCTTGGTGAAGCCCTGCATGCCGGCCTTGGCCGCCGCGTAGTTGGCCTGGCCGCGGTTGCCCAGCGCCGAGGTGCTGGAGAGGCTGACGATCCGGCCCCAGCCCGCATCGACCATGTGCTTCTGCACCGCCCGGCTGAACAGGAACGCGCCGCGCAGGTGGACGGCCATGACCGTCTCCCAGTCGTCCTCGGTCATCTTGAACAGCAGGTTGTCGCGCAGCACGCCGGCGTTGTTGACCAGCACCGTGGGCGCGCCGAGCTCGGCCACCACCCGCTCGGTGGCGGCGGCGACCTGGGCGGAGTCGGAGACGTCGGCGCCGACCGCCAGCGCCGTGCCGCCGGCGTCGTGGATGGCCGTGACGGTGTTGGCGCAGGCACCCTCGTCCAGGTCCACCACGGCGACGGACATGCCGTCGGCGGCGAGCTTGCGGGCGATGGCCTCACCGATGCCGCGGGCGGCTCCGGTCACGATGGCTACGCGGCTGGGTGCGGACTGCGACATTGCGGCCTCCGGGAAGTGATCTCAGCACCGACGGCGACTTTATCCCGGCTCACGCGCAGCGCCGCAGGCGGATCCACCGATAGCCATGCCCGGCGACCGGCACGGCGGCGAACTTGTCCAGATCGGGGTACGCCTGGTCGGTCAGCACGTCGTTCGGGAACTCGGCGTCGGGGTACACCGAGCTGAGATCGACGACGGCGTCCTCGGCGCACAGATTGTGCACGAACAGCATGGTGCCGGTGACGTCGTCCGCGCGGTGCACCAGCACGCCGCGGGGCACCGGCACATCGACGTGGGTGCAGGAGCCGGCGCCGATCTCGGGCGCCTCGCGGAGCGTCCGGATCATGCGCTCGAACCAGGCCAGCAACGAGCCCGCGTCCTGCCGCTGGTCGGTCACATTGACCCGGTGGTAGCCGTACTCTCCGCCGGAGACGACCGGGCGTACCGGCTCGCCGGTGGTGAAGCCGCCGCTGGGCAGATGTGACCACTGCATCGGCGTACGGATCGCGTCGCGCCCCTCGAGCGAGAGGTCGTCGCCCATCCCGATCTCCTCGCCGTAGCGCAGCACCGGCGTGCCGCGCAGGGTGAACTGCAACGAGTACGCCAGCTCGAGCCACCGCCGGTCGCCGCCCAGCATCGGGGCGAGCCGGCGACGGATGCCCCGCCCGTACAGCTGCATCTCGGGTTCGGGTCCGAACTTGGCGAACACGTCGGCACGCTGCTCCGCGGTCAGCCGGGAGAGATCGATCTCGTCGTGGTTGCGCAAGAAGGTCGCCCACTGGCCACCGACCGGCAGCTTCGGCGTCTCGCGGAGCGCCTCGATGATCGGCTCGGGGTCCTGCCGGGCCAGCGCGAGCATCAGCTTCGCGTTCAGCGAGAAGTCGAACAGCATGTGCAGCCGGGCGTTGGAGCCGCCGGCGTCGCCGAAGTACCGGACCAGCTGGGCCGGCTCCACGTTCGCCTCGGCCAGCAGCATCGCGTCGCCCTTGCGCCACTGCACGAACTGCCGCAGGTCGCTGAGGAAGTCGAAGTCCTCCGGCGAGTTCGGATTGCCCGGCTCGGTCTCCTCGATGATGAACGGCACGGCGTCCATCCGGAATCCGGCCACACCGAGCTGGAGCCAGAACGCGCAGATCTTCTTGATCTCGGCGCGCACCTCGGGGTTCTTGATGTTCAGGTCCGGCTGGAACTTGTAGAACCGGTGGTAGTACCAGGCCTTGGCGGTGCGGTCGTAGCTCCAGGTCTCGCCCTGCTCGCCGGGGAAAACCATGCCCTGGTGGCGGTCCGCCGGAGCGGTTTCGCTCCAGACATACCAGTCGCGGTACGGCGAGTCCGGCGACGACCGCGCGGACTGGAACCACGGGTGCTGGTCCGAGGTGTGGTTGACCACCAGGTCGATGATCACCTTGATGCCCAGGTTGCCGGCCTGGTGCAGCAGCTCGGCGAAGTCGCCCAGGTTCCCGAAGCGCGGGTCCACGTTGTAGAAGTCGGCGACGTCGTAGCCGTCGTCCCGGTCGGGGGACGGGTGGATCGGGTTGAGCCACAGGCAGGTGATGCCGAGCCGGGCCAGGTAGTCGAGCCGGCCGATCAGGCCGCGGATGTCGCCGACGCCGTCGCCGTTCGAGTCGGCGAAGGTGTCGATGTCGAGGCAGTAGACGACGGCCTTCTTGTACCACCGATCACTCATGCCCAGGTTACTTGCCACGATCGGCACCGGCGAAACCGACGGGCGGCCGCTGTGCGTAGCGGCCGCCCGTCGTGATCAGCGGTGGGTTCCTAGCCCGAAGGGGACGGCGTTGGCGTGGCGTCCCCGTCAGAACCCTGCGCTGATCTTGGTGAAGGCCCAGTCGGCCTGCGCGATGCCGGAGCAGTTCGAGACCACCCCGCCGCCGGCGCAGCCCCGGTCCCGGTTGACCGCCCAGAAGGTGAACCGCGCGAAGCCCTTGCCCTTGGCGTAGTCGCGGATCCGGGTCCAGGTGTCGGTCGAGGTCAGCTCCTGCTGGTCGGACAGGCCGTTCATGCCGGAGATGCCCATGTGCGAGTACGCCTGCGAGTCGGAGTACCCGAACGTCGTCTTGAGCAGGTTCTTCAGGCCCTCGGACGCGTTCACCGTGGCGGTGTACATGTCCGAGCCGCCGCCGAAGTCGAACGGCATCTGGGTGAAGACGTCGATGTTCGTGCCGAGCGCCTTGGCCTGCTGGACCAGCCGGGTGCCGTAGTAGGTCGGGCCGGTCGTCGAGGTGCCGAAGGTGACGATGGTCTTCACCGACGGGTTGTTCTGCTTGATCACCTTGAGCGCGCCGAGGATCCGGTCCTGCACGGCGGTGTTCTCGAACTCGTCGGTGTTCTCGATGTCGATGTCGATCGCCTTGAGGCCGAACGCGTTGATCACCTTCTGGTACGCGCCGGCCAGCGCGTCCACCGAGCCGCAGTTCGGGCCGAGCTTGTTGCCCTGCCAGCCGCCGATCGACGGGATCACGTCCGCGCCGGCCGCCTTGATCTGCGAGAGGTAACTGGCGTGCACGCCGCCGGTCAGGCCGCTCTCGCCGTCCCACGCCGGGTTGCAGCCGCCGCTGGCCAGCACGAACGCCATGGTGAACGCCTTGATGCCGGTCGCGCCGGTGACCGTCGAGGGGGCCGGCGGGTTGCCCCAGCCGGGGTAGACGTACGGCGCGCTCGCCATCTTGCCGCCGCCGCTCGGCGGGTTCGTGGTCGGGCCGGTGGTGGGCGGGGTGGTCGGTGGCGTGGTGCCGCCGCACGCGCCGTTGTCGGCCCACACGTCCCACTGGCCGGAGTGGGTGGCCGGGGACTCGTTCTGCGTCCACCACTTCGCGGTGTAGTTGTGGCCGTTCTGCGAGGCGCTGTTGCCGTTCACGTAGACGGCCGTCGACGACCAGGCCGGGGCGCAGGCGGTGGCGGCGTTCGACGCCAGCATGGGGACGATCGCGGCGGCCAGGGCGGTGGCGGTCACCGAGCCGACGATCAGCAGTTTTCTGCCGAGTTTCACGGGGGACTCCTCTATGTGGGGTGGGGAGTTAGGGAAGCGTGGCGAGGTGGGGGTGCACGGTGTTGGCGAACGAGTTGCCGTTGCTGACGTCCCAGTTGATCGACCAGGTCATCGCGCCGCGGAGGCCCGGGTAGGTCGCCGGCGGTTTGAAGCTGCCGCAGTTGGTGCCGCGGGTCAGGCAGTCCAGGGCGGCGTTGACGTTCGCCGGGGACTGGTAGCCGCCGCCGGCCGCGGCCGCGCTCGCGGGGAGTCCGAGCGCGACCTGGTCGGGGCGCAGCCCGCCCTGGGTCTGGATGCAGGCGAGCGCGGTCAGGAAGTTCTCGGTGCCCTGCGAGTACGCCTGGTTCTGGTCGCAGCCGAGCATCGAGCCGGAGTTGTAGAACTGGGTGTTGACCACGGTCAGGATGTCCTTGATGGACAGCGCCAGCGCGAAGTACGACGAGCCGGTGCTCTGCATGTCGATGGTCTGCGGGGCCAGCGTGATGATCAGGTTGGCGCCGGCCTTGGCCCGCAGGCTGCGCAGCGCGCCGGCCATGTAGGTCGGGTTGATGCCGTTCTCCAGGTCGATGTCGACGCCGTCGAAGCCGTACGTCGTCATCAGCGAGTAGACCGAGGTGGCGAAGTTGGTGGCCGAGCCGGAGTCGGCCACGCTGACCGTGCCGTTCTGGCCGCCGACCGAGATGATGACCTTCTGGCCGCGCGAATGGAGCGTGGCGATGTCGGCCTTGAACTGGGCGTCGGTGTAGCCGCCGACCTGCCCGGCGAGGCCGGAGTCGAGGGTGAAGCTCACCGCGCCCGGCGTCGAGGTCGCGTCGGCGAAGGCCACCGCGATCAGGTCGTACGTGGCCGGGACGCTCGCCAGCTTGAGGGCCGCGGCGCCGTTGTAGAAGTTCTGCCAGTACCCGGTCAGGAAGTGGGCCGGCAGGGTTCCACTCGGGGGCTTCGTGGTCGGCGGGGCGGTGGTCGGCGAGGTGGTCGGGGGCGTCGTGGTCGGCGGCGTCGTGGTCGGTGTGCTGCTGCCACACGCGCCGCTGTCGGCCCACACGTCCCACTGGCCGGAGTGGGTGGCCGGGGATTCGTTCTGGGTCCACCACTTGGCGGTGTAGTTGTGGCTGTTCTGCGAGGCGGTGTTGCCGCCGACGTAGACGGCCGTCGCGCTCCACGCCGGCGCGCAGGCGGTCGCGGCGCTCGCGTCGCCGCCGAAGTAGACCGCCGCGCCGCCGGCGACGAGCGCCGTGACGGTCGCCAGAATCACCGATCTGGAGGGCATGCATCAATCTTTAGGACTATTAACAGTAAAGTCCAGACGGCCGAACGTTAAACAACCTTAAATCTTTTCGGATGGCGGCAAGCACACGAAAAGAGCCGAAGGCGCAGGTCGCGCCCTCGGCTCCATCGACTCGGCTCGCTACTTGCGGAACTGGAACCAGTTCACGTTGACGAAGTCGGCGGACTGCCCGCTGGTGAAGGTCAGGTAGACCGTGTGCGTGCCGGTCACACTCGACACATTGCCGGGGATCGACGTCCAGGTCTGCCAGCCGCCGGTGTTGGCGAGCGCGAAGCTGCCGATCGGCGCGTTGCTCCGGCTGTCGATCCGCACCTCGACGAGCCCGCTCACCCCGGAGCCGGCGCCGGAGGCGACCCGGGCCAGGAAGTCCTTGACGCCGCCTGTACCGAAATTGACGTTGTTGAACTGCAGCCAGTCACCGTTGGCGATGTAGCCCACGTCCTGGCCGCCCTCGGAACAGGTCTCGGTCTGGGTGCCGGATTGCGCGTCGAACGACTCCGCCTGGATCTGCGAGTACGCGTCCCGGGTGGTCCCGGTCGGCGCGGTGGTCGGTGCCGTGGTCGGCGGGGTCGTGGTGCCGCCCGTCGACTGGTAGACGGCCACGTAGTCGACCAGCATCGGCACGCCGGACTGGGTCGCCGAGGTCGGGCCGCCGCCGAACGCGGCCGGGAAGCCGCCGCCGATCGCCACGTTCAGAATCATGAAGAAGCCGTGGTGGGTGGCGTTGTTCCAGGTGGTGGCGTCGACCTGGGACGAGTTCACGGTGAAGTAGTTGGTGCCGTCGAGGTACCAGCGCAGTTGCTCGGGCGAGACGCTGCGGTCGTACTCGATCGCGTACGTGTGCATGCCGGTCTGGCAGCCGGAGCAGGCGTGCTCGCCGCTGGAGAGGCCGGTGGTCTCGTTGCACGGGCCGCCCGGGCTGGTGCCGCAGTGCAGCGCCCCGAAGACCGACGAGCGGCCGTTGATGTCCTCCATGGCGTCCCACTCGCCGATGCCGGGCCAGTTCGTGGCCCCGACCGGGCGGGCCGCCGCACCGAGCGCCCAGAACGCGGGCCAGTAGCCGGCCGCCGCCGCGCCGCTGACGTTCGGCTGCTGCAGCCGCGCCTCGATCCGCACCTTGCCGCCGGCCGGCGCGGCGAAGTCGGTGCGCTGGGTCTCCACCCGGCCCGAGGTCCAGTTGCCGGCCGCGTCCCGGATCGGCTTGATCACCAGGTTGCCGGCGCCGTCCTGGTACACGTTCGCGGTCGAGTTCGTCATCGTCTCGACCTCGCCGGTGCCCCAGTTCGCCGCGCCACCCGGGTAGGAGGTGCCGGTGTCGTAGAGCCAGTTCGCCGTGTTCAGGCCGGTGCCGGCCGCGCCGGTGAAGTCGTCGCTGAATACCGTCGTCATGCCGGCCGGGGCCGACGGGACGGCCGCGTTCGCGTCCATGGTGAATACGGCGGTGGCCGCGACGGCAACGGCCGCGGTCGATACCGCCAGCGCCACGCGTAGCCGTCTTCTGCTGCGAGATGCCATCGGAGATACGCCTTTCCATAGGGGGGTGAGGAGGCGTGAGAGCGCTCTCTCGCCGCATTTCACGCCCGTTACGGTGGCGTGTCAATATCGGCGGTCAACGATTGCCCGATGTTACCGGCCGGCGATAGACGGCCTGCTCCACCGCGGTCCAGGCAGTCGAGGTGACCAGATAGATTCCGCCCGCGAGCGGCATCCACGCCACCGCCAGGACCGACAAATAGGGCAGGTATTTCAGAAGGCCCACGCTGCCCGTCGTCACCGCCGAGATCATCCGCCGGGACGACCACCACGCCAGGCCCGCCGAGAGCGCCAGCAGCACGGCGAAGACCGGCAGCCCGGCGGCCAGATGCGCGGTCAGCGGAACCCCCATCAGCGCACCCGCGGGCGCCCGCAGCGCGACGCGGTACATCACCATGAAGAACGGCGCCTGCGCCAGCGCCGGGAGAATCGCCGCGAACGGGCTGATCCCCGCGGCGCGTTGCAGGGCGAGCGTTTCGGTGGCCAGCGTCATCTGGTCCTTGCCGTGTTTCTCGCGCAATTTCGCGATTTCCGGGGCGAGCGCGGCCTGCCGCCGCTGGGCGCGCACCTGCTGATAGGTGAGCGGGCTGATCAACAGTCGGATGAGCAGGGTGAAGACGACGATGGCGAGGGCCGCGGCGGCCCCGCCGGCAATCGGGACGAACAGGCCGGCGAGCAACGTGATGGCGGAATGCGCGGCGCCGACGATGGCATGCGGAACGGCGAAAATGGACATGGAGACACCCCTTGCGATCCACGGAGAAAAGGACGCGAGGCGGCGATTCCCGACGCGAAATTCAGAAGATCAAATTCTGGTCGTGCCTGGGTGGGGTGTACAGATCGTCGCTCCCGCCGAGGCCGGTCCAGGGGCCCAGCTATCGCTGCCCCTGGCCCTTCATTCTGCGTGAGTGGTTGCGCGAAACCCCAAAAACCAGGTGCGTCGTCAAACCGCCGCGAGGGCGGGCGACGGCGCTCGGGAGCGCGGGCGGCCGGCCGCATCGGGGTCGGCCAGGCGGGGGCGGCACGTGACGCGGGCCCGGCGGGCGAAGGCGCGCACGGTCGGCGCGGCGAACAGGGCAGGCACCGGCAACGCGGCGGCCGCGGCGATCAGCAGGACGGCCGTGGCAACCAGGGCGAGGCCGAGCACGAGCTGCCCCGGCGCACCGGCGCGGGTCGGGTCGACGAGGGCCACGAAGGCCCCTATCCCCTGCAGCAGCATGGGCCCAACGTTAGCGCGGCGCCGCCATCGGGTATTTCGACAACCATGGACGCGGCATCAGGTGGGACCACGATCTCCGCGGAGATGGCCGAGCGGGCCGAATCGCACGATCTGCTCACGCTCGGCATCGAGGAGGAGTACATCCTGGTAGACGCGGTCGAGCCGCGCGGCGTCGAGGCGGTCGAGCAGGTCGTCGACCTGATCCCCGACGCGATCCGCGGCTCGGTGCAGCATGAATACCTGCGCAGCCAGATCGAGGTAGCCAGCCCACCGCAGCTGAAGCTGAGCGACCTGTACCAGGCGATGCGCGAGCTGCGCCGCGAGGTGGCCGGTGCCGCCGAGCGGGCCGGCACCCGCCTGCTCGCGGTCGGCACCGGGCCGGCCGCCGGCCCGGTCGCCCGGGTGGTCGACCGGCCGAGGTACCACCGGATGCGCGAACACTACGGCGACCTCTCCCCGGGCCAGGGGATGTGCGGCACGCACGTCCACGTCAGCATCCCGGACGGCGAGACGGGCGTGCGGGTGCTGAACCACCTGCGGCCCTGGCTGCCGGTCTTCCACGCGGCCACCGCCAACTCGCCGCTGTTCGGCGGCCGGGACACCGGCTACGCCAGCTGGCGCTCGATGATGTGGGAGCGCTGGCCCACCGTCGGCCCGACGCCGTACCTCGAGTCGCTGGCGGAGTACGAGACGCTGGTCGCCGACCTCGAACAGACTGGCGCGATGCTCGACGAGGGCATGCTCTACTGGTACGCCCGGCTCTCCGCGCACTACCCGACTGTCGAGATCCGGATGGGCGACGTCACGCCCACCCTCGACGACGCGATGCTGCTGGCCGCGCTGGCCCGGGCCCTGGTCGCCACCCTGCTGCGCGACGTGCGGGACGACGTTCCGGCCCCGAAGGTGTCGCACCCGCTGCTGATGGCGGCGCACTGGCGAGCCGCGCACGACGGCCTCGAGGGTCTGGCGGTCGACCTGGCCACCCGCGAGCCCCGCCCGGCGTGGCGCCTGATGCGGCAGCTGTTCGACCACGTACGCCCGGAATTGGAACGCCACGGCGACCTGAGGATAGCCACCGTCCTGATGGGACGGCTGCGGGCGCACGGCACCGGCGCGGCCCGCCAGCGAGCGATCCTCTCCCAGCGCGGCTCGGTCGACGACGTCGTCACCTGGCTCGCGAACGCTACCCGGGGCGACATGATCGATTGATAGTGTCCTCGCGTGATCACACTGGCGACGGCGCGTCTCGATGCCGTCGAGATCGAGCAGCTCGAGGCGATCTGCCGGTCGCATTCCGAGTATTGGCGGGTAAGCGGCGATCAGGACCCGGACACCATGACGCGGGAATCGATCGCCGCGATGCTGCGCGAGGACGCCACGGCCGAGGGCTGCGAGACGGTCGTGGCACGCGACGACGGCGGGCGGGTCGCCGGGTTCGCTCAGTTGCTGTTGCGGCATCCGGTCGATGGGTGCCCGTGGATCGGGCTGCTGCTCGTCGACGGGCAGCGTCGGGGGCGCGGCTACGGGCGGGCCATCGTCGGGGCGGTCGAGGAGCGGTTCCGCGGCGAGGGCGTGCCGGCGATCAGGCTCGGAGTGCTCGTCGCGAACACGGCGGCGCAGCCGTTCTGGCACGCGCTCGGCTACCGGCGGATCGACCTGCGGCCGGATCGGGCCAAGGGGCGGCCGACGATCGTCATGGAGAAGGCGTTCGCGGAGCCTACGCTGGACCCGTGAAGCTGGTGGTCATCGGCGGGGACGCGGCCGGCATGTCGGCCGCCTCGCAGGCTCGCAAGCGGCTCGGGCCGGAGAAGCTGGAGATCGTGGCGTTCGAGCGGGGGCATTTCACGTCGTATTCGGCGTGTGGCATCCCGTACTGGATCGGTGGTTCGGTTGCCGAGCGCGACGCGCTCGTCGCGCGCTCGCCGGAAGACCATCGCAAGGCCGGCATCGATGTGCGGCTGCGGCACGAGGTGGTCGGGATCGACCTCGATCGGCGCGAGGTGGTCGCGCACGATCTGGTCGGCGGCGGCGAGGTGCGGGAGGGCTTCGACCATCTGGTGTACGCGACCGGCGCCTCCCCGGTCACCCCGGAGTGGGCGCGGATCCCGGCGGCCGGCATCTTCGGCGTGCAGACGCTGGACGACGGCGCGGCCATCCACGACTGGCTGGACGGCGAGCCGAAGCCCCGGAAGGCCGTGGTGATCGGCGGCGGCTACATCGGGGTGGAGATGGCCGAGGCGATGGTGCTGCGCGGCCTCGACGTCACGCTGCTGGAGAAGTCGCCCGAGCCGATGGCCAAGACGGTCGACCCGGAGATGGGCTCGCTGGTGCGCAAGGCGATCGGCGAGATGGGTATCGAGGTGGTCACCGACGCCGAGGTGTCCGGCATCGGGACCGGCGGCGGCCGGGTCCGGGAAGTGCTCACCCCGGGCGGCGCGCTGCCGGCCGACATCGTGGTGATGGGCTTGGGCGTACGGGCGAACAGCTCCCTCGCCGAAGAGGCCGGCCTCCCGGTCGGCGTGACCGGCGGGGTGCGCACCGATCGGCGGATGCGGGTGGCCGGCGTCGAGGGCGTCTGGGCGGCCGGCGACTGCGTCGAGACGCACCACCTGCTGACCGGCGAGCCCGTGCACATCCCGCTCGGCACGCATGCGAACAAGCAGGGCCGGGTGGCCGGCATCAACATCGGCGGCGGCTACGCCACGTTCCCGGGGGTGATCGGCACCGCGGTGACGAAGGTGTGCAATCTCGAGGTGGCCCGCACCGGCCTCACCGAGAAGGAGGCGCGCCGGGCCGGGTTCGCCTTCGTGACGGCGAGTGTGGAGTCGACCAGCCGGGCCGGCTACTACCCGGGCGCCGCGCTGATGACGGTCAAGCTGATCGCCGAGCGCCGCACCGGGACCCTGCTGGGGGCGCAGATCGTCGGCCGTACCGAGGCGGCCAAGCGGATCGACGCTTTGGCGGTGGCGGTGTGGAACCGGATGACCGTCGAGGAGATGACGGCCCTCGACCTCAGCTACGCCCCGCCGTTCGCGCCGGTGTGGGATCCGGTGCTGATCGCGGCCCGCAAGGCGACCGACGCCGTCCACCATGCGATGTGAGCCGAATTTGTAGGATCCGGTCGATTTTGTGAGCTCTCGATCACGGAGCGCCAGCAGGTGTTACTACCCACCGTACAGATGAGATCACCGAACCGGTCTCGCGTCAGATCTTGCCGCACGGTAAAGATGTCCCATGTCGCCGCTCGCGCCCCCCGTCGCCGACCGCACCGGCCGGCACCGACGTCCGGAGTCGCTGGCCGATGAGCCCCGGCCGGTCCCGGTCTACCGGGTGAGCACGCTGCTGGAGAGCGACACCTGGGTCCCTGGTCCGCGCTCCGCGCGCCACCACCGGCCGGCCTCGCAACGGCGGACGGCGTCGCATCGTGCGGCCGCCCCGACCCGCCCGCCGGTCACCGGCAGCCACCGCGCGCCCGGCACGATACCGCTCGAGTCCTGGCTGCTGATGGGCAAGAAGCGGCAGCAGATTCTGCTCGCCTCGCTGGTCGCGGTCGGCCTGGTGCTGATCGCGGTGCCCGGCGCCCGCTCCCGGGACGGCCTCGACGCGATCAATGCCGCGGCCCGGGCCACCGGCAACCACGCGCAGCAGCAGAAGGGCGGCACCGCGGCGACCGACCCCGCCAAGCCGAAACCCACCCCGGCCGCGTCCGCGCCCGCCGACGTGCCCGTCGTTCCCTCGACCGGCCCCGCCAAGCCGAAGAACAAGGACGCCGGGCCGGCCAACTCGCTGCGCGTCACCGGCTCGACCGCGGTCGCGCTCACCTTCGACGACGGGCCCGACCCGGCGCAGACCCCGCAGATCCTCGCGCTGCTCGACAAGTACCAGATCAAGGCGACCTTCTGCCTGGTCGGGCAGAACGTGGTGAAGCACCCCGAGATCGTGCGCGAGATCGTGGCGGACGGGCACACGCTCTGCAACCACACGTGGAATCACAGCCTCACGATCGGTAAGGACAAGCCCGAGCAGATCCGGGCCGACCTGGCCAGGACCGACGCGGCGATCGAGGCGGCGGCGCCGGGAGTGAAGATCCCGTTCTTCCGGGCGCCCGGCGGCAACTTCACCGACCGGCTGGTCGACGTGGCCGCGGCCGACGGGATGACCTCGCTCTACTGGCAGGTCGACCCGCAGGACTGGCTGCACAAGACGGGCGAGACCGACGTCGCGCACACCGCCCGGGTGGTCGCGGAGATCAAGAAGGACGTGCGGCCGGGCGCGATCGTGCTGTCGCACGACTTCAACCAGCCGGACACCATTGCGGCGTACGCGAAGCTGCTCCCCTGGTTCAAGGCGAACTTCACGCTCGGCATCCCGGGCGAGCCGGCCGCCCCGGCGGCGACCACGTCCCCGGCCGCGACGCCGACGCCGACCGATACGGCGACGCCGGAACCGAGCCCGTCGGCGTCGGTCGACCCGGCCGCGGCCCCCGCGACGGGCGACGACAGCGACGCCCGGTAGCCGGCCCGCCCGGTAGCCGGCCCCCTCGGTAGCCGGCCGTCAGGTGCCCGGCTGGCAGGCCGGGCACCAGTAGAGATTCCGGCCGGCCAGCGGGCCCCGGGCCACCGCCGTGCCGCAGACCAGGCAGGGCTGGCCGGGGCGGCGGTAGACGTACACCTCGCCGCCGTGCCGGTCCACCCGCGGCGCCCGCCGCATCGCCTCCGGGGTGTGCTGGGTGTGCACGGTGTCGATCCGGCCGCGGGCCACCCCCTCCTTCATCAGCGCGCGCAGGTCGGCCCAGATCTCGTCCCACTGCCCGGCGGTCACCAGCCGGCCCGGCGTGGTCGGCGCGAGCCCGGCCCGGAACAGCACCTCGTTCGCGTAGATCAGCCCGCAGCCGGCCACGATCGACTGGTCCAGCACCAGCGCGAAGACCGGCTTGGTGCTGGTGCGTACCCGCTTGCCGGCGGCCTCCGGGTCGGCGTCGTCGCGCAGCGGGTCGGCGCCCAGCCGGTCGCGCAGCGCCTGGCACTGCACCGGATCGAAGACCTCGCACGCGGTCGGTCCGCGCAGGTCGAGCCAGTGCGCGTCGCCGGCCACCCGCATCCGCACCTGGCCGACCGGCGCGGGCACCGGCGGCTCCCCGTCACTGAACTTTCCGTAGAGTCCCAGATGGACGTGCACGGTGAGATCACCGTCGTAGTGGTGAAACAGATGCTTGCCGTACGCCTCGGTGTCCCGCAAAGTGCGCCCGTCGACCAGAGCCGCCCCCGCCGCGAACCGCCCCTGCGGGCTGCCGACCGCGAGCCGCCGCCCGGCGAACAGCTCCCGATGCCGCCCGGCGAGCCGATGAATGGTGTGTCCCTCTGGCACGGGGAGCAACGGTACTCAAGTAGCCCGATTCCGCGCCATCCGGCGGGTGCGGCCGTAATCGGTCAGAGCGTGGAAGGCCCGCACCGCGGGCACCGCCTCGGCGAGGAAGTCCTGCACCGCGGCGCGCGCGGCCGGGATGGCCGCGCGCATCCGCATCGGGTCGGTGAACAGCGCCATCCGCTCGGCCAGGTCGCGTCCGGGCAGGAAGCCGTCGGTGAACATGGAGATCTCGGAGCCGGTGAGGTAGACGACCGCGGCGCCGCCCTGCCGCAGCCGCTCGGCCCGCTCGGCGCCGTCGAGCACGAACGCCAGGAGCCCGGCGCGGTCCAGGCCGTTGGTGAACGGGCAGTACCACACCTCGAGCCCGGCCTCGGCGGCGAACCGCGCGGCCGTCTCCAGCCGGTCCTGGACTCCGCCGGTGATGCGCACCGCGTCGCACTGCAACTCGTCGCTCGTAAGGTACGACGCGTGCCGCTCGTGCACGGCCGCGCCTGAGCACCGGTATCCGGTCGGGCGCGGCGCGGTTATGCCCATAGGAGAATCGCTGGGTGACGGCGGGCCGATGCGGGAAGGTGAATACATGAGTGTTGACGAGCTGACGATGCGCGGTGGCGGCGCTTCCTTCGACGACCAGGTCTTCGAGCGGCTGCTGCGAGAGCGCATCATCTTCCTGGGCAGCGAGGTGAACGACGAGGTCACCAACCGCATCTGCGCCCAGATGCTGCTGCTCGCGTCCAACGACAGCGAGCGGGACATCGCGCTCTACATCAACTCGCCCGGCGGCTCGATCAGCGCCGGCATGGCGGTGTACGACACGATGCAGTACATCAAGAACGACGTGGCCACGATCGCGATGGGCATGGCCGCCTCGATGGGCCAGTTCCTGCTCTGCGCCGGCACGCCCGGCAAGCGGTTCGCGCTGCCGCACGCGCGGATCATGATGCACCAGCTCTCCGGCGGCATCGGCGGCACCGCGGCCGACATCGCCATCCAGGCCGAGAGCATGCTGCACATCAAGAACGTGATGAACGAGCGGATCGCCTTCCACACCGGCCACTCCGCCGAGGAGATCGAGCGCGACGCCGACCGCGACCGCTGGTTCACCGCCGACGAGGCCAAGGCGTATGGCCTGGTCGACCACGTGATCAGCCGGGCCAGCGACGTGGCGTCGCTGCCCGCCTGAGATTCACCGGGAAAAGGGCGCGGGCCGTCGGTTCCGCGTCCTTTTGTGTGCCGGGCGGGTGATCGGGGTATAGGCGGTGGCATCCCTGAATCTTCAAGGAGGTGCTGGACGTGAGAATCCCGACGTTCTCCCGCCAGACCCAGCCCGAAACCGCGGACGCGGAACGTCCCACCCCGGCGACGGCCGCCGCGTCCACGCCTGTTCGACCGCGACGCGACGAGGAGCCGACGACCGCGGACCTGCGCAAGCAGCCGCCCCCGCCCCCGCCGCCGTCGACCGTCTCCCGACCGGTCTTCCCGCGCTCCGACGACGACACGCTGACCGAGAAGACGCCGCCGGTCCTGGCCGGGCCGAAGCCGCGGGCGAGCCTGCTCGCCACCCTCGGCCTGATCCTCGGCGTCGCGGCGGTGCTGCTGGTGCTCTCCGGGCCGCTGCTCGGCTGGGGCATCGGCGCGGCCGGCCTGGCGCTGGTCCTGTCGCTGAGCGGCGTCCACGCCACCGGCAAGCGGCACGTGGCCGGCAAGACCGACGCGCTGCTCGGCATGGTGCTGGCGCTGGGCGCGATCGTGCTCGGCGTGCTGGCGCTGACCGGCTCGCTCCACTGGCTGGGCACGAACACCGACACGGTGCCGGCCGTCCGCCACTGGCTCGACGTGCACACGGTCAACCACTTCTGATCGCCGGCGGGCGGGTCTTAACGATTCGCCGGTCGGGCGCCTGAGCACGCAACGATCGAACGCGGCACGCACGGTTGAACGCTGGGTTCGCACCACCGGTGCGACCTAGCGTTTCAGTCATGCGCCGATACCTCATGTGCCGCCCCACCCACTTCGCGGTCACGTACCGGATCAACCCGTGGATGGATCCCACGGCGCCCTATGACAACGCCCTGGCCGTCTCGCAGTGGGAGGCGCTCCGGCAGACATATCTGGACCTCGGGCACACCGTCGAGCTGATCGACCCGCTGCCCGGCCTGCCCGACATGGTCTTCGCCGCCAACGGCGCCACCGTGGTCGACGGGCGGGTGCTGGCCGTGCAGTTCCGTGACGCCGAGCGGGCCGACGAGGCCCCGGCGTACGCCGCCTGGTTCCGGGAGCGCGGCTTCGCGGTGACCGAGCCGAAGCACACCAACGAGGGCGAGGGCGACATCCTGCTCGCCGGGGACGTGCTGCTGGCCGGCACCGGGTTCCGCACCGCGCACGCCGCGCACGCCGAGACGCAGGAGGTGCTGCGGCGCCCGGTGATCTCGCTGCAGCTGGTCGACCCGGCCTACTACCACCTGGACACGGCGCTGTGCGTGCTCGACGACACCAACGTCGCGTACTTCCCGCCGGCCTTCTCCCCCGGCTCGCAGGCGGTCATCCGCCAGCTGTTCCCGCACGCGATCGTCGCGAATGCGGAGGATGCCGAGGTGTTGGGCCTCAACGCGGTCAGCGACGGCCGTACGGTTGTGCTGCCCGCCCAGGCCACCCACCTGACCGCCGAGCTGCGCGCGGCCGGGTACCAGACCGTCGGGGTCGACGTCTCCGAGCTGCGCAAGGCCGGCGGCGGACCCAAGTGCTGCACGTTGGAGGTGCGTTCCTGATGACGAGTGTCGACATGCGTACGCCCGAGGCGCTCGCCGAGGCCGAGCGCTGGACCGCGCACAACTACCACCCGCTGCCGGTGGTCATCGCCGAGGCCGAGGGCGCCTGGGTCACCGACGTCGACGGCCGCCGCTACCTGGACTTCCTGGCCGGGTATTCGGCGCTGAACTTCGGCCACCGGCACCCGGGGCTGATCGCCGCCGCGCACGCCCAGCTCGACCGGGTCACGCTGACCAGCCGGGCGTTCGTGCACGACCAGTTCGGCGAGTTCTGCCACGCGCTCGCCGCCCTCTGCGGAAAAGATCTCGTGCTGCCGATGAACACCGGCGCCGAGGCCGTCGAGACCGCGATCAAGGTGTCCCGGGCCTGGGGCTACCGGGTGAAGGGCGTCGAGGCCGACCGGGCCGAGATCATCGTCGCGTCGGACAACTTCCACGGGCGTACGACGACGATCGTGAGCTTCTCCACGGATCCGGACGCGCGCGCCGACTTCGGCCCGTACACCCCCGGATTCGTGGTTGTTCCCTATGGCAACCTGGCCGCGCTGGCCGACGCGATCACCCCGAACACGGTGGCCGTGCTGCTCGAGCCGATCCAGGGCGAGGCGGGCGTGCTGGTGCCGCCGGAGGGCTACTTCGGCGGCGTGCGGGAGCTCTGCGACGACCACAACGTGCTGCTGGTGGCCGACGAGATCCAGTCCGGGCTGGGCCGCACCGGCCGGACCTTCGCGATCGAGCACGAGGACGTCGTTCCGGACATGTACGTGCTGGGCAAGGCCCTCGGCGGCGGCATCGTGCCGGTGTCGGCGGTGGCCGCGGACCGCGCGGTGCTCGGCGTGCTGAAGCCGGGCGAGCACGGCTCGACCTTCGGCGGCAACCCGCTGGCCTGCGCGGTCGGCACCGAGGTGGTCCGGCTGCTGGCGACCGGCGAGTTCCAGCGGCGCTCGGCTTCGCTGGGCGACCGGTTGCACGCGGGCCTGACCGCGCTGATCGGCAAGGGCGTGGTGGCGGTACGCGGGCGCGGGCTGTGGGCCGGCGTCGACATCGACCCGGCGCTGATGACCGGCCGGCAGGCCTGCGAGCGGCTCGCCGAGCGCGGGGTGCTCGCCAAGGACACCCACGGCTCCACCATCCGCCTGGCCCCGCCACTGGTGGTGACCGAGGAGGAGCTGGACCACGCGGTGGCCCAGCTGGCCGCGATCCTCTAACGCTCGAACTTGCGGAGGGCCATCGTCGGTGCCTCGCCCATCACGGATTCCGTCTGGGTGAGGCCGCCGGTGGCCCACAGCTTCGAGCGGCCCACGTTCACCCCGCCGTACAGCTCGACCACGTCGTCCGGAGCCAGCTGACGGGACTCGTTCCGGCTCAGGGTGATCCGCTCGTCGTCGTCCAACGAGCCGCCCGGGCGGACGCCGGTGCCGTTGGTGCTCACATCCTGCGCCACCAGGCCGCCGCCGGGCATCAGGGTGAACTGCACGTGCCCGCGGCTGATCCACTTCCGGGCGTCCTCGCTGAGCCACTGGCCGAGCATGATGCCCCCGCCGCCCTCGGGCGCCCGGCCGACCACCACCGGGGCCTCGGTGGAGACCACGAAGCGGTTGCGGACCACGCCGTCGATGCGGACGGACAGCACCTCGACGGCCGGCCGGGCGCCGGCGTCCTTGAGCTTCGTTCCGTGCCGCGGGCAGGTCGGCGCCCCGGCCCGGATCGCCGGCGGCGGCTGCGAGACCGGGCTGGTGAAGGTACGCATGTCGGCGAACGGGCTGTCCGGGTCGCCGCCCGAGCCGAAGCTCGTGCAGTTGGACTCCGGGCACTGCCACACCCGGGCCAGCAGCCGCTCCCCCATCGGCGAGCGCTCCGGCTGCACGCCCGGGTCGCCCCGGCCCACCCGGGAGACCAGCACCGGCTGGCCGCTCTCGCCGGCGATCGCGGCCAGCAAGCGGCCCGGCTCGTCGATCCACGGGCGGCGGCCGCGGAACTGCTCGCCCCGGGTGCGGGTCAGCACCGGCAGGCCGAGCATCTCGGCCACCTCGAAGACGCGGTCCTCCAGGACCGGCACCACCTCGACCTTGCCGTCGTCGGCCCAGCGGCGGATCACCATCCGCTCGTTGGAGGTCAGGTCGGTGTCGGAGAGCAGGCCGCGCGGGGAGATCACGTAGACCGGCACGTTGTCCTCGGTCAGGTAGCGGCCCAGCGCGTCGATGACCAACCCGAGGCGGACCGAGCTGGCCGGGCGGCCGCCGTCGAGGTCGGCGTAGCGCACGATCTCCGACAGGTCGACCACCGCGCGCGCCAGCGCCGGGTCGGTGCTCAGGCGGCCCTCGATGGCATCCAGGACCTTGCTGACCTCGAATCTCACGGATCCTCCAGGTTGTTCGCCTCCCGCCATCATGCCGCGCCGGTCCGACCCGTTTGCCCACCGGGGCCGTCGGGAATTGATGTCCTTCAGCCAGACAGGCGTCAAGGAGGACGGACATATGCGGACACCACGGCTCGCCGGGCTCGGTCTCGCGACGATGGCCACGGTGGCCCTCGCGGTGGCCGGCTGCGCCGACAACACGGCCGCCACCAGCACCCCCAGCGCCGCCGGCAGCGCGGCGCCGACCACGACCACCTCCGCCGATCCCCAGGCGGCCGCGAAGCTCTCCCAGGCGGTCGAGCAGCTCGACCAGACCAGTTTCACGCTCACGGCGTCGTCCGGCTCCGGTTTCCGGATGACCGGCTCGATCGACGCCCCGAACGGCAAGGCGGCCGCCCAGCTGACCGCGAGCGGCCCGAACGCCGAGATCAACGTCAAGACCACGCTGATCGGCCAGGACCTGTACGCGCAGGTGCCCGGGATCACCAAGGCCGGCACCTGGACCCACGTCGACGGCTCGCGGCTGCCCGCGAACGCCACCATCGGCCTGCGGCCCGGCCAGATCGACCCGGTGAACACGGCGAACCTGCTCAAGGCCACCACCGACGTGAAGGCGACCGGCGACACCAGCTACGCCGGCTCGGTGGACCTGTCGAAGGTGGCCGGGGTCGCCGGGCTGGGCCAGGTCAGCGTCGGGGCCTCGGGTGCGCCGGTGCAGACCACCGTGCCGTTCACGGCCACGCTCGACGCGCAGGGGCGGCTCGCCACGCTGACCGTGAACCTGCCGCAGGGCGAGCCGCTGCGGGTCACCTACGCGAATTACGGCCAGCCGGTGCAGGTCACCGCGCCGGCCCCGAACGAGATCACCGAGGCGCCGGACAGCTTCTACAGCTCGCTCGGCTCCTGAGTCTGCTCTCGAGGACCGCGGCGGCGGGCGGTCCAGTCCGTGCCCAGCGGGCGGGCCGCCGGCCGGTTCTCCTCGATCCACGCGTCGATCCGGGCCCACCAGTCGTAGAGCCAGTCGACGCGCTCCTGCTCGCCGGCCGGCACCTCCTCCGGCGGCACGCTCCAGAACCGCATGATCAGCTGCTTGTCCATCGGCAGCTCGCGCCACACGTCGGCGACCGTCATCAGCCGGTCGAGCCCGGTATGCGCCACGAAGATCACCCCGGCGTCCGGGGCGGCCTCGATCGCCGCGGACAGGCCGCCCGGCTTCGGCGGCAGCAGGTTGCGCAGTCCCTCGGCCCGCTCCGCCATGTCGGCCAGCCCGCGGGCGCGTAGCCAGGCGATCGCCTTGATCCGGCGGCGCGGGGTGAAGTTGCCGCCCTCCGGGAAGATCACGAAGGCGTCGTTGTCGTCGAGGCCGTCGGCCAGCTCGCCGACCTCCTCCTCCAGGCTGCCGCTCCGCCCCCGGCCGGGCGAGATGAACCGGTTGGGCAGGCGATTCAGGAGTACGTCCACCGCCGGGTCCCACTGCAGCGTGGCCTTGAGGACGATCCGCGGCTCCCGGTCGAACCAGTTGGCCAGCGCGTGGATCAGGATGAACGAGTCGCCCGGCCCGGCGTGCCGGCTCACCACGATCTCCGGCCGGCCCGGCACCGCGGTGTCCGGGTCGGTGCCGACCACCTCCACGGTCAGGTGCAGCGACCAGCGGGCCAGCCAGAACAGCACGCCGAGGAACTTGCCGGTCAGCACGTAGTGGGCGCGCTGGAAGGCCGGGTTGCGGATCTTCCAGCCGAAGCCGGAGGCGATCCACAGGACGAAGAGCGCGACCAGGGCGGCGGCGTCCCAGACGATGTACACGATGGCCAGGAACACCAGGCGGGGCACCCGCAGGTGCCCGGGGACCAGCGGGGAGGCGGCCAGCGCGAGCAGCAGCCAGACCGGCAGGGTGGCGAGCAGGCCGACCGCGAGCAGCACGACCGCCGGCGCGATGATCAGCCGGCGGACCCCGGCCGGGGCCAGCGGCATCAGCCGCCGCCCGGCAGCGGGAGCACGTTGGCGTGCAGGTAGCGGCGGGACGCCACGTACGCGCGGCTGATTCGCCGGCCGACGGCGGCCATGTCGCGGTACGCCCACGGGCTGTCGTCGCGGGTCTCGCCGCCGCCGCTGGGAAGCACGTGCACCCGTACATCGTCGGGCAGCGATGCAAGCTCGCGTGCGAACCGGTGCCGGCGGGCGATCTCGAACGCCACCTGCGCCACCTCCCACGGCCGGCGGGGCACGCTGAGCGGGCGCTCGACCCGCCCCACCTGGAGCACGAAGATCAGTTTCGCACCGATCCGGACCGCCTCACCGATCGGGATCGAATTGACGATCCCACCGTCCACGAAGTGCTCCCCGCCGATCTCCGCCGGCGGCAGCAGCCCCGGCACCGCCGACGAGGCGACCACGGCGTCGACCAGCGGTCCACTGTCGAACCAGTGCTCGGCGGCCCGCTCGATGCTGGCCGCGCAGCAGCGGAACGGCACCTTCAGGTCACCGAACGTGGTGTGCTCGCCGAGCTCGCCCTCGAGCAGGCGGCGCAGCGGACGCGGCGAGTGCAGGTGGGTACGCGCGGCGAACCGGCGCATCTGCCGACCGATCGAGTCGCCGTAGACGGCGGCCGCCTCCGGCGACGTCCACAGCCGAACCAGCCGGTCGGTGACCCCCTCGCTCGGATCGGCGGCCACGAGGGCACCGTTGACCGCCCCGATCGACGTGCCGACCACCAGATCGGGTCGGAACCCGGCCCGGAAGAGCGCCCGCAACATGCCCACCTCGACGGCGCCCAGCACGCCACCGCCACCGAGTACGAACGCCACCGGCTTGTCGACCATGATTCATCCTGGCACGCGGCGACGTCTTGGGCCGGGCCCGCCCGGCGGCCGGGCGCGGAGCTGTTGTGGCAGCTCGCGGCCCGGGCTCACCGGGGACTGGTCGCACCCGTACGGTCAAAGGCTTTTAAGGTATTTGCCGTTTTGGTTCTGGAACTCCCAACCGTAGTACTTGTCCCAGTTGATGCTCCAGGTCATCAGGCCGCGGAAGTTGGGATTGGTGCCGCTGCGTGGGGTGTAGCCGCCGCAGTTGCTGCCGTTGACCAGGCAACCGACCGCCTGTTGGACGGCTGCGGGGGCGACGTAGCCGTTGCCCGCGCTGACCGAGCTGGGCGCGCCGAAGGCGACCTGGTCCTCGCGCAAAGCGGGGAACATGTTGGCGGTGTTGCCGGCGACCGGGAAGCCGGCCATCAGCATGTCGGTCATCGCGATGTGGAAGTCGGCGCCGCCCATCGAGTGGTACTGGTTGTCCAGGCCCATGATCGAGCCGGAGTTGTAGTCCTGGACGTGCAGGATGGTCAGGAAGTCGCGGACCGCGTAGATGACCGGGAGGTACGAGCCGGCGCGCGGGTCCTGGCCGCCCCACGGACCGGAGCCGTAGTACTGGTAGCCGAGCTGGACGAAGAACGTCTCCGGCGCCATGGTCAGCACGAAGTTCGCGCCGTAGCGGGCCTTGAGGCTCTTCAGCGCGCTGATCAGGTTGACGATCACCGGGGTGGTCGGGTTCTTGAAGTCGGTGTCGCCGGTGTTCAGCGACAGCGAGTGGCCCTCGAAGTCGATGTCCACGCCGTCCAGGCCCCACTTGTCGATGATGGCGCTCACCGAGCTCACGAACGTGTCCCGGGCGGCGGTGGTGGTGAGCTGCACCTGGCCGTTGGCGCCGCCGATGGAGAGCAGCACCTTCTTGCCGGCCGCGCGCTTGGCCTGGATGGCGGCCTTGAAGTCGGCCTCCGACTCGACGCCGGGGCACTCGGTGGCGGGGCAGAGCGTGAACCGGATGTCGCCCGAGGTCGCGCTCGTCGGCTCGCCGAAGGCCAGGTCGATGATGTCCCAGTCGGCGGGGACGTCGGCCATCCGCAGGTAGCCGGAGCCGTTGGCGAAGCTCGAGTGCAGGTAGCCGATCAGGGCGTGCTTGGGGATGCCGGTGGTCGACGGTGGGGCCGTAGTCGGCGCGGTAGTGGGGGGCGTCGTTGTCGGGGGCGACGTCGTTGGCGGCGTCGTGCCTCCTCCACAGGCGCCGTTATCCGCCCATACGTCCCATTGACCGGAGTGGGTGGCGGGCGACTCGTTCTGGGTCCACCACTTGGCGGTGTAGTTGTGGCCGTTCTGGGAGGCCGAGTTGCCGCCGACGTAGACGGCCGTCGCGCTCCAGGCCGGGGCGCAGGCGGTCGCGGCACTGGCCGAGGAGGCGAGGTAGAAGGTGGTGCCGGCCGCTGCGATGGAGACGGCCATGGCGAGGATTAGAGGCCGGCTTGCCTTTAGTCCTTTTTTGGGTGGCGGGTGGGGCGGTTGGATGGGCATGGCCAATTATTAGGACTGTTAACTGTAGTTGTAAATAGAAGATTGCCGATCAGCTGTCGTGGATCCACTCGGTGCGGTCGAGGATGCCGTCGCCGTTGTCGTCGTACATCCGCTTCTCGAAGAAGCCGTCGTGGTTCTTGTCGTACTCGGCGAAGTCGACCCGGTTGTCCAGGTTGGTGTCGTGACCGATGAAATCCGGCTGGCCGTCGCCGTTGAGGTCGACCAGGATCTCGGCGCCACCGTGGCCGTCGCCCAGGTAGGTGGCCTTGTCGAAGTGGCCGTCGCCGTCGGCGTCCACCCGGTTGTGGTAACCCTTCGGCGGCGCGTACCGCGCCACCTCGTGCAGGGCCTCGCCGATGCCTGCCGGCGGCGCGTCGCCCAGGCCGCTGTGCGTCACCGGCGGCAGGCCGTCGAGATCGGGCCGGTCGCCCAGCCCGCTGTGCGGCTCGACCGGCGCATCGCCGCTCTCGGCCAGCGCGTGCAGCGCCATGCCGAACTCCGACCACGGGCCCAGGTCGTCGTCATCGTCGTTCCGCGTGCTCATTCCTAGACGATAGGGCCGTCGGTCCAGTTCCGGCAGCACCACTTACGGGGAGCTGATCGACTCCGCTCACGGGGTGCTGATCGACTCCGCGTCCGACGATGCCGGGGTCGACGTGCTGGCGGAGGCGGGCGACGGCGGATCGCTCGTCGGGGGCGAGGTGGGCGCCGTGGTGGTGGGCGAGGTCGTCGGCGCGGCCGTGGTCGGCTTGGTCGTCGGCTTCGTGGTGACCGGCGGCTTGGTGGTGGCGGCCGTCGTCGCCGGCGTGGTGGTCGGCGTCGCGGTCGGGCTGGTGGTGGCCGGTGTGGTGGTGGCCGTCGCGCTGGCCGCCGGGGCGACGCTCGCCGACTCGCTCGGCAGCGGCAGGTCGGTCTCGGACGGCGACGGCTGCTCCGAGGGCGTGCCCTCGGTCGAGGGCGGCGTGACCGCCACGCCGTCGCCGCAGCTCAGCTGCGCGCCGGTGGTCTTGGTGGCGGCGCCGCCGACGGACACCTTGCCCGTCGAGACGGTCACCGCGTCCCGGTCGATCGCGAACCAGGCGGCGCCGGAGTTGACCACGTCGCCGGAGGCGCGGGTGACGGTCAGCCCGAGCGGCTGAAACGCCCCGCTCGTGCCGGTGGTGTCGGCCAGCACCCGGCCGGCCTCCAGGGCGAGCGCGCCGAGCGGCGCCTGGTGCCGGCCGGCGGTCACGGCCAGCGCGCCGAGCTGGATCCGGGCGCCGGCGCACAGCACGGCTGCGCCGCCGCCGGGGAAGGTGATCCGGGCGGTGGACTCGGTCGGCACCTCGACCCGCGCGCCCTGGCCGAGGTACTCCCGGTCGCCGGGCCCGAAGGTGGTCACCGCGCCGTCGACGGTCGCGTTGGCGTGCCCCCGGTCGACGGTCAGCAGCACCTGGTCGCGGGGCATCTCGGCCCAGGCCGGACCGGGCCGGAAGCTGAGCCCGACCAGCACCAGCGCCACCACCAGCAGGAACACGGTGAGCCACCAGAGACGGCCCTCGAAGCGGCGGTCGAGCGCCTGGTTGTCGAGGCCGTCCGGCGGGCCCGGCGGCACGGCCAGCGGCGGGTACGCCTCCGGGGCCGGCGCGCCCGGGCGCAGCGCGCCGGCCGGCATCGGCGAGCCGGGGCGGTGGGCCGTGCCGACCAGCGGCGGCAGGTCGGAGGCGTCCGGCAGCACCCAGAGGCGTACCGGGGCGAGGGTCTGCGCCACCATGCCGGGGATGCCGTCGCCGACCGGGCCGACCAGGGTGCCGCGGCGCAACTCCACGCCGTCCGGCATGGCGATGACGCCGGACTCGACCACGACCGCGTGGGTCGGGCTGGGCAGGATGACCGGCGCGCCCGGCTCGAGGTCGACCGGGTGCGCCGAGGCGATCAGCGCGAGCCGCTGGTCGACGGCCAGCCCGGCCAGCGCCGGCGTGTCCGCGAAGAGCGCCTCGGCCTCGGCCCGGTCCTGCGGCGGCGGCCCGGGCAGCGGCCCGACCACCGACGCCACGGTGGCGGCCGGGATGTAGAGCAGGGTGGTGCCGGCGGTGTGCCAGTCGAGCTGGGTCGGGCGGCCGGCGATCGCGTTGACCAGGCCGACCACCCCGCCGGGGCCGACGTGGTAGCGGATCGTGCCGGGCGGGTCGCCGGGCTTGCGGCCCTGCAGCGCACCCTCGACGACCACGTAGACGCCCGACTGCGAGCCGCCGGCCTGGACCATCTGGCGGCCGGTCCTCGGGTACTCCCAGCGGGCCCGGGCGGCCAGCGCGGCCAGCGCCGCCTCGGGCAGCCCGCCCAGGTCGGAGGCGCGCAGCGCGGCCAGCCGGCGCGGGGCGTCGGCCTCCCGGTCGTTCTCGGCGCGCCGCCGGCGGGAGCGGCCCCACCAGCGGGCGACCCGGCCGAGCACGAAGAAGACGACCGGCGCGCCGAGCCCGAGCACGATCAGCAGCAACAGCAACCCGCCGAGGAGGCCGGCCTGCCAGAGGCCGGTGGCCAGCCCGGAGATGCGGTCGGCGAAGACCCGGTAGGTCAGCACGGCGGCCATCGCCAGCCAGGCGACCGAGAGGATGCCGTAGAGCGCGATGAGCCGGCCCTCGCGGTCGAGCGTCGACCAGCGCGGCGTACGCCCGCGCAGCCGGCCGCCGACCCAGGCCAGCCCGCGGGCGCGCACCTGCGGGATCTCCAGCCAGTCCATCAGCAGGTAGTGCCCGTCGAGCGGGAGGAACGGGCTGAGCTGGAAGAACGCGTTCACGTACCAGAGGAAGGCGAGCTTGAACGCGAGGCCGGCCAGCGCCGGGACGGCCAGCCCGCCCAGCTGCACCAGGCCGCCGAGGAACAGCGCGCCGGCCGGACCGGCCGCGGCGACCAGCAGGCGGGCCCGGCGCCCGGCCATCCAGACGTCGGTGGTGTCGACGAAGACCGACGGGATGCCGAAGTAGACCAGCAGGCCGGCGGCGGGGACCTCGCGCCCGGCCGCCTTGGTGGCGAGCGCCCGGGCCAGCTCGTGCGTGACCAGCACGATGCCGTTCAGCACGATCAGCACGATCGCGCCCAGCAGGTACGAGTCGGAGGTCAGGAACAGCGACCGGCTGCCGCGCACCCAGGTGGCCAGGAACAGGCCGATGCCGAGCACGGCGAACAGGCCGATGCCGACGAACGCGCCGGTGCCGAAGAGGAACCGGCCGCCGGCCCGGTAGAGCGCGGTGATCAGGCCGTCGACGTCGAAGACCAGCGTCTTGCGGCCGCGCGCGGCGGCGAGCATCCCGTTGCCGACCCGCTCCGGCAACGGCTTGTGCCGGGCCTCCTGCAGCGGGCGGAACGCGTCCATCGGCAGTTCGTCGAGCATCCGGTTGCCGGCCAGGTCGGCCACCACCCGGCGGACCTGGTCGGGGGCGAGCCGGCCGGCTATCCGGGCGAACTCGGCGACCAGCATGGTGACCGTGTTCTGCCCGTCCATCAGCAGGGCGAGCTGCCACTCCTCGGGGGTCAGCCGCAGGTAGCCGGCCCGGGTGGCGCCGTCCGGCGAGCGCAGCATGATGTACGCGTCGCCGCGCGCCGCGGTCAACTGGACCGCCTCGATGCCGACCCGCAGGACCGGCCGGGCGCTGGCCGGGTTGAGCCGGTCGACGACAGCGCCCCACAGCCCAGGGTCGGCCGGACCGCCGGGCTCGCCCGGAGCCCGCCCGGCCAGGGCTTCCCAGACGTTCATCCGGGTCTCGACGTAGGTCACTGGGGGCCTTTCGCTGCTCGCCGTCGATGGCGGATTGGAGACTAGGCGGTCGGCCAGCCCCCTGGCGAGTCCGCGCGGCGATTAATGCGAGATGCCACAAAAGCGTGCGGCGGGCGGTGTGACAACCCCCTTGTCACACCGCCCGCCGCCGCGGGAGGGGCCCTACTGGGCCTCGGCCAGGGTGACCGTGACCTGCTTCTTGGCCCCGTCCCGGGTGAACTCGATCGCCATTTTCTGGCCGACCGTGCCGCCTTGCACCGCAGCGACCAGGTCGTTCGAGTTGTCGATGGCCTTGCCGTCGACCGAGGTGATCACATCGCCCTGCTGGAGGCCGGCCTTGGCCGCCGCGCTGTTGGCGGCGACCGTGGAGACCAGGGCCCCGCCGTTCTCCGCGTCGGCCACGCTCACGCCGAGCGCCGGGTGGCTCACCTTCTTGCCGGCCATCAGGTCGTCGGCGACCTGCTTGACCTTGTCGCTCGGGATCGCGAAGCCGAGGCCGATGTTGCCGGAGCTCTGCCCCTGGGTGGCGATCGCCGAGTTGATGCCGATGACCTGGCCGTTGGTGTTGACCAGGGCGCCGCCGGAGTTGCCCGGGTTGATCGGCGCGTCGGTCTGCAGCAGGCCGGACATCGTCGTGCTGGCGCCCTGCTGTTGCTGGCCGAGCGGGTTCTGCTGGCCCTGGTCCTCACCGCTGGACTGGATGGTGCGGTCCTTGGCGCTGATGATGCCGGCGGTGACCGAGCCCTCCAGGCCGAGCGGGCTGCCGATCGCCAGCACCGTGTCGCCGACCTGCATGTTCGCACTGCTGCCGAACTGCGCGGCGTGCAGGCCGGAGGCGCCGGTCGCCTTGACCACGGCCAGGTCGGTCCGCGGGTCGGTGCCGACGATCGTGGCCGTCATCTTCTTGCCGTCCGCGAAGATCACCGTGACGGTGCTGCCCTGGGCGGTGGCGACCACGTGGTTGTTCGTGACGATGTAGCCGTCGGCGGAGAGGATCACGCCGGAGCCCTCGCCCGACTCGGTGGTGATCGAGACGACGCTGTCCTGCACGGCCGAGGCGATCTGGGCGAGCGAGGAGCGGTCGACTACCCGGGTGACCGACGAGCTGCCGGTCTGCACCTTCGGGCTGTTGCCGGAGCCCTTGTCGAAGGCGAGCGCGGTGGCGGCGCCCACCCCGCCGGCGCCGAGCGCGATCAGCACGGCGGCGGCGCCGGCCACGAAGATCTTCCGCCCGCGGCCGTTGGACGGCGGGCGCTGGTCGGTGCCGACCGGGACGGCCCAGATCGGCTGGCCCTCGGCGGACGACCAGGCCTGGCCGTGCGGGTCGGTCTCGACGCCCGGCTGCGGCTGGGCGCCGCCGTTCCAGGCGCCGGCGTAGGCCGGCTGCTGCGCATATTGCTGATATCCGGCGTAGGCCGGCTGGGGCTGCTGGTGGTAACCCGGCTGCTGCCACGGGGACTGCGGGTGGGCCTGGGCCGGCTGGGGCGGCTGCGGGTGCTGGGGCTGCTGCCACGGCGAACCCGGCTGCGGAGCGGCGGACTGCGGGGCGGCGGACTGCGGGGCGGCGGACTGAGGGGCGGCCGAAACCGGGGCGCTCCACTGCGGCGCGGCGTGCGGCTGCACGGCGACGGTCGGCTGCTCGGACTGGACCGGCTCCGGGCTGCTGCTCTCGGAGGAGGAGTCCGCGGGGCGCGGGTCGGTCTCGTTCTCGTTCATGACTAACACCTTGCCCCGTCGCGCTCGAACCAGACTGTGTTACGCCTGGATGTTTTCTGTGAAGCTTTTGTCTGGGTTTAGCGTGGGCAAAGTGACCCGGAACGTCGCTCCGCGGCCCCGCTCGCTGATCACCTCCACGGTCCCCTGATGCGCCCGCACGATCGCCGCCACGATCGCCAAACCCAGCCCCGTCCCGGTCGCCGCCCGATCCGTCCGCCGGGTCCGTGCCTCGTCCACCCGGTAGAAGCGCTCGAAGACCCGCTCCTTCTGCTCCTCCGACAGGCCCGGCCCGGTATCCGAGATCTCCACCACCGCCCGGTTGCCCGCCTGCACCGC
>NZ_JOJL01000008.1 GCF_000721705.1 Actinoplanes subtropicus
CGAAACAGGTCACCAACCCATACCAACCGGTCAGCGGCTACCGCAACGGGCAGACATCGACATGCATCACGAAGGTCACTCAGCGAAAAACGCACCCCCGGTGGATTCACCGCTGGCGGTCTGCACGGATGTGACAGTCTCTTTCATGGGAGGTCCCACAAGAAGCCGGCGGCTGAGCCGCCTCTCGGCGCGCGGAACGTCCGCGGGGATCACCGAGGACCATGCGACAAAGATGCGGCCTACCAGTAGCACGCCCTCGACAGGTCCAGCCGGATCATGCAGGACCGCTCTGATCACGGGCTCGTCCGTTATCGGTTCGCATCTTGCTGCCGACCGCGCGACAACGCCACGGTAGAGCCTGCGATCGGTTCCGGCCGGCGACAATCACGTCGCCCCTTCAGAAGTGTCACCTGGTGACCATCAAGTGACCGATGCCCACAGGTTGTTTCGCCGGATCCCCGGCAATGATTTCGGTGCGAGCAAGCCGGCCGTCGGCTTACCACGCGGCAGACCCGGACCGCGCCGGAAGGACACGTCATGACCGCCACCGCACCCACGGCCCCGACTGCACCAGGGGTGCGGTCCTGGTGGGGAATCCCGTTCGCCACCGCTGAGCGATACCGCCGCCCCGTGGTCGCGGATTTCGATCCGAACCTTCCCTATGACCGCAAGAGGGTCGTCTCTGTCCAGCCCGACAGCGGCGACTGGCTCGAAGCCGACAGCGGGATGGGTGAGGACTGCCTGAATCTGAAACGTGTGGGCTCCCGAGCAGCCGGCCGCCAACCCGCTTCCGGTGGCCGTGTACATCCACGGCGGCGGCTTCGAGTACGGCGCGAACACGCAGATCACCTCGAACGCCGCCGGTCTCGCCGCGTCGGGGCGCGTGGTGAGCGTGTCGGTCAACTACCGGCTCGGGGCGCTGGGCGCGGTGTCGCTGTCGCAGTACGGCGGTCGGCTCGCCGAGGCCAGCAACCTCTGTCTGCAGGACGTCATCGCCGCGCTGACCTGGCTCCAGCGCAACATCGCCCACTTCGGCGGCGACCCGGGCAACGTCACGGTCTATGGCCACAGCGGCGGCGCCTACGCCACCTTCGGACTGCTCGGCGCGGCCTCCGGCAACGGCCTGTACCGGCGGCTGGCCGGCTTCTCCGCCGGGCCCTCGCGTCTCCAGCCGGCCTGGTGGGCCGAGGAACTCGCGCACCGGTTCGTCACCGAGCTCGGCGTCGGGGACAACCCGGAGAAGCTGCTCGACCTTGACCCGGCCGCCCTGGTGGGCGCGCCGCCGACTGCGCGCAGGCACTCCGCGGAGCCCAGTTGGAGCACCCCTTCGGCCCCGACTGGGAGGTCTTCAAGGTACGCGGCAAGGTGTTCATGCTGATGACCGAAGTCCCGGGGCGACCCGTCGTGATCCTCAAAGCGGACCCTGGCGAGGCTCACGCCCTGCAAGAGCAGTACAGCTACATCACACCCGGCTACCACATGAACAAGAAGCACTGGATCACCCTGGAGAGCGGAGAAGGCCTCGACGAGGAACTCGTCAGGGAACTCGTCACCGACTCCTACCGGCTCGTCGTCGCCCACCTGCCCAAGGCCGAGCAGCCCGTCGACCCGCACACCTCCAGCACCGGCACATGGGCGGCCCGGTGACCGCGGCCGGTGCCTCCAGGAAACCACCCTCATCGCGAACCTCGCCGAACAAGACCCGCTCCGGCAACGCCTTACCTGGACCTACCCCGGACATCCGGAGCCCACCGGCCGCTTGTCACTCCATGGGGAGTTGTCGTCAGCAGGTGGGCTGGTAGGGCAGTTCGGGCAGGTACTGGCTCCACTCGTCGGCGTTGAGGCCGCGACCGCTGATCGCGCAGGCGCGCCGGACCGGGTCGGCGGCGAGTTCGGGCGGAATGGTGGCGTCCCAGAGTGTGATGTTGTTGCTCGGCGGGCCGAAGGTGCCGCCGGCGGCGAGGATACGCCCGTCCGGGCTGAACGCCGCGTTGAAGCTTTGCAGGTCGGGGCTCTTGATGGTCGCGTACCGGATCGGGCTGGTGGGGTCGGCGATGTCCCACAGCATCATGGCATCGTCCAGGCTGGAGCTGGCCAATGTGCGGCCGTCGGGGCTGAAAGCCACCCACACCACCGAGATGGTGTGACCGATCAGCGTGGCGATCTGGCCGGGCTGGGACGGGTCGGCGACATCCCACAGCATGATCGTCGCGTTGTCGAGGCCGGCCGCCAGCGTACGCCCATCCGGGCTGAAGGCGAGCGAGCCGATGGTGTAGACGAAGTCCTGGAGCCGGATCGAGGTGAGCTGCTCCGGAGCGGAAGGGACGGCCAGGCTCCACAGCTTCACGTAATACCGCACGCCGACGGCCATGGTCCGCCCGTCGGGGGTGAAGGCGATGGCCGACACGCCCGTGCCGAGGCTGAGGTCGGCGAGCCGGGCGGGCTGCCGCCGGTCGGTCAGATCCCACAGGGTCGCCTTGCCGTCGCTGCGGCCGACGGCAAGGGTGCGGCTGTCCGGGCTGAATGTCAGCGCATCGACGGTGCCTCCACTGTCCTTGATCGTGGTCAGCGGAATCGGTGCGGCCGGATCGGTCAGGTCGAGCAGGGTGACTGTCTTGTCGGTGCCGACCACGGCCAGCGTCCGGCTGTCGGGGCTGAGGGTCATCCCGTCGATCGTGCCGCCGTAGAGCGGCAGCGGAGCACCGCGGACCGGGCGCGCCGGGTCGGTCAGGTCCCACGGCACGGCGGAGCCCTGCCTGCCCGCGGCGATCAGCGAGCGGCTGTCCCGTCCGAACGTCAGGCCCACGATCCGTCCGGGGAACGGCCCGGGCAGTACCGCGATCGGGTCCCGGGCGTACGGGCCTTTGACGCTCCACAGCGTCGCTGTCCGATGGGCGCCGGCGGTGGTCAGCGTCCGCCCATCGTGGCTGAACCCCAGCGACCGGATCGGGCCGCCGGGAGTGTTCAGGGTGGCCAGCAGGGTCGACATCAAGGGCACCGCGCCGCCGTCGACACTCCACAGCGAGGTTGTCCCGGCGGTGTCGGCAAGCGCCAGGGTGAGCCCGTCCGGGCTGAACGCCATCGCGCCCAGGTGCGCGTCCCCGATCGCCGCGAGCTGTGAGAATCCCTCCTGCGGCTGGGCCGGGTCGGTCAGGTCCCACAGCCAGACGTAGTCGCTGGCGCCTTCGACGGCGACGATCGGCAGCTTCGGGTTGAACTCGATGGCGGCGTCGGCGATCGCGTCGCCGAACGGCGACGCGAGCTTGGCGCCCGGCACCGGGATCCTCGGGTCGGCGAGATTCCAGACGGTGACCTCCGCACCGCTGGTCACTGCGGTCCGCCCGTCGGGACTGAATTTCAGCGGGTACGCGCCCGGGAGCGTAGCCAGCGCAACGGGCGCGGCACCGGAGATGTCCCAGAGAATCGTGTTCTTGGCCGCGTTGCTCGTCGCGACGGTCCGGCCGTCCGGGCTGACCGCCACGGACACGATCCCGGCGGCGTCGGTCAGAGTGGCGAGTCGTGCCGGGTGCGCCGGGTCTGCCACCTTCCACAGCACCGCCTCGGACCGGCCGTCGAAGACCGCGAGCGTACGCCCGTCCGGGGCGGCCGCCAGCATGGTGTCCGCGGTAGCGCCGGCGGCGATCGTGGCCAGCTTGGCCGGTTTCGCCGGGTTCGCCGCGTCCCACAGCGACACCGTCGCGCCGGAGTCGACGGTGGCGATCGTCTGCCCGGTCACCGGCACGACGTTGGTCACCTCGCCCAGCGCGCCGGCGTAGTGCGTCGACATGACCAGATGGCTGAGCTGCTCACCGGTCTGCGCGTCGGGGTTCAGGCGCTGGGCGGTCAAGCCCAGCATGAGAGCCTTCCTCGGGTCGTCCTCGACCATCGTGCGAGCCCGGCGCATCAGCCGATGGCTGATCTCGATGCGCTGCTGCAACGCCGCGGCCTCCCGCTGGCGACGGGCCTCCTCCGCTGCCTCCTGGGCCAGCTTCTCCTGCCGCTTACGCTCGGCATCCGCTTGACGTGCCGCCTCGCGATACTCCTCGGCGAGCGCCTTCTGCTCCTTGGCCCGCGCCGCGGCCTGGTCCGCGAGCGTCTGCTGACGGCTGGCCTCGGCCTTCTGCCGCTCGGCGTCGGCCTTCTGGCGCTTCGCGTCCTCGCCGGCGCCCTTGGCCAGTTGTTCTTGCCGTTCGGCGTTCGCCTTCTGCCGCTGAGCGCTCGCCTGGTAGCGGTCGGCGGCGGCCTGCTGCCGCTTCGCCTCCGCGGCGGCCTCGTCGGCCAGTGCCCGCTGGTCACTGGCGAGCCGCGTCTGCCGGGCGGTCTCGGTCTTCGCCGCGCTCGCCCGGTCCTCCTGCACCTCGGCGTTTTGCTGCTGACGCTGCGACTCCTGTATCGCGCGTTCGGCGGTGTCGTGCTGCTGCGACGCCAACTGCTGCTGCGCGTGGGCCTCGGCCGCCGCGGCGTTGGCCCGGTCGGCGTTGCGCACCGCGACGACCCCGGTCAGCGAGGCCGCCAGGGTCATCAGCGCCAGCATCGTCGTCGCCGCGGTCCACAGCCGTCGCGCCCGCCGGTGCTGCCGGACGTCCTCACCCTCCAGATCGTCCTTGCTCATCCCGTGCATCGGCGCCGCGAGTTGCGCGATGGCGTCCCGGAACCGGACGTGTTGCAGGCTCAGGTGCAGATCGTCGCGAGCCCACCGCAGGTCCAGGAACAGCGGCTCCTCGGTGAACACCCCACGGAGGGCAGCCGGAACAGCGGTGGAGTCGGCGGTGAAGTTCTGAGCGTCGGCGTCCCACTGCCACTCGCCGTCGGTGACCACCGGCAGGATGAGGTCGGGAGACTTCGTCGCCAGCCAGTGCTCGATCTCACGGTTCACCCAGTGCGAGTTCGCCGCCTCCGGGGAGGCCAGCAGCACGAAGTAGTTCGAGCCGTCCAGCGCCTCCCGGATGGACGTCCACAGTTTGGGCGTCACCGCGAGCCCGGTCTGATCCCGGAAGATCCACAGCGCCCGCCGCCGGTGCCATGGCCTCGCCAAGCGGTGCAGCCCACGCTGGACGGCCGGTGCCAGCCGCCCGTCGGCGGCGTGACTGTAGGAGATAAAACCATCGAATGGCATGACATTCCCGCGGTCGAGGTGATCGGCGGGAACCGATTCTCCATGCCATCGGCCCGACGCGCTGACCCGGTCTCGGCCTTGGACAGGCCGAGACCGGGGAAATTGCCGGTTCAGGCGCCGATCGGTGCCGGCTCCGGGGCCGGCTCGTCGCGTACGTCCTCATCGGCCGGCTCGACCGACAGGTGCGGAAGACGGCGGTCCAGCCAGCCGGGCAGCCACCAATTGGCCCGGCCGAACAGGTGCATCAGGGCCGGCACCAAAACCGTACGCAGCACGAAAGCATCCAGGAAGACGGCCGCGGACAGGCCGATGCCGAACTCCGCGATGACCCGCTGGCCGCCGAACACGAAGGCCAGGAAGACGCAGATCATGATGGTCGCGGCGGCCGTGATGACCCGGCCGGTGGCGGCTTGGCCGACGGTGACCGCGCGCCGGTTGTCGCGGGTGTGCACCCACTCCTCGTGCATCCGGCTGACCAGGAAGACCTGGTAGTCCATGGAGAGTCCGAACAGGATGGCCAGCATCATCACCGGCAGGAACGCCTCGACCGGCCCGGCCTTGCCCAGGCCTAGGGCGTCGCTGCCCCAGCCCCACTGGAAGAACGCGACCACCACGCCGAACGAGGCGCCGGCGGCGAGCAGGTTCATCACCGCGGCGGTGAGCGGGACGACCAGCGAGCGGAACGCGACCAGCAGCAGGAGGAAGCCCAGGCCCACGATCACGCCGATGAACAGCGGCAGCTTCCCGCTGATGACGTCGGCGAAGTCGTCGAAGATGGCGGTCTGCCCGCCGACGTACACCTTCAGGGTGTGGCCTTGCTCGGCCGCGGGAATGATGTCGTGGCGGAGCGTTTTGATCAGGTCGCTGGTCTTGGCGTCCTGCGGGGCGGTGGTCGGCACCACCTGGACGATGCCGACGGTGCCGCCAGGCTTGACCGGTACCGCGAACGCGGAGGCGACGCCGGGGGTGTGCGCCACCGTGCCGGCGAGTTGGGTGAGCGCCGTCGCGTCGTCCGGCGAGCCGATCGTGGCGACCAGTTGCAGCGGGCCGTTGAAGCCCGGGCCGAATCCCTCCGCCAGCAGGTCGTACGCCTTGCGGGTGGTGGTGCCGGCCGGGTCGTTGCCCTGGTCGGAATTGCCGAGCCGGAGCGAGAACACGGGAATGGCCAGGACCGCGATCACCGCGAGGGCCAGCGGGGCGAGCAGCATGCGGCGGCGCTGCACGAGTTGCGCCCAGCGGTACCAGAACCCGCGGGCGTACACGTCCTCGGGTCCTTCGTCCGCCAGCCGGCGGCGTTCCCGCCGGCTGAGCACCCGCGGGCCGAGGATGCCGAGCAGCGCGGGCAGCAGCGTGCTGGCCGCGATGACGCTGAACACCACCATGACGGCGGCCGCGATGCCGACGCCGTTGAGGAAGGACAGGTTGAGCACGAGCATGCCGAGCATGGCGACGCAGACCGTGGCGCCGGCGAAGAGGACCGCCCGGCCGGACGTGTTGAGCGCGCGGACCGTGGACTCCTCGGGAGTCAGCCCGGCCTTCAGCCCGCTGCGGTGCCGGGTGACCACGAACAGCGCGTAGTCGATGCCGACGCCGAGGCCGATCAGCGCCGCGATGGTCGGTGCGATGTCGGCGATGGTCAGCGCGTGGCTGAGCAGGCCGATGCTCATCACCGCCGCGATCAGCGAGAGGATCGCGGTGACGATCGGCAGCAGCATGGCCAGGACCGAGCCGAACGCGATCAGCAGGATGATCGCGGCGCCCACGATGCCGATGAACTCGGACGCGGAGGTGGAGACCCCGTTCGACGCCTGGATGGCCTGGCCGCCCAATTCCACCTGGAGATTCGCCTGGCGTACGCCCTGGGCCAGGCTGATCACGTGCTTGACGTCGGTCGGCGGCACCTCGTTGCCGATGCCGGTGAAGGTCACCGTTGCGTACGCCGTCCGGCCGTCCCGGCTCACCTGCGCCGCGCCCTGCTGGCTGTAGGGGCTGGTCACGCCGGCCACCGAGGCCGCGTGCGAGACCTGGTCGAGCATCGCGGTGACCGGCTGCTGGACGGCCGGGTCGCGGACCGAGCCGCTCGACACGTGCCAGACGATCGTGTCGGAGTCGCCGGCCTGCTGCGGAAACGCGGTCTTCAGCAGGTCGAGCGCGCGGGTCGACTCGGTTCCCGGCAAGGCGAAGCTGTTGTTGTACGCGGTACCGACGGCTTGGTTGGCCACCCCTAGTCCGACCAGTGCCGCCACCCAGAACAGGACGACGATGTACCTGTGCCGAAAGCACCAGCGAGCGATCGCGGCCATCGGCTTCCCCCTAATTAATCGGACGGTCGGTATGTTCGACGGGACGATATCGTTCAGTACCTGACAGCAAGCTGAGACCGGGAGGTGGCGTCGTGGCGCGCACGGTGGGCAGCCTGGCGGAGGACACCCGGCAGCGCATCCTGGACGCGGCGCTCGAGCTGATGATCGAGCGCGGCTACGCGGCGACCTCGGTGCGCGACATCGCCGAGCAGGTCCGGATGACCAAGGGATCGCTCTACTATCACTTCGCGTCGAAGGACGACCTGCTGTTCGCCCTGCTGACGCCGCTGGTCGCCGCGATGGACGAGTTCGTCGGGCAGGCCCGCACCGCCGACCGGATCACCGGCGACCTGCTCCGCCGGCTCGTCGACATCTTCGATGAGCACGCGCCGCTGCTGCGCGCGCTGATGGGCGACCCCTCGGTGATCCGCGGAATGATGCTGCGGCACCGCCTCCCGGAACGCCTCGGCACGCTGCTCCGCGTGCTCGGCGGCGGCGACGACGAGGCGGCCGGGTTGCGGGCGCGCTGCGTTCTCGGCGTGATCCACTCGGGCGTCCTGGCGCCGAGCGACCCGACCCGCAAGATGGGACCGGCCGCGGACGGGACGTGCGCCCCGCATCCGCAGCCACGGCTCACCGAGGCGGAGAAGGCGTACGTCACCGCCGCGGCCTGCGCCGTGCTCGCGGTGCCGACCTGTTAGGCCCGGTTCAGGTACACCACGGCGGGGCCGTGCGGGAACGGCGACGAGAACTCGACCGTGCCCGCCGACTCGACCCGCAGCACGTCGCTCGCGGTGGTTTCACGGGTGGTGACGTCGAACCATTCGACCTGGTACGAGCCGGCTGCCAGGTCCACGGTGAAGGCGCCGCCGTCCGGCTGCAGCACGAGGTACTCCGTGCCGGGGTTGGCCAGGGCGTACCCGGTGGAGGCGACCTCGCGCCGCGGCCGCATGTCGATCAGGCCGATGCGCTCGGCGTACCGGCGGGTGTCGCCCATCGCCCACCGCGCGGGCTCGTAGTGGGCGAACGGCGGTACACCGGTCTCGGCGGGCGACTCGGCGGTCGGCTCGAGGCCGGCGATCAGGCCGAAGTCCATGAGGATGGGATGGTGGCCGCGCAGGAACGACTTCCACGCCCAGAGCGCGTCCCCCTGCCCCGGCGCGTAGTGGTCGGTATCGCTGATGATCACCTTGGCGCCGTCGGCGACCGGCGGATCGGCGTACCAGCGCGACGGCGGGGAGCCGGGCGCCATCGGATGGGCGCCGCCCGCGAAGATCTCATCGTCGTAGCCCGGCGAGATCCATTCGGCACGGCTGCCCAGCAGCGGCTCGTTCACCCTGGTCTGCTCCGCCACCGGGAACTGCATGGTCATGCCGATCGGGTGCGGGTCGTACCCCTGCGCCGCCTCGTGCCGCTTGACCGTGTCGATGACCCAGTACTGCCAACCGGTCGAGTCGCCCCACGACGGTGCCTTGTCCATGCCCAGGAACGCGGCGAACTCGTCCGTCACCGTACCGTCGCCGGAGGACTCGTTGGCCACCTCCCACAGCACGTTGGGCAGGTCATGCAGCGTGTCGACAATCTTCCGGACGTACGCCCGCTGGATGGTTTCGACACGCGGGTCGAGCGGCAGGACCTGTAGGTCGTCGATCGAGGTCGCCGAGATGCCGTTGACGTTGTTGCCGGCGTGGAAGGGGTGGCCCTCGATGTGGTCCGGCGGCGGGCTCAGGTGCAGTGCCCAGCCGTCGAACAGCATGACGCCGACGTAGATGCCCGCCTCCCCGGCCGCGGTGACCCGGTCGCGGAGCCGCTGGAAGAAGGCGTCGTCGAGCCGCTCCAGGTCGAACCGGGGCTGGCCGTCCTTCGCGGTGCCCGGCCCGGTGCGAGTCCAGGGTTGGGGCGTCATGTTGAGGTGGTAGTTGCCGCCGGCCGCCTGGGAGCGGACCTGCTCCCAGCGCCAGAGCCGGATAAAGTTGTGTCCCCGTTCGGTAAGGAACCGCAGGTAGGCGTCGTAGTCCAGCACCTCCGGCTCGGCCGGGCCGTCGCGGCCGGGACCCATGCCGTCGTGCAGGTTGTTCCAGATGTGCGACCCGGTCAGGTAGACGGCGCGGCCGGCGCCGGGCCCGGAAGCCGGGGTGAAATAGCGGGGGTTTCGGGTGGAGACGGCGAGCGGTCCGTCCTGCATGATCGTCATGCCCCGAAGCCTCCTCGTCCCGGGGGCGCGGATCATCTGCCAGATGGCCGATGCCGTCGCCGGGGCTGGCCGATGGGCGACCTGGCATGGTGAGTCCATGCCGAACAACCTCGTGGCGCCGTTGACGTCGTTCGTCGGGCGCTCCGCGGAAATCGGCGCCGCGGCCGGGCTGCTGGCCCGCCACCGGCTGGTGACGCTGACCGGGCCCGGCGGCGCCGGCAAGACGAGGCTGGCGGTGCAGGTCGCCGCCGGTCAGTACGACCGGTACCCGGACGGCGTCTGGTGGATCGACCTCGCCACCGTGACCGACCGTACGGCGGTGGCGGAGACGATCGCCGAGGCCGTCGGTGCCCCGGTCGTCGGTGGGCGCGTTCATGCACTGCGTACGCATCTGGCCACCTGGCGGTCGCTGCTGTGCCTCGACAACGCCGAACACCTGCTCGACGGGGTGGCTGGCACCGTGGAGGCCGTGCTGCAGGCCTGCCCGCAGATCACCGTCCTGGTCACCAGCCGCGAGCCGCTCGGCGTACCGGGTGAAGTGGTCTTGGGGGTTCCGCCCCTGTCCGACGACGATGCCGTGTCGCTGTTCGTCGATCGCGCGCGCCTCGTGCAGCCCTCGTTCGCGCTCGACGAGTCCAACGAGGCGGCCGTCCGCTCGATCGCGGCGCACCTGGACGGGATACCGCTGGCGCTGGAACTCGCCGCGGCGTGGGTGCGAACCCTCACGCCCGGGCAGGTGGAGGCGGCCCTGGACGACCGGTTCGCGCTGCTCGTCCGCGGCCCGCGTGGCGCGCGGCGGCGGCAGCGCACCCTCCTCGGGTCGATCGAGTGGAGTCACACGCTGCTGGACGAGACCGACCGCATCGTGCTTCGCCGGCTCGCGGTTTTCGCCGGGACGTTCGGACTCGCCGCGGCGCGGGCGCTGTGCGCCGACGGGACGGTGAACGCCGCCGAGGTCCTACCGGCGCTCGGCCGGCTGGTGGACAAGTCGCTGGTGGTGGCCGACGTCCGGGCCGACGAGTCGCGCTACCGGCTGCTGGAGACGATCCGGGCCTTCGCCGCGGCCCGCCTGGTGGCGGCGGGGGAGGACACCGCCCTGCGCGAGCGGCACCTCGCCTGGTTCCTCCGGTACGTCGAGGACGCGGAAACGGACCGGGAGCGCGACGCCGACGGGTGGCGGCGGGCGTTGGTGCTCGAATACGACAACCTGCGCGCGGCGCTGGACTGGGCTCTCGCGGCCGAGGACCCGCGGGGCGGCCGGCGCCTGGCGGCGGCCTTGGCCTGGCTGTGGCACCTCGACCGGCGCGGCCGGGAGGGACTCGGCCTCCTGCGGCGGGCGATCGACCGCGCGCCGGACGAACGCTCCCGGCTCCAGGCGCGCCTGATGACCGGCCTCGCCCTCGTCGCCGACACGGCCGGACCGCTCGACGTGGAGCGGGACGCCGCGGCGCGAGCGGTCGAGCTGGCCACCGAAGCCGGCGACGACAAACTCCGCGCGCTGTCCCTGAACCTGCTGGCGGTCGGCTCCTTCTACACCGATTTCGACGAGGCCTGGCAGCTCTGCGAGCAGGCCCATGCCGCGGCGCACGCGGGCGGCAACACCTTCGTGCTCGGCGGCGCCCGGGCGCTGCAGGCGATGATCCTGCACCTGCGCGACCGGCACGCCGAGGCCGAGGCCGTGATCGACGAGACCGTCCGGCAATGCCTGCGACACCACCGCGGGGTGCTGTCCACATTGCTGACCTACCAGGCCGACGGCGCCCTGGCCGGCGGCGACCCGGCCCGTGCGCTGAGCCTGGCCGCGGAGGCGCTGCGGGTCGCCGAACCCCTCGGCGACCATCTGCGGGTCGGGATGGCCCGCTCGGTGCTCGCCCAGATCAGGGCGCTGACCGGCGATCCGGCCGGCGCGACCGCGGCGATCGAGCCGGTGCTGCGCCTGATCGAGGGCGCCCAGGACGAGGTCTTCGTACCCGGTCTCGACCACGCCCTGGCGGTGCTGGCGATGCGCCGGGACGACCCGGCGGCCGCCACCGACGCGCTGCGGCGCGCCGCCCACTCCACCGACCGAGGCGCCCCGACCTGGCTCGCCGGTCGGGCCCTGCCCCGGCTCGGCGCGGCCCTCACCGCCGCCGGCCGTCCCGACGAGGCGGTGGCGGTGCTCGACCGGGCGGTCGAAGTCGCTCGGCGCCTGCGCATGCCCGGTCCGCTGGCGGAGGCGTACGCCGCCCAGGCCGAACTCGCCGCCGCCGACCCGGACGGTCTCACCCGGGCCGTCGAACTGCACCACGCGGCACTGGCCGTCCGCGTCGACAATGGACTGCGTGCCGCCCAGTTCGACAGCCTCGAAGCGCTCGCTCGCGTCGGTGCGGCCATCCAGCCGGCCCCCGACGACGTACGCATCCTGTACGCGGCCGACGCGGCCCGGATGAGCACCGGCCTCCCGCGCGGCGCCGACCGGCAGCGGGCCTACGACGGCACCGCCGCCGACCTGCGTCGAGCGCTCGGGGCGACCGCGTTCGACCGGGCGGCGACCGAGGGCGCGCGACTCACCCTCGACCAGGGCGTCGAATACGCACGCCGGGCCCGCGGGCGGCGCGGCCGCCCGGCCACCGGCTGGTCCAGCCTCACGCCGACCGAACTCGAAGTCGTCCGCCTCGTCGCCGAGGGCCTCACCAACCCGCAGATCGGCGATCGCCTCCTGATGAGCCGCGGCACGGTGAAGACCCACCTCTCGCACATCTTCACCAAACTCGACATCGCCACCCGCGCCCAGCTCGCCGCCGCCGCGATCAACGCGGGGATCGCGGACCGTGGCGACGTTCGGCCGATTCCGTGACGACGCCTCGGCGGGCAAGGATTGCAGGTGCTCGATGCCTGGACTCGAGGAGACCGTCATGGCAGACCCCACCACGGTGCGGTCCTATCCGTTCGGCCCCATCCACGCACTGGAGATCGATCCGACGTACTTCTGGCTGCAGGACCATGAGCCGCTCGCCCGGGTGAAACTGCCCTACGGCGAGGAGGGCTGGCTGCTGACCCGCTACGACGACGTACGCACCGCGCTGGGTGACCCGCGGTTCAGCCTGGCCCAGGCCACGGTGCGCGACGTGCCCCGGCTGACCCCGCAGCGGTACGGCGGCATCCTCACCGACCAGGACCCGCCCGACCACACCCGGCTGCGCCGGCTGGTCGCCAAGGCGTTCACCGCCCGCCGGGTCGAGCAGCTGCGGGACCGGGCCGAGCGGATCACGGACGAGTTGCTCGACGAGATGGTCAAGGGCGGTCAGCCGGCGGATCTGGCGCAGGCGCTGGCGGTGCCGCTGCCCGGGCTGATGGTCTGCGAGCTGATCGGGGTGCCCTATGCCGACCGCGACCAGTTCCGGGACTGGGTGGGCGCGTGGATGTCGGTCACCGCGCTGAGCCCCGAGCAGCGCGGCGACTACATCGGCCGGCTCGCCGGGTACGTGGCCACCCTCGCGGAGCAGCGACGCCAGACACCCACCGACGACCTGCTCGGCGCGCTCGTGACCGCCCAGGAGGAGGACGACCGGCTGACCGCCGAGGAGGTCGTCCAGTTGACGCTGGTCATTCTCGCCGCCGGGTACGAGTCCACGGCCAGCCAGATCGTCAACTTCACGTACGCCCTGCTGACCCACCCCGACCAGCTCGCCCTGCTGCGATCCCGGCCCGACCTGATGCCCGGGGCCGTCGAGGAGCTGATGCGCTGGGTGCCGCTGCTCGCGGCCGCCGACGTGCTGCCGCGGTACGCCCTGGTCGACGTCGAGCTGTCCGGCGGCACGGTGCCGGCCGGCGAGCCGGTCCTGCTGGCCAAGCACGCCGCCAACCGCGACCCGCGGAGGTACGAGGACCCGGACCGCCTCGACCTCACCCGGGACGCCCAGGGCGAGCTCGGGTTCGGGCACGGCGCGCACCACTGCCTCGGCGCGCCGCTGGCCCGGCTGGACATCCAGACCGCCCTGACCGCGCTGCTGGCGCGCTTCCCCGAGCTGCGCCTCGCCGTCCCGGAAGACCGGATCAAATGGAAGAGCGGCATGGCCGTACGGGGTCCGGTCGCTCTCCCGGTCGCGTGGTGACCGGGCCGATGAGCGAGCACTGGAGGATCGCCGTCGACCGGGAAGCCTGCCTCGGATCCGGTGTCTGCGCGGCCACCGCGCCCGGCCATTTCCGGCTCGACGACGGCAGGTCCCGACCCGTCGAGGACGACGTCGAAGCCGACGACATCGTCCTCGACGTCGCCGACATGTGCCCGGCCGAAGCGATCACCGTCCATGACGCCGCCGGCAACCGTCTCGCCCCCGACTCGGATATCGGCCCTAGAACGGCATAAAAGGTAGGCCGGCGCTCAGTAGGCTGCCGAATCCGCCGATCTGAGCAGTTGTGCAGCACGCGCGGGAGTTCGATGCCGAGCGGCTGGGCGTTCTGCGGGCCACCGGCCTGCTCGAGGCGGGTCGTTCCCCGTCGCTGGACCGGCTGACCGGGCTGGCCGCCCGGCTCATCGGCGCCCCGGTCGCGCTGGTTTCCCTGGTCGACGCCGAGCGGCAGCGGTTCGCCAGCGCCTGCGGCCTGGACGGCGAGCTGGACGAGACCCGGGAGACGCCGCTGACCCACTCGTTCTGCCGGCACGTGGTCGAGGAGCGGCGGCCGCTGATCGTCGAGGACGCGCGGGCGGACGAGCGGCTGCGCGGCAATCCGGCCGTCGCCGAGTACGACGCGATCGCGTACGCCGGCTTCCCGCTGCGCTCCCCGGACGGCCACGTCCTCGGCTCGTTCTGCGTGCTCGACACCCGTCCCCACCGGTGGACCGAGGACCAACTGGCCACGCTCGCCGACCTCGCCGCCGCGGCCGAGTCGGAGATCGCGCTGCGGCTGGCGAACCGCGAGCAGGAGCTGGCCGCCGCCCGGATGCAGGCGGTACTGGACAGTGCGCAGGACGCGTACGTCGCGATCGCCGACGACGGCCGGGTGATCGCCTGGAACGCCGCCGCGGAGCGGTTGTTCGGCTACTCGGCCGCCGAGGCGCGCGGCCGTTCGGTGACCGAGCTGATCATCCCCGAGCGCTATCACGCGATGCACGAGTCGGGTCTGGCCCGGGTGCGGGCGACCGGCAGGTCGCAGCTGACCGGGCAGCGGCTGCAACTGGCCGCGATCGACCGTTCCGGCCGGGAGTTCCAGGCCGAGATGACCGTGCAGCTCAGCCAGGAGCAGGACGAACTCGTCTTCCACGCGTTCCTGCACGACATCACCGACCGGATGGTCGCGCTCGCCGAGCTGGAGCGCCGCGGCCAGGAGCTGGACGACGAGCACACCTTCCTGCAGGCACTGCTGGACAGCCTGGACGCGGGGGTGGCCGCCTGCGACAGCGACGGCCGGCTCACCTTTTTCAACCGCGCGCTGCGCGAGTTGCACGGCCGCGACGCGACTCGCGGCGAGACCGAGGAGACCTGGGCTCAGGCGTACGACCTGTACGCGCCGGACGGTCGTACGCGGTTGCGGCCGGAGGAGGTTCCGCTGGCCCGCGCGTACGCCGGCGAAGCCGTTCGCGGTCAGCACCTCGTGGTGCAGACGGCGACGGGACCGCGCCGGTTCGTGAGCAACGCCCGGCCGATCGACGCCGCCGACGGCCGCCGCCTCGGCGCCGTGGTGGCCATGCACGACATCACCGAGGCGCACCGGGCCGAGGAGCTGCGCCGTGCCCGGCACAAGGTGGCGCAGGTGCTCTCCGAGGCGACCAGCGCCGAGCAGGCCGCGGTCCGGGTGGTCGCCGCGATCACCGACGCGCTCGGCTGGCTCTGCGGCGAGTACTGGCAGGTCGACGAGCACCGCCGGCGCATCGACCGGGTCAGCTCGCACACCCGGGCTGGCCGCGATCTGCACCGCTTCTCCGGCGAATGGCCGCTGTCGTTCGTACGCGGGGCGGGGTTGCCCGGCCTGACCTGGAAGCGCGGCGCCGACGTCTGGTCCATCGTGGAGCCGGACCGGCTGCTGGCCGGCGGCCGGATCGAGGTCGCGCGCGAGTACGGCGTGCGGACCGCGATCGGCGTGCCGGTGCGCTCCGGCCGCCGGGTGGTCGGCGTGCTCGCCTTCTTCCTCGACGACGAGCTGGCCCACGACCCGGATGTGGTGGCGATGCTCGACGCGGTCTGCGCGCACCTCGGCCGGTTCGTCGAGCGCCGCCGGGCCGAGGACCTGACGCTCGCCCTGGCCTCCGCCCGGCGCGATTTCGACCGGGTGGTCGGCCAGCTCAACGACTACGTCTGGACCGTCGAGGTACGACCGGACGGCCGCACCCGGTCGGTGTACGCGAGCCCGAACGGCCTGGGCGTCTTCGGCGGCACGCTGCCCACCGGCGGCGACCTGAACGCGACCCTGCGCGGGCTGGTGCACCCGGAGGACCGGGCCGACTTCGTCGCGTTCCACGAGGCGATCGCGGCCGGCGGCGACTCGGAGATCGAGTGCCGGGTCGTCGGCTTCGACGGCGTCACCCGCTGGGTCTGGACCCGGGCCACGGCCCGCCGCGACGGCGACCGGCTCTACGTGGACGGGATCAGCACCAACGTCACCGAGCGGCGGGAGGTCGCCGAGCAGCGCGAACAGCAGGTCGAGCAGCTGCGCGAGCTGGACCGGATGAAGGACGAGCTGGCCGCCGTGGTCATCCACGAGCTGCGCAACCCGGTCGGCGTGATCCGCGGCTACGCCGAGATGCTGCTGGACAACCCGAAGCTGGACGACCTGGCCCGGCGGCACGTGGCGGTGGTCGACCGGACCGTGCTGCACCTGCAGCGGCTCGTGGACGACCTGCTCGACCTGGCTCGCCTGGACGCCGGGCACATCAGCATCGAACCGCTGCCGATGCCGGCCGACCGGCTGCTCCGCGATGTCGTGGACAACCATCGCCCCGGCGCGTACGGCAAGAATCTGATCGTCCACGAGGAGCTGGACCCGGATCTGCCGGTGCTCGGAGACGCGCAGCGGCTCCGGCAGGCGCTCGACAACCTGCTGTCCAACGCGATCAAGTACACGCCCGAGGGCGGCACGATCCGGGTGGTGGCCGGCCGCCGGGACGGCGCGGCGGTCATCGAGATCAGCGACACCGGCATCGGCATCCCGCCCGAGCAGTACCCGCACCTGTTCAGCCGGTTCTTCCGGGCCAGCAACGCGACCCGGGACGGGATCAAGGGCACCGGCCTCGGCCTCGCGGTGACCAAGGCCATCGTGGACGCGCACGAGGGAGAGGTCTCGGCCCGGCCGGCTCCCGGCGGCGGCACCACCTTCACGGTGACGCTGCCCCTGCGGAGCGAGCCGGGCCGTATCGGTCGTCCCGGTCAGACCAGTTCGAGCTGCGGCGCCTCGGTCTCGACCGACGCGACCGGCCGCACCGCGCGCAGCGACCAGAGCGCCACCGGCACCCCGACGGCCACCAGGATCGCGGCCACCACCAGCGAGAACTGGTAGCCGGAGAGGTAGCGGTGCAGCTCGGTGCCGCTGGCCGCGCCGGCCCGGTTGCTGAGGATCGCGCCGAGGATCGTGATGCCGAGCAGGCCGAAGACCTCGCGGGAGACGTTCAGCATGCCGGAGCCGATACCGGCGCGCTCGGCCGGCAGCGCGCTGACGATCACGTTGTTCAGCGGGACCAGCATGCCGCCGCCGACGCCGTAGAACACGAACCAGGGGAGCAGGTCGGTGTAGGTGGTGCCCTCGCCGTACGCGGAAATCCCGAAGATCGCGATGGCCATGATCGCCAGGCCCAGCGCGACCGTGCGGCCGGCCCCGAAGCGCGCCTCCAGCCGCGGCGCGAGCGTCGCGCTCACCGCCATGACCAGCGCCATCGGCACGAACGACGAGCCCGCCTCGGTGGGCGAGAAGCCGAGCACGTTCTGCAGGTAGATGGCGGTGTAGAAGTAGATGCCGAAGACGCCGAACGCCCACAGGCCCATCGCGAGCAGGCCGCCGGTGAAGACCCGCTGCCGCAGCATGCTTAGGTCCATCATCGGGTTCTTCGACCGTAGCTCGATGACCACGAAGGCGGTCGCGGCGAGCGCGGCGAGGGCGAACGACGCCAGGATGAGACCGGAGGTCCAGCCCTTCGATTCCCCTTCGATCAGGGCGTACGTGAGGGCGAAGAGCGCGACCGAGGAGGTCAGCACGCCGGGCAGGTCCAGCCCGCGGGCCGTGCCGCGCTCCGTGGTCGGGACGCTGACCAGGGTGAGGATCGCGGTGGCCACGCCGATCGGTGCGTTGATCAGGAAGATCCAGCCCCACGACGCGTGCTGGGACAGCCAGCCGCCGGTGAACGGGCCGATGGCGAGGGCGAGCGCGCCGACCGCACCCCAGACGCCGACCGCGGTGCCACGCTCGCGCGGGTCGGGGAACAGCCGGGGGAGCAGGGCCAGCGAGGCCGGGGTGAGCAGCGCGGCGCCGATGCCCTGGACGGCCCGGGCGCCGATCAGCATCTCCTGGTTCTGCGCGAGGCCGGCGCCGACCGAGGCGAGCGTGAAGACCGCCAGGCCGCCGAGGAAGGCGGCGCGGGTGCCGAGCACGTCGGCGATCCGGCCGCCGGCCAGCAGCAGGCCGGCGAAGACCAGCACGTACGCGCTGGCGATCCACTCCAGTCCGGAGATGCTCAGCTGGAGGTCCCGCTGGATGGACGGCAGGGCCACGTTGACCACGTTGTTGTCGAGGTAGGTCATGAAGGTGCCGAGCGCCACCGCCACGAGCGCCCACCACCGTCGGTTCTTCTCCACGGGAATCCCCCTGTACAACGTCCTTGTACAACGTCCTTGTACGCCGTACATGTACTAGGTACATCAGACCTGTACGTTGTATGGTTGTCAAGTGGCGGGCGAGAGATTGACGAAGACGGCGGTGGCCGAGCGGGCGTTACGGCTCGGCGACGAGGAGGGCCTGGAGGCGGTGACCATCCGCCGGCTGGCCCAGGAGCTGGGCGTCACGCCCATGGCCCTGTACTGGCATTTCAAGAACAAGGACGAGCTGATGGCCGGCATCGTCGACCAGGCGTTGTCCACCGTCCGGGCAGATCGCGACGCCACCGACCCGTGGCAGAAACAGCTGCGCGCGATGGTCGAGGCGCTGATCCGGGCGATGCGCGAGCATCCCGCGCTGGGCGATCTCATGCATGTGGTCGCCAAGGAGGACGGGCAGAGCTTCACCCGCGCCACCAACGACGCGCTGGTGCTGCTCACCGCGGGCGGGTTCGGCGTCGAGGAGGCGTACTGGGTGGCCTCGTACCTGCTGCATTCCGCGATCGGCCTGGTCGCCGCCCAGCCCGACTGCCCGATGAACGTGCCGGCCGCGCAGGCCGCCGAGTGGCGCCGGCAGAAACGCCTGAAGCTGGAGAGCCTCCCGGCCGACAAGTTCCCTCTGGTGGTCGAGTTCGCCGCGACCTTCGCCCGGGTGCCCGACATCGAGCGGTACTACGCCTTCGGGCTCGACCTGGTGATGGCCGGCGTCGAGGCGGTCGCGCCCGGAATGGAGCAGACGATGGGTGCCGCGCGGGCGTAGGTTCGACGAGTGACAACAGTCGACTTCTATTTCGACCCAGCCTGTCCCTTCGCCTGGATCACCTCCCGCTGGATGCTCGAGGTAAGGAGCCAGCGGGAGTTCGACCTCCGCTTCCACGTGATGAGCCTGTACGTGCTCAACGAGAACCGGGACCTGCCCGACGAGTACCGCGAGCTCATCAACCGCTCGCTCGGCACGGTCCGGGTGGTGACCGCCGCCAAGGTCAAACACGGTGACGAGATTCTCGGCCCGCTCTACACCGCGCTCGGCACCCGCATCCACAACCAGGGCAACAAGGACTTCCCGGTGGTGATCCGCGAGGCGCTGGCGGAGCTGGGCCTGCCCGCCGAGCTCGCCGAGGCGGCCGACTCGGAGGAGTACGACGAGGAGCTGCGCCGCAGCCACCACGAGGGGATGGACCCGGTCGGCACCGACGTCGGCACCCCGACCATTCACATCGACGGGGTCGCGTTCTTCGGGCCGGTGCTCTCCAGCATCCCGCGCGGCGAGGATGCGCTGAAGGTGTTCGACGGGGCGGTGGCGCTCGCCTCGTACCCGGACTTCTTCGAGCTCAAGCGCACGCGTACCGGTGGGCTGAAGTTCGACTGAGAGTTGTCTCAAGAAGGGCGCTAGCCCGCCGTAGTTCCCGGCATGCCTTCGATCAGCGTGGTCATCTGCAGCTACACCGATCGTCGCTGGGACGACTTCCGGCGGGCCTGCGTGTCCGTCGAGCGCCAGCTGCTCGACGGGGACGAGTTGGTGGTGGTGATCGACCACAACGACGCCCTGCTGACCCGTGCCCGGGCCGCCTTCCCGCGCGCCCGGGTCGTGGCCAACGGCGGTAAGCAGGGGCTCTCCGACGCCCGCAACACCGGCGTCGCCACCGCGAAAGGGGACGTGGTCGCGTTCCTCGACGACGACGCGGCCGCCCGGCCCGGCTGGCTCGCCGGGCTGCGCGCCACCTTCGCCCAGGCGGAGGTGGCGGTGGCCGGCACCGCGGTGGTGGCCGAGTGGGAGGGCGGGCACCCGCCGCGCTGGTTCCCCGCCGAGTTCGGCTGGGTGGTCGGCTGCAGCTACCGGGGACAACCGGAGACCAAGGCGGCCGTACGCAATCCGATCGGTGCGTCGATGGCCGTGCGCCGGTCCGTCTTCGGCGAGGTGGGCGGGTTCTCCGACGCCATCGGGCGGGTCGGCGCAACCCCGGTCGGCTGCGAGGAGACCGAGTTCTGCATCCGGGTGGCGGCGCACGACAGCGCGGCCCGGGTCGTGCTCGACCCGGCCACGGCGGTGGACCACCATGTTCCGGCGGCGCGGCAGACCGTGGGGTATTTCGTCCGGCGCTGCTACCACGAGGGCCGGTCGAAGCGGATCGTCTCGTTGCTGCGTGGTGCCAAGGCCGGTCTGTCCGCCGAGCGGACGTACATGCGGGAGACGTTGCCGAAGGCCGTGGCGCGGGGGGTCTCCGGCGCGGTGCGGGACCCGGATGGGCTGGTACGGGCCGGGGTCGTGATGCTGGGGCTGGGCAGTACGGTGCTCGGCTACGCCGTCGAGTCGGTCCGCCGGGGCCCGCTCACCGTGACCGGCTGAATCCGCCGGCCCGAGGGGTGGCCCGGTAACCGGCTGAATCCGCCGGCCCCGAGGGGTGGCCCGGTAACCGGCTGAATCCGCCGGCCCCGAGGGGTGGCAAATCCGCTTTAGCCGCATCAGGGCGGAATGCCGGGGAGAATGATCCCGTGCCAGCGTCCCCGCTCGTCCGTTCGCGCCGGCCCGCCTGGGCCCCCGGCGACGCGGTCTGGTGTTGCGACTTCGACTTGGCCGGCGACGAGCCGTCGGCGATGGTGCCGCCCCGGAACGAGACCAGCATGCGGGTGCTGGTGCGGCTGCACGGCGAGCCGCTCGGCTACCTGACGCTGCCGCGGACCGGCACGCCGGAGGACCTCGACCTGATCCGGGCCGAGGCGTTCCGTTCGCTGGCCGGGCCGCTGCGGCGGCACCTGGCGGCGGAGGGCGTGGCGGTCCCCGAACCGATGTCGCCGGTGCCCGCCCAGACCGAGAGCTGCCCGAACTACGTCGTCGCCGAGGACCTGGTCTCGGTGGTCGTCTGCACCCGGGACCGGGCCGACGCGCTGCCCGCCTGCCTCGACCGGCTCGCCGAGATCACCTACCGCCCGGTCGAGTTCGTGATCGTCGACAACGCGCCGCGCGACGACTCCACCCGCGCCGTGGTCGAGAAGTATGCCGCGGACGACGACCGGTTCCGCTACGTGTGCGAGCCGCGGCCCGGCCTCTCCCGGGCACGCAACGCCGGGCTGGCCGCGGCGACCGGCCGGTACCTGGCGTACACCGACGACGACGTGGCGGTCGACCGGCTCTGGATCCACGGGCTGTTGCGCGGCTTCCAGCGGCGCGCGGACGTGGGCTGCGTGACCGGCCTGGTCTGCACGGCGGCGGTCAGCAACGGGCCGGAGGCGTACTTCGACGCCCGGCTCGCCAACTGGTCGACCCGGTGCCGGCCGCAGTTCTTCGACCTGTCGGCGAACGGCCGGCACGGGGCGCTCTACCCGTTCTCGGCCGGCATCTTCGGCACCGGCGCCAGCTTCGCCTTCGACCGGGAGTTGCTCGCCCGGGTCGGCGGCTTCGACGAGGCGCTGGGCGCCGGCACGCTCACCCGCGGCGGCGAGGACCTGGACATCTTCGTCCGGGTGCTGTTCGGCGGCGGGGCGATCGCGTACGAGCCGGCCGCCGTCGTCTGGCACCACCACCGGGCCACCGAGGAGTCGTTGCTCAAGCAGATGTACGGGTACGGCACCGGGCTCACCGCGTACCTGACGAAGCTGGTGCTCGACCGCTCGACCCGGACCCACCTGCTGCGCCGGGCGCCGGCCGGCGTACGGCAGATCGTGCGGATCCGGAACCAGACGCACGAACGACTGGGCCCAGCCGTGGCCCCGCCGGCCGGGGCGATGCGCCGCGAGTTCACCGGTTTCCTGGCCGGCCCGCTGCTCTACCTGCGCGCCCGCCGCGCCCTGCGGAACCCCCGGTGACCACCCTCCTCGAACGAACGGTGTCGGCGCTGTCCGGCCCGGTGGTACGCGAGCCGGGCACCGCCCGGGTCCGGCTGGTCATCTCGGCGTCGAGCCTGCTCGCGTTCCTGCTCGGCGTGCTGGGGCTGATCGCCGGCGTGTCGGGCCTGCGGGTGGTCGGCTTCGTCGGTTACTTCCTCTTCGGCATCGGTGCGGCGCCCTGGGCGTTGCTGCCCCGGCTCGACCTGCCGCTGCGGCTCGCGCTGACGATCACCACCGCGATGGGCACGCTGGTGATCGTCTCCACCGCGATGCTCGAGGCGGGCGCGTGGCAGACCGCCGTGGCCACCTCGCTGCTGTGCGCGGTCACCGTGCCGATGCACGTCGCCGGGCTGGTCCTGATCCGGCGCGACCTGCGCGGCGCTTTCCCCGCGCTCGGGCCGGGCATCTATGTCTCCGGCACCGGCGCGCTGCTCTGCCTGGTCGCCGCCCTCATGCACCGGCACACCGACCCGGGGATCTGGGGCTTCCTCGCGCAGATCGGGCCGCTCTGGTACATCGGCGTCGGACTGACCGTGCTGTCGCTGGCGGTCTCCCGCTCGTACGCCGAAACGGCCACCGCGATCGGGGTGCTCGCGCTGATCGTGGTACTGACCGGCACCCCGGCGATCGTCTACGACCTGCCGCGCATCCAGTCCTCGGCCAAGCACGTCGAGATGGTCCAGCAGATCCGCCACGCGCACGTGCTGCGGGCCGCGGTGGCGGTGTACAACGGCTGGCCCGGCTTCTTCTCGGCGATGGCCTGGCTGGCCGACGCGGCCGGCATCCGCGACCCGCTGCACCTGGCCACCGCGTGGCAGCTGCTGATCGGCCTGTACCGGGTGATCGCGATGCGCTACTTCGCCGGCCAGGTGCTCCGGGACGGCCGCCAGGCCTGGCTGGCCGTGCTGTTCTGCGCGCTGCCGGACACGATCGGCCAGGACTACTTCTCGCCGCAGTCGGTCGGATTCGTCTTCGGCATCCTGATCTTCGGCTACGCCCTGTCCCGGCTGCCGCTGCGTCGCAAGGCGGCGGCGATGACCGGGGCGGCCGTCACGGTGGCGATCACCCACCAGCTCAGCCCCTACATCATCGGCGGCGCGCTCTGCGTGCTGGTGGTCTTCCGCCGGCTCAAGCCGTGGTGGCTGCCCGCGACCGTGCTCGGCACCGCGGTCGCCTGGGCGCTGCTCAACTGGGCCGACATCAGCAAGTTCGTCGACCTCGACAGCCTCGGCAGCTCTGGCAACTTCACCACGCCGACGCCCACCGCGGTCAGCGGCCTGACCCGCCTGCCGGTCTTCCTGGCCATGGAGGGCGCGCTCGCGCTGAGCCTGCTGATCCTCGGCGTGCTGACCGCCGTCGTGGTGTGGCGGCACCGGCGGAGCCTCCGGATCTGGGCGCTGGTCGCCTGCCCCGGTGCCGGCCTCGCGATCGTCGTCGCTCATCCGTACGGCAAGGAAGGTCTTTATCGGGCCGTCCTCTTCGCGCTGCCGTGGCTGGCGGTGCTCGCCGCCCCGGCGTTCCCGATCCGAGCGAGCCGCTGGTGGCAGGCGATCCGGCTGGCCGTCACCGCGGTGCTCACGGTCGACTTCGTGGTCGGCACGTTCAGCCTGGATGCCTCGAACGTGATCCGACCGGGCGATGTGGACGGGTTCGCCGCCTACGCGAAGACCCCGACCGGGGACGACGTCAACTACTGCCTGCTGATCGGGCCGGGCGACCTGCCGAGCGGGCCGAACCTGGAGCCGAACACGCGGGTCTCGGTCTACCGCGATGCCGTCGATACGACGTACGCGTTCACCATAAGAGCCGCCGACGCAAGCGCGGTTGACACTCTGACCCAGGACCTCATCTCGTACACCGGCCTGAACGATCCGACCGACCGGCTCTACGCCTTCTGGTCGCCGACCAACTCCTACTACGGCTGGGAGTACGGCCTGCACACGCCCCAGCAGTTCACCGCCCTGCGGGACGCGTTCGCCGCCTCGCCGTTGTGGAAGGTGATCTTCTCCGAGGGCGGCTCGGTGCTCTTCGAGTACACGGGCTCCTGATGGCCGCCGGCTCGGCGCCACAAGAGAAGAACCACGTCGCGCAGCTCTTCGGCCGGGACTCGGTCTACATGCTGATGTGGGCCGTGCAAATCATCAGCGCGGCGCTGCTCACCCCGATCACCACCCGGGTGCTGGGCCTGGGCGAGTTCGGCACGGTCACCTCGGCCAACGCGATCATGCAGGTGCTGTTCGTCTTCGCCGGGCTCGGCCTGCAGACCGCGGTGCAGCGCGAGTACTCCACCTTCGAGAACCCGCGCGGCGCCCGCCAGCTGATCCTCGCCGCGCTCGGGCTGACCGCGGGCGTCTCGGCGCTGGCCTGGTGGACGGTGCCGCTGTGGGCGGGCGCCCTGGAGATGGCCGACGACCGGACGGCGCTGCGCTGGGCGGTGCTGTGGGCCGGGTCGTCGGCGATGACCACGGTCTCCCTCGGCCTGCTGCGCAGCCTGGACAAGCTGCTGATGTTCAGCGCGGTCAGCTTCCTGCAGTCGGTGGTGGCCGAGGCGCTCGCCCTGGGCCTGGTCAAGTTCTACCGGCCGACGGCCGAGGCATTCCTCGGCGGGCAGGTGGCGGCGCAGTTCGCGGCGGCCTTCCTGGGGCTGGTGGTGGCACCGCCGGCGCTGCTGCGGTGGCGGGAGAAGTACGTGCTGGACCGCGCGCTGCGGTTCGCCCTGCCGCTGGTGCCGGCCGCGTTGAGCACGTTCGTGCTGTCGGTCTCGGACCGGTTGATCGTCGAGGCGCAGCTGGGCGCCGAGGCGGTGGCCCGCTATCAGGTCGCGTACAACGTGGCGTCGATGCCGATGCTGCTGCTGTCGGTGCTGAACTCGGCCTGGATGCCGCGCTTCTTCGGCATCTCCGACGAGGGCGAACGCAGGCGCGTGCTGGCCTCCAGCCGGGACGCGCTGTACCGGCTGATGCTGCCGGTGGTGGCCGGCTTCGCGTGCGGCGCCCCGCTGGTGCTGCGGATCTGGGCGCCGTCCTCCTACCACCCGGCCAAGCTGCACTTCGTCGTCTGTCTGGTGCTGATAACCGCTATTCCGTACGCCGGGCAGCTCGCCGTGACGCGAACGTTGATGGCCGAGGGGCGGACCGGGGCCTCGGCGGCGGCGACCCTGGCCGCGGCGCTGGTCAACGTGGCCCTGAACCTGGCGCTGGTCTCCCGGTTCGGGCTGGAGGGCTGCGCGTTCGCGACCCTGGCGGCGTACGCGTTCCTGTATGTGTTGCTCGAAGTGATCGGCCGGCGGGCACGGGTGCCGCGCTCGCCGCGCGGATTGCAGCTGCAGTTGACCGGGGCGGCGGCCTTGGCGCTGGGGTCGGCGTGGGTCTCGGAGAACGCGCTGACCCTCACGCTGCGGGCCGCTGCCGGGGCGGCGGCGGGGGTGTGGTTCCTTCGGGTGCTGATGACGATCGGGCAGGAGAACCGGGAGACGGACGCCCGCACCGAGCCGGTCCGCGGCCCGGACGAGGCCACCCAACTGCTGTGGGTCGGCGCGACGATCGAGATGACCACGCTGGTCCCGAATCGGCGGCGAGGAGATCGTCGGCAGGCCGACCCCGCCGAGAATCCGTGGCCGATGGAGCGCCGCTATGACGACCGCCGTGCTAGCGGACGCCATCGTCGGGTCAATCCCTCGGCGCCGGCCTTCCCGATAAACCCGACAAACCCGTCTTGGCTAGCGGCGTTGTCCGCACCGTCATCCATGCCCAGCCCTCCGCCCGCGCCCTTACCCGCGCACGCGCCCTCGTCCGGACCCGCACCCGCCTTCGCGGCCGCGCCCGCCTCCGCGGCCGCGCCCGCCTCCGCGGCCGCGCTCACCTCCGCGGCCGCGCTCACCTCCGCGGCCGCGCTCACCTCCGCGGCCGCGCCCCCTTCCGGGCCCGGGACGGTGCCCTCGTTCGGGTCCGCGCCGTTGCCCCCGCCGCCGTGGCCGCCGCTCCATCCCGCGCCGGCCGCGTGGTCGCCGCTTGTCCCGGACGGGTCAAGCGCGGGCCGATAGCCGGGACACCAGCAGGCTGAGCGGCCAGTGCCCGACGGCGACGGGCTCCTTGCGCACTGAATCGAAGGTCCTCTCGGCGGCGCGCACCGCTCGACGCAGCGCCCACCGCGCGTCGTAGATCCACAGCCGCCCGCCCGGGCGCAGCACCCGGCGCAGGTCGCGGATGCCGCCCTCGACGTCGCCCCAGTGGTGCTGGCTGATCGACGAGACGATCAGGTCGAACGTCTCGTCCGGATAGGGCAGCGCCGCGACGTCGCCGACCGCGAAGGTCACCCGCCCCCTTGTGTCCTGCCGGCGGGCGAAATCGATCATGCGCGGCTCCCGGTCGACCGCGTCGATGGTCCAGGTCGGGCGCACCATGGCCAGGTCGCGCGGGATGCGGCCGGGCCCGGTGCCGGCGTCGAGCACCCGCGCGCCGTCGGGCAGCCCGGCGGCCGCGGCGTCGGCGACCACCTTGGCGTAGAGCCGCGCGGCGAGCCGGCCCGCGTGCCGGTCGTAGCGCTCGGCGTTGGCGAAGACATGTGCCGCCTGCATGAGATACTCCCGTATTCAGTGTTCCTTTCCGAACATCGTGTTCGGTTACGCTGATCGGGGTCAACGGCCGATCCGGGCCATCCGTCCGGAACCGAACAGGGGTGGTGACATTGGCCGGAAACGAGGATCGCCGCGTCCGGCGCACCCGTCGCTCGCTGCAACGGGCGCTGGTGGCGCTGATAACCGAGCGTGGGTACGAGAAGGTCACCGTCCAGGAGGTTTGGACCGCGCCGACGTCGGCCGCACCACCTTCTACGCCCACTTCCGGGACAAGGACGCGCTGTTCGCCTCCTGCTTCGACGACCTGCGGACCGATCTCGAGCGCGAGTTGAGCGCGATGGGCGGCCCGCCGCCCGACGATGCCACCTCGCCGATCGGGGTCATTTTCGAGCACGCATACCGCAACCGGCCCGTCTACCGTGCGGTCGGCGCCGCGCACCTGCACGACTTACTTTTCCGGGCGTTGCGCGATCACCTGGCCGAGCAGAGGCCCCCGGCTGCCGGTCGACGTGGTCGCCGAGTACCACGCCAGTGCCCTGACCGGCGTGCTCGGCTGGTGGGTAAGGGCCGACTTTCCGCATGGGCCGGCCGAGATGGCCCGGATGTGCCGCGAGATGACGCAACCCGGTGTGATGGCTGCCCTGCGCGGGATCCACGCCGAGGGGCCAAGATAGGCCTATGACGTATGTCGTGGTGGGCGGTGGCCTGGCCGCCGCAAAGGCGGTGGAAACCCTGCGTGACGAGGGCTTCGAGGGCCCGGTCACGCTCATCGGGACGGAGCAGGTCCGGCCGTACGAGCGGCCGCCGCTCTCCAAGGGGCTGTTGCTCGGCACGGATGCGCCGGACAGTGTCTTCGTCCACTCTCCGGAGTGGTATCCGGAGCACGATGTCACCCTACGCAGCGGCACTACGGTGACCGCCGTCGACCGAGCCGCCAAGGTCGTCCGAACCGACGCGGGCGACGAGATCGCGTACGAGAAACTGCTGCTCGCCACCGGCTCGACCCCGCGTCCGCTCCCGGTGCCCGGCGGCGACCGGGCGCTGCTGCTGCGCACGCTCTCCGACTCGCGCCGGATCTCGGAGGCCGTCACCGAGAAGAGCCGGGTCGTGGTGATCGGCGCCGGCTGGATCGGCCTCGAGGTAGCCGCCGCCGCGCGCAGCCGGGGCGCGACCGTCGACGTGGTCGGCACCACCAAGCTCCCGCTGGCCAACGTACTGGGCGACGAGATCGCCCAGGTCTTCGCCGACCTGCACCGGGCCAACGGCGTGACCCTGCACCTGAACACGCACGCCGAGGCGGTCGACGGCACCGCGGTACGGCTCGCGAACGGCGAGACGCTCACCGCCGACGTGGCGATCGCCGGCATCGGTGTCACTCCCAACGTCGGCCTGGCCACCGACGCCGGCCTGACCGTGGACAACGGCGTCCTGGTCGACGCGAGGCTCGCCACCAGCGATCCGGACATCTTCGCGGCCGGCGACATCGCGAACGTCGACCACCCGTTCCTCAAGCACCGCATCCGCGTAGAACACTGGGCGACGGCGCTGAACACCGGCCCGGTCGCGGCGAAGGCGATGCTCGGCCAGGACGTGTCCTACGACAAACTGCCGTACTTCTACACCGACCAGTTCGACCTGGGCATGGAGTACACCGGCTGGGTGGCGCCGGACGCGAAGCCCACGGTGGTCGTCCGCGGCGACCTGGCGACCCGCGAGTTCATCTCGTTCTGGCTGGTCGACGGCAAGGTGGCGGCCGGCATGAACGTCAACATCTGGGACGTGACCGACCAGATCGAAGCCTTGATCCGCTCCGGCAAGGCGATCGATCCGGCCCGCCTCGCCGACCCCGGCGTGGGCTTGGCCGACCTGCTGAGCTGAGTCGCCTCCATCACCGCCAGCCGGGCTTGATCCCGTCCGGCATCCGGCGCACCCTGCAGCGGGCCGAACCGGCTCGCCTCAGCGGGCCGAACCGGCTCGCCTCAGCGGGCCGAACCGGCGCACCTGCAGCGGGCCGAACCGGCTCGCCTCAGCGGACGGGCCGGCTCGCCTCAACGGGCCGTTCCCAGTGCGGCCTTGAGCAGCCCGTTCCGCAGCGGCACGCCGTTTCGTCGCCGGGTCAGCCAGGTGACCGCCGGATCGGTACACCCGCCGAAGATCTCGCGCAGCGCGTCGAGCTCGGCGCCGGGCCGGAAAGCGCCCTCGGGCAGGGCGGCCGAGGCGAACCAGTTGGTCCCGCCGTTCTCATGTGGAGTGCTGCCGAACTTCACGCCCGCGCCCCAGACCTCGGCGAACGTGTCGGTCGGCAGGTCGTCGATCACCCCGCGCCAAGCGGTGCTCCCGGCGTACCGCGCCCGATAGCTCTCCCCGAACAACCGCTCCCGTGTCTGGCTGAACACGCCGTCCGCGGCCACCACGAGGTCGTCCGGCAGCGCCTCGGTGACCGGCTCGCCGAAGCGCAGCTCACACCCCTCGGCGGCGGGCTTGCGCAGGACCGTCAGCAGGGGCGCCGGGAGACCAGGTGAATCCGCTCGCCCAGCCGGCGCTCGAGCCGGGCGACGTCCATGGTGACGATGCGGCTGCCGTCGGGCCGGCGCAGCTCGCCGCTCTGCTGGGGCGGACCTTCCTTGCGTACGCGTCCGCCGACGCCCAATTCGTCGAGCGCCTTGAGGGCGGCGGGCCAGATGCCGAGGGCGGTGCCGGTGCTCGGCGTCGACCTGGCCGGCTCCGCGTCGAACTACTTCAAGACCCGGGACGCGCTGGTCGACGCGATCATCGAGCGGTTCGCCGAGCGGGACCGGGCTTCGTGGGAGGCGCTCGCCGGCCTGGTCATGCCGCGCACCGCCCAGGACCTGGCCGGGATGCTGGCGGCCTATGTGCGGCGGGCCGTTGGGGCGGACCGGGTGGTGACGATCGCGCGGTACGGCGTCTTCATCGAGTCGGCGCTGCGACCCGGCTCGCGGAGCCAGCTGACCGAGTCCGCGCGGGAAGTCCGGCGATGGGGGGGCCGAGTGGCTGCGGTCGATCGGGGCGCCCGACCCGGCCCTGGCCTGTGAGCTGCTGTTCGATCAGATTGACGGGCTTATCCTGCACCACCTGGCGTATCCCGACCTCTCCGGCGATCTCGAGGGCCGGCTGGCGGCGACCGTGCGCGCCACCGTGGGGATGTGGCGCCGGCTTGTCGCGTACGAAATCGCCGGGTTTTTGATCTCCTGCACGGGGACTACAGTTCGGTCGTGGATCGCATGGACACCTCGGTGCCGCACCCCGCTCGGCGGTACAACTACTGGCTGGGCGGCAAGGATCATTTCGCGGCCGACCGGGAGTCGGGGGATCTGCTGGTCAAGGCGTTTCCGACGGCGCGGATCGCGGCGCGGGAGAATCGGGACTTCCTCCGGCGGAGCGTGCGGTTTCTGGCCGAGTCGGGGGTGCGGCAGTTTCTCGACGTCGGGACCGGCCTCCCGGTGCCCGACAACACACACGAGATCGCGCAGCGCATCGCGCCGGAGTCGCGAGTGCTCTATGTGGACAACGATCCGATCGTGATGACGCATTCGCGGGCGTTGACGGTCGGGACGCCGGAGGGCCGTACCGGATACGTCGAGGCGGACCTGCGGGATCCGGAGTCGATTATCGGCGATCCGGAGCTGCGGGCGGTGCTCGATCTGCGCGAGCCGGTGGCGTTGCTGCTGGTCGCGGTCCTGCATTTCCTCCACGACGACGATCAGGCCGCTGCGGTGGTCGCCCGGCTTCTGGCGGCGTTGCCGTCCGGCAGTTACCTGGTGGCCAGCAATTTGACGCTGGACCATGCCCCGCCGGCGCAGGTGGCGAAGCATGAGGAGCTGTTGGCGTCCGGGCGCACCGACGCGCGGGCCCGGAACCTCTCGGAATTCGGCCGGTTCTTCGCCGAGCTCGACGTCGTCGATCCCGGGATCGTGGCGGTGAGCGACTGGCGGCCGGAGCGGAGCGACCAGCCGACCCCCACCGACGTGGCCATCTACGGTGCGGTCGGCCGGAAGGCGTAGCCGTTCGGCGCGGTCCCACCGTTTCTCCTAGGGTCGGGGCATGGACATCCTCGTAGCGGGCGGCCACGGCAAGGTCGCCCTTCGCCTGTTGACCCTGTTGGCAGCCCAGGGCCACACGGCTCGCGGCCTCATCCGCAATCCGGAGCAGGCCGAGGACCTGCGCTCGGCCGGCGCGGTCCCGGTGATCGGCGACCTGGAGGCGGCGTCCTCCCTCGCGCCGTGGGTGCACGGCGCCGACGCCGTGGTCTTCGCTGCCGGCGCCGGCCCGGGCAGCGGTCCCGGCCGCAAGCGCACGGTGGACTTGGGCGGTGCGGTGAAGTTGGCCGATGCGGCGACGGCCGAGGGCGTGACCCGCTACGTCATGGTCTCCTCGATCGGCGCGGAGAACCCGTCCGCCGGCGGCGCAATGCGGCCCTACCTGGAGGCGAAGGCAGAGGCGGACGCGTACGTGGCGGCCAGCGGCCTCGACTACACGATCGTCCGACCGGGCGGCCTCACGGACGATCCGGGAACCGGTCGGGTAACGGTCACCCGGACGCTGGGCAATCGGGGCCGGGTCCCCCGAGATGACGTGGCTGCCGTGCTGGCCGCCTGTCTGCAGACTCCGTCGACGATCGGAGTCACCTTCGAACTCTTCGCCGGCGACACACCCATCGCCGACGCGCTTCGGTTCTAGGTCCGCCGAGCCGGATGCGGCCTGGCTGTGGGCGGCGCTAGGCGTCCGGCAGGTGAGCGGCCAGAGCGCGGGCCTCGCTCCGGAGTTGTTCCGCCCGTTCGGTGCGTCCGGCCCGGTCGTATTCGTCGGCCGCCGTCTCTCGCTCGGCCAACTCCGTACGCACGATCTGCTCGACCTCAACGTCGGTCAAGGTGCGCCGCGCCACCTCGGTGGCACCCACGCCGATGGCCACCTGCTCGATGGCCTGCCCGCGAACCTCGCCCCCGGCCGGCGCCACTGCCTCGGCATTGTCGATCGCCGCGAGGGTGGCACGCAGCGCCGACGTCGCCGCCCGGTCGCGCGATTTCATGGCAGCCGGCAGCGCAGCCCTGAGCCGCTGCCGCAACGAGCTCTCGATCATGTCCGCGACGCTATAGGCCCCACCATCTGCCCCGAAACCTATTTCGTCGCGGCCTCTCTTCAGTTGTCAACGAAACTCTCGTCGGCAGTGCGGCAACAGCGCGGACAAGGCCGGACTCGTCCGCGGCCTCCATACCAAGGCGAGCAGTGCCGGGATCGGCACCCCGGTGACCGGCACGGCCACCAGCTCGGCGTGCACCTTCGCCATAGACTCGCTCAGCACGGCGATTCCCAGACCACGTGAGGCTAGCTCGGCCACCGCACCAGGTGCCGACGCGACCAGCACGACGTCGGGAATCAAGCCCCCGGTCACACACGCCTCGTCGAAAGCTGCGCGGATACCGGTTCCCTCGGGCAACGTGACCAGAGGGTACGCCACCAACTCCGTGAGCGGAAAGGCCTTCTCGCTCGCCTGTGGATGGCCGGGCGGGACGAGCGCGACCAGGCCCTCGCTGGCGATCACCTGGGCGGACAGGTGCTCGGGCGGCGCGCCGGCCACGCCCACCAGCGCGATGTCGACCTCCCCGGTCCGCACGGCGTTGACCAGATAGGTCGAGTTCTTCTCCATCAGCTCGAGCTCGATCCCAGGGTGCTCGCGGTGGAACGAGGCGAGCGCGGCGAACAGCGGCGTGATCTCGCATCCGGTCACCATCCCGATGGTCAGGCGGCCACGGATGAGTCCCTTCACCGCGTCCACGGCTTCGCGGAGGTCCGTAACGGCATCCAAAGCCAATTGGGCGTACGGGAGAGCCACCGTCCCCGCCTCGGTGAGCCGTGCGACCCGGCCGGACCGGTCGATGAGCTCCGCGCCCAGCTCGTTTTCCAGCGTGCGCACCTGGGCACTCACCCCGGACTGGCTGATGTGCACGCGCTGTGCCGCGCGGGTGAAGTTGGCCTCCTCGGCCACCGCCAGGAAGTACTCGAGCTGCCGCAGTTCCATAACCGCAGATTCTAGTTCGCAGAAGAACCATGTGTTGGACTTCTGCTGGCGGCCGGGGAAGGGTGGAGTCATGACCGAACACGAGAAGGCTCGAAAGCCGGAAGACCTGACCCGCCTGTTCGTCGAGCGGGCGAATGCGAAGGATGCCGAGGGCCTCGCCCTGCTGTATGAGGAGGATGCGGTGATGGCCTACCCGCCGGGTCAGCAGACCGTGGGCCGGGCGGCGATTCAGAAGCTGTGGGAGGAAGCGTTGCCGCACATGCCGGCGTTCGAGCCGGAGCAGCCGCTGCCCACCCTGATCAGCGGAGATCTGGCGCTGACCTCGACTCCGCCGAAGGACGGCGCCGGCGCCCGAGCCCAGGTGGTGCGCCGCCAGCCCGACGGCACCTGGCTAAGGGTGCTCGACCAGCCCGAGTTCGTCGCACCGAACGGCTGACACGCGGGCCTGACGGGCGCGTGAAGGCCGAACGCGCGCCCGCGCCGAACGCGCGCGGGGTCGAACGCGCGCCCGCGCCGAACGCGCGCGGGGTCGAACGCGCGCCCGCGCCGAACGGCGGCCGCGGGCGGTGGGGATGCGGCCCGGCCACCTCGGAGGTTTCCGGGGGGACAGGCAACCGGGCCGCACGAGGTGGATCAGAGAGTGATCCGCTGACCGGGGAAGATCAGGTTGGGGTCGCTGACGGTCTTGCTGTTCAGCTGGTAGAGGGTGTGCCAGCCGCCGCTGATGTGGTTCGTCGTGGCGATGGCCGACAGCGTGTCGCCGGAGCGGACGACGTAGGTGTTACCGGTGGCCTTCACGGCCGTCGAGCGGGTGACCTTGTGGGCCGTGGTCGACTTCTTGGCCGACTTGTGGGTCACCGACTTGGACTTGTGCGTCGACGACGTGTGTGAGGCGGACTTGTGCGACTTCGAACCGCTCGTGTTGGTGCCCTTGTAATGCTTGGACGAGCCGCCCTTCTTGCCGCACACCGGCCACGCGCCGATGCCCTGACCGCGGAGCACCTTCTCGGCGATCGCGATCTGCTCGGAGCGGCTGGCCTTGTTGGCGGTGGGGGCGTATTTGGTGCCCCCGTAGGCCCGCCACGTGCCCTTGGTGAACTGCAGGCCGCCGTAGAAGCCGTTGCCGGTGCTGATGCCCCAGTTGCCGCCGGACTCGCACTGCGCGATCGCGTCCCAGTTCACACTGGACGCCTGCGCCGCGGAGGCCGGGCCGAGCAGGGCTGCTGTGCCCGCAACGCCGGCGGCCGTGAGGCCGATCGCGAGACGGGCGTGCTTGCGCACCCGCGACGTGCGGGCATGCTTGCGGATCTGTGCCATGACAGAGAAACCTCCACGCCTGCGAGGTCAGCTGTCGGGTTCGGACGGAGTTGCCCGGCCGCCATCGTGCGGCTTCACCCCGAGGCGCGCGAACCGCGCGCCGAGGAACGTTTGGGTCCCCCGCTCCCTGCCACGGGTTCGATGTCCGGCGGGCGGTGGCAGGGACTCGGCGTTCCACCCGCGGTGCCCGCCATCGCGGGACCGGCCGACGGTAACCACGGGCCGGCGAGAACGACCAAGCTCAGAGCGAGAAAGGTGACGTTGTTCTCATCAATTGACCTATTTGATCTTGCTTTATGTCAAGAATGACCGATAGGTAAGCATCTCGAATTACCGATCGGTAACTTGTCCGGCCGGAGCGCGAAACCTGATGGAGAATCGGCAGCCATGAGCGATCACGACATCGTCGTCTACGGCGCCTCCGGCTTCGTCGGAGAACTGGTGGCGAAGTATCTGGCCGAACACGCCCCGGCCGGCACGCGCATGGCCCTCGCCGGTCGCTCCGAGGCCAAACTCGCGCAGGTCAAGCAGCGACTCGGGGTCGATTGGCCGATCCTGGTGGCCGACGCCGCCGACGCGCCCGCCCTTCAGAAGATCGCCGCGGCGACCCGGGTTGTGATCACCACGGTCGGACCGTACGCGAAATACGGCAAAGCGCTCGTGCAGGCGTGTGCCGCCGCCGGAACCGACTACGTCGACCTCACCGGCGAGGTGCTGTTCGCCCGGCAGAGCATCGACGACAACCACGAGTTGGCCCGCACCACGGGCGCCCGAATAGTCCATTCGTGCGGCTTCGACTCGATCCCGTCGGACATCGGTGTGCACGTGCTCGACCAGCAGGTGAAGGCCGACGATGCCGGCGAGCTCACGGATACCACGCTGGTCGTCACGAGCATGCGTGGCGGCGTCAGCGGCGGCACGATCGACTCGATGCGGCACCAGCTCGACGTGGTGAAGAACGACGGCAAGCTGCGCCGGGTCGCCGCCAGTCCCTACTCCCTGAGCCCCGATCGAGCGGCCGAGCCCGACCTCGGCCGGCAGGACGACACGGCCACGCTGTCCGGCCCGGAGGTCCACCCCCGACTGCGGGGAACGCTCGCCCCGTTCTTCATGGCCTCCTACAACACCCGGGTGGTGCGCCGTAGCAACGCGCTGCGCGGCTGGACGTACGGGCGGAGCTTCCGCTACCGCGAGGCGATGAGCGTGGGCGCGTCTCCGCTGTCGACGGTGTTCGCGCAGGCCACTCGGCTTGGCCTCGGCGTGCTGATGATCGGTCTGTCGCTGCCGCCGACCCGGTACGTCCTCGACCGGGTGCTGCCCAAGCCGGGGGAGGGCCCGGACGAGAAGTCGCGGGAGAGCGGCCACTTCACGATCGATGTGTTCGGCATCACGACGACCGGTGCCCGCTACACCGCGCGGGTCCGGGCCAAGGGTGACCCGGGCTATGCCGCCACCGCGGTCATGCTCGGCGAGTCGGCGTTGACCCTGGTCCACGACCGCGACGCGCTGCCGTCGTCCGAAGGCGGCGTGCTGACCCCGGCGACCGCGCTCGGCGATGCGCTGGTGGCCCGCCTGCGAGCCGCCGGAATGGAGATCAGCGCGAAGAAGAGCTGACCGGACGACAGATCCCCCGGGCGCAGGCCAGCCGGGCGGAGCTGTGCGGCGACGAGCCCGATGGAGGGCGGCCGCGGCGGAGCTGAGCGGCGACGAGCCCGATGGAGGGCGGGCGCGGCGGAGCTGAGCGGCGACGAGCCCGATGGAGGGCGGGCGCGGCGGAGCTAGGCGGCGACCAGTACGGCCTGGCAGTACGCGGCCAGGTGGTCGGCGAGTTGGTCGAGGTCGTCGGTCATGCCGCGGGACAGCCAGTCGATGATCACCTCGCTCAGGCCGGCCACGAGCGCGAGCAGCATTCGCTCGTACCGAGTCTGGTCCTGAGGATCAACACCCAACTGGCGCAACATGCCCGCCAGGAACTGCGCGTCCTTGCGCAGCACGCCTCGGCGCCGGGTCTCCATCCGGGGCGCGTTGATGTAGATCACCTGTGCCCGCTCCGGGTTGGCGCGCAGCATGGTGAGCAACTGGTGCACCGCCGGTCGCAGCATCTCGTCGAGGGTGACCGGCGTCTCCGGCATGATCGAGAAGACGCCGGCGAGCAGCCACTCGTTCTGCTCCTTGTGCAACGCTCGCACCAGATCTTCACGATCGACGAAGTGCTCGTAGAAGTAGCGTTTCGACACTCGTGCGCCGGTGCAGACCTCCGCGACCGTGACCTCGTCGTAGTCGCGCGTCCCGAACAACTGCAGCGCCGATGTGAGGATCCGGTCACGCCGATCGGTCGCGCGTTCCTGGCGGGATCGACCGCCATAATTCTCGCCCCGCCGGGTCGCGATCGCAGTCCGCTCGTCCACGAGATCACGGTAGGCCCCCGCCGATAGGACGCACCCATCGGGAGACATGACCTACTGGCTTGAATTGGGTTCATTCGGGCAGGATCAAGTCGTGGCCGCCCGCCGTCTTCCCTTCCCGCTCGTGCTCACGGGCGACGGCATTGTCCTGCGCGACTGGCGGACGGAGGATCTCGACGATCTCATCGACCTTCTGGACGACCCGGACATCGCCCGCTGGACGCCGATGCCGTCGCCGTTCGACCGTGAGGCGGGTTTCGCCTATCTCAAGCGCGCCCACCAGGGCCGGATGACCGGTCAGCGCCTCCAACTCGCGATCACCGAACGCGGCGGCCGCCCGCTCGGCGAGGTCCTGCTCTTCGGCATCGACGCCGGCCTCCGCGAGGCGGAACTGGGCTATCTGGTGGGCGCGCGCCATCGCCGGCGCGGGCTGGCCGCGGCGTCACTTTCCCTTCTTTCCGGGTACGCCGGGACCACCCTCAAACTCAGTCGCCTGCTGCTGCGGATCGACCCCGCGAACACGGCGAGCACCGCGGTGGCGCGTCGCTGCGGCTACACGCTCACCGGCGAGCCACCGATCCTCCAGGTCGGCCCGCACGGCCCGAGCAGCCTGGACACCTGGGAACAGGTCACCGGCCACCCCGGCAGCCGCCTTGATCGACTGAAAAATGTCGCAGCCCGGCGGTACGGTCGTCGCACGTAGAAATCGCACCTGGAAATGGGCAAGGGCAGGAGGTGTCATGGTCAGCGTCGACCGTGCACAGGTGATGGCGTTCCGGGTGGCCGCCCTCGGCCTGGCCGAGCGAGGCAATGGGCGCCCGGCCGATCTGCCGGTGCTCGACCTGGGCGTGCAGGAGTACATGCCCGGTTCCCAGCGGGTCGCCCTCGCCGCGCGCACCTCCGCCGGCCTCGACGACGATCGGCTGATCACGGTCTGGGCCGCTCGCGGCGCGCCCCACCTGCACCGCCGCGCCGACCTCGCGGCCCTGGTCAAACAGCTGTGGCCGGTCGGCGACGCCGATGCCGCCGCCCGGATCAAGAGCGGCCAGATCCCCGACGCCGCGCGCCTCGGGGTGGCCGCGTTCACCGCGACCGCGGCCGCGTTTCGCCAGGTGGTGACCGATTCGATGCCGCGCGGCGTGGTGAGCACCGAGGTGACCAAGCGGGTGCCGCGCGAGCTGACCTACGACTGCCGCACTTGCGGCACCCGACACGTCTCCGGCGGCGTCTGGCAGCATGCCGGCTTGGCCGGCGGCGTCCAGGTCGAGTCGCGCGGCCGCGACGCGACGCTCGGCCCGATCCCCGACGCGCCGCCTCAGCCCGAGGAGAACGAGGGCATCGCCGACCTGATCACGACCTATCTGCGCCTGCTCGGCCCGGCGACCCCCACCGAGTTGGGGAAGTATCTGGGCACCACGACCGCCGAGATGAAACGCGTCTGGCCCACGAGCGGCCTGGCCGAGGTCAAGGTCGACGGTCGTAAGGCGTGGCTGCCCGAGTCCTCGGTGGACGGTCTGATCAAGGCGGCGCCGCCCGAGGGGGTGCGGCTGCTGCCCGGGATGGATCCGTTGCTCCAGGCCCGCGATCGTGACCTGCTGATTCCCGACCGGGCGCAGCAGAAGGAGGTGTGGCGCATCCTGGGCAACCCGGGCGTGCTGCTGCTCGACGGCGAGATCCTCGGCGTGTGGCGGGCCAAGGCGGTCGGCCGTAAACGAGTCGACCTCACCGTCACGTCGTTCGTTCCGTTGCCGGCCGCTCGCCGGAAACAGATCGAGGCCGAGGCAGCCGAGGTAGCTCGCGGTCGCGACGTGCCCGAGGCCACCGTCACGATCGACTGATGGGCCGCAGCACCGAGCGCCACCGGTAGGGGTAAAGCGTGCGCCGGGCGGGAACTGGCATCCGGCGGAGGTATCACTAAGGCAACGGGCGAGTAACAATGAGATAGATCGAGATGATGCTCGCTCGATCGCGGCTAGGCCGGTGCCCACCGGAGGTGACGACACATGCTGAGCAGGGAAGACAACCAGCGGCTGGCGGAACTCGAACGCCAGCTCAGGCGCGAGGACCCGGAGTTCTGCGCCCGCATGACCGACGGCATGGCCCATCCGTTATCGCGCCGAGAGCCTCGCCGGGGGCCGGTGCTGTCCCTGCTTCTCATCGCTGTCGTCCTCTGGGCGGCCGCGATCACGCTGGCCGTGCTCGGCTGGTGGATCGCCGCCGTGATCACGGCCGTGCTCGCCACCAGCGCGACCTCCGTGTTGACCTTCCACCTGATCCGCCGCCGCCACACCGACTCCGCCTGACCGAGCGACTCCGCCACGACCCGCGGCCCGAGAGCATAGGAAAAGGCGGCGCCGAGTGGGGTTTCGGCGCCGCCTTTTCGGTGGGCTGATCTGTGCTGGGAAGATCCCGCGAGGCGCCCCCGCATCGCGGGCAGCGAAGATCAGGCCCGGGCGCGGGAACCTCGGCGGGAGCGGAACACCCAGATGCGCAGCATCAGGAAGCGGACCGCCGTGGCCAGCAGGTTTGCCAGGATCAGGACGGCCAGCTCGACCTTCTTGGCCGGGTGTGTGCTGATCGCGTCGAGCAGGGCCAGCGAGCCGCTGGTGAGGGCCAGGCCGATGCCGAAGACGATCAAGCCTTGGGCCTGGTGGCGTACGGCGCCGTCGTTGCCGCGGACACCGAAGGTCACCCGCCGGTTCACCGCGGTGTTCGCGATCGCGGTGACCAGCAGGGCGACCAGGTTTGCCCACTGCGGACCGACGGCGGTGCGCAGGACGGCGTACAGGATCAGGTAGGCAAGCGTGCTCGCCACCCCGACCGCGGCGAAACGGATCAGCTGGCCGGTGAGGCCGGCGGGCACGCCGGCCACCGGCAGCGGGTTGCGCCCCAGCTGTTCCCGCAGCGTCGCCAGCGGCAGCCGGCCCGAGCCGAGCGCCCGTAGCAGCCGCGCGATGCCCTTGAGGTCGGCGACCGCGGTCGACACGATGTCCACCCGGCTGTCCGGGTCGTCCACCCAGTCGACCGGCACCTCGTGGATGCGCAGGCCGGCCCGCTCGGCCAGCACCAGCATCTCGGTGTCGAAGAACCAGCCGGTGTCCTCGACCATCGGCAGCAGCCGCTCGGCCACGTCGCCGCGGATCGCCTTGAAGCCGCACTGCGCGTCGGAGAAGCGGGCCGACAGCGTGCCCCGCAGGATCAGGTTGTAGCTGCGCGAGATGAACTCCCGCTTGGCCCCGCGCACCACCCGGGACCCGCGGGCCAGGCGCGAGCCGATCGCCAGGTCGGAGTGCCCGGAGATGAGCGGCGCCACCAGCGGAAGCAGCGCGCCCAGATCGGTGGAGAGATCGACATCCATGTACGCGAGGACCGCCGCGTCCGAGTTGATCCACACGTGCTTCAGGGCCCGGCCCCGGCCCTTCTCCGCCAGGTGCACCGACGCGACGCCGGGCAGTTCCCGGGTCAGCCGCCGGGCCACGTCGGCGGTCGAGTCGGTGCTCGCGTTGTCGGCGATCGTGATCCGGAACCGGTACGGGAAGTGTGCCGACAGGTACGCGTGAAGGCGCCGCACGCACGGCTCGAGGTCGATCTCCTCGTTGTACACGGGGACAACCACGTCGAGCACCGGGGCGTCGATCCGGGCCGGGTTGGCGTCGTGCGATGCCAGCGTCTCAAGACTCATGTCGTATAAATTCGCTGCCGCAACTGGGGGCCACGTAAGGCGGTCCTGTGCCGGTCCTGTGAGTCTGTTTTCCGGGGTGTGACGCACGGGTGGGCGGCACCCTCGGCCGGGTGCCGCCCACTGTTCGTGAGTAAATCAGGAGGTGGGAGACGTCAGGTCATAGACGGTCGTGTTGCCGACGGTCTTGGCCGTGAAGTTCTGCGACACCCACTGGGCGATCTGCGAGCTGTCGTTGCTGCCGCCGGTGTTGCTGCCGCCCATGCCGCGGCCGGTGCCGCTGCCGATGAAGTAGTGGATCTTCCCCGCGGCCACGTACTGCTTGAACTGGGCGAGTGTGGGGGAGGGGTCGGTGCCGTTGAAGCCGCCGACCGCCATCACCGGGTCGCTGGTGGCCAGCTGGTAGCCGGACGCGTTCTGCGAGCCGATCGCGGCCGCCACCCACGTGTACTTCGAGGCGTCGGCCTGCAGCAGGGTCTTCATCTCGTCGCTGACCGTCGCGGCGTCGAGGAGACCACCCATGCCGCCACCGCCACCGCGCATACCCCCGCCGCCAGGAAAGCCGTTCTGCGTGGTGGTTCCGTTCTGAGTGGTCCCGCCTCCGTTGTTGCCGCCGCCGGGGAAGCCGCCACGACCACCGAACCCGCCGCCGCGACCGCCGAACCCACCGCCGCCCGGGCCACCTCCGCCACCGGGCCCGAAGCCGGTGGACGGTCCGGCCGACGGGATCGACCCGGTGTGCGCCTGGGATGCGGTCTGCACCGCGTACGCCGAAGGTCCCGCAAGCACCGCGGCCAGAGCAGCCCCCGCCGAAAGCATCCCGATCTTCGCCGACAGGCGCTGGGTCGCCAGGACGCCGGCCGCCGCGGCCAGCCCGCCGATCAGCACCACCCAGCGCAGCCACGGCAGGAAGTCCGAGCTACGAGCCAGCAGGTGGTAGCACCACCACGCGCTGACCGTGATCGCCGCGGCCAGGGTCGCCGCGGCCGCGATGTTCCGCCGGGCCCGCCACAGCATGACCGACCCCATCCCCACCACCGCGCCCACGGCCGGCGCCAGCGCCACCGTGTAGTACGCGTGGAAGATGCCCTGCATGTAGCTGAACACCAGCCCGGTGCCGACCAGCCAGCCGCCCCACAGCACGAGCGCCGCCCGCTGCCGGTCGGTGCGCAGCCGCGGCGCGGTCAGCACCAGCCCCGCCACCAGCACGATCAGCGCGCCCGGGATGAGCCAGGAGATCTGCCCGCCCTGCGAGCTGTCGAACATCCGCAGCAGCCCGGTCTCACCCCAGCCGCCACCTCCACCGCCACCGCCGACGCTGCCCGTCTCGTCGCCGGAGAGCCGGCCCAGCCCGTTGTAGCCGAGGGCCAGTTCGAGCAGGCTGTTGTTCTGCGAGCCACCGATGTACGGCCGGTCGGCCGCCGGCACCAGCTCGACGATCGCGATGTACCACCCGGCCGAGACCACCAGCGCGAGCCCGGAGATCACCAGCTGGACGATCCGCTTGCCGAGCTTCGGCGGCCCGGCGATCAGGTACGCGAGGGCGAAGGCCGGCACCACGAGCAGCGCCTGGAGCATCTTGGCGAGGAAGCCGAACCCGACGAACGCCCCGGCCAGCGCGAGCCACTTGGTGGACCCGTTCTCGATGGCCCGGGTGGTCGCCCACGCGCCGGCCACCATCATCAACACCAGCATCGCGTCGGGGTTGTTGAACCGGAACATCAGCACCGCGATCGGGGTGAGCGCCAGCGTCGCACCGGCGATCAGACCCGCGGCCGGGCCGAACCAGCGCTTGACCGTGGCGTACAGCAATCCGACGCTGGCCACGCCCATCAGCGCCTGCGGCACCAGGATGCTCCAGGAGTTGACCCCGAAGATCCGGGCGGAGAGCGCCATGATCCATAGCGCGCCGGGTGTCTTGTCCACCGTGATCGCGTTGGCCGCGTCGGACGAGCCGTAGAAGAACGCCTTCCAGCTCACCGAGCCGGCCTGGGCCGCCGCCGAGTAGAACGCGTTGGCCCAGCCGGACTTGTTCAGCCCCCAGATGTAGAGGACGCCGGTGAGCAGCAGCAGGGCGATTACCGAGGGCCGCACCCACGCGGGATCGCGGCGGCGAGCAGGCGCCTCGGGTACCGGGGCAGCCGCCACCGGTGGGGCGGGGAGCGTCGAGGTCATGGGTCAACTCTCGACGCGCCCGCTGTCGGGTCTTTATGCCGTCGCTGTGCGCCGGCTGTGAGCTGCCGTGGCCAGTTTCTCCAGCACCTGGACGGTCGGCTCCCAGCCCATGCAGGCGTCGGTGACCGATTGACCGTACGTCAGCTCGCCGCCCAGATTCTGCCGGCCCGGGACGAGGAAGCTCTCCAGCATGACGCCGCTGATGCCACGCTGGCCGTCGGCGACCTGACCGGCCACGTCGTCGGCGACGAGCGGCTGGCGGAGGTGGTCCTTGTTGCTGTTGCCGTGCGAGCAGTCGATCACCAGGCGCTCCGGCAGCTCGGCCTTGCGCAGCAGCTGGAGCGCACCCTCGACGTCCTCGGCGCTGTAGTTCGGCCGGCCGGCGCCGCCGCGCAGCACCAGGTGGGTGTCCGGGTTGCCGGCGGTGTGCAGGATCGCCGGGGTGCCGGAGTAGTCGATGCCGGGGAAGACGTGCGGGACAGCGGCGGCCTGGATGGCGTCGACCGCGGTGCTGATGCTTCCGTCGGGACGGTTCTTCATGCCGATCGGCATGGAGAGACCGGAGGCCAGCTGCCGATGGACCTGCGATTCGACCGTACGGGCACCGATCGCCCCCCAAGCCACGGTGTCCGCGATGTACTGCGGCGTGATCGGGTCGAGGAACTCGACGGCGGTCGGCAGGCCGCGCCCGACGATCTCGAGCAGCAGCTTGCGGGCGATCCGCAGGCCGGTTCCGACGTCGCCGGTGCCGTCCAGGGCCGGGTCGTTGATCAGGCCCTTCCAGCCGACCGTGGAGCGCGGCTTCTCGAAGTAGACGCGCATCACGATCAGCAGGTCGTCGGCGAGCCGGTCGGCCTGCTCGCGCAGCAGTCCCGCGTACTCGCCGGCGGCGGCCGGGTCGTGCACCGAGCACGGGCCGACCACGACGAGCAGGCGTGGATCTCGGGCGTTGAGCACGTCCTCGACCTGGCGCCGGCCGTCGAGCACGTTGTCGTGCAGGTCGGCGGTCAGCGGCAGCTCGTGGTGCAGCAACGCGGGGCTCATCAGCGGGACGACGGCGGCGATGCGCTGGTCACGTACGCGCTGAACCTCGGGGATGGTCACGTTCTTCATCTCCTCAGCCGGCACCCGTGGCGAGAGCCGGCTTTGCTCGGGGCAAACAAAAAGGCAGCGACGACGTCGCTGCCTCGGGCCGGCTCTGGCTGGTGTCTCAGGTCATGCGGTGACAACCGAGGCACCGGCGTGAGCCGGCCCGGTAAACCACCGATAGGTCCAAGACACGTCCGCAAGCATAACGTGTCATCGGGCCCGCGGCGCTATCTGGGCGAACTGACCAGTTGTTGGGACGATCGCCGGAGGTCCGAGCGGCAGGACGACCGTGAAGATCGTCTGACCCGGGACGCTCTGCACGGACACGTGACCCTGGTGCGCGGTGACCACGGCGTGCACGATCGACAGGCCGAGACCGGTGCTGCCGGCCGCCCGGGAGCGGGAGCTGTCGCCGCGGGCGAACCGCTCGAAGATGTGCGGCTGCAGCTCGGGCGGGATGCCCGGGCCGCCGTCGATGACGTGCACCACGGCCGCCTCGCGGTCGGCCCGCACCGACACCGTGACGGTGGTGCCCTCGGGCGTGTGCGTACGCGCGTTGGCCAGCAGGTTCGCCAGCACCTGGTGCAGCCGCGCCCCGTCGCCGATCACCATGACCGGCTCCTCGGGCAGGTCCAGCTGCCAGTAGTGGCGCGGCCCGGCGGCGTGCGCGTCGCTGACCGTGTCGACCGCGAGCATGGTGAGGTCGACCGGGTCGTGCGCGAGCGGCCGCCCCGCGTCCAGCCGGGCGAGCAGCAGCAGGTCCTCGACCAGCATGGTCATCCGCTTGGCCTCGGACTCGACCCGGTTCAGCACATGCGCGATCTCGTCCGAGATCGGCGCCCGGCTGCGGCGGCTGAGCTCGGCATACCCGCGGATGGCGGCAAGCGGCGTGCGCAACTCATGGCTGGCGTCCGCGACGAACTGGCGCACCTGCATCTCACTGGCGTGCCGGGCCTCGAGGGCGTTGCCGACGTGGTCGAGCATCCGGTTGAGAGCCGCCCCGACCGCCCCCACCTCGGTACCGGGATCGGTGTCCGCCTCCGGCACCCGCTGCGCAAGCTGCACCTCCCCCCGGTCCAGCCGCAACTCAGAAACCCGCGTGGCGGTAGCCGCCACCCGACCCAACGGCCGCAGCGTGCCTCGCACGATGAACGCCCCGGTCCACCCCGCGATGACCAGGGCGATCAGCACCGCACCACCGGTGACGAGGGCAACCGACACCAACACCCCGTTGGTGGGCCCGAGGGGCAGTCCGGTCACTACGATGTTGCCGGATTCATCTTGGTCCGCGACGACGCGATACTCGCCGATAGAGCCGAGGTTGACGTTGTGTGGGTGACCGTCGACAGTCACCGACTTCAGCGCGGTCTTTGCATCGTCCTGTAGTTCGTCCGCGTTCAGCGTGAGGTCGCCACGGAGGATGCCGCCATAGATGATCGTCTTGTCGGTCGACGACAACTCGGCCATCACCGTCCCAAGCTGGACGCCGTTGGGCGGCCCGCCGCTGGGGAAGTTTTTCCGAGGGTGCGGTTCCCCCGGCCCGTCGTCCTGATTGTTGAAGAGACCATGGGAGCGGCGCTGGGCGTCAGTCAGGTTGGCGTCGAGCTGGGTGTACAGCCGTTGACTCAGGAAGATCTCGGCGGTCGCGCCGACCACCAGGCCGAGCGCGGTGAGCAGCACGATGATGATGGCGACGATGCGGGTGCGCAGCGGCCAGCCCGCTGGGGAGCGCCAGCGGGCGGGACGGTTCACGGCCTTCTCAGTCAGCGGGCTTGAGGACATAGCCGGCCCCGCGCATGGTGTGGATCATTGGTGCCCGTCCCGCGTCGATCTTCTTGCGCAGGTACGAGATGTAGAGCTCGACCACGTTGGCCTGGCCGCCGAAGTCGTAGTTCCACACCCGGTCGAGGATCTGGCTCTTGCTGAGCACCCGGCGGGGGTTGCGCATCAGGTACCGGAGCAGCTCGAACTCGGTCGCGGTCAGGGTGACCAGGTCGCCGCCGCGGCGGACCTCGTGGCTGTCCTCGTCGAGCGACAGGTCGCCGACCACCAGCTGCGAGTCGGTACGCAGCGGGGAGTGGCCCATCCGCCGCATCAGGCCGCGCAGCCGGGCCACCACCTCCTCGAGGCTGAACGGCTTGGTCACGTAGTCGTCGCCGCCGGCGGTGAGGCCGGTGATCCGGTCCTCCACCGAGTCCTTCGCGGTCAGGAACAGCACCGGGACCTCGGGCGACTCGCCACGTAGCCGGCGCAGCACCTCAAGGCCGTCGATGTCGGGCAGCATCATGTCGAGGATGACGGCGTCGGGACGGAACTCGCGGGCGGTACGCACGGCGGTCTGTCCGTCACCGGCACTCTTCACATCCCAGCCCTCGTAGCGCAGCGCCATCGAGAGCAGCTCGGCCAGCGTGGGCTCGTCGTCCACCACAAGGACTCGAACCGGGCCACCGTCAGGGCGGCGAAGTTCGGTGCCGGATTCTGCATTCGCCATCGTCATGCCCCTACTTTCCCGGGTCACGCTTTGCGCCGCCTTTTCGATTCCTGTGTAGCACCTGTGACCCCGGCACACAGGGGGCCCGGAGAATCGGCACAGCGGGATCACACCGTACGTGTCGATCGTGGTGGCATGACGCAGACGAGGGTGGCCGCGATCTCGAAGGGGCCGCCGATGAGCGTGTCCTAGGCCCCTAAAGCGGGATAAAACGCCCATAATGGTTGCATGGGGATGATGCGTCGAGTACTGGCGATCTTGGCCGTGGTCGCGACGCTCTTCCTGGCCGCGCCCGCGCCGGCGACGGCGGACAGTTGTGATGGACTGTGCCGCGACCGTCTGGTCCAGGTCGGCCTGCAGGGCAAGGTCGTGCAACTGGTCGCCGACGGGGACAGCACCTGTGCGCTGACCGAGGCCGGCGACGTCTACTGCTGGGGCGCGGATGAGGGCAAAGCAAGACCGGCGCACAACCCACTCCTGCTGATCACCCTCGGCGCGCTGCTCGTGGCCGGCGGCACCACGCTGCTGATGCTCAGCCGCCCGTGACCGACAGCGCCGCGTCCCGGAACTGGGACGCCCCCGACTTGATCCGCTCGGTGTAGCCCGGCACGGTCCAGATGTTCCAGGTCACCTGCCCGACCGCCTGATCGGTCCCGGAAGCCACGAACGACACCCGGACCCCCGGGCTGGTCTGAAAGGTCAGCTTGCCCGACCGGGGGACGCCGATCTCGCGCGACGACGGGTCGGCGAACGCCAGCAGGGCCCACGGCACCCGTACGGTCAAATGGTCTTTGTCGAGATGCCACAGGGCCAGGCTGTCGGTGTCGAAGTCGCCGGAGCGCAGCAGGCCGGCGTTCTGCAGCTGGATCGGCTTGGCCGGATCGGTGAGCAGCTCGAACGGGCGCCATCCGGGTGGCGCCGGACCGCGCTGGGCGTCCGGCACGTCCGCGTCCAGGGGCAGCGGATCGAGCTGGTCCCGTACGTACGCCTGCCCGGTTTGTCCGATGAGATTCAGCGCGAAGACCGCGTCCGGACGGCGGTCGGCACTCCCGGGCATCGGCGTCCCGGTGAGGCTGGGCAGCACGTCGAAGCCGATCTGCAGCGACCCGGGCGGCGAGTTGCCGAGCTTGATGTCCAGGTGCAGATAGCTCTCGTCGATCGTGGCGCGCACCTGGCGGGCGGGCCACGCGCCGTCCGTATCCAGCAGCGTCGAAGACTCGCCGAGCGGCCCAGGATCGGTGGCCAGCAGCCCGAAGTGCTGCTCATTGGTGAGCGGGTCGTGCCACAGCTGGCGGCGGCTCGCGTCCTGGTGGGTGATCGTGTTCCAGGCCAGTCGGTACCACTCGTCGGCCCACTCGAAGAGGAACCCGCCGGCCATCCCCTCCTCCTTGATCTCCCGCAGCAGCTCGCCGTCGATCCGCATCGCCTCGGCCTCGCTGTGTTCGCCCTGGTCGCGGCCGAGCGGCCCGCTGTGCGCCGAGCCCAGCGAGGACGGCACGCCGAACTCGGTGATCATCGTGGGCATCGTCGCGTGGTGCTCGTGCAAGGCATTCAAATAGGCCGCGTACGGGTCGCCGTTGCGCAGATCCGGCTCGCGCTGCAGAAAGTCCGGGTAATAGGGGAACGCGTGGTAGCTGGCGAACGTGCCGGCCGGCCAGTTCTCGGTCGGCGCCACATGGTTCGCGTCCAGCTGATACAGGTCCTCCTGGGGGAGCGGCTCCTGCGGGTGCCGCAGCGGGTCGGTGGTCGGCCAGTTGACAAAGGCGATCGGCTCGCTCAGCCCCCGCGCCGCCTGATAGCGGGCCAGCTCGTTCATCCGCGCCGCCAGCCACCGCTCGGTCGGGTTCGCGCCCTCGGTGCTGCGGAAATACCGGCCGGACACCGGCTTGGCGTCCCGGTTGCGCCGGTCCGAGACCTTCAGCGCGTACGGGTCGAACTCGGTCCCGATGATCCACCCGGCCAGCCACGGGGTCACGTCCGTGTCCCAGGCGCCGTCCGACGTGTCGAGATCGCCGGAGATCGCCTTCGCCGCGTCGCTCAGCTCGGCCGCGAAGGCCCGGGTGACCTGCTTGTCATACAGATTCTTCCGGGCGATGTACGCGTCGTTCGGCAGCGCCACCCCCTGCATGAGGTAGAGCGGCCGGTCCGGGTTCGCCCGGTTGTACTCGGCCAGCTGCGCGTAGAACGCCGGCCGGTGGACGGTGTAGATCCGTACCACCCGGATGCCCAGCTGACCCATCGCCGCGAACCACGCCCGGTACTGCGCCGCCGAGATCGACGGGTCGCCCGGCACGTGCCCCGGCGTCGTGTCGCCCAGATCGACCCCGGGCAGGAAGGTCTGCGCGCCGGAGGCGGTGTGCAGCACGAACTGCTGCCCGTCGGTGCCGGCCACCATCCGTAATCCGGCCGCGGTGACCGGCGCCGGCGTCCACGGCCGCCCCGACGGCGCCGACGGGAGGTCCCGCATCCCGGCGATCAGGAAGGCCGGCGAGCGCAGCGCCGGCGACGGACTGCCGCCCGCGAGCATCAGGCACAGCACGAGGGCGAAGACCCCGACCGTGCCGGCCCGGACCCGTCCGAATCGTGGACGGCTCGGAACGGTCACCACATGACTCGGAAAGTCCCCCACCCAGGCATTGTCGGGCGCGGAAGTTGCCGAATGCGGGGATTTGTCGGGAAGCTTGGAACGCCGGAACACTCGCAGTTGGCCGCATGTTGTGCCAGCGTTGGTGTTTGCCGGGCCGGGCGCGAGCGTGGGGAGCGTGCACGTGGATCTTCTCGATGAGTACCGCAGAGCCAACTTCTTCTTCGAGTCCGGTGACCCGCTCGGCGCGTCCCGCCTGCTCGAGCCGATCGTCGAGGCCGAGCCGCAGAACACCGCCGTACGGCAACTGCTGGCCCGCGCGTACTTCAACTCCGCGCAGTTAGCCGGCGCCGAGGCCCAGCTCAGGACCCTGATCGAGCATGATCCATCGGACCACTACGCGCACCACGTGCTCGGCCGGACCCTGGAGAGGGCCGGCCGAATCCGTGAGGCGCTGCCGCACCTGCGGCTCGCGGCCGCGATGAAGCGGCACCCCGACTACGACGAAGCCGTCCGCCGGGCCGAGGAATGGCTCGGCAAATCCGAACACGCATAGGATTTCCCAGGTGAAACTCAAGCTCGACCTGCATGACATCTTCAACAAGGGTCACGAGATCGACCGTGCCCTGCGCGGCATCATCGACGAGGCCATCGAGAAGAAGGCGGCGATGGTCGAGATCATCCCGGGCAAGGGCAGCGGCGCGCTGAAGAAGAAGGTGCTGCGCTTCCTCGACCAGCGCGAGATCAAGCAGCTGTACCACCGCGTGGAGAAGGACGGCGACAACTGGGGCCGTCTCTTCGTCCACTTCCGCCACGACGCCCCCACCGGCCGCCGCGGGAGAGGCCGGAGCTAGCTGGCGTCGCCTCCGGCGCCGCGGGCGATCGCCCCTCACCAGCGGGGCGATCGCGGGCCGTTCCCTGATACGGGGCACCCCGGAAATATGTGGTCTCGGCTACAGCGTGTAGGTCTTGGCGACTGCCAGGAGCTCGCTGGAGTGGGAGCCGAGGATGCCGACGCCGGGCGGCCGGGTGTGGAAGCCGGGGAGCGCGGTCAGCCCGTCGCTGCCGTCCATTGCCCGGAACTTGACCGGCCCGGTCGTCTTGACGGTCAGCGTGATCTCGACGCCCGCGGACGGCGGTGCGTTGAAGACGAAACCGAAGCCCCATGGCCCGCCGGCCTTGGCGGTCGTCGGCACGTCGCGGCCGCCGATCTTGGCCGCGGTGACCGGCACGCTCGCCGCGACGTGCAGCGTGGTGAACCGGACCGGCCGCTGGGGCTGCAGCCGGAGCTTCAGCACCCGGCTGTCACCCGACCGGGTGTCCGACTCCAGGGTGAGTTTCGGGGCGGGCAGGTCGAAGGGCTGGGCCGGGCCGGTGCGCAGCTCCTCCGGCCCGAACACCGGCAGCGTCGCGGTGACCCGGTGCGGGCTGCCGGAGACGTACTGCGACGTCCATTTCTGCACCTTCGGCTCTTTGCTCAGCCACTGTGCGGTGTTGTTGTCGGTGTCCAGCGCGTACATCAGGTGCGTGGGCGACGGATGCGCGGCGTCGAACCGGTCGACCGAGAGGCCCACCGCGGCGCAGAGCACCGTCGCGAGCAGCGCGACCAGGGCTGGCGTGGCGCCGCGCCGGCGGGCACTCAGCGCCTCGAGCCCGCGCTGGCCGCCGCCGACCGGGTGGAGCAGCTCGATCACCGGGAGCAGGGCCAGGCCGAGCAGTACCGCCAGGAACGCGCCGACGCCGGCCATCGGCATGCCGAGCGCCGGGAACAGCATGATCACCGTGGGCAGAAGGACGATCACCGCGACCGCGCCGCCCACCGTGATCGCCAGCGCCGACCACCAGCCGCGAGTAAGCAGGGCCACGATGCCGGCCGCCGCGCCGGCCAGGGCGGGCACGGCGCCCAGGTAGGAGCCGCCGGGCATGACGGCGGCGAGGGCCAGGCCCAGCACGGCCAGCCAGCCGAGGCCGGCGACGGCGAGTGCCACCGGCCCGGCCCGCCGGATCCGGTGGAACCAGCCGTACCAGGCGAACAGCACGGTCGCGGTCAGGGCGAGCACGCCGACCCGATACCACTCCGGGCGGTACGGGTCGATCGGCAGCGCCGCGTACCCCGGGCGGATCAGCTTGAGCACCAGCCAGAACACCTGGGCCAGCAGCGGCGCCACGACGATCGGCGCGAGCGTGGCCAGGAACCCGCCGGCCAGTTTCCGGCCGCTGGTCAGGCCCCGCCGCCGGGCCAGCCAGCCGAGCCCGACGACGGCGACCGGGGCCAGCCCGGCGAGCGGCCAGACCAGCTCGCCGGGGTAGCGGACCAGCAGGCCGGGCGCGGGGAAGTAGGTGGCGTCGTCGGACGACTTCAGGGTGGCCAGGTCGCGGCCGCCGAGCTCCCGGGTCACCGCGAGGGCGTTGTCGCCGTGGTGCTGGAGACTGTCGAGATCCATCGAGGAGGGCAGGTCGGTGGGCGCGTGGTAGACCGCCGCGCCGTCGATGTACGCCGAGTTCAGCCCGGTGAACCCGGACTCCCGGAACGGGGTGAAGTCGGTGTCGTTGGGCAGCAGCCGGTAGATCTCGACCGCGAACGACGTGCCGACCGGGTGCGGCGCGTGCGCGTACACGTCGACCAGCGCGCGGTTGTCCGCCGCGGTCTCGAACATGATCGCCGGGCCGCTGCTGCCCCGGGCCTCCAGGTTGAGCACTATTCCGCGAGGCTGATCGGGCAAGCTCTGCGCCAGCGGGTTCTGGTCGACGAACGCCTTCGCGCCGCAGAGGCACGCCTCCTCGCCGTCGGTGAGCACCAGCACCACGTCGTTGCGCAGGCGGGGGCCGCTGGTCAGTTCGCGGGCGATCTCCAGGATCGCCGCCACGCCGGCCGCGTCGTCATTGCCGCCCGGGCCGGTCTGCACCGAGTCGGTGTGGGCGACCAGAAAGATGCGGCCGGTGGAGGCGGTGCCGGGGATGACGGTCACCACATTTCGCACGCGGGCGAGGCTGATGCCGCCCTCACTGGCGGCGAGCTTGCCGCCCTCGACCGACACCGCGTCCTGAACCTGCGGTGACAGGCCGAGGCTGCGCAGCACCGAGACCAGGTGGTCGCGCACCTCGTCCTGCGCCTCGCTGCCGACCGGGTGCGGCCGGGTGGCGATCGCCTCGATGTGCTGGAACGCGCGGGCGGCGCTGAACCCGGTGGCCCCGGCGCCCTGCGCGGCCGGCGGGCGCACCGACCAGATCGCCGCGAACCCGGCCAGCGCCAGGATCGCCACCGAGGCAATGGCGGCGACGGCCCGGCGGACACCGGTGACGAGAGCGGCATCAATCATGGGTGACATCTAAGCGCTTGGGTACGACACCCGGGTAGGCGAAAGATCCTTTCCGGCGTGGCATAGCGTTGTCGGGGTGAGCACGCCGTTCGACCCTGCCGCCGTGATCGCGCAGTTCATCGACAACGTTGCCCCATATGACCCGAATCCCGAGGCCGCCCCGGTGGCCGTTGTCGGGGTGCGTACCGCCCTCGGCGAGGGCGTCTTCGCGCTCAGCGACCACGTGATCCGCGCGATGTGCCGGGCGCTGGAGTCGTACCACGACCCGGAGGACCGCGGGACCTGCGTCGGCTGCGGCAGCCGCCGGCTCGACGAGAACCTGCACTGCCCCGATTGCGGGCAGCTGCACGGCATCCTCGGACAGGTCATCGCCGAGCACGCGCGCCGCGTCGCCGCCGAGGATCCGACGTGAGATTCGCCGAGTTGTGCGGCCGCCGGGTGTGGTACACCATCGTCGAGTCCGGTCGAGCAAAGAGTGGGGTCACGGCATGACGGAACGGTCGGTCGCCCCGCGCGCCCAGACCAATTCCGTGGCGAGCCAGGAGCGGCTGCGCGTCCTGCTCGTCGAGGACGACGAGGGCGATGCCTTCCTCGTGCGCGAGCTGCTGCATGAGGCGGAAGCGCCGTTCGACCTCCAGGTCGCCACCACGCTGCGCGAGGCGACCACCAAGATGCGCGGCACCCAGTGCGTCCTGCTCGACCTGGGGCTGCCCGACGCCGAGGGCATCGACGGCCTGCGCAAGCTGCTCGCGGTCGCCGGCAGCGCCGCGGTCTGCGTGCTGACCGGCCGCTCCGACGAGCACCTGGGCGTCGCCGCGGTCGGCGAGGGCGCGCAGGACTACCTGGTCAAGGGCCAGGTCGACGGGGTGCTGCTGACCCGTTCGCTGCGCTACGCGGTCGAGCGCAAGCGTGCCGACGAGAACGCGCAGCGCCTGCGCGAGGTCGAGCTGCGCCAGGCCGAGTCGGCCCGTCTCGAGCGCGGCCTGCTGCCCCAGCCGCTGATGTCGACCGCCGCGGTCGGGGTGCACACCTTCTACCGCTCGGGCCGGGCGATGGGCCTGCTCGGCGGCGACTTCTTCGACGTGGTCCAGGTCGGCGACGACCGGCTGCACGTGATCGTCGGCGACGTCTGCGGGCACGGCGTGGACGAGGCGGCGCTCGGCGTCGAGCTGCGGGTCGCCTGGCGGGCGCTGGTGCTCGCCGGAGTGCCCGACGACCAGGTGCTCGGCTCGGTCGAGCAGGTGCTGATGAGCGAGCGGCGAGCGCGTGAGGTGTTCGCCACGGTCGCCGCCGTGTCCTTCGACCTCGAGAGCAACAAGGCGACCGTACGCCTGGCCGGGCACCCGCCGCCGGTGCTGCTCTCGGGCGGGCGGGCCCGGCCGGTCGCCGCCAAACCGGGCATCGTCCTCGGCGTACGCCCCAAGCCGCCACCGCCCACCGAGCTGGAACTGACCGGCGACGCCTGGTCGCTGCTGCTCTACACCGACGGCCTGATCGAGGGGCACACCGGCGTGGGCACCGAGCGGCTCGACGTGGACGGGCTCTGCGGCCTGCTCGACGAGCCGGCCGCCCGCGAGGTGCCGCTGCCGGCCCTCCCGGCGTGGCTGGTCGGGCAGGCCGACCAGGCCAACGGCGGGCCGCTCGCCGACGACGTGGCGATGCTGCTGATCACCCACGGCGGCGGCCGATGAGCCGGCGCTGGCTCACCCTGCGCGGGTGGACCCTCCGCGCCCGGATCACCGCGCTCTGCGTCACCACCGGGATAGTGCTGAGCGCGCTGGCCGCCCTGGCCGTGATCACCGGGGCGCAGAACAACCGGCAGCTCGATGACGTGCTCAACCGGGCCAGCCCGATGCGGGCCGCGGGCGACTCGCTGAACACGGCGTATGTCGATCAGGAAACCGGCATCCGCGGGTACGCGATCACCGGTAACCAGGGCTCGCTGGACCCGTACCGCCAGGGCATCCGGGACGAGACCGCGAGCATCGCCGAGATCGAGGCGCAGCTGCACCCGGGCGACACCGCGATCCGCGACTCGCTCGAGACGGTGAAGCAGCGGGCCGCCGCCTGGCACCGCGAGGTCGCCGACCCGGTGATCGCCGCGGTCGACACCCAGGGTCCGGAGGCCGGGCGGGCGCTGATCAAGGCGGGCAAGACCGCCGACTTCGAGTCCCTGCGTACGGCCATCGCCGACATGCAGGCCAACATCCAGGTGCTGCGGGCCCGGTCGGCGGCCGCGGCGCGGAACTCCAGCCAGACCATGGTGGCGATCCAGATCGCCGCCGCCGCGATCATCATCCTGGCCGGGGCGGCCCTGCTCCTGCTGCTCGACCGCCTGGTCAGCCGCCCGGTCGTCGAGCTCGCCGAGCAGGTGCGGGCGGTCGCGGCCGGCCAGTACGACAAGCACATCGAGAGCGGCGGCTCGCCGGAGTTGGCCGTGCTCGCCCGCGACGTGGATGGCATGCGACGGAAGATCGCCGCGGAGCTGGCCGAGGTGCGCGAGGCCCGCAGCCAGATCGAGTGGGTGAACGACCAGCTCAAGCAGCAGACCGAGGAGCTCACCCGGTCCAATCGCGACCTCGAGCAGTTCGCGTACGTGGCCTCGCACGACCTGCAGGAGCCGCTGCGCAAGGTGGCCAGCTTCTGCCAGCTGCTGCAGCGGCGCTACGCCGGCCAGCTGGACGAGCGCGCCGACCAGTACATCGCCTTCGCGGTGGACGGCGCCCAGCGGATGCAGCGGCTGATCAACGACCTGCTGGCGTTCTCCCGGATCGGGCGGATCACGGCCGGGTTCACCGAGGTCGACCTGGGCCGGGTGCTCGCCGACGTGAGCTCCCAGCTGGAGGACCGGTTCGACGGGGAGGCCGAGGTCAGCTGGTCTGACCTGCCCACGGTGGAGGGTGAGGAGCCGCTCATCACCACCCTGTTCGTCAACCTGATCGGCAATTCGCTCAAGTTCCGCCGCCCGGGGGTCCCGCCGGTCGTGCGGGTGACGGCCCGCCGCGAGGAGGACGAGTGGGTGATCAACGTCCGGGACAACGGCATCGGCATCGAGGCCGAGTTCGCCGACAAGGTCTTCGTGATCTTCCAGCGGCTGCACGCGCGGGACGCGTACGAGGGCACCGGGATCGGGCTGGCTATCGTGAAAAAGATCGTCGAATACCATGGCGGACGGATCTGGCTCGACCTCGACGTCGAAGAGGGCACGTCGATCAACTTCACGCTTCCGGTGCTGCCGGGCGCGCCCGATCCCGCGCTCACTACGGAGAAGACGGAGGTCAACGCGTGACTGGTCCGACCCGAGCCGACGGCACGCCGATCGAGGTCCTGCTCGTCGAGGACGACCCGGGCGACGTGCTGATGACCCAGGAGGCGTTCGAGGAGCACAAGGTCCGCAACCGGCTCACCGTCGTCTCCGACGGCGCCGAGGCGCTGGCCTACCTGCGCCGCGAGGGTGAGTACGCGGAGGCCGTACGCCCCGACCTCATCCTGCTCGACCTCAACCTGCCGCGCCGGGACGGCCGCGAGGTGCTCCAGGAGATCAAGAACGACGACGAGCTGGGCCGCATCCCGGTCGTCGTGCTCACCACCTCGGCCGCCGACGAGGACATCCTGCGCAGCTACCAGTTGCACGCGAACGCGTACGTGACCAAGCCGGTCGACTTCGAGCGTTTCATCACGGTGATCCGGCAGATCGACGAGTTCTTCGTCAGCGTCGTGAAGTTGCCGCCGCGTGCTTGACCAGGTGGCCGAGCTCATCCGGGAGGTGGCCGCCACCGTCGTGCTGCCGCGCTTCCGGCACCTCGCCGCGGGCGAAATCCAGCAGAAGTCGCCGGGCGACGTGGTCACGATCGCCGATCAGGAGGCCGAGAAGGCGCTGACCCGCGGGCTGACCGCGCTGCTGCCCGGCTCGACCGTGGTCGGCGAGGAGGCGGTCGCCGCCGATCCGCGGGTGCTCGACCGGGTGCGTAACTCGGGCGCGGTGTGGATCGTCGACCCGGTCGACGGCACCAACAACTTCGCCGCCGGCAAGACGCCGTTCGCCGTGATGGTCGCGCTGGTCCAGGACGGTGAGCAGGCCGCGTCGTGGATCCTCGACGTGCCCGGTGATCACCTGACGGTCGCCGAGGCCGGTGCCGGGGCCTATCGCGACGGCGTACGCGTGAAAGCCCGGACGGACGATCCCGGCGCGAGCGAACTCCGCGGCGTGGTGGCCCGCAAGTACCTGCCGCCGCGGCTGCGGGAGATCGCCGGCGCGAACGCGCCCCAGCTCGGCGTGGTAACCGCCGGACACCACTGCGCCGGGTACGAGTATCCGGCCGTGGCCACCGACGAGCAGCAGTTCGCGCTGTTCTGGCGGATCCTGCCGTGGGACCACGCGCCCGGTGCGCTGATCATCCGGGAGTCCGGCGGCGTCGTCCGGCACCTCGACGGTTCCCCGTACCACCTGGCCAACAGCGAGCACGGCCTGCTCATCGCGCCCAACGATGACGTGTGGCACACCGTGCGCGACACGCTCTTCCCGGACGTCTCCGTCTTGTAAGTTCGCGCCGTGTCGTACCTCCATGAGGTTTTCGGTCTGCACGGTCGCACCGCGGTGGTGACCGGCGGAAGCTCCGGGATCGGCCGCGCGATGGCGATCGCGCTGGGCCGGGCCGGCGCCCGCGTGCTGTTGGTGGCCCGGCGCGAGGCGCCGATGGCCGAGGTGGTTGCCGAGCTGCGCGGCTTCGGCGCGGTCGGGCACGCGATCTCCGCGGATCTCGCCGACCGTGCGGCCGTCGCGGCCGTCATTGACAAGATCATTGGTGGGTACGGCGAACCCGACGTCCTGATCAACTCGGCCGGGGTGAACCGGCGCCCGCCGCTGGACGCCCTGACCGTCGACGACTGGGACGTGACGCTCGCCGCGAACCTCACCGCGCCGTTCCTGCTCGGCCAGGCGTTCGGCCCGCGGATGGCGGCCCGCGGCTGGGGACGGATCATCAATGTGGTCTCCCAGCAGGCGTTCCGGGCGTATGGGAACAGCGGGGCCTACGGCGCGGCGAAGGCCGGCCTGGTCGGGCTGACCCGGTCACAGGCCGAGGCATGGTCGCGGCACGGCGTCTGTTGCAACGCGATCGCCCCCGGAGTGGTGCACACGCCACTGACCGAACCGGTTTTCGCCGATCCGGCCACGGTGGCCCGGCACGCCGCCCGCACGATGATCGGCAGGAACGGCGTACCGGATGATTTTGGTGCTTGTGCGGTCTTTCTGGCGAGCGCCGCTGCCGTCGCGGTAACCGGCCAGACACTCTTCGTCGACGGCGGTTACTCGGCGACCTGAGCGACCTGCCGAGTCCCTTGACCTCGCGGTAAAGTCTCCGCGCTGACTCTTGGGAGGTATCCGTGGCGGCGGTGTTCCCGCGGCGACTCAGCGCTGTCCTCGCGCTGCTGATCGCCGCATCGGTGCTCTGGGTGGGCGGGGTTTCGTCCCCGGCGCTGGCCGACCCCGACGAGGGCGGCAGCAAGACGCTGTCCGACGCGCTCGAGTCGGCGGCGAAGGGCCAGGCCGACGCGATCCAGAAACTCAACGCCTCCAAGAAGCGGCAGGCCGACCTGCAGAACACGGTCAAGACGTCCCAGGCGTCGGCCAAGCAGCTGGAGGGTCAGGTCGGCGCGATCGTCAACCGGGCCTATCGACTGGGCCGCACCAGCACGATGTCCCTGCTGCTCAATTCGAGCTCGCCGGACGCGTTCCTGGAGCGGGCCCAGCAGATCGACATGATCGCCCAGCTGAACGGCAAGATCCTCCAGCAGTACCGGGACGACCTGAACGAGGCGCAGTCCGCCAAGGCCGCCGCCGACCAGGAGGTCGCCGAGCAGCAGAAGCAGGTCGCCGCGCTGACCAAGAAGAAGAAAGAGGCCGAGCTGGCCCTGGGCAGCGTCGGCGGCGGTGGCGCGGCCGGTGGCTTCGTCAGCGTGAACTCGCCGCTGGCCCAGCCCGCACCGCGCAACTCGGACGGCTCGTGGCCCAAGGAGTCGTGCACGGTCGACGACCCGACCACGACCGGCTGCATCACGCCGCGGACGCTGCACGCGATGCAGCAGGCGCAGGCGGCCGGCTTCAACCACTATGTGGCGTGCTTCCGGCATCAGGACAGCGGTGAGCACCCCAAGGGCCGGGCCTGCGACTTCGCGGCGCATTCGACCGGCTTCCTGGACGAGGCGGCGACCGGGGCGGACAAGACGTACGGGAACAATCTGGCCGCGTACTTCATCAAGAACGCGGACCGGCTCGGCGTCATGTATGTGATCTGGTATCGGCAGATCTGGATGCCCGGCACCGGGTGGAAGGCGTACAGCCCGCAGGGTGGGCCGGCGGTCGTGCACACGAACCACGTTCACCTGTCCATGCTCTAGTTAAACCGGACATATCGCCGTGCGGCGGTGACCGGGCCGCCCCTCGGGTCACAATCGGCACATGGGGCGAAACGGACAGGATGCTTCGTCTCGCATCGGGGGCCGGTACCGGCTCGTCGAAAAGCTGGGAACCGGCGGCATGTCGGTCGTCTGGCGGGGCTACGACGAGACGCTGGGCCGGCCGGTCGCGGTCAAGGTGCTGTCCCCGCGGCTGGCCGAGGACCAGAGCTTCCGGGACCGCCTGCGGCAGGAAGCGCTGGCCGCGGCCCGGCTCTGCCATCCGCACATCACCGGGATCTTCGACTTCGGCGAATCGCCGCTCAATGATCACCTGACGGTGCCGTACGTGGTGATGGAACTCAACGACGGCGAGTCGGTGGCGGCGCGGCTCGGCCGGCAGGGCCCGCTGCCCTGGCGGGAGGCGGTCACGGTCGCGGTGGAGGTGGCGTCGGCGCTGGCCACGGCCCACGGGCGCGGGGTGGTGCACCGGGACGTGACCCCGGCCAACGTGATGCTCACGGTGACCGGCGCCAAGGTCGTCGACTTCGGCATCTCGGCGATCGTGGGGGAGCGGGACGCGGCGCCGGACGGGAGTCTGCTCGGAACGCCGGCGTATCTGGCGCCGGAAAGGCTGGGCGGGGCGCAGGTAGCGGCGGCGACGGACGTGTACGCGCTGGGGCTGTTGCTGTATCGGCTGCTCACCGGGCGGTTGCCGTGGCCGGCGGAGACGACGGCGGAGGCGTTGCGGGCGCATTTGTACGCCGATCCAGATCCGTTGCCGGCGTTGCCATCGCTGCCCGAATCAGTGGGTGAACTGTGTCTGCGGTGTCTGGCCAAGGCGCCGGGAGATCGGCCGGATGCTGCTTCGGTGGCGCGTGCGCTGGCGGAGGTGGTCGGGATTGTGCCGGTTCTGCCGCCGCCGCGCTTGCGGTCGGAACAGGCACCGGTGGTAGCTCGGGCGTCGGTTCCCGTTCCGGGGCGGGTTCCGTCGGCCGCTCTGGGGCTGCTGACCACTTCTGCTGTCAACGCTGATTCCGTCGCTGGCGCGTGCCGCGGCGCAGGCGCCGATTCCGCTTCTGGCGATCACTCCCTCCCCGAGGCCGCGTCGGGCACCCACTTCATTCCCGGTGCTGATCTCGCCGGCGGTATTGATCCCGCCCCCGGTGTGAGCCCCGGCAGGTCTGGGCCGACCGGCTCGCGGGTCAGGCTCGCGTCGCTGCGGGTGCGGGCCGGCTTGCGGATGGCCGGCTGGCTGCGGCTCGGCCGGGTGCGCCCGCTCGGCGGCGGCCTCTTCACCGGCGGCGGGCTGGCCCGCGAGCTGTTGCTGGGCCGTCATCGCGTGCAGGCCGCCCTGGTGACCGCCGGCTTGCTGGCCGTCGCCGGCGTCGGCTGGGCGGCAAGCCGGGAGACCCGCGAGGTCGAACAGGCCCAAGCCGCGGGCGCCGCACCGGGCGCGGTCGAGCCACCGGAGACTATATGCGCGGTCCGCTACCAGCTCCGGCACGACTCCGGCCGTGACTACGAGGCCGTACTGACCGTGGCGACCTCCGAAGAGGTGGGACGAGCGTCCTGGCGCGTGGTGTTCGCCTATCCCGGCTCCCAGCGCTTGACCGACGCTCCGAAGACCATCACCCAGACCGGCCGCAAAGTCATAGTGAAGGGCCATGGCACCCGAAAAGCCTTCACCCTGCACGGCGCCTACCGGGGAGACAACCCGCTCCCCCTGGCCTTCACCCTAGATGGCCGCAGATGCCGAGCCGAGGTGCTAGGCAGCAGCGTCCCCGACTCGGACGGCGACTCGGCGACGCTCAGCGAAGCCGCCGGCGAGAAGCAAACCCCCGCCACCAAGCGCGACCGCCCGTCCCGCCAACGGAAGCGCTCTCACCACTCGAAGCCGGCTCCCGCGTCGTCAGCACCCTCCCCAAAGTCCCGCAAGGCCACCGGCTACCTCCTCGCCCTCTGATCCGCGCCTGTGCTCTGGTCCGCGCCTGTGCTCTGGTCCGCGCCTGTGCTCTGGTCCGCGCCTGTGCTCTGGTCCGCGCCTGTGCTCTGATCCGCGCCTGCGCTCTGATCCGCGCCTGCGCTCTGATCCGCGCCTGCGCTCTGATCCGCGCCTGCGCTCTGGCCCGCGCACGTGGCCGCTAGTGGCGTGCCCGGCCCGGGCCGTTTGGCAGCGGCCGTCCAACTGGGCTGCGCGCGTGCGGGAGCGTCGATATGGTCGGGGCATGTCGAGGCTTGCGGTGGTGAGCGGTGGCGGGACCGGGATCGGCCGGTCGACGGCGGGCATGCTGGCTGGGGAGGGCTATGACGTCATCATCGTCGGCCGTCGCGCGGACGTGCTGGCCGACGCGGTGAAGTGGATCGGTCCGCAGGCGTCCGCGGTGACCGCCGACGTCTCCGATCCGGCCCAGATCCCCGCTGTGGCCGCCGCGGTCGGCGACCGCCCGCTCGACGTGCTGGTCAACAACGCCGGCGCCTACGTGTCCGGCGCCGACTCCACACTCGACCAAGTCGCGTCGCACTGGCGAGCCAACTTCGACTCCAACGTCCTCAGTGCCGTCCTGATGACCACCTCCCTCCTTCCGTCGCTACGCCGGCCGGGCGGCCGGATCATCCTGACCAGCTCGATCGCCGCCCAGAAGGGTGGCGGTGGCCCCTACTCGGCGGCCAAGGCAGCCCTCCACGGTTACGCGCTGGACCTGGCGGTCGAGCTCGGCGAGTCCGGCATCACCGTGAACGTCATCTCCCCCGGCTACGTCACCGACAGCGAGTTCTTCGCCGGCCGGATGACCCCCGAGGGCCACCGAAGCCGCGTCGACGCCACGCTGGTCAAGCGTGCCGGCGAACCGCAGGACATCGCCGAGGCGGTCCGCTGGCTGGTCGGCCCGGGCGGCGGCTACGTCACCGGCCAGATCATCAACGTCAACGGCGGCTCGGTCCTCGGCCGCTGACGGTCATCGTTGGCTCCTCCGGTCATTTGTCTCCCATGGTGAATCGACCTTCGCCCTCGCGGTTGGCCCGGAAACGCAGCCCCGACCAGCGCTCGTCGATCGCGACCTGCCCGCACGGGCGCATGTCGAAGTCGGCGACGATCGGCCACAACGTGTCTCGGTTGATGTCGGCCTTGTTCCCCTTCGGGTAGGCCACCCAGAACGCCCCCGGTTTGGCCAGGTCGGCGCTGTGCTCCTCGAGCAGTTTGCGCGCGCTCGCCGCATCCTCCGCGAACAGCACCGCGGTGCTGGCGGTGGCCAGCGTCTCGACCTCGCGGACGCCGTCGGGCATCGGGGTGAGCAGCGGCAATCGCGCCGGATCGGAGAGCCACACGGTCGAGTGGGGCTTGATGAGGAGCTTTTCGGCAATCGTCTTGGACATGACCCGAGCCTGGCACCGACAAATAAAGTTGTCAAGGACGTTCCGGCGGCCTGTGGATAACCATGCCCTGTGGATAACTCCGAGTTTTGTCGGAGCGGGCTGATAGACATGCCGGGTGACCGAGACGACGCGGATCAGGGCCGATCAGGCCGAGCGAGCTGCCGTGCGCGAGCGTGCCGAGGGCGTGCTGCGCAAGCTGGCCGGCGACCAAGCACGCCTCCGTGCGGACCAGTGGCGCGCCATCGAGGCGCTCACCGTCGACCGGCGGCGGGTGCTCTGCGTGCAACGTACCGGGTGGGGCAAGTCGGCGGTCTACTTCGTCGCCACCGCCCTGCTGCGCGAGGGCGTCGCGGCCGGCCCGGCTCCGGCCGCCCTGTCGCCGGCCGGCCCGACCGTCATCGTGTCCCCGCTGCTCGCACTCATGCGTAACCAGGTCGAGGCGGCCGCCCGGGCCGGCATCACCGCGCGCACGATCAATTCGGCCAATCTCGACGAGTGGTCCGAGATCGAGTCCGAGATCCGGTCCGGCACGGTCGACGTGCTGCTGATCAGCCCCGAGCGGCTCAACAATCCCGACTTCCGCGACAATGTGCTGCCCGGCCTCGCCGCGAGCACCGGCCTGCTGGTCGTCGACGAGGCGCACTGCGTCTCCGACTGGGGCCACGACTTCCGCCCCGACTATCGCCGGCTCCGCACGTTCTTGGCCGGCCTCCCCGGGCGTACGCCGGTGTTGGCCACCACCGCAACCGCCAACGCCAGGGTGACCGCCGACGTCGCCGATCAGCTCGGCGACGCGCTGGTGCTGCGCGGTACGCTCGACCGAGACTCGCTGCGCCTGGCCGTGCTCGACCTGCCCGACCCCGCCCATCGCCTGGCCTGGCTCGCCGACCACCTCGATCAGCTCCCCGGCTCGGGCATCGTCTACACGCTCACCGTCGCCGGGGCCACCGAGACCGCCGATTTCCTGCGTTCCCGGGGCTTTCCGGTCGCCTCGTACACCGGACAGGTCGAGGATGCCGATCGTCGCGCCGCCGAGCAGGCCCTGCTGGACAACAAGATCAAGGCGCTGGTCGCGACCTCCGCCCTCGGCATGGGTTTCGACAAACCCGATCTCGGCTTCGTCGTGCACCTCGGCGCCCCACCCTCCCCGATCGCGTATTACCAGCAGGTCGGCCGCGCGGGTCGCGCCGTCGAGCACGCCGAGGTCGTCCTGCTCCCGGGCCGGGAGGATGCCGCGATCTGGCGCTATTTCGCGTCGCTCGCCTTCCCGCCGGAAGACCAGGTGCGGCTGGTGCTGGCCAATCTCGCCACCGACCGTCCGATGTCGACCCAGGCTCTCGAGCCTCTGGTCGACCTGCGCCGCACCCGCCTCGAGCTGATGCTCAAGGTCCTCGACGTGGATGGCGCGGTCCGGCGCACCCGCGGCGGCTGGCTGGCCACCGGCGAGCCATGGACCTACGACACCGCCCGCCTGCGCCGCGTCGCCGAGGCTCGTTCCGCAGAGCAAAAGACCATGATTGAGTACGCGGTGACCAGCTCCTGCCGCATGGAGTACCTACGGCGTTGCCTGGACGACCCCGAGGCCAAGCCGTGCGGCCGCTGCGACAACTGCGCCGGCCCCCTGTTCGATACCGACGCGTCGGCCGCCGCCCTCGCCGCCGCGGACGCGTTCCTGGGCCGCCCCGGCGTCGAGATCGCCCCCAAGAAGATGTGGCCAACCGGCTTGTCCGCCGTCGGCATCTCCCTCAAGGGCAAGATCGGCCCCGCCGAGCAGATCGAGCCCGGCCGAGCCGTCGGCCGCCTCTCCGACCTGGGCTGGGGCAGTCGCCTGCGCACACTGGTCGCCCCCGACTCCCCGGACGCCCCGATCCCCGACGAACTGGCCGCCGCGGTGATCGAGATCCTGAAGACCTGGGCCCACGGCGAGGACGCCTGGCGACAACGCCCCGCCGCGGTCGTCGAGATCGGCTCCCACCGTCATCCACAGCTGATCCACGCCCTCGCCGAGCACATAGCCCGCGTCGGTCGCCTGCCTCTCTTGGGCGCGGTCACCTCGGCCGCAGCCCCCGAGTCCGCCTCCCGCGGAAACAGCGCCCAGCGGGTCCGCACACTCCACGACACCTTCACCGTCGATCCCGAAGTGGCCACCGCACTACCCACCCTGAACGCCCCGGTCCTGCTGGTAGACGACCTGGTCGACTCCGGCTGGACGATGTCCCTGGCCGGCCGAGCCCTACGCCGAGCCGGCGCCGAGGGGGTGCTGCCCTTGGCCTTGGCAGTCTCCGCCTGAAACGCGGCGCACGGCGCCCGGCCGCACGCGGCGCACGATGCCCGGCCGCACGCGGCGCACGATGCCCGGCCGCACGCGGCGCACGGCGCCCGGCCGCACGCGGCACACGACGCCCGGCCGCACGCGGCACACGACGCCCGGCCGCACGCGGCACACGACGCCCGGCCGCACGCGGGCCCTCGTTCGGGCGGGATCGGGTCCTGAGCGGAAGGGCCGTCAGCCCAGGGCGAGAGGGCGACTCTGCAGGCGAGTCAGCAGCTCCGGATCGGGGTCGGTGGCTCGGCCGGTTGCGGCGCGCAGGAAGTGTTCCGGGTCGGGGGCGGTTCGGGACGGGCCCAGCAGCAGTTCCTGGAGGACGTCGGCAGCGGTCGGGGTCAGCCAGGATGGCAGGGCCAGGGCGTCGGCCAGGTCGAAGCCATGTACCGCCACCTCGAGGACTCGGGTCTTCAGGAACTCGGTCAGCAGCATCGCGTCGCCGTGGCGGGTGCGGACCACTCGGTCGGGTGGCTCGGGCGTGCACCTGTCGACGATCACGCTGCATAGGTCGTCGAGTTCGGCGAGGATCGTCGGGCCGCGGAGGTCGGATGCGTGGGCTTGGGCGGTGGTGATGCGATCGGCGTTCGTGGTCGGGGAGAAGCGTTCGTCGGGGCGGTAGTACTCGACCGCCGACACCTCGGCGACCGGTGGCGCGGGCTCCGCGAGCGCCTGCGGGACACGGGCCACGGCCACTCGGACGTGGGCGAGCAGGGCGCGGGCGTCCCAGGGGCGGCAACGGGTCGGGTTGGCCCACGCCGCCTCGGGGACGGAGTCGAGCGCGTGCGTCAGCGCGGCCGTCTCGGTGACCAAGGCGTCGAGCGGGGTAGCGGCTGTCATGGTCGCCAACGTAGTCGGCGCAGTGCGGTCGGGCGGTGCCGTTGCTTGGTGCGGCGCCGAGTCGGTGGGGCTGCTGGTCGGGGTGTCGCTGGGGCTGGTGGGGTTGGTGTCGGGGTGTCGCTGGGGCTGGTGGGGCTGGTGTCGGGGTGTCGCTGGGGCTGGTGGGGCCGGTGGTCGGCGCGGCGGGGTTGTTCGGGACGGGTCGGCGTCGGGCTGTTGTTGTCGCGCGGGTGGGTGGCTCATGGTGACAAAACGGTAGGTAGTGGACAGGATGGTGGCAGCGGGCATGTGGGGAGGGGTGCCGAGGGAGATACGGGGAGGGGGTATGATGGCAGGCATGTCCGAAGAGACGACTTCGCAGCAGCATGGTCCGCATGGGTACTCCGGGGACAAGGCTGCCCTGCTCGGGCGGCTGCGCCGGATCGAGGGGCAGATCCGGGGGCTGCAGCGGATGGTCGACGAGGACACGTACTGCATCGATGTTCTGACTCAGATCTCGGCGGCCAAGAGTGCGCTGCAGGCGGTGGCGCTCGGTCTGCTCGACGATCACCTTGCCCACTGCGTTGTCGACGCGGCGCGGGCGGGGGATCCGACTGCCAAGGTCAAAGAGGCTTCCGATGCGATCGCCCGGCTCGTCAAGTCCTGACGGCCACCGTTCCCGAAAGGCGTTTTCATGGCTGTGACCAGCACCTACACCGTGACCGGAATGACCTGTTCGCACTGCGTCCAGGCGGTGACCGGGGAGCTCTCCTCGTTGCCGGGCGTTGCGGAGGTTCGGGTCGACCTCCCCTCGGGCGCGGTGACGGTGACGAGCGAGGCGCCCCTCGCCGAGGACGATGTGCGTGCGGCGGTCGACGAGGCCGGCTACGAGCTCGCGCATGCCTGACGCCTCTCCGCCCGGCGGTCGTTCCGCCGCTCCCGACCAGCCCACGACCGACCTCAATCGCCTCTGGGCACGACCCGTCCCCTCCGAGAGCCCAGTGACCAGCGCCGCGACCCAGCGACCGAACGGCACGGCGACCGACAGCGCGACGAGTCGCCCGGCCAGCGGGAGCGCGACGAGTCGCCCGGCCAGCGGGAGCGCGACGAACAGCACGGCCAGCGGGAGCGCGCCGAACGGCACGGCGAGCGAGCCAAAGGCCGAAGCGGCGCCCAACGAGGACGAGCCGGAAACCGGGCCGCAAATTGAGGAGACCGGGGACCGCGCCGGGTTCCGGCTCGCCGCCTTCGGGGCGCTCCTGGTCGTGGTGCTCTTCGCGGGCTACGGCCTCGGTCGCCTCAACGCCGGCGGCACCAGCTCGGCTCCCACCCAACCGGCGCCGGCCGCAACCGGTGAGATGCCGGGCATGGCCATGGACGAGAGCCAGCCGCACACCCACGACGCCATCGGCACCACGACCCAGACAAACGGCACGGGCGCCGCCCTGGGCGGCCTCTCCCTGAGCTCCAGCGGCCTCACCCTGGTTCCGGCCCGTACCACCCTCCTGGCCGGCCGACCGCAGCGGCTCAGCTTCCGGATCACCGGCCCGGGTGGTGCGCCGATCACCTCGTACGCCGTGGTCCACGACAAGCTGCTGCACCTCGTCGTGATCCGCCGGGATCTGAGCGGCTACCAGCACCTGCACCCCTCGATGACCGCCGACGGCACCTGGGGCATCGATCTCACCCTCGCCGAGCCGGGGATCTACCGGATGATCGCCGACTTCACCGCGCTGGTCGGCGGCAAACCGGTCGCGACCACCCTGGGCAGTGACCTGACCGTCGCCGGCGACTACGCGCCCGCCCCGCTGTCCGCCCCGGAAAGGGCCGTCGCCGTGGACGGGCTCTCGGTCGGCTACGAGGGCGCGCCGAGCACCCGGTCGACCCAGCCGATCATGATGAGCGTGGCCGGGCCCGATCACCGCCCGGCGGTCCTCGAGCCCTATCTCGGCGCGTACGGTCATCTCGTCGTTCTTCGCCAGGGTGATCTTGCCTACGTGCATGTTCATCCGGAGGCCGCGCTGGTCGACGGCAAGGTCAAGTTCTGGCTGGCGGCGCCGAGCAACGGCACCTACCGGATGTTCTTCGACTTCCAGGTCGCCGGTCAGGTGCACACCGCCGCCTGGACGGTGATCGTCTAGAGCAGCTTTTCCAGGGCGGGCGTCACGGACCACTGAGTGGTCAACAAGTCGTACTCCGCCTGGAGCGAGGGCTGGAGCGAAGGCTGAAGTGAAGCCCGGAGCGAACCCTGCGGCGAAGAAAGCTGAGCCCGCAGCAGCAGATTGCGCGGCGTGTGCGCCGAATCGATGAACTCGACCACGTCCACCCGATATCCGTGCAGCCGCAGCAGCGACGCCCGCAGCGTGTCGGTCAGCACGTCGGCGAACCGCTCCCGCATGATCGCGTGCCGGGTGAGCTCGCCGAACGGCGCCGGCGCCGCGGTGCCCTTGAGCTGGGCGGCGATGTCGTGGTGGCAGCACGGCGCGGCCAGCACCCACCGCGCCGACCACCGCACCGCGCGGGCCAGCGCCTCGTCGGTCGCCGTGTCGCATGCGTGCAGCGCCAGCACGAGATCCGGCGTGAACGGCACCTGCGCCTCGGAGATGGTCCCGGCCACGAAGGTCACCTCCGCCGAGCAGCCCAACGCCTCCGCCACGGCCGTGTTGCGTACCCGCTGATCTTCCCGAACGTCAACCCCGACAACCTGCACCTGTACGCCGCGGGCCGCCAGATAGCGGTACGCGGCGAAGGTCAGGTAAGCGTTTCCGCAGCCCAGGTCCACCACGCGCAGCGTCGGCGGCAGATCGGCCGGCAGCGTCGCGGCGAGCGCCCGCAGGAACGCGTCGACCTGCCGCCGCTTGGCCGCCGTGCCGCCGACCACCTGGAACAGCGGGTCACCCGGGTCGAGCAGCCACTGCTTGGCCCGGTCGTGCCCGGCGTCCGGCGTCGACTCCGGTGCCGCGCCGCGGTGCACCTGGGCGTCACCCTTCTTGGTGATTCGCACCTGCACCGTGGCCGTCGCCGTCTCCACATGCCAGTTCCCGAACGGCTCGGCCAGCAGCGCCTCGACCGCCGACTCCGCCTCGGGGCCGGGCGCGACGTTGCGGGTGAACGGCCGCGCGCCGTCGTCGGTGACGATCTGCAGATGCGGCCCGCTCTTCAACGCCACCGGCCGTAACTCTGCCCTGGTCACCGACGGTGTCTGCCCCCGGCGGCGGCCGGCGGCGACGGCCCGGGTGAGCCCGGGTGTGAGAAGCAGGGTGCGGACCTCGGCGAGCACGTTCGCGAGCGGTTCTGGCATCTCCCCATTCTGCCCGCGTCGCGGCGACCGGCCGGCGCACGGAACCCACCGGTGGCCCAACACACGTTCCCCAACTACTGGGCCGAGAAGTGGATCTATAGATACAGTGTCGGCGCGAGAAGCGAGGTGCGCCGCCGATGTCCTTCATGGCCGACCCGCCGGGGGCCGACCGGCTGTCCGCGCGGCTGCGCCGCGAGACCCGCGGCGCGCTCGAAATCGCCCAGGCGCACGGTTTTCTCGACGCCCTCGTCACCGGCCGGCTGTCCTGGGTCGCCTATGCCGATCTGGTCGCCCAGCAATGGTTTCTCTACGAGGCGTTGGAACTGGCCGCGCACACCATGGCCGACGACCCGGTCGCCCGGCAATTCGTCTTTCCGGAGCTGATCCGGCTGCCGTCGATCGAGGCGGATCTGCGTTTCCTGCACGGCCCGCGCTGGCCGGACCGGATAGCCGCGCTGCCCGCCACGACGACGTATTGCACGCGCCTGCGCTACGCCGCCAACTCGCACCCGGTCGGCTTCGTCGCCCACCACTACACGCGTTACCTGGGCGATCTCTCCGGCGGCCAATACCTGGGCCAGGCGATCGCCCGCGTCTATGGCCTGAACGGCGCCGGGAACCGTTTCTACATCTTCCCCGGGATCGATCTCGAGGCGTTCAAGACCTATTACCGCCGGCTCCTGGACGCCCTTCCGTGGTCGCCCGAGGAGCAGAGTGAGTTGGTCACCGAGGTGCTGGACGCCCACCGCCTGAACATCGCGATCCTCGACGAACTGGCCCGGCGCTGGATCTGAGCGCACACCAGGTAACCCCGGGCCGCTAACTCTCCGTCGTTTGCTTCCGCGCCCTTGACCGTACGCGTGAGTCAGGTCCCCGGTGCAGCGCCCCGGCCTGCTGCAACGCAAGGCCGTCGGCGGCCGCCGGGCTGTCCTGCATGGTGCGGGCCCGGCCAAGGCCGGGCCCGAAAATCAGGCGGTGGTCCCGACCCCGGCCTCGGAGCCGCCGGACATGTCGGAACCGTCGGCGGAGTCCGCGACCGAGCCGCTGCCCGACCCGCGACTGCCCCGGGCCCCACGACGGCGGCGACGCGGACGATCGGGGTCGTCCTCCGACTCCGGCCCGTCGGCGCCGGCCGCGACCTCCGCGGCCGCGACCTTGGACGCCGCCGCCTTGGATGCCCTGGCCTTGGATGCCCTGGCCTCGGACGCCACGGCCTTGGACGTCGTCTCGGCGATCGCGGTCTCGGCGACGGGCGTGTCACCGGCCGAGGCGCCTTCCGAGAACGTCAGAGCGGTGGCCGGAACCCGGCGGCGCGTGCGAGCGCGCTTCGGCGCGGCCTCACCTTCCCCGGCGACCGGCTCGGCCGCCCCGACCGACCCGGACTCCTCCACCGGGGCCGCCGCCGGCGTACCGGACGAAGGCGTGCCAGACGAGGGCGTGCCAGACGAGGGCGTGCCAGACGAGGGCGTGCCAGACGAGGGCGTGCCAGACGAGGGCGTGCCAGACGAAGCCGTACCCGGAAGATCGGAATCCACCCGGCGGCGGCGACGCTGGCGCTTGGGCCGCTCCGACTCCTCGGCCGGAGCCGCCTCCTCGGCGCCGGACCCACCGCCGCGCGGGCGGCGCGCCCGGCCGCGAGTCGGCTCCCGGCGCCGGCGCCCGCCGCCCAGGTCCTCCTCGACCTCCGCGGCCAGGCCGGCCCGGTTGCGCTCGGCGGTCGGCAGCGTGCCCGACACGTCGGACGGGATGTCCAGGTCGGAGTAGAGCGCCGCGCTCGTGTGGTACGTCTCCGGCGGCTGCGGCATGCCCAGGCCCATCGACTTGTCGATGAGCACCCAGCGCGGCATGTCCTCCCAGTCGACGAAGGTCACCGCGACGCCCGTGGCGCCGGCCCGGCCGGTACGACCGATGCGGTGCGTGTACGTGTCCGGGTCCTCGGGGCAGTCATAGTTGATCACGTGGGTGACGCCCGAGACGTCCAGCCCGCGGGCGGCGACGTCGGTGGCGACCAGCACGTCGATCTTGCCGCTGCGGAACGCCCGGAGGGCCCGCTCGCGGGCGCCCTGACCCAGGTCGCCGTGCACGGCGGCGACCGCGAAGCCGCGGAAGTCGAGATCCTCCGCGACCCGGTCGGCGGCCCGCTTCGTACGGCAGAAGATCATGGTCAGGCCGCGGTCGCGCGCCTGCAGGATGCGCGCCACCATCTCCAGCTTGTTCAGCGGGTGGGTGCGGTAGACGACCTGCTTGGTCAGCGGCGACGGGCCGCTGTCGGCGGTGTGCCCGGCGTGGATCGTCACCGGGTGGCTCAGGAACCGGCGGGACAGGGCCACGATCGGGTCGGGCATCGTCGCCGAGAACAGCATGGTCTGCCGCTGCTCGGGGAGCATCGCGAGGATCTTCTCGACGTCGTCGAGGAAGCCCAGGTCGAGCATCCGGTCGGCCTCGTCGAGCACGAGCGCCTTGATCGAGGAGAGCTTGAGGGTCTTCTGCTTGGCCAGGTCGAGCAGCCGGCCGGGGGTGCCGACCAGGATCTCCACGCCCTTCTTGAGCGCGTCGACCTGCGGCTCGTACGCCACCCCGCCGTAGATCGGCAGCACCCGGACGCCGCGCGTGCTGCCCGCGGCCGCCAGGTCGCGGGCCACCTGCAGGCCCAGCTCACGGGTGGGGACGACGACCAGCGCCTGCGGCTTGCCGTCGGCGCCCTCGGCGGGGGAGATGACCCGATCGAGCAGCGGCAGGCCGAAGCCGAGGGTCTTGCCGGTGCCGGTCGGGGCCTGGCCGATGAGGTCAGTGCCGCGCAGCGCGATGGGCAGCGCGTACTCCTGGATCGCGAAGGCCCGGGTGATGCCGGCCTTCGCCAGCGCCTCCACCGTCTCGGCGCGGACACCCAGCTCGGCAAAGGTCGGGCTGTCCGGACGGACGGGGGCGCGATTGACGACGGGGACCAGTGCGGGTTCGGAGTTTTCGATGTCTGTCATGAAGTTTTACGGGTGCCTCTCGTGGTGCGCCCGTTCAGTCGTAGGGCGCGCTATGGGTAGGCGCGGGCCACACGCTAGTGAGCGGGCCGCACGCGCGCGGGTCGCCCGCGGCGAAACGGATTCGCGGGGTGAAAAACAGCGAATCGAATCGACGTCGACGGGCGACAGGTCCCAGTCTACCCGACCAAGAGATCGTGCACCTCAGAGCAGAGTTACGGGAGGGCACCATCGATGCGAGAGCGCCCTCCCGAAACGAACCTCAGCGAGTGGTGAAGCCGAACGGCCGGTTGGACGACTCGGCGATCTCCACGTAGGCCACCTTGCTGATCGGGATGATCACCTTGCGGCCCTTCTCGTCCTGGAGCGACAGCACGCTGTCCTTGGCCATCGCCTCGGTCACTGCCTGCTCGACCTCCGCCGGGGTCTGAGCGCTCTCCAGCACCAGCTCGCGCGGCGTGTGCTGCACGCCGATCTTGACCTCCACGGGGCCCTCCCTCTGTACGGGTCTTACCGCTGTGAAGGTTATCCGATTTCGGCCGTCGAACCGCTGGTTGCGCCGCCCTGCAGGGGGAAGCTGGCGATCCCGCGCCAGATCAGCGCAGCTACGAGCGATTCGGCTTCAGCTTTGGGCGTACGCCGGCCGTTCGCCAGCCAGAACTGGGCGGACTGCCCGGCCGCCCCGACCAGGCCGGAGGCGAGCAGTTCGGCGGCGTCGGCGGAGGCCGCCGTGTCCGAGATGATCGTGTCGGTCACCGCCGCGATGCAGCCCTGCTCGACCCGCTCCACCCGCTGCCGCACCTGCGGGTCGTTGCGCAGGTCGGACTCGAAGACCAGGCGGAAGGCCTCGCTCTCGTGGTCGACGAAGTCGAAGTAGGCCCGGACCGCGCCCTTGACCCGCTCCTTGTTGTCGTGCGTGGCCAGCATCGCCTCACGCACCTTCGCGATGATCGCGTCGCAGTGCGTGTCCAGCAGCGCCAGGTATAGCTCGAGCTTGCCGGGGAAGTGTTGATACAGCACCGGCTTGGAGACGCCGGCCCGCTCGGCGATGTCGTCCATCGCAGCGGCGTGGTAGCCGTGCGCCACGAAGATCTGCTGAGCGGCGGCCAGCAACTGCTTGCGGCGCGCGGAGCGGGGCAGGCGGGTGGGCCGGGCGGTCTGTGCCCCGCCGGACGCAGCGGTCATGTCTCTCTACCCTCCAGCGGGTGTTCGGTCCCCGCGGTTCGGTGGTCGGCGCGGTTTGCCCGGATCGGCGCACGTTGCTGCCGCCCGGTCAATTGTCGCGACGCTGCAACTTATCGCCACCGCACCCACACGGTAGCCTCAGCACGGGCGAGCGAGGAGCACGCGGTGGATGAATCAGGGCATTCCGGAGACACTGGAGCCGCGGAGGGCGGCGACAGTGCCGATTCGCGGGAGCGCACTCGGGTGAACGGCTGGGCGATGCAGGATAGTCCCTGGTCCAACCCCGGCACCGCGCTCGACACGGAAAATGACGTACCGGCTTGGCGTCGGCCGACGCCCTTTCCGCGAAATCAGACATTTCCCCCCATTGGGCGACCGTACGGTTCGGTGCAACCCACGCCCGCCCAGCCGCAGCCCGTCCAGCCCGCCTCGGCCCCGCCGGTCCCCGCGCCCGCCCCGCCCGGCTTCGTCGACGCGCAGCAGTCCGGCGAAATTCCCCCGTCCGTGGAGCCGGCCGCCCAGGCCGCGTCCCGCTGGGCCGACGCCCGCCCGCGCTACTCCGACCTGCTGGCCCACCTGAGCCCGCCCGGCGCCGAGCAGGCCCGCCCGCCGGCCCCGCGCACCGAGCCCGCCCCCTATTCGCAGACTGCCCCGCAGCCCGCCCCGCAGCCGGTCCCGCCGCACCCGCGAGATCTCGGCGAGACGACCGGGTCGATCGCCCGCCCCGGCCGGCCGACCAGCCTGCGGTCGATCGAGCCGATCAGCCCGTACGAGTCGCCCGCCCCGGTCAGCGCGTACGACCCGCCCACGCCCAACAGCGCCCCGCCCTTTCCGTACGAGGGCGACCTGGAAGACACCCAGCCGCCCCCGCCCCAGCAGCGCACCGCGGTCCCGCTGGTCCGCCCGGCCGCGCCGGCCGCCCTCCGCTCCGACTGGGCCCCGCCCGATCCGCCGCCCACGCCCCCCGCGGCGGATGAGCAACCGCCCGCCCCGCCGCCGTATGATCCGAGCTTCCCGCGCCGGGTCTCCTACGAGCCCGGCCCGGCCGCCGAGCCGCCCGGCCACCAGTCCCGAGCGGCCTACGCGGCCTACGGCAGCCAGCCCCCGGCCGCCGGCGGGCCGAACGGACCGGTCGACCCCGGCCCGCGGATAAGTCCCCCGGCCGACCCCGGCCGACGAGCGAGCGGTTTGGCCGACCCCAGCCCACGGGTACTGCCGCAGCGCGTGCCGGCCCAACCGGACGTGCCTCGAGTTCCGGAGCCCCCGTTGACGGAGCCGACGGCGGAGACGCCGGCGCTGGCCCGGATCGCGACCCACCTGCGCCGCGGCGACGTTCAGCCGCGCGAGCGGCAGGAGGGGTTCGACGTGCAGGCGATCCTGGCGGCGGTGCGCGGCGTCGACGGTGTGCGCGACGCGTCGCTGCGCTCGACCCCGTCCGGTGCGCACAGCCTGCGGCTGGATCTCGCCGAGGGCGCCGACCCGGCCGAGGTGAGCCGCCGCGTGGCCCGCCTGTTGCAGGAGCGGATGGGGCTGGACGCCGCGATGAAGGGCGACGCCCTGATGCCGCCGATGGCCATGCCGGTGGCTCCGCCGCCGCCTCCGCCCCCGGCCCCCGTCTCGCCCTCCGCGCCGGTGTCGAGCCGGCCGCGCAGCGCGCCACCGGCTCCCGCGCCGGCCCCGATGCAAGCCCCGGCGCCCATCGCCCAGATGTCCGCGCCGCCCGCGCCCCCGGTCGAAAAACCGCTCGAAAGGCCGGTCGAAAGGTCGGCCGAAAGACGGTTCGAAAGGCCGGTCGAGCAGCCGGTGGAGCCGCCGATCGAGCGGCCGGCCGAGACCCTTCGCCCCGAGCCCGAGGAGGCCGAGGTCGTCCCCGCCGACGACCATCGGCCGACCCGCCCGCTCTTCCCCGGCGAGCAGCCCGGCCCCCGCATCGTCATCGAGAACGTGCACGTCAACACGTACGGCACCGATGCAACGGTCGAGGTGCGTCTCGGCGTCGGCGGCCGGTCCAGCTCCGGCACGGCCAGCGGCCCGTCCGTCGACGGCTACCTGCTGCGGCTGTGCGCGACGGCCACCACCGCCGCGGTCGACGAGCTGCTCGCCGGCTCCGATCACCCGGACGGCCCGGCCCGCTGCTTCGTCGAGCACGCGGCCGCCGTCCCGTTCGGCAATTCTCAGGTGGCGGTCGTCGTGTTGTTGCTGTCCTGCAACGGCTGGGTGGAGCAGCTCGCCGGCTCGGCGGTGGTGACGGGTGACGATCGGCATGCCATGGTCCGGGCCACATTGGCCGCGGTGAACCGGCGGCTTGAGGCACTCTTGTCCCGATGAAGGGCGCCATTCTGGCCGACGACGGCGTATTGCTGCCGGACGGCGACGCACCACCCCCGTGGCCCGCGCGCCGGGTCGTGATCGGCGGGGCAATGCTGCATGTCCGCGATACGCCGGCCACCCGGCCCGGGGCCGAGCCGGCGGTGTATGTGCACGGTCTGGGCGGCTCCTCGCAGAACTTCACCGACATGGCCGGCCTGCTCGCCGACCGGTTCGACGCGCAGGCGGTCGACCTGCCGGGCTTCGGCTACAGCGACCCGAGCCCGCGCTACTCGATCCCGGCCTTCGCGGCGACCCTGATCGGCTATCTCGAGCACGCCGGGCGCGGCCCGGTGCACCTGGTGGGCAATTCGCTGGGCGGCTCGATCGTCGTCCGCGTGGCCGCTCTTCGTCCCGACCTGGTCCGTACGCTCACCCTGATCTCCCCGGCGATGCCGTTCCTCGATCCGCGCCGGACGGCGCACGGCCCCTACCTGCCGCTGCTGGCGCTGCCCCGGGCCGATCGGATCTTCGCGTGGGGGATGACCCGCATCACGGTCGACGAGATGGCCGAGCAGGTCCTCGAGGCGTGCTTCGGCGACACCCGCAAGGCGAGCGCCCAGCGCCGGGCCGAGGCGATCGAGGAGATCAAGCTCCGCTACACGGTGTCCCACTACCCGAACGCCTACCTGCGTACGCTGCGCGGCCTGGTCTCCAGCTTCCTGCGCGCCTACCTGCCCGGGCGCAACTCGCTGTGGCGGCTGGCCACCGAGATCACCGCGCCGACCCTGGTCATCGGCGGCCTCACCGACAAGCTCATCGATCCCCGGGTGCCCGCACAGGCGGCCCGGGTGATTCCGGACAGCCGCCTGCTGATGCTGCCGGGAGTCGGGCACGTGGCGCAGATGGAGGTGCCGCGCCTGGTGGCCCGGGCGATCGTCGGCATGCTCGAGGAGAGCCCGGGCCTCGCCGCCTAGCTGGCGAAACACCGGAAACCGCGCCGCGGCGCGTGGCAATGTCGGCTTTGTCATGACAGGGACGGATCGCAGGCGTCCGGCCGCCGGGACCGCCGCGCCCGGCAGCCCGGCGATGACGCGTACGCCCGTCTGGGATCCCACCCGAAACCCGCCGGCGATGCGCCGGACCCCGCTCACCCGCCCCGCGCCCCCGCCGGCGCCGGTCCCGTTCCGCGACTTCGAGGAGGAGCCGCGGCCCGCGCGGCGGCGCCGACGGGTCCTGACCGTGCTCACCTACGTGCTACTCGCGGTCGCCGTGATCTTCCTCGGGCGCTACCTGCGGACCGGCGAGCGCGACCCGATCGTGGTGCCGACGCCGGCGGCGGCCGCGCCCCCGGCGGCGGCCCGGCGTGCCGCGACGCCCGCGGCGACCGTCGTTCGCGCGGCCGGGACCAGCGGCGTCTTCGACTACGTCGGCGGGTACGGCCCGGTGCTCGGCTTCGCCGGTCCGATCCACCGGTTCCACCTCGGGGTCGAGAAGCCGGACCCGGCCGGGGCGGCCACCGCCTTCGCCGACGCGGTCGACCGGACGCTCGGCGACCACCGCAGCTGGATCGCCGCCCGCCGGTTCCGGTTCCAGCGGGTCCCGGCGGCCGCGCGCGCCGAGTTCACCGTCTACCTGGCCTCGGCGCGCACCTCCGAGCGGATGTGCCGGCTCGGCGGGCTGGAGACCGGGGCCTACACGTCCTGCCGCCTGCCCGGCAAGGTGATCATCAACGACGACCGCTGGGAGGGCGCGGTGCGCGGCTACGGCGCGCCGCTGGCCACCTACCGCGCCTACGCGATCAACCACGAGGTGGGCCACCAGCTCGGCCACGGGCACGAGCAGTGCCCGGGCAAGGGCCGGCTCGCGCCCGTGATGATGCAGCAGACGCTCGGCCTGAAGGGCTGCGTGGCCAACTCCTGGCCCTATCCGGACGGCAAACGCTATTCCGGCCCGGCCGTCCGGTGACCGCGAGAAAATTCCCTCGTCCCGCATGTCGGGCCGGTGGGCAACGTCATGGCTACGACGACGGCGAACGAGCAACAATGGCTAGCGATCCTTACCGTCAACCCGGGGAGTGAACCGTGGCATTGCCCCCGCTCGTCGAGCCGGCCGCCGAGCTGACCATCGACGAGATCCGCCGCTACTCGCGTCATCTGATCATCCCGGACGTCGGGATGGACGGGCAGAAGCGGCTGAAGAACGCCAAGGTCCTCGCCGTCGGCGCGGGCGGCCTGGGCTCGCCGGCGCTGCTCTACCTGGCCGCCGCCGGGGTGGGCACGCTCGGCATCATCGACTTCGACACGGTCGACGAGTCCAACCTGCAGCGCCAGGTCATCCACGGCGTCTCCGACGTCGGCCGGCCCAAGGCCGAGTCCGCGGCGGACAGCATCCGGGAGATCAACCCGTTGGTGAACGTGGTCATCCACAACACCGCGCTGGACCGCGACAACGTCATGGAGATCTTCAGCCAGTACGACCTGATCGTCGACGGCACCGACAACTTCGCGACCCGGTACATGGTCAACGACGCCGCGGTGCTGCTCGGTAAGCCGTACGTCTGGGGCTCGATCTACCGCTTCGACGGCCAGGCGTCCGTGTTCTGGGAGGAGCACGGCCCCTGCTACCGCTGCCTCTACCCGGAGCCCCCGCCGCCCGGCATGGTCCCGAGCTGCGCCGAGGGCGGCGTCCTCGGCGTGCTCTGCGCGTCGATCGGCTCGATCCAGGTCAACGAGGCGATCAAGCTGATCACCGGCATCGGCGAGCCGCTCGTCGGCCGGCTGATGGTCTACGACGCCCTGGAGATGGAGTATCGCAAGATCAAGGTCCGCAAGGACCCGAACTGCGTGCTCTGCGGGGAAAACCCGACGCTCACCGAGCTGATGGAAGACTACGACGACTTCTGCGGCGCGATCTCCGCGGAGGCCGAGGAGGCGACCGCCGACGCGACGATCACCGCCCGCGAGCTCAAGGACTGGCAGGACTCCGGTAAGGACCTCTTCCTCGTCGACGTGCGCGAGCCCGCCGAGTGGGAGATCAACCGCATCCCGGGCGCCACGCTGATCCCCAAGGGCGAGATCCTCTCCGGCGAGGCACTGTCCCGCTTCCCGCAGGACCGGCAGATCGTGCTGCACTGCAAGTCGGGCGTGCGCTCGGCCGAGGCGCTGGCGGCCCTCAAGGCGGCCGGGTTCAAGGATGCCGTGCACGTCCAGGGCGGCATCGTCTCCTGGGTGAACACGGTGGATCCGTCGCTTCCGTCCTACTGACCACTCCCGCCGGGGAGCCGATATGGCTCCCCGGCGGTGAGACGTAGGGGCGGTTTGGCCGCGCAGGTTGTAGCGTCACCCCGTGGTCGACATTGACGCAGCGATTGGGTACGTGGTCGCGCACGGCGATCCCGTGGAACGTGCCCGGCTCTCGTACCTGCGTACCGGCCAGCCCCCGGCGCCGGAGATCGTCGAGCGGATAGCGTCCGGCCAGACCGCGGCCGGCGGCTGGCCCGCGTCCACCGACGGGGTGATCCCCTCGGTCGACGCCACCTGCTTCCGCCTGAACGAGCTCGACGACCTCGGCGGCCTGCACGGCCCCGTCGTCGACCGGGCGCTCGGCTGGCTGGCCTCGGTGCAGCTGCCCGACGGCACCTGGCAGGAGAATGAGGCGCTCGCCGCCGAGGCGCCCGCCTGGGCGATGCCCGGCGACCCCGAGGCGACCCTCTACCTGACCGCGCTGGCCGGCTTCTGGTTCACCGTCGCCGAGGTGGAGCAGCACCCCCATCTGGACCTGCCGGCCCGGCACGCCCCGACGCTGGCCGCGGCCGCCGGCTTCGTCAACTCCCAGCTCCGCCCGGACGGCACCTGGCCCTCGTTCCTGGCGACCGGCTGGCACGCGGCCGGCCTGCTGCACGCCCAGCAGTACTTCTACGAGTCCGCCCGCGTCCAGCTGGTGCTCGGCGACCGCCTGCACGACATGTCCCCGGCGGACGTGGCCTCGATGGCGGCCGCCCTGCGCCGCGTCCACCTCGGCGACGATTGGCTGCTGCAGGCGGCCCGCAAACGCCTCTCCGCAACCCAACGCACAGACGGCGGCTGGGACAGCGCGGAAGGCCCGATCTTCGACGTCAACACCACGCTGACCGTCTTGCGCGCCTGCCGTTAACCGTCAAATTCCGGATCAAATTCCCTTTACCGTACGGGACGGACAAGTCCCGCCTTTTCCGGGCGAGCTGGCTGCCGTCCCGACCTCCGTGCCGCCCCCATCCGGGCTGGGGGTGCAACTCGGGCGGGCCGGCCCAGGCGGTTGGTCACCGTCACTGCCGCCGCCTACGGCGGCGGTCCGCGCCGGAATGCCGCCGGCGTGAGCGGCGGCAGGATGGCGGCTCCGCGCCTGGATCGGCCTGCCTGCGTTGCAGCTAAGCCCGGATGCGGGCGGCACGGGGTCGGGACGGCAGCGAGCTCGCCCGGAAAGGCGGGACTGGCCTGTCCCGTACGGTAGCGGGAATTTGATCTTGAAGTTTACCGAGTGTGCCCGTTGCCGGAGACGATGTACTTTGTCGAGGTCAGCTCGGGTAGGCCCATCGGGCCGCGGGCGTGGAGTTTTTGGGTGCTGATGCCGATTTCGGCGCCGAAGCCGAATTCGCCGCCGTCGGTGAAGCGGGTGGACGCGTTGATCATGACGGCCGCCGCATCCACCCGGGCCGCGAAGCGCCTGGTCGCGGTCACCGACTCGCTGACGATGGCCTCGGTGTGGCCGGTGCCGTAGCGGCGGATGTGGTCGAGGGCGTCGTCCATCGAGTCGACTATCGCCACCGCGATGTCGGCCGACAGGTATTCCTTGCCCCAGTCCTCGCGGGTCGCGGGGACGACGTCGGCGCTGTAGTTGGCCACCCGCGGGTCGCCGTGCACGGTCACCCCGGCCGAGACCAGCTCCTCGATCGCCAGCGGCAGGAACGAGTCGGCGATGTCGATGTGCACCAGCAGCGACTCGGCGGTGTTGCAGGTGGACAGCCGCTGGGTCTTCGAGTTCATCGTGACGGCCAGCGCCTTCTCCAGGTCGGCGGACTCGTCGACGTAGACGTGACAGTTGCCGACGCCGGTCTCGATCACCGGAACCGTGGACTCCTCGACCACCGTCTTGATCAGGTCGGCGCCGCCGCGCGGGATCAGCACGTCGACCAGGCCGCGGGCCCGCATCAGCTCCTTGACCGAGTCGCGGGTGGTGGCGTCGAGCAGCTGGATCGCGTCGGCCGGCAGGCCCGCGTCGGCCACCGCCTTGCGCAGCACCGAGACGATCGCCGCGTTCGAGCTGAACGCCGAGCCGGAGCCGCGCAGCAGCGCCGAATTGCCGGACTTGAGGCAGATGCCGGCGGCGTCCGCGGTAACGTTCGGCCGGCCCTCGTAGATGATGCCGACCACGCCGAACGGCACCCGGACCTGCCGCAGCTCGAGCCCGTTGGCCAGGGTGGAGCCGCGCACCACGTCGCCGATCGGATCGGGCAGCGCGGCGAGCTGGCGCAGGCCGTCGGCCATCCCCTCGATCCGGGAGGGAGTCAGCGTGAGACGGTCGATCATCGCCTCGGACTGGCCGGCGTCGCGGGCATTGTTCACGTCCACGGCGTTCGCGGCGACGATGTCCTCGGTGCGCTCGACCAGCCGATCGGCCATCAGCAGGAGCGCGCGGTCCTTCTCGGCGCGGGTCGCCGCGGCCAGGTCGATCGAGGCCCCGCGCGCGTCGGCGGCCTGCTGCAGCACGGTCGTCATCACGTACTCCCTTTATAGAAGAACCAGGTCGTCCCGGTGCACGACCTCTCGTTCATATCCTGGCCCCAACTCCGCGGCCAACTCGGGGGTCGACCGGCCGAGCAGGGGCGGCAGCTCGACGGCGTCGTAGTTGACCAGGCCGCGGGCCACCGGGGCGCCGTCGCCGTCGACCAGGTCGACCGGGTCGCCGGCGGCGAACGAGCCGTCCACGGCGGTGATGCCGGCCGGCAGCAGTGATTTGCGCCGGGCGACGACCGCAGTGACCGCTCCGGGGTCGAGGTGGAGGCGGCCGCGGGGGGCGGTGGCGTGGGCGAGCCAGAAGAGGCGGGCGGCCGGCCTCGTTTTTGCCGCCTGGAACAGGGTTCCGATCTCCTCGCCGGCGAGCGCGGGCTTCGCCAGGGGAGCGCTGGTCAGGACTACCGGGATGCCGAAACCGGTGGCTATCCGGGCGGCCTCCACCTTGGTGACCATGCCGCCGGTGCCGACGCCCGATTTGCCGGGGGCGGAAATCCTTATTTCCGACAAATCCGATTCGTCGGTTACGTTCGAGATCTTCTCGGACGCCGGATCGGACGGGCTGCCGGTATAGAGGGCGTCCACATCGGAGAGCAGAACCAGTAGATCGGCGTGGACCAGGGCGGCCACCAGCGCGGCCAGCCGGTCGTTGTCGCCGAAGCGGATCTCCTCGGTGGCGACCGTGTCGTTCTCGTTGACGATCGGCAGCGCACCCAGGTCGAGCAGCTTGCGCAGGGTGCGGTAGGCGTTCCGGTAGTGCGCCCGGCGGGTCACGTCGTCGACGGTCAGCAGCACCTGGCCGACGGTCAGGCCGTGGCGCGCGAAACCCGTGGCATACCGCCCGATCAGCAGGCCCTGGCCCACCGACGCGGCCGCCTGCTGGGTGGCCAGGTCGCGCGGCCGCCGGCGCAGCCGCAGCGGGGCGAGGCCGGCGGCGATCGCGCCGCTGGAGACCAGGACCACCTCGTGGCCGCTCGTGGCCAGGCCGCCGAGCACGTCGACGAGGGCGTCGACGCGCTGCTCGTCGAGGCCGCCGGCCGCGGTGGTCAGCGAGGACGAACCCACCTTGACCACGACGCGGCGGGCGGCGGTCACCACTTCGCGCACCTGGCCCATTTTGCTCGGGTGCCTGGCCGGACCCGCGCCGAGATCCCATATCGTGGCCCGGTTTTGTCGGAGGTCACCTCTATGGTGACTGGCGTGACACCTCAGGAGTACGTCGAGGAGGTGCTCTCGCTCGTCGAGCGCATCCCCGAGGGCAAGGTCATGTCATACGGGGCGATCGCCGACGCGCTGGCCGACCACTCCGGGCGAAATTCGGCCCGGCAGGTCGGCACGATCATGGCGCGGCACGGCGGTGGCGTGCCGTGGCATCGGGTGGTGACCAGCGCCGGGCGGCTGCCGCCCGGCCACGAGCAGGAGGCCCGGCAGCGGTTGCTGAGCGAGGGCGTCCCCCTGAAAGGTGATCATGTGAACATGTCTCTCGCTTCCTGGGCGCCGTGATGGAGACGGGACAGCCCAGCCGCACGGCGTACAGTGCGGCCCGCCATCGTGCGACCCACCAGCTCCTGGAACGGGGCGTGATCTTCAAAGACCCGTTTGCCGTACGCATCCTGGGCGCCCCCGAGGAGGAGTTGCTGGCGGATGCCCCGCGTCGGCCCATGCGCGTCTTCATCGCCGCCCGCCACCGTTTCGCCGAGGATGCGCTGGCCGCGGCCGTGCGCCGGGGCGTGCGGCAGGTGGTGGTGCTGGGCGCGGGGCTGGACACGATCGCGTACCGCAACGGGTTCGCCGACGTGCGGGTGATCGAGGTGGATCACCCGTCGACGCAGGAGTGGAAGCGGCAGCGTCTCGCCGAAACCGGGATAGCGATTCCCCCGTCCGTGTCCTATGTCGGGGTCGATTTCGAGCGGGAGTCGCTGGCCGACCGGCTGGTCCTGGACGGGCCGGCCTTCTTCGTCTGGCTCGGGGTGGTGCCCTATCTGACCCGGGCGGGCTTCGACGCGACTATTTCGTACATTTCCGGAGTCTCCGGCAGCGAGGTGGTCTTCGACTACGCCCAGTCCCCGGAGAGGATGCCGCCCGAGCGGCGGGCGGCTCTCGAGGAGCGGGCGGCGCGGGTGGCCCGGATAGGTGAGCCGTGGCTGACGTACTTCGAGCCGGATGAGATCGAGGCCGAGCTGCGCGGGCTGGGCTTCACCGAGATCGAGGATCTCGGGCCGGCCCGGATGGCGGCGCGGTATTTCAACCGCCCCGACGTCCCGCCGGATACCGCCGGCGGCCACATCCTGCGGGCCCGCCGCCTCTAGGTCAGACCGATGAAGGCCGCCGCGCCGCGCATCTGGAACTCCAGGAAGCCGCGGCGGTCCTCGTCGACCGAGTTGTTGAGCTGGCCGAAGAGCTCCGCGCTGACCGCACCGCAGAGCTGGATGAAGGCGGCCATCCCGGCGCCGATCAGCCGCGGCGGGACGCCCGGGCCGAACTGGTCGGCGACCGCCTCGAGCTCCTCGGCGTACCGCCCGGCGATCTCCGGCTGCGGCCCGGTCCGGCCGGCCGCGTAGGCGTCCCGGATGATGGCGGCGATCTGCAGGACCACCCGGGTGGCCGGCCCGATCGTGTCCTGCGGTGCCTGGTAGCCGGGCACCGGGCTGCCGTAGATCAGCGCCCACTGGTGCGGCTCGGCCAGCGCCCACTCCCGCACGGCGTGCCCCACCAAGACCAGCCGGTCGGCGAAGCCCGCACCCGAGCCCGCGGCCGCGGCGACGGCCCGTTCCGCGGCCGCGCCCACCGAGTCGTACGCCTCGATGATCAGCGCCGTGAGCAGGTCGTCGCGGCTCGCGAAGTAGCGGTACACCGCGGACGAGGCCATCCCCATGTCCCGGGCGACCGCGCGCAGCGACAGGTTGGCCCCGTCGGAGGCGAGGTGCCGGCGGGCCACCGCCTTGATCTCTTCGGTCATCTCGGCCCGGACCCGGGCGCGTACTCCTTCGGCCTTCATGTGGACCAGTGTGCCACAACGAGAGCACTGCTCTTGCATTTTCCTTCAAACCCTGTAATCGTTGTTCTCAACGGAGAGCGGTGCTCGCAAAGGAGAACAGCAATGTCGAACAACGTCATCGTCGGTTCCGGCCCGATCGGCAGCGCCATCGCCCAGCTCCTGGTCGACCGCGGCGACACGGTCACGATGGTCACCCGCAGCGGGCGCGGCCCGGCCCACGCGCAGATCAAGCTGGTGGCGTCCGACGCGTCCGACGCGCGCCGCCTGTCGTCGCTGACCGAGGGCGCCGAGACGCTCTACAACTGTGCGAATCCCAAGTACACCGAGTGGGAGAAGCTCTGGTACCCGATGAACGACGCGATGATCGCCGCCGCCAAGTCGGCTGGCGCGGTCTACATGATCACCGGGAACCTGTACGGCTATGGCCCGCAGCCCAGCGGCCGGATGACCGAGAGCACCCCGCTCGCCGCGGTCGGCCGCAAGGGCAAGGTCCGCATCAAGATGTGGCGCGACGCCCTGGACCAGCGGCGTCCGCACGGTCGAGGTACGCGGCGCGGACTACATCGGCGCGGGCGCGGTCGGCGTCTTCTCGTCGGTGCTGCTCCCGGCGATCGCGAAGGGCCGCACCGCCTACGCCCCCGGCAACCCCGACCTCCCGCACAGCTTCACCTACACCGGCGACATGGCCCGCACGATGGTCACGCTGGCCGCCGACGACCGCGCCTACGGCCACGCCTGGCACGCGCCCACCCCGCCCGCCGTCACCATCCGCGACCTGGCCAACCGCTACACCGACCTGACCGGCCAGCCCCGCCTCAAGCTGCGCGCCCTGCCCCGCTTCGCGATGCGCACGGCCGGCCTGGTCGTCCCCATGGCCCGGGAGATGGCCGAGATGGACTACCAGTTCTACGCGCCGTTCCACCTCGACAGCACCCAGACCGAGGAGACCTTCGGCCTCAAGCCCACCGACCTGGACGTCCCACTGACCGAGATCGCCACCTCGGTCAACGCCACCCTCGCCCGCCGCATGAACTGACCGTCGGGCCGTGCGCGGCGGCCCGTGGGCGCGCCACCGCCCGACTGGGCCGCCCGCGGCGCAGCCCGCCCCGACTCGCGCGAACCGGATCTGGCCGTCAGCGGACCGCCCCCACTCGGGAGCCGGTCCGCTTGGCGTTGCGGCGTCTTCGATGGTGTGGTCGACCGTCAGAGCAGCAGGCCGACACCTCCCCGCCGGGGATCGCCGCCGGCGCCCGCCTGCCCGACCGCGTTCGCACCCCCGAAGTAGTGGTTGAGCCCCGGCCACTGCTTGATCTTGTAGCCGGCCCCGGCGAGCAACGCGAGCTCGTCCCGCGGATACCCCGGCTCGACGTGCACCGTGTCGTCCACGACGTGGAACCGCGGCCGCGCCAGCGCGGTTTCCATGTCCACCTCGTCGACCAGCACCCCGAGCAGCGTGTCGATCAGTGCGGTGCGAATCCGCGAAGCCCCCGCCGAGCCCGCCGCCACTGCCAGCCGCCCCTCGCCGTCGATCACCACCAGCGGGCACATGTTCGACTGCATCCGCCGCCCGGGCGCCAGGTCATCGGTGATCAGCTCGCCCTCGCCCAGCATCGAGTTGAGGTTGATGCCCAGCCCCGGCAGCCACACCCCGGACCCGAGCCCGAGCGTCGTCGTGATCACGCAGGCGTTGCCCTCGGGATCCACCACCGACACGTTGGTGGTGTCCCCGATCTTCTGCCGCCCCCGGTCACGCAGCGCGTCGGCCAGCCCGATCGCCCGCCTCGGCCGGGACAGGTCGGCGGGCAGCCCGGCGATCGTGTCCACCACCCGGTTCAGGTCGTGCCGCGCCCGCACCTCGTACCCGCCCAGCATCGCCCGGTCGACCGGCGTCTCCAGCACGCGATAATCGGCCAGATCCCGCGGCCCGAGCGCCCCGCCGGCGGCCCGCACAGTGTCGACCAGGATCGGCGCGAAGTCTCCGGCGTAGAAGATCGACGGCCCGACCACGGCCAGCGCGTCCAGCGCGGTCGCCAGCCCCGGGTGGAACAGCAACTCCCCGTCGACCAGGTTGCGCCCCTTCGGCGTGTAGACCGCGGCCCCCTCGCCCCAGGCCAGCGCCGGCGCGCACGAGTCGAGCGTGCGGGCATGCGCACCTGGGATCGGCACCCCGGTCTTGGCCAGCGCCGACGCCGGCGCCACCACCTCGGCCCACGGCAGCCGGCCCCACCGCCGGTGCACCTCGCCGCAGCCGGCCGGCACCCCGGGCACCGCGACGCTCGCCCCGCCGATGGAGTAGACCTGCGGCAGCCCGCCGAAGAACACGTCCACCGATATCATCGGCCCCGGCTCGCGGTCGCCGTCCGTCCCCGGCACCGCCACGAAGAAGTCGAGGCAGGTGACCGTGCCGGTGGCCGCCTCGAAGTACGTGGCGAACCCGCCCCCGCCCAGCCCCGTGAAGATCGTCTCGGCGACGCAACAGGCCAGCACCGCCGCCACCGCCGCATCCGCCGCCGTGCCACCGTCCCGCAGCACCTGCAGGCCGGCCCGCGCGGTCGCCGGGTGGCTGGCGGCGACCCCGGCCGCAACCCTTTTCATGCCGCGAAGCGTAGGCGTAGGGCCATGATCGTGGTTAGCATGCGCGTCCATGACGACCGCCGGTCCCTCTCCGGATGTACGGCCGACCGGCGTGTTGCCACGCCGGGTCCTGGCCGGTTACTCGCTGGGTTCGCTGGTCACGGGCGCGTTCGGCACGGTGCCCGGTTTGCTGCTGTTGCCCTATCTGACCGACACTCTAGGTGTTGCGGCGGGTGTGGCGGGATTGCTGGTGTTGCTGCCGAAAGCCTGGGACGTCCTGGTGAATCCCTTCGCCGGCCGGGTCTCCGACCGCCGCGGCGACCGGCGGCCCTTCCTGCTCGGCGCGGGGCTCGCCCTGGGTGTCCTCTTCGCCGCCATCTTCGCTGGCCCGATCCGCAGCGGCGCGGGCGCCGGGGCCTACGTGGCGGTCGCCTTCCTCACGGCGGCCACCGCGTACGCCTTCTTCCAGGTGCCCTACGTCGCCATGCCGGCCGAGCTCACCGACGGGTACGACGAGCGCACCCGGCTGATGACCTGGCGCGTCGCCGTGCTCGCGCTGGCGATCCTCATCTCCGGCGCGCTCGCCCCGCTCGTGGTCGACCGGACCGGTGGCGGCATCGCCGGTCACCGGTGGTCCGGCGTCTTCGTCGGGGCGCTCATCATGGTGGGCACACTCGGCGTCTACTTCGGTACCCGCTCGGCCGAAACCCATGCCGCCGGGGGCACCGAGCCCGACCTGCGGGCGCAGCTCCGGATCGTTGCGGCCAACCGTCCATTTCGTGCCCTCCTGCTCTGCTGGGTGATCCAGGCCGTTGGCATCGGGACGATGCTCGCCGGCGTCCAGTACTTCGCCGATCACGTGGTCCGCGCCGACTCCGGCGCGACCTTCCTGTTCGCCGCGTTCGTCGGCCCGGCCCTGCTGGTCATGCCGCTCTGGACCCGGGTGGGCGCACGCTTCGGCAAGCCCCGCTCCCTGATCGCGGCCTCGCTGCTCTTCGCCACCGGCGCGCTGGCCCTGCTGGCCGCGCCGGCCCTCGCCGCGATCCCGATCTACCTGATCGTCGCGGTCATCGGCTGCGGATACGCCGGCCAGCAGGTCTTCGCGATGGCGATGCTGCCGGACTGCATCGCCTACGACACCGAGCGGACCGGCCGGCGTCAGGCCGGCGTCTTCACGGGGGTGTGGACGGCGGGAGAGACCCTCGGTCTGGCCCTCGGCCCGGGAATCTACGCATGGGTCCTCCAAGTCTTCGGATACGTCTCCTCCGCCACCGGCCGATCCGCCCCGCAGGACGCGACGGCTCGGCTGGGCGTCCTGCTCGGCTTCACGCTGGTGCCGGCCGTCCTGGTGGGCGGCGCGGTGTTGCTGCTGCGTGCCTACCGCGACATCTCTCGTGCGGACGGCGTTGTCCCGCCATCAGACACCGAGCGCGACGCCGCGCGATAGGCGACTTTGGTCGATGAAGCACCGACCTTCGTCGGCTGCCGAGCGAACGGCCGCTCGGATAGCGTCGGGCCATGTTCGAAGCGCTGCCCGACAAGGGCGTTCCCGGCGACCAGATCCTCGACGAGCTCCGCGAGCTCCGGCGGGCCGATCTGCCGACGCACGGCGGCCGCCTCTTCGCCTACGTCTACGACCCCGCGCTCGACGGGCTCGACGACCTGGCCCGCGCGGCGCACGCGATCTCGGCCCATGTCAACGGGCTCGACCCGACCGCTTTCCCGTCCCTGCTGGCGATGGAAAACGCGTTGGTCGGCGCCGCGGTCACGCTGTTGCGTGGCGGCCCCGCGGCGGTCGGCAGCGTCACCAGCGGCGGCACCGAGTCGCTGATCCTCGCGGTCAAGGCGGCCCGCGACAGCCGCCCCGACCTGGCCACCCCACGGCTGGTCATCCCGTCGACCGCCCACGCTGCCTTCGCGAAGGCGGCGCACTACCTGCGGGTCACGCTCGACGTGGTGCCGGTCGGCGCCGATCTGCGCGCCGACCCGGCCGGCATGGCCGCCGCCATCACGCCCGAGACCGTGCTGGTCGCCGCCTCGGCGCCGTCCTACGCGCACGGCGTGGTCGACCCGATCCCCGAGATCGCCGCCGCGGCGGCCGCGCGGGGCGTGCGTTTCCATGTGGACGCGTGCTTCGGCGGCTGGGTGCTGCCGTATCTGAAACGGCTCGGCGCCGACCTGCCCGAGTTCGACCTGGCCGTGCCCGGCGTCACCAGCATCTCGGTCGACCTGCACAAGTACGCCTACGCCCCGAAGGGCGTCTCCCTGCTGCTGCACCGCGACGAGGCGCTGCGCCGCCCGCAGTACTTCGCCTACGCCGACTGGCCCGGCTACCCGATGGTCAACCCGGTCATCTCCTCCACCCGCTCCGGCGGCCCGATCGCCGCGGCCGTGGCCACGCTGCGCAGCGTCGGCGACGCGGGCTACCTCGAGCTGGCCGGGCGCACCCGCGAGGCGGTCGCGGTCCTCGCCGAGGCCGTCGCCGCCACCGACGGCGTCCGGCTGTTCGCCCCGCCCGAGACGACGGTCGTCTGCCTGGCCGCCGACGTCGACCTCTTTGTGCTGGCCGACGAGTTGGCCACCCGGGGCTGGCACACCCAGCCGCAGATGGCCTACGGCGACCTGCCCGCCACGATCCACCTCACGGTGACCGCCGCAGTCGCCGCGACCGCCCCCGATTTCGCGGCCGACCTGGCGGATGCCGTCGCCGCGACGCGCGCTCGCGGGCCGGTCGAGCTCCCCGCGCCCCTGGTCCAGGCGGCCGGCGCCCTCACCCCCGAGATGGTCACCCCCGAGCTGGTCGCCGGCCTGGCCGCGGGGCTGGGCCTGGGCGGGGGCGACTTCACCCGGATGGCCGCCGTCAACACGCTGCTCAACGTCACCCCGCCCGCTCTGCGCGAGGCGTTGCTGACCGGGTTCCTCAGCCTGCTGCAGCGTCCCACCGCGGCCACGGAGTAGGTTGACGTCGTGGCCGGTCTGCCAGGAGTCCTCGGGGAGCCCATCCGGTTCGTGCTGAACTGGGGGCGGCGCTATTCGCTCTGGGTCTTCAACTTCGGGCTCGCGTGCTGCGCGATCGAGTTCATCGCGTCGAGCATGAGCCGGCACGACTTCATGCGGCTGGGCGTGATCCCGTTCGCGCACGGCCCGCGCCAGGCCGACCTGATGGTGGTCTCCGGCACGGTCACCGACAAGATGGCCCCGGCCATCAAGCGGCTCTACGACCAGATGCCCGAGCCGAAATACGTGATCTCGTTCGGTTCCTGTTCGAACTGCGGCGGGCCGTATTGGGACTCGTACTCGGTCACCAAGGGCGTCGACCAGCTCATCCCGGTCGACGTCTACGTGCCCGGCTGCCCGCCCCGCCCCGAGGCCCTGCTGCACGGCATCCTCCGCCTGCAGGAAAAGATCGCCGCCGAGCAGTCCGGCCCGGGCGGCGTCAACCGCCCCGACCCGCTGACCAACGGACGTGACGCGGCTTCTCTTACCGCCCCGTTGATCAGCCGGCCATAGGATGCAGCCATGACTCCCGAAGAGGTCGGCGAGCGCATGGTGGCCCTGCTGGCCGCCGACGACGACGCGGTAGCGAACAGCGTCTCCGGCGGCGGCGACGGCCACGCCCGCGCGGTCGTCGACGTGCCGGTCGCCCGCTGGTGGGAGGCGATCGGCACGGCGAAGCACAACGGCGCCCTCGGCTGCGACTTCTTCGACTGGCTGTCCGCGGTCGACGAGCTCGACGAGGGCTTCTCCGTGCTCTGCCACCTCTATTCGACCCGCCGCAAGCACTCGCTGCTGGTCCGCACGCGGGTCCCGCGCGCGGAGCCGGTCGTCGAGTCCGTGGTGGAGCTGTTCCCGGGTGCCACCTGGCACGAGCGGGAGACGTACGAGATGTTCGGCATCACCTTCGCCCGCCACCCCGATCTGAAGCCGTTGCTGCTGCCGCCCGGCTTCGAGGGCCACCCGCTGCGCAAGGAGTTCGTGCTCGCCGCCCGGGTCGCCAAGGCCTGGCCGGGCGCCAAGGAGCCCGGCGAGTCCGAGTCGGGCGCCGCCAAGCGCGCCCCGATGCGCCCGCCCGGCGTTCCCGCCCCCGGCGAGTGGGGACCGGAAAAGTGATGCCGGTCTGGCTCGAGCTCGTCATCCGCGTGGTCGCCGTCGTCGTCGGCTTCCTCGTGCTCCCGCTGCTCGTCGGCCAGGCCGAGCACAAGGTCATGGCGCACATGCAGGGCCGCCTCGGCCCGATGTACGCGGGTGCCTACCACGGCTGGGCGCAGCTGGTCGCCGACGGCGTGAAGTTCGTGCAAAAGGAGGACATCACCCCCCGCGACGCCGACCGTGGTGTCTTCCGGCTCGCGCCGATCGTCGCGCTCTTCCCGTACCTCCTGATCTTGTTGGCCATCCCGCTCGGACCCGGCGGCCTGGTCGCCCAGCCCTTGGACATCGGTCTGTTCTTCGTCCTCGCCGTTCTCGGCGTGGGCGTGCTGGCCGTGCTGATGTCGGCGTGGGCGAGCGGCAACAAGTACAGCCTGCTCGGCGGCCTGCGCGGCGCCGCCCAGCTGCTCGGCTACGAGCTTCCCCTGGTGCTGGCGGCCGCGAGCGTCGCGATGGCGGCCGGCACGCTCAGCCTGCCGGGCATCGTCGAGGCGTGGAAGCCCTGGTGGCTGCTCTGGCAGGCGCCCGCCGCGATCATCTTCTTCGTGGCCGGCCTGGCCGAGATCCGCCGCCCGCCGTTCGACATGCCGATCGCCGACTCCGAGCTGGTCTTCGGCTATCTGACCGAGTACACCGGCCTGCGCTTCGCCTTCTTCCTGCTCGCCGAGTACGTCGGCATCATCGTGATCGCCGCCCTCACCACGGTCCTGTTCCTGGGCGGCTGGCACGGCCCGTTCGCCGCCCACCTCGGCTGGCTGTGGACCCTCGTCAAGATCTTCGCGCTGTCCTTCGTGATCATCTGGTTCCGGGTCGCCTACCCCCGCCTGCGCGAAGACCAACTCCAGCGCCTCTGCTGGCTCGTCCTCGTCCCGGTGGCGCTGGCCCAGCTGATCCTCACCGCGGCGGTCAAGCTCGCGATGTGATCAGAGGTACCGCGGCGTGATCCGCTTGATCGGAAGGTTGATCTCCCAGGGCTCCGCCGTGACGATCTGCTCCTGGAACGTCCCGGACGATCGGTAGAGCTCGTGCTCCGGGTCGATCTTGTAGGTGTGCACGGTCAGGCCGTCGCCCGTCTCGATCCGCCAGTAGAAGGGGATGCCGGCGGCGGCATACAGCGCGGGCTTGGTGATGCGGTCCATGCTTAGCGAGCTGGGCGAAACGATCTCGACGGCGAGGACGACCTCGTGCGGAGCGTAGAGCCGGGAGCGGCGCTGCGCGGCCTGCTCCGTGGCGACCAGGACGTCGGGGATGAACGTCCGGCGCGGGTTGATCCGGATCTCGACGCTTTGCGTGACCTGGAACTCGGCCGGGCAGGATTCCTCGAGGGCGACCATGAGGCGCCCGGCGACTATTTGGTGGATGTCCGTGGGGGAGGGGGACACGAGGAGCACTCCATCGAGCAGCTCGCGGCGCACGCCGTCTTCAGGGAAAGAGTCAAGATCATCTACGGTCCAGCCGTCTGCGGGCGGCAGGCCGCTCATCGCAGCGGTCATGCGGGGCCTCCAGGTTCGGGGTGGCTCACCCATGACTCACCGTACCGGAAGATCCGAATGGGGGTGTGCTCGCGTCCGAACGGGCGACGGGGCAGGATATGCGTTTGTGACTGATGACGGGGAGCGGGGCACGCCTGGCAAGGGGCTCGTGCAGGGGCTTGCCGTCACGCTCAAGACGATGACCAGGCGGTCGACCACCCGGCAATACCCGGATGTCGAGCCCGAGCTTCCACCGCGCAGCCGCGGCGTGATCGCGCTGCTCGAGGAGAACTGCACGGTCTGCATGCTGTGCGCCCGCGAGTGCCCCGACTGGTGCATCTACATCGACTCGCACAAGGAAGAGGTCATCGTCCCGGGCGCCGCGCGGGCCCGTCAGCGCAACGTGCTCGACCGCTTCGACATCGACTTCGCTCTCTGCATGTACTGCGGCATCTGCATCGAGGTCTGCCCGTTCGACGCGCTGCACTGGACCCCCGAGTTCGAGTATGCGGAGACCGACGTCCTCGATCTGCTGCACGACAAGAACCGGCTGGGTGAGTGGATGCGCACGGTGCCGCCGCCGCCGGCGCACGACGTGCTCGGCGAACCTTCCAAGGAGGAGGCGTCAGCCACGCGGAAGGCTTCGGGTCCGGGGGCGGCAAAGCAAGCCCGAGCGAACGTACGCCGTCCACCTTCCACAACCGCGGAGCGGCCGCCCCGGGCTGAGCAAAAACCGGGCGAACCCGCCGTGGACGCTCCTCAAGCCCCACCGGGGATCGACTCGGAGACCGAGCCCCCGGAGCCGGAGAAGTGACCGTCGCGGACGCGCTGCTGCTGGCTCTCGGTCTGATCGCGGTCGGCTCCGGCGCGCTCGTCGTGACCAGCGCCCAGCTGGTCCGGGCCGGCTTCTACCTGGTGGTGAGCCTGGGCGCGGTCGCCGGCCTGTATCTGGTGATGGGCGCCGAGTTGGTCGCCTGGGTGCAGGTCCTGGTCTACGTCGGCGCCGTCGTCGTGCTCCTGCTCTTCGCCGTGATGCTGACCCGCGCCCCGATCGGCCCGTCCCGCGACCTGGACCGCTCGGCCCTGCCCGCCGCCGTCATCGGCGCCGGGGTCGGCCTCGGACTGGCCGCGCTGCTGGCCGATTCGTTCCGCTGGACCAGGTTCGAGCTGCCGCCGACCGGCAGCGCCCAGCGGGTCGGCGCCCAGGTCTTCGGCGCCTGGGTGCTGCCGTTCGAGGTGCTCTCGATCCTGCTGCTGGCCGCCCTGGTCGGCGCGATCGTGCTGTCCCGCCCCGACCTCGGCGCCCGTCCCGACCCGGAGGCGGCGGCCGTCCCGGTCGGGCCGCCACACGACCCGGTCGACGAGTCCGCCGAGGTGGTCGCCCGCCTCGATCGGATCGCCGCGCGCCAGGCCGACGCCCAGGCCCGGGTCCGCCAGGCCCACGCCGACAAGGTGGCCGCCGAGAACCGCGCCGCCGCGGCGACCGTCGTCGAGGCCGATCCCGAGGACGAGGTCGATCCCCTCCGGCAGCAGGCCCACGACATCATCTTCGGCGCCCAGCGGGCCCGTCCCAAGGTCGGCGAAATGGCCCCGGAATCCGGGACAACCCCGGCCCGTGATCAGGACGTCATTGAGGGTGAGAGCTACCTCGTCGACGACAGCAAGATGTTGCCCGGCCGCCCGGCGTTGCCGGGCCCGGAGAAGCAGGAGGAGGAGTGATGCACGCCGTCATCCCGTACGTCATCGCCGCCCTGCTCTTCGGCCTGGGCGTCTACGGCGTGCTCCGCCGGCGTAACGCGATCCTCGTGCTGATGGCCGTCGAGCTCATGCTCAACGCGGTCAACCTGATCCTGGTCGCCGCCGACGCCACGGTGAAGAACACGCTCACCGGCGTGCAGCCCGAGGCGTGGGCGCACCCGGTGCCCGAGCCGCGCGCCGGGGCCGTCTTCGCGCTGTTCGTGATCGTGCTGGCCGCCGCCGAGGTGGGCGTCGGCCTGGCGATCGTCCTTCAGTATTACCGCCTTCGCCGGGCCGTCGTGCTCGACGAGGTGGCCCTGCACGCGCACGACCACGAGACGGACCACGAGACCGAGACCGAGCGGGTGGCCGGATGAGCGCGGGCTGGGTCGGCGCGCTGGTCCCCGGCGTACCGCTGCTGGCGGGTCTGGTCGGTCTCACCCTGCGCGCGTCGGACGACGAGGGTGACCCCACGCCGCGCCGGTCCGCCGCGGCGATCGGCATCGCCGGCGCCGCCGTCTCGCTCGCCGTCACGCTCGGGCTGTTGATCTTTGCGACGCAGCCGATCGACGCCAACCGGCGCTGGGTCGACTTCGGCGGCATCGAGGTGACGCTCGGCTTCTCGGCCGGCCCGGCCGCCCTCTACATCGCGCTCGCGGTCTGCGTGGTCGCCCTGTTCGTGCAGATCTACTCGGTCGCCTACCTGCACGACGACCCCCGCTACCCGCCGTATGCGGCGCAGGTCAGCCTCTTCACCGGCGCGATGCTGCTGGTCGTCACGTCCGGCGACCTGATCGGCATGCTGGTCGGCTGGGAGGTGATGGGCGCCTGCTCCTACCTGCTGATCGGGCACGACCGGCGGCTGCCCGAGGCGCCCGCGGCCGCGGTCAAGGCGTTCCTGGTCACCCGGGTCGGCGACGTCGGCTTCCTGCTCGGCGTCGCGCTGCTGGTCGTCGACGCCGGCACGTCCCGGATCAGCGTGGTGCTGACCCACCACTACTCGACCGCCACCCTCACCGCGGCGCTGCTGCTGTTGCTCGCCGGCGTGGCCGGCAAGAGCGCGCAGTTCCCGCTGCACACCTGGCTGCCCGACGCCATGGCCGGCCCCACCCCGATCTCCGCGCTGATCCACGCCGCCACGATGGTCGCCGCGGGCGTCTACGTGGTGTTCCGCATGTACCCGCAGTACGAGCAGTCCCCGGCCGCGCTGGCCGTGCTCGGCGTGGTCGCCGCGATCACCATCCTGCTCGGCGCGCTGAGCGCCACCGCGCAGGACGACCTGAAACGGGTGCTGGCCTGGTCGACGGTGAGCCAGATCGGCTACATGACCGGCGCGCTGGCCGTCGGCTCGCCCGCCGCCGCGCTGTTCCACCTGCTCACCCACGCCGCGTTCAAGGCGCTGCTGTTCCTCGCCGCGGGCGCGGTGATCCACGTGGTCGGCACCAACTACCTGTCCCGGATGGGCGGCCTGCGCGAGCACATGCCGGTGACCTTCTGGTCGTTCGCGCTCGGCCTGGGCGCGCTGGCCGGCCTGCCCCCGCTGGCCGGCTTCTGGTCGAAGGAGAACATCCTGACCGCGGCCGTGCACGCCACCGACGGCGGCGGCCCGACCCCGGTCTGGGTCGCCTGGGTGGTGTGGATCGCCGCGTTGTTCGCGGTGGCGGTCACCGCGTGGTATTCGACGCGCCTGCTGCTCTGCGCGTTCTTCGGCGTCTCCCGCGAGCACGGGCCCGATGGCCCGGATTGGGAGATCGGCTTCGACGACGCCCGCTACACCCGCCCGCGCTCGCCGCACGACCCGCCGGCCGCGATGCGCTGGCCGATCGTCCTGCTCGCGATCCCGGCCGCCCTGCTCGGCCTCGCGGCGTATGCGCCCGGCTTCCGCAGCGCGCTGGAGCTGGAGGAACCGCACCTGAGCGTCTCGATCGTGCTGCCGCTGGTGCTGCTCGCGCTGGGCGCCGGCGCCGCCTGGTGGCTGTGGCGCGAGGTGCCCACCGGCGACCCGGCCGAGGCGCTCGGCCCGGCCCGCCCGTTCCTGGCCGCCGGCTTCCGCCTCGACGCGGTGCAAGATCGACTGGTCGTCCGCCCGGTCCGCGCCCTGGCGGGCCTGGTCAAGACGGCCGACGAGCGGGTCGTCGACGCCACCGTCGAGGGCGCCGGCACCACCGCGACCCGGCTCGGCGCGCTGCTCGCCGCCGCACACCGGATCGCCCTGCCGATGGCCGCGGTCCTGGTACTGGGCGGCGCCCTGGTGCTGACCCTCTGGTTCGGAGCCGCGTCATGACCGCCGACCGCGCGACGTTCGGGCCGCCTCGTGACCGCCGACCGGTGATGTTCGGAGCCGCCTCGTGACCGTCTACCAGGTGATGCTCGTCGCGACGCTGGCCCTGCCGGCCCTCGGCGCGGCCGCGCTGGCGCTGCTCCCGGCCCGGGCCGACCGGCCGGCCCGGCTGCTCGCCACCGCCGTCGCCGCGGTGACCCTCGTGCCGATCGTCGTGCTGGCCTTCGCCCACCACGCGACCTGGGTGGCCGACACGCCGGAGAGCTCGGCGATCCGGCCGTGGGCCGAGGTGAAGTGGTCCTGGGTGCCCGCCCTGCATCTCGACTTCCATCTCGGCGTCGACGGCGTGTCCTACCCGCTGGTGGCGCTCACCGGCCTGCTGACGCTGCTCTGCTGCGCGTACACGATCTGGAGGGTCCCGGAGGGTGGCTCCGCCCGTACCCTCCTCGCCCTGCTCCTGGTCTTGGAAGCCGGCATCCTCGGCACCTTCCTCGCCCTCGACCTGGTGTTGTTCTTCCTGTTCTTCGAGGTCGTGCTGCTCCCGATGTACGCGGTGATCGCCGGCTGGGGCGGCGACCAGCGACGCGCGGCGGCCCGCAAGTTCGTGCTGTACACGCTGTTCGGCTCGGTCCTGCTGCTGCTCGGCGTCTTCACCGTCGCCGACAAGGCGGGCACCGGCGACCTGGTCACCCTCACCGGCGGCCACGGCCTCAGCCGCGGCACGCAGTATGCGGCGTTCGCCCTGTTCGCCGTGGCGTTCGCGGTGAAGGCCCCGCTCTGGCCCCTGCACACGTGGCTCCCCGACGCGCACACCCAGGCCCCCACGGTCGGCTCGGTGATCCTCGCCGGGGTGCTGCTGAAGATGGGCACCTACGGCCTGATCCGGGTCGGCGTCGGCGTCGCCCCGCTCGGCGCGCACTGGGCCGCCCCGGTGCTCGGCATCCTGGCCGCCGCCGCGATCCTGGCCGGCGCCCTGATCTGCCTGCGGCAGACCGAGCTGAAACGGCTGATCGCCTACTCCAGCGTCGGGCACATGGGGTTCGTGCTGCTCGGCATCGCCACGCTCACCGCCACCGGCATCCAGGCCGCGCTGCTCGGCAACGTGGCGCACGGGCTGATCACCGGCCTGCTGTTCTTCCTGGCCGGCGCGATCAAGGACAGGGCGCACACCGGCGAGCTCGCCGAGCTCGGCGGCCTGCGGGAGACCGCGCCCCGGCTGGCCGGCGTGCTCGGCTTCGCGGCGATCGCCTCGCTCGGGCTGCCCGGGCTGGCCGGGTTCTGGGGTGAGGCGTTCGCGGTGGTCGCCGCCGTCCGGCGCGGCGGCGGGCTGTGGATGACGCTCGCCGTGCTGGCGGCGATCGGCGGGGCGCTGACCGCGGCGTACTTCCTCCGGCTGCTGCGCAAGGTGACGCACGGGCCGGCCGCCACGCCGGTGCCGGCCGGGATCGCCGGCGCCGAGTGGTTCGCCTGGGCGCCGCTGGTCGCGCTCACCCTCGCGGTCGGCCTGGTGCCCGCGCTGGTGCTGGTCGCCACCGAGGCGCCGGTGCTCGCGCTGACGGGAGCGTTCCGATGACGATCGACCAGGTCACCATCCTGCCGCTGTACGCCGCGTCCGGCACCGCGATCCTCGTCCTGCTGGCCGACCTGCTGGTCGCTCGGCGAGCGGTCACCTTCGGCACGCTGGCGCTGGGCGGGCTGGCCACCGCGATCTGCGCGATCGTGGTGGGCGACTCGCGGCCGCCGACGTTCTGCGCCGGCGCCGAGTGCTCGTGGCTGCCCGGCCCGGTCGCGGTGGTCACCGCCGTGCTTTTCGCCGGCCTGACCGTCGGCGTGCTCGCGCTCTCGGTGCCGGCGCTGCGCCTGGGCACCGCGCCGGCCGGCGAGTTCTGCTTCCTGCTGGCCTCCTCGATGACCGGCGGGGTGGTGATCGGCTACGCCGGCGACCTGATCTCGCTGATCGTCGGCCTCGAGACGCTGACCCTGCCGCTGTACATCCTGGTCGGCCTCCGCCGCTTCGCGCCCCGCGAGCGCGTCTCCACCGCCGGCGCCTCGGCGTCCATCACGTTCTTCCTGATCAGCGTCATCTCCACGGCGGTGGCGCTGCTGGGCGCCGCGCTCAACTACGCCGCCACCGGCGCCCTGCACTACGGCCACCTGATCGCCGGCTTCGGCCCGATGTACTCGCTCGCGCAAGTCGGCGTGACGCTGCTGGTGATCGGCTTCGCCTTCAAAGTCGCGGCCGTCCCGCTGCACGCGTGGGCGCCCCCGACGTACGAGGGCGCGCCGCTCCCGGTCGCCGCCTACCTGTCGACCGCCTCCAAGCTGGGCGGGGTGCTGGCCCTGGCCGCGATCGTGTCCCGGCTGGACGCCACCGCGATCACCGCCGCCCTGGCCGTCCTGACCATGACCGTGGGCAACCTGGTCGCCCTGCGACAGCAGCGCATGGTCCGCCTGCTGGCCTGGTCATCGATCGCCCAGGCCGGCTACGTGCTGGCGGCCCTGGCCCTGGGCGGCCCCGGCGTGCGGCCGGCGATCGTCTACGCGGTCTTCTTCATGATCCTGGAGTTCATCGCCTTCGCGACCGTGGTGGCACTGCGCCCGGTCGCGTCCGACGGCGGCGACATGCGCGCCTACCGGGGCGCGGGCCGCAGCTCCCCGTGGCTGGGCGCCGCCCTGGTGCTGGCCTTCGCCGGCCTGGCCGGTCTGCCGCCCGGCCTGGCCGGCCTGTTCGCCAAGGTAACCGTGGTCGGCGCCCTGATCGACGGCGGCTGGGGCTGGCTGGCCGGCGTGGTAGCCCTCAACGCGGTGATCGGCCTGGCCTACTACGTGCGGGCCACGGCCAACCTGTACGCCGCCCCACCCAAGCCCGGCATCCAGATCGTCGACCCCGACCTGCTGGAGCGCGCCACCCACCCCCGCCTGCCGGTCTCCCGCCCGGTCGCCGCCGCCCTGATCGCCGCCACGACGGCGGCGGTGGTGCTCGGCTTCGCCCCCCAGCTGCTCTTCGACGCGCTCAGCTAGGCGAGACGCCCCAGCCAGGCGAGACGCTCCAGCCAGGCGAGACGCTCCAGCCAGGCGAGACGCTCCAGCCAGGCGAGACGGTCTCAGCCAGGCGAGACGCCCCGCTAGGCGAGACGGTCTCAGCCAGGCGAGACGCCCCGCTAGGCGAGACGGTCTCAGCCAGGCGCGACGCCCTCAGCCTGCCAGTGCACGACTACGCGCGCTACGCAGATCCGCGTAGCGCCGGGTCCTCCCTCATCCCCCTGCCGGACCAGTCCGAAGAGGGGGCCGCACTCGTAGCATGACGCCATGACCCCAGAGCCCGGCAACGGCTGGAAGGGCCTCGCCGACGCCTTCCGTACCCGGTGGTCGCCGCTCTCCCTGATCCCGGGACTGGCGCTCGGTGGTGTCGTCCTGGCCGCCACGCTCGTCGCCGCGGCGCCGCAGACGGATCGGCATGCGACCCGGCTGGCCGAGACGCTACGGCACCTCGGCGGGTGGGGCGGCACGCTGGTCGTCGTCACGGTCGCGGTCACCGTCGCACTGCTGCGTGCCGCGCCGCTGGCCGCGCTGGCCGCCGCCGTCGTCCTGGTCGACGTCTATCTCCTGCTGCATTTCCCGTACGGGCCGATCCAGCTGTGCATCGTGGTGGCGATGTACGAGGTGGCCCGCCGCCGGCCGTTCCCCGTCTCACTGGTGACCTGTGGCATCGCCGCCGCGATCAGCTCCACCGTGGTGTACGTGCGGCTCGCCGACGAGCTCGAACTGCCCTGGGCCCTGGCGCTCGCCTGGACCGGCTGGCTGATCGTGCCCTGGCTGCTCGGCGCGCTCGTGCAGACCGTTGCCCTCAGCCGCGAACGCGGCCGGCGCGAGCTGATCACCCGCGGCGCGATGGCGGAGCGGGTGAAGCTCGCGGCCGAGGTCCACGACGTAGCGGGGCACGGATTCGCCCTGGTGGCGATGCAGGCCGGCGTGGCGTTGCTGGACTTCGACGCGAGGCCCGCCCAGGCGCGCCGCTCGCTGGAAGCGATCCGGACGACCAGCGCCACCTCGCTGACCGCCCTACGCGCCATGCTCGGCACGGTCCACAACGGAACGGATACCGAAGAGTCTCCGCCGGTCGAGCAGTCGCCGGACCGGGGCCTGTCCGGCGTCATCGAACTCGTGGACGGCGTGCGCGCGAGTGGCCTGCCCGTCCGGCTCGACCTCCACTGCCTCGACCGGACCCCGGCGACCGGCGCCGCCGCGGTCACCTACCGCGTGGTGCGGGAGTCGCTGACCAACGTGCTGCGGCACGCCGGCCCGACCACCGCGGAGGTCTCGATCGCCCAGCACGACGACTGGCTGGTGGTGTGCGTCCAGGACCGGGGCCGGGGGCTCACCGGCGAGCCGTCGGGCGCCGCCAGCGGGCTCGCGGGGATGCGCCGGCGGGTCGAGGCGGCCGGCGGCTCCCTGGCCGCGGGCCCGCGCGCCGACGGTGGCTTCCGGGTGGAGGCCCGCCTGCCGATCGGGAAGGAACCGCGATGATCCGGGTGGCCCTGGCCGACGACCACGAGCTGGTACGGATGGGCCTGCGTGCGCTGATCGACCGCGAGGACGACATGGAGGTCGCCGGCGAGGCCGGCAGCGGCCTGGAGGCGATCCGTCTGCTCCAGCGCGTCCGGCCCGACATTCTGCTGCTCGACATCCGCATGCCCGGCATCGACGGACTGGAGACGCTGCGGCGCATCCAGGCCGACCCGGCCATCGCCGGCACCCGGGTGATCGTGGTAACCACGTTCGAGATCGACCGGTACGTGTTCACCGCGCTGCAGGCCGGCGCCGCCGGTTTCATCCTCAAGGACACCGCGCCCGAGGAACTGGCCCGGGCCGTACGCGTGGTAGCGGCCGGCGACTCCCTGCTCTCGCCGTCGGTCACCCGCCGGGTCGTGGCGCTTTTCGCCCAGCAGTCCGCGTTCGACCCGACGCTCGATCTGAGCCTGGACGAGCTCACCGACCGGGAACGCGAGATGGTCGCCTGGGCGGCCACCGGCGCGTCCAACGAGGAGATCGCCGCCGCGCATTTCGTCAGCCCGGCCACCGTGCGGACGCACATCGGCCGGGCGATGGTGAAGCTCGGCGCGCACTCACGGGCCCAGCTCGTGGTCATCGCCGTGCGGGCGGGCTTGACCGTGGACCGCTGAACGCACCCGTCGCCGGCGCATGACGCGTACGCGCTTTCGCGTAGCGCAGGTGACCGTCGCGACTGACTACAAGAAGCCGTCGCAGTCCTAGATTTCCCACCATGACCAGGAGCGGCGGCGAGAACGCGATCGAGGTCCATGGGCTGACCAAGCGCTACGGCAGGACGACCGCCGTCGAGGACGTCAGCTTCGACGCCCGGTGGGGTGCGATCACCGGCTTCCTCGGGCCGAACGGCGCCGGCAAGTCCACGACGATGCGGATGATGGTCGGCCTCGCCAGCCCGACCGCCGGCCATGCCACCGTGCTCGGCGTCGACTACCGGCGCCTGCCCGATCCCGGGCGGCAGGCCGGCGTCCTGCTGGACGCGTCCGCCCAGCACCCCGGCCGCGCCGGCCGCGAGGTGCTGCACCTGGCGGCGACGGTGCTGGGTCTACCGGACAAGCGGGTCGACGAGGTCCTCACGATGGTCGGGCTGACCCCGGCGGAGGCGAGGCGGCGTACCGGCGGCTATTCGCTGGGCATGCGGCAACGCCTCGGCATCGGGCACGCGCTGCTCGGCCAACCCCGGGTCCTCATCCTGGACGAGCCGGCCAACGGGCTGGACCCGGCCGGCATCCACTGGATGCGCGGCCTGCTGCGGGGGTTCGCCGACGAGGGCGGCAGCGTGCTGCTCTCCTCCCATCTGCTGCACGAGGTCGAGGTCCTCGCCGACGACCTGGTCGTCGTCGGCGGCGGCTCGATCGTCGCGCGAGGCCGCAAGAGCGACCTGCTGGCGACCGCCGGCACCTTCTGCCGGAGCGCCGACCTGCCCGGCTTGGCCGCGGCCCTGCGCGAGGCCGGGCTGGCCTTCACCCGCGCCCCGGGGGACAGTCTCACCGTCTCGGCGCCGCCCGGGGAGGTGGCCCGCGCCGCGATGGCGGCGGGGATCGTCCTCGAAGAATTGCGGCCCGCCGCGGCCGGCGGGCTCGAGGAGATCTTCCTGCGGCTCACCGCGGACCACGCACGCGAGGACTCGATGGAAGGAGCGCGGCGATGAGCAACTTGATCACCGGCCGTGCGGGCGTGCCCTTCGGCCGCCAACTGCGGGCCGAGCTGCGCAAGCTCATCGACACCCGGGCCGGCAGGTGGCTGCTGATCGTCATCTTCTCGGTGATGCCGGCGGTGGTGGCCGGGATGCTGATCATCGCGAGGCCGGCCACCCTCACGTACAGCCAATTCATCGACGTCACGTCGAGCCCGGAGCGGATCATCCTGCCGATCCTGGGCATTCTCACCGTGACCACGGAGTGGAGCCAGCGCACCGGCTTGCTCACCTTCACGCTGGAGCCGAACCGCCGGCGGGTCCTGCTGGCCAAGGCAACGGCGACGCTGCTGCTCGGCATCGCGGTCATCGCGGTCGGTTTCCTCTCGGCCGCGATCGGCAACCTCCTCGGAGTGGCACTGCGCGACGGCGCCGGCGACTGGACCTTCGGCGTGGGCGGCTACCGCGACATCGTGGTCGTCCTGCTGGTCGGCCTGTTGCAGGGCCTCGCGTACGGGATGCTGCTGCTCGGCAGCGCGGCCGCCATCGTCGTCTACTACGTGGTGCCGAACCTGTCGAGCCTGCTGTTCACGGCCGTCTCGGGACTCAAGGAGGCGGCTTCCTGGCTGGATCTCCAGAAGGCGCAGGCCGCTATCTACCTGCACGACGTGACCGCGAGAGAGTGGGCGCAGTACGCTACGGCGGCGCTCATCTGGGTCGTCCTGCCGGGCGTGCTGGGCTTCGTCCGCGTGCTGCGCAGCGAGATCAAATCCGGCTGATGCGGTCCTCCACCTCTTCGCGTAGGTCGTCCGGCAGCGACTCAGCCTCCAGCAGACGGGCCAGCGACCCCGGCTCCAGCATGTAGATGCCGAACGCTTCGGCGATGCTCACGCTTTTCGCCGGCCGGTAGATGACCGTGATCTCATCGCCCGCCTGTACGTGCCCGGGCGTGATCACCCGCAGGTAGGCGCCGGTACGGTTCGCCTGCGTGAACCGTTTCAGCCACTGCCGCTCCTGCATCCAGGCCTGGAACGTCGCACACGGAATGCGCCCGAACGTCGGCTGCAGCTCCAGCTCGTCCCCGATCCGCCAGATCTCCCCGATCAACGCCCCGTTCACGTCGATCCCCTCGGTGGTCAGGTTCTCCCCGAAGGCGCCGCCGGCCAGCTGCCGCCCCAGCTCCTGCTCCCACCATTCGTAGTCCTCCCGGGCGTACGCGTAGACCGCCTGGTCGTTGCCCCCGTGGTGCTTGATGTCCCCGATCGGGTCGCCGACCAGCCCGCTGTGCAGCCCGGTCGTCTTCGGCCCGGGGGCTCGCACATACACCGGGCGGTCGACCGGCCGCTTGTCGATCCCGGTCATCGCCAGCTGTTTGGCCGGGTTGGAGCGGGGGACCCCGACATTCACCTGGACGACCTTGCCATCGATCATGACGAGAACTCCATCACCACGCGGTCGAGGACCGGACGGTAGCCGATCCGCTGGTACACCCCGTTGCTGGTCGGGTTGTCCAGGTCGGTGAAGAGCACGACCTCGGCCGCGCCCTGATCGAGCGCCGCCTGACTGACCGTCGCGGTGACCGCGGCCGCGTACCCGTGCCCGCGATGGTCCCGCGGCGTGTAAACCATCTGGATGCGGACCATCCCGGCGTCGAGCCGGGAGCGGGACGCCATCGAGACCGGTACGCCGTCGACCTCCCACAGGGCGATGCCGCCGTACGCCAGCCGGTCGTCGACGACCGCGCCGTAGTCGGTCTCGCTGACGTCGTCGAGTTCCTCGTGGAACGCCGGGAACCAGCGCAGCAGCAGGTCGCGGTCGCTCGCGTCGGCCGTCCGGGCGCGGCCGCCGGGCGGGGGCGGCGGGATCAGCGTCTTGAGGCGGTAGAGCCGGACCCGCAACCCCGGGCGCGCCTTGGCGGGCCAGCCGGCGACGAACTCCTCGGCGTCGGCGACCATCATGTTCACCCCCGGCAACGGCCGGCCGGCGACGGCGTCGAGCGCGGCGGCCACGGCTCCGGCGGGGAGACGGGAGAACATCATCGGGTACGGCGGGGTCTGCAGCAGGACGCCGTCGGTGGCGCCGCCACCCGGCCGCCAACTGCCGAAGATCGGGGCTTCCGGCCCGTACGCCCGCAAGCCTCGCCGGCGCAAGGTATCGACCAGCGTGAGAAAGACGGTGTGCTCGACGGGTCTTGATCTCAGGAAGTCACCCGCCGTGGCGGCGAACGCGTCGACGTCCTCGGTCAGCTCCCACATGCCACCATCCTTCCCGCCGGCGTGACGAGAAGCACCCGATTAAAGGCCCCACGCCTTCGCGACCCGGACCAGCGTGTCCTGCCGCGTCGCCGGGTCGTGGACCGTGCCGGCCAGGATCAGCTCGTCCGCCCCGGTCCGCGCGACCAGGTCGGCCAGCCCCTCGGCCACGTCCTCGCCGGTCCCCGCGAACTGGGTGCCGGGCAGCGTGTCGAGCATCGCGCGATCGAGGTCGGTCAGCTCCACCGCCGCGGCCGCCTCCGGCGAGACGATCGGCCCCAGCCGCCCGGTGCGCAGGCTCAACGCCATGACCCGGCTGGGGCCGGCCAGGAACCGCGCCTCCTCGGCGGTCTCCGCGGCGATCACCGACGCGCTGACCATGACGTGCGGCTCGGACAGCCGCGGCGACGGCTTGAACCCGCTCCGGTAGAGGTGCAGCGCCGAGTCCACATCGGAGCTGATCGCGAAGTGGTACGCGTAGCAGAACGGCAGTCCGAGCGCCGCGGCCACCTGCGCCCCGTAGGTCGAGGACCCCAGCATCCAGATCTCCGGGTACGTGGCAGCGGCCGGCGTCGCCCGCAGCCGCGCGGCCTCCCCGGCGTCGATCCGCTCGTCGCCGAGCAGCGCCAGCAACGTCTGCAGGTGCTCGGGGAACCGCTCGACCGTCAGGTACGGCGAGACGCCGCGCAACGCCGCCGCGGTCGCCTGATCGGTGCCCGGCGCCCGGCCGATGCCCAGATCGATCCGTCCCGGGTGCAGCGCCTCCAGGACCGCGAACTGCTCGGCCACCACGAACGGCATGTGATTGGGCAGCATCACGCCGCCCGAGCCGACGTGGATGCGCCGGGTCTGCGCCGCCACCGCGGCGATCAGCACCGGCGGCGCGGTCGACGCCACCGCCGGCATGTTGTGGTGCTCGGCCAGCCAGAAGCGGGCATAGCCCAGGTCGTCGGCGGTCTTGGCGATTTCGATGGTGCCGCGCAGCGCGTCGGCGCTGGTGTGTCCCTCGCGAACCGTGGCCAGGTCGAGCACGGAGAGCGGAACACGGGTGGAGCTCGTCACCTGGTTAACCTAGCGCGACCGCTGCTGATGGCGGATCGCTTGCACCCCCACGGTGACCGCCCCCAGCGCCGCGCCCGGCACCAGCATCCAGACCGGCCACGGGTAGAGCGAGCCGGAGACGGTCGCCGCGACCAGCCCGAACACCACCAGGTTGACCACCGTGAGCGCGGCCCAGATGGTCCACAGCACGAGCAGCGCGGTCGGCAGCCGGCGGCCCTTGCGGCGCTCCTCGGCCTGGCGGCGCGCGGCGATCTCGGCGGCGCTCACCCCGGGCTTGGGCAGGTCGGTGAGCAGGACCAGCAATTCCTGGTACGTCTTCGCCGCGTACGCCTCGCCGACCCGCTCGTCGTACTCCTGCAGGGTGAGCCGCCCCTCGTCGAGAGCGGCCTTGAGCTGCTCGGCCACCTTCTCCCGATCCGAGTCGGCGGCGCGGAGCCGCTCGACATCGTTCCCCATCGGACACTCCCTCGCGCCGCCGCCCGTCGACCGGGCCAGGCTAACCGAGCGGAACCGGCGCGCGGCAGGGGGAAAACCCGGAAATCTACGCGGCCTCGGCGGCGATCGCCGCGCGGAGCCGGTCCTCGGCCCGCCGGTCGGCCCGGGCGATCGATCCGCGCGGCACCGCGGCCACCAGCGCCGCGATCACCAGCACGCTGCCCGCGAACACGAACGACCAGGGCAACCCGCCCGGCTGGTCGACGATCGCGCCGGCCACCGCCCCGCCCGCGGCGCTGCCGCCGACCGAGACGGTGACCATCCAGGTGTACGCCTCGTTCAGCATCGCCGTCGGGGCCAACCGCCCGACCAGCGTGTTCTCCACGGTCAGCGCGGGCGCGATGGTCGCACCGCCGAGCACCAGCGCCATCCCCAGCCAGAGCGGGCTCGGCATGACGGTCAGCACCAGGAAGCTCACCGCGACCGCGCCGAGCAGCCAGGCGAACTGCCTCGGCAGCGGCATCGCCGGCCGCCGGGTGCCGAACCAGATCCCGCCGATCGCGCTGCCCACGCCCCACACGCCCAGCAGCATGCCGCCCAGGCCGTCGCCGCCGCCGTGCTGGTTCGCGTACGCCGGGACGATCACCCCGGCCGCGCCGAACGCCATGCCCAGCGCCACCACGCAGATCAGCAACGCCGGGAACCCGCGCGACCTGAGCGGCCCCAGCCCCTTGGCCGAACTCTTCACAGCGTGCCACTGCCGCATCACCGGCAGCCGGGCGATCCAAGCGGTGCCCACGAAGGTGGCCGCCGCCGCGCCGACCAGCGCCGTCGCCGGCCGGTGGGTGACCACGACCAGCGCCGAGACCAGCATCGGCCCGAGCACGAAGACCAGCTCGAACAGCGAGGTCTCGGCGGCCAGCGCGGCCCCGCGCAGGTGATGGTTCCCGCCGCCGACCTCGGTCATGTCGGTCCAGCCGCGCCGGATCGCCGCGGTGAGCGGGGGATAGGTGGCGCCGGCCAACGCCGCGGTCACCAGGAAGTCGCGGCTGTCGACCACCAGCGCGATCAGCGCGAGCGGGTGCAGCACGGCGGTGAGCAGCAGGATCGGTGCCGGCCCCATCCGGTCGGCCAGCCGGCCCGCGATCGGGCTCACCGCCGCGCCGGCCAGCGCGTAGAGGCCGACGGCCAGGCCGGCCGAGGAGTAGCGGCCGGTGGTCTGCTGGACGAGAAGCAGGAGTGCCAGCGGGGTCATCCCGATGCCGAGCCGGGCCAGGATGCCCACCGCCAGCAGGGTTCGCCCGCCGGGCATGCGCCAAACGTCAACGTACTGGCGCACTGCGGAACTCCTTCGACGTGTAACGACCCCTACCGGGGACCGACCCTAACGTCGAAGGGTCCGCAGCCGCGAGTGATTACCGATACAGCTGGATGGCGCCGGCCTGCTCGCGCAGCCGGGCGATCCGCTGCTCCATCGGCGGGTGGGTGGAGAACAGCGCCGAGATGCCGCCGCTGCGGAACGGGTTGGCGATCATCAGGTGGGCGGCGCTGGTCAGCTGCCCCTCGGCCGGCAACGGCAGCCGCCGCGCGCCGTACTGGATCTTCTCCAGCGCGCTGGCCAGGGCCAGCGGGTCGCGGGTGAGCTCGGCGCCGGACGCGTCCGCCTGGAACTCCCGGTTCCGGCTGATCGCCAGCTGGATGATCGAAGCGGCCAGCGGCCCGAGAATCAGCATCGCCAGCAGCGCCGCCGGGTTCGGCCGGTCGTCGTCGTCCGAGCCGCCCAGCGGCAGGAAGATCGCCAGCTGCGCGAGCATCGTGACGATCCCGGCCAGCGCCGCGGCCACGCTCGAGATCAGGATGTCCCGGTTGTAGACGTGCGACAGCTCGTGCCCGATCACCGCGCGCAGCTCACGCCGGTCGAGCAGCTGGGTGATGCCCACGGTGACGGCCACCGCGGCGTGCTCCGGGTTCCGCCCGGTCGCGAACGCGTTCGGCTGGTTCGACGGCGACACGTACAGCCGCGGCATCGGCTGCCCCGCGGTCTGCGACAGCTCCCGCACCATCTGGTAAAGCGCGGGGAACTCGGCCTCGCTGACCGGTTGCGCCCGCATCGCCCGCAGCGCGAGCTTGTCCGAGTAGAAGTAGCTGAACGCGTTCATCCCCAGCGAGATGACCACCGCGATCACCAGTCCGGCGCTACCACCGAGCCAATACCCGGCCGCGAGAATCAACGCGGTCAGCAGACCCAGCAGGGCGGCGGTCTTGAGGCCGTTGTGATGGCTGGACAATGCGACTCCTCAGTCTGCGGTCCCTTCGGACCCGCACCCTGCAAAACGCCCCTGACCGGCCGTTTCATCCGCCTGGGGCTGTGAGTTCGCTGAACAGCCGCTACCGTCCCCGCCATGCCCGTGATCGCCCTGCGCCCCCTCGTGGACACCGACGCCGACGCCCTCTTCCGCATGATGCAGGACCCCGAGTCGGTCCGCATGGCCGCCTTCACCCCCGAGGACCCCACCGACCGGGCCCGCTTCGACACCTACCTGACCCGCATCCGCACCGACCCGACCATCACCAGCCGGGCGATCACCTACGACGGCGCCGTGGCGGGGAACATCGGCGCCTTCCGGATGGAGGGCGACCTCGACGTCGCCTACTGGATCGACCGCCCGCTGTGGGGCCGAGGCATCGCCAGCCAGGCGCTCGAGCTGTTCCTGCGCATCGTGACCGAGCGCCCCCTGCACGCCCGAGCCGCCAGCGACAACCTGGGCTCACTGCGGGTCTTGCGCAAAGCGGGCTTCCAACCCCAAGCCACCGAGATTTCGTACGCGTCGGCACGCGGCACCGAGATCGAGGAGACGATCCTGCGGCTGGACGCCTGACGAAGAAGGCCCCTCTCCGCCGGTGTCAGCAGATGAGGGGCCTTGCCGTCCCAGGGTGGCGGGTGAAGGATTCGAACCTTCGTAGCTTTCGCGACGGATTTACAGTCCGCTCCCATTGGCCGCTCGGGCAACCCGCCTGGGAACGCTCCTGTGCCTTCGCACAGCAGCGGACAACAGGATAGCCGTACCGCCGCCCCCGATTGCAACCGGGTACGGTCGGCATGGGGCGGTCCGCGTCCGGCCCTCCGCATACATCGACGTACGCCAGCCCGCAGGAGTCTGATCATGGCAGCCAGCCCGTCCTTCGACATCGTCAGCAAGGTCGACAGGCAGGAGGTCGACAACGCGTTCCACCAGGCGGAGAAGGAGCTCGGCACCCGGTTCGACTTCCGGGGTACCGGCACCGGCATCGCCAAGTCGGGGGAGGAGGGCGTGACCATCACCTCCGAGACCGAGGAGCGCGCGATCGCCGCCCTCGACGTCTTCAAGGAGAAACTGGTCAAGCGGAACATCTCGCTCAAGTCGCTGGAGGCCGGCGAGCCGCGGCAGTCCGGCAAGACGTACAAGATCGACTGCAAGGTGGTCGAGGGGATCGAGACCGACAAGGCCAAGGCGATCAGCAAGAAGATCCGCGACGAGGGCCCGAAGGGCGTGCAGGCCCAGATCCAGGGCGACCAGTTGCGGGTCACCGGCAAGAAGAAGGACGACCTGCAGGCCGTGATCGCCCTGCTCAAGGCCGAGGACTTCGGCGTCGCCCTGCAGTTCACGAATTACCGCTGACCGATTTGCCGCCGCCGGGGGCGACCCCGGCGGCAGACTGAGGCCATGAGCGCCAGTACGTGGACCATGGTGGTCGGCGGGGTGGCCGGGATGGTCCTGGCCGCGTTCGGGGCCGGCATGCTGGTCACCGGGCGCGCGCCGGACGCGACCACGCGCGCGTTCCGTACCGTGCGCGACGCCGGCTGCTATCACCTGCTGTTCGGCGTGGGCCTCGCGCTGATCGTGTTCGGCACGGCGTGGGGCGGCGGGCTGGTGACGCTGCTCACCACGGTGGTGGCGATCGCCCTGGTGGCGGTGGCGGTGGTCCGTTTCCGCCCGCGTGGGCACCGCGACCGTTTCGCCGGGAACGGGCGCCACGGCGGCAGGGGAAACGGCTAAAAGCGATCAAAACCACGATTGCGTACGCCGAGGAAAAGCACCACCCTCCTCAGTAAGAACGGTGAACAACGAGGAGCGGCAGTGATCGATCCGGTGGTCGGCCCCGACTTCGTCCGCGCGCATCCCGAGCGGGTGCTGCTCGCCGACGTCCGCTACTACCTCGACGGCCGGTCCGGCCGCGCCGCCTACGAGGGTGGCCACCTGCCGGGCGCGATCTTCGTGGATGTCGACACCGATCTGGCCGCGCACGCCGGCCCGGCCGAGGGCCGGCACCCGCTCCCGACCCCCGAGGCGTTCGCCGAGCGGATGGCGGCTCTCGGCCTGAGCGACGACACCATCGTGATCGCGTACGACGATGCCGGCGGCGTGATGGCCGCGCGCCTGGTCTGGATGCTCCGCGCCACCGGCCACGACGCCGCGCTCCTGGACGGCGGGCTCCACGCGTACGCGGAAAAGCTGGAAACCACGACGCCGCCGCGCGCTCCCGGGGTTTTCGAGGCGAGGCCCTGGCCGAGCGAGCGGCTCGCCGACATCGAGGACGCCACCCGCGCCGAGTTCGTGGTGCTCGACGCGCGGCAGCCGGAGCGGTTCCGCGGCGAGACCGAGCCGATCGATCCGCGGGCCGGCCACATCCCGGGCGCCCGCAGCCTGCCCACCCGGGAGAACGTGGACGCCACCGGCCTCTTCCTGCCTCCCGCCGAGCTGCGCGACCGGTTCCTCGCGGCCGGCGTCACCGACGGCGCGACGGTCGTCTCGTATTGCGGGTCGGGCGTGACCGCCTGCCACAACCTGCTGGCCCTCGAGCGGGCCGGCTTCGCGCCCGGAAAGCTCTACCCCGGCTCCTGGTCGCAGTACAGCGCCACCGACCGGCCGGCCGCGACCGGAGCCTAGGAGTCCGCCTCGCCGGCCAGGTCGCGTGCCTCCGCGACCGCGTCGGGGGCGAGTCCTTCGTAGCCGGTGCGGTCGTGCTGGCGGGCCTGCTCCTCGATCCAGCGGGTGTGCGCCTCCCAGGCCGCCTGCTTGCTGCTGCCCAGGGCCGTCCCGATCTGGGTCCACGATGCCCCGGCGCCGCGGGCCGCCCGTACCATCGCCTGCCGGCCGTACCCGGCCTTGCGGATCACCACCTCGCTGAGCGCGAGCATCTCGAGCGCCTCGTCGCGGCTGAGCGCCGGAGCAACGTCGTCGCCGGGTGTCCCACCGGCCACCGCGGCGAGCGCATCCCGCATCCGCAGCTCGTCGTACCGCGTCGTGGCGGTCGACAGCGTGTGCTCTCGCTCCAGTTCGTCCGGTGAGGCAGTCATCGGGAAAGCCTGCCCGTCAGGCCGACTTGACGTCAAGTGATCTTGACGGACACGAGGTGAATAGCATTCTTTTTTGCCGTTAAATCCGACCGAAAGCCATCAATCTTTCGGTCCCAGCTCCCCCGTGAACCTCAGCCGTTCGGTCAGGATTTCGGTATGTGCGGCCTCGACCCGCCGCTGGACACTCCCTGTCGCACAACGGGTGTGGCACCATCATGTGACCCACCACAGGTTGCGTAACACCGTGTTCGCGTTCGAGGTCACAGGAGTCAGGCATGTTCGCAAAGAAGCTGGGCCGCGTCGCGCGTCTAGTTCTCGTGCTTGCCGTTGTCTTCGGCGGCGTCGGCGTTGCTACCGGGGGCGCCGATCAGGCCCACTCTGCCGCGACTGAGTTCGCCGCTCTCATCGTGGACTGGGACTGAGCCTCCCGCTGGGCCGAGCGACCCGGGTGTGGGCCGACGGCCTCGACTGACAAGGGAGTGTTATGGCCAGGCGTCCGCGGGGCCGTCAGCATTCCGCGCAGTACGCATGGCTGATCACGGGCCCCTTGGCGCTGTTCGCCGCGGCCTGCTTCGCCTGGTTCTGGGCCGAGCGCCCGGACTGGTATGACTCCTGGCCGGCCGGCCTCGTCGCGCTCGCCGGGATCTCCCTGGTCTACGTCGGCGTCTTCAACGTCGTCATCCGCCGCAGCACGTACAGCATCATCCTGACCGAGGTCCCGCTCGTTCTGGTGTTGTACTTCCTGCCACCGCCGATGGTCATTCTCGTAGTCGGCGGCGCCTCGCTCGGCACTCAGTTGCTGCGTTCCGCAGTGATCACGCCGGTCAAGATGTGGTTCAACGTCGCCAAGGTGTCGGCGACGATCGCGGCCGCGCTCCTGGTGATCGCCGCGCTGCCGGACATCAAGGGCGCGGGCCCGGCGACGTGGGGCGTGATCGCCACGGCCCTGCTGATCAACACGGTGCTCGACTTCTTCTGCCTGGCCGGCGTGATGGCCGCCGTCCAGGGTGTCCGGGCCGGTCAGGACGCGTTGCGCGGGATAGGCCCGGCGCTGGCCATCGCGAGCGTCAACATCGTGATCGGGCTCGTCTTCCTGGTCGCCATGGTCGCTACCCCGTGGGCGGCGCTTCTGCTGCTCGTCCTGGTCGCCGCGCTGGTCCTGATGCTCCGGTCGTTCGCCGAGTTCTTCCGGCAGCACCGCACCCTCAGCGACGTCTACGAGCTCACCAAGGCGGTCCGCGAGGAGGGCGCCGACACCGGCCTCCCGGATGTGCTGCTCGGCCGGGTCCGAGCGCTGATGCGGGCCGAGTACGCGACGCTGTGGCTGGCCCCGCAGGGCCGGCATCCCGAAATGCTGCTGACGGCTCGAGTGGAGAACAAAGGCCTGCTCGACCTGTCGCTGACGCCGCCCGCGATTCGCGACCGGGCGATCGCCGAGGGGCAGACCATCGCGGTCGGGCCGAGCTTCAAGGAGACTCAGGACCTTCGTCACGAGCTCCGGGCCTTCAAGATCAAAGACGTGGTGATCGTGCCGCTGCGATCGGGACAGACCACGATCGGCAGCCTCGAGGTGATCAACCGGATCGGCGACACCCGCGTCTTCCGCGGGCCCGACGCGCAGGTGCTCGAGACGATCGCGGCGCACGCGGCCGCGGCCGTCGAGAATTCCCGGCTGGTCGAGCGGCTGCGGCACGACGCGTACCACGACCGGCTCACCGGCATGCCCAACCGCCGGCGGATCACCGACGCGCTCGCCGAGGCGGTCAAGGTGCGTGCCGAGTCCGAGGTGGTCGCCACCCTGCTGTTCGACGTCGACGGGCAGCGCGACGTGAACGAGTCGATGGGTCACGCCGCCGGCGACAAGCTGCTCGCCGAGGTGGCCGAGCGGCTGCGCGCGATCGCCGGCCCGGGCGCCCTGGTCGGCCGGATCGGCGGCGACGAGTTCGTGGTGACCCAGCGGGCCGAGAGCGTCGACGCGACCGTCCGGCTCGCCACCGAGATGCGCGAGCAGCTGCGCGGGCCGATGACGGTCGGCAGCCTCACGCTGGATGTGGACACGGCCGTCGGGGTGTCCGTCTACCCGGATCACGGCGCCGACCCCGAGACGCTGATCCAGCGGGCCGAGCTCGCCGCGAACGCCGCCAAGGTCCTCCCGTACGGCGTCCAGCTGTTCCACCCCGCCCTTGAGTCCCGCGCGGTACGCCGGCTCGGGATAGCCGCCGATCTCCGCAAGGCCCTCGACCGGGACGAGCTGGATGTCTACTTCCAGCCCAAGGTCACGCTGGCCGATCGGCACCTGGTCGGCGTCGAGTGCCTGGCCCGCTGGACGCACGCCGCGCACGGCGAGGTCGCCCCGGAGGACTTCGTGGCGGTCGCCGAGCACACCGGCCAGCTCGCCCGGCTCACCGAACGGGTGCTCACCGAGGGCCTGCGCCGCTGCCGGGAGTGGGCCGAGGCCGATCGCCCGCTCTCCATCGCGGTCAACCTGTCGGTCCGCACCCTGCTGGACTCCCGCTTCCCCGACATGGTGGCGGAGCAGCTGGAGCGGTACGGCGTGGCCCCGGCCCAGGTCACCTTCGAGATCTCCGAGCCGGGCATGCTCGGCGACATCGAGCGGGTGCTGCCGACCCTCTACCGGCTGCGTGATCTCGGCGTCCGGCTCAGCGTCGACGACTTCGGCACGGGCGCGTCCTCGCTGTCGTACCTGCGGCAGTGGCCGGTGCACGAGGTCAAGATCGACGACAGCTTCGTGCAGGGCATGGCGACCGATTCGGGCGACCTGGCGATCGTACGGGCGGTGGTCAGCCTGTCCCGTGAATTCGGTCTCACCGTGGTCGCCGAGGGGGTCGAGAGCGAGCTGACCCTCGACCTGCTGGAGGAGATGGGCTGCGAGATCGGCCAGGGTTATCTGTTCAGCCGCCCGCTGCCGTACGAGCGGCTGGAGGCCTGGTTCAGCGCCCAGACCGAGCCCGAGTCGACCCCGACGGGCGAGGTCCGGCGGCTGCGCGCGGTGATCTGACCCCGATTTCACCCGGGAACCCGGGCCGTGTATTGTCTTCTCTGCGCAGCAAGCGAAAGCGCGTGCGCAAGCCCCCTTAGCTCAGTCGGCAGAGCGTCTCCATGGTAAGGAGAAGGTCTACGGTTCGATTCCGTAAGGGGGCTCTACCGGGTTCTTTCCCCGCCGCCGGCGCTGGATCTTGAGCCTGGCTCGGCGGTGTAGCTCAGTTGGCAGAGCAAGCGGCTCATAATCGCTGTGTCGCCGGTTCAAGTCCGGCCACCGCTACTAGCAGTCTTTTGCAGATCGGCGTGTCGAGCGTCTACGCTTGCATGTCGTTGAACTAACCCGTGAGCAGGAAGGCACCTTGCCGTGGCCAAGGCGACCGACGTCCGTCCGAAGATCACCCTGGCGTGTACGGAGTGCAAGGAGCGGAACTACATCACCCGGAAGAACCGGCGTAACGACCCCGACCGCATCGAGCTGAAGAAGTTCTGCCCCCGGGACGGCCGGCACACCGTGCACCGCGAGACGCGCTGACCCAGCACGCACCGATCTGGCACGCACTGGGCACCACCCACCTGCTGCGCCGTCCGAAAGGGCGGCGCAGAGTAGTTTGTGGGCATGCCCCTGGACCAGTCCTACGTCGGACGTTCGTATCCGCCCACCGAGCCCTACCAGGTCGGTCGCGAGAAGATCCGCGAGTTCGCCCGCGCGATCGGCGCCGCCGACCCGGAGTACCTCGACCCCGAGGCGGCCCGCGCTCTTGGGTACGCCGACGTCGTCGCCCCGCCGACCTTCCCGATCATCTTCACGATGGCCTCGAGCCACCGGCAGATCGTCGAGGACCCGGAGCTCGGCATCGACTACAGCCGGGTGGTGCACGGCGACCAGAGGTTCGCGTACCGCCGGCCGATCGTCGCCGGCGACGCCCTGGTCTGCGTCAACACCGTCGAGGAGATCACCAGCCGGGGCGGGCACGACTTCCTGACCACCCGCAGCGACGTGTCGACCGACGCCGGCGAGCCGGTGGTCACCGTCTGGGCCAAGCTCGTGCAGCGCGGGGAGGAGTAGCAGATGACCTTCGAGCCGCAGACCTTCCGAGTCACCCGGGCCGACCTGGTCCGCTACGCCGGCGCCTCCGGCGACTTCAACCCGATCCACTGGAGCGAGCGCTTCGCCAACTCGGTGGGCCTGCCCGGGGTGATCGCCCACGGCATGTTCACGATGGCCCTGGTGGGCCGCGCGGTGACCGCCTGGGCCGGCGCGGCGGACGCGGTCGTCGAGTTCAGCGTGCGCTTCTCCCGGCCGGTCCCGGTGCCGGACACCGACGAGGGCACCGAGGTCGTCGTCTCCGCCACCGTGAAGGGCGAGACCGAGGAGGGGCACACTCGGCTGGCGCTCACCGCGACGTGTCAGGGGGAGAAAGTTCTCTCCATGGCACAAGCCGTCGTACGGAAACGGTAGGGCGGGTTGGGCTAACGGGCGCTGTACCCGTACACTGGTCCGCCGTGGGGCAGTGACCCCCTGGACGCGCATGCCGCGATCCGGGGGCGGAGCCGTTCCGCACAGGGGTGTAGCTCAATTGGCAGAGCAGCGGTCTCCAAAACCGCAGGCTGCAGGTTCAAGTCCTGTCACCCCTGCGCAACTCTCCCCGACGTGCCCGCCCGGGACTGCGGTCCGCACGACCCCCGCCCCGGAAACGGGCGCCGACGGGGGACCACCACCACGATGACGGAAGTAGGGCGCCATGGCCGAGAGGAATCGACCCGGTGACGCCGGCGACCCGGCCGACGACGAGGTGTTTGACGACGCCGTCGACGACGCGGAGTCCGAGGACGATGTCGAGGACACCCCGGTCAGCCGTGGCGGCACCGCCGTCGCCGAGCGCACCAAGGGCGAGCCCAAGAAGAAGAAGGAAGCCCGTCGCACCGGCTTCTTCGGCCGCATCGGTGGTTTCTTCCGTGAGGTGGTCAGCGAGCTGCGTAAGGTCATCTGGCCGACGCGCAAGGAGCTGCTGACCTACACGACCATCGTGATCGTGTTCGTGACGATCATGACCACGATCGTGGGCTTCCTCGACTACGGGTTCGGCAAGGCCATCTTTTGGGCCTTCGGCGGTAAGTGATCAGAAGACTTAGTTGGAAGTGAGCGAGCGTGCCTGAGTACGACGACGAGACCGCGCAGTCCGCCGACGAGCTCTCGTCGGTGGCCACGGCGGACACCGACGAGTCGGTCGAGGCCGCGCCCAACGAGGACGAGGTGGCCGAGGCCGCCGTCGTCGTCGCCGCCGAGGATGACGACGACTTCGACCCGGTGCAGGAGCTGCGGCAGAAGCTGCGCTACGCGCCCGGTGAGTGGTACGTGGTGCACTCCTACGCCGGCTACGAGAACAAGGTCAAGACCAACCTCGAGACCCGGATCACGAGCCTCGACATGGAGGACTTCATCTTCCAGGTCGAGGTGCCGACCCGCGAAGAGGTCGAGGTCAAGAACGGCAAGCGCCAGCAGGTCAACAACAAGGTCTTCCCGGGCTACATCCTGGTCCGGATGGATCTGACCCCCGAGTCGTACTCCTGCGTCCGGAACACGCCGGGCGTCACCGGCTTCGTGGGCGCCACCGACCGGGTCGACCGGCCGGCCCCCCTCTCGCTGGACGAGGTGCTCAAGTGGCTCGCCCCGGCCGTCGAGCAGGAGGAGAAGAAGGCCAAGCCCGAGATCAAGGTCCTCGACTTCGAGGTGGGCGACTCGGTCACGGTCACCGACGGCGCGTTCGCCTCGCTGCCGGCCTCGATCAGTGAAATTAATGCCGACCAGCAGAAGTTGAAGGTTCTGGTCTCCATCTTCGGGCGCGAGACGCCGGTGGAGCTCAACTTCAACCAGGTCACCAAGATCTAGCTTTCGTTGGAAAGCGAGTGGGAGGGGCACCGTGCCCCGCCATCAACCACAGGAGTAAGAGAACATGCAGCGCAGCAAGGGCTACCGCAAGGCGGCCGAGCAGATCGACCACACCAAGCTGTACGAGCCGGCCGACGCCATCAAGCTGGCCAAGGAGACGAGCCCGACCAAGTTCGACGCCACCGTCGAGGTCGCGATGCGCCTCGGCGTCGACCCCCGCAAGGCCGACCAGATGGTCCGCGGCACGGTCAACCTGCCGCACGGCACCGGCAAGACGGCCCGCGTGATCGTCTTCGCCCAGGGCGCCAAGGCCGAGGAGGCCGTGGCGGCCGGCGCCGACGAGGTCGGCACCGACGAACTCGTCGCCCGCATCCAGGGCGGCTGGCTGGAGTTCGATGCCGCGATCGCGACCCCCGACCAGATGGCCAAGATCGGCCGGATCGCCCGTATCCTCGGCCCCCGTGGCCTGATGCCGAACCCGAAGACCGGCACGGTCACCATGGACGTGACCAAGGCGGTCAACGAGATCAAGGGCGGCAAGATCACCTTCCGGGTGGACAAGCACTCGAACCTGCACCTGATCATCGGCAAGGCGTCCTTCTCCGAGGACCAGCTGATCGACAACTACGCGGCCGTCCTCGACGAGGTCCTCCGCGTCAAGCCGTCGGCGGCCAAGGGCAAGTACCTCAAGAAGGTCACCGTCACCACCACCATGGGTCCCGGCGTGCCGGTCGACCCGAACGTGATCAAGGGCCTCAAGGCCGAGGCCTGATCGAGCTGGATCGTTACGGAAGGCCCCCGGGGACATCCCGGGGGCCTTCTTTGTGGCAGGCTTGCGGCCGTGCGTTTCGAGCAGGTGTGGTTCCGGTACGCCCGGCGGGCCGACTGGACGCTGCGCGAGGTGGCGGCGACGGTCGAGCCCGGCTCCACGGTCGTGATCCTGGGCCGCAACGGCGCCGGCAAGTCCACCCTGCTCCAGCTCGCCGCGGGCGTGCTGCGCCCGGGCCGGGGCGCCATCCGGGGCCGGCCGGCCATCGTCGGCTGGGTGCCCGAGCGTTTCCCCGCCGACCAGCCGTTCACCGCCGGTGACTACCTGCGCCGGATGGCCCAGCTGCGCGGCGCCCCCGAGACGGCCGTCGGCCAGTGGATCGAGCGCCTGCTGCTGACCGAGCACGCCGGCACCCGCCTCACCGACCTCTCCAAGGGCACCGCGCAGAAGGTGGGGCTCGCGCAAGCCCTCCTCGTACCGCCGGGATTGCTTGTCCTCGACGAGCCGTGGGAGGGCCTGGACTCGGTCGCCCGCACGCTGATCCCCGACATCGTCGCCGAGGTGACCGCGGCCGGCGGCATGGTGCTGGTCAGCGACCACCGCGGCGAGATCACCGCGCTGCCCGGCGCGCGGCACTGGACGGTCGCCGACGGCACCCTGCACGCCACCTCGGCCCCGCCGGCGGCGCCCACTGAGGAGGACGAGGTGATCGTGGAAGTCGCGGTCCGCCGCTCCGAGGCCGACCAGGCGGTGGTCGCGCTGCGCGCATCCGGTCACCGTGTCTTGGGCGTACGAGGATGAGGCCGCTGGTGGCAATGCGGATCGCCGGTTTCGTGCGCGGCGGCCGAGCGCTGGCTCCCCTGATCGCCGTGCTGGTCGAACTGGGCATCATCTACGGCGGCGGCGCGTCCCCGGCCGCCGTCGCGTATGGCTATTCCGCCGCCGCGCTCTTCCCGGTCATCGCCTGGCTCACCAAGCTGCTGCTGGACGCCGAGCCCGACGTGCAGCGCCGCCTGGCCCGCCTCTCCATCGGCCCCACCCGGGAGGCCACCGCGGGCGTCCTGGCCGCCCTGGTGCTGTCCCTGGCCGTCTGTGTGGCCGCGATGGCCGCCCCCTGGCTGTTCAACGGCATCGACACCCGCGTGAATCTCGGCGCCGGCCTCGCCCTCGGCGTCCTGGCCCACCTGCTGGCCGTCCCGGCCGCGATCGCCGTCGGCGCCCTGGCCAGCCGGGCCGTCACGGGCAGCATCCGGCTGGGCGTGACGGTCCTGGTGGTGTCCGCGGTGCTGGTGGTGGTGCTGGGGCTGAGCGGCTCGATCGCACCCTGGCTGGTGCCCCCGGTGATGGCCACCGCCCGCGCCCTGAACGGCAAGTACCTGCCGACCGCCGACCGCCTCGCCTTCCTGACCGGCTGGGCAGCGCTGTGGTGCGCCGCCGCCTTCACCGGTTACGGCTGGCTACGCCGCGCCCGCTCCTGACCCCTGTCCGCCCTGTGCACAACGACCCGAAACTGTCGCACCCACCTGTTCGTCTTGGCCCCACCCAGTGCCGGGGCGGGGGCGGCTCGCGGCCCGGCAGTCTGTCCGAGCGCGCGAACTCTCCAAGGTCGAGTCCCGCGGCGCCGAGAGTGCGGTGCTTGCGTGCGGGGACGCGCGAACTCCCCCAAGGTCGAGTCCCGCGGCGCCGAGAGTGCGGCGCTTGCGTGCGGGGTGAGCGCGAACTCTCCACGATCGCGAAACGCGAGTACGAGAGTGGAGCGCCGGCGTTCGGAGCGCACGCGAAACCTCCAAGGTTGGGGCTCCTGGTGGGGCGTGCGGGAGAGTGGGAGGCGCGGGTGTTGGCGGTGCTTGGGGAGCGTGTGGACGACGGGGCGAAAATGTCAGAGGCGCCTGCTTGACTTGGCCCCACCCAGTGCCGGGGCGGGGGGCGGATTGTGGCCGGCGGCTGATGATCACGGGCGTTGCGGGAGGGGCCGATTTGGCGGCGGCGGCGGCACCGCGTACTCTTTCTTCTCGGAGTTCCACCCATAGACCGCTGGTCGCCGCGCCGACGTCGGAAACGACGGAGGTCGCGGTCGAAGGTCCCGCATGATGCGGGCGGCCCGCGCAGGGGAGAACGGTTCGTGAGCAGGCTTTCCTAGCGACAGCCGTGCGCCTCGCCCCGTGCCCTTGCGCCGGGGCGTTTCTCATCTGTGGTTCCTTCTCCCCGACCAGTGGCTTTGAGCACTGAGAGAGGAGGGACATGGCGGACAAGCCGGTCCGGGCCGACAAGGCCAGCGCCGTTGCCGAGCTCACCGACAACTTCCGTGGTTCGACGGCCACCGTGTTGACCGAGTACCGCGGCCTTACGGTCAAGCAGATCACCGAGCTGCGGCGTTCGCTCGGCAAGGAGACCAAGTACTCCGTGTCGAAGAACACGCTCGCGAAGCGGGCGGCGACCGACGCGGGCATCGAGGGCCTCGACGAGCTGTTCACCGGTCCTACCGCGCTCGCCTTCATTTCCGGCGACCCGGTCGAGGCGGCCAAGAGTCTTCGGGCCTTCGCCAAGGCCAACCCCGTCCTGATCATCAAGGGCGGTGTCTTCGAGGGCAGGGCGATCACGGCCGACGAGGTCAACAAGATCGCCGACCTCGAGTCTCGTGAGGTTCTGCTGGCCAAGCTGGCCGGCGCCATGAAGGGCAACCTGACCAAGGCGGCCGGCCTGTTCCAGGCCCCGCTGTCGCAGGTGGCGCGCCTCGCGGCCGCCCTGCAGGAGAAGCGCGAGAAGGACGGTTCCGCGGAGGCCTGAGCCGCGCGGGACCCAGCACGACATTCACCACAAAAGCTAGGAAAGGTTGCCTAACATGGCGAAGCTCAGCACCGACGAGCTGCTCGACGCGTTCAAGGAGATGACGCTGATCGAGCTGTCCGAGTTCGTGAAGCAGTTCGAGGAGACCTTCGAGGTCACCGCGGCTGCCCCCGTCGCCATCGCGGCCCAGGGTGGCGGCGCCGCCCCGGCCGCTCCGGTCGAGGAGGAGAAGGACTCGTTCGACGTCGTCCTCGAGAACGACGGTGGCAAGAAGATCCAGGTCATCAAGGTCGTGCGTGAGCTGACCGGCCTGGGCCTCAAGGAGGCCAAGGACGCCGTCGAGGCCGCCCCCAAGGCGATCCTCGAGGGTGTCAACAAGGAGAAGGCGGACGCCGCCAAGGCCAAGCTCGAGGGTGAGGGCGCCAAGGTCACCCTCAAGTGATCTAACGCTCCACAGCTTTCCCTTGCGGATGGCGGGGACCCGTGGCGGGTCCCCGCCATCCGTGTTTTGGGGGACGTTGTCCCAGCTAGCGGCGTTGCGCGCGGCTGTCGGGCTCCCGACCGGCAAAGTCGGTTTAATCGGGCAATCGCTGGAGTATGGTCGCTAGGACGCGCCCGCCGGGAGGCGGCGCGAGTCCGACCCGCGGCGCAGGCCTTGACTGAGTGTCCACTGACAGGCACGCTGACATCAGCAAGTTCTCCGCGCTTGCGACAGCCGCCCTGCGGGTGGCCCGCGATTTTGGATGACAGAGTTGCCGGGTCATTTGCAGACGGCACCCGAGGGAGTTGCCGCGTTCGAGCGGCCCCACGCAGAGGCCCTGGCCATGGAGGCGCAGGTCAGAGGCAGTGGGGACACGTTCCGCAGGCTGCCCTCTGGTGTGGGCTGGACAGCGGTTAGCCGAGCGGCTACACTGCTAGTTTGCGCTGCCTTCTGCCTTGAGCCCTGCCGGGACATCCATCCGGATGACTTCCTGGGGGCTCGTTGTAATGCCTACAAACGAGGGCAACGCAAACAGTTGCATACCGCAGCTGCAGCCGCATCAGCAGCACCGGTCCTCGGAAGGACGCATCTTGGCAGCTTCCCGCCCTGCGAAGACCAGCCGTACGTCGAGCGCTTACGCACCCCGCCGTGTCTCTTTCGGCAGGATCACCGAGCAACTTGAGGTCCCCAACCTCCTCGCCCTCCAGACCGAGTCGTTCGACTGGCTGGTCGGTAACGAGGCATGGCAGGCCCGGTCGACGGACGACCCGCACGCCCACTCGGGCCTCGCAGAGATCCTCGAAGAGATCAGTCCCATTGAGGACTTCTCCGGCACTATGTCGCTGTCCTTCTCGTCTCCCCGATTCGACGAGGTCAAGGCCTCGATCGAGGAGTGCAAGGAGAAGGATCTGACTTACTGCGCGCCGCTGTTCGTGACCGCGGAGTTCACCAACAACACGACTGGTGAGATCAAGAGCCAGACCGTGTTCATGGGTGACTTCCCGATGATGACCCCCAAGGGGACGTTCGTCATCAACGGCACCGAGCGCGTCGTGGTGAGCCAGCTCGTCCGTTCGCCGGGCGTGTACTTCACCAAGGAGCCGGACAAGACCTCCGACCGCGACCTCTCCAGCGTCAAGGTCATCCCGAGCCGGGGTGCCTGGCTGGAGTTCGACATCGACAAGCGCGACACCGTGGGTGTCCGGATCGACCGGAAGCGCCGGCAGGCCGTCACCGTCCTGCTCAAGGCGATCGGCTGGTCGGCCGACCAGATCCGGGAGCGGTTCGGCTGGTCCGAGCTGCTCATGACCACCCTCGAGAAGGACCACATCGCCGGGCAGGACGAGGCCCTGCTCGACATCTACCGCAAGCTCCGCCCGGGCGAGCCCCCGACCCGGGAGAACGCGCAGACCCTGCTCGACAACCTCTTCTTCAACCCGAAGCGGTACGACGTCGCCAAGGTCGGCCGGTACAAGTTCAACAAGAAGCTCGAGATCGACGTCCCGATCCAGAACGGCGTTCTCACCGAGGAAGACATCGTCAAGACCGTCGAGTACCTCTGCCGGCTGCACGCCGGTGAGGAGGGCTACGAGGCCGACGACATCGACCACTTCGGCAACCGGCGTCTGCGTACCGTCGGCGAGCTCATCCAGAACCAGGTCCGCGTCGGCCTGTCCCGGATGGAGCGCGTCGTCCGCGAGCGCATGACGACCCAGGACGTCGAGGCGATCACGCCGCAGACCCTGATCAACATCCGCCCGGTGGTGGCGGCGATCAAGGAGTTCTTCGGCACGTCGCAGCTGTCGCAGTTCATGGACCAGACCAACCCGCTGGCGGGCCTGACCCACCGGCGGCGGCTGAGCGCGCTCGGCCCGGGTGGTCTGTCGCGTGAGCGGGCCGGCTTCGAGGTTCGCGACGTGCACCCGTCCCACTACGGCCGGATGTGCCCGATCGAGACGCCCGAGGGTCCGAACATCGGTCTGATCGGCGCGCTCTCGACGTTCGCGCGGGTCAACCCGTTCGGCTTCATCGAGACGCCGTACCGGAAGGTCGAGGACGGCACCGTCACCGATGAGGTCCACTACCTGACCGCCGACGAGGAGGACAGGTACATCAAGGCCCAGGCGAACGCCGTGCTGAGCAGCGACGGCACGTTCGCCGAGGACCGCGTCCTGGTCCGCCGGAAGGGCGGTGAGGTCGACTACGTGCCCGGCGCGCAGGTCGACTACATGGACGTGTCGCCGCGGCAGATGACCTCGGTCGCCACCGCGATGATCCCGTTCCTCGAGCACGACGACGCCAACCGCGCGCTGATGGGCGCGAACATGCAGCGTCAGGCCGTTCCGCTGGTCAAGGCCGAGGCGCCGCTGGTCGGCACCGGCATGGAGTACCGTGCCGCGGTCGACGCCGGTGACGTGGTCGTCGCCGAGGTCGGCGGCGTGGTCGAGGACCTGTGCGCCGACTACGTGACGGTGCACCAGGACGATGGTCACCGCCGTACGTACCTGCTGCACAAGTTCCGCCGCTCGAACGCCGGCTCCTGCGTCAACCAGAAGCCGGTCGTGTTCGAGGGTGACCGGGTCGAGGCCGGCCAGGTCATCGCCGACGGCCCGTGCACCGACGAGGGGGAGATGGCCCTGGGCCGCAACCTCCTGGTCGCGTTCATGTGCTGGGAGGGCCACAACTACGAGGACGCGATCATCCTGTCGCAGCGCCTCGTGCAGCAGGACGTGCTCACCTCGATCCACATCGAGGAGCACGAGGTCGACGCCCGGGACACCAAGCTCGGCCCGGAGGAGATCACCCGCGACATCCCGAACGTCAGCGAGGAAATGCTGGCGGACCTGGACGAGCGGGGCATCATCCGGATCGGTGCCGAGGTCGTCCCCGGCGACATCCTGGTCGGCAAGGTCACGCCCAAGGGCGAGACCGAGCTCACCCCCGAGGAGCGGCTGCTCCGCGCGATCTTCGGCGAGAAGGCGCGCGAGGTCCGTGACACCTCGCTGAAGGTGCCGCACGGCGAGACCGGCACGGTCATCGGCGTGCGTACCTTCTCCCGCGAGGACGGCGACGAGCTGCCCCCGGGCGTGAACGAGCTGGTCCGCGTGTACGTCGCGCAGAAGCGGAAGATCCAGGACGGCGACAAGCTCGCCGGCCGGCACGGCAACAAGGGCGTCATCTCCAAGATCCTCCCGGTCGAGGACATGCCGTTCCTCGAGGACGGCACCCCGGTCGACATCGTGCTCAACCCGCTCGGTGTGCCCTCGCGTATGAACATCGGCCAGGTGCTGGAGACCCACCTCGGGTGGATCGCCAAGACCGGCTGGTCGGTCGAGGGCGACGACGCCGAGTGGAAGCGCCAGCTGAAGGCCATCGAGGCGCACGAGTCCCCCAAGGACTCGAACGTCGCGACCCCGGTCTTCGACGGCGCGCAGGAGGCGGAGATCAAGGGGCTGCTCGAGTCGACGCTGGTCAACCGCGACGGTAAGCGGCTGGTCAACGGCGACGGCAAGGCGCAGCTGTTCGACGGCCGCTCCGGTGAGCCGCTGCCGGACCCGATCTCGGTCGGCTACGTCTACATCCTGAAGCTGAACCACCTGGTCGACGACAAGATCCACGCGCGGTCGACCGGCCCGTACTCGATGATCACGCAGCAGCCGCTGGGTGGTAAGGCGCAGTTCGGTGGCCAGCGGTTCGGCGAGATGGAGTGCTGGGCCATGCAGGCCTACGGCGCGGCCTACGCGCTGCAGGAGCTGCTCACCATCAAGTCCGACGACGTGCTCGGCCGAGTGAAGGTCTACGAGGCCATCGTCAAGGGCGAGAACATCCCGGAACCGGGCATCCCGGAGTCCTTCAAGGTGCTGCTCAAGGAGCTGCAGTCGCTGTGCCTGAACGTTGAGGTGCTCTCCAGCGACGGCGTGGCCCTCGAGATGCGCGAGACGGACGACGAGGTCTTCCGGGCCGCGGAGGAACTGGGTATCGACCTGTCCCGGCGTCCGAACGAGGGCGTCAGCAGCGTCGAAGAGATCTGACGGATGGCGGCCCCTTCCCCGGAAGGGGCCGCCGCCGCCGGCCTTGAATTCATCCGAGCAATGAAACACGAGGGATAGTCCAAGTGCTCGACGTCAACTTCTTCGACGAGTTGCGTATCGGCCTGGCGACCGCCGACGACATCCGGCAGTGGTCGCACGGCGAGGTCAAGAAGCCCGAGACGATCAACTACCGCACCCTCAAGCCCGAGAAGGACGGACTCTTCTGCGAGAAGATCTTCGGTCCGCAGCGGGACTGGGAGTGCTACTGCGGCAAGTACAAGCGGGTCCGGTTCAAGGGCATCATCTGTGAGCGCTGCGGCGTCGAGGTGACCCGGTCCAAGGTCCGCCGTGAGCGCATGGGCCACATCGAGCTGGCCGCGTCGGTCACGCACATCTGGTACTTCAAGGGTGTGCCGAGCCGGCTGGGCTACCTGCTCGACCTGGCTCCGAAAGACCTCGAGAAGATCATTTACTTCGCTTCGTACGTGATCACGAGCGTCGACGCCGAGGCGCGGCACCGCGACATGTCCACGATCGAGAACGAGATCTTCGCCGAGAAGCGCCAGTCCGAGAACGGGCGCGACTCGGAGATCGAGAAGCGCGCCGCGAAGCTGGAGCAGGACCTCGCCGAGCTCGAGGCCGAGGGGGCCAAGGCGGACGTGCGCCGCAAGGTCAAGGAGGCCGGCGAGCGAGAGATGCGCCAGATCCGCGACAAGGCGCAGCGCGAGATCGACCGCCTCGACGAGGTGCTCGACACCTTCCGCAAGCTCGACTCCAAGCAGCTGGTCACCGACGAGCTGCTCTACCGCGAGCTGCGGGACCGCTTCGGTGAGTACTTCACCGGCGGCATGGGCGCCGAGGCGATCAAGGCGCTGCTCGAGAACATGGACCTGGACGCCGAGGCCGAGAACCTGCGGGAGATCATCCGCAGCGGCAAGGGCCAGCGGAAGATCCGTGCGCTCAAGCGGCTCAAGGTCGTCGCCGCGTTCCTGAACACCCGGAACTCGCCGCTCGGCATGGTGCTCGACTGCGTCCCGGTCATCCCGCCGGACCTGCGCCCGATGGTGCAGCTCGACGGTGGCCGCTTCGCGACCAGCGACCTGAACGACCTGTACCGCCGGGTCATCAACCGCAACAACCGGCTCAAGCGCCTGATCGACCTGGGCGCGCCCGAGATCATCGTCAACAACGAGAAGCGCATGCTGCAGGAGGCCGTCGACGCGCTGTTCGACAACGGCCGCCGCGGCCGGCCGGTCACCGGCCCGGGCAACCGCCCGCTGAAGTCGCTCTCCGACATGCTCAAGGGCAAGCAGGGCCGGTTCCGGCAGAACCTGCTGGGCAAGCGCGTCGACTACTCCGGCCGCTCCGTCATCGTCGTCGGCCCCCGGCTCAAGCTGCACCAGTGCGGCCTGCCGAAGCAGATGGCGCTGGAGCTGTTCAAGCCGTTCGTGATGAAGCGCCTGGTGGACCTGAACCACGCGCAGAACATCAAGTCGGCCAAGCGGATGGTCGAGCGTCAGCGTCCGGTCGTGTGGGACGTCCTGGAGGAGGTCATCAGCGAGCACCCGGTGCTGCTGAACCGCGCGCCGACCCTGCACCGCCTCGGCATCCAGGCCTTCGAGCCGCAGCTGGTCGAGGGCAAGGCGATCCAGATCCACCCGCTGGTCTGCACGGCGTTCAACGCCGACTTCGACGGCGACCAGATGGCGGTGCACGTGCCGCTGTCCGCCGAGGCGCAGGCCGAGGCCCGGATCCTGATGCTGTCCTCGAACAACATCCTCAAGCCGGCCGACGGCAAGCCGGTCACCATGCCCACCCAGGACATGGTCATCGGCCTGTACCACCTGACCCACCTCACGCCCGGTGCCAAGGGCGAGGGCCGGGTGTTCTCCTCGGACGCCGAGGCGCGGATGGCCTTCGACAACGGCGAGCTGCACCTGCAGGCGCCCGTCAAGATCCGTCTGCGGGAGGTCATCGGCGTCGACAACGGCGCCAAGGGCGCCAAGTGGGACGCGCCGGAGGAGTGGACCGAGGGCGAGCCGCTGCTCGTCGAGACCACCCTGGGCCGGGTGATCTTCAACGAGACGCTGCCGCCGGGCTACCGCTTCATCAACTACGAGATCCGCAAGGGTCAGCTGTCGGCGATCGTCAACGACCTCGCCGAGCGCTTCCCCAAGGTCGCTCTGGCGGCGACCCTGGACGCGCTCAAGGAGGCCGGCTTCCACTGGGCCACCTGGTCCGGTGTGACGATCGGCATGGGCGACGTCATCGGCCCCCCGCGCAAGCCGGAGATCCTCTCCCGGTACCAGGTCGAGGCGGACCGGATCGACAAGCAGTACCAGCGTGGTCTGATGACCGCCGAGGAGCGTCGCGGCGAGCTCATCGAGATCTGGACCAAGGCGACCAACGAGATCTCCAAGGAGATGGAGACCGCGCTGCCGCAGGAGAACCCGCTCTGGGTGATGATCAACTCCGGCGCTCGCGGTAACCTCCTCCAGCTCCGGCAGATCGCCGCGATCCGTGGTCTGGTGGCCAACCCCAAGGGCGAGATCATCCCGCGGCCGATCACCTCGTCGTACCGCGAGGGTCTCACCGTGCTGGAGTACTTCATCTCCACGCACGGCGCCCGGAAGGGTCTGGCCGACACCGCGCTGCGTACCGCCGACTCGGGTTACCTGACCCGGCGTCTGGTGGACGTCTCGCAGGACGTCATCATCCGCGAGGAGGACTGCGGGACCGACCGCGCGATCCCGATGCAGGTGGCGGACCGGCAGGCGGACGGCTCGCTCGTCGTGCACACGCACGCCGAGACCGGCGTGCACGCCCGTACGCTGGCCGACGACATCAAGGACGCCAACGGCAACCTGGTGGTGCCCCGCGGCGCGGACCTCAACTCGATCCTGGTGGACCAGCTGGTCCACGCCGGCGTCGAGCACGTCCGGGTCCGCAGCGTGCTGACCTGCGAGTCGAAGCTCGGCGTGTGCGCGGCCTGCTACGGCCGTTCGCTGCCGACCGGCAAGTCGGTCGACATCGGCGAGGCGGTCGGCATCATCGCGGCCCAGTCCATCGGCGAGCCGGGTACCCAGCTGACGATGCGTACCTTCCACACCGGTGGTGTCGCGGGTGAGGACATCACCCAGGGTCTGCCGCGTGTGCAGGAGATCTTCGAGGCCCGCGTGCCCAAGGGCAAGGCGCCCATCGCCGACACCCCGGGACGCATCCGGATCGAGGACGGCGAGCGCTCGCGGAAGATCATCGTGGTGCCGGACGACGGCAGCGAGGAGATCGTGTACGACAAGATCTCCAAGCGGGTCAAGCTCCGCGCCCACGACGGCGACCACGTCGAGGTCGGCGAGAAGCTGACCGAGGGCACCATCGACCCGCACGAGCTTCTGCGGATCATGGGGCCGCGCGCGGTCCAGGTCCACCTGACCCAGGAGGTCCAGGAGGTCTACCGCTCGCAGGGTGTGCTCATCCACGACAAGCACATCGAGATCATCATCCGCCAGATGCTCAAGCGGGTGACGGTCATCGACTCGGGCGCCGCGGAGTTCCTGCCCGGCGTGCTGGTCGACCGGGCGCTGTTCGAGTCGGAGAACCGCCGGCTCGTGGGCGAGGGCGGCGAGCCCGCCGCCGGTCGCCCGGTGCTCATGGGTATCACCAAGGCCTCGCTGGCCACGGATTCCTGGCTCTCGGCGGCCTCCTTCCAGGAGACCACCCGGGTGCTGACCGACGCGGCGATCAACTCGCGCAGCGACTCGCTCGTCGGCCTCAAGGAGAACGTGATCATCGGTAAGCTCATCCCGGCCGGTACCGGCATCAGCAAGTACCGCAACATCCGGGTCGAGCCGACCGAGGAGGCCAAGGCCAAGGTGTACTCGATGACCGGGTACCCGGAGACCGACTACGGCTTCGGGCCGGCCAGCGGGCAGGCTGTGCCGCTGGACGACTTCGATTTCGGGTCGTACCGCTGATTGTTGCGTCTAGCGAGAGGCGGTCGCGCACTGCGCGGCCGCCTCTCGGCGTTCCTAAGATGGGGTGGTGACCTCGCCCGCAGCCGCACCGTCCACCCGTCATCCGCTCGATCCGGATCCGGCGCCCTCGTCGAAGGCGCGGGCGGTCTTCGCGCTCGGTCTGGTGGGCTTCCTGACCGGCGCGTTCGTCGGCGGGGTGATCCCGGCCACGGTGGCGCTCCTGCTGGCCCGTCAGGCCGCCCGGGACGCGTATGCGGCCAAGGGCTACCTCACCGGCTCGGCGTGGATCCGGCGTGGCCGCCGGCTGGCCTGGGCGGGCATCGTGCTGGCGCTCGCCACGCTGGTGGTGGCCGCGATCGCCGGCCTGCTGCACCTGGCGTCGGCGCCGTCCGGCACGAATTTCGCGCCCGGCACCGACTAGTGCCTGTCGCCGGGCCCGGACTGCGCCGCGCCACGGACGAGTGACATCCTCGACTCATGAGCCAGCAGCCGTATCCGTACTCGGCGCCCGTGCCGCCGCCCCCGCCGTCCGGCCGGTGGCAGCCGGAGCGGGTCGACCCGGTGCCGGGCACCGAGTTCGCCCTGGTGCAGCTGCGGGTCGAGCCGCTGACCTCGGGCCTGGCCATCGGCTCGCTGCTGGCCGGCATAGCGGCCATCCTGGTGTCGCTGCTGGTCCTCTGCTTCGGCCTGACCGGCGCCCAGGCCGGCTGGGGCGCCCTGGTGGCCGGCGCCTTCACCCTGCTCAGCGTGATCGGCGGGGTCGGCGCCATCGTGGTCGGCCTGGTCGCCCGCCGGCAGATCCGCCGCTCCGGTGGCAGCGGGCAGGTGCGCTTCACCGGGCGCGGCATCGCGGCGGCCGGTATCTCGTGTGGAGCCGTCGGCGCGGGAATCTCGCTGGCCGCCCTGGTGTTGGCCGTGGTGTTGCAGCAGTCGTCCGCCGGCAGCTGACCGCCCTCTGACCCGGTATCCCGATGCCGCGGCATGGCGCCTCGGCGGACCCGGTACACTTGCATCGGAGATATCCGTCGTGAGGAGCTAGCGCCAGGCATACTTGCCGATTTTGACCTGGCTGCTTGTGGTGGGTACTCTTTCCCTCCGTGCCCGGGCTTGCCCGGGCAACTCGTGCGTGCGCCCGAGTCGAAAATCAGGACGGGGTATCAGCACGCCGAGACCCGTCGGCCCGACCAGATCGGGACGACGACAGAGACCAAACCCGGTGCGCGTGTTCAGAACGCGTGGCGGGACCGTGAGCCGGACGACACGCCCGACCGCGGGTGCCGGAGGGACCCCCTTCCGGCGCACAGAGGAATAACGAGACGGTGCGGTCGCAGAAGGACGCGGCCGAAGGGAGCGGAGAAACCCGGTGCCCACGATCCAGCAGCTGGTCCGAAAGGGCCGCCAGGCGAAGACGAGCAAGACCAAGACGCCGGCGCTGAAGGGAAGTCCTCAGCGGCGCGGCGTGTGCACGCGCGTGTACACCACCACCCCCAAGAAGCCGAACTCTGCGCTGCGCAAGGTCGCTCGTGTGAAGCTCAGCAGCCAGATCGAGGTCACGGCGTACATCCCCGGCGTCGGTCACAACCTGCAGGAGCACTCGATCGTGCTCGTGCGTGGCGGCCGGGTGAAGGACCTCCCCGGCGTCCGCTACAAGATCGTTCGCGGTTCGCTGGACACCCAGGGTGTCCGCAACCGCAAGCAGGCCCGCAGCCGTTACGGCGCGAAGAAGGAGAAGAGCTGACATGCCGCGTAAGGGCCCCGCTCCGCGCCACCCGGTGGTCGCGGACCCGGTTTACAACTCCCCGCTGGTCACGCAGCTGATCAACAAGATCCTGATCGGCGGCAAGCGTCAGCTGGCCGAGCGCATCGTGTACGGCGCGCTCGAGGGTTGCCGGGAGAAGAGCGGAACCGACCCCGTCGTGACGCTCAAGCGCGCGATGGACAACGTGAAGCCGACCCTCGAGGTCCGCAGCCGCCGCGTCGGTGGCGCGACCTACCAGGTGCCGGTCGAGGTCCGTACCCCGCGGCAGACCACTCTCGGCCTGCGCTGGCTGGTCCAGTACTCCAAGGCCCGCCGGGAGAAGACGATGATCGAGCGTCTCCAGAACGAGCTGCTCGACGCCAGCAACGGCCTCGGCGCCGCCGTCAAGCGGCGTGAGGACACCCACAAGATGGCGGAGTCCAACAAGGCCTTCGCGCACTACCGCTGGTAAGACCCCGCCGCCGGCCCGGCCAACGCCGGGCCACGCGGCAAGTCGTACCGATCCACGAGACGACGACGAAGAAGAGTAGGGATTGAAGTGGCCGCCGCAGACGCGCTCGCCAACGTACGCAACATCGGCATCATGGCGCACATCGATGCCGGTAAGACCACGACCACCGAGCGGATCCTGTTCTACACCGGCATCACGTACAAGATCGGTGAGGTCCACGAGGGCGCTGCCGTCATGGACTGGATGGAGCAGGAGCAGGAGCGCGGTATCACGATCACTTCCGCCGCCACCAAGTGCGAGTGGAAGGGTCACACGATCCAGATCATCGACACGCCCGGCCACGTCGACTTCACGGTCGAGGTCGAGCGGTCGCTGCGCGTGCTCGATGGCGCGGTGGCGGTCTACGACGGCGTGGCCGGCGTGGAGCCGCAGACCGAGAACGTCTGGCGCCAGGCGGACAAGTACCACGTCCCCCGGATGTGCTTCGTCAACAAGCTCGACCGGACCGGCGCCGACTTCTTCCGCTGCGTGCAGATGATGATCGACCGGCTCAACGCGACCCCGCTGGTGCTGCAGATCCCGATCGGGCTCGAGCACGACCACATCGGCGTCGTCGACCTGATCAACATGCGCGCGCTCACCTGGCGTGGGGAGACCCAGAAGGGTGAGGACTACGCGATCGAGGAGATCCCGGCCGACCTGGTCGACTCCGCGAACGAGTGGCGCGAGAAGCTGATCGAGACCCTGGCCGACGTGGACGACGACGTCATGCTCAAGTACCTCGAGGGCGAGGAGCTCTCGGTGGACGAGATCAAGGCGGCGATCCGGCGCGCCACGATCGCGAGCAAGGCCAACCCGGTGCTGTGCGGCTCGGCGTTCAAGAACAAGGGCGTGCAGCCCATGCTCGACGCCGTGATCGACTACCTGCCGTCGCCCCTGGACATCCCGGCCATCGAGGGCACCGCGACGGACGGCGAGACGCCGATCCAGCGCAAGCCCTCCAACACCGAGCCGTTCTCGGCGCTGGCCTTCAAGATCCAGACCGACAAGCACCTCGGCAAGCTCACGTACGTCCGGGTCTACTCCGGCACGCTCGAGTCCGGTTCCCAGGTGGTCAACTCCACCAAGGACCGCAAGGAGCGGATCGGCAAGATCTACCAGATGCACGCGAACAAGCGTGAGGAGCGCGCCACCGCGCAGGCCGGCGACATCATCGCCGTCCAGGGTCTCAAGCAGACCACCACCGGTGACACGCTCAGCGACCCGGCCAACCCGGTCATCCTGGAGTCGATGACCTTCCCGGAGCCGGTCATCCAGGTCGCCATCGAGCCGAAGACCAAGTCGGACCAGGAGAAGCTGGGCACCGCGATCCAGCGCCTGGCCGAGGAGGACCCGACCTTCCGCGTCTGGAACGACGAGGAGACCGGTCAGACCGTCATCGCCGGCATGGGCGAGCTTCACCTCGACATCCTCGTCGACCGCATGCGGCGCGAGTTCAACGTCGAGGCGAACATCGGCAAGCCGCAGGTGGCTTACCGCGAGACGATCCGCGGCACGGTCGAGAAGCTGGACTACGTCCACAAGAAGCAGACCGGTGGCTCGGGTCAGTACGCGAAGGTCATCGTCAAGCTGGAGCCCCTGCCGCTGTCGGCCGACGGTCCCACCTACGAGTTCGTCAACGCGGTCTCCGGTGGTCGCATCCCCAAGGAGTTCATCCCCTCGGTGGACGCGGGCGCGCAGGACGCCATGCAGTACGGCGTGCTGGCCGGCTACCCGCTGGTCGGCGTCAAGCTGACGCTGCTTGACGGTCAGTACCACGAGGTCGACTCGTCCGAGATGGCGTTCAAGATCGCCGGCTCGATGGTGATGAAGGAGGCGGCCCGCAAGGCCGACCCCGCGCTGCTCGAGCCGATGATGGCCGTCGAGGTCACGACGCCCGAGGACAACATGGGCGACGTCATCGGCGACCTCAACTCGCGGCGTGGCATCATCCAGTCGATGGAGGAGCGGTCCGGAGCTCGGGTCGTCAAGGCGCTGGTGCCGCTCTCCGAGATGTTCGGCTACGTGGGTGACCTCCGGTCGAAGACCCAGGGCCGGGCCAGCTACAGCATGCAGTTCGACTCCTACGCCGAGGTCCCGCAGGGCGTCGCGAAGGAGATCATCGCCAAGGCTACGGGCGCCTGAGTCCGCAACTGAAGCGTTGAGGCGCGTGTGGTCTCTCAGGGGCCACACGCGCGCGAGCAGTCGACAGAGTCCCAGTCGCCTTGTCGGGCGTGCCGGGCAAAGTAATGATCAGTCCACAGGAGGACACCAGTGGCGAAGGCGAAGTTCGAGCGGACTAAGCCGCACGTCAACATCGGCACCATTGGTCACATCGACCACGGTAAGACGACGCTGACTGCGGCCATCACGAAGGTCCTGCACGACCAGTATCCGGACCTCAACCCGTACACCCCGTTCGACGAGATCGACAAGGCGCCGGAGGAGAAGGCCCGCGGCATCACGATCTCGATCGCGCACGTCGAGTACCAGACCGCGGCGCGGCACTACGCGCACGTGGACTGCCCCGGCCACGCCGACTACATCAAGAACATGATCACCGGTGCCGCGCAGATGGACGGCGCGATCCTGGTGGTCGCCGCGACTGACGGCCCGATGCCGCAGACCAAGGAGCACGTGCTCCTGGCCCGCCAGGTCGGCGTTCCGTACATCGTCGTGGCGCTGAACAAGAGCGACATGGTCGACGACGAGGAGCTCCTCGAGCTCGTCGAGCTCGAGGTCCGCGAGCTGCTGAGCACCTACGAGTTCCCGGGCGACGACCTGCCGGTCGTGCGCGTCTCGGCGCTCAAGGCGCTCGAGGGCGACGCGGAGTGGACCGAGAAGCTCCTGGAGCTGATGAACGCGGTCGACACCGCGATCCCGCAGCCCGAGCGTGACACCGAGAAGCCGTTCCTCATGCCGATCGAGGACGTGTTCACGATCACCGGTCGTGGCACGGTCGTCACCGGCCGGGCCGAGCGCGGCATCCTCAAGCCGAACGAGGAGGTCGAGATCGTCGGCATCCGCGAGAAGTCGACGAAGACCGTCTGCACCGGCATCGAGATGTTCCGCAAGCTGCTCGACGAGGCCCGCGCGGGTGAGAACGTCGGTCTGCTGCTCCGCGGCATCAAGCGCGAGGACGTCGAGCGCGGCATGGTGGTCATCAAGCCGGGCACCACGACCCCGCACACGGAGTTCGAGGGCCAGGTCTACATCCTCTCCAAGGAGGAGGGCGGCCGGCACACCCCGTTCTTCCAGAACTACCGCCCGCAGTTCTACTTCCGCACCACGGACGTCACCGGCGTCGTCACGCTGCCCGAGGGCACCGAGATGGTCATGCCGGGCGACTCCACCAGCATGTCGGTCAAGCTGATCCAGCCGATCGCCATGGAGCAGGGCCTGAAGTTCGCGATCCGTGAGGGTGGCCGCACCGTCGGCGCCGGAACGGTCACGAAGATCAACAAGTAGTTAAAGGTAACCCCGATTAGCGTTGCCGGAGAGTATCGGGCATACTAGTCAGGTTGCGTCCGCGCGGGGTGGTTGGTGGCCTTCGGCAGCCAGCCACCCTCGCCGGGTGTCCGGGTGTGTTCATGGCCCGCCCGGCACTCCAGATCCCCGTGATCGAGTTGCTTGATAAAGGCTGCATAGCGACAGCAGGCGCGACACGCCCGACCGCGGGGGTCGGACAACGCAGGATCGACGGTCCTGCGGCATGCGGAGGCCACCGGTTTCCGCACGTAGCGGCATCGAGAGAAGGAAACAGAAGCCACCATGGCGGGACAGAAGATCCGCATCCGGCTCAAGGCCTACGACCACGAGGTCGTCGACTCCTCGGCGCGGAAGATCGTGGAGACGGTGACGCGTACCGGGGCGCAGGTTGCTGGCCCGGTGCCGCTGCCCACGGAGATCAACCGTTTCTGCGTGATCCGTTCGCCGCACAAGTACAAGGACTCGCGCGAGCACTTCGAGATGCGCACGCACAAGCGTCTGATCGACATCATCGACCCGACTCCGAAGACGGTCGACTCGCTCATGCGCCTCGACCTGCCGGCTGGCGTCGACATCGAGATCAAGCTGTAGGGATCCGGACTGATGGACAGGCAAGTTAAGGGGATCCTGGGCGCCAAGCTCGGCATGACCCAGGTCTGGGACAACAACAAAGTCGTCCCGGTGACCGTGGTGCAGGCCGGCCCTTGTGTCGTGACCCAGGTCCGTACCGATGACAAGGACGGCTACAGCGCCGTCCAGCTGGCGTACGGCGCCGTCGACCCGCGCAAGGTCAACAAGCCGGAGAGCGGCCACTACGCCAAGGCCGGTGTGTCGCCGCGGCGCCACCTCGTGGAGCTGCGCACCACCGACGCCGGGGCCTACGAGCTCGGCCAGGAGATCACCGTCGACTCGTTCGAGCCCGGTGCCCCGGTCGACGTGACCGGCAAGACCAAGGGCAAGGGCTACGCCGGCGTCATGAAGCGGCACGGCTTCCACGGTCTCAAGAGCAGCCACGGTGTCGAGCGCAAGCACCGTTCGCCCGGCTCGATCGGCGCCTGCGCGACCCCGGGTCGCGTCTTCAAGGGCGTCCGGATGGCCGGCCGGATGGGCAGCAAGCGCTTCACCGTGCAGAACCTGACCGTGCAGGCGGTGGACACCGAGAACAACCTGCTGCTGGTCAAGGGCGCGGTGCCCGGTCCCAAGGGCTCGCTGATCCTGGTCCGCAGCGCGGCTAAGAAGGGCGGTGCCAAGTGAGCTCGGTTGACGTGATCAACGCCGAGGGCACGAAGGCGGGCTCGGTCGAGCTGCCGGGCGACATCTTCGACGTGCAGGCGAACATCCCGCTGATGCACCAGGTCGTGGTGGCCCAGCTCGCCGCGGCGCGGCAGGGCACGGCCAAGGCCAAGACCCGCGGCGAGGTCGCCGGTGGCGGCAAGAAGCCGTACAAGCAGAAGGGCACCGGCCGGGCCCGTCAGGGCTCGATCCGCGCGCCGCAGTTCACCGGCGGTGGCGTGGTCCACGGCCCGGTGCCGCGTGACTACAGCCAGCGGACCCCCAAGAAGATGAAGGCCGCCGCGCTGCGTGGCGCCCTGTCCGACCGGGCCCGCGACGGCCGGGTGCACGTGGTCGAGTCCTTCGTCGCCGGCGAGACGCCGTCGACCAAGGCCGCGGTCGCGACCCTGCGCAAGGCGACCGAGTCGAGCAAGGTCCTGGTCGTGCTCGGCAGCACCGACGAGCTGAACTGGCTGTCGCTGCGCAACGAGACGACCGTGCACCTGATCGAGGCGGGTCAGCTGAACACGTACGACGTGCTGGTCGCCGACGAGGTGGTCTTCACCAAGGACGCTCTCGACGAGTTTTGCGACCTTGGGAGCAAAACCGGCGAGCAGGGTCTGGGCGTGCCGGCCGAGGCCTCCGAGGAGGGGAACAAGTGACCACGATCGCCGACCCGCGTGACGTCATCGTCGCGCCCGTCGTCTCCGAGAAGAGCTACAGCGTTCTCGACCAGAACTGGTACACGTTCCTCGTCCACCCGGACGCGAACAAGACCCAGATCAAGATCGCGATCCAGCAGATCTTCAACGTGCGCGTGCTGACGGTGAACACCGCGAACCGCGAGGGCAAGCGCAAGCGCACCCGGACGGGCTTCGGTCAGCGCAAGGCGACCAAGCGCGCGATGGTCAAGCTGGCTGACGGTGACCGTATCGAGGCCTTCGGCGGCCCGGTCAGCTAAGGGGTTGTAAATCAATGGCTATCCGTAAGTACAAGCCGACCACGCCGGGCCGTCGCGGCTCCAGCGTCGCCGACTTCGCCGAGATCACCCGGTCCACCCCGGAGAAGTCTCTGCTGGTCCCGCTGCCCAAGAAGGGCGGCCGCAACGTCCACGGCCGGATCACCACCCGGCACCAGGGCGGCGGTCACAAGCGGCAGTACCGGCTGATCGACTTCAAGCGGGTCGACAAGGACGGCGTGCCGGCCAAGGTCGCGCACATCGAGTACGACCCGAACCGCACCGCCCGGATCGCGCTGCTGCACTACGCCGACGGCGAGAAGCGCTACATCGTGGCGCCGAAGGACCTGGCGCAGGGCGACCGGGTCGAGTCCGGCCCGGGCGCGGACATCAAGCCGGGGAACAACCTGCCCCTGCGCAACATCCCGGTCGGTACGACGATCCACAACGTGGAGCTTCGTCCCGGCGGTGGCGCCAAGCTGGCCCGCTCGGCCGGCGTCGGCATCCAGCTGCTCGGTCGCGAGGGCGCGTACGCCACGCTGCGTATGCCCTCCGGCGAGATCCGTCGCGTCGACGTGCGCTGCCGCGCCACCGTCGGCGAGATCGGCAACGCCGACCAGTCGAACATCAACTGGGGCAAGGCCGGCCGCATGCGGTGGAAGGGCAAGCGCCCGACCGTCCGTGGTGTCGCCATGAACCCGATCGACCACCCGCACGGTGGTGGTGAGGGTAAGACCTCCGGTGGTCGCCATCCGGTCAACCCCGCTGGTAAGCCCGAGGGCCGTACCCGCCGGAAGGGCCAGGAGAGCGACAAGCTGATCGTTCGCCGCCGCTACGCGACCCGCAAGCGCGGGTAACGGGAGTAGAAGATGCCTCGCAGCCTGAAGAAGGGCCCGTTCGTCGACGACCACCTGCTCAAGAAGGTGGAAGTCCAGAACGAGAAGAACTCGAAGAACGTCATCAAGACCTGGTCGCGGCGCTCGACGATCATCCCCGACATGCTCGGGCACACGATCGCCGTGCACGACGGGCGCAAGCACGTCCCGGTGTTCGTCACCGAGGCCATGGTCGGGCACAAGCTCGGTGAGTTCGCTCTGACCCGTACGTTCAAGGGTCACGAGAAGGACGACCGCAAGAGCCGTCGCCGCTAAGCAGATACACGGATTAGAGGATCAAGGAGCTACAGCGATGCCAGTCAAGGGCGACGCTCCGGTGCTTCCGGGCGCGCGGGCGGTTGCGCGGCACGTGCGCATCTCGCCGAACAAGGCGCGCCGGGTGGTCAACCTCGTCCGCGGTCTGCCCGCGAAGGAGGCGCTCACCGTCCTGCAGTTCGCGCCGCAGGCCGCCAGCGAGCAGGTCTACAAGGTGCTCGCCTCGGCGATCGCCAACGCGGAGAACAACGAGCGGCTGGACCCCGACGCGCTCCTCGTGAGTGAGGCGTTCGTCGACGAGGGTCCGACGCTCAAGCGGTTCCGTCCGCGGGCGCAGGGCCGGGCGTACCGGATCCGCAAGCGCACCTGCCACATCACGATCGCCGTCGAGGCGGTCCAGGTCGCGCGGCCGGCCAAGAAGGCCGCCGCCGCGAAGAAGGCCGCGCCGGCCAAGAAGGCTGAGCCGGCCGCCCAAACCCAGCGGGCGGAATCCCAGACGACGGAGGAGTCCGAGTAATGGGCCAGAAAGTTCATCCCACCGGATTCCGGCTCGGCATTTCCACCGACTGGAAGTCCCGTTGGTTCGCCGACAAGTTGTACAAGGACTACATCGGCGAAGATGTCAAGATCCGCCGGATGATGTCCCAGGGCCTCGAGCGCGCCGGCATCTCCAAGGTGGACATCGAGCGCACCCGGGACCGGGTTCGCGTCGACATCCACACCGCCCGGCCGGGCATCGTCATCGGCCGTAAGGGCGCGGAGGCCGACAAGATCCGCGGTCGCCTCGAGAAGCTCACCGGCAAGCAGGTGCAGCTGAACATCCTCGAGGTGAAGAACCCCGAGTCGGACGCGCAGCTGGTGGCGCAGGGCGTCGCCGAGCAGCTGTCCTCCCGGGTCAGCTTCCGCCGCGCGATGCGCAAGGCCATGCAGTCGGCCATGAAGAACCCGATCTGCAAGGGCATCCGGGTGCAGGTCTCCGGCCGTCTCGGCGGCGCGGAGATGAGCCGCACGGAGTTCTACCGTGAGGGTCGCGTTCCGCTGCACACGCTGCGGGCGAACATCGAGTACGGCTTCTTCGAGGCCCGTACCACGTTCGGCCGGATCGGCGTGAAGGTCTGGATCTACAAGGGCGACGCCGTTCCGGGTCGCGAGGTCGTCACCGAGGCGCCCGCGCGTCCGCGCCGGGACCGCGCCGACCGCCCCGAGCGTCCGCGCCGTGGCCGTTCCGGTTCGTCCGGCACGACCGCGGGTGGCACCGAGGCGGGTCGCGCGGCTCAGGCCCAGGCGGCCGCCGAGAACACCGCCGCTGCTCCGGCCGCGGCCGAAACGCAGCAGGAGGGCTGACCCATGCTGATGCCGCGTAAGCCCCCGAAGGGCTTCCGCAAGCCGCACCACCCGGACCGCCACGGCGCGTCCAAGGGCGGCAACCGGGTCGTCTTCGGCGAGTTCGGTATTCAGGCGCTGGAGCCCGCGTACGTGACCAACCGGCAGATCGAGTCGGCTCGTATCGCGATGACCCGCCACATCAAGCGTGGCGGCAAGGTCTGGATCTCGGTCTTCCCCGACCAGGCCCTGACCAAGAAGCCGGCCGAGACCCGGATGGGTTCCGGCAAGGGTTCTCCCGAATGGTGGGTGGCGAACGTCAAGCCGGGACGCATCCTGTTCGAGATGTCGTTCCCGAACGAGACGATCGCGCGCGAGGCGATGCGCCGCGCGATCCACAAGCTCCCGATGAAGTGCCGCATCGTGACGCGCGAAGTGGGTGAAAGCTGATGGCAGCGGGCGTTAAGGCCGGCGAGCTGCGCGAACTCTCCGGCGAGGAGCTGGTTTCGCGGCTGAAAGAGGCCAAGGCGGAGCTGTTCAACCTTCGCGTTCAGGGCGCGACCGGGCAGCTCGACAATCATCGTCGACTGCAGGTGGTCCGCAAGGACATCGCGAAGATCTACACGATCATGCGTGAGCGCGAGCTGGGGCTCTCGGTTGCGCCGGATGAGGTGACCGCATGAGTGACGAGAGCACGACCCCGGTGCGCGCGACCCGCAAGGTTCGCGAGGGCCTGGTGGTCAGCGACAAGATGGACAAGACGGTCGTCGTCGAGGTCGAGGACCGCGTCAAGCACGCCCTCTACGGCAAGGTTCTGCGGCGCACCCGCAAGCTCAAGGTGCACGACGAGCAGAACGCGTGCGGCATCGGCGACCGGGTCCTCCTGATGGAGACCCGTCCGCTCTCCGCCACCAAGCGGTGGCGGGTCGTGGAGATCCTCGAAAAGGCCAAGTGAGTTTGCCGGGCCGGCTCCGGCCGGCCCGGCGGACCATCGTTCCGCCAAGCTTCGGGCGCGTTGATCCGAAGAACTGGCAGACATAGGAGACCCCAGTGATCCAGCAGGAGTCGCGACTGCGTGTCGCCGACAACACGGGTGCGCGCGAGATTCTGTGCATCCGCGTGCTCGGTGGCTCCGGCCGCCGTTACGCGAGCATCGGCGACGTCATCGTGGCCACGGTCAAGGACGCCATCCCCGGCGCCGGTGTGAAGAAGGGTGACGTCGTCAAGGCGGTCATCGTCCGCACCAGCAAGGAGCGGCGGCGTCCGGACGGCTCGTACATCCGCTTCGACGAGAACGCCGCCGTCATCATCAAGGACGGCGGGGACCCCCGCGGTACCCGCATCTTCGGCCCGGTCGGGCGCGAGCTGCGCGACAAGCGGTTCATGAAGATCATCAGCTTGGCGCCGGAGGTGCTTTGATCATGAAGATCAAGAAAGGCGACACGGTCGTCGTCATCGCCGGCAAGGACAAGGGCGCCAAGGGCAAGGTCATCGCGGCCTACCCGCGGCAGGACAAGGTCCTGGTCGAGGGCGTCAACCGCGTCAAGAGGCACGAGCGCATCCGTACGACGCAGCGGGGTTCGAAGACCGGCGGCATCGTGACCCAGGAAGCCCCGATCCACATCTCCAACGTGCAGATCGTGGACGACCAGGGCAAGCCGACCCGGATCGGCTACCGGATCGACGACAACGGCCAGAAGGTCCGCATCGCACGTACCACCGGTAAGGAACTCTGATGACTGCCGCTACCGAGACAAAGACTCTGCCGCGCCTGAAGCAGAAGTACCGCAGCGAGGTTGTCGCCGCGCTTCAGGAGCAGTACAAGTACGGCAACCCCATGCAGGTTCCCGGCCTGGTCAAGGTCGTCGTGAACATGGGTGTGGGCGAGGCCGCCCGCGACGCCAAGCTGATCGACGGCGCGGTTCGCGACCTGACCACGATCACCGGTCAGAAGCCGCTCGTCCGCCGGGCCACCAAGTCCATCGCCCAGTTCAAGCTCCGCGAGGGCATGCCGATCGGCGCGAAGGTCACCCTCCGCAACGACCGGATGTGGGAGTTCCTGGACCGGCTGCTGTCCATCGCGCTGCCGCGTATCCGCGACTTCCGCGGCCTGGACGGCAAGAAGCTGGACGGCCACGGCAACTACACGTTCGGCCTGACCGAGCAGTCGGTGTTCCACGAGATCGACCAGGACCGGATCGATCGGACGCGGGGCATGGACATCACGGTGGTCACCACGGCCACGACCGACGACGAGGGCCGGGCGCTTCTCAAGCTCCTGGGCTTCCCGTTCAAGGAGAACTGAGCATGGCTAAGAAGGCGCTGATCCTGAAGGCTGCCGCGAAGCCGAAGTTCGCTGTGCGTGCCTACACCCGCTGCCAGAAGTGCGGTCGCCCGCACTCGGTCTACCGCAAGTTCGGCCTGTGCCGGGTTTGCGTGCGGGACATGGCTCACCGTGGTGAGCTGCCCGGCGTGTCCAAGGCTTCCTGGTAACCGACTGCAATACCGCTTCGCCGTAGGCCCGGGACCCCTGGGAACCCCGGCGAGAAAGGTTGACGAATACCCATGACGATGACGGACCCGATCGCAGACATGCTGACGCGTCTGCGTAACGCCAACCAGGCGTACCACGACAAGGTGACCATGCCCTTCTCGAAGATCAAGGCGAACATCGCCGAGGTCCTCAAGGCCGAGGGTTACATCGCCTCCTGGGCGGCCGAGGAGCCCGAGGAAGGCGCCGTCGGCAGGCGTCTGGTCGTTGAGCTCAAGTACGGCCAGAACCGCGAGCGCAGCCTCGCCGGCATCAAGCGCGTTTCCAAGCCCGGTCTCCGGGTTTACGCCAAGTCCGACGAGCTCCCGCGGGTGCTCGGCGGCCTGGGCGTCGCGATCATTTCGACGTCCCAGGGGCTGCTGACCGACAAGCAGGCCCGCAAGCGGAGCGTTGGCGGGGAAGTCCTCGCCTTCGTCTGGTAACTGGAGACTTAGACATGTCGCGAATCGGACGTAAGTCGATCCCGGTCCCGGCCGGCGTCGATGTCACCATCACGGGCCAGACCGTCAAGGTCAAGGGCCCCAAGGGCGAGCTGTCGCACACCGTCGCCGAGCCGATCACGGTCGAGCACGAGGGTGGCGAGCTGCACGTCAACCGCCCCAATGACGAGCGCAAGTCGAAGGAGCTCCACGGCCTCTCGCGTACCCTGGTCGCCAACATGATCGTCGGCGTGACCGAGGGCTACAAGAAGACGCTGGAGATCAACGGCACCGGTTACCGGGTTACCGCCAAGGGCAAGGACCTCGAGTTCGCCCTGGGCTTCTCGCACCCGGTCAACGTGGTCCCGCCGGCCGGGATCAGCTTCACCGTCGAGCGGCCGACGCAGTTCACGGTCGCCGGCATCGACAAGCAGCTGGTCGGCGAGGTGGCCGCCAACATCCGGAAGATCCGCCCGCCGGAGCCGTACAAGGGCAAGGGCGTCAAGTACCAGGGCGAGGTCATCCGCCGCAAGGCTGGAAAGGCAGGTAAGAAGTGACCGCCACGCTGCTCAAGCGCCGCAATGGCGGCGGCGCCGCCGCCAAGCGTGCCGTGGGGAAGGCGCGCCGGCACTTCCGGGTCCGCAAGAACGTCCGCGGTACCGCCGAGCGTCCCCGCCTGGTCGTCACCCGGTCCACGCGGCACATCTCCGCGCAGATCATCGACGACCTCAAGGGCCACACGCTGGTTTCGGCCTCCACCCTCGACGCCTCGCTGCGGGGCGCCGAGGGCGACAAGAGCGCCCTGGCCGGCAAGGTCGGCGCGCTTCTCGCCGAGCGGGCCAGGTCCGCGGGCGTGTCCAAGGTCGTCTTCGACCGCGGTGGCAACAAGTACGCGGGGCGGATCGCCGCGCTGGCCGACGCCGCCCGCGAAGCCGGACTCGAGTTCTAGGAGGAATTGACCAATGCCTGGTCAGCAGCGCCGAGGCGGCGGGTCCGGCGGTAACACCGAGGGTGGCAACCGCCGGGACAACCGCCGCGAGGGCGGTCGCGGCAACGCGCCCGTCGAGAAGACCCCGCATCTCGAGCGGGTCGTCGCGATCAACCGCGTCGCCAAGGTCGTCAAGGGCGGTCGTCGCTTCAGCTTCACCGCCCTGGTGATCGTGGGCGACGGCGACGGCACCGTCGGCATCGGCTACGGAAAGGCCAAGGAGGTGCCCGCGGCCATCGCCAAGGGCGTCGAGGAGGCCAAGAAGCACTTCTTCAAGGTGCCGCGGATCGGTGCGACCATTCCGCACCCGATCACCGGCGAGGCGGCCGCGGGTGTCGTGCTGCTCAAGCCGGCCTCCGCCGGTACCGGCGTCATCGCCGGTGGCCCGGTGCGTGCCGTGCTGGAGTGCGCAGGCATCCACGACGTGCTCTCGAAGAGCCTCGGCTCGTCGAACCCGATCAACATCGTGCACGCGACGGTGGCCGCGCTGAAGGGCCTCGAGTCGCCGGAGAAGGTCGCGGCGCGCCGTGGCCTGCCGGTCGAGGACGTGGCGCCGGCGGCCATGCTGGCGGCGCGTGCGGAAGCGGCGGTGCACTGATGGCACGCTTGAAGGTCACCCAGATCCGATCCGAGATCGGCCGTAAGCAGAACCAGCGGGACTCCCTGCGGTCGCTCGGCCTGAAGCGGATCAACGATGTGGTGGTCAAGGAGGACCGTCCCGAGATTCGGGGCATGATCTTCGCCGTGAACCACCTCGTCAGTGTCGAGGAGGTCGAGTAATGGGGATCAAGGTCCACCACCTCCGCCCGGCGCCCGGTGCCAAGACTCCGAAGACCCGCGTGGGTCGCGGTGAGGGCTCGAAGGGCAAGACCGCCGGTCGGGGTACCAAGGGCACCAAGGCGCGCTACCAGGTTCCGGCCCGGTTCGAGGGTGGGCAGATGCCCATTCACATGCGCCTGCCGAAGCTCAAGGGCTTCAAGAACAAGAACAAGGTCGTCTTCCAGGTCGTCAACCTGGACCGTCTCGCCGAGCTGTTCCCGAACGGCGGCGAGGTCGGCCCGGTCGAGCTGGCCGAGGCCGGCGCGGTCCGCAAGGGCCACCCGGTCAAGGTGCTCGGCTCCGGCGAGCTGGGCGGCGTGTCGCTGACCATCTCGGCGCACGCGTTCAGCGAGTCGGCCAAGGAGAAGATCGCAGCGGCCGGTGGTTCCACCACCGAGCTGTGAGGCTCGTGGGGGTGCTCGCCCGGGCGCCGAAAAATGGCGTCGCCCGGGCAGCATCCCCTTTGTGGCGTCTGACCTGCGGTTTCTCGAAGGACCCCGACGCCTACTCGCGGTGAGCCCTACCGTGACTCACCGCTCCGCTCCAAGACTGTTAGAGTCCGTTCCCAGCTAGGGATATCGGTCGTCCGGACCGATGCCTTTCCCCCACCCGCCGGACACGGCGGTAACCTCGCGCAGGAGGAAGAAGTTGCTCTCCGCCTTTACCAGTGCGTTCCGGACGCCTGACCTGCGCAAGAAACTGCTGTTCACGGTCGCGATGATCGCGCTGTACCGGCTCGGCGCCACCTTGCCCAGTCCCGGTGTGTCCTACACCAACGTGCAGACGTGTCTCAAGGCCGTGAACGAGGCCGGCACCGGTGGCGTGCTGAACCTGCTGAACCTGTTCTCCGGCGGTGCGCTGCTGCGCCTGTCGGTGTTCGCGCTCGGCATCATGCCGTACATCACCGCCTCGATCATCCTGCAGCTGCTCACGGTCGTCATCCCCCGTCTCGAGCAGCTGCGCAAGGAAGGTCAGTCCGGCCAGGCGAAGATCACGCAGTACACCCGGTACCTGACGCTCGGCCTGGCCGTTCTCCAGTCCTCGGCGTTCGTGGCGCTCGCCCGCACCGGTCAGCTCTTCGGCAACGCCTGTGACCAGAGCAACCCGAAGATGCAGATCATCCCGGAGAACACCGGCATCCCGATGTGGCTCACGCTCAGCATCCTGGTGCTGACCATGACCGCCGGCACCGGCGTGGTGATGTGGTTCGGCGAGATGGTCACCGACCGCGGCGTCGGCAACGGCATGTCCGTCCTGATCTTCACCTCGATCGCGGCCCGCCTCCCCGGCGAGGGCTGGTCGATCAAGCAGACCAGCGGCGTCGCCAAGTTCTTCCTGGTCATCGGCCTGGTCCTGGTGATCATCTGTCTGGTCGTCTTCATCGAGCAGGCCCAGCGCCGGATCCCGGTGCAGTACGCGAAGCGCATGATCGGCCGGCGCATGTACGGCGGCACCTCGACGTACATCCCGCTGAAGGTCAATCAGGCCGGTGTCGTCCCGGTGATCTTCGGCTCCTCGCTGCTCTACCTGCCGCAGCTGTACCTGCAGTTCTTCGACCAGAACAACCTCAAGGGCTACCAGATCTGGATCAAGCAGTGGCTGGCCACCCCGACCAGCATGCTCTACATCGGCGTCTACTTCTTCCTGATCATCTTCTTCACGTACTTCTACGTCTCGATCACGTTCAACCCGACCGAGGTCGCGGACAACATGAAGAAGTACGGTGGTTTCGTGCCGGGCATCCGGCCGGGCAAGCCGACCGCCGAGTACCTGGACTTCATCCTCAGCCGGATCACCCTGGCGGGCGCGCTCTACCTGGCCGTCATCTCGGTCCTGCCGAACTTCTTCTTCATCTGGCTGAACCAGCAGCAGTACCAGAACTTCCCGTTCGGTGGTACGGCAGTGCTGATCATGGTGGGTGTCGGCCTGGAGACGGTGAAGCAGATCGAGAGCCAGCTCATGCAGCGCAACTACGAAGGGTTCCTCCGCTAGTGGCAACGCTGGGCCGGGGGGCTCGTGCGTCCAGGATCTCAACTCACCTGAGCGAGGCGATGTAGGTGCGGCTGGTGCTGGTGGGCCCTCCGGGGGCCGGCAAGGGGACCCAGGCTGAGTTCATCGCCGCCCATCTCGCCGTACCGAAGATCTCGACCGGGGACATCTTCCGGGCCAACGTGTCGCAGGGCACGCCGCTGGGCGTGGAGGCCAAGCGCTACATGGACGCCGGGCAGCTGGTCCCGGACGAGGTCACCATCAACATGGTCCGGGACCGGCTCGCCGAGCCGGATGCCGGTGACGGGTTCCTGCTGGACGGTTTCCCCCGTACCGTCCCGCAGGCGTCCGCGCTGGACAAGCTGCTGGCCGACCTCGGCACCGCGCTCGACCTGGTGATGGAGCTCGTGGTCGACGACGACGAGGTGATCCGGCGGCTCTCCGGCCGGCGCACCTGCCGGGGCTGCGGCAAGATCTGGCACGTCGAGTTCGACCCGACCAGCAAGGAGAACATCTGCGACCGCTGCGGGTCGGAGCTGTTCCAGCGGGACGACGACAAGGCCGAGACGATCGCCAACCGCCTGGTCGAGTACGCCGAGAAGACCGCTCCGCTGGTCGACTTCTACGGCGCGCAGGGCAAGCTGGTGGGTATCGACGCGACCGGCCCGGTCGAGGACGTGACCGTGCGCGCCATCGACGCCCTGCGGTCGTACGGGGGCTGACATGCGCCGCCCCCAGCTGGACATTCAGCTGAAGACACCCGAACAGATCGAGCTGATGCGCGGCGCCGGCCTCGTGGTCGCCGCCGCGCTGGACGCGATGCGCGACGCGGTCGCCCCCGGCGTTTCCACCGCCGATCTGGACGCGATCGCCGAGAAGGTCATCCGGGACGCCGGCGCGATCCCGTCGTTCAAGGGCTACCACGGCTTCCCGGCGACGATCTGCGCCTCGGTCAACGAGCAGGTCGTGCACGGCATCCCGCGGCCCGAGCAGGTGCTGGCCGAGGGCGACCTGATCTCGCTGGACTGCGGCGCGATCCTGAACGGCTGGCACGGCGACTCGGCGATCACGGTGGGCGTCGGGGAGACCGACCCGGCGCTGCTGAAAATGGCCGAGGTGGCCGAGGAAGCGATGTGGGCCGGGATAGCCGCGGCCGCTCGCGGCGCCGCCAACGGCCGGGGCCGGCTCACCGACATCTCCTTCAACGTGGAGAAGGCGGTCCGCAAGGCCGGCCGGTACGGCATCGTGGACGGCTACGGCGGCCACGGCATCGGCACCGAGATGCACCAGGACCCGCACGTGCTCAACCACGGCAAGCCCGGCAAGGGCCCGCGGCTGATCCCCGGCCTGTGCCTCGCGATCGAGCCGATGATCACCATGGGCTCGCCGCGGACGGTCGAACTCGAGGACGGCTGGACGGTGATCACCCGGGACCTGTCGGTCGCCGCGCACGTGGAGCACACCATGTGTCTCCTCGAGGATGGCGTGTGGGTGACCACGGCGGTCGACGGCGGCCGCGGCCGGCTCGGCGATCTGGTGACGGCTCGCCAGCCCTGAACGGGCTCGGGTTCTCCGCGCCGTCCGTAAGACCAGGCGCCGACAATGACCCAGCCCCGAACGGGCTCGGGTTCTCCGCGCCGTCCGTGGGACCAGGCGCCGGCAATGACCCGGCCCTACCGGCTGTGGTTCCCGTGGGGCATGCTTTGACGCATGGGACGGGAGGACATGCGGGCCGGCGACGGTGATCGCAAGCAGGTCGCCGATCAGCTGAAGACCGCGCTCGACGAGGGCCGCCTCGATCTGAGCGAGTACGACGAGCGGATCCAGCGGACGTACGCGGCGAAGACCTACGCCGATCTGGACGGCCTGCTGGACGACCTGCCCGGTACGGTGCCCGTGCAGCACTCTCAGATCCAGCCTGCGCCCTCGGCGGCCCCGGCTGGTACTCCCGTCGACGGTGCGCGCTCCGCGGGCCGTCAGGTGGCCCAGTGGGTGGGCCCGTACGCGGGTGTGATTCTGGTCTGCACGCTGATCTGGCTGATCACCAGCGTGAGCTCCGGCCACCTCCAGTACTTCTGGCCGGTCTGGATGCTTATCCCGCTGGTCCTCGGCGTCGCCGGGCAGGTGTTCGGGGACGGCCGGGGGCGTGATCGGCGACGCCGGCGCTGAGCCTGGTGGACGGGGTGGCAACGTGACGGACATGAGCCGGGAGCGGATGCGGGCCGCCGACGCCGACCGGCACCAGGTCGCCGACCGGCTGCGGGCGGCGCTCGACGAGGGCCGCCTCGATCTGAGCGAGTACGACGAACGCCTGCGGGGGGCGTACGCCGCGAAGACCTATGGCGATCTCGACCGGTTGCTGACCGACCTGCCGGACGCCGCACCCGTCGTGCCGAGCCCGCCGCCATCGTCGCCGGCGGCGATCGCCACCGAGCCGGGTGGCCTCGCCGGGGCCTGGGTCCGGCATGTGTGGGCGCCGTGGATCAAGACCGCCGCCTGGCTGACCGCGTTCTGGGCGATGGCCTTCGTGTTCGCCGGCAACTCGCTCCTCTACTGGCCGGCCTGGGTGCTCGGGCCCTGGGGCGTGATCCTGGTCCTGCGTACGGTCGGCGGCCTGACCTCGGGCGAACCGCGCAGGCACGCCCTGGAGGCGGAGCACCGGCATGCCCTGCGGGCGCACCGGCAGGAGCGGAAGGCGCTCTACCAGCAGGCGATCGCGAACGGCGAGCTGCCGGCGAACCCGAGCAAGGAGCAGCGCAAGGCCTTCATCGCCGAGGCGACGGCCCGCGGCGATCTGGCGCCCAAGCCGCGGCGGCCCGCGGCGGGCGAGTGATTTGTCCGTTTTGAGAACGAGCGACACACCCGACCCCGGGTCACGGTGACCTCGGTTTGGCGTCGCTGCTGAGGCGCGCGTACACTGGCTCCTTGGCGCGCAGCGTCCACTCCCGCATGCCCTCAGCGCTTCGAGGGCGGCGGGTGCCGCGGCTGGTCCGAGTGCTCACCCGAGCCACTCGGGTATGACGTTGCATGCTAGCCCCGAACCCCAGTGTCAGGTAGCGGAGGACATGCCTAAGAAAGACGGAGCCATCGAGATCGAGGGCCGAGTGATCGAGCCCCTGCCGAACGCCATGTTCCGCGTGGAGCTCGCCAATGGTCACAAGGTGCTGGCACACATCTCCGGCAAGATGCGGCAGCACTACATCCGCATCCTTCCCGAGGACCGAGTCGTCGTCGAGCTCTCGCCGTACGACCTCACCCGGGGGCGAATCGTCTACCGCTACAAGTAACTGGCCGGGGGAGTCCCGTCCGTTCTGAGAGTTAAGGCAAACCGTGAAGGTCAAGCCGAGCGTCAAGCGGATCTGCAACAACTGCCGGGTCATCCGGCGGCACGGCCGCGTCATGGTCATCTGCAAGACCGACGCGCGCCACAAGCAGCGCCAGGGCTGAGCCCTCCAGCTGCCAGATCCGGCACCGAACACAAGCTCGTCCCAGCCGTCCTCGACGGCTACACCCCTGGTCGGAGGCCAGGGCCCGCCCGGGCAGGCGGGGTGGGAGGGGCACAGACCTCCGAAATGAAAGAGGAGTACGCCCACTTATGGCACGTCTAGTCGGCGTGGATCTGCCCCGCGAGAAGCGGATGGAGATCGCGCTCACCTACATCTACGGGATCGGTCGCACCCGTGCCGTCGAGGCACTGACCGCCACCGCGATTGACCTGAACAAGCGCGCCAAGGACCTCTCGGACGAGGAGCTGGTTCAGCTCCGCGACTACATCGAGGCCAATTTCAAGGTAGAAGGTGACCTTCGCCGCGAGGTCGCCGCGGACATCCGACGCAAGGTCGAAATCGGCTGCTACGCCGGCATCCGCCACCGCCGGGGCCTGCCCGTGCGGGGTCAGCGCACCCGGACCAACGCGCGTACGCGCAAGGGTCCGAAGCGCACGGTCGCTGGTAAGAAGAAGCCGGGTCGGAAGTAATAGGAGCGCACTGACTTATGCCACCGAAGGCACGCGCTGGGGCCGCAGTCAAGAAGGTCCGGCGCAAGGAACGCAAGAACGTCGCCCACGGGCAGGCGCACATCAAGAGCACCTTCAACAACACCATCGTGTCGATCACCGACCCGACCGGTGCGGTCATCTCCTGGGCCTCGTCCGGCCAGGTCGGTTTCAAGGGCTCCCGCAAGTCGACCCCGTTCGCCGCGCAGCTGGCCGCCGAGGCCGCCGCCCGCCGGGCGATGGAGCACGGCATGCGCAAGGTCGACGTGTTCGTCAAGGGCCCCGGCTCCGGCCGGGAGACCGCGATCCGTTCGCTGCAGGCCGCGGGCCTCGAGGTCGGCCAGATCGCCGACGTCACCCCGCAGCCGCACAACGGTTGCCGTCCGCCGAAGCGTCGCCGGGTCTGAGGGAGATCTAGGAACAATGGCTCGTTATACAGGTGCGGACTGCAAGCGCTGCCGCCGCGAGAAGATGAAGCTGTTCCTCAAGGGCAGCAAGTGCGACGGGCCGAAGTGCCCGTTCGAGTCGCGTCCCTTCCCGCCCGGCCAGCACGGCCGCGGCCGGACCAAGGAGACCGAGTACCTGCTCCAGCACCGCGAGAAGCAGAAGGCCCGCCGCGTCTACGGCGTGCTCGAGAAGCAGTTCCGCGGTTACTACGAGGAGGCTGTCACCAAGCCCGGCAAGACCGGTGAGGTGCTGCTGCAGATCCTCGAGTCGCGTCTCGACAACGTCGTCTACCGGGCCGGCCTCGCGCAGTCCCGGGACATGGCCCGGCAGCTGGTCAAGCACGGCCACTTCCTGGTCAACGGCGTCAAGGTGGACATCCCGTCCTACCGCGTCAAGGAGCACGACATCGTCACGACCCGGGAGAAGTCGAAGGAGATGACCCCCTTCGTCGTCGCCCAGGCCCAGGCCGGGTCCCGGCCGGTGCCGGCGTGGCTCGAGCCGATCCCCAGCGAGATGAAGATCCTCGTGCACTCGCTCCCGTCCCGCGCGGTCATCGACACGCAGGTCCAGGAGCAGCTGATCGTCGAGCTTTACTCCAAGTAAGGCTCTTTGGGATGCCGGCCGCCCTCCTGCCGCAGTTCGGGTTTTGGCGGGCAGTCCGGCATCCCAAAAACATCAGGACGGCCATCAAATAGCGGGTGGCCTGACAGAAAGAAGAATTGCGTGCTCATCAGCCAGCGGCCGACCCTCTCGGAGGAGTCGCTCTCGGAGACCCGCTCCCGGTTCACCATCGAGCCTCTGGAGCCGGGTTTCGGCTACACCCTCGGCAACTCCCTCCGCCGGACTCTGCTGTCGTCCATCCCGGGCGCGGCGGTGACCAGCATCAAGATCGACGGCGTCCTGCACGAGTTCACCACCATCCCCGGTGTCAAGGAGGACGTGGTCGAGCTGGTCATGAACGTCAAGGAGCTCACGGTCAGCTCCGAGCACGACGAGCCGGTCAGCATGTACCTGCGCAAGCAGGGCCCGGGCGACGTCACCGCCGGTGACATCCAGCCCCCGGCCGGCGTCTCCGTGCACAACCCCGACCTGAAGCTGGCCACGCTCAACAGCAAGGGCCGGCTCGACATGGAGCTCACCGTCGAGCGGGGCCGTGGCTACGTCACGGCGGCGCAGAACAAGAACACCGGCGCCGAGATCGGCCGGATCCCGGTCGACTCGATCTACTCGCCGGTGATGAAGGTGACCTACCGCGTCGAGGCGACCCGTGTCGAGCAGCGCACCGACTTCGACCGCCTGATCATCGACGTCGAGTCGAAGGCGTCCATCTCGCCCCGTACCGCGCTGGCGTCGGCCGGCTCGACCCTCGTCGAGCTGTTCGGCCTCTGCCGCGAGCTGGACGAGACCGCCGAGGGCATCGACATCGGTCCGTCCCCGCAGGACGCTCAGCTGGCCGCCGACCTGGCCCTGCCGATCGAGGAGCTGGACCTCACCGTCCGGTCGTACAACTGCCTCAAGCGCGAGGGCATCAACAGCGTGGGCGAGTTGATCGGACGTACGGAAGCCGATCTTCTGGATATAAGGAATTTCGGTCAGAAGTCCATCGACGAGGTCAAGATGAAGCTCGCCGGAATGGGCCTGGGGCTCAAGGACAGCGCGCCGTCCTTCGACCCGGCGCACGTCGTGGATTCGTTCGGCGACGTGGACTACGACACCGACGACTACCGCGAGACCGAGCAGCTGTAAGCTCGGCGGCCGCGCCATTCACAAGGAGCATCCGAAATGCCCACGCCCACCAAGGGTCCCCGCCTCGGCGGCAGCCCGGCGCACGAGAAGCTGATCCTGGCCAACCTGGCCACGGAGCTCTTCCGGCACGGGAAGATCAAGACCACCGAGACGAAGGCCAAGCGGCTGCGCCCGCTGGCTGAGCAGCTCATCACGAAGGCCAAGCGCGGCGACCTGCACTCCCGTCGCCGGGTCCTGACCGTCGTGCGGGACAAGGACGTCGTGTACGCCCTGTTCGAGCAGATCGCTCCGCGGTACGGCAACCGGCCGGGCGGCTACACCCGCATCACCAAGACCGGCCCGCGCAAGGGCGACGCCGCTCCGATGGCCGTCATCGAGCTGGTCGAGGAGCTGCAGGTCGCGGCCACCACGGCGCCGGCGAAGAAGGCCGCCAAGAAGGCCGCGGCGCAGCAGGACAAGGTCGAGGCGCTGGCCCGCGAGGACGAGGCGCCCGCCGCCACGCCCGAGCCCGAGCCGGTGGCCGACGACGAGGTCGCCGAGGTTCCGGACGACAAGTAAGTCTCATCGAGATCGGCCCGGCACCCCGAGGTGCCGGGCCTTTCTTTGTCGGAGGGGTGAATGGGTTCGATCCGCTTGCGCCTGGACGTGTCGTACGACGGGGCCGATTTCTCCGGGTGGGCCGCGCAGCCCGCTCGGCGTACGGTCGCCGGGGTCTTGATCTTGGCCTTGGAACGCCTGGTCGGGGCGGACACGCCGCTGGGGCTGACGGTGGCGGGACGGACCGACGCCGGGGTGCACGCCACCGGGCAGGTCTGCCACCTCGACTTTCCGCTGGACGCGTGGGGCGAGCTGGAGGGGACGCTGCTGCGCCGGCTGGCCGCGCTGATGCCGCCGGACGCCCGGGTGCGGGCGATCACGCCGGTGCCGGAGACCTTCGACGCGCGCTTCTCGGCGACCTTCCGGCGGTACGAGTACCGGGTCGCGGACACGCCGTGGGGCCCGGAGCCGCTGCGCCGGCACGACACCCTCGGCTGGGTGCGTCCGCTCGACCTGGACCGGCTCAACGCGGCCGCGGCCGGTCTGGTCGGCGAGCACGACTATGCGGCCTACTGCAAAAGAAAAGAGCATGCGACGACCGTACGGGCGATCACCCGGCTCGATTGGCGGCGCGATCCGGACGGCGTCTGCGTGGCGACCGTGCAGGCCGACGCGTTCTGCCAGTCGATGGTCCGCAGCCTGGTCGGGGCCATGCTCACGGTGGGCGACGGGCGACGCGAGCCGTCCTGGCCGGCGACCCTGCTCACGCTGCGGGAACGTTCGAGCGAGGTGACCGTGGCCCCGGCCCACGGGCTCACCCTGGTCGCGGTCGGTTATGCCGAGGAGGCCGACTACGCGGCCCGCGCGGAGGCCACCCGCCGGCTGCGCGCCTAGGGTTCGCGGCGGGCCATCACCGTGGTGCCGAGATAGCTGTCGACCAGGTCGTTGGTGATCCGGACCGCGTACGGGTCGCCGGCCGGCACCACCTCGCCGCCCGGCCGGTTGATCACGCAGTACAGCAGGTAGCGGCCGCGGGTCCGCCAGCCCACCTGGGAGGTGGGCAGGACATCCGGGTCGAGGCCGGCGCGGGGCAGGGTGGCGAAGGTGCCCTCGCCCGTCTCCACCAGGTGTCGCAGCTTGCCGTCGACGTCGGCCGCGCCCGGCGCGTCGGCCAGGCCGAACACGCCCGCGGTGACCTCGTAGCCGCCGTACGGCGCGACCAGGCCGGCGCGTATCACCTGGTCGCAGCCGTGGTCGGCGAGCAGCGAACCGAGCGCGCCGACCGTCGCCGTGGAGCAGTCGGCGTCGAGGTGGGTCATGGTGATCCGGTACGGCTGGGCCGCCGGCGGACGCACGACCTCCCGGTCCGGGAAGACCTCGTCGAGCGAGAGCGGCTCCGCGTCCACCTTGGGGTCGGCCGGGACCGGGGTGTCGTCGCGATGGTGCTCGCCGGCGACCACGAAGAACACGGTCACCGCGAGCAGGCCGAGCAGGATCAGTCCGCCGAGGCCGCGGACCAGGAACTCGGCGGCGCGCTCCGGCTCGCGGACGGCCCTCCGGCGTGCGCGGCTGGGCGAGCGGTGCTGTCCGGCGGGCGCGAGGGGGGTCCCGTACAGCATGCATTTCACGGTAGGAGCGCACGGTGGTCGATGGACGCACTGACTGTGCGGCACCCCGGCGCACCTGGTCGTTCGGAGCGGCGGCAGACTGGCGGGGTGACCGCCGAGCATTACTTCAGCGCCGAGCCCAGCGCGCCCGCCCAGCGTGGCGAGATCGAGTTCAGCGTCGCCGGGCGCGACTACCGGCTGGTCGTGGCGTCCGGCGTCTTCTCGGCCGGCCGGCTCGACCCGGGCACCACCGTACTGCTGCGGAAGGGCGACCTGCCCACGGCAGCGGCCACCGGGGTCTTCCTCGACCTCGGCTGCGGGTACGGTCCGATCGCCGCGGTGCTGGCCACCGAGTCACCACGGGCGACGGTCTGGGCGATCGACGTGAACTCACGGGCCCGCGAGCTGACCGCCGAGAACGCGGAAACGCTGGGCCTGGCCAACCTCAAGGTGGCCGAGCCGGAAGAGGTGCCCGGCGAGGTCGTCTTCGACCAGATCTGGAGCAACCCGCCGACCCACGTGGGCAAGGCCGAGCTGCGCGCGCTGATGGAGCGCTGGCTGCCGCGGCTCGCCCCGGACGGGGTGGCCTGGCTGGTGATCAACCGGCATCTCGGCGGGGACTCGCTGCACGCCTGGCTGGTCGAGCTGGGCTGGTCGGTCGAGCGGATGGCCAGCCAGAAGGGGTTCCGAGTGCTGCGCGTGTGCCGGAAAACCGGCTGACCGAAGCGGCCCTCGCCGGGGAGAATGCTGGCCCATGGGTTACGTGGATGTCGCCGGAGTGGGCTACGTGCTGCCCGACGGCCGTGAGCTGTTCGCCGACGTGTCGTTCCGGGTCGGTGAGGGCGCCAAGGTCGCGCTGGTCGGGCCGAACGGCGCGGGCAAGACCACGCTGCTGCGGATGGTCGCCGGTGACCTGCCGACCCCGAGCGGCGGCATCGCGCGCTCCGGCGGCCTCGGGGTGATGCGCCAGTTCATCGGCATGATCGGCGACGACCGTACGCTCGAGGAGCTGGCTCTTTCGCTGGTCGAGCCGGCGCTCGGCGCGGCCGGGGAGCGGCTTGCCACCGCCGCGGCGACGCTCGACGAGACCGAGCGCAGCCAGCTCGCGTACGCCAATGCCCTGGCGCACTGGGGCGAGGTGGGCGGCTACGACGCCGAGGTCCTCTTTGACACCGTCGCGGTCGGCATCCTCGGCAAACCGTGGGACGAGGTGCGCCACCGGCCGGTCCGCACGCTCTCCGGTGGACAGCAGAAGCGCTTCGCCCTCGACCTACTGCTGCGCGGGCGGGACGAGGTGCTGCTGCTCGACGAGCCGGACAACTTCCTCGACGTGCCCGGCAAGCGCTGGCTCGAGGAACGGCTGCGGGAGTCGTCGAAATCCGTGTTGTACGTGTCGCACGACCGCGAGCTGCTGGCCGAGACCGCGAACCGGGTGGTCGCGGTCGAGGGCGGCAGCGCCTGGACCCATCCGGGCGGGTTCGCCTCCTGGCACGAGGCCCGGGTGCACCGGCACGAGAAGCTCGAGGAGAATCGCCGGCGCTGGGACGAGGAGCATCAGAAACTGCGCGAGCAGATGCTGATGTACAAGCAGAAGGCCGCCTACAACTCCGATATGGCCTCTAGATATCAGTCCGCGCAGACGAAGCTCCGGAAGTTCGAGGAGGCGGGCCCGCCGCCGCTGCCGCCGAAGGACCAGTCGCTGCGGATGAACCTGCGCGGCGGCCGCACCGGCAAGCGCGCTGTGATCTGCGAGCAGCTCGAAATGGAGGACCTGACCTTCCCGTTCGACCTGGAGATCTGGTACGGCGACCGGGTCGCGGTGTTAGGGGCGAACGGGACCGGGAAATCGCACTTCCTGCGGCTGCTGGCGGGCGGCGGCACCGACCCGGACATCGACAACAGGCCGGTGGACGGGGCGCCGCTCGCGCACGTCAAGCACACCGGGGTGGCCCGGCTGGGCGCGCGGGTGCGTCCCGGGCACTTCTCGCAGACGCACGACCGGCCCGAGCTGCTCGAACGCACGCTGGTGGAGATCCTCTGGCGCGGTGACGACCACCGCGCCGGGATGGACCGGGCCGGGGCGATGAAGGCGCTCAACCGGTACGAGCTGGCTGGGCAGGGCGACCAGCGGTTCGGCACGCTCTCCGGCGGGCAGCAGGCGCGGTTCCTGGTGCTGCTGCTGGAGCTGTCCGGGGCGACAGTTCTGCTGCTGGACGAACCGACGGACAACTTGGACCTTGCCTCGGCGGAGGCGCTGGAAGAGGGGCTGAAGCAGTTCGAGGGGACGGTGATAGCGGTCACGCACGACCGCTGGTTCACCCGGTCGTTCGACCGCTTCGTGCTGTTCCAGGGCGACGGCGAGGTGATCGAGACCCCGGAGCCGGTCTGGGACGTCCGCTGAGCTGGCTGGCTCCCCTTCGCTCCGCGGACGATCGCCTTGTAACCGGTGAGATGGCATGTGGTTTCCGTCGCCGCGGTGTTTACGGTGCCGGAAACCACACGCCATCTCACCGGCGGCGATCGCTAGCTTTTCCGTCGCTGGGCGATTACGGTCCGAGAGAAGACAACCCCACGGGAGTCCGGTGCACCGGGCTGAGAGGGGGGCTGATGCGGCCCCCGACCGTCGAACCTGATCCGGATCATGCCGGCGCAGGGAGGAGCGTTCGTTTTGTTTCCTCGTTTGCACATCGTCACCGACTCGCTCCAGGTCGTGCGGGCGGCGGTCGGGCAGGGGCCGGTCGCCATTCAGGTGCGGGTCAAGACGTCGGACCGGGCGGCCTATGAGCTGACCGTCGAGGCGCTCGCGTTGTGTCGTGCGGCCGGGGCGATGTGCCTGGTGGACGATCGGGTCGGGGTGGCGCTCGCGGCCGGGGCGGACGGCGTCCACGTCGGCGCCGAGGACCTGCCGGTGGCGGCGGTCCGGCGCGTGCTGGGGGCGGCGGCCGTGGTGGGAGCAACCTGCCGTGCGCCGGAAGCCGCGCGCGCCGCGGTCGCCGAGGGGGCCAGCTATCTCGGGGTCGGGCCGGCCTTCGCCACGTCCAGCAAGGACGGGTTGCCGCCGCCGCTCGGGGCGGCCGGGATCGGGGCGGTGGCCGACGCGGTGCCGGGCACGCCGGTGATCGCGATCGGCGGGATCACCGCGGCTCGGGTCGCTCAGCTGCCCGGGTACGGGGTGGCGGCGATCTCGGCAGTCGCGCGGGACCCGGCCGCGGGGACCAAGTCGCTGCTCGACGCTCTGGCAGACCGGCTCGACGGGGCGGATCGGCACGACGTGGCGGATCGGCTCGACGTGGCGGATCGGCTCGACGTGGCGGATCGGCTCGACGTGGCGGATCGGCTCGACGGGGTGGATCGGCTCGACGGGGTGGATCGGCTCGACAGGGCGGATCGACTCGACAGGGCGGATCGACTCGACAGGGCGGATCGACTCGACAGGGCGGACCGATGAGTGCGCCGCGGGTGGCGATCGTCGGGGGCGGGATCATCGGGCTGGCCATCGGCTGGCGGTTGCGGCAGCGCGGCATCGACGACCTGGTAGTGCTGGACAGCGGCGAGCCGGGCGCCTGGCACGTCGCGGCCGGCATGCTGGCGCCCGGCGGCGAGTCCGCCTTCGAGCAACCGGCGCTCGCCCGGCTGCTCGAGGCGTCCAACGAACGCTGGCCCGCCTTCGCCGCCGAGCTCGGGGTGGACGTGGGGTTCGACACCACCGGGACGCTCGGGCTGGCGATGACCGCGGACGATCAGGCCGAGGCGGCCCGGTTCTGGACCCCTCCGCTGTTGCGCCCTTCCGAGCTGCGCGAACGAGAGCCGGCCCTGTCGCCGCGGGTGCGGGCCGGGGTGTACGCGCCGGCCGAGCGGCAGGTCGACCCACGCAAGGTGGTGGCCGCCCTGCGGGAACGACTGGCCGACCGGATCGTGGCCAAGCGGGTCGAGGATCTCGCCGAGGTGGACGCGGATGTCGTCGTGGTCGCGGCCGGTTGCGACACCGCCCGGCTGACCGGGCTGCCGGTGCGGCCCGTGAAGGGCCAGCTGCTGCGGCTGCGCGGCGAGCCGGGGCTGCTGCGGCACGTCCTCTCGGCGACGGTGGACGGCCGGGAGGTCTATCTGGTGCCGCGAGCCGACGGCGAGATCCTGGTGGGCGCTACCCAGGAGGAGCGAACCGATCACGCGGTCACGGCGGGCGCCGTGCACGAGTTGCTGCATGCGGCGCTCGACCTGGTGCCGGGACTCGCCGAGTTTGAGCTGATCGAGACGACCGTCGGGCACCGGCCGGGCACGCCGGACAATGCGCCGCTGCTCGGATGGTTGGCCCCGAACGACATCACCGATTTATCGGGTTTATCGGGCGTGGCCTTGTCGGGCGCGGCTTCGCCGGGCGCGGGCGATCGCCTGGTGATCGTGGCGGCCGGGCATCACCGCAACGGGGTGCTGCTGACCCCGATCACCGCGGATCTGATCGCCGGCCTGGTGGCCGACGGTCACCAGGATCCATTACTCGAGAAATTCGCGCCGGGGAGGTTCTGATGCGGTTGACGGTCAACGGGCGGGAGCTGGACGAGAACGGCGACGGGCTCTCGGTGGCGGCCCTGGTCGAGCGGCTCACCGAGGCGCGGCGCGGGGTGGCGGTGGCGGTCAACGGGACGGTGGTGCCCCGCTCGACCTGGGCGACCAGCCGGGTCGTGGACGGCGACGCGGTCGAGGTGCTCACCGCGGCGCAGGGAGGATGAGCATGCTGTTCGGGGAGTCCCGGCTGATCCTCGGCACCGGCGGGGCGAACAGCCTCGCGGCGCTGGAATCGGCGATCACCGCATCCGGAACCGAGCTGGTGACGGTCGCGCTGCGCCGGGTCGATGTGGCCGGTCCGGGCCTGCTGCCGATGCTCGACCGGCTCGGCGTGCGGGTGCTACCGAACACGGCCGGCTGCTACACGACAGGGGACGCGATCAAGACCGCACACCTCGCCCGGGACGCGTTCGAGACCGATCTGATCAAGCTGGAGGTGATCGGCGACGAACGCACCCTGCTGCCCGACGGCGTGGAGCTGCTGCGGGCGGCGGAGACGCTGGTGACCGACGGTTTCACGGTGTTGCCGTACACCAGCGACGACCCGATCCTGGCCCGCCGGCTCGCCGATGTCGGGTGCGCGGCGGTGATGCCGGCCGGGTCGCCGATCGGATCCGGGCTCGGCATCTCCAACCCGCACCACATCGAGCTGATCCGCCAGGCGGTCTCGGTGCCGGTCGTGCTGGACGCGGGGATCGGGACGGCCTCGGACGCGGCGCTGGCGATGGAGCTGGGCTGCGACGCGGTGCTGATCGCGAGCGCGATCACCCGGGCCGAGGACCCGGCCGGGATGGCGGCGGCGATGCGGCACGCGGTGCAGGCGGGCCGGCTGGCCTATACGTCGGGGCGGATTCCGCGACGGTTCCATGCGTTGGCGTCCACGTCGGACGAAGGGCTCGCACGGTGGTGACGCCGAGCGGGCTGGTGCTGCTGACGGATCGACGGCTCGCCTCCGGCTCGCTTCCGATGGTGGTTGCGGCGGCGGTCCGCGGGGGCGTCGCGTGGGTCATTCTCCGTGAGCGCGATTTGCCGTACGCCGAAAGACGGGCGCTCGCCGTGACCCTCCGAGACCTCCTGCCGCCGGGCCGGCTCATTGTCAGCGGGCCGGACCCGCTCGGCGCGGACGCGGTGCACCTGGCGGAGGCGGATCCGTTGCCGGCCGCCGGGGTGGCGCTGATCGGGCGCTCCTGCCACGAGGTGCCTCGGCTGTCCATCGAGGACTACGTGACGTTGTCGCCGGTCTACCCGACGCAGTCGAAGCCCGGCTACGGCCCGGCGATCGCCCCGGCGGCGGCCGCCGAGCTGGCGGGCCGGGTACCGTGGTTGGCGCTCGGCGGCATCGACACGGCCGAGCGCGCCGCCGCCTGCGCGGTCGTCGGCGCCCAGGGCATCGCGGTGATGGGCGCCATCATGCGAGCCCCCGACCCGGAGCGCACGGCCCGAGACCTGGCCACGGCCTTCGGCGCGGCCCGCGCGGCCCACGCGGCTCACGCGGCTCGCCTACGCGAACAGGCCGCACGGCAAATGTTGACTCGCAATGTTGATGTGGACGTGTTGACAGTCAATATTGACGAGTCGACGGTCAATATTGATGCAGTCAACCCATCAATCAAGCCCGGTCAACATGCCGCACCCAGTCAACGTGGCGCGGCCGGTCAACGTGGCGCGGCCGGTCAACGTGGCGCGGCCGGTCAACGTGGCGCGGCCGGTCAACGTGGCGCGGCCGGTCAACGTGGCGCGCGACGATCGCGGTCCTCGCTGCCGGCGCAATGGGATCGGCCCGGCCGATCGGCACCGCGCGGCCTGCGGGAGCAGCGCGGCCCGTTGCCCCGCCGACCGAGACGGCGCACCGGGTTGTCCCGCAGGCGGAGGCGGCGCACCGGGTTGCCCCGCAGGCGGAGGCGGCGCGTCGGGTTGCTCCGCAGGCGGAGGCAGCGCGTCGGGTTGCTCCGCAGGCGGAGGCGGCGCGTCCGGCGGCCCCGCGAAGTGAGACGGCGCGTCCGGCAGCCCCGCGAAGTGAGACGGCGCGTCCGGCCGCCTTGGTCGAGGGGTGGCGGCCGGGTGGGTGGGTGGCGGGGCGATGAGTCCGCCGGTGGTCTTGACGATTGCTGGGTCGGACTCCGGTGGGGGTGCGGGGATTCAGGCCGACCTCAAGACGTTTGCGGCGCTGGGGGCCTATGGGACCTCGGTAATCACGGCGATCACGGCGCAGAACACGCTCGGTGTCACCGCCATTCATCCGGTGCCGATCGACATCGTGGCGGCGCAGCTGGATGCGGTGCTGGCCGACTTCGAGGTGGCGGCGGTGAAGGTCGGGATGATCGGGGACCGGGCCGTCGCGGAGCTCATCCGGGAACGTGGGGATCGGCTGGCCAACCTGGTCGTGGATCCGGTGCTGGTGGCCACCTCGGGAGCGCGGCTGGGTGCCGCCGCGTCGGTTGCGCCGCTCCTGGCGTACGGCAAGAGCATTTTGACGCCGAATCGGGCGGAAGCCGCGGCGCTCAGCGGACGTCCCGTGGAGACCCCGGAGGACATGGTGGCGGCGGCTATGCAGCTCGCCGCGGGCCGGAACGAGGGCGGCCAGCGCGACCGGGCCGGCCTGCATGACGGCGACGGCGTGCGTGACGGCGGTGGCCTGCGTGACAGGGGCGGCGCGCGTGACGAGCGCGACCTGCGTGACAGCGGCGGCGCACGTGACGAGCGCGACCTGCGTGATGGGGGTGGGGCGCGTGACGAGCGCGACCTGCGCGCTGGGGGTGGGGCGCGGGCGGTGGTGGTGACCGGCAGTGAGCTGGCGGTCGACGTGCTGTGGCATGACGGGGAGACCGCCCTGCTGCGTGGCGAACCCGTGGACACCAGGAACAACCACGGGTCGGGGTGCACCTTTTCGGCGGCGCTTGCGGTGCGGCTGGCGTTCGGCGATTCGGTGCCGGAGGCGGTTTCGGCTGCCAAGAAATATGTGACGAGTGCGCTGCGGGGTGGTCGTGACTGGCGGCTGGGGGCCGGGCCCGGGCCGTTGAACCACTTCGCCTGATCACGGCTGAGGCCCGGGCGGGGGATTCGTGCTGCCGTCGGACGTCCGTTATATACCGATTAGGGAGGAACGATGAGGCGGAAGGTCTACGTCGAGGGCTCGCGTGCCGATCTGCGCGTGCCGTTCAACGAGGTGGTGCTCGGCGACGGGAACGCGCCGGTGCGGCTCTACGACACGTCGGGGCCGGGTAGCGATCCGGCGGTGGGGCTGCCGCCGCTGCGCGAGGCATGGCGTGGCGGGCATGCGACGCAGTTGGCGGCGGCGCGGGCGGGTGTGGTCACGCCGGAGATGGAGTTCGTGGCGATTCGGGAAGGGGTCGACGCGGCGCTCGTGCGGGACGAGATCGCCGCCGGGCGGGCGGTGCTGCCGGCCAACCGGAACCATCCGGAGACGGAGCCGATGGTGATCGGGTCGCGGTTTCTCGTCAAGGTCAACGCCAACATCGGCACCTCGGCGGTCACCTCGTCGGTGGCCGAGGAGGTGGAGAAGATGACCTGGGCGACCCGGTGGGGCGCGGACACCGTGATGGACCTGTCGACCGGGCCACGGATTCACGAGACCCGGGAGGCGATCATCCGGAACTCGCCGGTGCCGATCGGGACCGTGCCGATCTACCAGGCGCTCGAGAAGGTCAACGGCGATCCGCTGCGGCTCGGCTGGGAGGTGTTCCGGGAGACCGTGCTGGAGCAGGCCGAGCAGGGCGTGGACTACATGACGATCCATGCGGGAGTGCTGCTGCCGTACGTGCCGCTGACCGCCGAGCGGGTCACCGGGATCGTGTCCCGGGGCGGATCGATCATGGCGGCCTGGTGTCTCGCGTACCACCGGGAGAATTTCCTCTATGAGAACTTCGAGGAGCTCTGCCGGATCTTTGCGGAGTACGACATCACGTTCTCGCTGGGCGACGGGCTGCGGCCCGGGTCGATCGCCGACGCCAACGACGAGGCGCAGTTCAGCGAGCTGCGGACGCTGGGCGAGCTGACCCACCTCGCCTGGGAGCACGACGTACAGGTGATGGTCGAGGGGCCGGGTCACGTGCCGATGCACAAGATCAAGGAGAACGTGGACCTGCAGGTGGAGCTGTGCGGCGGGGCGCCGTTCTACACGCTCGGGCCGCTGACCACGGACATTGCGCCGGCGTACGACCACATCACCTCGGCGATCGGGGCGGCGATGATCGGCATGTTCGGGACGGCGATGCTCTGCTACGTCACCCCCAAGGAGCACCTCGGGCTGCCGAACCGGGACGACGTGAAGGCCGGGATGATCGCCTACAAGATCGCGGCGCACGCGGCCGACCTGGCGAAAGGCCATCCGGGGGCGCAGGCCTGGGACGACGCGCTGTCCAAGGCGCGCTTCGAGTTCCGCTGGGAGGACCAGTTCGAGCTGGCCCTCGACCCGGAGACCGCCCGGTCGTACCACGACGAGACGCTGCCGGCGGCGCCCGCCAAGACCGCGCATTTCTGCTCGATGTGCGGGCCCAAGTTCTGCTCGATGAAGATCTCGCACGAGATCCGGGCGCGCGGCATGCGGGAGAAATCGGACGAATTCGTAGCCGGCGGCGGAAAGGTCTACGTGGAGTTGCAGGCGGGAGCCTGAGGTCCCCGCCTGCCGCCAAGATCAGAGCTGGTAGAACGTGACGTAGTGGTCGGGGGTGAACCAGGTCTCCTTGGTGGACCGGTTCACCACGATCCGGTACGCGTCGCGCGAGGCGCCCTTGGCCCGCGAATAGACGTCGTACTCGTTGTAGCTCGCCCCCGAGGGCAGCTCGCCCTCCCGGTTCTGGAAGGTGCCGCCGGTGTAGTTGTACTGGCCGTACGGCCACTTGTACCACCCGGAGCCGAGCGGCCAGCCGAGCGAGGCCCAGCCGGTGCGCGCCGTCCGGGCCGCGGAGCAGCGCGCGACGGTGCAGCTGGAGATCACCGAGGCATGGGCGGCGTCGGTGTGCGTCGGCGCTATCACGGCCGGCGCGACGAGGCCGGTGCCGGCGATGCCGAGGACGAGGGCGAGGCCGGCGAGGAACCGGCCGAGGCGGGTGCGGGGTTGCCGGTCAACGATCATGATCGGACTCCGATGCCGATAGGGGGTCGGACCAACCCATCCTCGGCCGCGGAACCTACCCGCCGGTACATCCCCGACGGGTCATTCCATGTATGTTCGTCTATCCGTTACCCAGGCCGCTGACCCAGTCGGCCACGCTGTCGGCCTGCTGTTGTTGCTGGTTGGGCTGCTGCCGGGAGCCTCGGGGGCTCTTGGCGCGGCCGCGCGCCGTCGGCTGTTGCGGGACGGGCGGCGGCTGCGGAACCGCTTGCTGGGGAACCGCCTGCTGGGGAACTGGCGGCTGCTGCTGCTGCGGGGTGAAGCCGTCGAAGGAGGGCAGGTCCTTCATCGAGAAGACGCCGGTGTCCGACGGGCGGAGCTGCTCCTCGGGGCGCTGCGCGGCGGTGGCCGCGGCCCGGGCGATCGCCGACTCCGGCTGGGCGTCACGCTTCGGGAGCGGCGGGCGGTTCGGGCTCGGCGCGGCCGGCGGGTGGGCCGCCGGGGAGCGGCGCAGCACGGCCGCCAGCACCGAGCCGAGCACGCCGGCGCCGGCCGAGGTCATCGCCGCCCAGTACGGGACCGCCTGCCACTGGTCGTCGGCCGAGCCCGGGCCGGCGATCAGGTAGGCCATCGTGAGCAGGGCCGGGCCGCCCAGGCCGGCCAGCGCGATGGTCAGCGTCGACAGGCCGCGGCGGCGGGCCGACCAGCCGACCGCGACGCCGGCGATCAGCGCCAGGGCGGGCATGGTGAAGAGCGCGGTCCGCTTGGTGGCGTCGGCGGAGAGAAAATCGGCGTCGAGCACGCCCAGGCGTACGGACGGAAGGATTTTGCCCGGAGCCAGACCCGGCGCCACCGAGACCAGCGCGATCACCCACACCGCTATGCCCACGGCGCAGAAGTTCCATCGGGCCGTCGCCCGGCTCAGCGCCGCGTAGGCGGCGAAGATGCCGGCCGCGGCGCCCAGCGCGGCACAGATGCCGATCACCAGGACCGGCTGGACCCCGTCGACATGCGTGCTGCGGGCCGGCTGCATGGTCAGCGGCACGACCACCGCCGCGCCGACGGCCGCGGCCACCGAGGTGGCCAGCCGGGTGCCGGCGCCGGACCCCTTGGGCAGGTGGCGCCGGGCGGCCATGCCGCCGACCACCGCCGCGGTCATCGCGAACCAGGCGACCCAGGCCAGTTGGGCGGTCCAATGGTCACGCATGGTGATGTCAAGAGCGCGGGTGAGCACCACGACGCCGAGGCCGTATGCCAGCCCGAGCTGGCTGGCGCCGGCCAGCGCGGCAACGCCGAGCGCGACTCCCAACAGTTTGGCCGAGGTCCGGAAAGCCATGCCGCGCACGTTACGGAATGGGGGCCCCGCCACGCCACTCCACGTTCGGTTCTTAAGAAAGCTTTTGGAGGCTAACGCTTCGTAATCTAGGACGCGAGTCGCCAGCGGCCGGCCCGCGCCACCAGCAGAGTCAGCGCCTGCGGCATGAGCCCGGAGTGGTTGGCCGGGGTGAGCCGGATCGGTCCGGAGATCCCGTCGATCTGCGAGGTCTCCAGGATCGCCCGGATCTGATCGTGGTTGTTACCCACCCGGGCGACGGCCGCGGCGATCAGGTCGACCGCGTCGGCCGCGAACGAGGCGACCCCGGAGTAGCTGCCGTAACGCGAGATGTAGTCGCGGAACCACTGCTTGCGGGCGGCCTTGGCCGGGGTGGTGGCGATGACGTCGTCGATCGCGAGGATCTGGGTGAACACCATGGTGGCGTTGTCGGTGGCCGCGGCCGACGCCTTGGGGATGAACATGTCGCTCGCGGCGGCCGCGTCGAAGTAGAGGTGGCCGGTGAAATTGGCCGCCTTGGCGCTGGTGGCGGCGAGCGCGGCCTGGTCCGGCCCGGTCAGCACGAGCAGCGCGGCCGGTTTGGCGTCGACGAGCGTGCTGACCGCCTGGCTGACGTCGGTGGCCGTCGGCTTCACCGAGCGGGAGAGGGTCAGCGGGATGTGCGCCTTGCTCAGCTCGGCGGTCAGCGCGGCCTGGCCGCCCCGGCCGTACAGGTCGTCGGAGTAGAGGATCGCGACGTTCGGCACCTTGGCCCGGGTCAGCTCGGTCACCATCGTGGCGGCGCTGTCGGCCGAGTTCGGGCCGAGCTTGAAGACGTACTGCCGGTCGGTGACCGGCTGGGCGACCTCGTCCGCGGCGGCCAGCGCGATGGTCGGGATCTTCTTGCCGCCGATCGTCCGGGCGGCCTCGACGACGCAGTCGTCGCACGAGCCCATCACCACCGCGGCCACCGTCGGGTCGTCGGCGAAGGCGTTGATGTTGCGCAGCGAGGTCGCCGCGTCGGAACGGTTGTCCTGGGTACGCAGGACAAGCTTCCGGTTGCCCAGCTTGCCGGACGCGTTCTCCTGCTCGATCCGCAGTTGCAGGGCTCGACCGTACGCGATATCCACCGTGGACGAATTGTCCAGGTCGGCGCCGATCACGATGGTGTCACCACCGCCCGAGGCCCCGTTGTGCGAAGTGCAGCCGGTCAACCCGGCGAGCAGTAGCGTCGAGGCCACGACGGATGCCGTGGCGAGGCGGGGGAGCCTCACTGCGGTGCCTCCTCGGGGGCGGAAAGCGGGGCGGAAAGCGGTACACCGGCGGCAACGGTGACCGGCCGCGGGCGGGCCGACACGGACACGATGTCCGTCCGATCGCGCCAAACCTTGCCAACGTGAAGGCGGCTGGTCAAGCGGGTGCCGGATCGACGTTCCGAGACGACCGTCTCACATATTGGTTGGAATCTTGACACAGTTCCGTAACCGGAAAATTACGTTCGGTACCTGCTCGGACATTCGTGCACGTCAAAGCGCTGAGCGTGTCGAATGTGGAACCGAAAGTGTAGTTACTGATCGGACAACAAGTTTGTTTCCGGGCGCACCGAGGCTTCCCAAACACCAACAGTCTCTGATGAAATCGCCGGGCTGCAGCCTCAGGCGGCCGAAGAGACACGGGGATGGCACGGAGGAGAAGTCGTGAGCACCGGATCTTCGACCCAGGTGACACGTCGCGGTGTCTTCCCGCGGCTGCGGGACGCGAGGATCCGCGCCAAGCTGGCTCTCATCCTGTTCGTCCCGCTCGCCGCCGTCATCGTGCTCGCGACCGCTCGCCTCGTCGACGTCAGCGGGCAGGCCACCGAGGCCGGCCAGGTGCAGAAACTCACCGAGCTCGGCACCGACGTCTCCTCGCTCACCCAGCTCCTGCACGGCGAGCGGATGCAGGCCGCCGCCTTCCTCGCCGCGGCGAACGGACCGTCCAAGGGGTACGACGACGCGGTCAAGGCCACCGACGCTGGGATCGCCGCCTACCGGACCCATCGGCAAGCCCTCGAAGATCCGCCGGTCGCGGTGCAGACCCGGCTCGTCCAGATCGACGACAACCTCAACACTTTGGACACCACCCGCAACGCGGTCAGCAAGCGGGACGGGATCAGCGTGGCCGAGACCATGTCCCGGTACGGCGTGGTGCTCGACGACTTGCTCGGCTACGGCGATGCGGTCAGTCAGTTCGCCGGCGCCGACAAGGTCGGTGACAGCTTGCGGGCGACCAGCGCGTTCGCCAAGGCCAAGTCGGGCGCCGCCGAGCTCGAGGCGATCTCGTACTCGGCTCTGATCTCCGGCGACCTCAGCGCCGAGCAGCGGTCCTCGTTCATCGCGGCGCAGACCAGCCAGCAGGAGGGCCTGCTCACCTTCGCGTCGTTCGCCACGCCCGCCCAGCAGTCCCTGGTGGACAACGTGGTCACCGGCGACGCGGTCAATCTCGCCGACACCGTCTCCATCCAGCTCGGCCGGGGCGTCGCCGTGCCGCCCACCGAGGTCACCAACACCTTCGGCGCGGTCGTCGACCTGATGCGCTGGGCCGAGCAGGAGCTCGAGAGCCAAAACCGCACGCTCGCCGCGGACCAGCGAGATGCGGTCGTACGCCAGGCCGCGCTCGAGGCCGCCCTCGTGCTGCTCGTGCTCGTCGTCGCGGTGGCCCTGGCCGTCATCCTGGCCCGGTCGCTCAACATGTCGCTGCGCCGCCTGCGGGAGGGCGCGCTGGCGGTGGCCAACCGCGACCTGCCGGACGCCGTGGCCCGGCTCCGCGACGCCCGCACCATGGGCGAGAGCGGCGCCGAGGAGATCATCGGCCAGTTGCGCGACCCGATCCGGCTCACCAACCGCGACGAGATCGGCCAGGTCGCCCAGGCGTTCAACGTGGTGCACCGGGAGGCGGTCCGGATCGCGGCCGAACAGGCGGCGCTGCGGACCACCGTCTCGGCGATGTTCCTCAACCTGGCCCGCCGCTCGCAGTCCCTGGTCGACCGGATGATCGGCGAGCTGGACAGCATCGAGCGCACCGAGGAGGACCCGAAGCGCCTCGCCCGGCTCTTCGAGCTCGACCACCTCGCCACCCGGATGCGCCGCAACGACGAGAACCTCCTGGTGCTGGCGGGCGCCGACTCCAGCGCCCCGCGCCGCGAGGACGCGCTGCTGGTGGACGCGCTGCGCGCCAGCCAGTCCGAGGTCGAGCTGTACAACCGGATCGAGTTCGGCACGGTCGACACCGACGTCGCCATCGCCGCGATCGCCGTCAACGACGTGGTCCGGCTGGTCGCCGAGCTGCTCGACAACGCCACCCGGTTCTCCCCGCCGACCACCACGGTGGTCGCCGACGCCCGGCGCATCCGCGACTACGTGGTGATCCAGGTGGAGGACCGCGGCCTCGGCATGTCCGAGCAGCAGATGGACCAGCTGAACCGGCGGCTCGCCGAGACACCCGACGTGGACGTGGCCGCGTTCCGGCTGATGGGTCTGGCCGTGGTCAGCCGCCTCGCCAGCCGGTACGGCGTCCGGGTCGAGCTGCGCGCCAACATCGAGGGCGGCACCGTCGCCCAGGTCATCCTGCCCGGCAGCATCGTGGTGCTCCCGCACCGCGGCGGCGGAGCGCTGCCCGGCTCGCCGCCGGCCCCCGAGCTCGGCGCCGCGCCCGGCGGCTGGTCCAGCGCGCGGGCGGCGACCGCCACCCTGCCGGCCATCTCCTCGTCCGAGCCCTGGCCGGCCCAGCCGGCTCAGCAGGCGCACCCGCAGCTGCCGGCCTTCCCCTCGCAGCGCCCGCCGGCGACCACCCCGACGCCGGACCGGCCGCCGCTGCCCACCCGGGTGGCGAAGCCGGTCAGCGTGGAAGACACCCAGACGACGATGAACGGCTTCGTGTCGAGCCCGATGTCGCCGACCCCGGCGCCGGCCCAGCCGGACAACGGGAGCTGGGGCGCCGCGCTCGCGGCCATGCCGCCGGTGCCCGCGCCGCCCGAGGTCGCGCCGGCCGCGGAGCGCAACGAGTCGCCGATCTTCGTACAGATGCAGCAGAGCTGGTTCCGCAACCATGACCCGGCGGCCACGGAAGAGTGGGGGATGCCGACCGCCGGCTACGCACCACCGCCCAACTCTTCGGCCGGCAAGCCGGTGCAGCCCGCCTCGGCCCAAGTAGCCTCGGCCCCGGCCCCGGCAGCACCGGCCCCGGCAGCACCTCCGCCGCCTCCGCCACCCCCGGTCGCCGTGCCGGAGACGACCGAGCACAATGGATCATCGGTGCCGAAGCCGCGATCGGCGGCGGAGGACCGGTGGAGGACGGCGGCCGACGACGGGTGGAAGCGGGCGATGGCGGCGGCCGAACCCGTCGACGCCGGCACCACGCGGTCGGGCCTGCCCAAGCGCGTACCGCAGGCACAGCTCGTGCCGGGCGGCGTGCAGGCCGGCCCGCGCAACCAGAACCGTCGCAGCCCCGACGAGGTCCGTGGACTCCTGTCCGCGTACCACCGTGGTGTGCAACGAGGGCGGACGGACGGTACGGCCGAGAACGCCCTCCAGGCTAAGGAGACCGACCAGTGACCAGGCCCCCCACCATGCATGACATGGGCTGGCTGCTCAACAATTTCGCCAACAGCGTCGCCGGGATCGCGCACGTCGTGGCGGTGTCGGCCGACGGGCTGCTGCTCGCATCGTCGCGCGACCTGCCGGCGGACCGCGCCGACCAGCTTGCCGCCATCGCCTCGGGCGTGGTGAGCCTCACCGAGGGCGCGTCCCGGATGTTCAACGCCGGCGCCGTCCAGCAGACGATCATCGAGATGGAAAGCGGCTACCTGTTCCTGATGTCCGTCAGCGACGGCTCGTCGATGGGTGTGCTGGCCGCCCGCAGCTGCGACGTCGGGCAGGTCGGCTACGAGATGGCGCTGCTGGTCGAGCGGGTCGGCGCCGCGCTCACCCCGGCCCCGCGTGAGGCCGTGAGCCATTAGTCGGCGGCCGGCGGAGAGGGGGTGATCGCGTCATGGGGCAGCCACAGGACCCACGGGGCAACCTGGTGCGCCCGTACGCGGTCACCCGCGGACGGACCGAGCCGCGCCGTGAGATTCCGATCGAGGCGGTCCTGGTAGCCAGCCAGGCAGCCGTGCAAGAGGCCCGGTTCGCCGGGCATGACAAGTACCGCATAGCGGTGCTCTGCGAGACGAAAGCGCAGTCCCTGGCCGAGCTCTCCGCCCTCACTCGGCTGCCGCTGGGTGTGGCCCGGGTGCTGGTCGCGGACATGGTCGCCGACGGACTGCTGTCGTTGCACAGCGCCGCTCCCAAGAAGGGCTTCACGGAGCGGATGGATCTGCTGGAAAGGGTGTTGAGTGGACTTCGCAAGCTCTGAGCGGGCGGGGGCGCAACCCAGGGAGATCACCTCCGCGAAGATCGTCATTGCCGGGGGCTTCGGCGTCGGCAAGACGACGCTCGTCGGTTCGGTCTCCGAGATCGAGCCCCTGACCACCGAGGCGTTGATGACCTCGGCCGGTCAGGGCGTCGACGACGCGTCCAAGGTGCCCGGCAAGGAGACCACCACGGTGGCGATGGACTTCGGCCGGATCACCATGGCCGAGGACCTGATCCTCTACCTCTTCGGTACCCCCGGGCAGACCCGCTTCTGGTTCATGTGGGACGAGCTCATCCGGGGCGCCGTGGGCGCCGCCGTGCTGGTCGACACGCGGCGGATCGCCGACGCGTTCGCGCCGCTCGACTACTTCGAGAACCGGCATCTGCCGTACATCGTGGCCTTGAACTGCTTCGACGGCGCGCCGCGCTACGAGCCGGACGAGGTACGCGAGGCGCTGGCCATCCCGCCGCACGTGCCGCTGGTGATGTGTGACGCCCGGCACCGGGACTCGGTGAAGGGGGTGCTCGTGCAGGTCGTCGAGCACGCGATGGCCACCCTGGTGGCCGAGCAGAGTGGCGGCTATCCCGCCGTCGTCGGCTGACGGATCAATTGGACAGGCGGTAGCCGCGCTTGACCACGGTCTGGACCACGCCGGGCGCTCCCAGCCCGGCGCGGAGCCGGGCTACCGCCATCTCCACCGCGTGCTCGTCGGCGCCGCGGGGCAGAGCGTGCAGCAGGGCCGCCCGGGAGAGCACCCGCCCGGGCGCGGCGGCCAGCGCCCGCAGCACGGCCATCGGGGCCGGGGCGAGCGGCCGCAGCTCGCCGTCCACGATCGCGGCGTGCCCCCGCAGGGTCAGCGCGTGGCCGGCCACCTCCAGCGAGACCGCCCGTTTCGGCAGCTCCTCCACGATCGTGCGGACCAGGGCGCTGAGCCGGGCCCGGGCCGGCGCCACGATCGGCACCTGGAGCGGGCGCAGCGGGGCCGCGGTGACCGGGCCCACGCAGGCCACCAGGACATCGGTACGCAGCGCCGACAGCAGATCCTCGCCGGCCGGCTCCCCGGCCCGCAGCAGGGCGTTGACGGCCGCCGCCGAGGTGAACGTCACGGCGTCGACCAGGCGCCCGGCGATCAGATCGACCAGCCGGTGCAGCGGCGCCGAGTCGGTGGGCGGCGCCCAGCGGTAGACCGGCACCTCGATCACCCGGGCGCCGGCCGCCTCCAGCGCCTCGGTGTACTCGGGCTGGCTCTCCCCGTGCAGCTGCAGGGCGACGGTGAGTTTCGATACGTTTCGGGCCACGAGGTGGTCGACGACCTCCTCGTAGCTCTCCCCCTCGGGGGCCCAGCTCTCCCGCAGGCCGGCCGAGCGGATCGCGGCGCGGGCCTTAGGACCACGACCGATGAGGTACGCCCGGGCGAGCATCGCCCGCAGCGCCTCGGCCAGGCCCCAGCCCTCGGCCGCCTCCAGCCAGCCGCGCAGGCCGATACCGGTGCTGACCAGCACGATGTCGGGCGGTGACTCCAGGCAGGCCCGGGTGGCGGCGCGCAGCTCGGTGTCGTCGGCGATCGGGACGATGCGCAGCGCGGGAGCCAGCACGACCCGGGCGCCGCGGCTCTCCAGCAGGCCGGCCAGCTCGTCCCGCCGGCGGTCGGCGGTCACTCCGACCGTGTAGCCGGACAGTGGCGCGGCCAGGGCGGCCGCCTTGATCGCCGTCCGTCGCGTTCCCCCGGTCCGGTCGGTCATCCGGCGGGGGCCTCCGCATCGAGGTCGAGAAGTCGCGGTGTGGCCGGCCGGTCCACCGAAGGGCACGCTCGGAGTCCGCCGTCCTCAGCGTCGACCCGCTCCCATGTCACGCCTGCGATCTCCGCCGTACCTCCGTCCGGCGCACACCGCGACTTCTCCTCACCGCACCGGCTCGCCGGCGCGGCGGTCACCGTCAGGTCCGTCCTCAACCCCGACGGTGGCCTGTCAATAGTGCTCCGTCCGGGCACGTGGCGGCTATGCCTTGCCCGCGTCCTCCCCGGGTGCGCACCATTGGCCATGTCCGAAGCCTGCCGGTGGGGGATTTCGACGTGACGTCCCGTTTGTTTCCAGCCTGCTAAGAGGTGGCGTCGTCGTCTCCGGATCCCGCTGTCGGGTGCGCCGTAGGGCCGGAGTATGCTTGATGCGCTTATCCTTGGGGGTCCGGCAGTTTTTCTTGGGGAGACCGGCAGGGCCGCCATCGTTTTGACCACGCGCCGCGCGGCCGGGTATTGTTGCCTGCTGTTGTGTGACAGCTGCGAGCGTTCCCCTCGGGTACGCTTGACGTTCGCGCTCGACGCGACCAGCGCGCGACCCCAGACCGACGACAAGACAAGGTAATTCTGTGCGTACGTACAGCCCGAAGCCGGGTGAGATCGAGCGTCAGTGGCACATTATCGACGCTTCTGACGTCGTCCTGGGCCGCCTGGCTACCCACACCGCCAACCTCCTGCGTGGCAAGCACAAGCCGACCTTCGCGCCGCACGTCGACACCGGCGACTTCGTGGTGATCATCAACGCGGGCAAGGTGGCGCTCACCGGCAACAAGCGGCAGACCAAGGTGGCGTACCGGCACTCCGGTTACCCCGGTGGTCTCAAGCAGGTCGGGTACGAGGAGCTGCTGACCAAGCGCCCGGAGAAGGCGATCGAGCTTGCCGTCAAGGGCATGCTCCCGCACAACAAGCTCGCGCGGCAGATCCTCAAGAAGCTGAAGGTCTACCCGGGCGCCGAGCACCCGCACGCCGCTCAGCAGCCGAAGCCGTTCGAAATCACCCAGATCGCGCAGTGAGCGCGGGAGAAGGCAGCAGCATGTCCGACATCATCGAGCCCGAGGTCGTCGAGACCGTCGAGGAGCCCGCTGAGACGGTCGTCGTGGTCGAGACGCCCGCGCCGGCCCCGGTCCGCGCCCCGCGTCCCGGTGACCGTCCGATCCAGACCGTCGGCCGCCGCAAGGAGGCCATCGTCCGGGTGCGCCTCGTCCCCGGCTCCGGCAAGATCGTCTGCAACGGCCGGGAGCTGGAGAACTACTTCCCGAGCAAGGTGCACCAGCAGCTCATCCGCGAGCCGCTGGTGACCGCCGAGAAGGCCGAGCAGTTCGACGTGATCGCGAACCTCCGCGGCGGCGGCATCACCGGCCAGGCCGGCGCGCTCCGCCTCGGCATCGCCCGCGCGCTGATCACGAGCGACCCGGACGACCGGCCCGCCCTGAAGAAGGCCGGCTTCCTCACCCGGGACGCCCGGGTCAAGGAGAGCAAGAAGTACGGTCTCAAGAAGGCCCGCAAGGCTCCGCAGTACTCGAAGCGCTGATCGCTTGTCAGGCGGCCGGGTAACGCCCCTCACCACTGGGGGCGTGCCCGGCCGTTTGCATTCCCACTGAAAGGACGGCGCCGATGGGGCGACTGTTCGGTACCGACGGCGTGCGCGGGCTCGCCAACGGCGACCTCACCCCGGAACTGGCCCTCTCCGTCGCGATCGCCGCGGCCCGGGTCCTCGTCGAGAGCGACCGCAGCCACCAGCCGCTGGCGATCGTCGGGCGGGACCCGCGGGCCAGCGGCGAGATGCTCGAGGCCGCCGTCGTGGCCGGGCTGACCAGCGCCGGCGCGAACGTGGTCCGGGTCGGGGTGCTGCCCACGCCGGCCGTGGCGTACCTGGTCGCGCAGACCAACGCCGACCTCGGCGTGATGCTCTCCGCCTCGCACAACCCGATGCCGGACAACGGGATCAAGCTGTTCGCGGCCGGCGGCACCAAGCTGCCGGACGAGCTCGAGGCGCGCATCGAGCAGGCGATCGAGGACGGGCACGGGCTGATCGGCCGGCCCACCGGCGAGGGCATCGGCCGGGTGCACGACCTGCTGGACGGGGCCGAGCACTACATCAAGCACCTGGTCGGGTCGATCCCGCACCCCCTCAACGGCCTCAAGGTCGTGGTCGACTGCGCGAACGGGGCGGCCAGCGAGGTCGGGCCGACCGCGTACGAGGAGGCCGGCGCCGAGGTCATCGCGATCCACGCCGAGCCGGACGGCCTGAACATCAACGACGGCTGCGGCTCGACGCACATGGAGGTCGTCCGCGAGCGGGTGGTGGCCGAGGGCGCCGACCTGGGCATCGCGCACGACGGCGACGCCGACCGGTGCCTCGCGGTCACCGCATCGGGTGACATCGTCGACGGCGACCAGATCATGGCGATCCTGGCGCTGGCGATGCGCGACGCCGGGACGCTGACCGAGGACACCCTGGTGGCCACGGTGATGAGCAACCTGGGCCTGCGGATCGCGATGAAGCAGTCCGGCATCCGGCTGATCGAGGCCAAGGTCGGCGACCGGTACGTGCTGGAGGAGCTGAACGCCGGGGGCCTGGCGCTGGGCGGCGAGCAGAGCGGGCACATCGTGATGCCGGCCTTCGCCACCACCGGGGACGGCGTGCTGACCGGCCTGCACCTGATGGCCCAGCTGGCGGCGACCGGCAAGTCGCTGGCCGACCTGGCCGCGGTGGTGCACAAGCTGCCGCAGGTGCTGATCAACGTACGGGTCGGCGACCGCGAGGCCGGGGCCAAGGCGCCCGCCGTGCTGGCGGCCGTCGCGGCGGCCGAGGCGGAGCTGGGCGAGACCGGGCGGGTGCTGCTGCGCCCGTCGGGGACCGAGCCGCTCGTCCGGGTGATGGTCGAGGCCGGGACCGAGGAGCAGGCCCGCGAGGTCGCCACCCGGATCGCCGACGAGGTCAAGGCCTTCTGATCCTCAGGGGCGGCTCAGTTTCGACAGACGCTGGGCCGCCTCGTCGATCACCTCTTCGCGCTTGCAGAAGGCGAAGCGGATCAGGTGCCGCCCGGCCTCCTGGTGGTCGTAGAAGACCTGGGTGGGCACGGCGACCACGCCACAGCGGCCGGGCAGCTCGCGGCAGAAGTCGGCGCCGTCCGTGCCGCCCAGGGGCGTGATGTCGGCGGTCACGAAATAGGTGCCCTCCGAGGGCAGGACGGTGAAGCCCGCCTCGTCGAGGCCGGTGACCAAGCGGTCGCGGCGGGCCTGCAGGCCGGCCCGGAACTCGCTGAAGTACTCGTCGGGCAGGCCGAGAGCGACCGCGACGGCCGGCTGCAGGGGGCCGGCATTCACGAAGGTCAGGAACTGCTTCACCCGGGCCACCGTGGCGACCAGCGCGGCCGGGCCCGTGGCCCAGCCGACCTTCCAGCCCGTACACGAAAAGGTCTTTCCGGCCGAGGAGATCCGCAGCGTGCGCTCGGCCATGCCGGGCAGGCCGGCCAGCGGAACGTGCGGCTCGGGCGCGTCATCGAAAACCAGGTGCTCGTAGACCTCGTCGGTCACCGCGTAGACATCGTGCTCCCGGCACAGCTCGGCGATCAGGGTGAGCTCGGCGCGGGTGAAGACCTTGCCGGTCGGGTTGTGCGGCGAGTTGAGCAGCACCAGCCGGGTGCGCGGCCCGAAGGCCGTCCGCAGCTCACCCTCGTCGAACCGGTACCGGCCGTCCGGGCCGGGGCGGAGGGTGACGGGCCGTCGTCCGGCGCCGGCCAGCGTGATCGAGGCGGCGTACGAGTCGTAGTACGGCTCGAAGCAGACCACCTCGTCGCCCGGCTCGCAGAGGCCCAGGATCGCGGCGGCGACCGCCTCGGTGGCGCCCGCGGTGACCACGACCTCGCCGTCCGGGTCCCGTTCGAGGCCCCAGAAGCGTCGCTCGTGGTCGGTGATGGCCGTGCGCAGGGCCGGGATGCCATACAGCGGCGGGTACTGGTTGGCCATGCCGTGCCGGGCCACCGCGTCGAGCATCTCGGCCGGGCCGTCGGTGTCCGGGAAGCCCTGGCCCAGGTTGATCGAGCCGGTCCGCACGGCCAGCGCGGACATCTCGGTGAAGATCGTGGTGCCGAACGCGCGCATGCGCTCGACCAGCGGATCCCGGGTCATGACAGCGCCAGGTGGGTGCAGGTCGTGGTGGCGAACGCGGACCGGCCGGAGGTGTTCGTCTTGACCTCGTCGCCGTCGACCAGCGCCCGGCACTTGACCGTGCCGTCGGTGGCGCCGAGCCGCACCGCGACGACCGACAGCAGGGCCGGGGTCTGCACGGTGGTGCTGAACTTCCACGGCAGGTCCACCTGGGCGAGCCGGACCGGGGCGTCGCCCAGCTTCTGCAGGTAGATGATCGAGACCGGGCCGTCGCCGGAGACCTCGTAGGTCACCGAGATCGTCCGGCCGGTGGCCTCGGTCGGCAGGTCGGTGGGCAGGCCCGGCAGGTTGGGCACTTCGGTCGGCAGGTTGTCGAACGGGGCGGTGGCGGTCTCCTTGGCCTTCTCGGCCTTCTCGGTGATGCTGCGGCTGATCAGCACGCCGGCCGTGGCGATGCCGCCGCAGAGCAGCAGGGTGACCGCCAGGATCACGGCGATGATCGGCGCGCTGCTCTTGCGTGGAGGCGGCGGCGGAGCGTAGCCCGGCGGCGGGTACCCCTGCGGCGGATAGCCCGGTGGGGGACCATACGCGCCGTAGTCGGGGGCGTAGCCCGGGGGCGCGTAGTTGACCGGCGGCGGCTGGGCCGGGAACTGCGAGGTCGGCGGGGAAGCCGGCTCGGGGATCGGGGCCTGCCCGGGCGCGTATGCGGGCGGTTGATATGCCTGCGGCTTTTCCGAGAGCGCGTCCCCGGAGGTCGTCGACCACGGCTGTCCCGAGATCGGGGCGCCGGCGGTCGGATCCGGCGGCGGGTTGTCGGGCTGGTTGGTCACGCGTCTCTCCCGGTCCGGGCGCGGCCCATCGGCGCGCAAGCTGACGGTACGCCAACTACGCCACCGCCTGGGCGCTGGGCATCGGCTCTTCGGTCACCACACGAACACACTTTCGAGCAGAACGGGTGCTCGAAAGTGTGCTTCGCGAGCATGCGAAGTGAGCGGTCGTCGGCTACGCTGCCCCGCATGTGTGGCATCGTGGGTTACGTCGGCAGTCGGCCGGCGCTCAGTATCGTTCTCGACGGCCTCCGCCGGCTCGAGTACCGCGGATACGACTCCGCGGGGGTGGCCGTCGTCGACGACGGCACCGTCCTGACCGAGAAGAAGGCCGGCAAGCTGGCCAACCTGGAGAAGGCGCTCTCCGAGCGGGCCGACGACGGCATCGCCACCGGCAGCACGGCGATCGGGCACACCCGGTGGGCCACGCACGGCGGCCCGACCGACCGCAACGCCCACCCGCACCTGTCCGCCGACGGCCGGGTCGCCGTCATCCACAACGGCATCATCGAGAACTTCGCCCGCCTGCGCCGCGAGCTGGAGGCGACCGGCGTCGAGTTCGTCAGCGACACCGACACCGAGTGCGCGGCGCACCTGCTCGCCGCCGAGGTCCGCGCGCTGCGCGAGGCCGGCACGGTGCAGGGGCCGCAGCTGCTCGCCGAGGCGATGCGCCGCACGGTCCGCCGGCTCGAGGGCGCCTTCACGCTGCTCGCCGTGGACACCGAGATGCCCGACGCGGTGGTCGCCGCCCGGCGCAACTCGCCGCTCGTGGTCGGCCGCGGCATCGGGGAGAACTTCCTGGCCAGCGACGTCTCCGCGTTCATCGAGCACACCCGCGAGGCGATCGAGCTGGGCCAGGACCAGGTCGTGCTGATCACCCCGGCCGCCATCGAGATCACCGGCTTCGACGGCGCCGCCGCCAAGGGCCAGGAGTTCCACATCGACTGGGATGCCTCGGCCGCCGAGAAGGGCGGCTACGACTACTTCATGCTCAAGGAGATCGCCGAACAGCCGCAGGCGATCGCCGACACGCTGCTCGGCCGGCTCTCCGACCGCGGCGACATCATCCTCGACGAGGTCCGCCTCACCGACCAGGACCTGCGCGACGTCGACAAGATCTTCATCATCGCTTGCGGCACCTCCTACCACGCCGGGATGGTCGCGAAATACGCCATCGAGCACTGGGTGCGCATCCCCTGCGAGGTCGAGCTCGCCAGCGAGTTCCGCTACCGGGACCCGATCCTCGACCGCTCGACGCTGGTGATCGCGATCAGCCAGAGCGGCGAGACGATGGACACCCTGATGGCGCTGCGGCACGCCAAGGAGCAGAAGGCGCGGGTGCTCGCCATCTCCAACACCAACGGCTCGACGATCCCGCGCGAGTCGGACGCGGTGCTCTACACCCACGGCGGCCCCGAGATCGCGGTGGCCTCCACCAAGGCGTTCCTGACCCAGCTGGTCGCCTGCTACCTGATCGGGCTGCACCTGGCCCAGATCCGCGGGGTCATGTACGCCGACGAGGTCGCCGCCGTGGTGGAGAAGCTGCAGAGCACGCCGGAGAGCCTGACCCACCTGCTGGGCCAGATGGAGGAGGTACGCGAGCTGGCCCGCGACCTGAAGACGGCCTCGACGGTGCTGTTCATCGGGCGACATGTCGGCTACCCGGTGGCCCTGGAGGGCGCGCTGAAGCTGAAAGAGCTCGCCTACATGCACGCCGAGGGCTTCGCGGCCGGCGAGCTCAAGCACGGCCCGATCTCGCTCATCGACGAGGGCACCGCGGTCGTCTGCGTGGTGCCCTCGCCGGCCGGCCGCGGCGTCATGCGGGACAAGGTCGTCTCCAACATCCAGGAGGTACGCGCCCGCGGCGCCCGCACCATCGTGATCGCCGAGGAGGGCGACGACGGCCTGCGCGCCTTCGCCGACCACCTGATCCCGGTGCCGCACACGCCGACCCTGCTGGCGCCCCTGATGACCACGGTGCCGCTGCAGATCCTGGCCTGCGAGATCGCGGCGGCCCGCGGCCTCGACGTGGACCAGCCCCGCAACCTGGCCAAGTCGGTCACGGTCGAGTAGCCGCCACGCTCTGCCTAGGAGGCGCCGGGTTCTCACCGGGCGGCGTCCGGCTCCTCCGGGGCGCTGGTGATGCCCGGCGCTCATCGGGCGGTGTCCGGCGCTCATCGGGCGGTGCCCAGCGTGATCGCCGCCATGGTGTCCAGCGACGGGCTGCCTTGGTCCCAGTAGCCGAGGTGGCCCGCGCCGGGACTGCTCCGGAAGGTGTGCGCGCCGAACGCCGGATCGCTCGGGTTGTGACCGAACCACAGGTCCTTCTGCGGCAGGGCGGCGGCCGGGAAGGCCGGGGCCAGCAGCAGGTCGCGGGCGGCAGCGGCGGGCGCCGGCGCCGCGTACTGGATGACGTCGCTGAGCGAGGTCGTCGCCCAGACCCGGCCGGTCAGGTCGCGGGCCGAGTCGACGCCGACGCCCGGCGACCCGACGAAGACCACGTTGTCGGCGGCGAAGCCGCTGGTCGCCGCCTTGCCGACGACCAGCGAGCCATAGCTGTGGCCGATCACGGTCTGCCGCGCCGAGCCATCCGCCCGCAGCCCGTCCTGGAACCGTCGCAGCGCCGGCGCGCCGGCCTCGGCCCGGCGGGCGCTCGCCGCCTCGTCGACGAAATCGGGGGCGTCGTAGTCGAGCCAGAGCACCGCGCTGGTCGACGCGGCCGGGGAGATCTCGGTCGCGCGGTCGGCCACCCGCTCGGCCCGGGACAGCTCGCCCTCGAACCGGGCCAGCTCGGCGGTCATCCCGGGCACGTGGGTGACCACGTTGTCGGCCCGGTCGGGGTCGCCGAGCGCGAGCGCCACCCGGCCCTCCTCGCTCAGGTCGAGCCGGAGCAGGTAGGCGCGCGGCCCACGGTCGTCATCCAGCCGGTCGGCCAGCGTGTCCAGCCCCTGCCGCAGCTCGCGCAGCCGACGCCGGTCCCCGGCCGGGGCACTGGTCAGGGCTTGATCGAGCTCGGCCCGTCGCTCGTCGAGCAGGAGACGGTTGGCCGCGTCGCGGTCGGCCGCCGGGATGCCGTCCAGCGGGGCCAGCCAGCTCGGCTCGGTGACCAGCAGCCAGTAGCGCTCGGCCGGGGACAGCGCCGCCCACCAGCGGCGCACCTCGGCCGGGGTGGCCGTGCAGGCCGGCCGCTCCGGCCCCGGCGACTGGGCCGGTAGCCGGCTGGCGCCCTCGATCTCGGCCAGCCGGTCGGCCGCCACGTCGTCGGCCCGGGCCGCGATGGTGAGTGCCGCACTCAGGTCGGCGGAGATTGTCGCGCGCTGGGCGGCCATGATCGCGTCGCCCGCGACCGGCCCGGCGTAGATCGCCGCGCCGGTCGCCGCCGGGCCGCGTGCCGGCGCGCCGCTTGCCGGCGTGCCGGGTGCGGCCGCGCCGGGTGCAGGCGTGCCGCTTGTTGCCGTGCCGGGTGCGGCCGCGGCTGGGTGTGCCGTTCGTGGACCGGCGGATGGTGCTGAGGCGTCGCGGAGCCGGCCCTCGTCGTCGATCGTCAGGCCGGCCCGGTGCGCGGCGGCCAGGGCGCGGGCGAGCAGACGTTTCGCCCGATCGAGGGCGGCCGCGAACTCGCTCGCCGTCTGGTCGGCCTGCCAGCACAGGAGACGCACGACGGTCAGGCCGCGGCGCAGGGTGGTCAGCCGGGCCACGGCCGCCGACGCCGCCGCACCGGACCAGGCCGTGCCCAGGCGTACGAGATCGGCATGGAGACGGTCGGCGAGCCGGCCCGCCAGGGTGGCCCACCGGCGCCAGGCCCGGGCGATCCCTCGCCAGCGGGCGGGATCGGCGACCCGCAGCCGGGCGTAGACGGCGGCGCTCATCGGGTGAGCCGCAGACGGGTGGCGGCGCGGGCGTCGGCCTCCGCATACGCCGCGGCGGCCACGGCGATCAGGCGCGCCGTCTCGGCCGTACTGGCGCCGAGATGTCGCAGCTGCTGCTGGACGGCCTCGACGGCCAGGGCCGCCGCATCCGTCGCCCGCCAGCGGGGCGTGCGCTCGGCCGGCGGTGTCTCCGCCGCGGTGGCGCCGACCTCGGCGGCGGTGGTGGTCAGGGCGGAGGCGGTGCGGCGCAACTCCTCGGTGTCGACCTCGAAATCGGGATTCACGGCAACCTCCAAGCCGGGGCAACGGGATGCGCCGACGTTAGGCGCCGGCGACCGTGATCGGGGGCGCCTGTGGACAACCGCGCGGGTCTGGCCCATGGGTTGTCCACAGGGCCTTGCCGCAGCTCCGGCGGTGCGCTACGGCGCAGCGCCGCCCGATCGGGACCGATAGGGTTGGGCCGTGATCGTGGCTGTCGGCATCGATGTCGTCCTGGTGGACCGCTTCGCCCGCGCCCTCGACCGGACCCCGCTGCTGGGGGTCCGACTCTTCACCGAGGACGAGCGGGTGACCGGCTCCGGCAACCCACGGTCGGCCGAGTCGCTGGCCGCCCGGTTCGCCGCCAAGGAGGCCGTGGCGAAGGCGCTGGGCGCGCCGGCCGGCCTGCTCTGGCACGACTGCGAGATCGTCGCCGATCCGGATGGCCGTCCGTGGTTGACCGTCTCGGGTACGGTCGCCGCGGCCGCGGCGGCGCGTGGCATCTCTCGATGGCATCTCTCGCTCTCGCACGACGGCGGGATCGCCTCGGCGATGGTCGTGGCGGAGTCCTGACCAGCGCGAACGCGAAACTGTCGTACCCGGGGCCTAAAACCGACGGCAGCACCGAGATGGCTTGGAGGGCAGATGCGGCAGGCATGGCGGGTCGCCGACGTGCGGGCGGCCGAGAAGGCGTTGATGGCGACGCTGCCGGAGGGCACGCTCATGCAGCGGGCCGCGGCCGGCCTGGCCCGCCGATGCGCGCTGCTGCTGGAGGACGACGGCGGCGTCTACGGCGCCCGGGTGGTGCTGCTGGTGGGCAGCGGCGACAACGGCGGCGACACGCTGTATGCCGGGGCCGCCCTGGCCCGGCGCGGCGCCCAGGTGCGGGCCATCCTGCTGCGCCCCGACCGGGTCCACCTCGCCGGCTTGGCGGCGTTGCGCGCGGCCGGCGGCTTCACCGTGCGTGACCTGCCCGAGCGGGCCGATCTCGTGCTCGACGGCATCGTCGGCATCGGGGCGAGCGGTGGCCTGCGCCAGCCGGCGGCCGGCCTGGTCGCCCGGTTGGGTGACCTGCGCGGGCGTTCCGGCCGGCGGCCCGCGGTGGTCGCGGTCGACGTGCCGAGCGGCGTCGCGGTCGACACCGGCGACGTGCCCGGTGAGGCGGTCACCGCCGACGTCACGGTCACCTTTGGCTGCCTCAAGCCGGCCCACGTGGTCGGGCCGGCCGCCGTGCGCTGCGGTCAGGTCGAGCTGGTCGACATCGGTCTCGGGCCGGTGCTGCGGGCCGACCCGGCGGTGCACGTGCCGGATGCGGCGGATATCGCCGGCTGGTGGCCGACCCCCGGCGCGGAATCCGACAAGTACACCCGGGGCGTCGTCGGCATCGCGACCGGCTCGGCGAAGTATCCGGGCGCCGCCCTGCTCTCGGTGAGCGGCGCGCTGGCCGGCCCGACCGGCATGGTGCGCTACGCCGGCAGCGCGTATGCCGACGTCGTCCGGGCGCACCCCTCGGTGGTCGCGGTGAACAAGGTGGGCGCGGCCGGCCGGGTGCAGGCCTGGGTGTGCGGCTCCGGGCTCGGCACCGACGACGAGTCGCGGACGACGCTGCGCAGCGTGCTGGCCACCTCGGTGCCGGTGGTGCTGGATGCCGACGCGCTGACGCTGCTGGTGGACGGCAGCCACGCCGAGGACCTGCGCCGGGACGCACCGTTGGTGATCACCCCGCACGACGGCGAGTTCAAGCGGCTGGCCGGGGAGTCGCCGGGTGCCGACCGGGTCGGCGCCGCGTGCCGGCTGGCCGCCTGGATCAACGCGGTGGTGCTGCTCAAGGGCGACCGGACGATCGTGGCGACCCCGGCCGGCGAGGTCTGGGCCAACCCGACCGGCAGCTCGGCGCTGGCCACTGCGGGCAGCGGCGACGTGCTCGCCGGCCTCCTCGGGTCGCTGCTGGCCGGCGGCCTCCCGCCGGAGCGGGCGGCGGTCGCGGCGGCGTATGCGCACGGTCTCGCCGGCCGCTGGGCCGCTCAGCACGGCCCGGTCACGTCGCCCGATGTCGCCGCCGCGCTGCGACCGACGCTCGCGGCGCTGCTATGACCACGCGGAGTGCGCCCCCGACCGCGCGGAGTGCGCCCCCGACCGCGCGGAAGGCGCCCCCGACAGCGCGGAAGGCGCCTCTGACCGCGCGGGGTGCGCCTCTGACCGCGCGGGGTGCGCCCCTGACCGCGCGGGGTGCGCCCCTGACCGCGCGGGGTGCGCCCCTGACCGCGCGGGGTGCGCCTCTGACCGCGCGGGGTGCGCCCCTGACCGCGCGGGGTGCGCCCCCGACCGCGCGGGGTGCGCCCCCGACCGCGCGGAAAGCGCTCACGGCCAAGCGGAAAGAGCTGCTCCGACCGCCAGGAAGGCTGTTCTTCACCGGGAAAACCGATAAGTAGGCTGGGAATCATGTGGCAGGCCGAGGTCCGGATCGATCTGGACGCCATCCGGGACAACGTGGCGCTGATGCGCGCCGGCACCACCGCCGAGGTGATGGCGGTGGTGAAGGGCGACGGCTACGGGCACGGCATGCTGCCGTCCGCCCGGGCGGCGCTGGCCGGCGGCGCGACCTGGCTGGGCGTGGCCACCCTCGAGGAGGGTCTCGTGCTGCGCCGGGCCGGCCTGGACGTGCCGGTGCTGGCCTGGCTGCATTCGCCGGGCCAGGCGCTGCACGAGGGCGTGACAGCCGGTATCGACCTGTCCGCGAGCACGCTGGGGCTGATCGACGAGCTGGTCACGGCCGCGCGCCGGGCGGAGCGGCAGGCCCGCGTCCACCTCAAGCTGGACACCGGGCTGTCCCGCGGCGGCGCCACCGCGGCCGAGTGGCCCGCCGTGCTGGAGGCGGCCGCGAAGGCGCAGGCCGACGGCGACATCGACGTGGTCGGCGTGTGGAGCCACTTCATCAGCTCGGACCTGCCCGACGACCCGACGGTCGACCACCAGCTGGCCGCGTTCGCCGACGGGCTGGCCGTGGCCGAGCGGTACGGCATCAACCCGCGGTATCGGCACATCGCCAACTCGGCGGCCACGCTGGCCCGCCCCGACGCCCACTACGACCTGGTCCGGCCGGGCATCGCCTGTTACGGCCTGTCACCGGTCGCGGGGCGGCAGTTCGGGCTGCGGCCGGCCATGACCGCCCGGGCCCGGGTCGCGCAGACCAAGCGGGTGCCGGCTGGGCAGGGCGTGTCGTACGGTCACACGTACTACACCGAGCGGGAGACGACGCTGGCCCTGGTGCCGCTCGGGTATGCCGACGGGGTGCCGCGCGCCGCCTCGAACGCCGGACCGGTGCAGCTGGGCGGCAAGCGGCGCCGGGTGGCCGGCCGGGTCTGCATGGACCAGATCGTGCTCGACGTCGGCGACGACGAGGTGGCGGCCGGCGACGTGGCGACGCTGTTCGGGCCGGGCGACGACGGCGGCCCGACCGCCGACGACTGGGCCGAGGCGGCCGGCACGATCAACTACGAGATCGTCACCCGGTTCGGCAGCATGCGAGTGCCCCGCGTGTACGACGGCGACGCGGCGACGGGGGCCGCCGCGTGAGCCCGAAGATCCCGCGGCGGCGGGCCAAACAGGTCGGCATCGCCGGCGCCGCGATCGGCGTGGTGGCGGCCGGCCTGGCCACGGCGTTCGCGGTCGAGCGCACCCTGGTCCGCCGCTCGGTCAACGCCCCCGGCGACCCCTACGCCGACGAGTCGTTCGCCGACCAGCCGTTCGACGCGGAGCTGACCGTCACCGCGGCCGACGGCACCGAGCTGCACGTCGAGATCGTCGAGCCGACCGCGCCCACCGACAAGCCGACGATCGTCTTCGTGCACGGCTTTGCGCTGGACATGGGCACCTTCTACTTCCAGCGCCAGATGTTCACCGAGCGGGGCGACCATCGGCTGGTCTTCTACGACCAGCCCGGGCACGGCCGGTCCAGCAAGCTGAAATCCGGTAACTACGACATCTCGACGCTCGGCGAGTCGCTCGCCGCGGTGCTGGATGCCACCGTGCCGGACGGCCACATCATCCTGGTCGGGCACTCGATGGGCGGCATGACCATCATGTCGTTCGCGGAAAAGTATCCGGAGTGGTTCGGCAACCGGGTCACCGGCGTGGTACTGATCTCCACCTCGGCACGCCTGATCGACCGAGCCAAGCTGGCCCTGCCGTCGCTGGTCGCGCGGGCCAGCGCGCCGTTCTTCCCGCTCTGGGGCACCGCCGCGCACCTGGGCGGCAACGTGATCGAGCGGGCCCGGTTCGCCTCCTCCGACCTGGCCTGGCTGCTCACCCGGCGGTACGGCTTCGGCGACGCCAAGCCGAGCCCGTCGTTGGTCTCCTTCGTGGAGGGGATGAACTCCAAGACCTCGGTCGAGACGCTGACCAAGTATCTGAACACGCTGTACAACCACAATCGCTACCCGGCGCTGGCGGCGCTGCGCGGCGTGCCGGTCCTGGTGATCGTGGGCGACAAGGACTACCTGACCCCGGTGAGCCACTCCGAGGAGATCATCAAGCGGCTGCCCGACGCCCGCATGGTCAAGATCGAGGACAGCGGCCACGTCGTGATGTTGGAGAAGTCGGACGAGGTCAACGCCGCGATGCTGCCCTTCGTGGAGAAGATCTCATGACTGGCGAAATGAAGCTCGCCACCGTCGAGGAGACACAAGCCTTCGGCAAACGGCTGGCCGCGATTCTGCGCGCCGGCGACCTGGTGCTGCTCACCGGCCCGCTCGGGGCCGGCAAGACGGCGCTCGTGCAGGGCATCGGCGCCGGGCTCGGAGTGGCGGGCGCGATCACCTCGCCGACCTTCGTGATCGCCCGGCTGCATCGGGGCCCGGTCCCGCTGGTGCACGCCGACGCGTACCGTCTCGGCGACCGGCCCGACCCGCGCGCCGAGATCGACGACCTCGACCTGGACGCCTCGGCCGAGGAGACGGTCACCGTCGTCGAGTGGGGCGCCGGCCTGGTCGAGCAGCTCAACGACGAATACCTGCAGGTCCGGCTCGACCGGCTGGACGACGACACCCGAGTGGTGGAGCTGGTGCCGCACGGCGGCGACTGGGCCGCCCGCATAGGACGACTGGAGACCACGTGAACCTGCCTGACCTGCTGCCGGCCGAGTGGCGGGACGAGTTGGCCCCCTTCCTGGACGCCGACGCGACCGCGGCGCTGGGCGCGTTCGTGGCCGCCGAGTACGCGGCGCACACGATCTATCCCCCGATCGAGGACCTGTTCGCGGCGTACCGGCTGTGCTCGCCGGCCGAGACCCGGGTGCTGATCCTCGGGCAGGACCCCTACCACGGCCCGGGCCAGGCGCACGGGCTCAGCTTCAGCGTGCGCGACGGCGTACGGATCCCGCCGTCGCTGCGCAACATCTTCAAGGAACTCGCCGAGGATGTCGGGGTCGCGCCGCCGACCTCCGGCGACCTCACCGGCTGGGCCCGGCAGGGCGTGCTGCTGCTCAACGCGGTCCTCACGGTTCGGGGCGGGGCTGCCGCTTCGCATGCCGGCAAGGGCTGGGAGGCGTTCACCGACGCCACGATCCGGGCGCTGAATGCCCGTACCGACCGGGTGGTTTTCCTGCTCTGGGGTGGCTACGCCCGGAAGAAGGCCGCCCTGATCACCAACCCGGCGCACGCCGTGCTCGAGGCCGGCCATCCCAGCCCGCTCAACCGGGAGGGCTTCCGCGGGGTCCGCCCGTTCAGCGCGGCCAACAAGGCGCTCGCCGACGGCGGCCGCCCGCTGGTCGACTGGGATCCGCGTTAGGGTCGGCTCGTGCTCGTACTCGCCTTGGACACCGCGACCCCCGCGTCGACGGCCGCGCTGGTGGAGGTCACCGCCGACGGCCTGCGCGGGGTCGCCGAGCGGCGCACCGTCGACCCCCGAGCGCACGGCGAGAAACTGGCGCCCGAGATCGCCGCGATCCTGGCCGACCACGACGTCCGGCCGCGCGACCTGACCGCGATCGTGGCCGGCGTCGGGCCGGGCCCCTTCACCGGCCTGCGGGTCGGGCTGGCGACGGCCGCGAGCATGGCGCAGGCGCTGGACATTCCGACGTACGGCGTGTGCTCGCTGGACGGTCTGGGCCGGGCCGCCGGGCCGGGCCGGGTGCTGGTCGCCACCGACGCGCGCCGAAAGGAGATCTACTGGGCGGCCTATGTGGACGGTGAGCGCGTCGAGGGCCCGGAGGTGAGCAAGCCGTTCCCCGTACGGGAGCAAGAAAGGGTGGTGGGCGAGGGCGGCCTCAAATATGGCGACATCTTCGGCGTACCGGTGGAAGAGCATTTGCTTTATCCACCCGGCGCGGCCCTCGTCGCCCTCGCGGCCGACCGGATTAGCCGGGCCGCGCCGAGCGAGCCACTCACGCCCCTCTACCTGCGGCGCCCCGACGCGGTCGAGCCGACGACCCGGAAATCCGTGCTGACTTGATGCAGATACAACGTTTCCGCTGGTGGCACATCGCCGAGGTGCTGCCGATCGAGAAGGACCTGTTCGGCGCCGAGAAGTGGTCGCCGGCGATGTTCTGGAACGAGTTGGCCCAGCGCAACTTCTACATCGTCGCGGTCGACGGCGACGAGTTGCTCGGCTACGCCGGGCTGGCCGCGACCGGCGACGAGTCCTGGGTGCAGAACATCGCGGTGCGCCGCACGGCCCAGCGCCGCGGCGTCGGCCGGACGATGCTCGAGGCGCTGCTCGCCGAGGCCGAACGGCGCGGCATCCGGAAGACGTTGCTGGAGGTCGCCGTGGACAACGCGCCGGCCCAGCGGCTCTACGCGACCTACGATTTCGAGCCGGTCGGCATCCGGCGCGGCTACTACCAACCCAGCAACACGGACGCCCTGGTGATGATGCGCGATGCCTGACGAGCCCCTGGTCCTCGGGATCGAGACCTCCTGCGACGAGACCGGCGTGGGCATCGTGCGCGGGCACACGCTGCTAGCCGACGCGCTGGCGTCCAGTGTGGACCAGCATGCCCGGTTCGGCGGCGTCGTGCCCGAGGTGGCCAGCCGCGCCCACCTGGAAGCGATCGTGCCCACCATGCGGCGCGCGCTCGACGATGCCGGGGTGACCCTGGCCGACGTGGACGCGATCGCGGTGACCAGCGGACCCGGCCTGGCCGGCGCGCTGCTGGTGGGGGTGGCCGCGGCCAAGGGCTATGCACTGGCCGCGGAGAAGCCGGTCTACGGCGTCAACCACCTGGCCGCGCACGTGGCGGTGGACACGCTGGAGCACGGCCCGCTGCCCGAGCCCGCGGTCGCGATGCTGGTCTCCGGCGGGCACTCGTCGCTGCTGCTGGTCGACGACCTGACCACCGGCGTGACCCCGCTCGGTGCGACCATCGACGACGCGGCCGGGGAGGCGTTCGACAAGGTGGCGCGGCTGCTGGGGCTCGGTTTCCCAGGCGGCCCGGTGATCGATCGGCGGGCGCGCGAGGGTGATCCCGGCAAGATCGCGTTTCCGCGTGGGCTGACCGCGCTGAAGGATCTCGCCGCGCACCGCTTCGACTTCTCCTTCTCCGGGCTGAAGACCGCGGTCGCCCGCTGGGTGGAGGCGCGCGAGCGGGACGGCGAGCCGGTGCCGGTGGCCGACGTGTCGGCGAGCTTCCAGGAGGCGGTCTGCGACGTGCTGACCGCCAAGGCGATCGATGCCTGCCTGGCCAACGGCGTGCGGACCCTGGTGATCGGCGGAGGCGTCGCGGCCAACTCCCGCCTGCGGGTGCTTGCCGAACAAAGAGCGGAAAAGCACAAGATTGCCGTACGCGTGCCACGCCCGTCCCTGTGTACCGACAACGGCGCCATGGTGGCCGCCCTCGGCTCGCGACTGGTCGCCGCCGGGGTCGCGCCGTCGCGTCTCGATCTGCCCGCCGATTCCTCAATGGCATTGACCTCGGTCAGCGTAGCGGGGTAGGAAGCCAGCATGATCGCGAGGATGTGGGAGGTGCGGGCCTCGGCCAGCGGCTTCGACGAGCTGCTGACCTGGGTCTGCGACGTGGCAGTGCCCCGGATCGAGGTGCTGCCGCAGCACGTGTCGAGCGAGGTGTTCTCGTCGACCGACCGCCGGATCGTGGTCATCTCGAAGTGGCGCAACAGCCCGGAAAGCCTGCTCACGCCGCCGGCCAAGCTGGTCGCGCGGGCGCCGCACGTCTGGGATTTCAGCCCCGTCGACCGCTGACCGCGGGCCGGGAAAACGCGTCGCGTTCTGTCGTACCCCGCCCGTAACGTCGGGGCCCTGATGACGCAGCTGCCCGACGCCGACCCCGGCGTTCCCGACGACCGGTCCGCCAGCCGTTACCTCGGTTGGCTGGTCCGGCGTTACCGGTTGCCCGTGCTCGGCGCGCTCGTGATGGGCGTCGTTTGGATGCTGTTCCAGGCCTTCGTGCCGGCCGTCGTGGGCAAGGCGATCGACGCGGCGACCCGGCACGACCGCGACGACCTGATGCTCTGGTGCCTCGTGCTGTTCCTGATCGGAGCCGGCCAGGCCTGGAGCGGGATCGTCCGCCACCGCATCACGGTGGTCAATTTCCTGAGGGCCGCGTTCGTCACCGTGCAGCTGGTGGTGCGCCAGGCGGGCCGGCTCGGCTCGGCGCTGTCCCGCCGGCTCGACACCGGCGAGGTGGTGGCGATCGGAACGGCCGACATCCGGGCGGTCGGTTCGGCCGTCGAAATCATTGCCCGCGGCGTCGGCTCGCTGGTCGCGGTGGTCACCGTCACGGTGATTCTGCTGGTCACGTCGGTGCCGCTCGGCCTGGTCGTGGTGCTCGGCGTGCCGATCCTGATGGCCGTGGTCGGCCTGCTGATCAAGCCGCTGCACCATCGGCAGCAGATCACCCGCGCGCAGCAGGGCCTGCTCACCGGGCGCGCGGCCGACCTGGTCAGCGGCCTGCGTGTGCTGCGCGGGGTGGGTGGCGAGGCGGTGCTGGCCGAGCGCTACCGGGTCGAGTCCCAGTCGCTGCGGGCGGCGGGGGTGCGTACGGCGCGGGTCGAGTCGCTGCTCGAGGCGGCCCAGGTGCTGCTGCCCGGCGTCTTCCTGGTGCTGGTCACCTGGCTCGGCGCGCGTTTCGCGCTGACCGGGCAGGTCACGGTGGGCCAGTTGGTCTCCTTCTACGCGTACGCGGCCTTCCTGGTCACCCCGCTGCGCCAGCTCACCGAGGCGCTCGACAAGCTCACCCGCGGCCACGTCGCCGGCCGCCGCGTGGTGACCATGCTGACCGCGACCACCGACCTGCCCGACCCGGCGTCCCCGGCCGCGCCGGAAAGCTTCGCGGGCGACCTGGCCGACCCGCGGTCCGGTGTGGTCATTCGCCCCGGCGAGATCACCGCGATCGTCTCCGCGCAGCCCGCCGAGGCGGCGCTGATCGCCGACCGGCTGGGGCGGTATGCGGAGGGCGGCACGGTCGGCGGCCGCCCCTTGGACCAGTTCGCGATGGCCACCGTCCGCGAGCGGATCCTGGTGGCGGACAACGACGCGCACCTCTTCTCCGGCCCGCTGCGCTCCGATCTGGATCCGGAGGGCAGCGGCCGCCTGCCGGCCGCGCTGCACACCGCGGCGGCGGCCGACATCGTCGAGGCGCTGCCCGACGGGCTGGATAGCGAGGTCGCCGAGCGTGGCCGGTCGTTCTCCGGCGGCCAGCAGCAGCGGCTGCGGCTGGCCCGGGCGCTGGTCGCCGACCCCGACACGCTGATCCTGGTCGAGCCGACCAGCGCGGTCGACGCGCACACCGAGGCCCGCATCGCCGAGCGGCTGATCGCCGCCCGGGCCGGGCGCACCACGGTGATCTGCACGTCCAGCCCGCTGGTGCTCGACCGCACCGACCGGGTCTGCTTCGTCGAGGCGGGGCGGCTGGTCGCGGCGGGCCGTCACCACGGCCTGCTCGACACCGAGCCCCGCTACGCCCGCACGGTGCTCCGGGCGGACCAGCCATGAGCGGCCTATTGCCGGTGGCCGACAACGTCCAGGTCCGGCGGTACGTGGTGGAGCTGTTCCGCCGTCACCCGCGGGCCCTCGGCGGCGCGGTCGCGCTGCACGTGGCGGCCGCGATCGCCGGGCTGGTCGGGCCGCGCCTGCTGGGCGAGCTGGTGGAGAGCCTGCAGCACGGGGGTGGCGCCGCGGCGATCGACCGGCTGGGGCTGCTGATCGCCGGGTTCGTGCTGGTGCAGGCGGTGCTGACCCGCTTCGCGCACCTGGCGTCGGCGCGGCTCGGCGAGGGGGTGCTGGCCCGGCTGCGCGAGGAGTTCGTCGAGCGCGTCCTCGCCCTGCCGCTGTCCACCGTGGAGCGGGCCGGCAGCGGTGACCTGCTGACCCGTACGACCAGGGATGTGGACGCGCTCTCCCGGTGCGTGCGGCTGGCCGTGCCGGAAACGATGATCGCGCTGATCACGGTCGCGCTGGTGGTCGGCGCGCTGGTCGTGGTCACCCCGCTGCTGGCGCTGCCGCTGCTGATCGCCGTGCCGATCCTGGTCGGCGGCACCCGGTGGTACCTGCGTCGCGCGCCCGCGGCGTACCTGGCGCAGAACGCCCGCTATTCGCTGGTCACCGACGGCCTCGCCGAGACGGTCGACGGCGCCCGCACGGTGGACGCGCTGCGCCGCCGGCGGGAACGCGTCGAGCGGACCGACCGGGACCTGCACCGCACCTGGCTCAGCGAGCGGTACACCCGGTTTCTGCGGACCGTCTGGTACCCGATGGTCGAGGTCGGCTACGTGCTGCCGGTGGTGGCGACGCTGCTGGTGGGCGGCCTGCTCTACCTGCGCGGCACGGTCACGCTCGGCCAGCTGACCGCGGCGGTGATCTACGTGCAGCTCCTGATCGACCCGGTCGACCGGCTGCTGAGCTGGCTCGACGAGCTGCAGGTCGGGGCGGCGTCGCTGGCCCGGCTGCTGGGCGTGGCGGAAAGCGATCCCGAGCGATCCGAGGCCGAGGTGCCGGTCCCGGCCGGGGGAAGAATGGAGGTGCGCGGGCTGCGCTTCGGGTACACGCCCGGGCGCGAGGTGCTGCACGGGATCGACCTGACCCTCGAGCCGGGGGAGCGGCTGGCCATCGTCGGGCCGTCCGGGGCCGGCAAGTCCACGCTCGGGCGGCTGCTGGCCGGCGTGCACCAGGCCGGCGCCGGCACGATCACGGTGGGTGGGGTGCCGCTCGGTGACCTGCCGCTCGACCGGTTGCGGGCCGAGGTGGCCCTGGTCAGCCAGGAACACCACGTCTTCATCGGCTCGGTGTGGGAGAACGTCGCGATGGTCCGGCCGGGCGCGGCCGAGGCGGAGGTGCGTTCGGCGCTGGCGGCGGTGCACGCGCTCGACTGGGCGCTCGCGTTGCCGAAAGGGTTGGCGACCGAGGTGGGCGCCGGCGGCCATCAGCTCTCCGCGGCGCAGGCCCAGCAGGTCGCGCTGGCCCGGCTCGTCCTGGCCGACCCGCACACGCTGGTGCTGGACGAGGCGACGTCGCTGCTCGACCCGCGGGCGGCGCGCGATCTGGAACGTTCACTGGCGGCGGTGCTGCGCGGGCGCACGGTGGTGGCGATCGCGCACCGGCTCTTCTCGGCGCACGACGCCGACCGGGTGGCGGTGGTCGAGGACGGGCGGATCACCGAGCTCGGCTCGCACGACGAACTGGTCGCGGCGAACGGTCCGTACGCGTCGCTGTGGCGCTCGTGGCACGGCGAGCGCACCCCGGAGGACACCGACGAGCCGCTGGCGCGACTCACCGAGTAAAGGAGGCAGCGCGGCGCGACTCGGCGAGCGGTGGCGGCGGCTCAGCGGCCAGCGCGACTCAGCGGGCGAGGGCGGCAGCTCAGCGCCGGCGCGACTCAGCGCGTGAGGCGGCTCAGCGATGTTCGGCGGCCCCGCTGAGGGCGGCGGCTCGGCGCGACGCACCGAGTATGGGCGGCGCGACCCACCGACTTTGGGCGGCGCGGCTCAGCGGGTGAGGGCGATGAAGATGCCCAGCACGACCAGCGTGGCCGCGGCGATGGCGAAGAGCAGGAGCAGGTCGCGGCGCGGGCCCTCACCGTCGGCCGCGTCGGCCGCGTCAGCCGGCAGGTCGTGCACGACGGCGGCCAGGTCGTCGAGGGTCCGGGCGTCGTGTGCGAGCTGGGCGCGCTCGGCGAACTCGTCCAGCGTGAGCCGGCCGGCGCCGGTGTGCCGCTCGAGCGCGGCCACGATCCGCTGCCGATCGTCGTCGGAGGCCCGGATAGTCACGGCCGCACTCTACCGCCGCCGCGCCGCCGGGAAGGAGCGGCGAGGGCTGAGCGGCGCCCGCCCACCGCACGGGAACTCGGCGGTCGCCTCCGCGGCCTGCTCGATACCCCGGGCTTCGCGTCGCCGAGTGGATCCGCCGCGGCGGCCAGCAGCAGCTTCCGGGTCGTCGGCGGCAGCGACCGCACCCGCCGCGCGAAGCTCCGCTCGATCTGGTTCGCCAGCGGCTGGGCGTGGTGGAACGCGGAAGGGCGCGCCAGTGGCGCGCCCTTCCGGTGATACAGCGGATCAGAAACCCGGGCCGTGCTGGTGGCCGTGGCCACCGTGGCTGTGCCCGTGGCCGCCCGCGGCGGGCGCCGGCTCGGCCGGCTTGTCGACCACGAGGCTTTCCGTGGTCAGCAGCAGGCCGGCGATCGAGACGGCGTTGGAGACCGCGTTGCGGGTCACCTTGACCGGGTCGATGATGCCGGCCGCGGACAGGTCGACGTACTCGTCGGTGGCCGCGTTGAGGCCGTGACCCCAGCCGAGCTCGTTGACCTTGCCCACCACGACGTAGCCGTCGTGGCCGGCGTTCTGCGCGATCCAGCGCAGCGGCTCCACCAGCGCCTTGCGGACGATGCCGACGCCGGTCGCCTCCTCGCCGGTGAGGCCGAGGTTGCCCTCGAGCTCCTTGGCGACCTGGGCGAGGGCCGCGCCGCCACCGGGGACGGTGCCTTCCTCGACCGCCGCCTTGGTCGCCGCGATGGCGTCCTCGATGCGGTGCTTGCGCTCCTTCATCTCGACCTCGGTGGCCGCGCCGACCTTGATCACCGCGACGCCGCCGGAGAGCTTCGCGAGGCGCTCGGAGAGCTTCTCGCGGTCCCAGTCGGAGTCGGACGCCTCGATCTCCTTGCGGATCTGCGCGACCCGGTCGGTGACCTCGGAGGTCTTGCCGCCACCGTCGACGATCGTGGTGTTCTCCTTGTCCACCACGACCCGCCGGGCGGTGCCCAGCATGTCGAGGGTGACCTGGTCGAGCTTGTAGCCGAGCTCGGGAGCGATCAGCTCGCCGCCGGTCGCGATCGCCATGTCCTGCAGCATCGCCTTGCGCCGGTCGCCGAAGCCCGGCGCCTTCACCGCGGCGACCTTGAAGGTCTTGCGGATCGCGTTGACCACCAGGGTGGACAGGGCCTGGCCCTCGACGTCCTCCGCGATGATCAGCAGCGGCTTGCCGGCCTGCAGCACCTTCTCCAGCAGCGGGAGCAGTTCCTCGAGGCTGGCGATCTTCTGCGTGGTCAGCAGGATGTAGGCGTCCTCGAGAACGGACTCCTGCGACTCGGGGTCGGTCACGAAGTTCGGTGAGATGAAGCCCTTGTCGAACTGCAGGCCCTCGGTGACCTCGAGCTCGGTCAGCATCGCCGAGCCCTCCTCGACGGTGATGACGCCGTCGCGGCCGACCCGGTCCATCGCCTCGGCGATCAGCTCGCCGATGGTGGCGTCCTGGGCCGAGATGGTGGCGACGTTGGCGATCGCCTTGTGGTCGTCGACCTCGACCGCCTTGGCCAGCAGCGCCTTGGAGACGGCCTCGGCCGCCTTGTCCATGCCGCGCTTGAGGCCGAGCGGGTTCGCCCCGGCGGTGACGTTGCGCAGGCCCTCACGCACGAGCGCCTGGGCGAGCACGGTCGCCGTGGTGGTCCCGTCGCCGGCGACGTCGTTGGTCTTGGTCGCCACCTCCTTGACCAGCTGGGCGCCGAGGTTCTGGTACGGGTCGGAGAGATCGATCTCCTTGGCGATGGTGACGCCGTCGTTGGTGATCGTGGGGGCGCCGAACTTCTTGTCCAGGACGACGTTGCGGCCGCGCGGGCCCAGAGTGACCTTGACCGTGTCGGCGAGCGTGTTGACGCCGTGCTCCAGCAGGTGCCGGGCGTCGTCAGAGAAGCTGAGAATCTTCGCCATCTTTAGGTCCTTTCAAGCACCACCGCCCTGACCCAAGAGGAAATGGGCCAGGGCGGTGCGCACTGTCAGTAGGTCACTTCTCGATGACCGCGAGGACGTCGCGGGCGGAGAGCACCAGGTACTCCTCGCCGGCGTACTTGACCTCGGTGCCGCCGTACTTCGAGTAGAGGACCGTGTCGCCGACCTGGACGTCAACCGGAACGCGGTTGCCCTTGTCGTCGATGCGGCCCGGGCCCACAGCGAGGACGGTGCCCTCCTGCGGCTTCTCCTTGGCGGTGTCGGGGATCACGATGCCCGACGCCGTGGTGGTCTCAGCCTCGTTCGCCTGGACCACGATGCGGTCCTCGAGCGGCTTGATCGCAACCTTGGTCGCGGTAGTCACGGGCATACCCTCCTGGGTACAGGTTCCGCCGGCCAAGAGTTTTGGCCGGTCTGATGCCTCATGCCACCGGGCGGGGCCGTCGTCGCGGGTGCCGGTCCGCCTGGTGCCTAACCGTCCACCCGTCGGGTGACCGGCTGGCACCCTCATGTTGAGAGTGCTAACCGCGAGGTTATGCCGGAACTAGCACTCCGTCAACCAGAGTGCCAGTGTCGTCACGCCGGGGAGAATGCCTTCGTGACCCCCGATATTCTCGCCCTCCTGCGGCGCCCCGAAGGGGTGAATGCGCTGGCCGAGGCCGATCGGCTGGCGACCGGCGACCCGTTGGCCGCGGCCTCGGCGCTGCGGGCCCGGGGCGTCGGCCCGGAGCTGGCGGCGGCCGCGCTGACGCAGGTCGATCTGCGCCGCCGCGCGACCTCGAAGTTCGGCCCGGCGGCCGGCCGGATGTTCTTCACGCGCGCCGGGCTCGAGCAGGCGACGCGAGCGGTGGTCGCCCAGCGCCGGGCGGCGCGGCTCGCGGCGGCGGGCGTCAAGACGCTGGCCGATCTGGGGTGCGGGCTGGGCTCGGATGCCTTGGCGGCGGCTTCCCGAGGCATTTTCGTGTACGCCGTGGAAGCCGACCCGCCGACCGCGGCCCTGGCCGCCGCGAACGCCGCGGCGCTCGGCCTCGACCACTTGATCAAGGTCGACTGCGCGGACGCCACGACGATCCGGGTCGAGGACTACGACGCGGTCTTCGCCGATCCGGCCCGCCGCCGGGCCGGGCGCGGCCGGGTGTTCGACCCCAGGTCGTACTCGCCGCCCTGGGATTTCGTGGCCGGCCTCGCCGAGCGGGTGCCGCGGACCGTCCTCAAGCTCGCCCCCGGCATCGATCACGACCTGCTGCCGCCGGGCGCCGAGGGGGAGTGGGTGAGCGTGGACGGTGATCTGGTCGAGGCCGCCTTCTGGTGTGGACCGCTGGCGACCGTGCCGCGCCGGGCCACCCTGCTCCCGGGTGGAGCCGAGCTCACCGGGAGCGGGACCGCGGCGGCGCCGGTCGGCCCCGTCGGGGCGTACGTCATCGATCCTGACCCTGCCGTTGTTCGTTCTCACCTGGTCGCGGAGTTCGCGGAAACGGTCGGCGGCCGGTTGGGTGACCCCGAGATCGCCTACGTGTACGCCGACGAGCCGGTCGACACCCCGTTCGGCCGTCGCCTGGAGATCACCGACGTGCTGCCGTTCTCGCTGAAGCGGCTGCGGGCCCTGCTCCGCGAGCGTGGCGTCGGCCGCCTCGAGATCCGCAAGCGCGGCTCCGCCCTCGAGCCCGAGCAACTGCGGCGCGACCTGCGACTCTCCGGTTCGGAGGCGGCGTCGCTCGTGCTCACCCGGGTGGCCGGCGCGCCGACCGTGCTGCTCTGCCGTCCGGTGTAGGCGCTGCCACACGGCGCGGCCGGGCAGCCTCACCTGAGCAAACGGGCAGATATCTTGCTGGCATGGCGAAGAAGCCCGCGGCCGGTACCCCCGCGACCGCCGTCCTGGCCGAGCAGCGGGTCGAGCACACCCTGCACCCGTACGACGTCTCCCCGGACGCGCCGAATTACGGCGCGCTGGTGGCGCAGGCGCTGGGGATCGAGCCGGCCCGGGTCTTCAAGACGCTGATCGCCGAGGTCGACGGCCGGTTGGTGGTCGCGGTGGTACCGGTGACCGGCGATCTCGACCTCAAGGCGCTGGCCGCCGCGGCCGGTGGCAAGCGGGCCGGCCTGGCCGACCGGGTCGCCGCCGAGCGGAGCAGCGGTTACGTACGGGGCGGAATCAGTCCGCTGGGGCAGCGCAAGCGCCTGCCGACGGTGGTCGACGCGTCCGCCCTCGACCTCGACCGGATGTACGTCTCGGCGGGTCGCCGGGGCCTCCAGGTGGCGCTGGCGCCGTCGGATCTGATTCGCCTGACCGATGCGGTTACCGCCGCTATACGGACATAAAAGGCGATATCTCCGCCGGTCGTCAGCCCGTTACGACAACGTTACGGGCCGCCGGGATCTTTCTCCCGAGAATGGGCGAGATCGGGCGGGGGAGTGACCTAGCGTCACTTCGTGAGGACCCGAAGCGACGCCCGGTACCGGTACCGGGCCATCGGTGCAGGCCACGTCGCTGCATCACCGCCGTGTTGCCGGATTGTTATGCCGGGTTACGAGATCGTCCGGGCGCACCGCTTGTGCGACGGGCCGTAACGGGAATACGTTGCCGGGCACAACAAACTAAGAAACTGATCATTCGGCGTCTCGGGGAGCGACACTCCCGGCAGCGCACACCCATCGAATCCGATCGAAGGCCCGGATTACCCGAAAGGAACCAAGGAATGCGTAAGGGACTGTTCGCCCTTGCCGCGGTCGGCCTCCTGGCGACCGGCGGCCTGGCCGCGTGTGGCAAGAAAGACAGCGGCTCCGGCAGCAGCGGCGGTAGCTCCAGCGTCGGCAAGGTCGGCGTCATTCTCCCCGACACCAAGAGCTCGGCCCGGTGGGCGACCGCCGACGCGAAGTACCTCAAGGAGGCGTTCGACGCCGCCGGTGTCCAGGCCGACATCCAGAACGCGCAGGGTGACAAGACTCAGTTCCAGACCATCGCCGACGGCATGATCGCGAACAAGGTCAAGGTTCTGATCATCGTCAACCTGGACTCCGGCACCGGCAAGGCCGTGCTGGACAAGGCCAAGGCCGCCGGCATCGCCACGATCGACTACGACCGCCTCACCCTGGGCGGCGGCGCGAACTACTACGTCTCCTTCGACAACGTGAAGGTCGGCGAGCTGCAGGGCCAGGGCCTGGTCGACTGCCTGAAGGCCAAGAACTACACCAAGCCGATCGTCGCCGAGCTCAACGGCTCGCCGACCGACAACAACGCGACCCTGTTCGCCCAGGGCTACGACTCGGTGCTCAACCCGCTCTACGCCGACGGCACCCTGACCAAGGGCCCGAACCAGTCCGTTCCGGACTGGGACAACGCCCAGGGCGGCACGATCTTCGAGCAGATGCTGACCCAGAACAAGCAGATCAAGGGTGTGCTGGCGGCGAACGACGGCCTCGGCAACGCGGTGATCTCGGTTCTGAAGAAGTACAAGCTCAACGGCCAGGTGCCGGTGACCGGTCAGGACGCCACCACCCAGGGTCTGCAGAACATCCTCGCCGGCGACCAGTGCATGACGGTGTACAAGGCGATCAAGCAGGAGTCGGACGCGGCTTCGGCGCTCGCCATCGCGATCGCCAAGGGCCAGAAGCCGACCACGGCGACCGGCACCGTCACCGACCCGACGTCGAAGGCGTCGGTTCCCTCGGTGCTGCTGACCCCGAAGGCGATCACCAAGGACACCATCAAGGACGTCATCGCGGACGGCTTCGTGACCAAGGACGAGGTGTGCACCGCCGCGTACGCGAAGGCTTGCACCGACGCGGGCATCAGCTGACGCATGTGACGGGCTAGTCCCGAACGGCTGACGACGGCGCCGCTCACCCCACGGGCACTCGGGGGTGGGCGGCGCCGGAGTCGGGTCACCCCCACCGGTCACTTAGCGAAGGAGAACCATCGTGGCCGCGACACCCCTCTTGGAGCTCAACGGGATCGACAAGAGCTTCGGCCCCGTTCAGGTCCTGCACGACGTCGGTCTGAGCGTCTACCCCGGCGAGGTCACGGCCCTGGTGGGCGACAACGGCGCCGGCAAGTCGACCCTCGTCAAGTGCGTCAGCGGTATCTACACGATCGACTCGGGCACGATCACCTTCGACGGCAACCCGGTGGCGATCCACAGCCCGCGCGATGCTTCCGCGCTGGGCATCGAGGTTGTGTACCAGGACCTGGCCCTCTGCGACAACCTGGACATCGTCCAGAACATGTTCCTCGGCCGGGAGAAGAAGCGCGGCATCGTCTTGGACGAGCCGACCATGGAGCAGATGGCCGGCGACACCCTCGCCAGCCTCTCGGTCCGTACGGTGAAATCGCTCCGTCAGCTGGTGGCCAGTCTCTCCGGTGGCCAGCGGCAGACCGTGGCGATCGCCAAGGCGGTGCTCTGGAACAGCCGCGTCGTGATCCTCGACGAGCCGACCGCCGCACTCGGCGTCGCGCAGACCGCCCAGGTGCTGGAGCTGGTCCGCCGCCTCGCGGACAACGGCCTCGGGGTCGTCCTGATCTCGCACAACATGAACGACGTGTTCGCGGTGTCCGACCGGATCGCGGCGCTCTACCTCGGCCGGATGGCCGCCCAGGTCAAGGCCACCGAGGTGACGCACTCCCAGATCGTCGAGCTGATCACCGCGGGCCGCAGCGGCAACCTCGGGCTGCCGCCCGAGAAGCCGTCCGACTTCAACGGCGACGTCGTCGACATCACGCCCGGAGGCGACCAGTGAGCACCACCACGACCACCACGGCCGGCGGCGTCCAGGTCGTCAAGCCGACCGTCGCCAGCCACCTCTACGACTACTGGGGCCGGGTCCGCGGCGGTGACCTCGGCAGCCTGCCCGCCGTCCTCGGCCTGGTCATCCTGAGCCTGATCTTCGGCGTCGCCCGGGACACCTTCTTCAGCTCGCTCAACTTCGCGAACATGTTCTCGCAGGGCGCTCAGTACGTCTTCATCGCGATGGGCCTGGTCTTCGTCCTGCTCCTGGGCGAGATCGACCTCTCCGCCGGCTTCGCCTCGGGCGTCTGCGGCGCGGTCATGGCAATCATGCTGACCACCCACGGCTGGCCCTGGTACGCCGCCATCCCCGCGGCGATGGTCACCGGCATCGTGATCGGCTTCGTGCTCGGCTTCCTGGTGGCGAAGTTCGGCATCCCGTCGTTCGTCGTCACCCTGGCCGCGTTCCTCGCGTTCCAGGGCATCCTGCTGTACCTGCTCGGCGGCGGCAAGAACATCTCGATCACCGACACGTTCGTGCTGAAGCTCGCCAACGGCAACCTCTCCGCGGCGCTCAGCTGGGCCCTCACCATCGTCGCGGTCGTCGGCTACGCGCTGATCCAGCTCAACCGGGTCCGGAGCCGCGCCGCCCGGGGCCTGGTCACCGACCCGATCGGCATCGTGGGGCTGCGCATCGGCGGCCTGGCCGTCGTGCTGCTCATCGCCACCGCCATCCTCACCCAGGAGCGCTCGATCAACCCGGTGCTCACCTCGGTGAAGGGCATCCCGATCGTCGTACCGATCATCGCGTTCTTCCTGGTGATCTGGACCTTCGTGCTCGGCCGCACCACGTACGGCCGGCACGTCTACGCGGTCGGCGGCAACACCGAGGCGGCCCGCCGGGCCGGTATCCCGGTCGACCGGATCCGCATCTCGGTCTTCGTCATCTGTTCGTTCATGGCCTCGATCGGCGGCATCCTCGCGGTGAGCCGGGCGAACTCGGTCGACCCGAACACCGGCGGCAGCAACATCCTGCTCTACTCCGTGGGTGCGGCCGTCATCGGCGGCACCAGCCTCTTCGGCGGCAAGGGCAAGGCGATCAACGCGGTCATCGGTGGCGCGGTGATCACCGTCATCGACAACGGCATGGGTCTGATGGGCTACTCGGCCGGCACCAAGTACATCGTGACCGGTCTGATCCTGCTCGTCGCCGCGAGCGTCGACGCCCTGGCGCGGCGCAGAGCGGCGGCCACCGGAAACCGATGAGAGAGATCCTGGGCGCGGGGGCGGCACGCTGATGCGGGCCGGCCCCAGCCAGGAGGAGGTCCGCCGGCACAACCTCGGGACCCTGCTGCGCTACGTGCACGTGCACGGCGCGACCTCCCGGGCGGAACTCACCAGCCGGCTCGGGCTCAACCGCAGCACCATCGGGGCACTGACCGCCGAGCTGACCACCGCAGGGCTGGTCAGCGAGGCGACGCCGCGAGAGACGCGAGGAGCCGGGCGGCCGTCGCTGGTCGTCCGGCCCGAGTCGGCCAAGGTCTACGCGTACGCCCTGAGCATCGAGGTGGATCGGCTGCGCGCGGCCCGGGTCGGGCTCGGCGGTCAGATCCTCGATCGGCGCGAGACCGACCGGCCCCGCGGCATGCAGGTGCTCGACGCCGTACAGCCGCTCGCGGGTTTTGTGCGGGAGATGCGCGCGGAGGTCTCCGACGACGCGCGGTACGTGGGGACCGGGGTGGCGGTGGCCGGGATGGTCCGGCGCGTCGACGGCATGGTCCGGCTCGCGCCGACGATCGGCTGGGTCGAGGAGCCGGTCGGCGCCGCGCTGCGCGACGAACTGGGCGACGCGGGCAAGCTGACCGTGGGCAACCACGCCGACGTCTCGGCCCTCGTCGAGCACGCCCGGGGCGCCGCCGTCGGCTGTGACAACGTTGTCTATTTGTACGGCGACGTGGGCGTGGGCGCCGGCATCATCGCCGACGGCCGCCGGGTCGCCGGGCACGGCGGGTACGGCGGCGAGGTCGGCCACATGGTGGTCAACCCGTACGGTCGGGAATGCAGCTGTGGATCGCGCGGCTGCTGGGAGACCGAGATCGGCGAGTATGCGCTGCTCAAGCACGCCGGCCGGGGCGACCAGACCGGCCGCGAGGCGGTGCTCGCGGTGGTCGACGCGGCGATGCGCGGGGACAGCCAGGCCCAGTTCGCGGTGCGCCAGGTCGGCGAGTGGATCGGCTTCGGCGTCGGCAACCTGGTCAACATCTTCAACCCGGAGGCGGTCATCTTCGGCGGCACGCTCCGCGACGTCTACCTGGTCGCGGCCGCGCAGATCCGCAGCCGGCTGAACGCCATCGCCCTGCCGGCCTGCCGCGAGCACATTCGCTTGCGTACGCCCGAGCTAGGCTACGACGCCGCCCTGATCGGCGCGGCCGAACTGGCCTTCGAGCACCTCCTCGAGGACCCGTTGATCGGTTAGCTGGAGGCGCAGTGTCCGACCGTGTGGTGCTGGATCTCGCCGCCGCCCATCCCGAGGCGACCGTGGTCCGCGACGCCCTGGCGGCCCGCGACTGGGGCGCCGTGCGGGCCGGGCTCGACGCGGCTCCTCCGGTGCTCCGCTCGATGCTGATCGACGACGCCGCCGAGCGCGACAACCTCGAGGAGTTCCTCCGGGAAGTGATCGCCGCCGACCCGGCCGACACCACGGCCGTGGCCCTGCTCGCGGCGCACCTGATCGGCGTGGGCGGGCACGACCGGCTGCGCAGGGCCGAGCTCGTGCTGCTCGACGGGGTGGCGCGCAACCCGGCCGACCCGGCCCTCTGGGTGGCCCGGCTGACCTCGGCCCGCGGCCTCTCGCTGGATCTGGCCGAGGTCGACCGGCGTTACGCCAGGCTGGCCGAGATCGACCCGCACCACCTGCCCGGGCAGGACGCCTACCTCCAGCGGCTCTGTCCCAAGGGGGGCGGCGACTGGGACCGGCTGCACGGCTGGTGCCGCGCGGCCATGCTGGCCGCGCCGCCCGCGGCGGTGCAGGCGCGGCTGGTCGTCGACGGGCACCTCGAGCACTGGCTCGGGGACGGCCGAAGCCGGATCTACCTGAGCCGCAAGCCGGTCCGCGTGGAGCTCTACGAGGCGGCGCGCCGCTCGATCTGGCATCCCGGCTTCCGCAAGGTTCCCGGCTGGGTCGGCCTGGCGAGCAGCTTCGCGATGGCGTTCAGCCTGCTGGACGACCGGCCCGCGGCCGCACGCGTCTTCGACCTGCTGGGCGACCTGAGCTCGAAGTGGCCCTGGACGTATCTGGGCGGCACGGACCCGGCCGCCACGATCGTCGAGCAGCGGAAGATCGCTTACAAGTACGCGGAGATCGACCGATGATCGAACGGCACACGGTCGACGGCGTGCCGGCCCTGCTGGCCCCACCCACCGGCCCGACCCGGGCCGGGCTCGCCTTCCGGGTCGGCCAAGTCGACGAGCCGTTGGCCCGCCGTGGCATCACCCGCCTCGCCGCGCACGACGGCGCCGTCGGGCCCGAGTTCACCTCCTTCCACGTGCAGGGTGACGAGTCGGCGACCGCCGCCTTCCTCACCGGCGTCTGCGCGTCGCTGCGCGAGCCGCCGACGGACCGACTCGCCGCCCTCGCCGCCCTCGCCACTGTCGATCCGCTCCGGGCCGAGCCGCTGTGGCGCAGGCGGCACGGCGCGCGCGACTACGGCCTGGCCGCCTACCCGGAATGGGGTTTGCCGGCGATCACCGAGGACGACCTGCGGGAGTGGGTGGGACGCTGGTTCACCCGGGAGAACGCGGTGCTCTGGGTGGCCGGCGACCGGATACCCGCCGGCCTGCGGCTCGACCTCCCGTCCGGGATCCGGCACGACCCGCCGGCACCCTCGTCGGCATTATCGGTCACGCCGGCGTTCTTTTCGGCCGGGCCGGACCTGATCGGGTGGAGCGCCGTGGCGCCCCGGTCGGCCGCCACCTCGGTCTTCGCCGCGCTGCTGGAGCGGATGATGTCCCGCGATCCGCGGGTCGACCAGCAGCCCCTCGGTGCGGACACGATGCTGGTCAGCGCGATCGCCGACGCGTTGCCGGGCGCGCTGATCGACCTGCTCGCCACTCTCCGGGTCGGCCGGGTCGACGAGGCCGACCTGACCGCGGTGGTCGCCGAGCGGATCGAGGCGCTCCGGCACGCCGAGGAGACCACCGACCGCCTGCGCGCGCAGGCTTTCCGGCTCCTGCTCGGCCGCGAGGTCGAGCAGCTCGAGGACGAGATCGCACGACTGCGCGCGGTGACCGTCGCGGACGTGGCCGAGGTGGCCACCGCGGCCTGGCGGACCGTCCTGCTGATGTCACCCACGCCGGCCGACTGGGCAGGCTTCGCCGCCGCCCCGACCTACTCGGCGTCGGCGGTGCCCGGAACGACCTATCGGTCGTTAGAGGACGAAAACCGCCGGCTCATCGTGGGCGAGGAGGGCGTCAGCACCGTCGATGCCGAAAACCTTGCGACCGTACGCGCGGCCGACTGCGTCCTGATGCGCTCCTGGCCGGACGGCGCCCGCCACCTGCTCGGCCCCGACGGCATCGACATCCGGGTGGAGCCGACCCTGTTCGCGAACGGCCCGGCAGCGGTGGCCGCGATCGACGCGCTGATCGCCCCCGGGATCCGCGTCGACCAGCCGGCCCGCGACACGGCGCAGATCCCTCGGCCCCGCGCCCGGGCGCGCGGTGGCCCGGCCTGGTGGCGGGAGCTGGCGCAGGGGTGGCGCCGGGCGCACTGGCGGCTGCGGTGGTCGTTCGCCGGCGCCCTGATCGGTGCGGTCGGCTTCACGGTGGTCGCCGGGCAGGCCGCGATCGAGTCGGCACGGACCAGCGATGCCCTCTACACCCTGGCCGTTGCGGTGCTCTGCGTCGGCGTCTTCGGCCGTGCCGCCTGGAAGCGAGCGGCGCTCCTGCGGGCGACGTAAGCCCTTGAGCCGGCGGCTTGCCGCTCACGTTGGTGGACATGGTGTGGCGGACGCCGGGCAGGCTCTCCAAGGTCTCGGCTGCGGAACTGACCCGCGACTCCGATTTCCTTACCGTCCGGTGACGGAGTCGTCGGGTGGGGGGTTGGCGGAGCACGATGAGGGGGTGAATCTTTCGGTGCGCGCCGGGGTCGCCGGTGTGGTGGCGGCCGGCCTGGCGGTGGGGGTCGCCGAGGTGGTGGCGGTCTGGACCGGGCCGTTGTCGGCGCCGTTGCTTGCGGTTGGTGGCGTGGTGGTGGACAACGTGCCGCCGGGGGTCAAGGACTTCGGGGTGCAGGTCTTCGGGGTGCATGACAAGACCGCGCTGATCACCGGTACGGCGATTCTGCTGGCGGCGTACGCGTTCGGGCTCGGCGTGGTGGCGGTGCGGTCCTGGCGGCTGGCGCTGGTGGGGATCGGGCTGTTCGCGGCGGTCGGCGTGGCGTCGGCGCTGACCCGGCACGACGCGGGGGTCGCGGCGGCGCTGCCGACGCTGGTCGGGGCCGGGCTGGCGGTCTGGGCGCTGCGCTATCTGCTCGACCTGGCGGGCGCCGAGCTCGCGACGACCGCGCCGGCCCGGGAGAAGGCGCTGGTCGGGGCCGGTGGGGGACGGGTGACCGCGGGTGCGCGGGCGGGCGGCGGTTCGGGCGGGAGCGTGACCACGCAGGACAGCCCGGCGGCGGGCGACGGCCCGGACCACGACGGAGCCGTCGCCTCGAACCAGGGGACTCGTGCCCAACCGTACGATGTAGGGAATGGGGGAAGCCGGCGGCGCTTCCTCCAAGCGCTGGGGATCACGGCCGGCGTCTCGATTCTCGCCGGATTCGGTGGACGGCTGCTCACCTCGCGGAAGGCCGTCACGGCGGCGCGCAAGGCGGTCGTGCTGCCGGCGGCCCGGCAGACGCCGCCGCCGCTGCCCGCGGGGGTGCAGGCGCCGGGGGCGACGCCTTACATTTCGGCGAACAAGGACTTCTACCGGATCGACACCTCGTTGTATCCGCCGCAGGTGGATCCCTCGACGTGGCAATTGCGGATCCACGGGATGGTGCGGAACCCGATCACGATCACCTGGGAGCAGTTGCTGCAGCGGCCGATGATCGAGCGGTACATCACGCTGACCTGCGTCTCCAACGAGGTGGGCGGGGATCTGATCGGGAACGCGCTGTGGCTGGGCACGCCGATCAAGGAACTGCTGGACGAGGCGGATCCGCTGCCGGGCGCCGATCAGGTGGTCCAGCGGTCGGTGGACGGGTGGACCTGCGGCAGTCCGACGGCGGCGCTGCGGGACGGGCGGGACGCGCTGCTCGCGGTGGGCATGAACGGCGAGGCGCTCCCTGTCCAGCACGGCTTCCCGGTGCGTATGGTGGTGCCAGGCCTGTATGGGTACGTGAGCGCATGCAAGTGGATCGCCGAGATCGAGTTGTCGCGCTTCGAGGACTTCGACGCGTACTGGGTACCGCGCGGCTGGTCGCAGCAGGCGCCGATCAAGACCGAGTCGCGGATCGACACGCCGCGCGACGGGGCGCAACGGGATCCGGGCACGATCGTGGTGGCCGGGGTGGCCTGGGCGCAGCACCGGGGGATCAGCAAGGTCGAGGTGCAGATCGATCAGGAGCCGTGGGCGGTGGCGACGCTCGCCGAGACGGTCTCCAGCGACACCTGGCGGCAGTGGAGTTACCCCTGGCAGGCGACCAAGGGAGAGCACACGATCCGGGTACGCGCGACCGACAACACCGGTCAGACGCAGACCAGTACCCCCGCCGACCCGGCCCCGAACGGCGCCACCGGATGGCACTCCGTGCAGGTCACTGTCGGATAAAACGCCTTCAGTCCGGTTAAGGGCGGCGGCGGGGTGGTTGGACGGGGCATTGGTCTGCCGACGCACTACCGGTCCGACTTGCGCGCGCAAGTCGCTCATACGGTGGCTTGCATGTCCACCGATGCGGTTGTTGAAGAACCGTCGAACAACGGAACCCGGCCCCCTGCCGGGAGCCGGGTCGTGGGGATCGTGCCCCGCGGCGGGCGGTCTCAGGCCGCCGGGGCCTGCCGCTGTGCCGGCACGGCAGACTTGTGGGGCCGTCCCAGGCGCGCCTCGAGCCGAACAAGGTCGACCCGTCCGTGATGGCGGTCGGCGAGGTCCTCCCAGCCGACCGCGAGCAGCCGCAGCCGCTCCGCTTCGCTGAAACCTCCCCAGACCCCGTACGGCTCGCGCACCGCGAGCGCATGCGCGGCGCATTCCGCCCGGACCGGGCACGCGCGGCACATGGTCTTGGCCTTCGCCTCGCGGCGGTTGCGGGACGATCCGCGTTCGCCGTCCGGGTGGAAGAACTGCGAACTGTCACGGCCCCGGCAGAGCCCGAGGCGCTGCCAGTCCCACAGATCGGCGATGGGCCCGGGCAGTCGGCGAACGTTCGACATCTAACACCCTCCTCGCTCATGAGGGGCCTTGCTCAGGCCTGGCCGGGTGTTACCCCGGTGATCCCCGGCTCACACCCCGATCTTCGATGTCTTCATGAACCGCATGACATCGACCGAGCAACTCATACCGATCTTTCCCATTTTTTCCATCTAAAGCGCGTAATGCTGCGGCCCTCGCGTGATCTCCTCTGAGAGAGAAGGAGGATCACTGTGCGTACCGTCCTCGTGTGCGTCCGTACCCCGCTGGCGGCCCAGACCGTCGCGTCCACCGCGGCCCGGCTCGGCATGACCGGCGTCGTCCGGACCGCGGTCAGCGAGACCGAGGCCATGATCCGACTGGCTGAACGGCCGGCCGAAGTGGTCCTCGCCGACACCGCCGTGACTCGTCCCGACAGCGTCGGCTTCACCCGGCGCGTCCTCGCCCGCGCTCCCCAGGCGCAGGTGGTGCTCTTCGGCGCCGAAGACCCGCGGGTGGCCGCGGCGGCGGTCGCGGCCGGCGCCCGTGGCGTCATCCGCGGCGTCGAGCACGACCTGGTCAGCGTCGTCGCCAAGGCGCTGCTGCTCCTCCTGCTGCCGGTCCGGCCGCAGGGCCTGCCGATCAACGGAAACGCGCAGCCGGCGGGGGTCGTCGGCGGCGCGCGGAACAACAACTCCGCCGCGGCCCGCGCCTACCAGAACGGCATCAGCGTGGGCGCGCCGAACGCCGCGGCCGTGCCGGCCATGCTGCCCAGCTCACCGATGGTGCCGTCGCAGCGCGGCGACGCCCCGATCGACCCGGCCACCGGCCGGCCGATGGTCGCCTGGCCCGGCAACGAGGCCGGGGTCGGCGTGGCCGAGGCCCAGCCGACCGGGCGGCGGCTCACGCTGACCGAGCGTGAGCTTCAGGTGCTGCGCGGAATGGCGGACGGCAAGAGCAACGCCGAGATCGGCCGCGAATTGTTCGTCTCGGAGGACACCGTCAAGACCCACGCCCGCCGCTTGTTCCGCAAGCTCGGGGCGCGCGACCGGGCGCATGCCGTCGCGGCCGGCTTCCGGGCCGGTCTGGTGGCCTGACTTTGGTGAGGGGACCTACGACTCGTCGTCGGTCCCCTCAGTGAGGGTGTCGTGCACGCCGTCGGCGTAGCCTCGCGCATATTCCCAGGTCACGTAGTGATCGGGGTCGGGGTCGTAGGCCGGCTCGTGCACCCGGGGGCGGCCGCTCTCGAGCAGGTGACGCAGGTTGCCACGGAGCAGGTCCCAGTCGAAGTAGTGCGGCTCGTGGCAATCCTCGCACTCGATGACCAGCCCACGGATGCCGGTGGGACTCAACAGCGCCTGGTAGATCTCCAGGTCGGAGAGGTCCTCGAGGACATCCTGCCGCTCGGCCTCGGTCAGCGGCTCGGCCTCGGCGTCGTCGCCGATGTCCTCGAGACCGGCGGCCGGGTCGGTCGGGTCACCGTTGAACGGGTCAATGGGCTCATCCTGCACCCCCTTACCGTACTCACCTCGGGCGGATGTGTGCTGGCCCGCACGTCCTGTCCGTCGCACGAGAGCGCACCGGCCGGATGGGTACGATGAACCATCCGTCTTCCGGCAGTTAGGGATGCTCCGTGGAAAGCGACTCGGCCCGTACGGTTCCACTCGGTCTGACCTTCGATGACGTGCTGCTCCAGCCCGGCGAATCGGACATCGTGCCGAGCCGGGTCAACACCGACACCCGCCTCACCCGGAACATCGGTTTGACCATCCCGGTGCTGTCCGCCGCGATGGACACGGTGACCGAGGCGCGGATGGCGATCGCGATGGCCCGCGAGGGCGGCATCGGTGTGCTGCACCGCAATCTGTCGGCGGAAGATCAGGCCGCCCAGGTCGATCTCGTGAAGCGGTCCGAGTCCGGCATGATCACCAACCCGGTCACCTGCAGCCCCGAGGACACCCTGCGCGAGGTCGACGCGCTCTGCGCCCGCTACCGCATCTCCGGCGTCCCGGTGGTCGACGGCGAGGGCACCCTGGTCGGCATCGTGACCAACCGCGACATGCGCTTCGTCACCGACCACGGGGTCAAGGTGCGCGAGGTGATGACCAGGTCGCCGCTGTTCACCGCCCCGGTCGGGGTCAGCAAGGACGACGCGCTCGCCCTGCTCCAGCGGCACAAGGTGGAGAAGCTGCCGCTGGTCGACGAGAGCGGGCGGCTCCGTGGCCTGATCACGGTGAAGGACTTCACCAAGTCCGAGCAGTATCCGCTGGCCACCAAGGACGAGCAGGGCCGGCTGCGGGTCGCGGCCGCGATCGGCGTCGGCGACGAGTCGTACAAGCGGGCCCGCGGCCTGATCGACGCCGGCGTCGACGTGATCATTGTGGACACGTCGCACGGCCACCAGCGCCAGGTGCTCGACATGATCGCCCGCCTGAAGCGGGAGACCGCGACCGACATCGTCGGCGGCAACGTGGCCACCTTCGCGGGCGCCAGGGCGATGGTCGAGGCCGGGGCCGACGCGGTGAAGGTCGGCGTGGGCCCGGGCGCCATCTGCACCACGCGCATCGTCGCCGGCGTCGGCGTACCGCAGATCACCGCGGTGATGGAGGCGGCCCGTGCCTGCCGCCCGGCCGGCGTCCCGGTGATCGCCGACGGCGGCATCCAGTACTCCGGCGACATCGCCAAGGCGATCGTGGCCGGCGCCGAGACGGTGATGCTGGGCGGCCTGCTGGCCGGCTCGGAGGAGAGCCCGGGCGACCTGATCTTCGTGAACGGCAAGCAGTACAAGTCGTACCGGGGGATGGGCTCGCTGGGCGCGATGCAGAGCCGTGGCCAGGCAAAGTCGTACTCGAAGGACCGCTACTTCCAGCACGACGTGCCGGAGGAGAAGCTGGTGCCCGAGGGCGTCGAGGGTCAGGTGCCGTACCGCGGTCCGCTGTCCCGGGTGGTCGCCCAGCTGGTCGGCGGCCTGCGGCTGGCGATGGGCTACTCCGGTGCCGAGACCATTCCGGACTTGCAGGAGCGTGGGCAGCTCATCAGGATTACCGCTGCCGGTCTGAAGGAGAGCCACCCGCACGACATCCAGATGACCGTCGAGGCTCCGAATTATCACTCCCGCTAAAGAGGGCTGAAGAAGATGCGTGACGTCGTGGAGATCGGCCTCGGTAAGACCGCCCAGCGCGGCTACCACCTGGACGACATCGCCATCGTCCCGAGCCGGCGCACCCGCGACGTGGACGACGTGTCCACCGAGTGGCGCGTCGACGCGTACCCCTTCAAGATTCCCTGCGTCGCGCATCCGTCCGATGCCACCATGAGCCCACAGTCGGCGATCGCCCTGGGCCGCCTCGGCGGCCTGGGCGTGCTCAACGCCGAGGGCCTGTGGACGCGGTACGAGGACCCCACCAAGATCCTGGAGGAGCTGGCGTCGCTCGGTGAGGACGCCGACGCCACCAAGCGCCTGCAGGAGGTGTACGCCGAGCCGATCAAGCCGGAGCTGATCGCCGAGCGGGTCAAGACGATCCGGGAGGCCGGCGTGACGGTCGCCGTCCGGGTGTCGCCGCAGCACACGCTGACGCTCGCCCCGGTGGTGCTGGACGCCGGCGTCGACCTGCTGGTCATCCAGGGCACGCTGGTCAGCGCCGAGCACGTCTCGACGACCGACGAGCCGCTGAACCTCAAGGAGTTCATCGCCGACCTCGACCTGCCGGTGATCGTCGGCGGCTGCACCGACTACAAGACGGCGCTGCATCTGATGCGCACCGGCGCGGCCGGCGTGATCGTGGGTGTCGGCGCCGACGAGTGGTCGACCACCGACACGGTGCTGGGCATCCGGGTGCCGATGGCCACCGCGATCGCCGACGCCGCGGCCGCCCGCCGCGACTACCTGGACGAGACCGGCGGCCGCTACGTTCACCTGATCGCGGACGGCGGGATCAGCACATCGGGTGACATCGCGAAGGCGATCGGCTGCGGCGCCGACGCGGTGATGCTCGGCGAGCCGCTGTCGCTGGCCGAGGGCGCGCCGGCCGGGGGTGCCTGGTGGCACTCGTCGGCGAGCCACCCGTCGCTGCCGCGCGGGGGCTTCTGCATCGCCGGCGAGCCGGACGGCACGCTGGAGGAGTTGCTGTTCGGCCCGGCCGACCGGCCCGACGGGCAGCTCAACCTGTTCGGCGGGCTGCGGCGGGCGATGGCGAAATGCGGGTACCGGGACGTCAAGGAGTTCCAGAAGGTCGCGCTTGTTCTCGACAAGTAGGGCGGGTCTTCTGCTCCTCGCGGTGCTGCTGGGCGGGTGTTCGTCATCGGCCCCGTCCGGCAGCCCTGATTTTCGCCCGGGCGCGCCCGGCGCCGGCGACCCGTATTTCCCCACCTACGGCAACGGTGGCTACGACGTCTCCGGATATGACGTTAATGTCCGGTATGACCCGGCGACGAAGACCCTGCGTGGCACCGCCACGATCACCGCGACGGCTACGCAGGATTTGTCCAAATTTGACCTCGACCTGGCGCGCCTTGCCGCCTCGAAGGTCACTGTGGACGGCGCTGCGGCCACCTCCTCCGCCAACGGCAACGAGCTCGTGATCACCCCGGCGACCGGCATCCGGATAAATAGGAAATTTACCATTATTGTCGACTACAGTGGCAGCCCGGGGCAACTGGCGAACAAGACCCTGGGTGACGGCGGCTGGCTGAACACTACCGACGGCGCCCTCGCCCTCGGCCAGCCAGAATCGGCCAGCACCTGGTTCCCGGTCAACGACCACCCCTCGGACAAGGCAACCTTCCAGCTCGAGATGACCGTCCCCGACGGCCTGTCCGTGCTCAGCATCGGTGTGCCCGGCCCGAAGACCACCGCCGGCGGCTGGACCACCTGGCGCTGGACCGAGAACTCGCCGCTGGCCAGCTACCTGTCCACTGTGATCATCGGGAAGTACCGGGTCACCACGACCACCCACGACGGCAAGCCGATGATCACCGCGGTGCCCGACTCGTTGCCCGCCGACGGGCCGGCCGCGAAGTCGCTGGCCCGGACGGGGGAGATCGCCGACTTCCTGGCCACCCAGTTCGGTCCGTACCCGTTCGACGCGTACGGCGGAATCGTGGTGAACGACGACCGGATCCGGTACGCGCTGGAGACGCAGTCCCGCCCCACGTACAGCGCATCGTTCTTCGCCACCGACCCGAACCCGGTGGTGATCGCGCACGAGCTCGCCCACCAGTGGTTCGGCGACAGCGTCGCCCTCGAACGCTGGCAGGACATCTGGCTCAACGAGGGCTTCGCCACCTACGCCGAGTGGCTGTGGCAGCAGCACGCGGGCACCGACACGATGGCGTCGATCTTCGACCGGACGTACCGCGGCTTCGACTGGAACCAGACGCCCGGCGACCCCGGCGTCGAGCACCTGTTCGGCGACGCTGTCTACGACCGCGGCGGAATGACCGTGTATGCACTACGCGAGACGATCGGCGACGCCGCCTTCGCGACGCTGCTCACCACCTGGACCAGCACGTACAAGGATCGCAACGCGGACACCGCCGAGCTGATCAAGATGGCCGAGCAGGTGTCCGGCAAGGACCTCGGCGCCTTCTTTCAAAGCTGGCTGTATGGCAAGACCGCCCCGCCGCGCCCCTGAGGGCTACTTGTTGACCAGATCCGGGTGCTTCGCCAGATAGGGGGCGATCTGGTCCTTGGCGACCGCGGTCAGGAAGCCCTTGCCCTCCGCGGTCAGCGCCTCGCCCTTGTACGAGCCGCCGCTGCCCACGCCGTTGCCCGGCAGGCCGACCAGCGTCAGGGCGCTCGGCTGGAGGTTCCGCAGGGCGTACGCGTACTCGAGCGGCGTCCGCCCGCCCACGTAGACCAGCATCTGGCCGAGCGCCGTGATCACGTTCTGCAGCTTCTGCGGGTCGGCGGCGAGCCCCTGGTCGAGCGCCTTGCCGAGGATCGTGCGGACGATCTGCCGCTGGTGGCGGGTGCGGTCGTAGTCGCCGTTGGGCAGCCCGTACCGCTGCCGCGCGTAGTCGATCGCCTGCCAGCCCACGAAGTGCCGCTTGCCGGGCAGGTAGACCGCCTGCGGCCCGGAGTAGTCCCCGCCGCCGGGCACGAGCGGGCGGAACGTCCCGTCCGGCTCGCGGTGGTGCGACTTGACCTTCTCGTCGACCACCATGTCGATGCCGCCGAGCTGGTCGACCAGGTTCTCCAGGCCGCCGAAGTTGAGGATCGCGCCCGCCTGGAACTGCTTGATCCCGGTGTAGGCGCTGATCGTGCGGGTGAGCAGCTCGTACCCCTGCGGGACGTTGGTCTTCTTGCTGCCCGGCACCCGTGACCCGCGGCTCATCGCCTCGGTCAGCTTGTACGTGCCGCCGCCGAACCCGGCCTTCGCGAACGCCGGCATGGTGACCCGCAGGTCGCGCGGCAGCGAATAGAGGTACGCCTTCCGCAGCCCGGCCTCGACGTGCAGCAGCATGATCGTGTCGGAGTGCGGCTCCCAGTCCGGAATGGTCACCCGGGTGTCCACACCGAGCAGCACGAGGTCGAGCGGCCCCTGAATGTCGGCCCCGGCCGAGGGGGCCGGCGAGGTGGACGGCGTCGAAGCTGTCACCGCCGACGATGAAGCCGTCTTTTGCGGGTTATTTCCGGACTTATGGGTAACCGCTAACGCGATGCCGCCCCCGCCCAGCAGCACAACCGCCAGGGCGCCGACGATCCACCACAGTAACTTTCGGTTCCGCACGTCGGAACAATGAACCAAGAGCCGCTCAGGGGCAACCCGGCCCCCGAGGTTGCCGACGGTAAACTCGCCGGGTGAGCACCCCGCGTCCCGTCCTCGTCGTCGACTTCGGCGCCCAGTACGCCCAGCTGATCGCCCGCCGCGTCCGCGAGGCGCGGGTCTACTCCGAGATCGTGCCGCACTCGATGCCGGTCGCCGAGATGCTCGCCAAGGACCCCGCCGCGATCATCCTGTCCGGCGGCCCGTCCAGCGTCTACGAGGCCGGCGCCCCGTCGCTCGACCCGGCGCTGTTCGACAACGAGGTGCCGGTCTTCGGCATCTGCTACGGCTTCCAGGCGATGGCCCAGGCGCTGGGCGGCACGGTCGCGCACACCGGCGCCCGGGAGTACGGCCGCACCCTGCTCACCGCCCAGGGCGGCACCCTGCTGCGCGACCTGCCGGCCGGCCTCCCGGTCTGGATGAGCCACGGCGACAGCGTCGCGGTCGCCCCCGACGGCTTCGCGGTCACCGCCTCGAGCCCCGGCGCGCCGGTCGCCGCCTTCGAAGACCTCACCGCCAAGCGGGCCGGCGTGCAGTTCCACCCCGAGGTGGCGCACACCGAGCGGGGCCAGGAAATGCTCAGGCGCTTCCTGTACGACATCGCCGGCATCCAGCCCACCTGGACCGCCAGCAACATCATCGACGACCAGGTGGCCGCGATCCGTGCGCAGGTCGGCGACAAGCAGGTGCTCTGCGCGCTCTCCGGCGGGGTCGACTCGGCGGTCGCCGCAGCGCTCGTCCACAAGGCCATCGGCGACCAGCTGACCTGTGTCTTCGTCGACCACGGCCTGCTGCGCGCGGGCGAGGCCGAGCAGGTCGAGAAGGACTACGTGGCCGCCACCGGCATCCGGCTCAAGGTCGTCGACGCCGCCGACGTCTTCCTCGGCCACCTGGCCGGCGTGACCGATCCCGAGCAGAAGCGCAAAATCATCGGCCGCGAGTTCATCCGCACCTTCGAGGCCGCGGCCCGCGAGTTGGATGCCGAGCGGCACATCGAGTTCCTGGTGCAGGGCACGCTCTATCCGGATGTGGTGGAGTCCGGCGGCGGCACCGGCACCGCCAACATCAAGTCCCACCACAACGTCGGCGGCCTCCCCGACGACCTGCAGTTCGCGCTGATCGAGCCGCTGCGCACGCTCTTCAAGGACGAGGTGCGCGCCCTCGGCAAGGAGTTGGGCCTCCCCGACGAGATGGTCCACCGGCACCCGTTCCCGGGTCCCGGCCTGGCGATCCGCATCATCGGCGCGGTCGACCGCGACCGCCTCGAGATCCTCCGCGCCGCCGACCTGATCGCCCGCGAGGAGCTGACCGCGTCGGGCCTCGACCGCGAGGTGTGGCAGTTCCCGGTGGTCCTGCTGGCCGACGTCCGCAGCGTCGGCGTCCAGGGCGACGGCCGCACCTACGGCCACCCGGTCGTCCTGCGCCCGGTCTCCAGCGAGGATGCGATGACCGCCGACTGGTCCCGCCTCCCGTACGACGTGATCGCCCGCATCTCCACCCGCATCACCAACGAGGTCCGCGAAGTCAACCGCGTAGTCCTCGACGTCACGAGCAAGCCCCCCGGCACCATCGAGTGGGAGTAGCCCCGGTCAGGCGGTCGGCCGGCCCCAGGTGGGGTCTGACGGGTCGCGCCAGGAGGGGGTGGGGGCGATAGGGCGGTCCTCCGGGATGAGGAACCAGCAGAGTGGGTAGGCGAGGAGTGCGGCGCCCCAGGTGACGGCGGCGAAGATGATGAAGGCGACCCGGATCAGCACCGGGTCGACCCCGAAATACCGCCCGATGCCGCTGCAGACGCCGGCGACAATCCGGTCGTCGAGGGGGCGGAGGAGGCGGCGGTACGGTGCGTCAGTCATGCCACCATGCTCGCCCTCGGCGGTACCCGACGACCTCGGTGACAGCCCCGAGAACGACCCTGAAATCCGGCCCTAACAAGATCGGAAATTCCCGACACGACGGGTGCTTTTTTGACGACGCAGAGTGATCAGCAAGCTCGCTACCTGCTATTACGCAGGACGTTCACGCTGTCAGGAATCCGACAGACGTTTTTCGGACGCAACATATTACGGGCAGAATTGCCGCCCGTGACCCCCGCACTGGAACCACTCCGGCGAATCGCCGCGTACGCCGTCGCCACCGACGACGACGGTCGTGTGCTGCTCGTCCGAGCCTCGAGCCGCTCCGGCACCCCCGGCGTCTGGTCGCTCCCCGGCGGCGCAGTCGATCACGGTGAAGATCCCAACCACACGGTCGTCCGCGAGACCGCGGCCGAGACCGGCCTCTCCGTCGCCGTCACCGGGCTGCGCGACGTCCTGGCCGACATGCGGTCCCTGCCCCATCGCGGCGTCACCATCCACACCGACCGCCTCATCTACACCGTCTCGATCCGCGGCGGCACGCTGGTCGACCGGGTCGGGCACCCCACCGACCTGGCCCGCTGGCACACCCCGGCCGAGGCGGCCGAGCTGAAGCTCCGCCAGTTCACCGCGGCCGCGCTGGGCCTCGATGCGGCGAGCGCCGACCTGCGGCCGGAGGAGGCGCCCGACTTCCCGTCGTTCTACGCCTACCCCGGCCCGGACGGCTTGCACCGGGCGCAGCGCTTCGCGGCGTACGCGATCGCCACCGACGCCGACCAGACCAGCCTCCTGCTGACCCGGATCGCCCCCGGCTACCCGGGCGCGGGCTGCTGGCACCTGCCCGGCGGCGGCACCGACTACGGCGAGCAGCCGGGCAGCGCGCTGATCCGCGAGCTGGTCGAGGAGACCGGCCAGCAGGGCCGGCTGATCGAGCTGCTCGGCGTGGCCAGCCACCGGGACGCGGCCTCGCTGGGCCCGGAGGGCTACCCGATCGACTGGCACGGCGTCCGCGCCTTCTACCGGGTGATCGTCGACGACCCGACCGAGGTGACCATCCACGACGTGGGCGGCTCGACCTCGGAGGCGCGCTGGATGTCGCTCTCCGACGTGCGCCGCCTCGGCGACGACCAGCTGACCGAGGTGACCGCCGAGGCCCTGGCAAAAGCCCGACTAACCTAGGCCCTGTGTTGAATCGGCAGACGACACCTGGACCCCGCCTCGCTCCGGCCCCCCATCCAACACAGGACCTGGTCGAGTGAAGATCAGGCGAGTCGGCGCGTACGGAATCTGTCGTGACCAGGGCGGACGGGTCCTGCTCGCGCGGAATTCACCCGCCAGCGAGTTCCCCGGCCTATGGACGCTGCCCGGCGGCGGCGTGGAGCACGGCGAGCACCCGGACGACGCGGTGGTGCGCGAGTTCGCCGAGGAGACCGGCTTCATGGTGCGCCGCGAGGGCCTGCGCGCGGTGACCGCCGACCTCGCCATGCTGCCCGGCGGCGACCTCGAGCACACCGACCGGATCATCTACGACGTCTCGGCGGTCGGCGGCAACCTGCGCGCCGAGACGGATGGCACGACCGACCTGGTCGACTGGGCCGGCCCGGCCGAGCTGGCCGATTGGCCGCTGATGCCGTTCACCGCCGCCCAGCTCGGGCTTTCCCCCGATTTGCCAGAAATTTCCGATAAAAACCAGGAAATCTTCCGGCCGCAGCGGGTGCAGCGCTTCGGGGCGTACGCCGCCGCGACCGACCCGGACGGGCGAATTCTGCTCGCCAAGATCTCCGAGGGGTACCCCGGCGCCGGCCGCTGGCACCTGCCCGGCGGCGGCACCGACCACGGCGAGACCCCCGAGCAGGCGCTGGCCCGCGAGCTGTACGAGGAGACGTCGCAACACGGCCGGGTGACCGGCCTGCTGGGCATCTCGCATCGCTACGACCCGGCGGCCGTGGGACCGGAGGGCCGGCCGATGGATTGGCACGTCATCCGGGTCCTGTTCCGGGTTCGGGTGGACGAGCCCGGGGAACCCTCCGTGACCGAGGACGCGGGTGGGTCGACCGCCGAGGCGGCCTGGTTCCCCCGGGCGGCGATCGACAAGATCGACCTGACCGAATTGGCCCGCGAAGCCGTAGACCGAATCGACCAGGAACCCAGGAGTTAAAATCCATACAGGGGGTGGGTGGAATGATCCGCTCCCCGGCGAGCGCTCGTACCAAGGGCTGCCGGCCGATCTCTCGCCAGGGTCGTCCGGCTGTGCGATGGTGTAACCCCCGCAAAATCCGACCATCGGATGCGGCGGGTCAGGGGGCCACTACCCACCGCAAAAGTGCTGGTGGGCATACCGATCCCATGGAGGAAACACGTGCCGAGTACCCCTTGGCGCCGGCGTCGTACGACGGATAGTCCCCGTCCCGCCGGTCGCCGTTGGGCAGGCCGTTTACGCCGCGGCGGCACCCTCGCCCGGCAGGCCCTGCTGGTGCGGGTGGGCCGCCGTTCCGGAGGAGACTCCGGGCGCGCCGCCACCGCCACCCGGGCCGAGGTGATCTACACCGGGCCGGAGCTCGTCGAGCCCTTCCCGGTCGTGTCCTACCCGGCGCTTGCCGACATGCCCGTCCCGGTCGAGCCCGGCGAGCCGGTCGCGACCACCGTACCGCTGCTGCCCGGCGAGCAGAGCGCGGCCCGCAAGCTGCGCTTCGCCCTGGTCAACGGCTGCACCCTGGCCAGCCTGACGCTGGGCCTGCTGGCCATCTTCCTGGCCATGCAGGGCGACGTGAAGCAGGCGGCCGGCTGCCTGGTGGCCTGCGTGGCCTTCGACGGGCTGGATGGCGCGCTGGCCCGCAAGCTGGGCGTGGCGAGCCCGTTCGGCGCCCAGATGGACTCGCTGGCCGACATGTGCTCGTTCGGCCTGGCCGCCCCGGTCGTGGTCTACGCGTCGCTGGCGCACACCGTGCCCACCGCCGCGGCGGCCGTGGCCTGCGTGCTGGTGGCCGGTTGCGCGGCGATCCGGCTGGCCCGCTTCAACGTCTCGCCGAAGGACGGCAAGTTCTTCTGCGGCGTCCCCACCACGATGGCGGCCGCGGTGCTGGCCGTGACGGTGCTGATCGACCTGCCGCTGCCCGGCCCGGTGCTGCTCGGCGGCGTCGCGGTGCTGGCCTTCGCGATGGTCTCCAGCTTCCCGTATGCGAAGCTCGCCCGCCTGGTGAAGCTGCCGCCGTGGCTCTGGCTGCTCCCCGCGGTCGGCGCCCTGGTCGACCCGCGGCTCACCTTCGCGGCCGTGGTGATGGCGTACCTGGTCAGCGGCCCGGTGATGTGGGCCCGCGCCAAGCGCGTCTGATCTGACAACGCAAAGGGGCCGCTCCCACGTGGGAGCGGCCCCTTTCGTCTGCGCTAGATCCAGCGGGCGATCACCGAGGCGCCGCCGACCACCTTCTCGCCGACCGTGACCAGCGGCTCGGCCCGGTCCGCCGGCAGGTAGACGTCGGTCCGCGAGCCGAACCGGATCAGGCCCATCCGCTCGCCCCGGGCCACCAGCGCACCGACCGGCGCCCGCTGCACGATCCGTCGCGCGATCAGCCCGGTGCGCTGCGCGACCACCACCGTCCCGCGCTCGGTGTCCAGCACCGTGTAGGCCGCCACGTTGTGCTCGGCCGCGGCGGTCATCGCGTTCGCATACCCGCCGTCCTCGACGAAGTAGTCGGTGACCCGGCCGGCCACCGGCACCCGGTTCACGTGCACGTCGAGCACCGACAGGAAGACCGCTATCCGCAGGAACTCGCCCTGGCCGAAGCGCGGGTCGGTCATCCGCTCGACCGAGAGCACCTTGCCGTCCGCCGCCGCCACCACCGCGGCCGGGCCGGTCGGCGCCTCCCGCTCCGGGTCCCGGAAGAACGCCGCCACCGGGGCCGCGGCCAGCGCCGGGAGCAGCCACAACTTCGATTTCGGCCGGGCGGCGCGGGCCAGCAGGGCCAGGCCGAGCGCGAGGCCGCCGGCCACCACGCCGTTCGAGTCGATGTGCATCCCGCGGGTCACCGGCACGCTGGACGGCCTGTACGCCGGAGCCAGGGTGGCCGCCACCTTGGGGTCGGCCGCCGTGAACCGCAGCCGGTGCACCCGCAGCGGCGGCGAGTTGCGGACCACCAGGTCGGAGCCGACCCCGAACAGCGCGCCCTGCCGGAAGAGCTCGGCCGCCGCCCCGCCGGTGCGCCCCGGCACGGCCGGCGTCGCCAGCGTGACCACCGCGCCGTCGTTCAGATACTTGCCGACCTCGTCGAGCAGGGCCCGCACCTCCTGCGCGGTGCCGCTGACCGGCTCCCCGAGGATCACCACGTCGGCCGGCTGCGCCTCGGCGAGCGCGTCCACCACCTTCACCCGATCGGCGATCCAGCTGCCCAGGCCGGCGATGTGATCGCGGAGCAGCTCCGCGGTGCTGCGCTCGCCGGCGACCAGGGTCAGCACGTCGCCGGGCAGCAGCGCCTCGACCGCCGAGGCCACCACCAGCGACGCGTGGTCGGCGCCGATGACCAGCGCCGTCGTGGCCGCGTTGTGCCGGGAGAACTCGGCGGTGAGGGCGCGGGCGGCCGTGGCGCCGATGCCGACGATGGGTGCCTTGGACACGGACGGGTACGGGGTCATGAGGCCGAGCATATTGCCCGGCCTCATGATCTCTGGCGTCAGTCCTGGTGCTTCTCCGCCTGAGTGTCGGGGTGCTCCTTGCGGAACCGCTCGCCGGGCTCCTCGAGCAACTCCCGGACGATCGACGCGTGCATCTCGGGCGGCAGGTCGCCGGGGATCTCCGGCTCGGCGGCCGGCTGGGCCACCGGTGCCGGCTGCGGGGCCGGCGGGCGGGCGGAGCGGATCGCTCCGAGCAGCCCGATCACGCCGAACACGATCAGGGCGGCGGCCACCAGCCAGCCCAGGGCCGGCAGGTGCAGGTCGACCACCCGGGAGACCGCCCACCACAGGGCGACCAGCAGGAAGATCAGCCCGAAGCTCAGCGAGACGCCGTCGGTACGGTGCGGCTTCATCGGTTGACCTCCACGCTTCCGGTGTCCATCTGCAGGTCGAGCTTGAGCGTGCCGCCGCCGTTGCCGTCGGAGCCGAGGTCGGTGACGGTCTCGTCGTTCACGCTGCGCCCGTCGTACTGATGGCCCAGGATCATCGCCCGGCCGGTGTCCAGCGACAGCGTGGCGGTCGTGTCGACGGTGGGCGGGAGCAGGACCCGCAGCTGGCCCAGCTTCATGGTCAGCGTGATCGTCTCGGACTGGCCGGTGAAGTCGATGGCGCTCAGGTCGAGCGTGACGTTGCCGGCCGTGAAGTCGTACCGGTCGGCGATCTCGGCGACGCTCTGCGGCCGGTAGATGCTGTTGCCGACCTGGCCGCCCCAGCGCTCGACGCCGGTCGAGACGCCCAGGCCGATCGAGAGCAGGATGGCCAGCGCGATCAGCCCGCGGGCCCGGCCGAACCAGGCCCCGACGACCAGGCCGAGCGCGACGGTGACCAGGGCGGCCGCGAAGTAGGCGGAGACCGTGATGTGCGCGCCGGCCATGCCGAGCACCGCCATCAGGCCGATCACCACGATCACCGCGAAGAACGTGAGGCGGCCGAGCTTCGAGCGCTCACGCGGCGGCTTCGGCGGCCGGGGCGCCCGGGGCGGCGGCTGCGGCGGCTGGTAGGCCGGCGGCACGTTGCTGCTGGCCCAGGGGCCGTGCGGGGCGAACGGCGGCCGGTACCCGCCGGGTGTGGGCGGCATCGGCGGCATCGGGAGCATGGGTGGCATCGGGGGGATCGGCGTGGTCACCGGCTCCTCGGTCGCCGGGGCGCCGGGAGGCGGCGCCGCGAACTGCGCCGTCGGCGCCGCGGAGCCGGGAGGCGGAACCTGGTCGGCCGGTGGCGGAAATGTGGCGGCCGGCCCGGGGTCGGACGGCGCGGAGCTCCCGCCGTTGCGCTTGATCAGCAGGATCACGCCGACGATCACCGCGGCGGCCACCAGGCTGGCCGGCATGCCGTTGTGCACGATCAAGCCGAACAGGAGCACCGAGACCGCGCCCAGCAGGACCACGGTGAACGGCGCCATCCCGGAACGGCCGCGGCCGAGCAGGCCCTCGATCGGCGACGCGCTGTCGCCCTCGGACGGGATGATCAGCCAGCCGATCAGGTAGAGCAGGACGCCGACGCCGCTCAGGATGCCGAGCACGGCGACCAGCACCCGCCACAGCACCGGGTCGGTGTTGGTGGCCCGGGCCAGCGCGGCGCAGACGCCGGCGACGTAGCGGCCCTGCCGCGGGCGGACGAGATTCTGCCGGGAGAAGGACGGGCCCGGTGACCAGGGCGGCGGCTCGGGCGGTGCGGTCGTGCCCGACGAAGAGGCGCCGGGCGGAACGGAAGCAGTGGTGTCGGCTTCGTCGGTCATGGCATCGATCCTGTCCGACCGGGCGCCTGAGTCGCTTCCGGCGCCGACCCTGAGGCCACCCTGAGATCCGGGCGGCCGGATACCGGGGGACATTCCCCGTGGCCCGGCGGCGCGCGACGTGTGACGATCGGTGTACCGGACCGAGGAGGAGTCATCACCACCGCCGTCACCCCACCCACCCGCCGGCTCGTCCGGCCGCGCGACCACCGGATCATCGCCGGTGTCGCGGCCGGTCTGGCCGAGCATCTGGGTGTTCCGCTGCTGGCGGTCCGCATCGCGCTGGTGGTCCTTCTCGGGTTCAACGGTCTCGGCCTGCTGCTGTACGCCGCGTTCTGGGCCGTCCTACCGCAACAGGTTCCCACCGGCGCCGAGCCGCCGCGACGCGACTTCGCCAAGCTGCTGCCGTTCGCCGCGATCGGCCTGGGCGTCGTGCTGCTGCAGGCCCTGGTCTTCAAGAACAACGTGGCCGGCACGGTCGGCTGGTTGATCGCGGTGGTCGCGGTCGGCGCCGGCATCATCTGGCACCAGTCCGACCCGTCCCGCCGCGGCCAGTCGGCCGGCAACCTGCCGCAGACGCCCTGGCTGGCCGCCGTGGTCGCGGAAAGCGACCGGCGCTTCTTCCTGTTCCGCTTCGTCGGCGGCGGCGTGCTGGTCGCCACCGGCATCATCGGCGTCGTCGCGGTGTACGCGCCGGCCGGCTCGCTCTCCGCGGTGATCAACGGCGTGATCTTCGCGCTGGTCGGCCTGCTCGGCGTCGGCGTGGTCGCCGCGCCCCTGATCTACCGGATGTTCAACCAGCTGCGCGCCGAGCGCGAGGGCCGCATCCGGGAGCAGGAGCGCGCCGAGGTGGCCGCCATGATTCACGACCAGGTGCTGCACACGCTGGCCCTGATCCAGCGCAACTCGGCGGACATCAAGGAGGTGCAGCGGCTGGCCCGCGGCCAGGAGCGCAGCCTGCGCAACTGGCTGTACAAGCCGACCGCCTCGCCGACCGAGCGGTTCGCCGCCGCGCTCGAGCAGGCCGCGGCCGAGGTCGAGGACACGTACGCGATCAGTGTCGAGACCGTGGTGGTCGGCGACACCGAGTGCGACGAGCGGGTCGCGGCGCTGGTCGCGGCGGCCCGCGAGGCCCTGGTCAACGCCGCCCGGCACGCCGGCGTCCAGACCGTCTCGCTGTACGCCGAGGTCGAGGCCGACGAGCTGAGCGTCTTCGTCCGCGACCGGGGTGCCGGATTCGACATCAACGGCGTGGAGGAATCGCGCCACGGCGTCCGAGGGTCGATCATCGGGCGGATGAAACGGCACGGCGGCAAGGCCGAAATTCGGAGCACGCCCGGTGAGGGCACCGAGGTCCGCCTCATGCTGCCGACCACCCGAGAGAGCATGACCGCTGGGAAGGAGTCCGCAAGATGACCGAGACCGAGGGCGGCCGTCTCCGGGTCTTCCTGGTCGACGACCACGCCATGTTCCGCGCCGGGGTGCGCGCCGAACTGGGCGTGCACGTCGACGTGATCGGCGAGGCCGGCACCGTGCCGGAGGCGATCAGCAAGATCTCCGCCAGCGAGCCGGATGTGGTGCTGCTCGACGTGCACATGCCGGAGGGCGGCGGCCGGGCCGTTTTGGACGCGATGCGCCGCAGCCATCCGCAGGTGCGTTTTTTGGCGCTATCCGTGTCGGATGCGGCCGAGGACGTGATCGGCCTGATCCGGGCCGGCGCCCGGGGCTACGTCACCAAGACCATCTCGCCGGACGAACTGGCCGCCGCGATCAAGCGGGTGGCCGACGGCGACGCGGTGTTCAGCCCGCGGCTGGCCGGCTTCGTGCTGGACGCGTTCGCCTCCCGGCCGGACGTGCCGGTCGCCGACCCCGAGCTCGACCAGCTCACCAACCGCGAGCGTGAGGTGCTGCGGCTGCTCGCCCGGGGCTACGCGTACAAGGAGATCGCCAAGGAGCTGTACATCTCGATCAAGACGGTCGAGACGCACGTCTCCAACGTGCTCCGAAAGCTCCAAATGAGTAACCGTTACGAATTGTCACGATGGGCAGCTGACCGCAGACTTGTCTGACGCTGCGTCGTGATCACCTAACGGAAGGGCATATTCCCAGCTCAGGGGGGGGTTGAAAACTAACTGGAAGGGCTGTGACTAGTATCGGCTTGGTAACGGGAGCTTGGGCTCCCGTTTCGCTGTGTCACAGTTGCTGGCGACTCGCAGACCCCCGTGAGCGCCCCTGAAGGAGGCATCCTCCACATGCGTGGGAATGGCCCATGGAAGATGGCGGCCGGAGCGGCCGCCATCGCCTTGTTGGCGGCCGGCTGCTCCAGCGGCTCCTCGAACGACGACCAGACGGTGCCGAACACCATCAGCATCGGTATCGCGGAGCCGGAAAGCCTGGTTCCGACCAACACCACGGAATCGAACGGCTCCCAGGTGCTGTCGTCGTTGTTCTACCCGCTTGTCAACTTCGACGAGAAGAGCACGCCGTACCTGGTGGCCGCCGAGTCGATCACGCACGACAAGGCGAACAAGGTCTGGACGATCAAGCTGCGCCCCGGCTTCACGTTCAGCAACGGCGAGCCGGTGACCTCGGACAACTACATCAACGCCTGGAACTACGGCGCGTACGGCCCGAACGGTCAGCTCGCCTCGTTCTACTTCAGCAAGATCGAGGGGTACGCCGCCATGCAGGCGGTCGACCCGGACGGCACCGGCCCCAAGAAGGCCGAGCCGCCCAAGGCCACGAAGCTCACCGGGCTCAAGAAGATCAACGACACCACCTTCCAGGTGACGCTCACCTCCGGCTTCGCGGGCTGGGAGTCGTTGATGGGGTACGACTGCTTCTACCCCCTGCCCAAGGCCGCGTTCGCCAGCGAGGGCGTGCTCACCAAGGACTTCGGCGAGGCCCCGATCGGCAACGGCCCCTTCAAGATGAAGGGCAAGTGGCAGCACGACTCGCAGATCCAGGTGGAGAAGGTCGCCGACTTCAAGGGCACGGTTCCCAAGGTCGACGGCATCACCTGGAAGATCTACCAGGATCAGGGCGCCGAGTACGCCGACCTGGTGGCGGGCAACGTCGACGTGCAGACGAAGATCCCGATCGAGAGCCTGGCCTCGGCCTCCGGCGACCTCGGTGACCGCCTGCAGAAGAGCCCGAGCTCGAGCTTCTCGTTCGTCGGCTTCCCGATCTACGAGAAGGAGTTCGCGAACCGGGACGTGCGCCGGGCGCTGTCCATGGCGATCAACCGCGAGGACATGACCGACCAGATCTTCCTGGGCTCGGAGACCCCCGCGAAGTCGTTCGTCTCCCCGGTGGTCGAGGGCTACAAGCCGAACACCTGCGGCGAGAACTGCGAGTACAACCCGATCAAGGCCAAGCAGTTGTACACCGCGGCCGGCGGCCCCAAGGACATCAAGATCAGCTACAACGTCGACGGCGGCCACAAGGCCTGGGTCGACGCCATGTGCAACCAGATCAAGGGGTCGCTGGGCATCAACTGCACCGGCGTGGGCGAGCCGAAGTTCGCCGACCTGCTCAAGAAGGTCGAGAAGAAGGAGTCGGTCGGCCTGATCCGCCTCGGCTGGGTCATGGACTACCCGCTGATGGAGGACTACCTCGGCCCGCTGTACACGACCGACGGCTCCTCGAACTACTACGGCTACAGCAACCCGGCCTTCGACGACCTGGTCCGCCAGGGCGACGACGCGCCGACCACGGCCCAGGCCGAGAAGCTGTGGGGCCAGGCGGAGACGATCCTCGCGCAGGACATGCCGGTCATCCCGCTCCGCTTCGGCCAGAACGTGTTCGGCCACTCGGAGAAGGTCACCAACGTCAACATGGACCTGTTCCAGAAGGTCGACATTTACAAGATCGAGCTGGCCGAGTAGTCACTTCCGACCCCTAGCGGGTGGTGGCGCCGCGGTTGATCTGACACCGTGGCGCCACCGCATTTCTCGTCCCTGCACAAAGGCCTCACCACATGTTCCGCTTCATCGTGCGGCGTCTGCTGCAGATGGTCCTCACCTTCTTCGGCGCCACCTTCCTCGTGTACGCGCTGATGTTCGCCGCGCAGTCCGACCCGATCCAGGCGCTGGTCGGCGAACGCCCGATCACCGACAGCCAGCGGGCCGCGCTGACCGAGCGCTACCACCTGAACGACAGCTTCCTCCAGCAGTACTGGTACTACGTGAAGGGGCTGCTCACCGGCGACCTCGGCACGTCGCTGACCGGTCGCAGGATCTCCGACATGCTCGCCGACGCCTGGCCGGTCACCCTCCGGCTCTCGCTGATGGCGATCATCTTCGCGGCCACCATCGCGATCGTCGCCGGCGTCGTCTCCGGCATCCGGCGCGGCAGCATCTTCGACAACGCCACGCTGTTCGTCACGCTGATCGTGCTGGCGATGCCGATCGTCGTGCTCGCGCCGCTGGCCCAGCTGATCTTCGGCATCAAGCTCGGCTGGTTCCCGCCGACCGCCGGCCGGGACGCCACGCTGTACCAGTTGCTGCTGCCGGCGGCCGTGCTGGCCAGCCTGGTCGTCGCCACCGAGCTGCGGGTGACCCGCGCCTCGGTCGCCGAGAACATGCGGGCCGACTACGTGCGGACGGCGCGGGCCAAGGCGCTCACCCGGAGCCGGGTGATCGGCGTGCACGTGCTGCGCAACTCGCTCATCCCGGTGGTCACCCTGATCGGGGTCGATATCGGCGGCCTGATGTCCGGCGCGATCGTCACCGAGAAGGTCTTCAACATCCCCGGAGTCGGGTTCAACCTGTTTCGCGGCATCCGCACCGAGGACGGCCCGCTGGTGGTCGGCTTCGTCAGCTTCCTGGTGATCGTGTTCCTGGTCGTGAACCTGCTCGTCGACCTGCTCTACGCCGTACTCGATCCTCGGATTCGCTATGAGTGACATGAACGCCCTGGCCGCGGAGACGCCGGCCCCGCCGTCGCCGGCCGGCCGCAAGTCCCGCAGCCTCGCCGCCGACGCCTGGCACGACCTGCGGCGCAGCAAGATATTTTGGGCCGCGCTGGTGATCATCGTGGTGGTGCTGCTGATGGCGATCTGGCCGTCGCTGTTCACCTCGGCCGATCCGCACGACTGCGTGCTCAGCCGCCGGCACCGGGGCGCGAGCGGTGGCGCGATCTTCGGCTACGACTACCAGGGCTGCGACGTCTACGCCAAGACGGTGTACGGCGCCCGCTACTCGATTCTCGTCGGCGTCTGCAGCGTCCTTCTCGCCGGCGTCATCGGCCTGACCGTGGGCCTGGCGGCCGGCTACTTCGGCGGCTGGCTCGACGCGCTGCTGTCCCGCTTCGTCGACGTGATGCTCGGCGTGCCGTTCCTGCTCGGCGCCATCGTGCTGGGCAAGCGGCTGGCGGCCGAGCCGGGCAACAGCAACGGGGTGCTGGCCGTGACGCTCACCCTGGGCATCCTCGGCTGGACGACGGGCGCCCGGGTGATGCGCTCCTCGGTGATCGAGGCGAAGAACCAGGACTACGTGGCCGCGGCCCGGATGGTCGGTGCCGGGCCGGCCCGGCTGATCTTCCGGCACGTCCTGCCGAACGCGATGGCCCCGTTCACCGTGGTGCTGACCATCCTGCTCGGCATCAACATCGCGAGCGAGGCCACGCTGTCGTTCCTCGGCGTCGGGCTCAAGGGCGACGCGGTGAGCTGGGGCATCTCGATCTCCGAGGCCACCGGGTACGTCCGCGTCGCGCCCGGGCCGCTGATCTGGCCGTCGGTGTTCCTGGCCGCGACTGTGCTGGCCTTCATCATGCTGGGCGACGCCGTCCGCGACGCCTTCGACCCGAAGCTGCGGTGACCGGAGTGACAGACATCAGGGCGCAGATCGACGCGCTGCCGGGCCTCGACCCGAGGGCGCCGCTGCTGCACGTCGAGGACCTGCACGTCGAATTCCGTACGCGCGACGGAGTTGCCAAGGCGGTCAACGGCGCGAGCTTCCACCTGTCGGCGGGCGAGACGCTGGCGATCCTCGGCGAGTCGGGCTGCGGCAAGTCGGTGACCGCCCAGGCGGTGATGGGCATCCTGGACACGCCGCCCGCGCACATCACCAACGGAACGGTCCGCTACCGCGGCGTCGACCTGTTGGGCCTCTCCGAACAGGAGCGCCGCAAGGTGCGGGCCAACCGGATCGCGATGATCTTCCAGGACGCGCTCTCCGCGCTGAACCCCGTCTACACGGTGGGCTTCCAGCTCGGCGAACTGTTCCGCAAGCACCGCGGCCTCTCCCGCAAGGACGCCAAGCGGCGCGCCGTCGAGTCGCTCGACCAGGTCCGCATCCCGGCCGCCGGACAGCGGATCAACGACTACCCGCACCAGTTCTCCGGCGGCATGCGCCAGCGCGTCATGATCGCCATGGCGCTGGCCCTCGACCCCGAGGTGCTGATCGCCGACGAGCCCACCACCGCCCTCGACGTCACCGTCCAGGCACAGATCATGCGCCTGCTCGCCGAGCTCCAGCGCCAGCGCACCATGGGCCTGATCCTGATCACGCACGATATGGGCGTGGTCGCCGACGTCGCCGACCGGGTCTCGGTGATGTACGCCGGCAAGGTGGTCGAGGAGGCGCCGGTCTACGACATCTACGGGCGCCCGGCCCACCCGTACACCCAGGCACTGCTCGCCTCGATCCCGCGACTGGACCTCAAGGGCCGGCCGCTCAACGTCATCCGCGGCCTGCCGCCGGCGCTCACCGACATCCCGAGCGGGTGCGCGTTCCACCCGCGCTGCGGCTACGCCCGGGAGATCTGCCGGCAGGAACAGCCGCCCGCCTACCGGATCGCGCCGCACCGCGAGTCCCGCTGCCACTTCATCCGGGAGGTCCTCGGTGTCTGACGCGTCCGATCTGGTGCTCGAGACCCGCAACCTGGTCAAGCACTTCCCGATCACGCAGGGCGTCGTCTTCAAGAGCAAGGTCGGCGCGGTCCGCGCGGTCGACGGCGTGGATCTCCAGCTGCGCCGCGGCGAGACGCTGGGCATCGTCGGCGAGTCCGGCTGCGGCAAGTCCACCCTGGCCAAGCTGCTGGTCAGCCTCGAGAAGCCGACCAGCGGCGAGGTGATCGTCCGCGGCGAGAACATGGCCCGCCTGTCCGGCCAGAGCCTGCGCCGGGCGCGCCGCAACATCCAGATGGTGCTGCAGGACCCGTACACGTCGCTGAATCCCCGGATGACCGTGGGCGACATCATCGGCGAGCCCTTCGCGGTCCACCCGGACGCCGTCCCGCGGGCCGGCCGCGCCCGGGCCGTGCAGGAGCTGCTCGACCTGGTCGGCCTCAACCCCGACCACGTCAACCGCTACCCGCACCAGTTCTCCGGCGGCCAGCGCCAGCGCATCGGCATCGCCCGCGCGCTCGCCCTCCGCCCCGAGATCATCGTCTGCGACGAGCCGGTCTCCGCCCTGGACGTCTCGATCCAGGGCCAGGTGATCAACCTGCTCGAGAGCCTGCAACACGAGCTCGGCCTGTCCTACATCTTCATCGCCCACGACCTGTCGGTGGTCCGGCACATCTCCGACCGGGTCGCGGTGATGTACCTGGGCAAGATCGTGGAGAGCGGCTACCACCTGGCGATCTACGAGCAGCCGACCCACCCGTACACCCAGGCCCTGCTCTCCGCCGTCCCGGTGCCCGACCCTCGCCTGCGCGGCCGCCGCGACCTCATCGAGCTGGAGGGCGACGTGCCTTCCCCGGCCGACCCGCCGTCCGGCTGCCGCTTCCGCACCCGCTGCTGGAAGGCCCAGCCGTACTGCGCCGACCACGAGCCGCTGCTGCAGATCCGGCAGCGCTCACCGCACCCGAGCGCGTGCCACTACGCCGAGATCCGCGACGTCATCCGCTATTAAAAATCCCATATCGTACGTGTGGCGATGAGTGCCGCTTTCGGGGCTCCGGCTGGGTGCAACACCGGGCCGTACGCCAACGCTGCGGCCCGGCGGCCCTTCCGCTCGCCGCCGCACCGCCGTGCGCCCAGCCCCGCCCCGCTCTCGTGCTGTGCCCGCTCTCGTGCGGTGCCCGCTCTCGTGCGGTGCCCGCTCTCGTGCGGTGCCCGCCCCCCGTGCTGCGCCCGCCCCCCGTGCTGCGCCCGCCCCCCCCGTGCTGCGCCCCCCGTGCTGCGCCCGCTCCCGTGGTACGCCCCGGCTGCTTGTGACGCGCCCGTTCCCGCTGCTCGTGGTGCGCCCGCTGTCCGTGGTGCGCGCGCTGTCCGTGCCGCGCGCCCGCTCTATGACGCACCGCATCGGCCCACGCGCCGCTTGGCGCGCCCCGGCTTGGTGCGCGCCCGCCGTGGTGCGCCCGCGTCTTGGCGCGTGCTCGGGTCGTAGCGCGTGCTCGGGTCGTGGCGCGCGCTCGGCGGCGCGTCCGCTCTGTCGCGCATCCGCTTCGTGGCGCCTGTTCGCGCGTGAGCTCCGCCGATCGAGGAGAGTTCGTGCTCGTGGTGGGCACCAACTCTTCACGCTTGCGGGTGGCCAAGCCGATCTAGGGGAGTTCGCGTTGAGGCCAACGCCAAACCTTCACGCTTGCGAGTGCGTAGCGAGGGGCGGCGGGCATGGCGGGCGCCCGCGCGTGGTGCGGCGCGCGGGTGGGACGGCGTCGGCGTGTGCGCCGGGCGGGGTCAGAGGGGGCCGCGGCCGGCGCGGAGGATCATCAGGGCGATCTGGGTGCCGTCCGGGCCCAGGGCGGCGCGGAAGCGGTCGACGATCTCGCGCTCGCGGGACAGCACCAGGCGGGTGCCGCCGCTGGCCATGCGGGTCTTGCCGACCGCCTGGGAGAGGCGGGCCCGTTCCAGCCAGAGGTCGATGATGGCCTGGTCGATCTCGTCGATGCGCTCACGCATGGCGCGGATCTCGTCGGCGGCCAGGGGCTCGCCCGCGCCGGTCGTCTGGTCCACCAAGTCGGCGGTCATGTCGTGCTCCTCGGGTGCTCGCGCCCCGGTCGACCCGGCCCGGGCAGCATCAAGCCCCGGGCGGGGAAGCCCGGGGCTTGATGTAGGTCTGTCGTTCAGACGCGGCCTACGGTCGCCGGACTCCCGGTGCCGTAGTAAAAAATCGCGCCTGCTGGATCACGCAGCCGAGTATGCCCCTGTCCCGAACCCCACCGCAAGGAAACCGCCCGATCCGTGGGACGCGATCGATCAGCCCGTGGTCAGATGGCCGATGGTGTCGACGCAAGTCTTGCTGACGGTGGTGAATGGGCGGCCGAAGGCGCTGCGGGCCGCGTCGTCGAGTGATTCGCCCAGCCGGAGCCGCTGCCGGACGAACTCCATCGCGCGCGGCTCGCCGAACTGCGTGACCAGGCAGTCGACCGCGAAATGGCCGGCCGCGTAGAAGGCCGCGACCTCCTTGGCGCTCGCGCCGTCGCGCAGCGGTGGTGGGTTCAGCCGGGTGGGCCGGCGCAGGGCGATCTTGCTGTACGTGTCGGCAGCGCGCCGCGGTTGCATTCCGATGTACTCGGCGACCCCCTCGATCAGCCACATGTCCTCGTGCCGGGTGGTCACGCCGCTGATCGTGGCGACGTGCGCGAGCTCGTGCTGGATCACCTCGCGCAGGGCGGTCCGGGTGGGCAGCCGGCTCGGGTTGACCACCACGTCGGCGCCGGCCGGGCCGAGCGGCTGCATGTAGCCGACGGCCCACTCGGTGGCCTTGCCGCCGTACCAGGTGTGCCAGGTCTGGTCGGTGGCCAGGTAGAGGCGGTACCGGGCCTGGCGGTTGCCGGCGTACGCGGCGTAGCGGTCGTCGACCTGCGCGGCCTCGTCGGCGATTCGCACCACCTCGGCGAGTCTCGCCTTGAGGGCCTTCGGCGCTCCTACGGTCACCCGCTTGCCCTGGGCGAAGATCAGGTCGCCCTGCTGCCAGGGGGTCGGCTCGGGGCCGGGTGTGAAGGTGAGCGCAGTGATCTTGCCGCCGCTCGTCTTGAGGGATTGCCCGACTTTTGGGGAATTTTCCGGGCATTTCGCGGCGATGAAGCAGTAGGTCAGCTCGGCCTTGCCGTCCCGGCCGGCGCGATAGTCCACGGTGGCGTGCAGGGCGCGCAGCGTACGGAAGAGGTTCTGATAACGCGGCCGCAGCGGCGGCGTCACCGGGCCCAGCCACCCGCTCAGATCGCCCCGGTTCAGCGCCGCGGCCTGCTTCGTCAGCAACTGCTGAAGGGTGTCGGCCGCCTTCGGGCCCGGCGTGACGGCCCCGGCCGGAATCACCCGGGTGGGATCACCGGTCGAGGTGAACAGCTCCCCGATCGTGATCGCCAGGACGGTGGCCAGCACGAGCCCACCGACGTGCCGAGCCCTCGTGTAGCCCCGCACCGCGCCTCCTCGGCCGGACCGCCGTCGTGGGCCGATTGAAACACAGAGGGACCGCACAGGCGATGCTCAGCGGCGGGATGAGAAGCGGCCCGAAGGTGTAGCCATGACATCCCGCAGGCAGGTCCTCACCGCCGCAGCGCTGACCGCCTTCTCGCTCAGCGCATGCGCCAAAGCCGCCACCTCCAGCACCTCCGGCACCACGGCCACCAACGCGGCCGCCGCGGGCGGTGGGCCCGGGCAGCCGCCGGGCGGCGCCGGCGGCGGCAACTCGGGCACCCAGACCACCCCGACCGGCGCGTACCAGCTCACCAGCGGCAGCGCCACCAAGTCCGGCACCATCACCGCGAGCGGGAAGAACCAGTCCGGGGTGCTGGTGACCGGCGGCTCGCTGACCTTGGACAACGCCAAGGTGGTCACCAGCGGCGCCACCTCCAGCAGCGACGAGAGCAGCTTCTACGGCCTGAACGCCGGGGTGCTCGCGCACAACGGCGGCACCATCGCCGTCAAGGGCGGTTCGGTCACCACCTCCGGGGCCGGGGCCAACGGCGTTTTCGCGTACGGCAAGGGGGTGATCACCCTCAACGGCACCAGCATCAGGGCCACCGGGCAGTACGCGCACGGCATCATGGCCAGCGGCGGCGGCACCCTGACCGCCACGAACCTGACCGTGGACACCACCGGCGGCAGTTCGGCGCCGATCGCCACCGACCGGGGCGGCGGCACCATCACGGTGACCGGCGGGTCGTACACCTGCAGCGGCAACAACTCCCCGGCGATCTACTCCACCGGCGCCATCACCGCCACGGGCGGCACGTTCGCCTCGACGGGCTCGGAGATCGTGGTCGTCGAGGGCGCCAACTCGGTGACGCTCACCGACGCCACGCTGACCACGAGCAAGGCCGGCAAGTGGGGCGTGATGATCAACCAGTCGTTCTCCGGGGACGCCTCCGGCACCAAGGGCCTCTACACCCAGACCGGCGGCTCGCTGGCCAGCACGGCGAGCGACAGCCCGCTCTTCTTCGTCACCAACTCGACCGGCGTGATCAAGCTGTCCGGGGTGAAGGTCGCCGCGGCCGGCGGCGTCCTGATCAAGGCGGCCGCCGCGCAGTGGGGCACCAGCGGATCCAACGGCGGCCAGGTGGTGCTGACCGCGAAGGGCCAGGCGCTCGCCGGCGACGTGGTGGCCGACAAGGTCAGCTCGGTGACGCTCACGCTGACCAGCGGCTCCACGCTGACCGGCGCCGTCGACAACGCGGCCACCGCCAAGTCGGCCGCGCTGACGATGGACTCCTCCTGCGGCTGGACGGTGACCGCCGACTCGCACCTGTCCGCCCTGACCGGCGCCACGGTCAGCGGCAGCGCCGTCCGCAACATCAAGGGCAACGGCCACACCATCACGTACGACTCGAGCGCCGGCGCCAACAGCTACCTGAACGGCAAGACCTACACCCTCTCGGGCGGCGGCACCCTCAAGCCGGCGTGACGCGCGGCGGAATTCTTGTCGGTGGGTGGGCCTAGACTTGCCAGCGCGATGCGAGCTTCCTCTGAACCCCAGAACAATGCCCTCTTCACCATGCCCGCGGTGCGCGAGCCGGAGGAGCGGAAAAAGCGGCGACTCGACCCGGATTCGCTGCTCACGGGTCTCAATGGGCCGCAGCGTGACGCGGTCACCCACGCCGGGTCGCCGCTGCTGATCGTGGCCGGCGCCGGGTCGGGCAAGACCCGGGTGCTCACCCACCGGATCGCGTATCTGCTGGCCGCCCGCGACGTGCACCCTGGCCAGATCATCGCGATCACGTTCACCAACAAGGCCGCCGGTGAGATGAAGGAACGGGTGGCCGACCTGGTCGGGCCCCGGGCCCGGCTGATGTGGGTGTCCACCTTCCACTCCGCGTGCGTGCGCATCCTGCGGGCCGAGCACGACCACGCGGGGCTGAAGAGCACGTTCTCCATCTACGACGCCGACGACTCCCGCCGGCTCATGCAGCTGGTGATCCGCGAGCTCGACCTGGATCCCAAGCGGTACACGGCGCGGGGCCTGGCCGCCCAGGTGTCGAACCTGAAGAACGAGTTGGTCGAGCCGGAGGAGTACAAGAACAAGGCGAAGGGTCCGAACGAACGGGCGCTGGCCGAGGCGTACGAGATGTATCAGCGCCGCCTGCGCGAGGCGCACGCGCTGGATTTCGACGACATCATCATGGCCACGGTGCACCTGTTCCAGTCGCATCCGCACGTCGCCGAGGCCTACCGCCGCCGCTTCCGGCACGTCCTGGTCGACGAATACCAGGACACCAACCACGCCCAGTACACGCTGGTCAAGGAGCTGGTGGGGGAGAAGGGCGGCGAGGTGCCGCCGGCCGAGCTCTGCGTGGTGGGCGACGCCGACCAGTCCATCTACGCGTTCCGCGGCGCGACGATCCGGAACATCCTGGAGTTCGAGCGCGACTACTCCGACGCGCGCACGATCCTGCTCGAGCAGAATTACCGCTCGACCCAGACGATCCTCTCCGCGGCCAACGCGGTGATCGAGCGCAACCCGTCGCGCAAACCCAAGCGGCTCTGGAGCGACCAGGGCGCCGGCGAGCAGATCGTCGGCTACGTGGCCGACACCGAGCACGCCGAGGCCGACTGGGTGGCCCGCGAGATCGACCGGCTGCACGACCGGGCCGAGGTCCGCCCCGGCGACGTGGCGGTCTTCTACCGGACCAACGCGCAGTCCCGCGTCTTCGAGGAAGTGTTCATCCGCGTCGGCCTGCCGTACAAAGTGGTCGGTGGGGTTCGCTTCTACGAGCGCAAGGAGGTGCGCGACGCGCTCGCCTACCTGCGCGCGGTGGTCAACGACGACGACACGGTCAGCATCCGCCGGGTGCTCAACACCCCTAAACGCGGCATCGGCGAGCGGGCCGAGGCGTGCATCGAGGCGCTGTCCTCGCGCGACCGCATCTCGTTCGGGCAGGCCCTGCGGCACGCCAAGGACGCGCCCGGCATCGCCACCCGCGCGGTGAACAGCATCAACGACTTCGTCCAGCTGCTCGACGACCTGCGCGGGCTGTCCCGCACATCCCCGCCGGAGGAGGTGCTGGAGGCGGTGCTGCAGCGCTCCGGCCTGCTCAGCGAGCTGGAGGAGAGCATCGACCCGCAGGACCAGGGCCGGGTGGAAAACCTGCAGGAGCTGGTGAGCGTCGCCCGGGAGTACACCGAGCGGGTCGAGGCCCAGGCCGAGGAGGGTGAGGAGGCTCCGCCGACTGATAGTCCAGGCTTGGGTGGAGGCACAGCCGCCACCCTGGCCGGGTTCCTCGAGCAGGTGGCGCTCGTTGCCGACGCCGATCAGCTGCCCGACGACGACCCGGAAAACCAGGGCGTGGTCACGCTGATGACCCTGCACACGGCGAAGGGCCTGGAGTTCCCGGTGGTGTTCCTGACCGGGCTGGAGGACGGCGTCTTCCCGCACATGCGGGCGCTGGGCGACAACACCGAGCTGGAAGAGGAGCGCCGGCTGGCGTATGTCGGGATCACCCGCGCCCGGCAGCGGCTCTACCTGTCCCGGGCGGTGACCCGCGGCGCGTGGGGGCAGCCGCAGTACAACCCGCCGTCCCGGTTCACCGACGAGTTGCCGCCCGAGCTGATCCGCTGGGAGCGCACGGCCGGGTCGTACACGTCCTGGTCGGGCACCGGCGGCGGGGTGGGCGGCCGCGGCGGCGGGGATCGCTCCCGGGGCGGCGGCTTCGCCGGCGGCACACCGAAGGCGCAGCAGCTGGCCAGCCGGTTGGGCATCGACGCGAGCAAGCTCGCCACGGCCAGCGAGCTGCCGCAGGCGCCGAAGGTCGCGGTGGGCGACCGGGTCAACCATCAGCGGTACGGGTTGGGCCGGGTCCTCGCGGTCGAGGGGCAGGGCCCGGGCGCCCGCGCGCAGATCGACTTCGGCGACCAGGTGATGTGGCTCGTCATGCGGCACGCCCCGATCGAGAAGATCTAGCCTGGGGGTACGCGGGGCGTGGGTGACCTCGCGGCGGCCTTCGGCAGTTCACGGCCGGCATCGGTGCCCGTGCTGCGCCTCTGGCCGGGCGAGCTTCCGACGGGTTGGGGGAGCGGCAGGGCGAAAGCGCCGCGACGCCGTGATGAGGGCCCGGTGCGGGCCGTGCGGAACGCCTGCTGACGGCCGTGTTTGTTGGTTGAGGGCGGCCCGGGGAACTGGCTGGCCGGAACGATCAGGAGGCGGCGGCGGCCATGCCGGCGTACACCGACTCGACCTGAAGCTTGATGTCGACGCCGCGGTCGCGCAGGAACGGGATGGGGTCGGTGGGCTGGCCGTTGACGTGCACCTCGAGGTGCAGGTGCGTCCCGTACGAGGCGCCGGTGTTGCCGACCTCGCCGATGATCTGGCCGGCCTTGACCTGGTCGCCCACGTGCACCAGCAGGCGCCGGGAGTGGGCGTAGATGACCTCGGTGCCGTCCGCGTTCTTGACCGTGATCGTGTAGCCGTAGCCGCCGTAGTAGCCCGCCTGGGTCACCGTACCGGCGTGCACCGCCTTGTACGGCGTGCCCTCGGACGTGGCCAGGTCGACGCCGGCGTGCAGCTTGCCCCAGCGGACCCCGTACGCCGAAGTGAAGGTGTAGTCGTCCAGCGGCAGCAACCAGACGTCGTTCGCGGCCTCGTCGGCGTTGACCTTGGTCTTGCTGAGCGCTCCCCGGTCCTCGCCACGGGAGGCCGCGTTGTTGTTGTCGCGGGCGGCCAGGGCGTCCTGGGCGACGTGCGCGTTCTCCAGGCCCTGCAGAACCTCGGGGTTGACCGCCTTCTGATCCGGCAGGTTGGCGGCGGCGCCGATGGCGACCACTCCGGCGCCGAGGAAGGCGGCGGTGGTGACGACCGCGTAGCGGCTGCGGGGAGGGGTGGGTACGCGGCGTCGGCCGCGGTACCGGTCGGGCTCAGACGACAAGCGCTGGCGCACGAACAACCCTCCGTCGATGGCATTACGTCGGACCCTGCCGTTCCCCAGATAATTGCTGGTGACCGTCGATGGTCCGTGCTGTCGGATCGGCGTTAACCGGTTGACAGCCGGGAGCCACGGTAACGAAATGGCTGCCGGGTCACAAGTCGCAGCGCCAAATCGCTGACAGTTCCTGGTCCGTATTGGACGGCTAATGTCCGAATTGAGGGTTTCTCGGTACACGCTCGGTAATGGTGTGAGAAACGCACCGTCAGATCACTCTGAATGCATTTCCGGTCACCCAAGGTGATCTCGGTTGCCCGGAGTCGACTACCCCGGCACCGGGTTGCGGGTTACCGTTCGTTCAGGACGATGGGGTTCGCCGGACACGGAGGGTCGTTATGCAGGCACGGATCAGGGTGGTCGTGGCCAAGCCCGGACTGGACGGGCACGACCGGGGCGCCAAGGTGGTGGCCCGCGCCCTGCGTGACGCGGGTATGGAGGTCGTGTACACCGGTCTGCACCAGACTCCGGAGCAGATCGTCGAGACGGCCATTCAGGAGGACGCCGATGCGATCGGTTTGTCCGTTCTGTCCGGTGCGCACATGACCCTGTTCCGCCGCGTGATCGAGCTGCTGGCGGAGCGTGACGCAACCGACATCGTGGTATTCGGCGGAGGCATCATTCCGGCCGACGACATTGCCGAATTGGAGGCCCTGGGGGTCGCCAGGATTTTCACCCCGGGCGCGACCACCGCATCCATCATCGAATGGGTACGCGCCAATGTGCCGACGCCGGTCGCATAACGCAAGGGGAGAGGCCGGACGCACCCCTCACACGTCCGGCCTCTCTATGCACGATGCCCCGCCGCCACCCCTCGACCGACAGGGCATCGGCCGTCTCGCATTCGGTTCGCCGTAGCGCTCCGACACCACTCTCAACGACGCCTTACCTGGCCGGTTACGACCGTCGTCCGAGCTTTTTCCGCGAGGTGCGGCTGTGCCCCGCGGGGCCGGTGATGTGCGGTCTTGCACACCGCGTGCCCGTCGCTACACCTGTGGGCCCGCTGGTCGCTAGTCTGCGGATGACGGCCCCTCGGGCCGGACATTCTTCACGCTCGGCGACGCCGACAGGCCGCCGCGCACACAGGTCGGGACGCAATGGTGCGGCTTGCCGGCGCTTGGCGTCGCGAGCGAAAGGAGACACGTGGACCTGTTCGAGTATCAGGGGCGTGACCTGTTCGAACGGCACGGGCTGCCCGTGCTGGGCGGCGGTGTCGCCGAGACCCCGCAGGAGGCCCGCGCGATCGCGGAGCGGCTCGGCGGCAAGGTCGTCGTCAAGGCTCAGGTGAAGGTCGGCGGCCGCGGCAAGGCCGGCGGCGTGAAGCTGGCCGACGGCGCGGACGAGGCCGAGGCGCGCGCCACCGACATTCTGGGCATGGACATCAAGGGCCACACGGTCCACAAGGTGATGCTGGCCGAGACGGCCGACATCAAGGAGGAGTACTACCTCTCCTACCTGCTCGACCGCGCGAACCGTACGTTCCTCTGCATCGCCAGCGTGGCCGGCGGCATGGAGATCGAGACGGTCGCCGAGGAGCAGCCCGAGCGGGTAGCCAAGATCGCCATCGACGCCAGTAAGGGCGTGGACGAGGCGAAGGCCCGCGAGATCGTGGCCGCGGCCCAGTACCCGGCCGAGGTCGCCGAGCAGATCGTCGACATCGCGGTGAAGCTCTGGCAGGCCTTCGTGGCCGAGGACGCCACGCTGGTCGAGGTCAACCCCCTCGCGAAGGTCGGCGACGGCCGGGTGCTGCTGCTGGACGCCAAGATCACTCTGGACGAGAACGCGTCGTTCCGGCACCCCGACCACGATGCGCTGGTCGACCAGTCCGCGGTGGACCCGCTGGAGCAGGCCGCCAAGGCCAAGAACCTCAACTACGTCAAGCTGGACGGCGAGGTCGGCATCATCGGCAACGGCGCCGGCCTGGTCATGTCCACCCTCGACGTGGTGGCCTACGCGGGCGAGCGGCACGGCGGCGTCAAGCCGGCCAACTTCCTCGACATCGGCGGCGGCGCCAGCGCCCAGGTGATGGCGAACGGCCTGGAGATCGTGCTCGGCGATCCGGCGGTCAAGTCGGTCTTCGTGAACGTCTTCGGCGGCATCACCGCCTGCGACGCGGTCGCCAACGGCATCGTCCAGGCCCTCGCCCTGCTCGCCGAGCGCGGCGAGACGGTCACCAAGCCGCTCGTGGTGCGCCTCGACGGCAACAACGCCGAGGCTGGCCGTGCCATCCTCGACGGCGCGAACAACTCGCTGGTCGAGCGGGTGGACACGATGGACGGAGCGGCCGAGCGCGCCGCCGAGCTCGCGGCTGCGGGGAAGTGACGTAATGGCGATCTGGCTCACCAAGGACTCGAAGGTCATCGTCCAGGGCATCACCGGCTCGGAGGGCTCGAAGCACACCCGCCGGATGCTCGCCGCGGGCACGAACGTGGTCGGCGGCACCAACCCGCGCAAGGCCGGCACCACTGTCGACTTCGACGGCACCTCGCTGCCGGTCTTCGCGACCGTCGCCGAGGCGATGAAGGAGACCGGGGCGGACGTCACGGTCATCTTCGTGCCGCCGGCCGGCACCAAGTCGGCGGTCGTCGAGGCGATCGACGCCGAGATCCCGCTGGCCGTGGTGATCACCGAGGGCGTGCCGGTGCAGGACTCGGCCGCGTTCTGGGCGTACAACCTCGACAAGGGGGCAAAGACGCGGATCATCGGGCCGAACTGCCCGGGCATCGCGTCGCCGGGCGCCTCGAACGCCGGCATCATCCCGGCCGACATCACCCCGCAGGGGCGCATCGGCCTGGTCAGCAAGAGCGGCACGCTGACCTACCAGATGATGTACGAGCTGCGGGACATCGGCTTCTCGACCTGCGTCGGCATCGGCGGCGACCCGATCATCGGCACCACCCACATCGACGCGCTCAAGGCGTTCCAGGACGACCCGGACACCGACGCGATCGTGATGATCGGTGAGATCGGCGGCGACGCCGAGGAGCGGGCGGCCGAGTTCATCAAGGCGAACGTCACCAAGCCGGTGGTCGGCTACATCGCCGGCTTCACCGCCCCGCCCGGCAAGACCATGGGCCACGCCGGCGCGATCATCTCGGGCTCGGCCGGCACCGCCGACGCCAAGAAGGCGGCCCTCGAGGCCGTCGGCGTCAAGGTCGGCAAGACCCCGAGCGAGACCGCCCGGCTCATGCGCGAGGTCATGAGCTGATTTACGTACGTGTGAGGTCGGCGCGCCGCCACTCGTTTGGCGGCGCGCCGTCGTATCTGCGTCGCCGCTCGCCGGTCGGCGTGGAAAAGTAGGCGGCGATGCCGATCCCAGCCGACCGTCCCGACGGCTCGGACGACCCGTTCGCGGTCGCCGAGGCGACCCGTGACGTCCGGGAGACGGTGCCGGTCGAGCGGGAGACGGTGCCGGTCGAGCGGAAGACCGAGCCGCTCGACCGGAAGACCGAGCCCCTTGAGCGGAAGACCGAGCCGGTCCAGGTCGAGGACCGCCCGACCGTGCTGGTCGACGACAAGACACTCGGCGAGCGCCCCACGGTCAAGGTGCCCGGCCAGCGCCGCCCGCCGGCTCGCGCCAAACGGGCCCCGCTGCCGGTCGCCGTCGCCTTCGCCACCACCTGGGCCGCGGTCCTCTGCTACCTGCCGGTGGCCGCCGTGATCGGCCTGGCCCGCACCCTCGAGGGGGAGGGCGGGCTCGGCGGCGCCGCGCACGCCGGGCTGGCCGGCTGGCTGCTCGGCCACGGCGTGCCGATCGGCACCTCGATCGGCCCGCTCGGGCTGCCGCCGTTGCTGCTCACCATGCTGATCGTGTGGCGGCTCAACCGGGCCGGCCTGCATGTCACCCGGGCGATCGGGGCCCGGCGCTCCGGCAAGATCGGCGACACGCTGCTGGTGGCGTTCGGCATCGCGCTGACCTATTCGCTGCTCGGCTCCGTGGCCGCGCTCGCCGTCGACGGCAAGGGCACCGAGGTCACCCCGGCCCGCGCGGCGATCAACTTCTTCGTCCTCGGCCTGATCGGCGCGCTCGCCGGGGCGCTGCGCGGCACCGACGCGCTGAGCGTGCTCGCCCGGCACACCCCGGGCATGCTGCGGGCGGGCCTGCGGACCGGGGCCATGGCCGCGCTGTTCGTGCTGGCCGCCGGCGCCGCGATGACCGGGCTGTCGGTGGCGCTCGGCGGCGGGCAGGCGGCGGAGACGATCTCGGCGTACCGGACCGGGGTCGCCGGGCAGGCCGGGATCACCCTGCTCAGCCTGGCGTACGGGGCGAACGCCGCGGTGTGGGCCGCGGCGTACCTGCTTGGCCCCGGCTTCGCGCTGGGCACCGGCTCGGCGATCCGGCTCACCGAGGTGACCGCCGGGCCGCTGCCGACGCTGCCGCTGCTGGCCGGCCTGCCGAACGGCCCGATGGGCGCGGCCGGGGCGGCGCTGCTCGCGGTGCCGGTGGTGGCCGGGGCGGCGGCCGGCTGGCTGCTGACGCTGCGGCTGAACCGGGCCGGCGACAAGAACGGTCCGCCGTGGTCGCTGGTGCTCGGCGGCGGGCTGCTCGCCGGGCCGGCCGCCGGCCTGGTGCTCGCGGCGCTGAGCCGGGCGTCGAGCGGGCCGCTGGGCGACGGCCGGCTCGCCACGATCGGGCCCGACCCGTGGCAGGTCGGGCTGCTCGCGACGGTCCTGCTCGGCGTCGCGGCGGCGATCGGGGCGGCCGCCGCGCGTACCTTCGGGCCCCGCCCCAAGGCGTAGTTACGCCGCTCACAGCGATAAGGTTCGGGGGTGACCGACCCCGCGCCCGCCCGCCTGGTCGTCCTCGTCTCCGGGTCGGGCAGCAACCTCCAGGCTCTGCTCGACGCGACCGCCGACCCCGCCTACGGCGCACAGGTCGTCGCGGTCGGCGCCGACCGGGAGGGTATCGCCGGGCTCGACCGGGCGGCCGCCGCCGGGGTGCCCACCTTCGTCGATTCGGTGAAGGCGTTCGAGACCCGCGCCGCGTGGGATGTCGCGCTCACCGCCCACGTCGCCGAGCACAAGCCCGACCTGGTGGTCTCGGCGGGCTTCCTAAAGCTGGTCGGCCCCGCGTTCCTGGCCGCCTTCGGCGATCGCTACCTGAATACGCACAATGCCCTGCTGCCGTCCTTCCCGGGCATCCACGGCCCGCGGGACGCGCTGGCGTATGGGGTGAAGGTCGCCGGCGCCACGCTCTTCTTCGTGGACGCCGGCGTCGACACCGGCCCGATCATCGCCCAGGTGGCCGTCCCCGTGCTCGACGACGACACGGAGGAGACGCTCACCGAGCGCATCAAGGTGGCCGAGCGTGCCCAGCTGGTCGAGTTCGTCGGCCGCCTGGTCCGCGAGGGCTGGACCATCGAGAACAGGAAGGTCAGAATCCCGTGAGCGTGGCTCCGCCGACTGATAGTCCAGGCTTGGGTAGCGACACAGCCGAAGGCCGTCGCCCGATCCGCAGGGCGCTGCTGAGTGTGTACGACAAGACCGGCCTCGTCGAGCTCGCCCAGGCGCTGCACGCGGCCGGCGTCCAGATCGTCTCGACCGGGTCGACCGCGTCCACGGTCGAGGCCGCCGGCGTCCCGGTGACCCGGGTGGAGGAGCTGACCGGCTTCCCCGAGTGCCTCGACGGCCGGGTCAAGACGCTGCATCCGCGGGTGCACGCCGGCCTGCTCGCCGACCTGCGGCTCGACACTCACCGCGAGCAGCTGACCGGGCTCGAGATCGAGCCGTTCGACCTGCTGGTGAGCAACCTGTACCCGTTCACCCAGACCGTGGCGAGCGGCGCGAGCGTCGACGAGTGCGTCGAGCAGATCGACATCGGCGGGCCGGCCATGGTGCGCGCGGCGGCGAAGAACCACCCCTCGGTGGCCGTGGTGACCGGCGTTTCGGCGTACCCCCTGATCTTGCAAGCGATCCACGACGGCGGTTTCACGCTGCAGCAGCGCAAGCACCTCGCGGCCCGCGCCTTCGCCGACATCGCCGAGTACGACGTGGCCGTCGCCAACTGGTGCGCGACGACGCTCGATCCGCAGGAGTGGCCGGAGTTCGCCGGCGTAGCGCTGAAGCGGGAGAGCACCCTGCGGTACGGCGAGAACCCGCACCAGCAGGCCGCGCTCTACCTCGACCCGAACGCGCCGGCCGGCCTCGCCCAGGCCGAGCTGGTGCACGGCGGCGAGCTGTCGTTCAACAACTACGTCGACGCGGACGCCGCCTGGCGCAGCGCCAACGACTTCGAACAGCCGTGCGTGGCGATCATCAAGCACGCCAACCCGTGTGGCATCGCGGTCGGCGCCGACATCGCCGCGGCCCACCGCAAGGCCAACGACTGCGACCCGGTGTCGGCGTTCGGCGGGGTCATCGCGGCCAACCGCGAGGTCACTGAGGCCATGGCCAAACAGTTGGACGGCATCTTCACCGAGGTGATCGTCGCGCCGTCCTTCGAGCCGGCGGCCCTCGAGATCTTCCAAGCGAAGAAGAAGCTGCGCGTGCTGGTCGCCCCGGCGTGGAACCCGCCGCCCGCCGAGATCAAGCAGGTCGGCGGCGGCGTGCTGGTGCAGATGTCCGACCGGATCGACGCGCCCGGCGACGACCCGGCCAACTGGGAGCTCGCCACCGGCGCGCCGGCGTCCCCGGAGCTGCTGGCCGACCTGGTGTTCGCCTGGCGGGCGATCCGCGGCGTGAAGAGCAACGCGATCCTGCTGGCGCACGAGGGCGCGACCGTGGGCGTCGGGATGGGCCAGGTCAACCGGGTGGATGCGGCGCGGCTCGCGGTCGACCGGGCCGGCGCCGAGCGGGCCAAGGGCAGCGTGGCCGCCTCCGACGCGTACTTCCCGTTCCCCGACGGCCTCGAGGTGCTGATCGCCGCGGGCGTCACCGCGGTGGTGCAGCCGGGCGGCTCGATCCGGGACAGCCTGGTGATCGAGGCGGCCGAGAAAGCGGGCCTGACCGTCTACCTGACCGGCACGCGGCACTTCTACCACTGATGACCGACCTCGTGCAGGACGAGACCTTCTCGGGCGCCGACTGGGCGCTCGAGGAGGTCACCGGCGTCCGCTACGAGGACTGCGCGTTCCACGACGTCGACTGGTCGGAGGCGCGCCTGGTCGGCTGCGTCTTCACCCACTGCACCTTCGGCAACGTCCGGTTCAACGCGGCCACGCTGGACCGGGTGGCGATCCTGCAGTCGACGCTGGAGCGCTGCAACTTCTTCGACGCCACGCTGGCCGGCTGCAAGCTGACCGGCAGCCAGTTCGTCGACTGCGGGCTGCGGCCGCTGACCGTGGACGGCGGCGACTGGGGCTTCGTGTCGCTGCGCGGGCAGAACCTCACCGGGACGAAGCTGGGCGGCCTGCGGCTGCGGGAGGCGGACCTGATGGGCGCCGACCTGACCCGGGTCGACCTGCGCGGGGCCGACCTGTCGAACGCTCGGCTCAAGGACGCCGTATTCAAGGGCGCGGACCTGCGCGGCGCCGACCTCGACGGGGTGGAGCTGCGCGGCGTGGACCTGACCGGTGCCAAGATCGATCTGGCGCAGGCGGCCCTGTTCGCATCGGCGTACGGGGCGATTGTCGCGGAGTGACGAGTGGCTTACTTCGCCTTGACCCGACCAGCGGGAAACCCCGCGTAAACCGACTGATACGGTCCGGAAAACTGGCCCGGAACCTGGGAGTGAGAGAGCTATGGGCAAGAAGGTAACCGTCGTAGGCGCCGGTTTCTACGGCTCGACGACCGCGCAGCGCCTGGCCGAGTACGACATCTTCGACACCGTGGTGCTCACCGACATCATCGACGGCAAGCCGGCCGGCCTCGCCCTCGACCTCAACCAGTCCCGGCCGATCGAGGGCTTCGAGACCACGGTCGTCGGCGTCACCACCGGCCCGAACGGCGAGGGCTACGAGGCGATCGAGGGCTCGGACGTCGTGGTCGTCACCGCCGGCCTGCCGCGCAAGCCGGGCATGAGCCGGATGGATCTGCTCGAGGTCAACGCGAAGATCGTCCGCCAGGTCGCCGAGAACATCGCGAAGTACGCGCCGAACGCCGTGGTCATCGTGGTGTCCAACCCGGTCGACGAGATGACCGCGCTGGCCCAGCTGGCCACCCAGTTCCCGAAGAACCGGGTCTTCGGCCAGGCCGGGGTGCTCGACACCGCCCGCTTCACCAACTCGATCGCCGAGACCCTCGCGGTGCCGGTCAAGAGCGTCAAGGCGCTGACCCTCGGCTCGCACGGCGACACCATGGTGCCGGTCCCCTCCCGCTGCACGGTGGACGGCAAGCCGCTGGCCGACCTGCTCCCGGCCGAGAAGATCGAGGAGCTTGTCGTGCGTACGCGTAACGGCGGCGCCGAGGTCGTGGCCCTGCTCAAGACCGGCTCGGCGTACTACGCCCCGTCCGCCGCGGCGGCCCGGATGGCCAAGGCGGTCATCGAGGACTCCGGCGAGATCCTCCCGGTCTGCGCGTGGGTCGACGGCGAGTACGGCATCTCCGGCGTGTACCTGGGCGTCGAGGCGCAGATCGGCCGGGACGGCATCAAGCGGGTCGTCGAGGAGAAGCTGACCGACACCGAGATCGACGGTCTCAAGGAGGCCGCCGAGGCGGTCCGCGCCAAGCAGGCCGACGTCGCCAATCTCTGACGTTGCCGGAAGGGGCCGGGGTTGCACCCCGGCCCTTTTTTGTGACAGTTACTACCCAGTAGATCGATGCATTGACCTGCGTCGCATGATCACCCTAGGGTGACTTTCGCTCTGTCTGAGCGCATTTCACGGGGGAAGGCGACTGCCATGCGGGCTGCGCGCTGGGTAAATTCGGTCGCGGCGGCACTGGCCGCCCTCACCATCACGGTCCTGGCGCCGGCCCATGCCGCGCACGCCGACACCGGCGACACCTGGGTCTATCCGAACCGGCTCGACGACGGGCAGACCGCCCCGCGGCTCGACCGCTGCCGCCTCGGCTTCGTGCTGCAGGCCGGCGGCCCCGAGATCAAGAAGGTCGCGCAGGCCGGGCTGGTCGGCACCGACGCCCAGATGCACACCGCCGCCGACCCGAGCTATTGGAACAACACCCCTCTCTCGGCCGCGTACGACAAGGACCAGGCCAGCCGGTCGGCCGAGTGGGACACGCTCTACGCCCGCAAGAACGTGTGGAGCCAGTCGATCCCCGCCCGGTTCACCATCCCGACCGAAACGGTGACCGGCTTCCAGTGGGCGCCCGACTTCTACGGCGACCTGGGCATCACCGGGTTCTATGTGGACCAGTTCTTCTCCGGCGAGGACAAGCTCTACACCGACCTCGCCCCGATCGCGTCCGCTGACGCCGTGGCCCAGGGCAACCAGCTCGCCGACCAGCAGCATCTCTACAACGGCGAGGACACCGCGCCGCACTCGACGCAGGAGTACATCTCCTGGGGCGCGCTCGGCGACCAGGACGCCTTCGGCAACGGCAGCATCTCCACCGGCAACCACCACGCCGACGACCTGCGTGAGTTCCTCCAGTTCGGCGGCTTCCCCAAGACGGCCCTGACGCCGGGCACGGCGGAGTACCGGTTCGAGGTCGAGGCGCTCAAGCAGCGCTTCTCGTCGTGCGACGCGGAGAACCCGCTCGACCCCAACCACGTGCTGGCGAATGTCACGAAGACCGCGGGCGCCGAGTGGCGGGCCGAGCTCGACTCGCAGGCCACCCAGCGCGGAGCGATCGTCGACGCGCAGGTCAAGGCGTACAACGATCTGGAGAGCGCGGCCATCGCCATGGGCGAGGCGGTCGGCCAGTCCTGGATCGCCGGGCAGCTCAGCAAGTGGCAGGCCTGCTACACCGCCGGCGGCTACTGCTGGGCCGGCTCCGGCCCGATCACCTTCAAATACAAGTCCGCGACCACGCTCTGCATGGACAACGCCGGCGGCTCGTCGGCGAACAACAACAAGATTCAGCTGTCCGCGTGCAACAACGGCACCGCACAGAAGTTCCGTCCGGGCGTCATGGCGAACTACCTGGACGGCACACTGATCAACACGGGTACGAACCGGTGCCTCGACCTCAACGGCAGCAACGTCGTCCTGAACGCCTGCACCAGCGGCAAGGCGAACCAGCACTGGCAGTGGCAGAGCACGACCGGCAACACCCGGCTCTACAACGTGGGCGCGAAGAAGTGCCTGAACTTCGCGACGGCGACCAGCGGCCTCCAGGCGACCGTGCAAGCCTGCAGCGGCGGCACCACCCAGCAGTTGGTGTCCGCGCAGGACAACACCAGCACCGGCACCGGGAACGACCAGCTGGACTGGCCGAAGGCGGCCGACTTCACCTACGCGGCCAACGAGATCAAGAACGCGCAGACCCGGGCCGCCGCCCAGCTGACCATCGCGAACAACGCCTCGGCCGACGCGCAGACCCAGGCCACCGCGGTCACCACCGCGCAGAACGCCGCGGCGGCCATCGCGACCGCCAACGACTACCCGGTGGGGCGGGGCCTCGCGTACGCCCAGCAGTCGGCGCAGGTCACCAAGGCCTCGGCGGCCGGCGCGGCGGCGGCCGCGAAGGCGACCGCCACCGCGCTACAGGCCACCAAGGCGGCGGTCGCCGACTCGGCGACGCTGATCTCGCTGGCCCAGACCCAGGCCAAGGCCATGCAGGCCGAGTACGCGAAGAACGCCGCGCAGGAGGCGGCCCGGCAGGCCAAGGCCGAGGCCGACTCGGCGGCGGCCGAGGCCCAGGCGGCGGCGGCCGACGCGGCCACCGCCAAGGCCAAGCGGGCGGTTGCCGAGCAGGCCCGGGCCACCGCCCAGGTCGCCGCGGACAAGGCCGCCGCGCAGCGCCAGATCGCCGAGCAGCAGCGGCAGGTCGCGGCCCAGCAGCGGGCGATCGCCGAGCAGAAGCACGCCGAGGCGTCGGCCGCCGACGCGGACGCGCAACGCCAGCAGGGGATAGCCGCCTCCGCGCGGCAACAGGCCGAGGCCGACGCGCAGACCGCCGCCGACCGTGACTTCGACGCGCAGAGCGCGGCCAACCAGGCCCGGATCTACCGGGAGACCGCCGAGAACGCGGCCCGCCAGCGGGACGCGCTCGCCTCCCGGGCGGCGGCCATGCAGTCGCGGGCCAACGCGGACGACGGCACCGACGACGCGGCCGCGTCCCGGCAGGCGGCCAACGACGCGCAGGCCGCGGCCGATCAGGGCAAGGCCGCGGCGGACAAGGCCCAGCAGGACGCCGACACCGCCACGGCGGCGGCCGAGGCGGCTCGCGAGGCGGCCACCCGGGCGCACGCCGCGGCCGCCCGCTCGCTGGCCGCCGCGAACGAGGCCGACAAGCAGGTCGCGGTCACCCGGGCGGCGATGCTGACCGCGCACTCGGCGGCGGCCGACGCGCTGGCCGCGGCCAAGGACGCCAAGACGCACGCGGACAACGCCGACGCCGATGCCGCCGCGGCCGCCGCCGACATGCGGGCCGCGGCCCAGCAGGCGGCCGCCGCCAAGACGGCCGCCGACGCGGCGGTGGCCCAGAGCGCGATCACCGCGGGCCGGGCGTACGCGACCGCCCAGGCCGCGGTGGCCGCCCGCGACTCGGCCGCCCAGGTGGCCGCGCCCGCCAACACCGCCGTCGGTCTCGGCGCGCCGTTCGTCGACCGGGACTCGGCCGCGGCGCTGGCCGTACTGGTCGGGCAGGGCGCGCTGACCGTCGCCCAGCAGCAGGCCGCGGCCGCGCAGGCTCGCTCCGACGAGGCCAACACGGCCGCCGCCAACGCCTCGGCGCTGGCCGCCGCGGCCACCGGCGACGCCAAGATCGCCGCGCAGGCCGCCGCGGACGCCGCCACCAGCGCGGCCGCCGCGGCCAAGTCCGCCCGGGACGCCCGCGCCTCGGCGGCGGCCGCGGCGAACGACGCGGCCGCGGCGGCGACCGCGGCCGCGGCGACCTCGACGCTGAACGCGCAGGCCGAGCGGGACGCGGCGGCGGCCCACGCGGCCGCCACCGCGGCGGAGGGGGACGCCGACGCGGCCGACTCGGAGGCCGACGCCGCCGAGCGGGACGCCGCCTCGGCCCGGGCCGCCGCGGCCCAGGCCCGGTCGGACGCCGACGCCGCGCAGAAGGCGGCCGACGCGGCCGACAAGTCCGCCGACGACGCCGAGGCGGCCGCGGCCCGTGCCCGCGCCGACGCCGAGGCCGCGGAGAAGGCCGCCAGCGACGCCGAGAAGGCCGCCCAGGACCAGGACGACAAGCGGCAGCTGATCGGCAGCTACGACGGCGGCTACATGTTCCTGGAGATCGCCCCGGTCGGCGACATCAACGTGCAGACCGGCCAGTTGACGTGCACGGCCAAGCCGACCTGCGACGTCGACGTCCCGGTGCACATGACCGGCACGCTCGCCTACAACGTGGTGGTCTGCCAGTACCAGGGCACGACCGGTGCGCTCTGCGAACGGGTGCAGCTCGACACCAAGCCGTTCGACGCGAACATCACCAAGCACGTGCACCTCGACGTGCGCGAGGTGATGGCCTCGTCGCTGCGGAACGTGGTCAACATGGCGGTCGGCGACTTCATCGGCTGCGGCAAGTACATCTGGCAGAACCACGGGCTCAACGGCGACTGCGCGTGGGCGGCGGCCAACTTCATCCCGTACGAGAAGCTGTTCGCCTGGGCCAAGGCGATCTTCGCGGTCAAGGTCGCGGCGCGGACCGGCGAGGGACTGGGCGAGGCGTTCGACGGTCTCAAGGCCGCCGACTTCGACATCAACTCGCTCATCAAGATCGAAAACGACATCGACGCCGACATCACCAAGGCGTGCGCGACGCAGAGCTTCGACGCGGCGACGCCGGTGCTGATGGCCGACGGCAGCCGGAAACCGATCGAACGGGTCGCGGTCGGCGCCCGGGTCGCCGGCGGCGTGGTGACCAAGACGTTCCGTACCCACGACACCGACCTGGTCGATGTGGTGGTCACCGGCGGCGCGGTCATCCACACCACCAGCAAGCACCCGTTCTGGAGCGCGTCGGACGACCGGTGGATCGGGGCGGCCGCGCTCGCGCCCGGCACGGCGCTGCGATCCGACGACGGCGCGCCGGTCACCGTCGCGGCCGTCTCGCCGGTCCCCGGCGGCCGGGACATGTACGACCTGACGGTCGAGGATGCGCACACGTTCTACGTGTTCGCCGGCGACCACGCGATCCTGGTGCACAACGTCAGCTGCGACGCCATCGACCTCGGCGACGGGCTGTACCAGTACCCCGACGGCTCGATCCGGGACGCGGCCGGCCACTTCGCGAGCAGCGACGGCACCCGGGTCGGCGCCGCGGCCGAGCGGAAGGTGATGGACGACCTCGAGGACGAGGGCCACACCGTGATCCGCAGTCAGGTGGCGGTCCGCGGCAACGGCAACCAGCTGCGTTACTACGACTGCGCGATCGACCTGGGCAATGGCGAGATCATCGGCATCGAGGTGAAGAGCGGCACGGCGACCCGGGGCCCCGCGCAGCGGGCGTTCGACGACTGGGTCCAGGCGGGCAACCATCCGACGACCGTGGGCAAGTACGCTGGCCAGTACAAGGTCGTCGGCGTCCAAGAGATCAAAGTGCCGTGAGGTTCCGCTGCCATGACAACTGACCGTGCGACGGCCGCCGCCTGGCTTCGCGAGGTGGCCGCTGACCGGTGGGATGCGCTGCTCGCCGCCCAGGGCTTCAGCCGGTCGGCCACCGGGCTGGATTATGTCCGCAAGGTGGCCGACGGCGGCCGCCAGCGCCTCCACCTCGATCTGGAGAGGCGCGCCTGGGGCATCCACCTGTCGCTGCGGGCGACGGTGGCGTTCCCCGAGGTGGCGAAGCTGGCGATCCGCCTGCTCGGGCCGGCGGCGGGCGCCTTCGGCAGGTCGAACGTGGTCGACATGGGCCTGCTCGACACCCTCGACCCGAAGGCTCCGATGTGGACGTTCGAGACGCGGGAGGGCCTGGCGGCGCTCGCGCCGGAGGTCGACGGTTACCTGCTCGACCCGATGGTGCCCTTCCTCGAGGCGCGGGCGACGGTGGCGGCCTTCGCCGAGGCCAAGCGCGCGGCCTGGCTGGCGTCCGCGCGGCCCGGCGGGACGGGCAACCACGCGGTCGTCGTGGCGGCCGCCGATCTGGTGCTGGGCGAGGCGGGGAAGGCGCTGAGCATCCTCGAGCAGGCGTATCCGCCCGGCACGCCAGGCCGCGAGGTGTATGCCGAGGCGTTCACCGTGCTGCGCGAACTGGCCCCCGACGCCGAGCCGCCCGCGCCGGCCGCGCCGGCGACGCTGCGGTTCGAGCTCTCCACGGCGAACTCGCTGGTCGGCGTCCCGGTGCCGAACCCGGGGCCGGAGCAGATCGAGCGGGTCGTGCGCAACCTCAACGAAGACCGGTTCTATACGCTGCTGCAGCGCTCCGACGGCGTCTACGCCCAGGTCGGCGTCGGCCCCAAGGCGGCGGCCGGCCCCGGCGAGTACGCCCTCGAACACCGCGACGGCCCGGCCGGCGAACAGCTCCGCGCCGACACGACCAACCAGGACGAGGCGGTCCGCTTCCTACAGAGCTTCCGATCCGGCGAGGACTGGCGCGGCGCCCACACCTGGCGCCGCCTCGACCTGTAGCCCCCGCGCCGGTCTGCGCCGCGTCGGGTCGTGTCGGGCCGCGCCCGTGTCGGGCGGGCTGCGCCTGTGCCGGGCGGCCCGCGTCGGATCGCGCGGGTCCGCGCCGCGCCCGTGTCGGGCCGCGTCGGATCGCGCCCGCGTCGGACCGCGCCGGTCCGTGTCGGGCCGCAACGCCGGGCCGCAGCGCGCCGGGTCGCAACGCCGGGTCGCGACGCGCCGGGTCGCGCCCGGATCGCGCCGCGTCGGACCGCGCCGGTCCGTGTCGGGCCGCAACGCCGGGCAGCAGCGCACCGGGCCGCAACGCCGGGCCGCACCCGGATCGCGCCGCGTCGGATCGCGCCGCGTCGGATCGCGCCGCGTCGGATCGCGCCGCGTCGGATCGCGCCGCGTCGGGCCGCGCCGCGTCGGACCCGTGTCGGGCCGGGCCACGTCAGCCTGGGCGAGGGCCGCGACGGGATTGGGCGAGGGCCGCGACGGGATTGGGCGAGGGCCGCGACGGGGCTGGGCGAGGGCCGCGACGGGGCGTGGGAGACGGCCAGTGTGGTGCCTCGGGCGATCACCTCCTCGACGACGCGGCGGCGGGTTGCGCGGGCCTGGTCGGGGGCCATGTCGCTCGCGTACGCCAAATCGGGGTTGAGCAGTTGAATGATGTGGACGGCCAGATCGCCGGCCACCAGGAGACTCTCGGTGCCGTCCTCGGCGAGGACCGACTGGTGACCTGGGGTATGGCCGGGCGTCGCCACGACGCGGACGCCCTCGCCCAGCTGTGCGTCGCCGGACAGCACCTGGAGGCGGCCCTGGGCCAGGAGCGGCTCGATCAGCACGTCATACTGCCCGGCCTTGTCGCGGTTGGCCTTGTACACGTCGACGTCGGCCTGCTGCACCACGACCCGGGCGGCGGTGAACGGCGAATCGCGCGGGACGGCCCAGCCCACGTGGTCGTTGTGCAGGTGGGTCAGGACGATCGCGGTGACCTCGGACGGGTCGATGCCGGCCGCCGCCAGCTCGGCGGGCAGGTGGCCGGGAACCGGCGCCCAGTCGGCGGCCAGCGAGCCGGCCGGCCCGATGCCCGCGTCGACCAGGGTGACCGGACCCGCGCCGTACCGAATCGCGTAGCTCCGGAAGCGCAACCACCACTCCCCGCCGGAGGTCGCGGCGGCCGGATCGGCCGCGTCGGCGGCCGCCCACTGAGCGGGCGACGCGTCGGGGAACGCCTCGGCGCGGGGCAGGAAGAACGGGCCCGAGGCATCCTCGAGCGCGACGATCGTGAGGTTTCCGACCCGGTGCGTCAGTGGCATGGGGAGATTTCTATCGCGTGCCCGGGTCGCCGCGCGTGCCCATTTGCCAAGCTGTGGATAACTCCAGGTCGGGGGCGGTCGACGATCTTCTCCGGTCGGGCAGTACGCTCGTACTGCTAAACACGGTTTTCGGGAGAGGAGCGCCGGCCGATGGCGAAAATCAAGGTCACAAACCCGGTCGTGGAGCTCGACGGCGACGAGATGACCCGGATCATCTGGAAGCAGATCCGGGAGCAGCTGATCCTGCCCTACCTCGATGTCCCCCTCGAGTACTACGACCTGTCGATCCAGCACCGCGACGAGACCGACGACCAGGTGACGATCGACGCGGCCAACGCCATCAAGCGGCACGGCGTCGGCGTGAAATGCGCCACGATCACCCCCGACGAGGCCCGCGTCGAGGAGTTCGGCCTCAAGAAGATGTGGCGCTCGCCGAACGGCACCATCCGCAACATCCTCGGCGGCGTGGTCTTCCGTGAGCCGATCATCATGCAGAACGTACCGAGGCTCGTGCCCGGCTGGACCAAGCCGATCATCATCGGCCGGCACGCGCACGGCGACCAGTACAAGGCGACCGACTTCGTGGCCCCGTCGGCCGGCAAGTTCACCATGACCTTCACCCCGGCGGACGGCTCGGCACCGATCGAGTTCCACGTCGCCGACTTCCCGCAGGGCGGCGTCGGCATGGGCATGTACAACTTCGACGAGTCGATCCGCGACTTCGCGCGCGCCTCGTTCCGCTACGGCCTGGCCCGCGACTACCCGGTCTACCTCTCCACCAAGAACACGATCCTGAAGGCGTACGACGGCCGGTTCAAGGACCTGTTCGCCGAGATCTTCGAGACCGAGTTCGCCGACCAGTTCGCCAAGGCCGGCCTCACCTACGAGCACCGGCTGATCGACGACATGGTCGCCGCCGCGCTGAAGTGGGCGGGCGGCTACGTCTGGGCCTGCAAGAACTACGACGGTGACGTGCAGTCCGACACCGTGGCCCAGGGCTTCGGCTCGCTCGGCCTGATGACCAGCGTCCTGATGACGCCGGACGGCAAGACCGTGGAGGCCGAGGCCGCGCACGGCACGGTCACCCGGCACTACCGCCAGTGGCAGAAGGGCGAGAAGACGTCGACCAACCCGATCGCGTCGATCTTCGCCTGGACGGGCGGCCTCAAGCACCGCGGCGTGCTCGACGGCACTCCCGAGGTCAGCCAGTTCGCCGAGACGCTCGAGCAGGTCTGCGTCGAGACCGTCGAGGGCGGCCAGATGACCAAGGACCTCGCGCTCCTGATCTCGCGCGACGCCCCCTGGCTCACCACCGACGAGTTCATGAACGCCTTGGACGAGAACCTGGCCCGCAAACTCGCCTGATCTTTTGCCGGCCGCCGGCTCACCCGAGCCGGCGGCTTGACGGCGAGATCCTCGTCGTTGCTCGCCGAGGTCGGGCTCCTGACCGGCGCAAAGCCGCCACTCACTGGCTTACTGCGAGCTGGCTTACTGCGAGTTGGGTTACTGCGAGCTGGCTTACTGCGAGTTGGGTTACTGCGAGTTGGGTTACTGCGAGTTGGGTTACTGCGAGCTGGGTTACTGCGAGCTGTCTTCTGCGAGCTGGCTTACCGCGAGAATCGTGACCTAGTTGTCCGACTTTATGCTTATGCGGCAAATCGCATGTTTAAAGTAGTAACCGGTGGTAATAGGCGCTCGTTCTTCCCAGCGAAACACGGACGCTGGTCGTGTCGCCGAGGGCTTCGCCCAGCCGATGGCCGCCTTGTCCCGGGCGCCCCGGTTCCCCCCGGTCAAAAGGCGCGATCAGCACCTTCCTCGCGGGGGGCCTTGTCCCGGGCCCCCCGCCCCTAATGAGCACTCGTCGCGCGCAGTGGGCCAGCCGTTCCAGCTCATGGGCATGCGTCCCGCATGCTGAGGGCCTACTGACCGATGCGGCCGTCGATCCGCTCGCGGAGGAAGTCGGCGTGGCCGTTGTGCCGGGCGTACTCCTCGATCATGTGGACGAGCACCTCACGCAAGGCCAGTCCGCCGTCGCCGAGGTAGCCGAGATCGTCGATCGAGTCGACGTAGTCCTCGGCGAACGCGATCTCCGACCGCCACCTGTCGAAGGCATCCTTGACCACCTCGGGATCGGCGGTCGCGCCATGGAAGTCGAAGTCGCGGTCATCGGAAAGGCGGTAGTGGCGGGGCACCTGGAAGCCGGCCATGTGCACCCGGAACCAGCTCTGCTCGACGCCGGCCATGTGCCGCACGAGGCCAAGCAGCGAGACCGGCGACGGCTCGACCGACCTGGCCGCCAGTTGCGAGGCGTCCAGGTCGGCGCACTTGAGCTCGAGCGTCAGCCGCTGATCGCGCAGGTACCCGATCAAGGTGTCCCGCTCGCCGACGAACCCGCCGTCGGTGCGCGGGTCCTCGTCGGGCGGGACGAACATGTTGGACCAGGCGAATCCCATAACTCCTACCCTCTAGCAGGGAATCGCGCAAAGCAACCACGATCTCACAGAGAGCGCAGGGTCTCCGCCGCCTTCTCCGGGACGACGTCGTTGACGAAGGCGCCCATCGCGGACTCCGAACCGGCCAGGAACTTCAGCTTGTCGGCGGCCCGGCGGATGCTGAACAGCTGCAGGTGCAGGTAGCCCAGCTCGCGCCCCTCGCCGACCACGGCCTGGTGCCAGGCCGAGATGTACGGCATCGGCTTGCCGAACAGCGCGTCGAAGCGCCGCAGCACGTCCAGGTACAGCGGCCCGAACGCGTCCCGCTCCTCGTCCGAGAGCGCCGGAATGTCCGGCACCTTGCGGTGCGGGGCCAGTTGCACCTCGTACGGCCAGCGGGACGCCGCCGGCACGTACGCCGTCCAGTGCTCGTTGGCCGCGACGACCCGGGCCCCGGACGCGCGCTCGGCCGCCAGCACGTCGGTGTACAGGTCGCGCCCGGTCCGGGAGTTGTAGCGGCCGGCCGCCCGCAGCATCTGCTGGGTGCGCGGCGGCACCGTCGGGTACGCGTAGATCTGCCCGTGCGGGTGGTGCAGGGTCACGCCGATCTCGACGCCCCTGTTCTCGAACGGGAACACCTGGGCGACGCCGGTGAGCGCCGACATCTCGGCGGTGCGGTCGGCGAGCACGTCGATCACCGTACGGACGCGGGACGGCGGAAGCTTGCCGAACGAGCCGTTGTGGTCGCTGGTGAAGCAGATGACCTCGCAGCGGCCGACGCCGGCGCGCACCGGCACCATGTCGGTGATGGCGGTGACCTCGTCCGGCTTGACGCGGTCGCTGAACGACGGGAACTGGTTCTCGAAGACCACCACGTCGTAGTCGGGCGCCGGGATCTCGCTGGCGAACGCCGGGCTCGACGGGCAGAGCGGGCACGCGTCGCTGGGCGGCAGGAAGGTGCGGGTCTGCCGGTGCGCGGCGACCGCCACCCACTCGTCGACCAGCGGGTCGTAGCGCAGCTGGGAGGTGGGTGGCGGGGGCGGCAGGTGCCGGGTGTCCGGATACTCCGCCCGGTGGGTCTGCGCCTCCTCGTTGAAGTAGATCAGCTCCCGGCCGTCGGAGAGGCGGATCGCCTGGCGGCTCTTGAAGGTCACTGCGCGCTCACCATCACGAGTTCGGGCACGGTCTCTTCCAGCAGGGTGCGGGCCTGGTCGTCCAGGCCGTCGTCGGTGATCAGCACGTCGGCGCGCTCCAAGGGGACGATCGAGGAGATGCCGACCGTTCCCCACTTGGTGTGGTCGGCGAGCACGACCAGGCGCTCGGCCGCCTCGACCAGGGCGCGGTTGACGTCGGCCTCCATCAGGTTGGGGGTGGTGTAGCCGGCGCGCTCGCTCATGCCGTGCACGCCGAGGAAGAGCATGTCCAGGTGCAGGGTGCCGATCGCGGCGACGGCGACCGGGCCGACCAGGGCGTCCGAGGGGGTACGCGTCCCGCCGGTGAGCACCACGGTCTGATCGGGGCGGCCGGCGCGGTAGAAGACGTCGGCGACCGGGATCGAGTTGGTGACCACGGTCAGCGAGGGCACGTCGACCAGCCGCTGCGCGAGGCCGGCCGTGGTGGTGCCGGCCGAGAGCGCGATCGCGTCGCCGGGGGAGACCAGCGTGGCGGCGTGCATGGCCATGGCCGCCTTCTCGGCGCGCTGGCGGACGGACTTGGCGGCGAAGCCGGGCTCGTGCGCGGAGCCGGGGCTCACCGTGGTGGCGCCGCCGTGTACCTTCGCCAGCAGGCCACGGTCGGCCAGCGACTCGAGGTCGCGGCGGATGGTCATGTCGGAGACGCCGTATTCGGTGGCCAATTCGCTCACCCGGACGCCGCCGGCGGCGCGAACCCGGTCGAGGATGGCGGCCTGGCGTTGTTGGGCTAGCACTAGAGGATCCGCACTATTTCGAACACGCCCGAACATTACCTTGCGGTCGGCCGTGAGGGAAAGGGCGTACTCAGATACCTCGGCCACGCTTGTGCAGCGCTGAAAGAACATTCTCGACCTTGACCGCACCCGTCATGGCCGCCAAGGCGATCGCGGTCCGCGGCTCCTTCCAGTTCGCGCGCACCGCCTCCTTGCTGAACTGCCAGGCCTGACTGCGGTTCCCGCTCGCCGCCGACCAGCAAGCCAGCTGCCCGTACACCCGGGCCGCGCCGGGCTTGCACCCGCTGATCTCCGGGTGACGCTGCATCATCCATCGCAGCGACGAGATCTTGGTCGCATACTCGTACGCGTAATGCGAGGTCCGCCCCCAGAGCACGCGCACCAGCGGCTCGTCCAGGTGCACGATCGGCGCCCGCCGCGCGGCCCGCAGCAGCAGGTCCCAATCCTCGTTCTGGCTGCCCGGCGCGTCCTCGGCGACCAGCCCGATCGCCTCCTCGGCCAGCGCCTGGCGGCGGATCAGGAACGACGACGAGTGCAGCATCGCCATCCGGGAGCGGGCCAGCTCCTCGAGCGTGACCCGGCTGCGCCCGGCCAGCCGCGGGTTGCACCGGCCCTCGTACTCGACCTCGATCGCACACGTGGCCATCTCGGCGTCCGGGTCGGCGAGCAGCGCGGCCACCTGCCGGCGCAGCTTGTCCGGCAGCCAGCGGTCGTCGTCGTCGCAGAACGCCACATACTCGGTGTCCAGCGCCAGGATGCCGGTGTTGCGGGCGCCGGCCAGCCCCGCGGCCCGCCAGTTGGTCAGCACCAGCACCCGGACGCCCTCGGTGGCGGCCAGCAGGTAGTCCGGCTCGGCCTGGTCGTACACCACCAGGATCTTCAGCTCGCCGGGGTAGCGCTGCTCGCGCACCGCGGCGATCGACTTGCGGACCAGCTCGGGCCGGTTGCGGGTGGGGATGACCACGCCCACCGATGGCCAGTTCACCGCGCCACCTCCAGGGCGGGCGACGGGTTCAGCGGGTAGCCGTACGCCCGGAGCATCGGCCCGCAGACCGCGCCGACCAGGCGGCGCTGGCGCGGCGGCAGCGCGCTCACCCAGCTGTCGTCCCGGCGCAGCGCCAGCCGGCCGACGGTGAACCGCATCGGGTTGCCGGCCGCGCTGTGCCCCACCTTCAGGTCGGCCTGGCCGTCGTGCACGAAGTCCAGGTCGGCCGGGCCGACGTCGAGGCCGGCGAAGGTGGCGATGCCGGCGAGCGCGGCCCGCGGGTCGGTCACGAACTCCTCGTAGCGGATCCGGCGTACCGCCACGCCGCGGCGGGCGAGCAGGCCGAACGCGGCGTTGTGCGCGTTCCACAGCAACGCCGAGCGGCCGGGTGAGTAGCGGGTCATCTGCTGCGTGCCGTCGGTCTCCGGCCGGTCCACCGTCTTGGTCCACGAGTACGCGACCCCGCGCGCGTCCCGCACCACGTGCACCACCCGCAGGTCGAGGTCGCCCGACCAGCGCAGCACGTGGGCCAGTGCCGAGTGCTTGGACGAGTCCACGACGATCCGCGCGCCGGAGACCTCATGCGCGGCCGAGTAGATCCGGGAGTAGTACTCGGCGTACTCGTGCACCTCCTCGGGGGCCTCGACGGCGGTGGCCAGCCGCGGGATGTGCCGGGTGCGCTCGACGGCGTCGCGCAGGTAGTGGACCCGGTCGACGTCCACGTTGTGCCAGCCGTTGAAGGCGAGCGCGCCGACCCGCCGCCAGAAGCCGCAGGCCGAGAACTTCGCGCCGCAGCCGCAGCGCTCGTCGTCGCGCAGGTCGCGTTGCCAGAGGTGGACCACCTCGCCGAGCGCGCACACGCCGGGAAGTTCGCCGAGCAGACGCTCGACGAGCGTTGTCCCGCTACGTCCCAATCCGCCCAGAAATAACACCCGTGCCACTTTGGCCCACCTTCGCTCGTTTCGCTCCTATAACGAGGCAAACACCGTGAAGGAGGCGACAGGTGCCCATCGAGGCTTTCGAGCGGGTCGACCTGGATGGAACGGGTATCGACCGGATCACCGAGGCCGAGGTCGTGGCCGTGGTGCGGGATGCGCTCACCCATGGCCGGGGCGGGCGGATCGTCACGCCGAACATCGACATCCTGCGCCGGGCGCAGACCGACGACGAGGCGCGCGAGCACCTCGACGACGCCGACCTGATCGTGGCGGACGGCATGCCGCTGATCTGGGCGAGCAAGCTCGGCGGCACCCCGCTGCCGGAGCGGGTGGCCGGCAGCAGCCTGATCTGGTCGCTGTCGGCGGGCCTGGCGCTCGACAAGCGGTCCATCTTCGTGATCGGCGGCTCGCCGGAGACCGACGGCGCGGCCCGCGCGGCCGACAAGCTGGAGCGGGAGTGCCCGGGCCTGCGGGTGGCCGGGACGCTGTGCCCGGACTTCGGTTTCGAGGACGATCCGACCACGTACGAGCAATTCTGCGCCAAGGTGATCGACGCGGAACCGGACCTGGTCTTCGTCGGTCTCGGCTTCCCCAAACAGGAGCGGATGATCGCCCGGTTGCGGCCGGGGCTGCCGGCCGCGTGGTTCATCGGCTGCGGCGCGGCGGTCAACTTCGTGGCCGGCGACGTGGCCCGGGCGCCGCGCTGGATGCAGCGGACCGGACTGGAGTGGGCGCACCGGCTGGGCAACGATCCGAGGCGGCTGGCCGGGCGATACCTGCGGCACGACGCGCCGTACGCGCTGAAGCTGCTGGCCCGGGCGCCCGGGCAGCGCGTCAGATCAAAATAGGTGCATGACGTTCACCTTCGAGGACCTGCACCACGTCCAGTTGCTGTGCCCGCCCGGTGGGGAGGGGGAGGCCCGTGCGTTCTACGCGGGGGTGCTCGGCATGACCGAGTTGGCGAAGCCGCCGGTGCTGGCCGCCCGGGGCGGGTGCTGGTTCCGCGGCGGCGGCTGGGAGGTGCACGTCAGCCCGGTGCCGGGCTTCGTGCCGGAACGAAAGGCGCATCCCGGCGTACTCGTGCATGGTCTTGATCTTTTGGCGGCGCGCCTGGAAGCCGCCGGTCACCCGGTCGAGTGGGATCCGCACTTCCCGGGTCACCGGCGGCTCTACGCGCACGACGCGCATGGCAACCGGCTCGAATTCCTGGAAGAGATCAAGGGTTGAAATAGCGGTCGCGGACCAGGCTCTGGAAGGCCTTGAACGCGGGTTTGTCGCCGGTGAGCTGGAACTGCCTGGTCGGTCCGCTGCCGTCCGGGTCGGAGTCGAAGTAGGCGACCGCCTTGATCTGCGGGTTGGCCTTGAAGGTGCGCTCGGCGTCCTTCAGCCAGGCGGCCCGGCGCTGCGACCCCCATGCCTTGGCCACCCCGAACTCGCCGATGATGATCGGCTTGGGGTGGCCGGCCGCGAACCGCAGGAACGGGCCCATGAGCTGGCCGATCGGCTGGAACGTCTCGCCGGCGTAGACGTCCACACAGGTCCAGTCGACCTGGTCGTCGCCCGGGTAGAAGCTCGGCGCGTCGCCCCGGATGAACCCCTCCGCGGTCGGGCACCACACCCAGGAGACGTTGTCCGCGCGCTCCTCCCGGAAGATCCCGCGGACGTACTTCCAGGCGGCGATGTAGTCCTCGGCCGACCACATGGTGGCCCGCAGGTTGGGCCGGTCCATCTCCCAGCGCATCCGCAGCAGCACCGGCCGATGGATCTTCCGGATCGCGACGGCCTGCTTGCGGATCAGGTCGTCGTAGTCGCCGTCCAGGATGGACCGGTTGTCGCCGGTGGCCCAGCTGATCATCAGGGTCGCGCCGTCGGCGAGGAACTCCTGGTCCGAGGCGGTGCCGACCGGCTGCTCGAAGCGGCGGTACGTGTTGATGATGCTCAACCGCCGGCCGAGGTCGTTCTCCAGGCTGTCGACCGCGGCGAGCCGGCCCACGTGGGTCAGCTCCTCCGGCTTGATCCACGCTCCGACCAGCGCGCCCTCGGACGGCGCGCGGACCGGGCCGCTCTCGAACGGCCCGCGATCGAGCGCGATCGCCGCGGGTTTCCCGGACAAGTCGGAGGGCGGCGGCGCCTTGTCCTTTTTGTCCGCGGCGGAGCAGCCGGCCAGCAGCAAAAAACCGATAAAAGCGACGAAACCCCTACGCATGGGTACGCCGAGCCGTGTAGAGCACGTTCACCGCATACCCATCGCTCCCGGGCAGCCGCCGCACCGCCGCATCCGCCACCCGGACCAGCGGATTCCCGTGCCAGCCCGGCGTGATCATCGAGAAGCCGCGGCGCTCGACGATCTCGAAGCCGTGCCGGCCGAGCAGCGACTCCACCTGGTCGTGGGAGAGCTCGGCGAACCAGCGGTCGCCGCGGTGCCGCCGGGCCCGCAGGTGCCGCAGCGAGCCGGCGTTGCCGTGGTTCTCCACCACCAGAACGCCGGACATCGGCTCGGGCAGCGCCTTCGCGGCGAACGCCAGCGCCCGGTCGCGGACCGCCTCGTCCACATTGAGCAGCAGCCGGAACATGGTCACGATCGCCGGGGAGCCGGCCTCGACCGGGGACGGCGCCGGGCCGTCCGCGGCGACCCGGTGCCAGTGCGCGTGCGAGCCGACGTCGGCGGCCTTGACCATCATCGCGGCCGACGTGTCGTACCCGTGCGCCTCCCGGACCAGGCCGTGCAGCGTACGGATGGCCCGCCCGGTGCCGCAGGCGAAGTCGTGCTGCACCGGCGCGCGTGGGCCGAACTCGCGCCGGACCAGCGTGCGCAGGTAGTCGCGTTGCCGTTGGTTGATCTGCGACGCGTAGCTGTCCGGCGCGTACGTGATGGTCTCGTACTTCTCGACCGCCGCGGTGTCCTGGAACACCTTGGTGTAATCCGTGCTCATCTGCTCCTCCGTTGGCTGGTGAACGCCTCCAGCGCGAGCGGGCCGCGGAGCAGCCAGACCCCCGCCAGGAAGGCCGGTACGGCAAGTGCGGGACCGGCCACCGGGCCGGCCAGCAGGGGAAGCGCGCCGAAGCAGGCCAGCGACAGCAGCGCGGCGGCCCGGGTGCCCCGGCCGAAGGGGTGCAGGCGGGCGACCCGGCCGACCTGGATCAGCGGCAGCACGTTGTTCGCGACCATCGCGCCGGCCAGCCCGATCGCCGCGCCGAGCGCCCCGAACCGGGGGATGAGCAGCACGTCCAGCCCGATCGTGACACCCAGCGCGATCAGGACGTTGACCAGGTTCCACGAGGTACGCCCGGCCATCGCGAGGACCATGTCGACCATGCCGCAGCCGGTCGCGACCAGCATCGCGCTCGCCAGGATCACCACCACGGTCCGCCCGGCCGTGTAGCCCGCGCCGAACAGCCGCAGGTAGAGCGGCGCCAACTGGATCACCAGCAGGTTGATCGGCCAGGTCACCAGCACCAGCCAGCCGGTCGCGGTCTGGTAGAGGTGATTGGCCCGCTCGCGGTCGCCGGTGGCCAGCGCCTCGGCCAGCCGCGGCTGCACCGATTGCGAGATGCCCTGGTTGGCGAACTGAATGAGCACGACGAATCGCCCGGCCACCGCGTAGACCGCCGCCGGCGTCAGGCCACCCAGGGCCGCCACCAGCAGCACGTCCACCCGCTGCAGCGCGAGCTGGGCGACGCTGGCGAGCGCGCGCGGCCCGGTGAAGCGCCAGAAATCCCGGCGCATGCCGCGCCGTTCGACCCGGCGGGTGGTCACCCCAGGCGGTTTGCTCGCGAGATAGAGCTTGCGGATGGCGTACGCGGAAAGCACCGTCACCGGCAGGTAGGGGACCGCCCACGCGAACGCGAACATCGGCAGAACCGAGCCGGCCAGCGAGGCGGCCGTCCACAGTGCGGCCACCCCGGCCGCGGCCACCAGCAGCAACTGCAGCGCGCTGCGGAGGATGCGGTCGTAGAGCACGGTCGGGCGCATCGCCCGGTAGCCGCGGGTCGCCGTGAGCAGCGCGTCGGTGAGCGCCTGCAACGGCATGAACAGGGCCAGCACCCGCAGCCCGGCGGTGTGCGTGCCGACCGCGGCCGCCGCCTGGTGCGCGGTGGTGCGGGCGATCGCCGGCGCCGCCAGCCACATGCCGGCCGCCAGCAGCAGCGACATGCCGATCACCGGGGCGAGCCCGGTGCGCAGGCAGGCCCCGAGCAGCTCGGTGCGGCCGGTGGCGCGCAGCCGGGCCGGCCAGTAGACCAGGCCGGTCTGGGTGCCGAGCTTCGCCAGGCCGCCGGCCAGCACGAAGGCGGCGGTGGAGGCGAAGAACGCGCCGGCCTGATCCGGGCCCAGCGAGCGGGCGACGATCCAGGTGACCGCGAAGCCGGTGCCGCCGGCGAGCGCCGAGCCGACCATGTTGGCCAGGCCGCCGCGCGCGACGGCTTTCGTGCCGTTTTTCTCCAATAAATCAGTCATGTGCGGCGCCAGACCGGTGTCCGGCCCAGCCAGCGGGCCAGCGCGTCGTCGTGCGGCTGGTAGTGGCCGGTCAGCTCGCGGCGCAGCCCGGGGTCCATGTCGGCCTGCCGGGGGCGGGCGTTGTGCCGCTCGAACGGCGGCCGTTCCAGGTAGGTGGGCAGGCCCAGGAACGAGCAGACCTCGTCGTACACGTCCTCCGGCTCGGTGAAGAACCGCTCGCTCTCCACCACGTGGATCCGCTCCCGGCCGACGTGCTGCGCCATCACGCTCAGGTAGCGGGCGTACTCGCCGCGCGCCCGGTAGGCGTGATGCTGGTGCGCGAAGCTGTAGTACGACGGGTCGGCGGCCAGCCGCTCCTCCTGCCGGTGCAGCCGGGCCGGTTCGAGGGCGAGCGCCGCGCCGAAGTCCCGCTCGGTCTCGAAGCCGCGGGCCACCTCGTGGTGGTGCTGCGAGTACGCCCGCTCGACCGGGTCACGGACCAGCACCAGCAGCCGGGCGCCGGGCAGGTCGAGGGCGATCCGGGCGGCCGCCTGCGGGTGGTACATGTAGTACGGGCTCGACTCGAAGGTCTGCGCGGCCACGCCGTACCGCTCGCTGACCTTGTCGGCGCTGCGTACCAGCGGGAAATGCGCCTTGTACCAGGCCGGCCCGCGGTCGTACGAGGTGTCGAAGTAGTGCACGCCCTTGTGCAGCACGGCCTTGAGCACGACCGGGTGCGCGGCCAGCGCCCGGTACATCGAGGTCGTCCCGCAGCGCTGGCCGCCGCAGATGAGGAACGACGGGTTCATCCGGCCCGGCGAGGTGAGCCGGCCGTACGACCAGGTGCCCAGGTGCACGACCCGTTTCATCGGGGCCGGCATGTTGCGTACGTCCATCGTGCTCTCCTCAGAGCTCCTCGACCCGGCGGATGAGCACCGGCAGCAGCCACGTGCCGAGGACGCCCAGCCGGGCGCCGGCCTCGGCCTGGCGGTCGGTCAGGTAGCGGGCGGCCAGGTCGACCAGGTACAGCAGCGCGGTCACCTCGCGGCCGGCCGGCGGCACCCCGAACGGCGCCAGCAGCTCGGCGGCCCGGCGCACGGTCCGCTCGACCGCGTCGGTGGCGTCGCCGGTCGCCTGGACCCGCCGCTGGAGCTCGTGGTGCACGGCGTCGAAGCCCATCGGCACGCCGGTGGCGAACCGCTCCCAGTCCCAGACCAGCAGCCCGTCGGCGAGGTTCGCCATGTTCCAGGGCGCCCAGTCGCCGTGCCAGGCCCCGTACCGGAAAAGGGTGTCGCCGGCGCGCTTCACCAGCAGCTCCGCCGCCGAGCCGAGACAAGCCCCCTCGGGCCGGTCGCTCACCGCGGCGAGCCGGCTGCGCAGTTGCTGCCAGTACCCGCTGGAGTCCAGCGGCCCGGTGGTGTAGCCGCAGCAGCCGGCGATGTCGAGCATCGCGCCGACCAGCCGGCGCTGGGTCAGCGGCGCGCGCGGGAACCAGACCGGCAGCGCCGACTGGACCATCACCGCGAGCCCGCGCCACTCGCTCGCGTGCAGCACCCGCGGCACGGTCAGCTTGGTCAGCCCGCTCCCGCCGAGCGTGGTCAGCGCGGCCGTCTCGGCGCGTACCAGGGCGCGGGTGAGCGGGCCGGTGCCGAGCTTGCCGAAGCCGAAGGTGTCCCCCTCCGGGCCGATCAGCTGCAGCACCGGCTTGCGGTTGGCCCGCGCCGGTCCGATGTGGATGCTGACCGACAACTCCCGGCCGAGCTGCTCGCTCAGGTAGCCGTCGATGCTCGCCGAGAACGGGCCGGTGACCCGGACCCGGTCGCGCAGCAGCACCGCGGACGCGCCGGTACGGACCGCGGCGACCACCGCGTCCCGCTTCAGCCGGGCGGCCCGGGACTGCGGCTCGGCGTACCGGCGGACCGCGGCGGCGGCCACCCGGCGGGAGGCGGACGGGACCAGCAGGCGGGGGCGGCGCGCGTCCGGGACGACCAGGTACTCGGCGATCGGGGTGCCGGGCGACCCGTCCGTGCGGCAGGGCCAGGGGTAGAGCAGGTCGAGCACCTCGGTCAGGTACTGGGTACGCAGCGCCGCGTCGCCGGCGGTCAGCTCGGCGGGCGCCGTCCTCACCGGACTCATGTCGGATCCCCCTCGATCGAGTTGCGCCAGAGCAGCGCAACGGCCAGAACCATGAAGGCCAGGGGGGTGACCAGCGAGTTGTACCAGAGCATCGCGGAGAACGAGGTGACCAGCGCGGCACTCCCGGCGACCCCGATCGCGCTGCGATCCCGGCGGAAACGCCACAGGACGTACGTGAAAAAGCCCAGGTAACCGGCCGTGCCAACGATGCCGTGCGAGTAGAGCAGCTGCCACAGCTGGCCGTTCCCACCGACCGTGAAGTTCCCGCAGCGCTCGCAGCTCGACGTCTCGCCGACCGCGATCGACTGCCGGCCGCCGGCGGTGTTCCGGGTGCCGCCGTAGCCGACGATCGGCGAGCCGCCGATGCCGTCCATCGCCCGGTCCACCAGGAACGAGCGGACGCCGTTGGACTTGCCGTTGTCCAGCCGGGCGCTGACCACGCCGCCGAGCGGGGTGGCCATCAGCGCCAAGCCGAGCAGGGCGCCGGTCACCGCGAGCAGTCCAATGATCCACATCTTGCCGGCCAGCACGTACCGGGCGGCGATGTAAACGATCAGGAGACCGAGCCCGATCCAGAGCCCCCGGTTGAGGGAGACCACCGCCGGCAGGATCGAGACCAGCAGGCAGACGATCGCCCAGAATTTGTTGCGGCCCTTGCCGCTCTGCCAAGCCGCGACCACCAGCCAGCCGGCCAGCAGGCAGAAGTTGTTGCCCCAGGTGTTGGTGTACCCCCAGGGCGCGGCCGGGCGCGGCCGGTCCCCGCCGACCAGGTCCATGATCTGCGCGGCGTACGGGTGCACCAGCGACTGCACGAAGCCCTTGCTTCGCACGCTCCCCGGCAGCAGCATCTCGACCGGCGAGGTGAACTGGAAGTGCCCGGCCACCATGCCGAGCAGGCCGCCGGCCACGGTCACCACGAACAGCCAGCCGAGGTACCTGACCAGCCGCCGCTTCGGCAGCTCGGCCTCGGTCAGGTTGCCGGCGTAGAGCAGCAGGACGGTCAGCGACGCGTACATGGTGAGCTTGTAGGCCGCCCCGGGCAGCCGGCCGACGGCGTGCTCGGCGATCGTGCCCGGCGGGTCGACACCCAGCGCGCCGAGGCTCACCACCACCGCGGTCAGAAACAGTGCCCACCACAGGAAACCGGGCGGCAGGCGCAGCGACCGGCCGGCCGCGCGGCGGCGCAGCAGCAGGAACAGCATGGGCACGGCCATCACCGCGAAGATCAGCACGCCGAGCCCGAGCGCCCACCACAGCGGATAGAGCGCCAGGATGCCCGCCACCGGCCAGGCCGGCAGGGTCCGGGTCTTGGGCGCGCCGTGTGCGGGACCGCCGGTCCGTCCGGGTGCGGCGGCCGTGGCGGCCGGCGTCACTTGCCGTCGCCGTCCTTGACCATCCCGGACATGTCGATCACCGCGGTGATCTCGTCGGCCGCGTCCGCCGTGCGCGGGCGCACCTGCGGCTTCTCCGCGGTCTTCTCGGCCGCGGCGGTCGCCACCGCCTTGGCGGCCTTGGCCTTCTCCGCCGCCGACATGGTGTTGGTCGGGAAGCGCATCGGCTGGGTCAGGTCGGAGTCCGCGACCGGTCCGTCCAGCCGGACCGCCTTGCTCTCCTTCTCGGTGGCCGGCAGGGTGACCGCCGGGCCGTTCGGCTCGCCGCCGCGCAGGTTGGCGAGCCGGGGGAGGACCACGGCGCCCAGCAGCGGGGTGCCGACCCGCTGCAACTGCTCGGCCGCGTCCAGCAGGGCGGGCCGGCGCGACTTGCGCAGCTCGACCGCGAGCAGGGCGGCGTCGGCCAGGCTGGCCAGCCCCTGCGCGTCGGCGCTGCTGCTGGTCGAGGGCGCCTCGATCACCACGTAGCCGCCCTGCCGGCGCAGCGCCTCCAGGGTGTCCTTGAGCCGCTGCGACTGCATCAGGCCGGCCGCGGTGGCCGCGCCGCCCGTGGTGATCACCCGCAGCGACGGGATGCGCGGGGTGCGCTGCAGCGCCCGGGCCAGGCCGACCCGCCCGGCCAGCAGGTCGGAGAGGCCCGGCACGGCCGAGACGCCGAGCATCCGGGCCAGCGGCGCCACGTCCACCACGCTGTCCGGCAGGTGGGCGCCGATCAGAACCACATCGCTTCCGGTACGGGCGAGCGCGGCCGCCAGGTTCGCGGCCACCAGCGTCGCGGCCGACCCGCGGCTCGTCCCGGTCACCACGATCACCTGGTCGCTCGGGCTCAGCGTCGCCAGGATCTCGTTGCGCAGCCGGTTGAAGACCCGGCCACCGGCCCCGTACGGCTGGAGCACGTCGTCGAAGTGCGGGGTGGTGCGCTCGTCCAGGGCGGCCAGCACGTGCACCTGGCCGCGGTCGCGCACGTCGGCGGCCGAGCGCAGCCGCCGGTCGAACCGCTCCCGCAGGAACGCCAGCGCCACCCCGAGCAGCAGCCCGGCCATGCCGCCGGTGGCCAGGTTGACCATCGGGTTCGGGCTGGTCGGGGTGTCCGGCAGACGGGCGTCGCTGATGATGTCGCCGGCGCCGACCGTGGTCGTGGTCAGCTCGTTCAGCCGGCCGGTCAGCCCGTTCAGCTGGTTCTGCGAGTTGCTCCGCAGGCTCATCAGGTTGCTCTGGTCCGGGCTGCCCTTGGCCGCGTTGGCCAGCCGGCTGTTGATCCCGGAGAGCGTGCTGGTGAGCTGCTGGACCTTCGCGGTCAGCGTCTTGATCTGCTGGTTCAGCGCGCTCTGCGCGGTGTCCTGCCGGTTCTGCAGGTACGCCTCGGCGAACGCGTGCGCCCCCGACTGCGCGTCCTGCGGCGTGCCGGCCTGGAAGGTGACCACCAGCACGGTGGTGTTGGCCGGCACCTCGACCGAGACGTCCTTGGCCAGGTCGATCGGCGAGCGCGTGGTCCGCAGCAGCTTCGCCGCGCCGGTGGCGACCGCGCCCGAGCGCACCAGCTGCGCCTCGGTGTCCAGGTTGACCGCGCCCTTGGTGCGGCCGCCCTGCGCGTTGGTGTCCTGGTCGAGCGCCTGCACCAGGACCGAGGCCGACGACTCGTACGTCTTGGGCAGCGCCCTGGTCAGCGCGACGCCCGCCCCGAGACCCGCGCCCGTCGCGATCAGCGCGATCCACCAGTGACGGCGGAAAACGCCGAGATAGTGCGAGACGTCGGCGGGGCGAGAGGCTTCCATCGGTCGGCGGCCCTTTCGGGGGTGGAGTGAGTTCGGGCGTTTTGCCCCCAGGGGCTAAACGGCTGACTCCCGCCTAACGTGATGGCTCTACGTCAGTTTCGGCTCCACCCAGCCGTTCTCGACGAGGTAGGCGAGCACGAGCTCGATCGCCTCCGGCACGGTGATGGTGGTGGTGTCGATGGTCAGCTCGGCGTTCGCCGGCTCCTCGTACGGGTCGTCGATGCCGGTCATGCCGCGCAGCTGGCCGGCCCGCGCCCGGGCGTACAGGCCCTTGCGGTCGCGCTGCTCACAGACCTCGAGCGGGGTGTTCACGTGGACCAGGACGAAGCCGGCGCCGGCGTCCTGGGCCATCCCGCGCACGGCGGCGCGGGCCGACTCGTAGGGCGCGATCGGGCAGGCCACCGCCATGCCCCGATGCCGGCCCACCTCCGCCGCGACCCAGCCGATCCGGCGTACGTTGCGGTCCCGGTCTGCTTTCGAGAAGCCCAGCCCCGCGGAGAGCTCGCGCCGGACCACATCCCCGTCCAGCAGGGTGATCGTGCGCTCGCCGGACTCGCGCAGCGAGTCGGCCAGACCCCGGGCGATGGTCGACTTGCCCGAGCCGGAGAAGCCGGTGAAGAACACCACCAGACCGCGGTGCCGGCGCGGCGGACGGGCCCGGGTCAGCTCCTTGGCCACCGCGGGCGGGGTGTGCCACTCGGGCAGCGGGAAGCCGCGGTCCAGCACGTCGTTGATCTCGGCGGCGGTCATCGCGAGCCGGCGGTTGCGCGGCGGGATGTCGTCCCGCCAGCGCCACTGGCCGTCCCGGTTGTCGTAGGCGAGCTCGCGCGGCACCAGCACCCGCAGGCCCCCGCCGGAGAGCATCTCGCCGGTGGAGAGCACATGCGTGACGCCGTACGCCCCGGCCACCCGCGCCCGCAGCAACGCGTCGCGCATCTCGTCGCCGCGGTTGAGCAGCGGGACCGCGACGATCGTGGCCGGTGGCATCCGGTCGCGGGCCGAGAAGATCGCCCGGACCAGCGCCTCGGGCGGCAGCCCGTCCGGCCCCGGGCCGGTCACCGGGATGAGGATCAGCAGGTGGGCGGCGAGGGTACGGGCCGCGTGCGCGATCTGGGCCAGCTGCGGGCGGTGCAGCGGCCGGTCGGCGATCACGCCGAGCACCCGGCCGGGTGGCAGCAGGGCCCGGACCTCGGCCGGGGTGCGCCGCAGCCGCTGGAACGGGCCGTGGCCGCCGTCGCCCATCCGGCGGACCGTGCCGCCCACGCCGTACGTCCGCTCGCCGGTCGACCAGGCGTCGGTGACCTCGAGCGCGGCCACCGGCGCGCCCTCCGGGTCGGTCAGGATGATCGTGCGGTGCAGCGGGTCCTCGAGCACCAGGTCGCTCGCCAGCTCGGCGGGCACCTCGAGGGTGACCGGGACGGGCCACTGCGTGCCGTCGGCGAGCCGGCCGCGGCGCCGCAGCGAGTTCAGATCGGCGCGGCCCAGGAACCCGGTGAGCGGCGCATACGCGCCGGAGAGCAGCAGTTCGAGGTCCGCGAGCTCGTGCGCGTGCGGCGTGTATGACGGGGCGTCGCGCAACACGTCCTCGGGAAGCACCGAACCACTCACCTTCGCATCCCCCTGCGGCCGATTAGGGGACAGTTTCGCAGCCCGCCGGATCGTGGTCGAGACGGGTCTCCACTCACCCATTTTGTCCGATTATTCCGCGTCAGATGTTGGACAAATCGGATCTTCATCACAATACTGGCACCTCGTGAGTCGACGCCCGCGCCGCTTCCGGCTTGTCCACCTCGCCGCCGTACCGGCGGCCTTCGTCCTCTCCGTCGTGACCACGCTCGCCTGGGCCTGGACCGGCGGGGTCGATCAGCTGGGCCTGCCGCTCGGTGCGGTGGGCGATCCGACCGTTTCGCTGCCCGTGCTCGCCACGCCGGAGCGGCCCGTCCTCAGCGGCCGGCTGCCCGCCTTCACGACTCGCCCGTCGCCGCCGGCGTCCCCTCCCCCTACCCCGGCAAGCACCCGAGTCACCGCCGACGCGGCCTATACCGCGCCGCCGCCTCCGGCCTCTCGGCAGGCCCCTTGTCGCACCGGGCGGAAGCTGATCCCGACCTGCGGCATCCTCTGGGGGGTCGCGCCGGGCGCACACACCGCGAGCCGCGGCGCGTACGCGCTCGCCGTGTTCGAGCGCAAGACCGGGCGTACGCAGGCGATCTTCCACGCGTACCACGGCGGGATCCGGCAGTTGTTCCCGACGCCGCAGGAGATCGCGATCGCCCGCCAGCCCGGCCGGCACCGCATCCTGTTCCTCAACTGGAAGCCGGAGGCGGCCTCCTGGGCGGCGATCGCCCGCGGCGACCGGCGCACCGACGCGTTCCTCGACCGGCTCGCCGCGCACATCCGGCAGACCTTCCCCGAGCAGTTCTTCCTCGCCATCCACCACGAGGGCGAGAACGACGTACGGCCGCGGGCCGGTTCCGGCTACACCGCCCGGGACTACGCCGCGATGTACCGGCACGTGGTCAAGCGGCTGCGGGCGCACGGCGTGACCAACATGGTGACGGTGCTGGTGCACATGACGTACGTGCCGCACGCGACGCAGAGCTGGTTCAACCAGATGTATCCCGGCGACGACGTGGTCGACTGGATCGGCTTCGACACGTACGCGTACAGCGACCCCGGCTACGGCCACGGCGACTTCACCGAGGTCGTCAACCGCAAGATCGAGGGCGCCGGCAAGCACAGCTGGCCCGGCTTCTACACCTGGGCGGTCACCCGCCACCCTGGCAAGCCCATCATGATCGCCGAGTGGGGCGTCTGGTCCTCCAACCGCAACCGGGCGTACAAAGTGGACTTCTACCGGCAGCTGGGCTCGGAGATCCGCCGCTTCCCGAAGATCCGGGCGATGGTCCAGTTCGAGACGCCGCACAACCAGAAGGGCCAGGACTCCTCGGTGGACAGTACGCCCGCGGCCCTGCAGGCGTACCGGAACCTGGGCAAGCTCCCGATCTTCCAGGTGGCCGTCACGTCGTAGGCTGCGCTCATGTCTTTGCTCGTCGCCGCCGGCGCCCTCGTCCGGGACGCCGGCGGCCGCGTGTTCCTGGTCAAGCCGCACTACAAGCCGGAGTGGGACATCCCCGGTGGCATAGTGGAGCCGGGCGAGACGCCGTCCGAGGCGTGCGCCCGCGAGGTGGCCGAGGAACTGGGCCTGACCATCACGGTCGGCCCGGCCCTGGTGGTCGACTGGGCCCCCGACCCCGACCGCCTCCTGTTCGTCTTCGACGCGGTGCCGCTCACCGAGGCCGACCTCGCGAAAATCCACTTCGCCGACGGCGAGATCACCGCTTGGGAGTACGTCGCACCGGCCGACCTGGACAGCTACGTGGCGCCCGGCTTGGCCCGCCGCTTGCGAGCCGCCCGGCCGGGCGAGACCCGCTACCTCAATCACGGCACCCCATCGCGCTGACGCGGTGGCGCTGGGCGGGTCGCACGATGAGTGCGTGGTGGTGCGGTCGTTGCCTGATGTGGTCATGGGTGGGCCGAGGGCCTCCGTGGCGGGCGGAGACCCTCGGCCGGCTGAAGCGGTGGCGTGGTCGGGACTAGCTGGTCTCGCCGGCCATGCTGAACGAGCCCAGGCGGTTGATGGCGTAGATCGTGCCGCCGATCGCGAAGATCGCGCTCATCACGATGGCGACCGTCAGGTTCACCTTGCCGGGGAGGATGTCGGTCGGGGCGATCTTGTCGGCGATCGCGATGACGTACTGCTCGATGGAGAGAACCCTCGTGCCGCTCACGAACCGGCCCAGCAGGCCCTCCCACACCAGGATGTAGACCAGCCCGAGCAGCACCGGCCGCCGGGTCAGCAGGCTCAGCAGCAGGAACAGCGCGGAGTACGCCACCGCGCCGACCACCGCCGCGACCGCCAGGGCCAGGCCGAAGTGGACGTTGTCGGCCAGGACGCCGGTCACGAACAGCGGCACCGCCGAGACCACCGCCGAGACGCCCGCCGCGACCAGCAGCTTGGCCAGGATGATGTCGCGCCGGGGGAGCGGCTTGGTGAGGATGTGGATGATCGTGCCGTCGTCGACCTCGGAGCCGAGCACCCCGGTGCCGACGATCAGGCTGGTCACCGGCAGGACCACGGCGAAGCCGAGGCCGACGATCACCGCCTGGCCCCACTGGTTGGGGTCGACGCCGTACGCGTGGCAGAGCAGCGCCAAGCCGGCCAGCAGGAGCGGCAGCGGCAGCAGCAGGAGCACCCGGCGGCGGCCGAACAGGCCGCGGGCGGTGATGTAGGCGACCGTGGACATCATGCCTCCAGCAGGTAGGAGAAGACGCTCTCCAGCGACTCGTCGGACGGCAACAGGCGCCGCAGCCGGATGCCCGCGCCGAGGGCGATGCGCGGCAGCGCGCGAGTGAAGCTGCCGTAGTCGGAGGCTCGTACGGTCAGGCCGCCCGGCTCGATCTCGACGCCGCTCACCGATTTCTCGCCGATCAGCGCGACCGCGAGCCGCCGGTCGTCCGAGCTCTGCACCGCGAACACGTGCGGCCGGTTGGTCATCAGCCGGCGGATCCGGCGGTAGTCGCCGGAGGCCGCGAGCCGGCCCGCCACGATCACCTGGACCAGGCCGGACAACTGCTCGACCTCTTCCAGGATGTGCGAGCTGAACAGGATGGTGTGGCCCTGGTCGCCGAGGCGGTGCAGCAGGTCCATCATGTGCATCCGCTGCCGCGGGTCCATGCCGTTGAACGGCTCGTCGAGCAGCAGCACCTGCGGCTCGTGCACGAGCGCGCCGGCCACCCGGGTGCGCTGCCGCATGCCTTTCGAGAAGGTCTCGATCCGGCGGTCCTGCGCGTCGGTCATCTCGACCATCTCCAGCGCCCGGGCCGCGGCGGCCGCCGGGTCGGGCAGCTTCTGCATCTTCGCGCAGGCGGTCACGAACTCGCGGGCGGTGAGGAAGCCGTGCACCGCCTCCCGCTCGGCGACCAGGCCGAGCGCGCGGTAGATCGACGGGTTGCGCCAGGTCGGCTTGCCGTCGATCGTGACGGTGCCCTTGGAGGGGGAGAGGAAGCCGGCCATCATGTGCAGCACCGTGGTCTTGCCGGCGCCGTTCGGGCCGAGCAGGCCGGTCACCCCGGGCTGCAGGGTCATGCTGATGTCGTTGACCGCCACCACGTTGCCGTACCAGCGGGAGACGTTCTGCAACTCGACGACGCTCACAGCGAGGCCACCTTCCGGTACCGGGCCAACAGCAGCAGCAGGCAGGCGGCGATCAGACAGAACGCCTCGATCCCGTAGATCGGGCCGAAGTCGCCGATGTCCAGGCCCAGGTCGGTGCGGTTGCGCAGCCAGATCTCCACGCCGTTGACCAGCGCGATCGGGCTCGCCAGCCCGGCCAGGTGGTGGGCGGTCTCCGAGGGCAGCGAGCTGAGCACGCCGACCACCGGCGCGGTCATCAGGAACACCGCGACGATGCCGCCGGCCGCGAACGCGCGCTTGCCGGTGAGCGAGGCGACCAGCAGGCTGATGCTCGTGAAGATCAGCGCCCAGAGCAGGCTGTAGCCCCAGCCGGGGATGAGCAGCCCGAGTTCGTGCCAGACTCCCTTCATGCCGGTCTTGGTGGTGAAGGCCCCGGTCAGGAACATCACGAATTGGGGTACGCCGAGCAGCAGCCAGACCGCGGTGACCAGCGCGGCCACCTTCGCCATCACGTAGTCGGCGGCGCGCAGCGGGCGGCTGAAGTACAGCGGCAGCACGCCTGAGCGAATGTCCCGGGAGACCAGCTCCGGCGCCACGATCGCGACGAAGAAGATGACCAGCAGGCTCATCGTGTTGGCGAACTCGTAGTAGTCGAAGAGCCAGCGACCGATCTGCGAGCGTACGCCCGCATTGATCACCGCGACGAGCAGGACGATGCCGGCCACGCCCCACGGGAAGATCTTGGATTTCGCGCTGCGGCCCAGGCCGAACGCCGACCGCAGGCCGTGCGTGTAGAGCGCGCCCAGCAGCGCGGCCCGGCCCAGGCGCGGGCCCTGATACCGCTGGTATCCGATGTCATGGATGACGCCGGCCTCAGACATCGACGGTCTCCTTCACGGTGAAGAGCTCGGCGACGCGGTGACGCCGCTGGTCCAGGCGGTGCAGCGGAAGGTCCAGCTCGGCGACGGCCTGCAGGATCCGGTCGTACGCCGCATCCGAGTCGAGCGGCACCAGGAGCAGCCGGCCGTCGGGGGTGACCTCGAACCCGAGGTCACGCAGCCGGGCGGCGAGCTCGTCGGTGCCCTCGCTGACCTCGACGGCGAGCACGTCGGACGCCGCGGTCATCGACGAGATGCGGTCGGCGCGCAGCAGGCGGCCGCCCTCGATCGCGATGAGCGAGTCGCAGATCCGCTCGACCTCGCCGAGCAGGTGCGAGCAGACCACCACGGAGATGCCGAACTCGTTGCCGATCCGGTGCACCAGGGTCAGCATCGCGTCCCGGCCGGCCGGGTCGAGGCCGTTGGTCGGCTCGTCGAGCAGCAGCAGGTCGGGATCGTGCACGAGCGCCTGGGCCAGCTTGACCCGCTGCTTCATGCCGGTCGAGTAGCCGCCGATCTGCCGGTACCGCTCCTCGTAGAGCCCGACGTGGCGCAGCGCCTCGGAGGCCCGCTCGCGCGCCGCGACCTTGGGCAGCCCGCTGAGCCGGCCCACGTGGGTGACGAACTCGGAGGCCGAGACATCCGGCGGAAGGCAGTCGTTCTCCGGCATGTAGCCGACCCGGGCCCGCACCTTGTCGGTCTCGGCGATCGGGTCGAGGTCGAACACGCGCACACCGCCCGAGCTGGGGGCGATGAGCCCCAGCATGATTTTGATGAAGGTGCTCTTGCCGGCGCCGTTCGCCCCGACGAGCCCGATGACGCCCTCGTCGACCTCGACGGTGAGGTCGGACAGGGCCGTCACCCCGCCGCCGTAGGTCTTGGTCAGCGCCTGAGTCGCGATGATGGTCACGGGCCCAGCCTAGGAAGTTCACGCACCTGTGCGGATCCGGAGGATCCCTGAGGACCCTCTCGGGGTTCCTCAGCCCGCTCTCAGCTTTCTCAGCCGGTGTTGCGCATGCCGGCGGCGATGCCGTTCACCGAGGTGAGCAGGGCCCGCTCCAGCGCGGTCGAATCGGACGGCGCCCGCCGCGCGCCCGGCGCGGTGGCCGGCTGCCGCTCGGCCTCGCCCAGCTCGCGGTACTGCCGCAGCAGCGCCACCTGCAGGTGGTGCAGCGGCAGCAGGTAGGTGTCGCGCACCCCGAGCGTCCGCTTGAGCTCCGGCTGCGAGGCGAGCAAGTCCGTCCCGCCGGTGATCGCCAGGACCTCGCGGACGGTCAGCTCGTACTCCGCCACGATCTTCTCGAAGATCGGGTGCAGCTCGGCCGGCACCAGCGTCTCGACGTACCGGCGGGCGATCTCCAGGTCGGTCTTGTTCAGCATCATCTCGACGTTCGACAGGAACGTCTTGAAGAACTGCCAGCTGGAGTACATCTCGCGCAGCGCCTCGGTGTGCCCGGCCGCGCGCGCCGCGGCGAGCCCGGAGCCCACGCCGAACCAGCCCGGCACGATCTGCCGCGTCTGGGTCCAGCCGAACACCCACGGGATCGCCCGCAGCCCGCCCAGCCCGGCGTCGGCGTTCGGCCGCTTGGCCGGCCGCGAGCCGATGTTGAGCTGGCCGAGCAGCTCGGTCGGGGTGGCCGCCCAGAAGTAGGCCGGCAGGTCCGGGTTTTCCACCAGCGACCGGTACGCCGCGAAGGCCGCGTCCGAGGCCGTGTCCATCGTCGCGTCCCAGCGCTCGAGGTGCCGCGAGTCGACCGACGGAGTGGTGTGCAGCAGCGTCGCCTGCAGCACCGCGGCCACGGTGAGCTCGAGGTTCTCCCGGGCCAGGGCGGGCAGCGTGTACTTGTCCGAGATGACCTCGCCCTGCTCGGTCACCTTGATCGCGCCGTCCAGCGTGCCGTACGGCTGGGCCAGGATCGCCTCGTGGGTGGGGCCGCCGCCGCGCCCGACCGTCCCGCCGCGGCCGTGGAAGAGGCGCAGGCGTACGCCGTGCCGGGCCGCCACGTCCCGCAGCGAGCGCTGCGCCTTGTGGATCCGCCACTGGCTGGTGGTGATCCCGGCCTCCTTGTTGGAGTCCGAGTAGCCCAGCATGACCTCCTGCACGTCGCCGCGGGCCCGCACGATCTCCCGGTAGGCCGGCAGCGACAGCATCTCGTCCAGCAGGTCGCCGCCCGCGTCCAGCTCGGCCGGCGTCTCCAGCAGCGGCACGATGTTCACCCGCGCGCGGCCGGTGTGGATGTCGACCAGGCCGGCCTCGCGGGCCAGCACCGCGGCGGCGAGCACGTCGTCGACGCCGAGGGTCATCGAGATGATGTACGTCTCGATGACGTCCATCCCGAACCGGTCCTGCACCTCCCGGATCGTGTTGAACACGTCGAAGGTCTTGCGCGCCGAGTCGGTGAGCGGGGTGTCGGCGCTGGCCAGCGGCCGCCGCCCGGTCAGCTCGGTGGCCAGCAGCTTGGTCCGGTCGGGCCGGTCCAGCGCGGCGTAGTCCTCGACCTCGCCGACCTGGGCGTACATCTGCTGGAGCACTTCGTGGTGTTTCTCGGCATGCTCGCGTACGTCGAGGGTGGCCAGCTGCAGGCCGAAGGCGGAGACCGTCCGGATCGCCGAGGCCACCACGCCGACGGCGGTGAGCTGGCCGGAGTTGCGGGCCAGCGAGGCGCGGATCAGCTCGAGGTCGCTGATCAGCTCGTCGTTGCCGAGGTAGTCGCGGCCCGGCACGTGCGGGGTGCCGGCGCCCAGCCGCTTGCGGGTGTTCGCCAGCTTCGCCTTGATCGCCCGGACCTTCAGCCGGTACGGCTCCTCGGCGTTGGTCTTGCGGAACCGGGGCGCCACCTCGGGCAGGTTGTCCAGGTCCTTGGCGAGCGAGGCGGACAGGTCGAGGGAGACCCCGCGCAGCCGCCGGGAGACCGACAGCTCGTCGATCAGCCGGTCCATCGCCCGCTCGGTGGCCTGGATGCCCTGCTCGTGCTGGATCATCAGGACGTCGCGGGTCACCTTCGGGGTGACGAACGGGTTGCCGTCCCGGTCGCCGCCGATCCACGAGCCGAAGGTCAGCGGGCGGGCCGTGGGCGCGGTCTCCACGCCCAGGTTGCGCAGCGTCTCGGCGAGGTCGGTGAGCACCTGCGGGGCGGCCTCGGCGTACAGGTCGCGCAGGTAGTAGACGGCGTTGCGGGCCTCGTCGGTCGGGTCCGGCCGGTCCAGCCGCAGCTCGTCGGTCTGCCAGAGCAGGTCGATCAGCTCGGCGAACCGGCGGGTCGAGGCGGTGGTGTCCGAGGCGCCGTAGAGCACCTGGGCGGCGGCCTCGTTGTCCAGCTCGTCGGCGACCTGGCGCAGCTTGGAGAGGATCGAGCGGCGGGCCGCCTCGGTCGGGTGCGCGGTGAAGACCGGGCGCACCGCGAGCCGGCGGGCGGCCGCGGCGACCTCGTCGGCCGGCACGCCGCGCTCGGCGATCCGCTTGGCCGCCTGGTCCAGCCAGCCGCCGTCGCGGGCCCGGCGCCGGCGCAGGTCACGGGCGCGGTGCACCTGCTCGGTGATGTTCGCGAGGTGGAAGTAGGTGGAGAACGCCCGGGCCAGCTTGGTGCCCGTGGTGACGTCCATCGCCGCGAGGCGCTCGGCGGCCGCCGGCGCGTCCTGCCGGACCAGGGCCCGGACCTCCTCGACCAGGTCGAGCAGGGGCCGGCCCTCCTGACGGGCCAGAGTCTGACCCAGCAACGTGCCGATGCGGCGGATGTCGGCGCGCAGTGCGGCGTCCGGCCCGTCGGGATCGAGGTGGCCGTGCTGGTCGGTCATCGGGGAGCTCCTTAAGCCTTGAGTGCTCCAGGACGGCGCTGTCCCGACCCGCCGATGGTATCGGCGTCACCCGAAGACCGGGTGAATTGAGGCAAGTCTCACCTCATCCCCCGGGAATGATCATGCGGACACCGGTACGGCCGGGCGCAGGACCGTGGCCCGGCGGCGCGGCGCGGTCCCCTTGAAGAGCAGCCGGGGCGGGGTCGCGGCCGGTTTCACCTTGCGGACGAAGGCGTGCCGTTCGCGGGCGAACCCGGACCGGTCGGCGTACATGTCGCGGCTCATCTCGGCCAGCTCGCGTGCCTCGTACACCTCGAGCGGGACGCGTTCGGCGGCGAGCCGCCGGGCCTTCTGCTGACGGCGGTTGCGCGCCGTGCGCCCGTCGCTCTCCCGTTCGGCGAGGGCTTGCAGCCATTCCCCGTACGCGTCGGGATCGCGCGGCCCGACCTCGTCCACCAGGCCGATCGCCCGCGCCGCCGGGCAGCTCAGCGGGACCTTGTCGTCGAGCAGTTGCTGCGCCCGCTCGGGCCCGACCCGCCGAGGCAGGGTGAAGGTGTGCAGCTCCGAGCCGTACAGCCCGATGTCGTAGTAGGGGTTGAGGACGATCCCGTCGCGGGCGGCCACGATGTCGGCGCCGAGCCCGAGCATCACGCCGCCGGCGCCGGCGCTGCCCGCGTATGCCGCGATCACCACCTGCCGGGTGCACATGATGATCTCCCGGCACACCTCGTTCATCGCCCGGATGTTCGCCCAGGCCGCGCTGGCCGGGTCGGGCGACGCCTCGATGACGTTGAGGTGGATGCCGTTGCTGAACGCGTCGGTGCCGCCGCGCAGCACCAGCACCTCGGTGTCCTGGCCGGCCGCGTGCCGCAGCCCGGCTGCCAGCCGGCGGCAGTGCCCGGGGGCCATCGCGCCGTTGTAGAAGTCGAAGGTCAGCCAGCCGACCGGGCCGGCACGCCGGTAGCTGATCTGCCGGTACGCGGCCGGGTGCTCGGGCTCGGCGCCGGGCGGCAGCGGCGAGTGCGGCACCCCGCGCAGCCGGGCGCCGAGCAGCGTGGTGGCCGGCAGCTTGATGCCCGCGCGGCCGTGGCTCGGATCGGCGGCCCGCACGTGGCCCAGCCAGACGCTGCCGTCCCCGGTGCCGACCAGCACGGCGCCCTGCCGGCGGCTGAGCAACTGACCGGGTCGGCCGGCCCGACCGAGGCCGGGCACAGCGTCGTACCCGAAAATCGGCAGTCCGCCCAGCTCGGCGCGGACGCCCGGCGCTCCATCCGCGGCCCGGATCTTCCGGACGATCTGCTCGGTCGGATCGCCCCAGTCGAAGGCCCGGTCGGCCTGGCGCATCGGCGGCCGCGGCCGCGCCTGGTCGGCCGGCACCGGGGTGAACGCCGGGTCCTGCGCCTTCTCGACCACCTCGAAGACGCACTCCAGGGCGGCGTCCGCGACCGGCCCGCCGTACAGCGAGGACTTGCGCGGCGGCTCGTCCGGCACGGCGAATGTGCGGGTGGCCCAGATCGGCCCGGCGTCCATCTCCTCGACCGCCTGCAGCGCGGTCACGCCCCAGGAGCGGGCGCCCTCGGTGATCGCCCAATCCAGCGAGGACGGTCCCCGGTCGCCGACCGGGCCGGGGTGGATGATCACCGTGCGCCACCGCTGCCAGACCCGGGCCGGCACCCGCTCCTTGAGGAACGGGCAGATGATCAGGTCGGGCTTCGCCGCGGCCACGCCCTTGATCGTGTCCCCTTCGCTCGTGGCGAACAGCACGCCGACCTCGTGCCCGGCCTCGCGCAGGGCGCACCACGTGCGTTGGCTCAATCCGTTGAACGCCGTAACGAGCAGCAGGATCCGCACGTTAGCCCTCCGGGGGATCGATAGTCGGCACGGGTCCTGAGATTCTTCTCCCTTTATCGGTGCCTATGTCGGACATGTTGTCCGCCCCGGTTTCTGTCGGTGGGGCGGACTAGACTTTGTCGCATACCCCCGCCCGTCTGGGCGCTTGGGGTTATTCGACGTGGGGTGACCATGCAACTCTCCGGCCTGATTCCCGCCGCCCTCCGCGACCGGGGGCTCGCGCGTGCCCGCGACCTCGCGCGGAAGGGCTTCGTCGACTCCGACTCCCTCGACCTGACCGCTCCGGCCTCGCTGCGCCCGTTCGTGGTGGCGACCGTGGCCGGCGCCGGTGACCTGGGCGGCGCCGCCCGGCCGGTGCTCGCGGTCACCGCCACCAGCCGCGAGGCCGACGACCTGGCCGACGCGCTGGGCTGCCTGATCGACTCCGGCCGGGTGGCGGTCTTCCCGTCCTGGGAGACGCTGCCCCACGAGCGGCTCTCCCCGCGCTCCGACACGGTCGGCCGCCGGCTCGCCGTGCTGCGCCGGCTCGCCCACCCCGAGGGCCGCCCGCTGCAGGTGGTCGTGGCGCCGGTGCGCAGCCTGCTCCAGCCGCAGCTCAAGGGACTGGGCGACCTCGAGCCGGTCGAGCTGGTCACCGGCGGCGAGGCCGAGCTGGAAGGGGTGGCGCGCCGCCTGGCCGACATGGCGTATGCCCGGGTCGACCTGGTCACCAAGCGCGGCGAGTTCGCGGTGCGCGGCGGCATCCTCGACGTCTTCCCGCCGACCGACGAGCACCCGTCCCGGGTCGAGTTCTGGGGCGACGAGGTGGAGGAGATCCGCACCTTCGCCGTCGCCGACCAGCGCACTATCGACCCGGTCACCCGTCTTTGGGCGCCCCCCTGCCGCGAGCTCCTGCTGACGCCTTCCGTCCGCGCGCGGGCCGCCGAGCTCGCCGCCGCCCATCCCGAAATTTCCGAAATTCTGGACAAGTTGGCAGAAGGTATCCCGGTCGAGGGGATGGAGTCGCTGGCGCCGGCCCTGCTGCACGGCACCGACAGCATGGAGTTGCTGATCGACTGCATGCCGGCCGGCACCCACGTGCTGCTCTGCGACCCCGAGCGGATCCGCACCCGGGCGCACGACCTGACCCGCACGTCGGACGAATTTCTCGAGGCCTCCTGGGCGGCGGCGGCCGTCGGCGGTCAGGCGCCGATCGATGTGGGGGCCGCCGCTTTCAAAACCCTTGCTGACGTACGGGCACACGCGGCCACCCTGTCGCAGCCGTGGTGGACGGTGTCCCCATTCGGGCTGGCCTCCGCCGACGACGCTCCGCCGGTCGATGATCAGCCCTGGCTCGAGCCGGTCCCGGCCACCGAGGTCTCTCCTGATCTTGGCGATGCGATTGCCTTGTCGGCGCAGCCGGTAGCTCTCTATCACGGCGACACCTCGCGGCTCGTTTCGGACATTTCCGAATGGTCCGGCGAGGGATGGGCGATCGCGCTGGTCTTCGAGGGCCACGGGACCGCCCAGCGGGCCACCGAGGTGCTGCGCGATTCCGGCCTGGGCGTGACCCCGGTCGACTCGATCGAGAGCCCGATCGAGCCCGGCCAGCTGCTGATCACCTGCGGCGGCCTCAACCACGGCTTCGTCGACGCCGGCTCCCGGCTCGCGGTGATCACCGGCAACGACATCAGCGGCGGCCGCGGCGCCTCCACCAAGGACATGCGGCGGATGCCGTCCCGCCGGCGCAACACGATCGACCCGCTCGAGCTCAAGCCGGGCGACTTCGTGGTGCACGAGCAGCACGGCATCGGCAAGTACGTCGAGCTGGTGCAGCGCACGGTCAACGGCGCCGACCGGGAGTACCTGGTGATCGAGTACGCGCCGTCCAAGCGCGGCCAGCCCGGCGACCGGCTGTACGTGCCGACCGACCAGCTCGACCAGCTCTCCCGCTACGTCGGCGGCGAGCAGCCCTCGCTGCACAAGATGGGCGGCTCGGACTGGCAGAAGAGCAAGGCGCGGGCCCGCAAGGCGGTGCGCGAGATCGCCGCCCAGCTGATCCAGCTGTACGCGGCCCGCCAGGCGTCCAGGGGCCACGCCTTCGGCGCCGACACCCCTTGGCAGCGCGAGCTGGAAGACGCCTTCCCGTACACCGAGACCCCCGACCAGCTGGCCGCGATCAGCGAGGTCAAGCACGACATGGAGCTGGCCGTCCCGATGGACCGGCTGATCTGCGGCGACGTCGGCTACGGCAAGACCGAGATCGCCGTACGGGCGGCCTTCAAGGCGGTGCAGGACGGCAAGCAGGTGGCCGTGCTGGTGCCCACCACGCTCCTCGCCCAGCAGCACTTCAACACCTTCACCGACCGGATGGGCCAGTTCCCCGTCAAGATCAAGCAGCTGTCCCGGTTCCAGACCCCGTCCGAGGCCCGGCAGACGCTCGACGAGGCCGCCGACGGCACCGCCGACATCGTGATCGGCACCCACCGCCTGCTCGCCAGTGCGACCAGGTTCAAGAACCTCGGCCTGATCATCGTGGACGAGGAGCAGCGCTTCGGCGTCGAGCACAAGGAACAGCTCAAGGCCCTGCGCGCCTCGGTCGACGTGCTCACCATGTCGGCGACACCCATTCCCCGTACGCTCGAAATGGCCATCACCGGCATCCGCGAGATGTCCACGATCGCCACCCCGCCCGAGGAACGGCACCCGGTGCTCACCTTCGTCGGCGCCCACGACGAGAAGCAGGTGGCCGCGGCCGTGCACCGCGAGCTGCTACGCGACGGCCAGGTGTTCTACCTGCACAACCGGGTGGAGTCGATCGACCGGGCCGCCCGCAAGCTGCGCGAGCTGGTGCCCGAGGCCCGGGTCGCGGTGGCGCACGGCCAGATGAGCGAGGACCAGCTGGAAAAGGTGATGGTCGGCTTCTGGGAGAAGGAGTTCGACGTCCTGGTCTGCACCACGATCGTCGAGTCCGGCATCGACATCCCGAACGCCAACACCCTGATCGTCGAGCGCGCCGACCTGCTCGGCCTGGCCCAGCTGCACCAGATCCGCGGCCGGGTCGGCCGGGGCCGTGAGCGGGCGTACGCGTACTTCCTGTACCCGCGCGAGAAACCGCTGACCGAGCAGGCCCACGAGCGCCTCGCGACGATCGCCCAGCACACCGAGCTCGGCGCCGGCATGTACGTGGCGATGAAAGACCTAGAGATCCGCGGCGCCGGCAACCTGCTGGGCGGCGAACAGTCCGGCCACATCGAGGGCGTCGGCTTCGACTTGTACGTCCGCATGGTCGGCGAGGCGGTCCAGGCCTTCAAGGGCGAACGCCCCGAGGAGGAGCCCGAGGTGAAGATCGACCTCCCAGTCGACGCCCACCTCCCGGTCGAGTACATCTCGGTCGAGCGCCTCCGCCTGGAGATGTACCGCAAACTGGCCGAGGCCCGCGACACCAAGCAGCTGGACGAGGTGGTCGCCGAGATGACCGACCGCTACGGCGAACCCCCCGAGCAGGTCGCCAACCTGATCGCGGTCGCCCGCTTCCGCCAGGTCGCCCGCGCCTACGGCCTCACCGACGTCTCGATGCAGGGCAAACACATCCGCTTCTCGCCACTACCCTTGCCCGACTCGAAACAGCTACGCCTGAAGCGCTACCACCCCGACGCCGTGTACAAGCTGGCCACCGACCAGGTGAGCGTCCCGCGCCCGGCCACCCGCCGCGTCGGCGGCGAGCCCCTGCGCGACCAGGCGCTGCTGCAGTGGTGCGCCCAACTCCTGAAGGACGTGCTGGGGGAGGCGCCCGCCAAGGTCCCCGCCTAGACATCTGTTCGTGCGGCCGGTTGGGCTGGGTGGGTGGCCGGCCCGCACGGGCAGCAACCACGCAGCCCCGGGCCATGGCGAGCCGGCCCAGCCACCCACCAGGCCCGACCAAGCAGCGCCGGGCGACGGCATGCCAGCCCGTCTTTTGTTGCAGGAGCGTATCGGGGCTGCCGGCCACGCTGCCGGCCGTGCAGAATCTTCGGGCCTGATCAACGCCGAGCCGGGGAGCTGTCGTGGAGACCGTGGGTGCGGAGACGACCTGTTATCGCCATCCGCGGCGGGAGACGTTTGTTCGGTGCAGTCGGTGTGATCGGTTCATCTGTTCGGACTGCATGCGGGAGGCGCCGGTCGGCCAGCGCTGCCCCGAGTGTGTGAAGGGCGAGAACCGCACGATCCGGCAGGCTCGCACGATCTTCGGGGCGCGGGCCGGCGTGGCCACCGCCTACGCCACGTATTCGATCATCGGGATCAACCTGCTTGCGTACGTGGTCGAGCTGGTCCGGCCGGAGGTCGTGAACCGGTTCGACACGCTCGGGACGGGGCTGGTCGACAGCGCCGGCAGCTACTACGTCGACGACGGGACGTATCCGGGGTATCGGGCGATCGGCGTGCTGCACGGCGAGGTGTGGCGGCTGTTCACCGGCGCTTTCCTGCACCAGCTGCCGGGGAACGGGTTCGGGCTCACGCACATCGTCTTCAACCTCATGTGGATCTTCACGCTCGGCGTGTTCCTGGAGCGGCAGCTGGGCTGGGCCCGGTTCCTCGCGGTCTACCTGATCGCGACGCTGGGCAGCTCGGCGTTCGTGGTGATCATCGACCCGCACCAGAGTGCGATAGGCGCGTCCGGCGGCGGGTTCGGCCTGGCCGCCGCCTACTTCGTGCTGACACGCAAGCTGCACGAGCAGCCGATCGACCGGAACCGGCTGATGCTCAGCTTCGTGCTCTGGCTGGTGCTCGCCGCCGGGATCACGTCCTGGCAGGGGCACCTCGGCGGACTGCTCACGGGTGCGGTTGTCGCGCTGGGGATCGCGTACGCACCAAGGAAGTTTCAGACGGCGGCGCAAGTGATCGTCCTGGCGGTGGTCACGCTGGTGTTGATCGTCGCGATCGCGGCGAAGGCCGCCGGTTGATCCGGTTTCCGGGGGTCGGCGACGTGTGTCACAGCGGACGTGAGAGAGTCATGCCCATGCGCCGTGCTCGCCGACTCGTCTCCGTCGCCGTCGTCGCCTCCCTGGCCGTGATCGGGCTGTCCGCCTGTCGCTCGACCCCGAGCGTGGCGGCCTACATCGGCGCCGGCCAGATTGCCGACACGCGTGCGCAGGCCGTTTATGCCGAGGTGCACAAGGCGATCCTCGATGCCGGGAAACCCGCGCCAGGTGAGCTCGGCCCCGCCGAGGTGACCCGCGCCGACGTGGTGGGTGTCCTGGTCGGCGCCGAGCTGCTGCCCGAGATGGCGAAAGAGCAGGGTGTGTCGCTTCCGGCCGACGCCCAGATCGACAAGTATGCGAGCGCCCTCCGCCTCCCGCCGAACACGGAATTCACCCGGCTCTACGTTCAGGAGAGCCTGTACGCCAACCAGCTGATGCAGAAGGCGACCGGCGGTCCCGCGCCGACCGAGGCCGACCTGCGCGAGGTCTTCAACGGCTTCGTCGAGGCCAGCGGCGGCGACATCGGCGTCACGTTCGACCAGTTCAAGGGCACCCTCAACGACAACGGCAAGAAGGCCGTGCAGGCCGCCGTCAGCCTGCGCGAGGAGATCCGCGGCGCCGCCACCAAGGCGCAGGTCCGGATCAACCCGCGCTACGGGGAGGCCAGCGTCCCGGTCCTGATGACCCCGCTGCAGAGCGGCGTGTTCGCCCGCCTGATGAACGCCCCGCTCGTGTCGGCGGCGGACGCGGCCCCGGTCAGCGCCGCTTCCTGAGAATGACCGCGCGGATCGTCCTGCTGGTCACCTCGCCGCGGCTGCCCGCGGGCCTGCTGACCGCGGCCGCGTGGGACGTCGTACGGGCGTATCCGGTCTTCGCCGCCGCCGAGTCCGAGCAGGCGGCCGTGCTGCGGCAGTCGGGCGTGCCGGTCACGGTGGTCGAGCCCGATCCGGAGCGGCTGCTCGCCGAGTTGGGTTCCGCACCCGTGCTGATCTGGCTGGCCGGCCCGGCCGGCGACCAGGATTTCGCCCGCCGGCTGGGCCTGCGCCTGACCCGGCAGCCCGACCTGGCCGAGCTCGAGCTGATGTACGGCTCCTGGGACCCGCCCGGCGCCCGCCTGCTGGACGCGGTCGCGGTGATGGACCGCCTGGCCTCGCCCGGCGGCGACCCGTGGAAGCGGGCCCAGAACCATCGCACGCTCGCGCCGTACATGCTGGAGGAGGCGTACGAGGCGTACGACGCGATCGTGACCGAGGACATGGCCGCCCTGCGCGAGGAGTTGGGCGACGTGCTGCTGCAGGTCGTGCTGCACGCCCGGCTGGCCGAGGAGCTGCCGGACGGCTCGGCCTGGGGCATCGACGACGTGGCCGGCGGCCTCGTGGAGAAGATGGTGCGGCGCAACCCGCACGTCTTCGCCGGTGCCGACGTGGACGGCATCGACGAGATCACCGACAACTGGGAGCGGATCAAGAAGGCCGAGAAGTCCCGCGAGTCGATCCTGGACGGCATCGCGCTGAGCCAGCCCGCGCTCGCGCTGGCCGCCCAGATTCTGCAGAAGGTCGAGCGGGCCGGCCTCGACGTACCGCTGCCGACCAGCGACGATCTCGGCCCGGCGCTGCTCCGGCTGGTTGCCGAGGCGCGCGCGGCGGGCGCGGACCCCGAGGCAGAGGTACGCCGGGCCACGCTCGAATACGCCGAACTCGTGCGGAGCGCCGAGCGGAAAACTGTCAGACCGGCCGAGTAACTTTCACGGCATGCCGGAGTTCGTACCTCTTGCCGAGAGCATCGTCGACGCCATCCTGCGCGCCGATCCCGGGCTCGCGTCCGCCACGGGCGACCACCGTTTCGACGACCGCGTGCCCGACCTGTCCCCGGGCGCCGTCGCCGACCGGGTCGCCATGCTGCGTGATGCGGCCGACGCGCTCTCCGGCACCGATCCCGAGGCCTTCGGCCCGGAAGACCAGGTCGATCATGCGATTCTCTCGGCCATCGTCGAGCGAGGGCTTTTCGAGCTGACCGACGTACGTGAACACGAGTGGAACCCGCTTCACCACAACCCCGGCCCGCTCCTGCACGCGCTGATCGCCCGCCAGTTCGCGCCGGCCGAGGAACGGCTGGCCAGCCTCGGCGGCCGGCTCGCCGCGATCCCCGACGCGCTGGCCACCGCCCGGGCCGTGCTGCGCGACGTTCCGCGCATCCACGCCGAGACGGCGATCGGCCAGTTCGCCGGCACCGCCGCGCTGATCCGCGACGAGCTGCCCGCCCTGATCGCCGAGGAGCCCGGCATGCGCTCCGCGGTCGAGCCGGCCGCCGCGGCGGCGCTGGCCGCGCTCGGCGAGTTCGACGGCTGGCTGCGCGGCCGGCTCGACAGCGGCGAGCCGGGCCGTGACCCGCGCCTGGGCCGCCCGCTGTGGGAGGCGCGGCTGTGGCACACCCTCGACACCGAGCTGCCCGCCGCCGAGGTGCTGTCCCGGGCCCGTGCCCGGCTCGACCAGGTCGGCGCCGAGTTGCGCGCGGCCGCCGCCGAGCTGGTCGGCGGCCCGGAAAGCGACGAGACGGTCCGCCGCGCCCTGAGCAAGCTCGCCGCCGACCACCCCGGCGACGACACGATCGTCGACCTGGCCCGCGTGACGATGGATGAGGCGACCGATTTCGTCCGCAAGCACGACGTGCTCACCCTGCTCGACGACCCGTGCGTGATCGAGGAGATGCCGGAATTCGCCCGCGGCGTCGCGGTTGCCTATTGCGACCCGCCCGGCCCGCTCGAGACCGCCGAGGTGCCGACCTTCTATTGCATCTCGCCGACTCCCGCAGGCTGGTCGCCGGAGCGGGTCGAGTCGTTCTACCGCGAGTACAACGACCACATGATCCGCGAGCTGACCGTGCACGAGGCGATGCCCGGCCACTTCCTGCAGCTCGCCCACTCCCGCCGGTTCCGGGCCGAGACCCGGGTGCGGGCGCTGGGCTGGTCCGGCCCGTTCGTCGAGGGCTGGGCGGTGTATGCGGAGGAGCTGATGGCCGCCCTTGGCTTCGGCGGTCTCCCGGTGCGCCTCCAGCAGCTGAAGATGCAGCTCCGCATGTCGCTCAACGCCGTCATCGACCAGCTGGTCCACTGCGAGGAGCTGCCCGAGGCCGAGGCGATGGCCCTGATGACCGGCGCCGGCTTCCAGGAGGAGGGCGAGGCCGCCGGCAAGTGGCGCCGAGCCCTGCTGACCTCGACCCAGCTGAGCACGTACTTTGTGGGCTACACCGAGGTCGCCGCGATCGCCGCGGCCCGCCCCTTCGGCGCCACCCCGAAAGCCTGGCACGACGCGATGCTGGCGCACGGCTCCCCGCCACCCCGCCATCTGCGCACCCTCCTGGGCGTGTGAGGCGCCGGAACGGCCCACACCCGCTCCGGCCCGATCGACGGCGCGGCGGCGCGGCGGCTGCGCTGCGGCGGCGCGGCGGCGTGGCGGCGCCGGCGTGGCGGCTGCGCTGTGGCGGCGTGGCGGCTGCGGCGCGGCGGCGTGGCGGCTGCGCTGTGGCGGCGTGGCGGCTGCGGCACGGCGGCGTGGCGGCGTGGCGGCTGCGCTGTGGCGGCGTGGCGGCTGCGGCGCGGCGGCTGCGGCGTGGCGGCGTGGCGGCTGCGGCGTGGCGGCGTGGCGGCTGCGCTGTGGCGGCGCGGCGGCGTGGTGGCGCCGGCGTGGCGGCTGCGCTGTGGCGGCGTGGCGGCGCCGGCGTGGCGGCTGCGCGGCGGCGGCCGGGCCGAGCTGCCGTCCACCGGCCACGTGCTGCGCTTCCTCAGCCAAACACGGATTCGCACCCCGCGGCGACCCTGCTGACAACGCTGGCCGAGCGAGGGGTGCCGGTGCGCGAGGGTGAGCTGGTCACCTCGGTCACCGTAGCCGAGGCTCAGCTCGTCACGGCCGGCGAGGTGGGCCCCCTCCCGGTGGTCAATGCGGCGGTCGCGACCGAGCTCATGCGCCGCTTCCCGACACCGCCGGCTGGTGATCGCGACATTCCGGCAACGCGGGCTGGCGACGGCCGCATCGCGACGCCGCCGTGGGCCGGGTCGGCGTGGGGGCGACGTAGCCGACCGGGCGTGGCCGGGCGGTGTGGGGGGTGGCCGGGCGGTGTGGGGCGTGGCCGGGCGGTCGGGCTACTTCGTCTTGGTGCGCTTGTCGGTGAGCTTGGCGGACGGAGGGAGGTCGAAGGCGTCCGGCGCGACCTTTTCCGTGTATGTGGTCAAGGCCTGCTCGTAGTGTGTGCCCGCGATCGTGGCGGCGAAGCTGCCCAGGGCGCCCTCGTTGGTCACGCAGAGGCTGAAGCGGCGGGTCGGGGTGCCGTCGACATTGTCCAGGTCGAGGCAGAGCGCGTGGCGGCCGGCGATCGTGGTGTCGTGCTGGGTGGCGTTGACCTTTTGATCGAGCGCGGCCGTGTTGAGCAGCGCGAGCGCCGCCTCGGGGGTGATCAGCGTGCTGCCGGCCAGCGGGGCCGCGGTCGCCGGGGCCGGGTCGGTCTCGGTGCAGGCCGCCGCCTTGCCCGAGCCGCCGCTGCCCGATCCGCCGGCGCTGCCAGTTTTGCCCGCGCCGCCAGCGTTGCCCGGGCCAGCGGTTCCCGGGCCAGCGGTTCCCGGGCCAGCGGTTCCCGGGCCAGCGGTTCCCGGGCCAGCGGTTCCCGGGCCAGCGGCTTCCGGGCCAGTGCTGCCTGGGCCAGTGCTGCCTGGGCCAGTGTTGCCGGTTTTGCCCGATCCGCCGCTGCCGGTGCTGCCGGTCTTGGCGCCGCTGCAGCGGACCGTCCCCGTGGCGGTCTGGATCAGGCGGCCGCCGGGATAGACGTACGCCGTGCGGCTTGGTTTCTGGGCCTGCGTGACGGTCGCCGTGCCACCCCCGGCGAGCTGATACGTCGCCGTATAGGTGAGACCGGTCACCCGCGCCAGCTGAATGGACGTCTCCGACAGCAGGTCGTCATGGCTGATGCCCGCTGCGCTGGCCTGGTCGAGATCGGTGCACCCGGCCGCACCCAGCAGCAACGCCGCGGCGGCGGTGACGCTGAGCGCAGTAAGGCGCGGGCCGGAATGCACGACTGACACCTTGGCCTATGCACGCAACCCCGCGCAAACGAGTAACAGGCGCCCCTCAGCTACCTCGGTTCCGGGCCATCAGCTGGTGCCGCATGATGTACCGGCGTACGACCTTGGCCTGGGTCTCGTCCTGGTCTTCGGCGAAAACCGCCACCATTTCCACCGACCGGGGACCCTCGACCGGCACCTGCTGGAGCATCGAGCTCACCTTGAGCGCGGTCGCCGCGAAGGCCACCTCCTCGTCGCCGAGCGCGATCCGCAGGACCATCTCCTCGCCGTCCTCGAGGTCGATGTCGGTGAAATGCGCCCGCACCGCCCGCTCGCTCATGTCGTGCACCAGGCCGTGGGCCGGCTCCCGGTCCGGCCGGATCAAGGTGATCGCCTCGCCGCCGCCGCCGCGCACGAACGAGCGGCTCTGCAGCACCGTCGGCTGGCCGGTGATCCGGACCTCGATCCGGTTGCCGTCGACCGCGATCACGTGCCCGGGCTGGCTCATCCGCCCGCGCGGCGGCGCCGCCCAGCGCAGCTCGACCGGTGACTGTGCCGGCGGCACGTGCACCAGCGCCATGGAGAGGGTGAACCTCGTGCCGGAGGCCTGCACGACCCGCACCTCGGGGACCGTTTCGCCATACGAGGTCATCTCGATGATCGACCCGTTCGGCGGGAGCATGGAAGCACTCATAGTGCCAAGGTGATCGGCATTCGCCGAGCCGGGCTGAGGCATCGGGCGGAAGTTCACCGGCCGCGCGCACGCCCGCCACCCGGCCCCGATACGCTCAGGTCCGTGGTCGGCCGCAGGGTCGCGGTCGAAGACTGCAGCCTTAAGACATGAGGAGCGACACGACACATGGCCACCATCGAAGCAATCGTCGCCCGCGAGATTCTCGACTCCCGGGGCAACCCGACGATCGAGGTCGAGGTCGGGCTGGACGACGGCACGGTCGGCCGCGCCGCGGTGCCCTCGGGCGCCTCGACCGGCGCATTCGAGGCGCTCGAGCTGCGCGACGGCGACAAGGGGCGATACCTGGGCAAGGGCGTCGAGAAAGCGGTCGCCAACGTCGAGGACAAGATCGCCGATGAGCTCGTCGGCTACGAAGCGAGCGAGCAGCGCCTGATCGACCAGAAGATGCTCGACCTGGACGGCACCGCCGACAAGTCCGAGCTGGGGGCGAACGCGATTCTGGGCGTGTCGCTGGCGGTCGCCAAGGCCGCCGCGCTCTCCGCCGAGCTTCCGCTTTTCCGGTACGTGGGCGGGCCGAACGCCGCCGTGCTGCCGGTCCCGATGATGAACATCCTGAACGGTGGCGCGCACGCCGACTCGAACGTCGACGTCCAGGAGTTCATGATCGCCCCGATCGGCGCCCCGACCTTCCGCGAGGCGCTGCGCACCGGCGCGGAGGTCTACCACGCGCTCAAGTCGGTGCTGAAGAAGAAGGGCCTCTCCACCGGCCTGGGCGACGAGGGCGGCTTCGCCCCGAGCCTGCCGGCCAACGCCGCCGCGCTCGACCTGATCGCCGAGGCGGTCAAGGCGGCCGGCCTCGCGCTGGGCACCGACATCGTGCTGGCCATGGACGTCGCGGCGACCGAGTTCTACAAGGACGGGGCGTACGTCTTCGAGGGCTCGCCGAAGTCCACCGACGAGATGATCACCTACTACGCCAAGCTCGCCGACGAGTACCCGATCGTCTCGATCGAGGACCCGCTGGCCGAGGAGGACTGGGCCGGCTGGAGCGCGATGACCGGTCAGCTCGGTAACAAGATCCAGATCGTCGGCGACGACCTGTTCGTCACCAACCCGACCCGCATCGGCCGCGGCATCGCCGAGGGCGCGGCCAACGCCGTGCTCGTCAAGGTCAACCAGATCGGCTCGCTGACCGAGACGCTCGACGCGGTCGACCTGGCCCACCGGGCCGGCTTCAAGACGATGATGTCGCACCGCTCGGGCGAGACCGAGGACACCACGATCGCCGACCTCGCGGTGGCGGTCGGCAGCGGCCAGATCAAGACCGGTGCCCCGGCGCGGTCCGACCGGGTCGCCAAGTACAACCAGCTCCTGCGCATCGAGGAGCAGCTGGAGAGCGCCGCCCGGTACGCCGGTGCGGGGGCTTTCCCGCGTTACCGGGCCGCGTAAGGCCCGACCGAAGATCATGGAGTTGTGGCGCCCGCACAATCCGGCATAGGTTGCAGCGGGTGCCACAGCACCTGATCGGTCGAGCGGGGGTGCAAAGGTGACCACACAGCGACGTACGCCGAGCGGCCAGGGCCCGACCCGCCGCCCCGGTTCGTCGCGTGTCCGCACCACGAGCGCGACCCGCACGACCAGCGCGACCCGCGTCTCGCCGGGCCGCACCCGGTCCCGCCCGGCCCCGACCCGCCGCACGGTGAACGGCGGCACCGGCCCGGCGAAACGCACCGCCGCCCCGCGGCCACGGGCGCTGACCGGCCGCGCGACCGTCCTGATCGTCGTTTTCGTGGCGCTGGCCTTGGCGTACACGTATCCGCTTCGGGTCTATCTCGCGCAGGAGTCGCAGATCGCCCAGCTCCAGGCCGATCAGGCCGCCCAGCGCAAGGTGATCGCGGACAAGCAGGAGCAGCTGCAGAAGTGGAAGGACCCGGCGTATCTCGAGGCGCAGGCCCGGGAAAAGCTGTTCTACGTACGCCCGGGGGACAAGACGCTGCTGGTCCTGCCCAACCCGAACCCCGCCGCGAGCACCACCGGCGCGCAGCCGGCGGCCGCGCCCGACCCCTGGTACGACACGCTGTGGAGCAGCGTCCGAGCCGCCGACGAAGAGTCTCAGAACTGATGGACGAACTCAATCCGGCCGACCTCGAGCTCGTGGCGGCCCAGCTCGGCCGTACCCCCAGAGGCACCCGCGCGATCGCCCACCGCTGCCCGTGCGGCAATCCGGACGTGGTGGAGACGACGCCCCGCCTGCCCGACGGCACCCCGTTTCCCACGCTCTTCTACCTGACCTGCCCGCATGCGACCGCCGCCTGCAGCCGGCTGGAGTCGGCCGGCGTGATGCGCGACATGCAGCAGCGGCTGTCGACCGATCCGGAGCTGGCCGAGCGGTATGAGAAGGCCACCGAGGACTACCTGGCCCGGCGCAAGGCGATCGAGGACGTGCCGGAGATCGCGCAGGTGGCCGCCGGCGGCATGCCCGACCGGGTGAAGTGCCTGCATGTCCACCTCGGGCACGCGCTCGCGGTGGGCCGCGGCGTGAACCCGTTCGGCGACGAGGTGCGCGACGCCGTCGAGCCGTGGTGGATCGAGGGCCCGTGTGTCACCCTGAAAAAGGACGAATAGGTGGAAATCCGGCGAGCGCGGACGAGGGACGTCAAGGCCATCCGTGCCCTGGTCGACGAGTACACGGCCGACCGCCGCCTGCTCAGCAAGGCCACGGTCACCCTGTACGAGTCGGTGCAGGAGTTCTGGGTCGCCGTGGACGAGCAGGGTGCCGTGCTCGGGTGCGGGGCGCTGCACGTGATGTGGGAGGACCTGGCGGAGATCCGTACGGTCGCGGTCGATCCTGCCTTCCGCGGCCGGAAGATCGGGCACAAGATCGTGTCCCGCCTCCTCGATGTCGCTCGTGACCTGGGCATCGCCCGGGTCTTCTGCCTGACCTTCGAGACCCACTTCTTCGGCTCGTTCGGCTTCACCGAGATCGACGGCGCGCCCGTGCCGCACGCCGTCTACGAGCAACTGCTGCGCTCGTACGACGAGGGTGTCGCCGAATTCCTCGACCTCGAGCGGGTCAAGCCCAACACCCTGGGGAACACGAGAATGCTTCTTCATCTATGAAAGTCGCGGCATCTAGGAGAGTCGCGGCGATCGACTGCGGCACCAACTCGATCCGCCTGCTCATCGCGGACGTGTCCGGCGGCCGGCTCACCGACGTCGTCCGGCGCATGGAGATCGTCCGCCTCGGCGAGGGCGTCGACCGCACCGGCCGCCTCTCCGACGCCGCGCTGCAAAGAACCAAAAAGGCCCTGCTTGCGTACGCCGGGGAAGTCGCCGACCGCAAGGCCGACCGGGTCCGGATGTGCGCCACCTCGGCCTCGCGCGACGCCTCGAACGCCGCCGACTTCCGGGCGATGGTCCGCGAGGTGCTCGGCGTCGACCCCGAGGTGATCACCGGCGACGAGGAGGCCCGCCTCTCGTTCGCCGGCGCGGTGGCCGGCCTGACCGCCGAGCCGCCGTACCTGATCTTCGACATCGGTGGCGGCTCGACCGAGTTCGTCACCGGCGCGACCGGCGTCGAGCACGCGATCTCGGTGGACATCGGCTGCGTCCGGATGACCGAGCGGCACCTGCACGACGACCCGCCGACCGCCGCCCAGATCGAGGCCGCCACCCGCGACATCACGGCGGCCGTGGACACCGCACTGGCCGCCGTCCCCGGCCGGGAGGCGGCCACCCTGGTCGGCCTGGCCGGCACGGTCACGACGGTCACCGCGCTGGCGCTCGGCCTGCCCGGGTACGACTCCACCCGCATCCACCACGCCCGGGTCTCCCGCGCCGCGGTCGCGAAGGTGGCCGACGACCTGCTGGCCATGACCGTCGCCGCCCGCCGCGCGCTGCCGGTCATGCACCCCGGCCGCGCCGACGTGATCGGCGGCGGCGCCCTCATCCTGCGCATCATCACGGAGCGGACCGGTCAGGAGTCCCTGATCGCCTCCGAACACGACATCCTCGACGGCATCGCCTTCTCGATCGCGTAATTCAAGGTCGAGGCACCATCAGCGCCTCACCGCCGACCGGCCGGAACCCCGCGGCCTGGAACGTCCGGATGCTCCGCGCATTGCCCGCCGCCTGCTGCGACCAGACCGGCCCACCGCCCGGCACCAGATGACGCGCGGCCACCGCCAGCAGCCGCCCGAGCCCGCGATGCCGTTCGGCGGGCTCCACCTCGATCGCCGCCTCCCACCGCCCGGCCACCCCACGCCCGAGCACCAGCACCCCACCGTCGGCCGCCCACACCCGCACGTCGTCCCGATGCGCCAGCGCCCGCCGCACCCGCGGATGCTCCGGGTCCTCGATCTCCGTCAGCTCCACCGGCGGCGGCCCGTCCAGCGACGAGGCCACCGTGAGCAGATCGATGGTGTCCATCCGCCGCCGGGTCCGCACCAGCATCGCGTTAAGAAATGTGGGATTCATCGCGGCGGCCAACTCGTCGGTGTCCACATCGGCCAGCGCCCGCCGCACCCACCCCGGATCCTCGTCGACAAAGACCACCGAGTGGGCGGTGAACGCCACCACACCCGCATCCCGCGCACTCGGCTGCGCCACCACGGTCGTGGTCCCGTCGTCGGGCGGGAACCGCCCCTCGGCCGCCGCCTCCAGAATCCCGGCAAGTGTCTCGGTCACCCACCCATTAGATCCACTCGACCGGGATGTGCTGTGCTGGGACCGTGAGTTTGGGTGAGCTGATTACTCGTACGGCAGCCGGGGTTGTGGAAAACGCGGCCTCGGCCGCGTCGCTGAGCGTGCTGGACGAGCGGATCGCGGATTGTTTTGCCTGCCCGAGGCTGGTGGCCTGGCGGGAGGATGTCGCGCGGATCAAGCGGGCCTCGTTCCGCGACCAGGAGTACTGGGGGCGGCCGGTGCCCGGCTACGGCCCCGAGGACGCCGCGATCGGGATTCTCGGGCTCGCCCCGGCGGCGCACGGCGGCAACCGGACCGGCCGGGTCTTCACCGGTGACCGGTCGGGGGACGTGCTGTTCGCGGCGATGTATCGGGCCGGGCTGACCAACCAGCCGACCAGCGTTTCCGCCGATGACGGGCTGGAGCTCAAGCACACCCGGATCTTCGCGGCGGTGCGGTGTGCGCCGCCCGACAACAAGCCCACTCCGGAGGAAAGGGACACCTGCGCGCCGTGGGTACATCAGGAGATTCGTCTCATTCGCCCGACCCTGCGGGTGGTGGTGGCGCTCGGCGCGTTCGCGTGGGCGGCGTGGTGGCCGGCGATGGCCGCGGTTTATGGCACAAAAGCGCCCGTGCCTCGGCCTAAGTTCGGCCACGGCACGTTGGTGCGGGTGCCGGGCGGCCCGGATCTGCTCGGGTGTTTCCACGTCAGCCAGCAGAACACCTTCACCGGGCGGCTCACCCCGGCCATGCTCGACGATGTGTTCGGCCGTGCGAAGAGTCTGGCGGGCCTGGCATGATTCGGCACAGCCGAACGGAAGCAGCCCAAACATGGATCTCGCCGCACTGAGACGCTGGTGGCCCTTCGCCGCCGTCCTCGGGCTGCTCTTCGTGGCCGGGCTGTCCGCCACCCGGTCGGCGCCGCAGCTGGATCAGATCGAGCCGGATGCCACGCCGACCGCCGCGCCCCTGCTGCCCAAGACGCAGCCGAGCGCCAACAACGCCGCTCACGGCGGCCCGGAGGCGGCGCAGGGGCTGCCCGATTGGGTCGGGGGCGCCGCCCTCGTGCTGCTCGGCGTGGTGGGGCTGGTCGTGGTCGCCCTGGTGATCTGGGGGATCCTGCGCGACCAGGCCAAGCGCCGGGCGCGCAAGGGCCGGCGCGACGCCGCGGCCGGGCGGCACGGCGCCCGTACGGCCGAGGAGTTGGTGGCCGCGCTCGACGCCGGCCTGGAGGAACTCTCCGACACCGACCGTGACCCGCGCCGGGCGGTCATCGCCTGCTGGGTGCGGCTCGAGCAGGCCGCCGCCGCGGCCGGCACGCCGCGCAGCCCGGGGGACAGCCCGACCGACCTGGTCGGCCGCCTGCTGCGCGAGCAACAGGTCGACGAGCGGGCGCTGGCCGCGCTGCTGGCGGTCTACCGCGAGGCCCGCTACGCCACGCACACCGTCGACGACCAGATGCGGCGGCAGGCGCGCAGCGCGCTCGAGCGGCTCCGCGCCGACCTCGGGGCGGGGGTGCCGGCGTGAGCGACGGCGGTCTCGACGATCTGTTCAGCCTCGCCGGCGAGCCGGTCGAGGAGCCGGCCGAGCCGGCCGTCAAGAAACGCTCGACCCCGCTGTGGATCCTGCGCAACGCGCTGCTGATCGTCGCCGCCACGGTGGTGACTGTCGCGGCCCTGCGGTCGGCCGGCACGCACGTCTCGATCCTGCTGATCGTGGCCTTCTACACCGGCCTGCGGCTCGTGCTGTTCGCCGTCTCCGAGGTGGCGCCGCCGCCGTCGCCGAAACGCCGCAGCGGCTTCACCAGGGGCGGCGAGCGTACGCCGGACTCGTTGCGGGCGGCCGTGCGGCGCTGGGAGCGCAACCTCGACCGGGCCCACTCCGACCCGGATCTCTATGCGCGTAACGTCTTGCCCGTGCTCGCGGAGCTGGCCGACGAGCGGTTGCGGCTGCGCCACGGGATCACCCGCGCCTCCGATCCGCGCCGGGCCCGGGAGTTGCTCGGCGACCCGCTCTGGGCGGCCCTGCACGACCGTGGGCGGCGCTCGGCGAAGTCGAGTGAACTGGAGACCTACGTGAATGCGTTGGAACGACTGTGAGAAAGGTGTGCCGGTGACCGAGAACGCCCTTCCGCCGTACGAGGTGGGCAGGTTGGCCGGTGCCGTCCTGGACTCGGTCGGCAGCGTCGTGGTGGGCAAGCGCGAGTCGCTGGAACTGGTCCTGGCCGGCATCCTGGCGGGCGGCCACGTGCTGCTGGAGGACCTGCCCGGCCTGGGCAAGACGCTGACCGCCCGCAGCTTCGCGCAATCGCTGGGCCTGGATTTCCGCCGTCTGCAGTTCACCCCCGACCTGCTCCCGGCGGATGTCACCGGTTCCTTCCTGTACGACCAGCGCAAGGGCGACTTCGCCTTCCGGGCCGGCCCGGTCTTCACCAACATGCTGCTGGCCGACGAGATCAACCGGACGCCGCCGAAGACCCAGGCCGCGCTGCTCGAGGCGATGCAGGAGAAGCAGGTGTCGGTCGAGGGCGTGACCTACCGCCTCGATCCGCCGTTCCACGTGCTCGCCACCGCCAACCCGATCGAGTACGAGGGCACCTACCCGCTGCCCGAGGCGCAGCTCGACCGCTTCCTGATCCGGGTCTCGTTCGGCTACCCCACCGCCGAGGAGGAGTGGGAGGTGCTGCGCCGCCGCATGTCCCGCCGCCAGGAGGAAGCGTTCCTGCCGCCGGTGGTCGACGCGCGGATGCTGCAGGCGATGCAGGGCGCCCTCGAGTCGATCACCGTGGAGGACTCGATCGGCCGGTACATCGTGTCGCTCGCCTCGGCCACCCGCGAGCACCCCTCGGTGCTGGTCGGCTCGTCGCCGCGGGGCTCGCTGGCGCTGCTGCTGCTCGCCCGGGCCCGGGCCGCGATGGCCGGCCGCGACTTCGTGGTCCCCGAGGACGTCAAGGACGTGGCGGTGCCCGCCCTGGCGCACCGCATCACGCTCCGGCCGGAGATGTGGCTGCGCCGCGTCGACCCGGCGTTCGTGGTGCAGGAGGTGCTGACCAACGTGCCGGCGCCGGCCAGCGGGGCGTTGCCGACCTACGCGCGGCATGACTGACCGGCTGTCCCTGCGTACCGCGGTGCCACCCACGGCGGCCGGCGGCGAGGGGGAGGCGTGGGCCGGGCCGGCCTGGGTGCCGACCCGCGCGCTGGGCCGGGCGGTGCTGCTGACCGGCCTGTTCCTGCTGCTCGGCGTGGCGCTCGGCCGGGTCGACCTGGTGCTGATGGCGGCGCCGTTCGCGATCGGCGCCGCGGCCGGGCTCCGCCGGATGCCCCGCTCCGCGCCCGAGTTGACCATCACGGCCGACGAGGAACACATCGTCGAGGGTGGACACGTCGAGGCCGCGGTCACCGTGAGCAACACCGACGTCATCCCGTACGACCTGGTCGTGCTCCGCACCCGCACCTCGCCGTGGCTCAAGCTGGAGCAGGCGGACCGCCCGTTCGCGATCACGGTGCCCCGGGACGGCTGGTATTCGGTGCAGCTGCCCGGCGACGCGATGCGCTGGGGCCGGCAGCCGGTCGGCCCGGCCGCGGCCCGCGTCGCCGCCTGCGGTGGCCTGCTCGCCTGCCGCCCGGTGGTGGTCGAGGCCCGCGGCGTGCGGGTCTACCCGGTCACCGAGCCGTTCAACGCGACCGAGGCCATGCCCGCCGCCGCCGGCCTGGTCGGCAACCACCGTTCGCGCCGGCCGGGCGAGGGCGGCGAGCTTGCCGGCGTACGCCCGTTCGCGCCCGGCGACCGGCTGCGGCGCATCGACTGGCGGGTGTCGCTGCGTACCCGGGACCTGCACGTCGCCGCCACCCTCTCCGACCGTGACGCCGAGGTGGTCCTGCTGCTCGACGTGCTCGGCGAGATCGGTCTCTCCGGCGGCGTGGCCGGCAGCGCGTCGGTGCTGGACACCACGGTCCGGGCGTCCGCCGCGATCGCCGAGCACTACCTGCAGCGCGGTGACCGGGTGTCGCTGCTGGAGTACGGCGCGGCCGCCCGCCGCCTGCGCCCGGCGACCGGCCGCCGGCAGTACCTGACCGTGCTCGAGTGGCTGCTCGACGTGCGGCCCGACCCGGTCGAGGTCGACGAGAACGACTACGACAACGTCTTCGGCATCCACCACCTGTCCTCGGACGCGCTGGTCATGGTGCTCACCCCGCTGGTCGACCCGCGCTCGGCCGACATGCTGGCCCAGCTCACCCAGTCCGGCCGGTACGTGGTCGCGGTCGACACCCTGCCGGCCGATGCGAAGGTCACCGGCGGCGGCAACTGGACGCCGCTGGCCGGCCGGCTGTGGCGGCTGGAGCGGGAGAACGTGCTGGGCCGGCTGCGCGAGCACGGCGTGCCGGTGGTCGCCTGGGCCGGCGCCGGCAGCCTCGACCTGGTGCTGCGGGACGTCGCCCGGCTCGCCCTGATCCCCAGGGGACGCTGATGTTCAAGCTTGGCGCGCAGATCGACGCGGCCCGCGGCGTGCTGGCCCAGGCCACCGCCCTTCCCTTCCTGGTCCGCGCGGCGGTGGCGCTCTGCGGGCTGATCGCGATCGGCGTGGCCTGGCCGGCGGAGCTGATCGCGAGCCAGCTCACCGCGCCGCTGCTGATGCTGGTCGCGATCTATCCGGCGGTCGCGCCGCGCGGCCGCGGCGCCACCTCCTCGGCGCTGGTCGTGGTGGCCGGCTGGATCGCCGACACGGTCGGCGTCGGCGCCCACGTCGAGCTGTGGCGGGTGATCACCATCGCCACCCTGCTCTACCTGGGACACACGCTCACCGCGCTGGCCGCCGTCCTCCCGTACGACGCGATCGTGAGCTTCGACATGGTCGGCGGCTGGCTGCTGCGGGCCGGCGCGGTGGTGCTGGTCTCGGCGGTACTCACCGTGGCCACCCTCGGACTCTCCGCTGATCTTGCGGGCGGCGCGTTTGTGCTGGCCACGATCGTGGGCATCGCCTGCGCCGTGGGAGCCACGATCCTCATAGCACGCCTTTTGCGCAGAGCGTGAAATCTCTTGGAAATATGTGCGTCACGGCACTTGACAAACGGCTTTGGGATAGATCACAGAACGAGGCGCGACGGCCCGTCGCAGGCCACAATCGATACGTGAATCCGCAGCGCATCGTTGTCGTAGGGGCAGGTCACGTCGGGTTGTACGCGGCCCTTCGCCTGTCCAGGAAGCTCACCCGGCGCCGTGCCGAGGTGGTCGTCATCGACCCGCAGCCGCACATGACCTACCAGCCGTTCCTCCCCGAGGCGGCGGCCGGCAACATCAGCCCGCGGCACTCGGTGGTCCCGCTCCGCCGGGCGCTCCCCAAGTGCCGCATCGTGTCCGGCGAGGTCACGAGGATCGAGCACGCGCGCAAGACGGTCACGATCCAGCCGATCGACGGCCCGTCCACGGAGATGACGTACGACCACATCATCGTGGCGCCCGGCTCGGTGTCCCGGACCCTGCCCATCCCCGGCCTCCGGGAGCGCGGCATCGGGTTCAAGACCATCGGCGAGGCCATCTACCTGCGCAACCACATCCTGGACCGACTCGACGTCGCGGCGGTCACCCCCGACCCGGCGGTGCGCAAGGCATCGCTCACCTTCGTCTTCGTCGGCGGCGGCTTCGCCGGCATCGAGGCGCTCGCGGAGATGGAGGACGTCGTCCGCGACGCCCTGCAGTACTACCCCGACCTGGACCCGTCCGAGGTCAGGTTCGTCCTGGTCGAGGCCACCAACCGGATCCTGCCCGAGGTAGGACCGAAGATGGGTGCGTACGCGGCCCGCGCACTCGACGCCCGCGGCATCGACCTGCGGCTGGACACCCGGCTCGAGTCCTGCGTCGACGGCGAGATCGTGCTCTCCGACGGCGACCGCTTCCAAGCCGAAACCCTGGTCTGGACGGCTGGCGTGAAGCCGTCCCCCATGCTCGACCGTACGGACCTGCCCCGCGGCCCCCGCGGCCACGTCACCTGCCTGCCCACGCTGCAGGTGGCCTCCTCGTCTGGCGAGGTGCTCGACGGGGCGTGGAGCGCCGGCGACTGCGCCCAGGTGCCCGACCTGACGAACCCGGGCGCGTACTGCTCACCGAGCGCCCAGCACGCCGTACGCCAGGCTCGCGTCCTGGCCGACAACATCCGCACGGTCATCCTCGGCGGCCTCCCTCGCGAATACCGGCACAAGTACGTCGGCAGCGTCGCCGGCCTGGGCCTGTACAAGGGCGTGGCGCACGTCTACGGGATCAAGGTCAAGGGCCTGCCCGCGTGGTTCATGCACCGCACGTACCACATGAGCCGTATCCCCTCCTTCAACCGCAAGGTCCGGGTGGTCGCGGACTGGACGCTGGCCTTCTTCCTGCGCCGCGAGACGATCGCCCTGGGCCAGTTGCACGCCCCGCGCGAGGAGTTCACCCACGTCACCCCCCGGGTGGACCTACCCGACGACCGCGAAACGGTCGGCGCGGGAGCCCACTAGCCGGATTCCACCGCCCGGGCGGCAACCGATACGGTGTTACACGCCGCCCGGGTGGTGGAATGGCAGACACGGCCGCCTTAAAAGCGGCTGCCTCGAAGAGGCGTGCGGGTTCGAGACCCGCCCCGGGCACCGAGTCTGCACCATGTTCTCCCTGGTCAACGCCTTGGTCGCCGCTTGACTCGTAAGAGCGAAGCGGCTTTGTTGCCTTCGGCTGGCCGACGTCCAGCGTGTTTGTGCTGGTCAGCGCATGGCGGAGGTTTGGAGTCGCGGGGTCGGGGGGAGTCACACAAAACCTCCGCATGCCGTGTTCTCGTGGCTGGGTCGGCTTCGATGGGAAGCGTGCGAGGTTTGGTAGCGGCCGTGGCAGGCACTCCTACATCCTCTTGATCGACGATTCGGTCACCCTGGCGGGTCGCGAGGGAGAGCGATGGCACCGACACACCGGACACGTACGGGAAGAAGCGCGGTCAGGCGCCGGTCAGTTCCACCAGGGTCGCCCACGCGCCTGGTACGTCGAGTGCACGAGCGGCGTACGCGCGGTTGAGTACTTCTTCGCTGAGGTATCGGTCGTACTTGTCGTGGACCTTGGCGCGGACGGTCGCCGCGAGCGCGTCCGGTTCGGGCGCCGGACCGGCGGCGAGCTTCCGGATCAGCTCCCTGAGTTGGGTCGGCGAGCAGTTGCCCACCGTGATGGCCAGTCCGTCCTGGCCGACCGTCAGGCCGTGGGTGGCGAGGACGACGGCGAGCGTGTTCATGATCCGGTCACCCCGCCAGGGGAAGAGGACCGTCTCGGCTTGCTGGGCGAAGATCCGGCTGGTGGCGTGGCCGTACGCGTGGAATCCGGCTCGGCCCTCCGCCAGCATTGTCCGCGCGGTGGCGTCTAGGTATCGGGGCACCGCAGTCGACCGGTACAACCGGTGCATCGCCCGCCGCACCTCGTCGGCGACCTCGCCGCCGGTGCCGGGGAAGACCGGTGGCCGTCCCGCCTCGGCGGCCGTCAGCTCGATCACGCGCTGGGCGCTGTCCACCGAGATGACGCGCCACCGCGCACCGCCGAAGATCAGGAACGTGCCGGGCAGGATCGGGCGGTCGACGGGGAGGGAGCCGAGCGTGTAGCCGTCGGCGACCAGCCGGTAGTCCATCGAAGTCCGGAACGAGGCGTAGAAGCTGTAGTGGGCCAGCAGCCGTTCGCCTTCCCGGCCGGGCAGCAGCAGGCCGCCGGGCTGCTGCTCGAGCAGTTCGTGCCGGCCGAGATCACGCAGGACGGCGGCGAAGGTCGGGCGGTCGACACGATGGAACGGCCCGCGGGCGCAGAGCAGGTCGAAAAGCTGGGCGGCCGTCGCGCCGCCGTGCTGCACGGTGGCCGACAACACCTGCTGGATGAGGGTGGACAGGTGCAGTCCCGCGGTGTCGGGCGCCTCGTACCAGGATGCGATCAGCAGCTCGATCATCGCCACGGCTTGGAACAGCTCCGCGCGCAGGGCATCGGTCGGGCTGAGGCCGGCCGTGAGTTCGGGTTCAGCGACGTAGACCCGCAGGACGGCCGGGCGGCCGGGCCGGCGACCGGAGCGTCCGAGTCGCTGGCGCAGGCCGGCGACGCTCGGCGGCGCACCGATCTGGGCCACCGAGTCCACCGTGCCGACGTCCAGACCCAGCTCCAGTGTCGAGGTGCAGATCGCCGTCACCGGGGTGGCCGAGTCCTTGAGCCGCTGCTCGACGTGCTCGCGCACCTCCTTGGCGAGGCTTCCGTGGTGTGCGAGGAAGGTCGCGGGCAGCCCACTCCGTACGGCCCGCTGGGTCAGCATGTCGGCGTAGACCTCGACGGCCGCCCGGGAGTTGGCGAACACCAGGTTGTCGGTGCCGCGCAGGGTTTGGAAGAGGTGGTCGGCGATGGCGGCCCGGTCGGCGGGCTCCTTCTCCGGTACGGCCGGGGCGGCCGGTTGGAGATAGCCGCGTACCTGAAGCCGGATCTCGCCGCCGGGCTCGGTGGAGGCGACTACCGCAACCTGGGATCCGTGCCGCGGCCGGAGGAATTCCGCGGCGCCGGCGTAGTCGCCGAGGGTCGCGGACAGGGCGACTCGCGGTATTCGCCGGGCCGCGGCCGCCTCCACCCGGTGGAGCAGCGCCTGCAGCTGGGCACCGCGTTCGGTGCCGGCGAAGGAGTGCAGTTCGTCGACCACGACGTACCGGAGCCCGCCGAAGATCCGGCGGATCCGGTCGGGGTGCCGGACCAGGAGGGCCTCCAACGACTCCGGGGTGATGAGCAAAAGCCCGGCAGGCGTACGCAGGACGCGGGCTTTGCCGGCCGCCGGCGCGTCGCCGTGCCAGCGGTGTACGACCAGATCGAGCGCGCCGGCGAGGTCGCAAATGCGGTCGTACTGGTCATTGATCAAGGCTTTGAGTGGGCTCACGTAGAGCACGGCGACGCCGGCCCCGACGCCCAGGTCCTGCTTGTGGGCCAGGACCGAACAGATCGGCAGCAACGCCGCCTCGGTCTTGCCGTTCGCGGTGGCGGACGCGATGATCACGTCGCGTTCCCCGGTGATGATCAGCTCGGCGGCGCGTTCCTGCGCGTCGCGGAGGCGATCCCAGCCACGTTGATAGATCCATCGCTGCACAGCCGGGTGATACAGCGTGTACGCCTGCGACTGTTCCGCCACCGGCGTGGCAGCGGCCGGCCGGTCAGAGCCGGAATGAAGTGAGTTCGTCATCGTCGGTGCCGGCCGGCCCGGCGGTAGGGAGATCGACTTCCCGGATCAGCTCGGCCCAGCGCAGGTCGGGGTGCTGGTCCAGCAACGCGAGCAGGTCGAGGAAGCCGCGGATCGTCTCGCGCGGTGTCCGGAAGTACGCGTCGCCGAGCCGCGTCGCGCAGTGCGCCATATACGCCGTGAGCGCTTCGTCCGGGACGAGGTATCGCTGCGGGTCGCCGCCCGCGTACACGTGCCGGAGCTTGGTGAGCAGGACGAAGACATCCTCGGGGGTGAGGCTGCCCAGACTCGTCACCGGGCCGGAGTGGTCCACCCGGTCGACGCTCGCGAACTGGTTCGGCGCGAGACGCGAGGCCAGAGCCGGGTACGAGAACAGGCCGCGCCGCGGGTCCATGAGGAACTCGGGTGTGCCGCCGAACAGGACGCCGAGATGCTCGGCGCCGCCCTGAGCGGTGTCGTTGACGATCCGCAGGATTTGTTCGTAGTTGGCGTTGCGGACGGCCGATCCGGTGATCTTGTATAGGTTGACCATCTCGTCCAGGCACACGAGCAGCCCGCCGAAGCCGGCCAGCCGGACGAAGCGCGCCAGCAGCTTGAGGTGGTCGTAAACGGACGCGTCGTCCACGATCGTCCGCACGCCGAGCGCGGCCCGGGCGTCGACCCGGCTGGTGAACTCGCCGCGCAGCCAGCGAACGGCGTTGCCGCGAAGCTGCTCGTCGCCGCTGTCGTACCCCCGCCAATAGGCGCCCACCACGCTCGCGAAGTCGTAGCCGCCGGTCAGCTCGGCGACCGTGGCCAGCCTGGCCCGGATCGTCTCCGCCGGGTCGTCGCCGCTCGCGTTAGCCTCGTCGAGCGCTTTGGTGACGAACCGTTCCACCACGCTCGCCAGCGCCCCGCCGTCCGGGCGGGCGCGGGTGGCCAGGTTGCGCATCAGCTCCGCGTACAGGCTGCGTGCCTGGCCGGACGCGGCGTGCAGCCGCCGATCCGGCGACAGGTCGGCGTGCACGGTGACGAGCCGTTTCTCCAGCGCGATCGAGCGGACCAGGTGCAGGAAGAACGTCTTGCCCGAGCCGTACTCGCCGATGACGAACCGGCAACCGGCGCCGCCGTCGGCGATCCGGTCGATGTCGTGGATCGCGGCCCGCAGTTCGGCGGCCCGGCCGACCTGGATGTGCTGCTGCCCGAGGCGCGGCACCATGCCGGCCCGCAGTGACGTCACGATCGCGTCGCGCTCACGCGGCCGGATCCGGCCTTGGCGGACCGGCAGGCTCTGCTCCGTCACGAAAGGCTCTCCGGACCATGCGTCATGCGAGCAACTCCACGAGTACGTCGTTGTCGACCGCGAGCGTATCGCCGTCCACCACGACGGGCGCGCCGGTGACCTCGATGGCGGCGTCGTTCAACAGATCGAGCGCGCCTTCCGGCAGCACCCCATGGGCCGCGGCGAGCTCGGCGAACTCCGTCCTGCTCCAGGATTCGCGGGTGGCCAGGCCGCGCAGCAGCGCATCGTACGTGCGACCGAGGGCCCCGCCCGGCGCCGCGTCACCGGCGGCGTCCCGTTCGTCCTCCGGGTCGGCGAATATCTCCGCGAGCAGCGTGGCGGCCTCTTCGCTCTCCGTGACCTTGCGGCCGATCGTGCCCGAATCGAGCGTGACGTCGGTAGTCCAGGGCAACGCGTACCCGCTCGGGGAGCCATCGGCCACCTGGACGACGATCGGCTCGTCACGCTCGTGCGGGGTGCCCGGCGCCGCCGGCGGCGCGGGGTGGGGAAGGTCGGCCGCGACGCCGGCGCTGTGCTCGTGCAGCCGTCGGAAGACCAGCTCCGGTTCCAGGCCGAGGATCCGGTACACCCGGGTCAGCGCGGCAACTCCGGCCGGGCCGACCGTCCCGCTCGCCGCTTGCGCGACCGTGATCAGGTAGTGCCCGGCGATCTCCCGTTCGGCGGCGGTCAGCGTCGTGATGTGCCGGGCGAGCCGTTCGACGTCGGTGCGCATCGTCAGCAGCCAGGCCAGCCGCGCGGCCAGCCGGAGGTCCTCGCTGGGGGCCAGGGGTAGTGCTGCGGCCAGGTTGCGGACGGTGGCGAGCACCGCGGCCCAGCGCGCGTCCCGCGGATCGACCGGCGTCGAGGTTGCCCCGGCCACCGCGGCGGCACATCGCACGATCGCCGCCGCGGCGGGGAAACGAGAGCTCGGCCGATCGGACGCCGGTCGGCCGAGGCGGAACAGCACGGCCGGCCGCCGGGTCAGCGACGGGGCGCCGAACCGCACGTCGGGCTCGACGCCGAGATCCAGCAGTGCCAGCACGGCGAGGAGCGCCGCCGACTCGTCACGTGTCATCCGGTCCGGCGCCGCCGGCCAGAATGTCCAGAACTCGCCGGCGTCGACGACCGTCCACGGCCGGCCGTCGAGCCGGCGTTCCGCCCAGACCCGCAGCGCGCCGACGGCTCCATGACCGACGTCGACCAACTCGCGCGGCAGGAGCGCCGCGGCGGCGAGCGAACCCCGCCCCTGGGGAAACCGGGCCTGCCACTGGCGGTACGGCTCGAGGGCGGTGGCGGCGTCATCCACCAGGCGGCCGAGAGCCCGGGTGCAGCGAGGCTCGGCCAGGACGTCCGGCAGGTCCTCCCGGCACACGAGGGTGGTGGACAGGCCCGGGTTGGCGGGCCGGTACCGGAGGCGGATGCCCGGCACATCGTCGGGAGGCACCAGGCCGGCGCCGTGCCGATCCCGATATCGCAGCGTGAAGAGTCGTTCGAACTCCGCCGGGCAATCCCGATGCACGCTGCGCCGCGGCAGGGCCGGGTGGTCCCCGACCCACGCGCGGGCCAGGTCGACCGGAACGGGCCGGCCGGCCGCCGCGAACCGGGCCAGGGCGACCCGCAGGCCCATCCGGCCCGACTCGCCGGCCGGGGCGGCGCCGGCGGCGGGCACCGCTCGCGGAGCGGCGAGCAGTTCCAGCAAGGCAAGCAGATCGTCGAGAAAGCGGCGCAGGCTCGCCACGCCGTCGCCGTATCGGGCCCGCAGTCGGCGCACCTCGGCGATGATCGCCGGAAGCTCCGCGCGCACCCCCGGGTCGTCGTCGGCGTCCATCAGCACCCGGCGCTCCAGACCGGAGCAGAACAGCAGCACCAGGGCGGGAGCGACGGCGGCCTGCCGGCCGCCGGCCAGCCACTCCAGATACTCCCCGCGGTCCGCGGGGGACAGCAGGTGGTAGGCCGGCTGCGCTCCGGCCTGGCCGGCCGCGGGCGGCTCGCCCGGTTTCGTGACGGGCAATTCCGGGTTGATCAGCGCGGGCTCGACACTTGCGGGTGGCCCTAGCCGGCGGCCTAGGTAGAACAGGCCGCCGGGGATAGCATGGTCGCCGACCACGGCCGCGCGCCCGGGCGGGACCCACCGCCCGTCGGGGGAACCAGACCGCTGGATCACGGTGCATACTCTATCGGCCTGCTCAGTCAGCCTATTGGGGGAAATTTCACGGTGTCTCAGACAGAGGCCGGCACATCAAGCAGCCAGACGGATGTTCCGGGCACAATGGAGGCCGCTCTCGCCCGGACAGAGCGTGACGCCGAGGCGACGTTGCGCACCGCGACCGCGCTGGTTCGCGAGCTGAAGCGGGCGCACGGCGCCGCCCGCATCGGTCAGGTGCGAGACCTGCGGAAGTCGCTCGCGGCGGCGGGCGAGGCGGCGGAGGCGCTCGCCGGTGGCACCCGCTCGCTCGCCGACGGTTTCGACTTCGACGAGCAGGCCTACCTCTCGTCCGGCGACTACGTCAAGGAGCTGCTGGCCGAGGCCGAGGCGCGCGGGCTGTCGATCGTCGAGGAGGACGACCGGCTGCTGTGTTATCCGTCGCTGCTCCGGGTCCTACCCGGCGAGGCGGCGATCGAGGTGGACAAGGTCCGCGACCGCCGGCTTCGACCGTCGGTGCTGGTCACCACGCTCGCCCGCGCCCAGGAGCGAGGGGCCCGGTTCAAGGCCGAGCCGTTCCTCGACAGCCTCCGCTCGGCGTACGAGCTGCTCGTTTCGAGCACCGACACGCGGCCGGACGCGGTGGTCCGGTTGGTCGACATCTGGTCGGTGCTGACCCTGCTGCCCGGTCAGCGCGGCCAGTACTCCAAGCAGGAGTTCGCCCGCGACCTCTACCTGCTCGACCAGAGCGCCGTGACCCGCACCGCGCGCAGTCCGCGCACCCTGCGCTGGGCGGCGAGCACCGGCACCAAGGGCTCCGGCACGTTGATCACGGTGGCCCGCAACGGTCAGCAGCAGCGGTACTGGGGGGTGTCGTTCACGGCCGACGAGGTCGCCGGGGAGCAGCCATGACGGTCGCGACCATAGCCGCGCACGACTACCTCGAGTTCGTCGAGCGGGAGTACCTGACCGACTACATCGCGCGCGGCGGCGCCGCCGTCAAGCTCCTGTCCGTCGGCGACGACGCGGAACGCCTGCGCCTGTCGCACGGCTTCGCGACGGCGGGCGACTCGTTCGAGCACGCGGCGGTGGACGCCGCGACCACTCGCGTCCACCTGATCGACCAGGTGTTCATCGCGATCGCCGCCCAGCTCGACTGGGTCGCGCTGGCCGGCGCGGTGGTGCGGGCCGCGCTGGAGCGGGCGGCCTTCCCCGCTCCCGGCGACGGCGACCGGGTCGACCTGGCTGCGATCGCCCGGCACCACGACGTCGACGCCGCCGAGCTGTATCGCAGCGTCCGCCGGGCGATCGAGCAGATCGTGCTGCGGGACACCGAGCTCAGCCACGAGTTCCGGGTGGCGATGCTGCGGCTGTGCCAGGAGCGCCTGGGGCGCGGGGATGTGAGCGCAACCGAGCGGGAGACGGTCATCGGCTGGCTGCGGGGCGAGCGGCTCGCCGCCGCCGACCTGCGCGGGGTGGGACTGCGCACCAAAGTGAACCGATACAACGCGAGACCCCTGCTGCTGTCGATGACCCGCTGGCTGCGGATCGCCGGCCGGTCCGGGCTCGTGCTGCGTCTGGATCTCGACCGGCTCGCGGTCACCCGCCGTCCGCCGGTCGGGCTGCGCGACGGGTTCTACTACTCGAAGCCGGCCACGCTCGACGCCTACGAACTGGTGCGCCAGCTGATCGATGCCACCGACGAGACGGAAGGGCTGTTCGTCGCCGTCCAGCTGCCGCCGCCGCTGGTCAGCGACGAGGCGCGTGGCCTGCCCGCGTACACCGCCTTGCGGATGCGGGTGGTCGACGAGGTGCGGGACCGGCGGCGAGCCAACCCGTACGCGACGCTGGTCCGGATCGGCGCCCGCGGGCAGGAGGAGCGATGACCGGATCGGGTGCGGGGGTGAGCCCGTCCGTCATGGGCCGCCGGGCGATCGAGGCGCTGCGGGCCGGTGTGCCGAGCCGCGACGCGGTGGCCGCGCTGGGCAGCGGGCAGAGCGCGATCGAGGACCGGTTTCAGGTCCTGTGCGGGGAAGCCGCCGATGGCAACAGCGGTGGGCTGCTGCTCGGCGGCGGGTTCGGCGCGGGCAAGAGCCACCTGCTGGAGCACCTCGCCCGGCTCGCTCTCGACGCCGGTTGGACGGTCAGCCGCGTGGTGATCAGCAAGGAGACCCCGCTGTACGACCCGGCGAAGGTCTTCCGGGCGGCGGCCGACTCCGCGCTGCGGGCCGGGCAGGCCCGGCCCGCGATCATCGAGGCGGCCATGGCGCTCGACCTCGACGGCCGCGGTTACGCGGAGCTGCTGCGCTGGGCGGCGTCGAGCGGCGCCGAGCTCAACGAGCGGTTCCCCGCTACGCTTTCGCTGTTCGCCCACGCCCGGGAGCGGGACGCCGCCTTCGCCGAGACCATTCTGCGGTTCTGGTCCGGTGACCCGATCGCCGTGCCCGAGCTGAAGCGGCGCCTGAAGGAGATCGGCGAGCGCCGCCCGAACCTCCCACCGGTCGCCGTGGCGGAGCTCGCGCGGCAGCGGCCACGGTTCGTCGCCCGGCTGCTCGCCGCCGCCGGCTCGCCCGGCTGGCTGGTGCTCTTCGACGAGGTCGAGCTCATCGGGCGGTACTCACTCCTGCAGCGCGCCAAGTCGTACGCGGAACTGTCCCGCTGGATGCGCGGCGAGCACGGCCCCGGCGTACCTCTCGCGTCGGTGTTCGCGATGACCGACGACTTCGAGGCGGAGGTCATCCGGAACCGCAACGACCAGGAGCTGCTGCCCGCGAAGATCCGCGCCAAGGGCACGCCGGAAGCGGACGCGCTCGCCGCGGCGGCCGAGGTGGGCATGCGGATCATCGACCGGGAGATGCATCTGCTCACCCCGCCCGACGACGTCGAGCTCAAGCAGACGTACGATCGCCTGCGCGAACTGCACGGCCGGGCGTTCCGTTGGCAGCCGCCCGAGGTGACCGGCCTGGAGCGGCTCGGTGCGACCCGAATGCGGCAGTACGTCCGGGCCTGGATCAACGAGTGGGATCTCGTCCGGCTGGATCCCGGCTTCCGGCCGGAGACCGAGATGGTCGATGTTCCCAGCGACTACCGGGAAGACCCGGACCTGGAGCGCACGGAACCGGAGTAGCCGTCGGTTATCGTGCGGGTACGCGCGGACCGGCGGGGGATCGAATGGACGAGTTGTTCAGCCTTCCGGGCGGCCCGGCCCTGTCCGGGTCGCCGGCTCCGGCTGAGCTCTCGGTCTTCGACCGGACCTTCCCGGCGCGGGTCGCGGTGCTGATGCGGTCCCGCCCGATCACCGAGGCGATCGTCGCCGCGAACCGGCAGGACTGGCCGGCGGCCACGTACGACATCGCCACGTTCGCTCTCGCCGCGATCGATCTGGTCATCGCCCGGCAGGGCTTCGCGGAGGAGGCGACCTACGCCGAGGTGGTGGATGGCCTCACGGTGCTCGCCCGGCGTGCCGCACCGGAGCGGACGCCCGCCGAGCATCGCCGGGTCGGCGAGTACACCGTCGACGCTCTCCTCAACCGAGGGGAGCGCGAGGCGCCATTCACCTACCGGATCAGCGACTTCACCGATGCGGCCGGGGCACACCAGCAACGGCAGGTCCAGTTCCGGCTGCTGGTCGAGTGGGAGGACGCGGGGCGCGGCGAGGTCGTCCTCAAAGCCACTCGCGACGCCATCAACGCGCTGGTGGGTGGCCTGGAGTTCGACGTCGAGGACGAGCAGGTAGCCAACGAGGTGCTGCTGGAACGCCAGCTGGCCAAGGGGGCGTTCGACGCCGCGGAACGCGCCGCGGTCCGGGCCCGGCTGTTGTCGGTCTCGCTCGCGGAGGATCTCCTCGAGCTGATCAAGAACACCCGCCGGGACCTGCGCGCCGTCACCCAGGAATGGGCGACGGTCGTTCCGCAACGCCTCGCCGCGGCCCGGGACCACATCGCGGGCCGGATGGAGGCCGACCACCGCCTGCTCGCGAAGGTCCGGGAGTCGCTGGAGTCCGACGACCTGCAGGTGACCATGGCGGCCGCCCGGATCGCCGCGCTGCTCACGGAGTGCTCGCGGCGGCACGACGCGCTGCACCGGCAGGTCCTCTCCGCCCGCGGCGTGTTCCTGGAGGAGCAGAATCGGCAATCGTTCCGGCCACCGGCTCTGGGGCACCTGCCCGACCTCGACCGGGAGATCCTCACCCCGCTGCTCAGCCTGGACAGCGGGACCGCGCTGACGGTCACCGACCGATGGCTGTCGGATGTCACCGGTCCCCGGCCGCCGAAGCTGCCCAGGCTGTATCGGCTGGTCTACGACCTGTGGGCGGTACGCGATGCCACCGACGACGATCGTGACCCGGACGCCGATGACGAGGCGGGAGATCCGGATCCGCCGACCATCGGGCCGCATGTCGTGGCGGCCGCGCGGCGGGTCGTCGTCCGGACCGGCCTGCCCGCGCGGCTGTCGGCGTTACTCGCCGATGCCCTGACCGATCCCGGCCTCGACGACCCTGCCGACCGGCAGCGAGCCGCGGAGATCCTGGCGCTGGCCGCACTGTGGTGCTTCGCGCCCGAGGCAGCCGACAATGAGCACCTCGCGTCGGCGGACCTGACGGCGCGAGTCCTCGGGCCGCGAGCGGTCGCGGACGCCGACACCCGCAAGCTGGAACTGCCGGGATGGGAGGGCGACGACCTGATCATCGTCGCGCATCCGGACGCCCTGGCGGCAGCCGACCCGCAACCGGTCACCGAGGCGCTGCCATGACTCTGACACAGAACGATCACACCGACATCGGGACCCTGATCGCGTACGCCCTGCAGCCGACCCAGCGGCCCGGGCGCAGCCAGGAGTATCGCCGGGTGCTCGGCCGGTACCGTACCGAATCCGACTTCCGGATCGCCGCTGACGCCGTCCTGCACGGCCTGCAAGCCCGCGTCCTGTCCGACGGCGACCTCGGACTCGTCCTCGGTGTCAGCCCGGAGTCCCCGTTCGCCTACCGGGTCGGCGACATGCCACACGCGGCGACCCGGATCGGGCGCCTGATGGCCGGCCTCGTCCTGGTCGGCGTGGCCGCCTACGCCTACCCCACGCCGGCTGACCTGGAGGAGGAACGGATCCGCCGGGTCGCGGACCTCGAGTTCGAGCAGTGGATGCGTGCCATGTGCGAGCGCCTGCAGCAGCACGACGCCGCCGGCGAACCGGTCCCCGACGACGGCTTGGACGAGGCGTGGCGGGCCTACCACGAGATGCCGTCCACGCTCGTCGGCGACCGAGGGCGTGCCTCCGGGCGGCTGTCGCCCAAGTGCACCCTGTACTGGGTTCGCAACGTCCTCGGATGGCTCGCGGAGCAGGGCATGGCCCGCGCCGACAGCACCGGCGGGATGTGGATGCTCACCGAGCGGTTCCGCATCCAGGTCAAGGACATGGCCGGTGAACCGGCGTACACCTACCTCGCGGAGATCGCCCGCCGGCCGCACCCACGCCCGCCGGCCACCGGTCAACGGCTCGCCGCCGGAGACGGGGAAGACGCGTGACCTACCACCTGGCCGCGTTCCGGCTCCACTCGATCGGAGAACGATCCGCCCGGTTCACCGACGTCACGCTCGACCTCACCGCGCCCGGCGGCAGCGGCAGCGGCGGCCGTCCCGCCGACTCGGTCGTGTGGCTGCGCAACGGCGGCGGAAAATCCTCGCTGCTGTCGCTGTTCTACGCGATGCTGCTGCCCCGGGCGATCGACTTCATGGGCCGTACGGTGAAACGCAGCCTCACCGATTACGTGGACAGTGGCGACACCGCCCACACCGTCGCGGCGTGGCACCCGGCCGCCTCGGACACCCTGGACGGCTCGCCGGACCGCGTGCTCATCACCGGTGTGGTTTACGAATGGTCCGACCTGCGCCGTCCCGCCGACGCCGACCGGGCCCGCGACCGGCTCGACACCACGTACTACGCGTTCTACGCGGTGCCGGGCGTGCTCGACCTGGCACACCTGCCGATCCTCGACACCGCCGGCGAGCCGTGTCGCCGGGCGGCCTACGTCGCCGCGCTGAGGGGATTCGCCGCGACCTACCCGCAGGCGATGGATTTGGTCGTCGCCGAGAAACAGCACGAGTGGACGACCGCGTTGACCAGCCGAGGCCTCGACCCGGCGCTGTTTCGTACCCAGAAACAGATGAACCACGTCGAGGGCGGCGTGGAGGACATGTTCCGCTTCTCGTCCGCCCGCGAATTCATCGACCTGCTCATCGATCTCACGGTCGCGCCGGACGACGCGATCAGCGTCGCCGATCGGCTGGCCTCGATCGCCTCGCTGCTCGCCACCAAACCCGCCAAGACGGCCGAGCGTGAGTTCTGCCTCGACTCGGCAACAGGGCTGGATCGCATTCACGTCTGCCAGCAGGAGGTCACCGCGTCGGCGGACGCCCTCCGGCGGGCCGTCGACGAGGCGGCGAGGCTGTCCGCCGCCTTCGCCGCGACCGTCGTCCAAGCCGGCGAGAAAATCGAGGAGCTGGCCGCTCAGCGCGACGGCATCGAGAAGCGCCGCGCCGCCGCCGTGACCGAGGGAGGTGCCGCCTACGAGCTTGTCTACCTGTACGAGCAACGTGCCGCCCAGATGCGCCTCGACGCCGCGCACGAGCAACTCGACGCGGCCGAAGACGATGTCGAGGACATCGCTGGGCTCATCGAGGCGTGGGAAGCAGCCGGACATCTCGCGCAGAAACGGGAGTTGCAGGACGCACTGGAGCGCACCCGGCGGGAGGCCGGCGAGGAACGCGAGCGGACCGCCCCACTGCGACGCGAGCACGACCAGCACACCGCCCGGCTGCGAACCCGGTTGCGCACGCTGACCCAGGCGCACCGGGCTGAGGCCCAACGGGCTGCCGAGGCCGCCACGACGGCGAAGGCAGACGTCGACGCTCACCGCGCCGCGGCGAAGGAAGCCGGTCTGCGGGCCCAGGCCGCCGACCGGGACGCCGCGATCGCGACCGCCCGGCTGGAGTCGCTGGCCAGCGACCTCCGCACGGCGGTCCGCGACGGCGCGCTCCCGGCCGAGCAGACCGATCCGGCCGAGCACGACGCGCTTCTCGCCGAACAGCACGCCACCCTCACGGAGCTCCTGGACGAGGTCCAGAGCCGTCGGGAACAACGCCCGGCGGTCCGGCACGCGCTGACCGGCACCCTCACCACGCAGACGGGTGAGCAGGTACGGCTCGACGCGGAGCGCACCCGACTCGCGGAGCAACGCGCCGTCCTCGTCGAACGCGCGACCAAGCTCGTCGCACGGGAACGTTTGCAGGACCTGACCGAGGCCACCGGCGACGCCCCCGTGGACCTCTGGGCAGAGGCCGACACGCTGACCCGGCGGCTGTCGGACGCGGTTCTCGACACCGATGTGGCGCTCGTCCGGCTGGAGGCCGAGCGCATCGACGACCGGCGGATCCTCGACGTACACGCGCGGACCGGGCTGCTACCCACCACCGTCGACGCCGAGCGGGTCCAAGCCGTCCTGGCCGAGTACGACATCACGGCCGAGACCGGTTGGGCGCACCTGCGCACGCTCCTGCCCACCGGCCGCCTGCTGGAGACGGTCACGGACCCGAACCTGGCACGTCTCGGCGTCGGTCTCGTCATCCCCACCGCCCAGGCGGAGGACGCCGAGATCGCGCTGGCCATCGTGGACACGGCGACCACCGCACTCGTCGGTGTCTACACTGCCCGCGCTGCCGCCGCCATCGTCGGCGCCACCCGCACCGACCCGGCGGAACCGGGCCCGGTATGGACCGGACTGCAGCACGGCTTGGTCGACCCGACCTGGGCCGAGGGGACCGTCCGGCAGATCGCTGCCCGCGCCGAGACGTACGACGAGCAGCAGTCCCGGCTGACCGAGGCGCGTGAAGCCGATCGCGCTCTGCTCGGCGAGCTCACCGAACTGCTCGCCGATTGCCCCACCGGGTATCTCGAGAGCCTCGCCGGCCGGGTGAACGACCTCGACACCACCCTGCTCGACATCGAGGCGGCAATCGGAAAGACCCGCGCGGACCTCGCCGAACTCGACCGGGCGGAAGCCGAGGACCGGGCAACCGAGCAGCGCACACAACGGCAGATCTCTCGAATCGAAACCTCCCGGGCGATCCTCTCCGCGCTGATCCCGAAGATGGGCAGAGCCGCCCAGTGGCGCACCGACCTCGCCCAAGCCCAGGCACGATCGAGGGACGCCCACGGTCAGGTCGAGGGTCGCACGGCGGAGGCGAACCGTGCGCTCGACCTGGCCGCGGAGCGGAGCAGGCTCGCCGACGCCGAAGGCAGGACCGCTGACGCCTACCGGACCGAGGCAGCCGGGCTGACCATCCTCGACGCCGACCCGGAGGTCACCGACGATCCGGCGGTGTCCGTCGACGTGCTCCGCGCCCGACGTCAGGAGGCCGCCCGCGCCTGGCAGGTCCAGGCTTCCCAGTCGGTCCTCGCCGAGCGGGAAAGCAACCTCAGCGCGGCGCTGGCGATCGAGACACAGGCACTCGCCCCAGTCACCTCCGCGACCACCCAACGTGCCGCTGGCTTGCTGACCAGCGCGGAGGGGCAGACGAAGCCGGGCCGTGCGGCGGCACTGGCCGGCGCCCGGGAGGCGAAGGAGGCGGCGGTCGGACGGCAGGGCCGAGCCGCCGGCGACATCGAACAACACCGCGCGACGCTCGCCAGAATCCGAGCGCGGCGCGTCGACCCGCCCAGGCGCGCCTTGCCGATCGAACCGAGCACGGCCGAGCACGCTGACGCCCTGGCGGCCGAGCAGGACGAGATCGGCCAGGCGTGCGTCGAGAGACGGACAACCGCGGAGAGCGAACTCGGCGAGCTCGAGGGCAAGCAGCGCGACCTCCAGGGCCGGATCACGGCGTTCGAGTTGCTCGCCGACGGTCTACCCGAGCCGGTCGAGCGAGTCGTCCCGCCGTTCTCCGGAACCGACGACGAGGCCAAGACCAGCAAACAGGCAGTCATCCAGGCCATGCGCGGCACCGAGAAACGCGCGAGCGAGGCCGCGATCTCCCGAGCGAACGCGGTCGGCGACCTACGAACAACAGGCGGCAGGTACCCGGGAGTCACCACGCCCGCGAAGGACCGCGTCCTCCACGACACCGAAGAGATGCTGGCTCAGCACGCGGGATCACTCGCCAAGCAGCTCAGACTGCGCGCGGACGTGATCGGCGGAGAGCTCGCCGACATCGCCAAGGACCAGGCGATCGTGACCGACTCCCTCGCCCGCCTGGTCTCGAACACCCTCGACACCTTGCGCAAGGCCGAGCGGTACTCGCGGGTGGCAACCAAGACTGGCGGCTGGGCCGGGAAACAGATGCTCAGAATCGCCTTCGATCCACCCGCCAGCGATGCGGACCTGCGCACTTACGTCAACCGCGTCGTGGAGCGACGCATCGCCGACGGCGTCAAGCCGGAAGGACTGCCGCTGCTCAAAGACGCCGTGCACGAGGCGGCCGGAACCAGGGGCTTCACCGTCAAGGTCCTCAAACCCGCCCTGGACGTCCTGCCCACCACCGAGGACATCACCCGTCTCGGCAAATGGTCCGGCGGCGAGAAGCTGACCGTCTGCGTCGCGCTCTACTGCACCATCGCGGCGCTGCGTGCGGTGAACGCCGGACGCCGGGATCGCTCCGGCGGGGTCCTCCTGCTCGACAACCCGATCGGTCGTGCTTCCCACGGCAGCCTCGTCGGTCTCCAGCGGGCGGTCGCCGGCGCGCACAAAGTGCAGCTGGTCTACACCACCGGCGTGAAGGACCCGGACGCGGTCTCCCGGTTCCCCAACGTCATCCGATTGGACAACCGCCCGGGCCGTACGCGTAACCGCCGCTACATCGTCCCCGACGACACGATCACCGAGGAAGCCGACCAGCGTCTCATCACCGGCGTCCGGGTCGCGCATGACGAACCGGACTCCCGGACATCGACATGACGACTGCACTCGTTGACATCATCATCTCGTACGTGTCGGAACAGCCGACCAGCCGCATCCGGGTCGACGGCTTGCTCCGGCATGCCACCGCCGTCGACCCGACGCTCGTCGGCGATCCAACGGCCCGAGCCCGGCTCGCCGGCGTCCTGGCCGGTCTCGCCGAAGAGGGCGCCGTCGTGCTGCCGAAGACACGGACCGGCTGGGACGACCGGACAAAACCACCCCTGCCGCTCTGGGTGGGCAAGCCGGCCAAGCCCCGCCGGACCCTCCTGGCGCCGGCGCCGCGGGTCTGGCCACAGGCGCTAGAAGCCGCCGCCGCCCTTGCGACCCGGCCGGACGAACTTGAACTTCTCGACCGAATCGCCACCTGGCTGCGAAACAACCCCGACGCCTCGCCCGTACCCCTCGAGGAGCGATCGTTGGAGATCCTCAACGACGAGAAGGCGCTCGCTGTTGAGACGACCAAACGATTGTTCGCCACCGGCGCGCTGACCCTCGATCTCCTCGCCTGTTACCCCACGCCCGTGCCCTTCCCCTCCCAGCACGTTCCCGGCAGGGGACCGACGCGGTTACTCGTAGCGGAGAACAACGCGACCTTCCACTCGTTCCTGGAGGCGGCACGCCGGCTCAGCCCCGAATTTCGCCCCGACCTGCACATCGGCTGGGGCGGCGGCAATCAGTTCCCCACCTCCATCACCGCCGTGACGCTGCTCGACCCCACGCCGACCGCGCTCTACTACGTGGGCGACCTGGACCTCGCCGGATTACGCATCGCCACGAACGCCGCCGCCGCGGCGATCGCGCACCGGCTGCCGCCCCTTCAGCCGGCGGCCGGGCTGTACGACTGGCTGCTCGCCAACGGCAATCCCCGCCCGGACAGGTCCAATACCGGCATCGCCGACCATAGCGACCTGCTGGCCTGGCTGCCGGAGGGGCTGCGGGAGCCGGTCTCGAGACTGCTGCGCGCCCGCATGAGAATCGCCCAGGAAACACTCGGCCTTCGAGCACTCAGGCAGGACCCAGCTCTGCTGATGCAGGCCTGCCCGGAGCGAATGACCTGAATTCGAGGATTCGAACTACCAAAATCCGAGCCATCCTGCAGCAGAACGTGAGCTGGACTGGATACCGAATCTCGGCGAAGTAGCGTTGTCCGGGCGGAACGGCGAACCGCCGGGCAGGCGTTGGCCTGCCCGGCCGGAACGCCGGGGTGGAGCGGCTGGGCTCCTATCGCTGCAGGGTCAGCAGAGCCGGACGCCACGGCAGCAGGTTGTAGCTGGTGCCGTCGGAGCTGGGGTCGCGTCCCTGGTAGAGGAGCTGCAGGTTGCAGGGGTCGACGGTCATGGTCTGGTCGGGGTTGTTGCGCACGAGGTCGCCGTGGCTGATGTCGTTGGTCCACGTGGCGCCGCTGTTGGCCTTGCCGGCGAAGGGGTTGCTCTCGGTCGCGGCGTTGGGGGTCCAGGAACCGCCCAGGCTGGTGGCGGTGAACGATCGGAAGTAGCGGCCGCGGGCGCCCATCGCTTCGACGATCATGAGGTATTGGCTCTGGCCCTGGATCTTGTAGACCTGGACGGCCTCGAAGAGGTTGGCCTGCGAGTCGCTCATGATGGTGGTGTAGTTGGAGCCGAAGCTGCCCGGGAAGTTGCCGATCGGCATGCTGGCTCGGTAGATGTTGCCGTTGTCGCCGGCGAAGAACAGGTACATGTTCTGGTCGTCGCCGATGAGCGTCTGGTCGATCGGGGCCGCGCCGCCGGAGAGGCTACCGGTGAACAGGGGCTGGTTCGATGACCATCCGTTCGGGTTGGTGGGGTCGCTGGCCGTGCGGTAGAAGAACGGTGTGGCGCCCCATTGCGAGGCGATCACCCAGATGTTCTTCGGCGCGAAGTAGAACAGGGTCGGCGCCACGGTGCCCGAGGACATCGTGTTCTGCGGGGCCGAGGCCATGTCCGACCAGTTGGTGAAGAGGCCGAAGTTCATCGAGCCGTACGATCCGGCCGTGTTCGTCGTCGAGGCGTAGACCAGGTGCTTGCCGTTGTAGACGACGTTGGAGAAGTCCTTTAGCCCGACCCAGCCCGACTTCGGTGTCGCCAGCGGGCCGGTCGACGTCCAGTGGTACGTCGAGGGCAGCGTGCAGCTGCCGGACGGCGGCGGGGAGGTCGGGCCGCCGGACGGGACCAGGTGGAACTGCTGGTTGCTCTGGCCGTTGCAGGACCAGAGGATCAGCTTGGTGCCGTTGCCGGTCGCCGCGCCGGTGGCGTCGACGCAGAGTCCGGACTGCTGGCCGGTGATCGTGCCGTTGCTGTTCAGGTTCCACTGCTGGTTGGTCTGGCCGTTGCAGTCCCAGATGATCACGGTGGTGCCGTTGCTGGTGCCCTTGCCGTTGGCGTCGAGGCACTTGTTGCCGTACACCTGCAGTTGGTTGCTGGCGGTGTACGTCCAGGTCTGGTTGGCGGCGTTGGTGCAGTCGTACAACTGCACCTGGGTGCCGTTGGTCTGGGATGCGTTCGGCACGTCGATACACCGGCCGGACTGGCCCCCGACGACGGCGCCGGTGGTGGTGGCCGCGTCCGCCAGGCCCGGCAGTACCAGTGCGGCACCGGCTACGGCCAGTGCGCTCGCGGCGGCCGCCATCAGCGACCGGGAAAGGTGGGGCATGCTTCCTCCCTGAGCGGGTGGCGGTCGCGGCCATGCCGTACCGCCGCCTGGTTGATGGGGATGCCGCCCGGTTCCGGAGGAGTGCGGGAACCGGGCGCGGGCGATCAGGCCACGGTGCAGGGGATGCCGTTGAGGGTGAAGGCGGTCGGGGCGGCGGTGTTGCCGGTGTGGGTTGCCTGGAAACCGATGTCGGTGGTGGCACCGGGGGCGAGCGTCGCGTTGTAGCTGACGTTGCGGGCGTTCACCTGACCGCTGGCCGGAGTGTAGGTGGCGTTCCAGCCGGACGTGATGGACTGGCCGGAGGGCAAGGTGAAGCTCAGGGTCCAGCCGTCGATAGTGGCCGGCCCGGCGTTCGTGATGCTGATATTTGCCGTGAGGCCGGTGCTCCAGGTGTTCGTGGTGTAGGTGACCCGGGGCGCCGTGCCCGCCGGAGGGGTCGTCGTGGGGACGGCCGTGGGCGACACGCTCGGTGACGGGCTGGGCGACGAGGCACCGTTCACGCTGATTACCAACGTCATGGCGCTGTGGGCCGGGAGGGTGACGCTGACCGAGCCGTTGGTCATGGTGAGGGTGTTCTGCGGTGCGACGTTGCGGCTCGAGTCGGTCAGCCAGTTCGCGACGGGGCCGGACGCGGTGGTGCCGGCCAGGGTGAACTGCTGGGTGACCGCCGAGGTGTTCTTGTTGACGGCGACGATGACCGCGGTGTCCGCGTTCTTGTACGCCGAGACGTAGACGTTCGTCACCGGGTTCGCGGTCGCGTCGACCCGTATGTAGCCGGGGCGTACGAACCGCGCGAAATGCGCCATCATGGCGCCGCGCTTACTGATCTGACCGTCCTCGCGCATCGGACCGTAGCTGCGCCGCAGATACCACCAGACGTACGCCTGGAACTCGGCGTCGACCATGGCGTGGTGGATGTGTTCGGCCACGTCGAGCGCCCCCGGCCAGGCATCGGCCGAGTCGGTGCTGTTGGGGTAGTAGACCTCGGTCATCCAGAGCTCTTTGCCCGCGCCCTTCTGCTTGAACAGGGGGTAGGGGAAGTTCGCGTACGGCGTGCCGTAGAGGTGAGCGCCGATGATGTCGACGTTGGCCAAGGCGGCGGGGTCGTTGAGGATCGGGTCCGACATGGACTTCACGTACTGGAACGACTCGGGTGCGATGACCTTGGTGCCGATCGAGCCGGCGTTCTCCTTGAGGAATTTGACGATTTCGGCCGCGGTCCACCATGTCCAGTCGGTCGCGTAGTCGGGTTCGTTCTGCACCGAGATGGCGTACAGGGGCACGCCGTTGTTGCCCAGGTAGGTCGTGAAGTCGTTGAGGTATTGGGCATAGGCGGCGTACGAGCTCGCCTTGAGGCGTTTGGCGTTGGTCTGGCTGCCGTGGGTGAAGGTCTCGGTCATGCCGGCCGGTGGGTTCCACGGCGAGGCGAAGACGGTTGCACCGAGCTCGACCGCGCGCTTGGCCGTCGCCAGTTCGTTGCCCCACGCCGACTGGGTCTCGTTGACCGGAATTCTGAGCACAGAAAAACCCAGTTGCCCCTCGCCGGCGCTGAACGCGGTGGTGCGCTGGGCCGCGGTCAGGTCGCCCATCCAGGCCGCGTGCACCATGGCACCGAAGCCTTTGATCGTCTGCTTTGGCACCGCCGGGTTGATGTTGGCCGCTGCGGCTGACGCGTCGGTGGGCGCCATGACCGACGCGGCGACCGCGAGCACCGGTACGGCTCCCATCGTCGTCAGGACGGTTCGGCGGCTCAGCAGCCGTCGCTCCCCGCCGATCGGGTTCTCGTGGTCTGGCTCCATGTCTCGTCCTTCTGACTGTCGATGTTTGTCGATGACAATGTGACTTCGCGGTCAGGGGAGGTTCCCGGACGCCGTGCAGCTAAGGTCGGAAGCGCCCGGCGTGCCGGTCGCCAGGAATCCGAAGGTGGTGGACGCGCCGGCCGGGAGCGCGCCGTTCCAGGACGCGTTGGTCACGGTCGCGCCGGTCTGGTCGGTGCTCAGGAGCCGTTCCAGGCCTGGCTGATCGTCTGGCCGGATGGTCTGGACGATCGGGTTGTCGGCCCGGGCCTCGGCCGGCTGCCCTCCGAGAGGCACGGCGAGCAGGCGGAATGCGGCGGCGAGTTTCACGGTGTCTCCTTGGGAGATCAGGGCGTGGTGACGGCGAACCGGTTGACCGTCACGGAGCCCCCGAGCGCGGTGGTGGCGTAGTCGAAGACGCCGAACCGGTAGCCCATGAAGAACTGCCAGTCGTTGTTGAGCGTGAACGGCGGTCCCAGCGTCGTGAACGTGGTGCCATCGGTGCTGTAGGAGAACGTCGCGGTACGGCCGGAACCGGGCCGGATGTCGGCGTTGACCCGCAGCCAGATCCGGCCGCCGGAGATGTTCGCGCCGGCCGCCTCGGTTCCGGTGCCGGTCGTGGTCCATCCGCTGGTCGACATGGTCAGGCCGTTGGTCATCGAGACCCGGGTGACGCCGTTGTCCTTGCGCACGCCGATCCACGCGGACTGGTCCCGCAGCATGGCCAAACCGGCCCGGTCACCGTTGGCCATCGACGAGTAGTCGAGGGCGATGGTGGCGGTCGACGACGGGCCCGGGATGCGCCGGGTGAGGGTGTTGCGGGCGTTGTAGAGGTCGTTGGTCACGGTCGCGGTGGACAGCTGCAGCCCGTTGCCGACGCTGAACTTCGAGGTATCCGGGTTGTGGTTCCACTCGTACTGGGCGTCGAGCGCCGGGTTGGTGAAGTCGTCGGAGCCGGTCATCGGGGCCAGCGGGTGCCAGGCGAGGTTCGGCCTCGGATAGGTGGCGCCCCACCGGCCGTTGACCGTCTGCAGGACCGGCCAGCCGTCGCTGGTCCAGGTGATCGGCGCCAGCGTCGGCATCCGGCCTCCGGGGTACGCGTCGGTGAACGCCATGTACCACCAGTCGCCGTTCTGGGTCTGCACCAGGCCGCCCTGATGCGGCACGCCGCCACCGCTGATCGGACCGGGCAGGTCGAGCAGGACCTGGCGCTGCTCGTACGGCCCCCACGGGCTGCTCGAGCGGAGGACGTACTGGCCGTTGGCGGGCCGGGTGCACCAGATGTAGTAATAGTTGCCGCGCTTGTACATCCGGGAGCCTTCGAGCGTGCCGATGTTCGACGGGGTCTGGAAAACGGTCTGGGACCGGACCTGGGAGGTGAGATCGGACGACAGCTGGGCGACGCTGAGGGTGGTGTTTCCGTACGCGACGTACGGGGTGTCGCCGTCGAACAACAGCCCGGCGTCGTAGTAGCAGTTGTTGATCCGCGCCTTCTTGGTCCAGCCGCTGCCGATCGAGGTCGAGCTGTAGACGTACGTGCGGTTGAACTCGGTGCAGCCGAGCCAGTAGAAGGTCTGGTTGCTGGGCCGGTAGTTGAACGCCGACGCCCAGATGCCCTTGACGTAGGCCCGGCCGCCGTTGAGGTCGTAGGCGGCGGAGTCGAAGTCGAGGCGCGGCACCGAGTGCCCGGCGTACTCCCAGTTGACCAGATCGTAGGAGCGCAGGATCGGCGCGCCGGGGGAATAGTGCATCGTCGAGGCTGAGTAGTAGTACACGTCGCCGACCCGGATGATGTCGCCGTCCGCGAAGTCCTGCCAGATGACCGGGTTGCTGAAGGTGCTCGGTGCCGAAGGAGGCGGCCCGGTGGTCGGTCCCGTGGTGGGTCCGGTGGTCGGCGGGGTGGTGGGTCCGGTGTCGCCGGTGCACGGAACTCCGTTGAGAGCGAACGCTGCGGGAACCGGGTTGGCCGAGGTCCAGGCGCCGTTGAAGCCGAAGCCGGCGTCGCCGCCGGTCGGGATGCTGGCGTTGTAGTCCATGCTCTTCGCCGTTACCTGTGACCCGGTTTGGGTGACCGTGGCGTTCCAGGCCTGGGTCACCGTTTGGCCGGCGGCGAAGGACCAGGTGAGGTTCCAGCCGGTGACGGGATCGCCGAGGTTGGTGACGGTGACCGAGGCGCCGAAGCCGCCCTGCCACTGGTTGGTGACGGCGTAGCTGACCCGGCATCCGGTGGCGGCCTCGGCGCGGGTCGCGACGGCGGCGACGCCCAGGCCGAGCGTGAGGACCACGGTCAGGGTGAGCCGGCGCAGGCGTCTCATGCGGATCGTCTCCTCCGAGGGCGGTGTGACATCGACGGGCGGGGGTACCGAAGGAGGTGGGAGCGCTCCCATGCAGATCCATCGATATTGCCAGGATGTTTCGCGGTAGTTCAAGCCGACCATTTGCGCGGCGTACGGATAACCGGTTTTCAATGACGAAACTCGGGGCGACGGAAGGTGTGCCCGGCCGGCCAGGAGCTCCCGGCCAAGGAGTCATGGGCGGCGGTGGTCCAGGCAGGCAGCCCGGCCCAGGCGCGCAGAGCTCAGCTCGCGAGCAGGCCGCGGCGGAAGGCCACGGTTGCGGCCTCCGTGCGGCTGGCGACCTCGAGTTTTGCCAGGATGTTGGAGACGTGCACGCTGGCCGTCTTCGTGCTGATGACCAAGCGGCTGGCGATCTGCCCGTTGGTGCGTCCCTCGGCCACCAGGGCGAGCACCTCGCGTTCCCGCCCGGTGAGCCGGAAGCCGGCCGCCGGCGCCGGCGTCGGCGCCGGGATGCGGTGCGAGGGCGCCGGGCTGCCGATGTCCAGGCGGTGGCCGGCGGCCAGGGCGCGGACGTCGTCGGCCGTGACGCTTCGTAGTTGCTCGCTCAGACGGGAACATTCGGCGGCCGCAGCCGCTGCCGTCGCCCGGTCCGGCCGGGACTGGGCGCAATGCGCCTCGGCGAGCCGGAAGAGGGCGTACGCCAGCGGGTAAGCCTCGGTCGCGGCGCGGGTCGCGGTCACGGCCGCCGTCCACGCGTCGACCTCGTCCGTTCGTTCGCGCCGGGCGAGTTCGGCCGCGGTCAGAGCCTGAAAGGCCTGGGCGGGCCGGGTCCGGGCGGGCAGGGCGACCGGCGTCAGTTCCCCGTCCCGAGTATCGGCCGCGGCCCGGGCGTCCAGCCAGGCCAGCGGCCACGCGTACCGGCTCCACATGCCGCCGATCGGCCGGGACAGCACCTCCGCGAGATGTCGGCGGACCGCCGCCGGCTCGCCGCGTAGGCGGGCGAGCTCGGCCCGGCCGTAGGCCAGTGGTCCCCGGTATTGGACGCTGCGGCCGGCGGCCAGCTCGCGGGTGGCCGCCTGCAGGTCGACTGCCGCGGCGTCGGCGTCGCCCTTGCCCAGCCACAGTTCGGCGCGCAGCAGTAGCAGGGCCCCGGCGAAGACGTCGGTCGGCTCGGCGGCCAGCGACCGGGTGATCAGCTCCGCCGCGTCGTGCCAGCGGCCGCCGCGCAGCCAGGCCTCGGCGAGGTTGCCGGTGAGCAGCGCGCCGGAGGAGCGGGTGTGCCCGATCCGTTCGGCCAGCGCGAGGCCGGTCGCCGCGGTCTCCGCCGCTTCGGCGTACCGGCCTAGCAGCGTCTGCACGTCGGAGAGGTTGATGTGGGCGCGCATGCCGACCTCCGGCAGCCCGTACCTTTCGGCCAGCGCGACCCCCTCCCGCAGGGCCGCCAGTCCGGCTTCCTCCCCGCCGTCGTACGCCAGGACCGTGCCGAGCGTCAGCAGGGCATCGGCGCGCCGGGACACCGATCCGGCGGCCGTGGCCGCCGCGACGGCCCGGCGGGCGACGGAGGCGGCCTCCGCGGTCTGGTCGCTGAGCATCAGCGCGTTGGCGAGCGTGGCCAGCAGGTCGGCATGCGCGGTGGTGAGCGGGTGGTCCGGCAGCCGGGCGAGCGCGTCGCGCATCTCGGTCACGGCCTCGTGCGAGCGGCCGAGCGCGCGCAGGATCCGCGCCCGCCACCGGGTCAGCTCGATCTCCTCGGTCCCGGCCTGATCCACCAGGGCGAGCGCGCGGTGCGGTGCGCCCGCGCCCCAGGCCGCCTCGGCGGCGAGCAGGCACAGCCGCGGCCATGGCAGGGCGGCCCGCTGCTCGGCGTCGGGCACCCGAGGCCAGAGCTGCAGGGCACGCTCGAGATGGCACAGCGCCTTGGCGGGAGCGTAGGCAGCGGCCGCCTGCCGCCCGGCCTGGACCGACGCGGCCAGCGCGCGGGGCAGGTCGAGCGCGGCCGACCAGTGGTGTGCCAGGGTCGCGGCCACGCCGGCGTCGTCGCCGAGCAGACCGGGGTCGGCGGAGAGGGCTTCCCCGTACGCGGCGTGTAGCTGTACTCGCTCGCCCGGCAGTAGGTCGTCGTAGAGGGCCTCGCGAGTCAGCTCGTGCCGGAAGGCGTAGCCGTGGCCGCCGTCGTCCACGACGAGCAGGTGGTGCTCGACCACCTCACGCAGCGCCCGCTGGAGGTCGGCGCCGGTCAGGCCGGCCACCCCGGCGAGCAGCCGGTCGGCCACCCGGGGTCCGGCCGCCGCCGCTGCGCGCAGCACCTGCTGCGCCGGCTCGGAGACGCTCTCGCTGCGTGCCAGCAGGACGTCGCGCAGCGAGGGTGGCAGGTCGCCCGGGTCGGCGCCGCCCTCGACCGCCGCGAGGATCTCCTCGACCAGGTAGGCGTTGCCCTGCGAACGGTCGAAGACCAGGTCGGTGAGCCGGGCGTCGCTCGGCTGGTCACGAATGGCTCGCAGCTGGGCGTCGACCTCGGCCCGGCCGAACCGTCGCAGCTGGAGAACGCACGCCGAACGGGACCGTTCCCAGCACGCCACCAGCGGGCGTAGCGGATGCCGGCGGTGCAACTCGTCGGAGCGGTAGCTGAGCAACAGCAGGACCGGCAGGTCCCGCAGCCGGCGGACCAGGAAGACGACCATGTCCCGGGTGGACTGGTCGGCCCAGTGCAGGTCCTCGATGATCAGCAGCAGCGGGCGCTCGGCGACCAGCCGGCGAATCAGCCCCAGGACGTGCTCCAGCAACTGGGCGACCGGGGCGTCGCCGGTCGGCACGGCCGGGTCCAGATCCGGCAGCAGCCGGGCGAACTCGCGGCGGGCCGGCCCGAGCAGCCGGTCCAGCTCGGCGGGGGAGGCCTGGCAGGTCAGCCCGCGCAGCACGTCGGCCAGCGGGGCGAGCGGCATGGCCTCGCCGCCCAGTTCGACGCAGCCGCCGCCGAGCACCCGGAAGCCGCGGGCGGCGGCCAGCCGGGCGCCCTCGCCGAGCAGTCGTGACTTGCCGACCCCGGCCTCGCCGGCGACCGTCGCCACTTCGGTGTGACCGCCGGCGGCCCGCTCGATCAAGGACTGGAGGCGGTCGATCTCGGCGTGGCGTCCGACGAAGACCGGGCTGACCGGACAGTGACTCACCGTGCGAACGGTACGACCGGACGTCACCCGGCGAATACCGTGGATCGGACAGTCGGAATTCGGACCGGGGGTTCCGCCGGGCTACCTCAGGGTGCCCGCGGACACGCTCTGAGGTACTGACACCTTTCACTGTCGGGTGCCGTACCGCCGGCCTGCCGAAGGCCGACAATCCCAGGTCGGAGGCCCGGGCCGGGTGGCGCCGGGATACGGCAATCGTCCAATAGCTCGCCCGGCGGGTCGGTCCTTAGCGTTTCGGTCGTCGCGTCGCCAGCCGGGCGGCGCCGTCCGAAACGGAGTTCCGTCATGTTCCGTATCTCCCTGCGTAAGCTCGCCCTGACCGCCACCGCCGCCGCGGCAGTGCTGACCGGCGGCCTCCTGGCCGGCTCCGGCACCGCGAACGCCAGCGGCCCGCACTTCCGGATCGCGCCGTTCTCCAACGAGTTCCTCTACCTGGACGTCGCCGGTGGCTCGTACGACAACGGCGCCGGGATCATCCAGTGGTCGCTCAGCGGCGACAACCAGGTCTTCACGCTCCAGCCGTCGGGTTCGCACTTCGAACTGGTCAACCGGATGAGCGGCAAGTGCGTCACCACCAACGGCGTGGCCGGCGCTCAGCTCTACCAGTGGGACTGCAGCGGCGCGGTCAACCAGCTGTGGGACACCTCGCTGACCCCGGGCGGCACGCTGTACAACATCCGCAGCGTCTACAGCGGCCTGTACGTCGACGTCAGCGGCGGCAGCGTCAGCCAGGGCGCGGCCATCGACACCTGGTACTGGAACGACGGCAACAACCAGTGGTTCGCCGCTTTCGGCGCCTGACCAGCTCCGGCAGCACGCCCGTGGTCAGCCGGCGTGCAGCACGACGATCGACCGGGGCCGGACGGTGACCCGCGCGCCGGCGGCGACCGCGCCGCCGGTCGCGCTGCCGGTCGGCTCGTAGGTGTCGATCAGCGGTTGCCAGGCCCGGCCGTCGCGGGCGCCGGGCAGGACGAAGTCGACCGGTTCCCACCAGGCGTTCACCGTGATCAGGAAGTCGTCGTCGAGCAGCGGGTCACCCTGCTCGTCCTGGTCGGGGGCGTCGGCGCCGTCGAGGTACAGGGTCAGGCACCGCGCGCCCGGGTCGCGCCAGTCGTCGATGGTCATCGGCGTGCCGGCCGGGGTGAACCAGCCCAGCTCGGCGGTCTCGACGCCAGTCAGGAACCGGCGGCGGCGGAACACCGGGTGGGTCCGGCGGAGTTCGATCAGCGTACGGGTGAAGGCGGTCAATTGCCGGTCCGGGGCGGACCAGTGGTACCAGCTGATCTCGTTGTCCTGGCAGTAGGCGTTGTTGTTGCCGCGCTGGGTGCGGCCGAGCTCGTCGCCACCGAGCAGCATCGGCACGCCGAACGACAGCAGCAGCGTGGTGAGCATGGCGCGGCGCTGCCGATCGCGCAGGGCGACCACCTCCGGATCGGCCGTCGGACCCTCGGCCCCGCAGTTCCACGACCGGTTGTCGTCCGTACCGTCGTGGTTGTCCTCGCCGTTCGCCTCGTTGTGCTTGCTGTCGTACGAGACCAGGTCGGCCAGGGTGAACCCGTCGTGCACGGTGATCAGGTTGACCGAGGCGGTCGGGCGGCGGCCGGCCGCCTGGTACAGGTCGGAGGAGCCGGCGAAGCGGGCGGCGAACTCGCCGATCAGCCCGTCGTGGCTGCGCCAGAAGTCGCGCATCACGTCCCGGTACCGCCCGTTCCACTCGCTCCACAACGGCGGGAAACGGCCCAGGTCGTAGCTGTCGCCCTGGCCGACGTCCCACGGCTCGGCGATCAGCTTGGCGCGCGACACCACCGGGTCCTGCGCGACCAGATCGAAGAACGCGCTCAGGGTGTCGAAGCCGCCCTCCTGGCGGGCCAGCGTGGGCGCCAGGTCGAAGCGGAAGCCGTCGACGCCCATCTCGGTCAGCCAGTACCGCAGCGAATCCATGATCAGCTGGAGGGTGACCGGGTGGCCGGCGTTGAGCGAGTTCCCGGTCCCGGTGGTGTCCACGTAGTACCGGAGGTCGTCCGGATCCAGCCGGTAGTACGCCGGGTTGTGCAGGCCCCGGTGGCTCAGCGTCGGGCCGAGGTGGTTGCCCTCGGCGGTGTGGTTGAAGACCACGTCCAGGATGACCTCGAGGCCGGCGCCGTGCAGCGCGTCGACCATCGCCTGGAACTCGGCGACCTGCCCGCCGGGCCGGCCGGCCCGCACGGCGGCGGAGTAACCGGCGTGCGGCGCGAAGTAGCCGATCGTGTTGTAGCCCCAGTAGTTGGTGAGGCCACGCTCGCGGAGCAGACCCTCGGGCACGCTCTGGTGCACCGGCAGCAGCTCGACCGCGGTCACGCCGAGGCCGGTCAGGTGCGCCAGGGCCGCGTCGTGGGCCAGCCCGGCGTACGTGCCGCGCAGTTCCCCGGGCACACCCGGGTGGGTCGCGGTGAAGCCCTTGACGTGCACCTCGTAGATGACCGTGTCGGCGTACGCGTGCCGGGGCCGCTCGCCGAACTGATGCGCGGTGTCCACGACCAGGCTGCGCGGAACGTGCCCGCCCGAGTCGAGCCCGCTGGGGGCGTCCGGGTTGCCCGCCGCGTACCCGAGGATCTCCGGCCCGTAGCGCACCTCGCCGGCAACGGCCCGGGCGTACGGGTCGAGCAGCAGTTTCGCCGGATTGCACCGCAGGCCACGGCCCGGCTCGTAGGGACCGCCGACCCGATAGCCGTACGCCTGACCGGCCCCGACGCCGGGCAGGAAGCCGTGCCGGACGTCCCCGTCGCGCTCCTCCAGGGGCACCCGGGTCTCGCCCCCGGCCGCGTCGAACAGGCACAACACCACGTCGTCGCCGCCGGACACGACGGCGAAGTTCGTGCCGTCCGGCGAGGGCGTCGCGCCGAGCGGAAACGGGCTTCCCGACGAGATCTTCATGATTTGTCCAAGTCAAGCCGAATTCATCGAAGGACGGCGCAGTCCCTTGTCGACACCCTAGGGTCAGCCGTGTGCCGCTCGCATCACCGATCAGGCCCAGAACCCGCCCCCCGGCGCGTGCGGACCCCTGACGAGAGCCGGTCAGCCGGCCGGGCAGAACTGTGCCTCCAGCGCCTGGGTGAACGTGCCGATCGGGTTGTTCCAGTCGCCGTTGACGTTGATGGCGAGAACGGTCCTGCCGTCCCGGGTGCCGTAGGTGTAGGAGAACGAGCCGCTGATGGCGCCGCCCATCCCCCACACGACCCGGCCGCAGGACAGGGCGATCGAGGACATGCCCAGGCCGTAGGTGGTGTTCGGGATCCAGCCGACGGTCGGCCTGGTGTTGAACATCGCGCGCTGCTCGGCCGGCGGCAGCAGCGTTCCGGCCAGCAGGGCACCGAAGAAGTGGGTGAGGTCGCCGACGGTGGAGATCAGTCCGCCGGCCGCCCAGCTCCACGACGGGCTCAGTTCGGTGACGTCGTAGATCGGGGTCGGGTCGGGCAGCAACAGCTTCGAGTAGCCCCGGCCGTGTGGTGCCAGGATGGACGTGTCCGTGGCGGCCGGCAGATACGTGCCGGTCAGGCCGAGCGGCCGGGCGATGCGCAGCGCGATCTCCTGAGCCAGGGATCGGCCGGTGATCCGCTCGATGAGCATGCCTAGCAGGATGTAGTTCGTATTCGAGTAGCCCCAGTTCGTCCCCGGAGCGAATGGCGACGGGTGGGCCATGGCGATCCGTACGAGTTGGTCCGGCGTGTACTGGTCGAACCGGTGCACGAGGAACGGCGTCCCGACGCTTTGCTTCTGGAGCGTCGAGTCGCCCTGGTAATCGAAGATGCCGCTGGTCTGGCCGAGCAGCTCGCGGATGGTCACCCGGCGGCCGTCCTGGCCGTTACCGCGCACCACGCCGGGCAGCCACCGCTCGACGGGATCGTCGAGGCGCAGCCGGTGCTCGGCCACGAGTTGCAACACCACGGTGGCGACGAACGTCTTGGTGGTACTGCCGATGCGGAACCGGTCCGGCGGTTTGCGCTGCCGGCTGGTCGTGATGTCGGCGACGCCGGCCGTACCGAACCAGGTACGGTCCGGGCCGCGGATCTCGGCGGAGATACCCGGCAGCCCGCCGGCGACGGCTTGGTCGAGCACCTGCTGCACGGCGGCGTGGCCGTGCCAGGACGGGTTCGCCGCGGCCATTGCCGCGACGAGTAGGCCAGTGACGACGAGTCGAATCTGCATGGCCGGAAGCTATGTTGCGTTCGATCCTTCAGCAATGGTGAAACCACCGTGCATTGTGTACTCGCTGCTGAAGGCCGATGTTTGCAACGATGGTGGCAATGAATGCAATACTGGCGCTCGATGGCGAGACAGCTGACCTACGAGGACCGCCAAATCATCGCGGCCGGGCTGGCCGAGGGGTTGGCGTACACCGAGATCGCCGGCCGGCTGGAGAGGCCGACGTCGACGATCAGCCGCGAGGTCGCCCGCAACGGCGGGTATCGCGGGTACCAGGTCGACGAGGCGCAGGCGGCGACCCGGCAGCGTGCTCGCCGGCGGCGACCCGGGTCCGTGCCGCCGGCGCCCAGCGGGATCGACGCGTACGGGCGCGATCCGGCGGCGGTCCGTGAGTTCCAGGACAGGTTCACCGCGCTGATGATGCGCACCGGCCTGCCCCGGATGACCGCCCGCGTGCTCGCCTGCCTGTACACGACCGACGCCGGCTGGCTGACCGCGGCCGAACTGGTCGATCGCCTACGGGTCAGCCCGGCCTCGGTGTCCGCCGCGATCGCCGCCCTCGAGCAGCAGGAACTGGTCCGCCGAGAACGCGATCCCGGCGGGCGCCGAGACCGGTACATCGTCGATGACGACGTCTGGTTCCGCGCCTGGATCGCCAGCGCCCGGATGAACACCATCTTGGCCGAGGCGGCGCGGGAAGGCGCCCGGATCCTCGGCCGGCGAACCCCGGCCGGCTCCCGGATGCGGGACACCGGCCAGTTCTTCCAGCACGTCGGGCTGGACATGATTCGCGCTGCCGAACGCTGGCGGCACCTCTTCTCGCACGGCCGTCCCTGACGCCACCACTTTCCCGGAGGATGGGGTGGCGCCCGTCGCCGGGCGCCACCCGTTCTCCTCGATGCCGGTCAGGAGCCCAGCGTCTGGTCGTTCATCAGCTGGTTCACGTCGTCCGGGTCGAGCGCCTGCTGGAAGGCGTAGACGTCGTCGATGTCGCCGATGAAGCCCTGGGCCGCGGCGCCGTTCCACCACGACATGCCGACCAGGAACTTGCCGGTGGCGCTCCACTGCTGGGCCGCCACCTTCGCCGGCGTGGCCGCCGTCCCGTTGACGTACAACGTCGCCGACCCGCTCTCGGCGTCGTAGACGGCCGCCAGGTGCGTCCAGGCCCCGGCCGTCGCCGCGGTGGCGGCGGCCGACACCACGGTCGCCGGGCTGTTCGCGTCGGTGGCCGGTAGGACGAACTGCCAGCAGGTGCAGGCGGCCGTGAACTTCAGCTCGAATCCGCTGGAGTGCGTGCCCGCCTGGCTGACCACCGTGGCGTCGGCCGTCGTGCCGGCGAGCCTGGCCCAACCCGCGATGGTGTACGACTGGTCGGTCTTGATCCGTTGCGGCGCCGTCATCGAGCCCGTGCCGTCGAAGTGGAGCGAACCGAGGTCGTCGTCCATGCCGCCGGTGTCGCCGGCCGGGTTCGGGTGGCCCTCGCCGTTCCAGGTGACGCCGCCGGCGAGGGTGCCGTCGGCGCCGTAGACGGTCGAGTCGACGGCGGTCGTCGTCGAATTGCTGCCCTCCTCGAACTGCCAGTCGCCCATCAGGCCCTGATCCTGCACCGGGTCCCGGTCGTCGGCCTCCGCCTCGACCTCGTCGGCGCCCAGCGCCCGGAACCAGACGTTGACGTCCGAGATGTCACCGGCGAACCAGCTGCTCGCGCCCCGCCCGATCCAGGTGGCGCCCTGGCTGTCGTCGAACGGCGTCACGTCCGTCGCGACGCCGTCCGGGGCCCCGTCCACGTAGAGGTCGATGCGCTGCAGCTCGCTGTCGTAGGTCACCGCGAGGTGGGTCCACACCCCGGTCAGCGGCGCCGTCGAGGCCCTCGCCTGGAAATCGGTCACGGTGTCGCCCGAGGCGGCCGACGGCATGTCGGCCTCCCAGGCGTCGTCCGTCTTCGAGTAGGAGACGGTGAGCGAGGCGTTCCCGCTCGTGCTGGTCTTCGTGAAGAACGCCCGGTTGGCGGACTTGTCGGTCAGCCGTACCCACATGCCGACCGTGAAACTCTTCCCGGTGTTCAGCGGCAGGCCGGTGTCGGCGTAGCCGCTGGTCCCGTTGAAGGTCGCCGCGCCGCGCTGGACGTTGCGGCCGGCGCTCCAGGTGACGTTCGTGAGGGTGGCCGGGTGCGGCGCGGGCTTGTCCGGGCTGCCCGTGCCGGCGGCGCTGGTGTCGGCCGCGGTGGTGCCGCTGCCATCGCCGAACGCCCACTGGCCGACCTGGTAGGTGGTGTCGACGACGGTGGTGCCGTCGCCGGTCGTGCCGTCCTCGCTGTCCGAGTCGAGCACGAACTGGTTGGCCAGCGCCTGGTAGTAGGCGTTCGACGGGTAGGTCGTGCCGTCGGTGGCGGTGGAGAGGTAGTCCGCGCCGACGGTCGCGCCGGTGGCGGTGCCATCGGCCGACACGGCCGCCGCGAAATCGATCGCGCCGTCCGCGTTGCCGGCTAGGGCGGCGCCTCCGCCGGCGCCGAGAATGTACGCGTTGACCAGCTCGCGCGCGCTCTCCTGGACGGCGGAGTGGGCGCCGGTGAACGCCGGGAGGGTCGCCACGTACACCTTCACCGTACGGGTGGTGGTGGGCAGGTCGACGGCGTAGTTGAGCGCGTCGTCCGGGGCGTACTGCTGGATCTCGGTGGACAGCGCGACCAGTTTCGCCTCCACCGCACTCGCGCAGTTCGCCGCCGTGTCGGTGCAGGTGAGCAGGTCGCTCGAGCCGGACGAGACGAGCGCGATGCGGACGTCCGTCTGGGCCAGCAGCTCCCGGTCGGCCAGGCCACGGGCGCTCGGCGGCAGGTTCGAGTTGTAAACCTTGGGCAGGGTGTACGTGTTGCCCCAGCTCGCGCTGCCCTCGTTGAGCACGCCGACGCGCATCGGGTACGCCGTGCCGGTGTCGTCGGTCGACAGCGTGGTGGCCAGCAGGTCGCTGAGCCGGCTGCCGCCCTCGCCCGAGGCGGTGTCGGAGTTGACCGTCTGGTCGCCGTAGAGGACCACCGACCCGGCCGGGTCGGCCGGCGAGGTGGTGACGTCGACGCCGGAGAGGAACGGCACCCCGTCCATCTTCGCGTCCGTGAAGAGCGAGCCGTCGGTGTTCAGCGTGTCGTCGGCGCCGTCCTGGCCGCTCACGTAGACGACCTGCCGCCCGACCGCATGCCCGGACAGGGCCGGCACCGTGCCGTCGACCTGGAGGCTGAGCAGAACCGTGGCGTGGTCCCCGACGGTGATGGTGGCCGCGTCGCTGACCACGTCGGTGCCGGCCGGCACGGTCACCTTCGTGCTTCCGCCGAAGGTCAGCCGGACCGGTGCGGTGGTCGCCGCGGCGCCGGTGTCCTGCTGCGCGACCGAGGCCGCGTCGAAGGTCACCGGCGTCTTTCCGAAGGTGTTCGACAGGCGTACGCGGACCTTGCCGGTGCTCCCGCCGGTGCCGATGCTCAGGTGAGCCGGGATCCGCAAGGTCTGGCCGGTCAGCGTGGCGCTCGCGCCGTTCGCCTGGACCGCCGCGGTGTCCTGCGCCGCCGCCCAGCTGCCCGCCCAGCGGGTTCCGTCGGAGCCGGCCGAGGTCGGCCGGATGCCCACGCCGAGGAGGTGGTAACCGCGGACCGCGCCGGACACCGAGTTGGTGACCACCGGCAGCGAGATCGCGGCGATGGCGCTGCCGGGGCAGGTCAGCGGCACACTGACCGCGACGATTCGCGGGCTGATGCCGGTGTACTGGTGGATGTCGGACAGGTTGCGGTGGGTGAGGGTCAGGACCGCGTCGCCGTCCGGCGTATACGCCCAGTCCGGCACCGCGTCGACCGTGTACGCCTGGCTGGCGACGTTGCAGCCGCTGCCCGGGGCGTACGTGATCCGGCCCGTCGCGGTCTTCGTGTCGCCGTTGACCGACCAGCCGACCAGCACGAGCGCGTTGCCCTTGTTGACCACGCCACTGGCCGGCACGGTCACGTACTGGCCGGCCGACAGCATGTTGTCGTTGTTGCCGTCGCCGAAGGTCGCCGGCAGCTTGATCGCCGCGCCGTCCACGTTCACGGTGCCGCCGGGCGTCCAGCCGGCCGACTTGAAGTCGTTCGCCTCGAGGCTGTAGCCCCAGCCGTCGGCGTCGGCCGCCGTGATGGCCGGGGTGGTCCCGCCGGTGTATGTGCTGATGCCCTTGTTGTTGAGGCATCCCTTGGTGTCGTTGATCGAGCAGGTCAGCAGCGGCGAGAGCCGGAGGAGATCGATGCCCGACTGGTAGCCGGCCGACTTCGCGTTGATGCCGGTCATCGTGAAGGTGAGCGTGTGCACGCCCTGCGCGAGGGTCAGCGGCCCGCCGGTGGCGCTCTTGATCACCCCGAAGTCCCGGTAGACGGTCCGCATCGGATAGGGCGTGCTGTAGCCGTCGAACCCGGTGAGCAGCGACGTCTCGGTGCTCTTGCCCGAGTCCAGGGTGATGTCCCAGATGCCGTCCGCGGTGCCGACCGACAGGTTCGCGCCGATGTCCCAGTTCCCGGTCGACGGGACGTCGAAGGACATCGTCAGGGTGTCGCCCTTGGCCACCTTGCCGGTGGTACCGGTGTTGGCGAGCACCAGCTGGTAGCCGTCGCCGAAGTACATGCCGGCCGGGTTGCCCTGCTTGATCGCCACGGCGCCGGTGCTGGTCTTCACCGCCGCGGCGGGCACCGTGGTCGTGGTGCCGTCGGTGTTCTTCGCCGTGCCGCCGGCGTACAGGGCGGTACCGTACACGAAGGTCGGCGTGCTCGAACCGGCGTTGAACTCGTACGTCGTCTGCGGTGAGGTGGAGCCGGCCTGGTCGACGGCCTTGACGAAGAGCCGGTGCGGCCCCGGCGTGGCGGGGGCGAAGACGATGCCGGCCGACCCGTTGACCACGACCGTTCCGGTCCCGGTGGCGTTGTCGGCCTTGGCGTAGTAGACGGTGGTCGCCTTGATCGCGGTGCCGGTGGCCCAGGCCGTGCCCTTGTTCCCGGCGTAGGTGACGTTGGCGAGGTCGCCGTCCATCGAGAACAGATAGCCCACGACGTTGTTGGTCTTGTCGTTGCTGATCTGGAAGGTGCCCTTGTCGGTGAAGTTGCCGCCCACGATCCTCGACGGGAACTGGGCGGAGTTCACGTTCGGCGCGGTGGGCGCGCTGGTGTCGACCGTGAACTTCTGGGCCGGGCCCCAGGCCGAGGCCCATAGCCCGTCCTGGTTCTTCGCGGTGACCATCCAGGTGTAGTTGCCGTCGGGGAGCTTCGGCGTCACCGTCCAGGACGAGCCGTGGATGCTGTACTTGGTCGAACCCGGGCCATAGCCGTACGCGACGAGCTTCCCGTTCTTGTCGAGCACGTGGTAATCGACCATCAGATTGCGTACGACGCCGTTGGGGAATTTGTTCGACGCGGTCCAGGACAGCGTGGGCGTCCCGGTGGTGGTCAGGGTCCGGCCCTGGTCGGCGACCGAGGGGAAGACGTGCTGCTTGCCGTTGTCCGGGTCGACGGTCGGCCGGTAGCTGTAGTTGACCGACAGCCGCGCGCCGCCCTTGTAGCCGAGCTGCTTCCAGTCGTACTTGTCGCCCTCGTCCTTCGCCATGACCAGGAAGTTCGTGCTGCTCGCCTTCGCGCCCGCGGCCGCGTTGACCTGGCCGGTCACGGTGAACTTGAAGGTCGGCGGGGTGACGTGCACCTTCGAGGTGCCGCAGCTGAGCTCCTCGCTGTTCACCGTGCTCTGCAGCGCGCCCTTGGCCGGCTGCTTCGACCAGGACAGGTGCGAGGAGTCCCAGCCGGCGATCGAACCGGCCGCGTACACCTGCGCCGCGGTGTTGCTGCAGGAGGCGGCCCACCGGTTGGTGATGTAGAGGTAGGCGCTCTGCACGATCGCGCCTTTGATGCCCGACGTGTTCATCTGGTAGTACGTGCGGGCGACCTCGCCCGCACCGCCGTACTCCGGCCAGTTGTCGTAGCCGATCCGGGCGCTGTAGGAGCCGCTGGTCGCGGTGGAGTTGTAGACGTTCCACCCGTTGCTCGAGATCCGCGCCCACTTCATCTGGCTCGGGTTGCCCGTCCACGCCGACCAGTCGGGGTCCACGTACACCGGGTATCTGGTGGTTTTCGCGGTGAGCAGGCCCTGATCGAGGCTGAGCGTCTGCTTGCCGGAGCCGATGCCGACCTTCACCTGCGCGCGGTGACCGCCGGGCTGCTCGGCGCCGGCCAGGCTGTGTGGCGTGCCCGCGTTCGCCGCCGGGCTGCTGTCCCACATGAGTGCCGGGTTGGCCTGGAACACCTTCCCCCCGCTGAGCGCGTCCGTGGCCTCGGCACCTCCCCCCGGCAACTGGGCGGCCCGCACGTGGGTCCCGGCCAGCCCGAGGTCGAGCTGCCGTACGTCGGACCGCGCCGCGGCCCGCGCCGTCTTGACCACGAAGATCGACGAGTAGCCGGTCGCACTCGCGGTCACCCGCAGGTCGACACCGGGCAGGACCTCGGCGTACGTGGCGGTATCGCCCGACACCGTGGGCTTCGGCAGCTTGGTGCGCCAGGTGAAGCGCAGGGCGTCCGCGCCGTTCTTCAGGGTGACCAGGCTGGTGCTGCCGCCCGCGCCGAACGACACGCTCGCCAGCGCGGCCTTCGGACCGTACGTGCCGTCGGCGTGCTTGACCAGGCTGGGGTCGACCGGAACCCACTTGCCGTGCTGCCGCACCCGGTCCGGGCTGGTCGAGTAGGTGGTGGTGAGCGAGCCGTTCGGGTTCGCCACGGTGGTGGAGTACTCGTCGGTGAGCGCGCCGACCGCGACGGCCGACCCGGTCTTCGCCGCCTTCGCCACGGCCGCCGTGATGTCGGTCTTGTTTGAATTACCGGGCTTCCCGGCTGGCGCGACGCTCGTGTCCGGTGTGGACACCGGCGGCTGCGCGGGCGGTGGCGTGGCGACGGGGCCGGGGGTCTCCGCGTGGGCGGGCGTGCTCAGGCCGAGCGCGCCGGCGGTCGTGAGCGCGGTGAGGGCCGCCGCCCAGACCGGGCCGCGTGGTCGTCCACGCGGCGGCAGATGTGGGGTCATGGTCACCTTCCCGTTTGGGATCCTGATCTTCGTCAGGCGACGCCATTGTGGAACCGCCACGGGCTTTTCTCGACCCCGTCCGGGTACAGACAGATCGCGATCGCTGGCCTATCCTCCGGTCTGGAAGGTCGACGATCTTCCATTCATCACTCACTCGGCGGCCCACCCTCGGCCGCCGGGTGATCACGGGGGAGGGTCCACCTGATGCTGTCCAAAAACAGGCTGGCGGCAGCGGCGCTCGCCGCGCTGCTCGTCCCGTCGGTCATGAGCGTCACGCCGGCCCAGGCGGCGCCGAAAGACAAGGGCTTCTCGGACCCGGCCCCGCTGAAGCGGGTCGCCCTCACCGGCGGCAGGACGAAACGAGCCGCGCCGCCACGGAAGTCGTACCCGAAGTTCGACCCGGCCGGCCACGCGGCTCTGCCGGGCGCGCAGGACGCCACGGTCCGACTGACCGCCAAGACGGCCGCACGCGTCGGCGATTCCCCCATCTCGCTCGCCCGCGCGGCCGGCGGCGCGAGCCCCGATGCGGTACACGTCACGACGCTGAGCCAGCAGGCGGCCCGTACGGCCGGCGTCCATGGTGTGCTTTTCAGCCTGCGCGGCTCGGGCGGCGGCGACGTCAGCGTCACGGTCGACGACTCGCGCTTCCGCAACGCCTACGGCGGCGGGTTCGCCTCCCGCCTGCACCTTGTTCGCCTGCCCTCGTGCGTGTTGTCGAGCCCCCAACTGCCGCAGTGCCAACGGCAGACACCGGTCAGCACCCAGGCGACCGCCCCGCTCTCGGCCCGGGTGGCCCTTGCCGCGGACAACTCGACGACCGTCCTGGCGGCCACATCGGGCGGCTCCGGGTCGGGCGGCTCCTACTCGGCCACCAGCCTCGCGCCCGGCGGATCGTGGTCGACCGGCGGCAACACCGGCTCCTTCACCTACAGCTACCCGATCGCGGTGCCGCCGGCCATCGGCGGCGGCGCCCCGACCCTCGACCTCGGCTACGACTCGGCGACACAGGACGCGCGCACCGAGGGGACCAACGACCAGTCGTCCTGGCTGGGTGACGGCTGGGACGTCGCCGACAGCTTCATCGAGCGCACCTACCAGGCCTGCGACGACGTCAAGGACTCCGGCGAACCGGCCGGCGGCGGCGACACCTGCTGGGCCGGTCAACTGCTGACCATGTCGCTCAACGGGGCGTCGACCTCGATCGTCTACGACGACGACACCAAGACGTTCCACAGCTCGGCCGACACGTCGACCACCAAGATCGAGAAGCTGTCCGGCGCTACGAACGGGACCGCGAACGGCGAGTACTTCCGGGTCACCGAGAACGGCGTGCAGTACTACTTCGGCCTGAACCGGCTTCCGGGCTGGTCGACCGGCGCCGCGGAGACCGGCTCCGCGTGGACGGTGCCGGTCTACCGCGCGCACGCCGGCGTCGGCGATTGCCCGGACGGTGCCTTCGCCGCCACCGCGTGCACCCTGGGCTACCGGTTCAACCTCGACTACGTCGTCGACACGCACGGCAACGCGACCGCCTACTACTACTCGCCGGAGACGGGTTACTACGGCGCCGACGACAAGAACGACGCGGTCGCGTACACCCGTGGCGGCACGCTCGACCACATCGACTACGGCATGACGGCGTCGACGGTCTACTCGGCCGCGCCCGAGCAGATCAAGTTCGACGTCACCGAGCGCTGCACCGTCGGCGAGCCGGCCGGGAACACGTGCACGGATGCCCAGTTCACCAGCGGCCATCCGGAGTACTGGCCGGACGTCCCGGTCGACATGAACTGCACGAAGGGCGCCGACTGCACCAATCACGGCCCCACCTTCTGGTCCCGCCGAGCGCTCGCGTCGATCACCACGCAGGTCCGGGTCGGCGGCGCCTACCAGCAGGTCGACCGCTACGACTTCACCCACTCGTTCCCGGACAACGGGGACAGCGCGCCCACGCTCTGGCTCGAGTCGATCAAGCACACCGGTCTGGACCGGCTCGGCGGTGCCGCGGCCGACGCGTCGACGCCCGCCGTGGTCTTCTACCCGGGGCAGCTGCCGAACCGGGTCGGAACCGTGCCCGGCCTGCCGAGGATGTACCACAACCGGATCACGACGGTGGTCTCCGAGACCGGCGCCGAGACCGACGTCGTCTACCGGACGCCCGACTGCGGCGACCTGCCGGCCAGCGACCTGACCGACGCGAGCGACGCGAAGGCCCAGGCGTACGCGTCGGACAACAAGACCGCCTGTTTCCCGGTGTACTGGATCCCCGAGGCCCAGCCCCGGCCGCTGATCGACTGGTTCTACACGCACCCGGTCGCCTCGGTCACCACCCTCGACCCGAACAACCACTATCAGGACGGCAGCTCGCCACACCTGATCACCGAGTACGCCTACCAGGGCACGCCCGGCTGGCACTACGACGACAACGAGACCGTCAAGGCCAAGAACCGCACCTGGGGACAGTTCCGCGGCTACCCCGAGGTCGACATCCGGACCGGCGACCCGGCGGTCTTCCACTACACCGACGGCACGCAGGTCTTCGACCGCAGGACGCTCACGAAGAACTACTACTTCCTCGGCATGGACGGCGACACGCTGCCGAACGGCCAGAAGCGGCCCAACCACCCGCTGACCAGCACCGACGGCACGATCACCGCCGACGACTCGGGAGTGCTGGCCGGGCAGCTCTTCGAATCGGTGACCTACACCGGCGACGGCGGCACGATCAACAGCAGCACGGTGACCGTACCGACGATCATCGGGCCCACCGCGTCCCGCGCCCGCACCGGACTGCCCGCCCTCACCGCGCAGATGGTCCGTACCGCGCGGACCGTGACCCGCCAGGCCGTATCGACGGGCTGGCGGCGCACCGAGACCGACACCTTCTACAACCGCACCCTCGGGCAGAGCACCACCGGCATGCCGGTGCAGACGGCCGACCTGGGCGAGTCCGGCGCGGCCGGCAACGCCGCACACTGCACCTTCCACCGCTACCTCGACGGCAAGACCGCCACCCTGGTCGAGCCCGCCGAGGTGATCACCACCGACCAGAAGTGCGACACCGCCGGCGCCCAGCCCTCCGGCACGCTGCTCTCCGACCTGCGCACCTCCTACGACGGCAACGCCTTCGCCTACAACAACGACGGGCAGAGCAACCCCGCGCTGCCCACCGTCGGCAACGCGACGCTCGACCAACAGGCGTCGGCCGCGAGCGGCACGACGGCCTCGGCCTTCGTCGACCTCACCAGGAAGACGTACGACGGCTACGGCCGGGTCGTCTCGACGATCCGGACGCCCAGCTCGACCACGCCGGACGGCAAGGCGAGCATCGCGCAGAGCACCTACACCCGGCTCACGCCGAGCAGCGGTGCGCTGCCCGGTGCGGCCGTGCAGATCACCCAGGTCACCGCGGGCGTCGACTGCTCCGCCGTCACGACGTCGAGCAAGGACTGCCAACTGAGCTCGACCACCCTGGACGCGGCGCGGCAGAAGCCGATCGCGGAGACCAGCGTCTCCGGCGGCCTGACCTCGATGACCTACGACGCGCTCGGCCGGCTCACCGCGGTGTGGCTGCCGAACAAGAGCATGGCCGCCAAGGCGCCGGCGAACATGACCTACACGTACGCGCCGTCGAACACCGGGCCGTCGATCGTCACCACCAGCACGCTGCGCGACGACGGCGGCTACAACGTCTCCAAGGCGCTCAGCGACGCCATGCTGCGCGAGCTCGAGAAGCAGGCCGTCGGCGAGAACGGCAGCACCGCGGTCACCGACACCCAGTACGACTCGCACGGCTGGACCGTGCTCATCAACAACGCCTACGCCGTGTCCGGTGACCCGCGCGACGCGCTGATCTCCGATCACCTGTCGCAGGTGTCGATCCCGTCCACCACGGCGACCGACCACGATGCGATGGGCCGCGTCACCCAGTCGACCGATGAGCACAACGGGGCGGCCATCCGGTACACGCGGACCGCCTACACCGGGGACACGACGACGGTCCTGCCGCCGGCCGGCGGCGTCGCGACCACCACCACCGTCAACGGCCGCGGCCAGACCGTCGGCCTCGCCCAGTACACCTCGCCGCCGACGATGAGCGGCACGCTCAGCGCCGGCTTCACCGCGAGCGGCGGCGCCCGCCAGACGATCGCGTACACCTACACGGCCGACGGCAAGCAATCGACGGTCACCGGGCCCGACGGCTCGGTCTGGGGCTACGGCTACGACCTGCTCGGTCGCCAGACGTCACACACCGACCCGGACAGCGGGACGAGCTACACCGGATACGACGACGCCGGCCGCGTCACCGCGACCAAGGACGCCCGCGGTGTCGAACTCGATTACACCTACGACCTGCTCGGCCGCAAGCTGACCGCCGTCGACAAGGCCAAGAGCAATTTCCAGTTCGCGTCCTGGACGTACGACACGCTCAAGATCGGCAAACCCACCTCCTCCACCCGGTACGTCTCCGGCGTGACCGGCGGCTACACCGTGGCCGTCACCGGCTACTCGGCCCTGGGCAACCCGATGGGCTCCACCGTCACCCTGCCGAGCGTCGAGCGCCCGCTGCCGTCGTCCTACTCGACCGGATACGCCTACACGGGTACCACCGAGGCGCTCGCGCAGCAGAGCGACCCGGCGGCCGGCAACCTGCCCGGCGAGACCATCACCTACACCCATGACGCTCTCGGCGCGGCGACCAGGACCTCGGGTGTGGATCTGTACGTGGCCGACACCACGTACACCGACTTCGCCCAGCTCTCCAAGGTCCTGATGGGCGACTCCGCCGACCAGGCCGCGGTGCTCTACACCTACGACGAGGAGACGCTGCGCCTGACCGGCCGCGAGATCCAGCGCAGCCAGGGCATCGGGCCGACGGTCGACGACACCACCTACAGCTACGACCCGGCCGGCAACCCGCTCGCGGTCACCGACAAGCAGTCCGAGACCGGCAACACCGTCACCGACGTCCAGTGCTATCGCTACAACGGCCTCGCCCGGCTCGCCGAGGCTTGGACGGCCGCGGACTCCTGCCCCGCGGCGGGAACCGGGCCGGCGGCCACGGCGGTCTCCTCGGGCCCAGGGTCTTATTGGCAGTCGTACGGCTACGACTCCGTCGGCGACCGCACCTCGCTCACCGACCACTCCACCGCGGGCGGGACCGATGTCTCCGCCTCGTACACCAACGGCTGCAGCAGCGGATGCAACCGTACGGGCGCGCAGCCGCACACTCTCACCGCCACGACGGGCGGCGCCGACCCGGCCAAGTTCGTCTACGACGTGGCCGGCAACCTGCTCACCCGGACCGCCACGAGCGGCAACGGGCAGAACCTGAAGTGGGACGACGAGGGCCACCTCGCCCAGGTCGACACCACCGGCAGCACCCCGACGACGACCAAGTACCTGTACGACGCCGACGGCAACCAGCTGATCCGGCGCGACCCGGGCCGGACCACCCTCTTCGCCGGCGACACCCAAGTGGTGATCAACACCGCCGTGAGCCCGGCGGTCGTCCTCGGCGCGGTCCGCACCTACCAGCACGGCGGCACCGGCGCGGCCGTCGCCGAGCGGTCCACGCTGCCCGGCGGCGGCACCGACTACCTGTTCAACGACGCGCGTGGCACCGCCAACCTGGCGATGGACACCACGACCCAGGCGCTGTCCCGTCAGCAGTACAAGCCGTACGGTCAGGTGCGGGCCAGCAGCAACACCACCGCCTGGCCCGACCTGACGCACGGGTACCTCGGCGTGCCGCAGGACCTGGGCACGGGCTACGCGGACACCGGCGCCCGCAAGTACGACCCGGCGCTCGGCCGGTTCATCAGCCCCGACCCGGTGCTCGAGACCACCGACCCGAACCAGCTGGGCGGGTACACCTACGCCGGCGACAACCCGATCTCCCACTCGGACCCCAGCGGGCTCTGCGATCCCGACATCTGCGCTCCCCAGCTGGACCACACCGGAAGCGGCTCCGGCGGGGATGACGAACACACCACCAAGAACGGCAAGAAGGTCCCGGTCGTCAACGCGGGCAGCACCGGACACGCACCGCTCACCATGTCGGGACACACCTATGTCGACCAGAACGGCATCCCGCACGTCACCATGCAGGCGCCGGGGAAGAACGCCGGTGTCGTCGCGTTCCTCAACCAGCAGCTGACCGCGAGCGGCGAGTACTACGACCCGTCGACCGGGAACGGATCCATGTACCTGGAACAGAACGAGGACAATCCGGCCATGGGGAAGGGACTGGTCCGCCTCGGCGACGGCAAGCTGGTGCCGCGCGGCACCACCGCGGACTCCATCAAGGTCTCCTGGGTCAACGGCCGGATGGTCAGCGTGGACAGCGTCGATTTCACCGCGACCGACACCGCCTACAGCGATGCGCGCGGCGCCGCGAACGCGAACACGATGAAGAACAAGATGGATGTCAACGGCAAGGGCCAGGCCGGGAGCGCCGTCTATGTCGCCAAGTCCGACGCCGAGGCGGCCGACATGTACGAGCGGGTCAAGGACGTGCCGAACGCGCGGGTCGTCAACCCGACCACCGGGTGGGACTCCGGCGAGGTCTACAGCGACACCCATCTCGCCGCGCTGCGTGGGCTCGGGCTCAAGGAGACGCCGCCACGGACGGCTACCGGCGAGGTCGAGGGCGGCGGCGGAGGCCGCGCGGCCGGCGCGGCCGGGGCCCTGTCCCTGGTGGGCGACCTTTACCAGGCGTACAAGTTCGGGCATGCGCTCGGGTCGAAGGATCCGCGCGAGATGGATAGTTTCATGTGCGGCTTCACCGGGCTTCCCGTCTACTGCGCTCAGGCGAACGGTGTCGGGGCGGCCGTTGCGTAAGGTAATTGCTGGATCAACGAGCGGGAACGACACCATGGGACTGGATCTCACCTGGGCCGACGCGGCCGCGGTGATGCGCCGACGGGACGAGTGCTGGGAGGCTGGCGGGGAGTGTGACCACCAGCCGAGCTGCCGGGACGACGTCGAACCCTTTCCGGAGGAAATCGAGTTCCCGTACCGGCAGCTCGACGACGTCGCGAAGATCATGGAGCGGCTCGGGATGGGTTACGAGGGCGCGATCCTGCCCGACGAGGTGTTCTCCGAGAGCGAGATGCGGGAAGAGGCATGGCGCTGGCAGCGGCTTCCGGGAAAAACCGGGATCGCGCTGTTCAAACTCCGGTCGAACGACCGGTGGCTGGTGACCGTGCCGGAGATCGACGAAGCGCTGGCCGCCTACGCCGCGGTGCCGGAGCGCGAGCGGGCCGAGCTCGAGACCGGCAAGAAGTGGGCGGCGTGGATCGAGTGGCTGCGGCAGTCGCGGCAGCACGGGGGGTTCGAGGTCGAGTGACCGGCCCGCCGCCGGTCACACCCGGATGCGGAGCACCGCGGCCATCAGGCACGGCCACGGAGCCTACGACAGGTTGCCTCGATCGCCGACAATTCCAGTGTGAGAGTGCGGATCCTGGGGACGGCGCTGACGCTCGCGCTGGTCTCCGCCGGCTGTACCACGACGAGCAACGCCACCCCCGGCCCGGCGCGGGTCAACCCGCTGCCCGCCGACGTCCAAGGCCTGGGCCCGGCCGTCTTCGTGACCAACGACGGGACCGTCGAGAGCCTGATCGCCGTCGCGCGGTTCGGCGACGAGATCGCCGGCGTCGCGCCCCTGCGGCGGCGGGCCGAGGTGGCGCTGGGCGACCCGCGGCTGCCGACCGTGGTGCACGGGCTCGGCGACGACTCCGGGAAGGACGGGATCCTCGAGGGCGGCCGGCTGACCGATGTGGAACTGCCGCAGAACACCTATGTGGACCGGGTATTCCGGCTCGGCCCCAGCCTGTCCGGGACGGGGACGTGGTGCCTGACCATCCGGGCGGACGGGGCTATCGCCCGGCCCGCCGCGGAGTCGACCTGCGAGACGGCCCGGTACGGCGGTGCGTACTGGTCGGCAGCCCCGGACATGTGGGGCGGGATCAACCTGTCCACCGGCGCCGCCACCAAGGCGATCGTCCTGCCCGACTATCCGATGGCCGCCTCGCCCGACGGCCGCTACCTGGCCACGGTCACCGACCGGCTGATCCTCGCCGACCTCACCAAGGGCACGGCGAAGCCGACCGTCGACCTGCCGGAATGGCGCGACCAGCCCGGCGTCTTCACCAAGGACGGGTACGCCCTGGTGCACGACCAGAAGCTCAGCGTGGTCCACCCGGACGGCACGCTGCGTAACCTGCTGGCCCCGGTGAGCGAGGCGGCCTTCTCCTCGGACGGCCGGTACGCCCTGGCCGACGACTCGTCCGGGCTGGCCGTCGTCGACCTGTACAGCGGCGCGGTGCGCCGCATCGCCGGCTCGTCGAGCAAGCACGTGCCGTACCTCGTCGTGGCCGGCCACCAGGCGCTGGTGGTCGAGATCGACAATCCCGGCATCGACCACCCCGGCCCGGCGAGCGCCAGCGCCGTCGACCTAACGACGGCGCGCCGCCGGGCGGTCGCCCTGTCCGTGCCGGAGGAGACGGACGCCCAGGTCATGGACCCCGTGGACGGGCTGGCCAGCCTTCAGTTGCGCGGCAGCGGCGACGTCTTGACGATCACCACGGCCGGCACGGTGACGCTCGCCCCGAGGGGCGCGCTGCCGTACCTGCCGCTGCCGGGCGGGCGGGTGCTCTACCGGCTGGACAAGCGCGAGGACGCCCTGCTGGTCGCCGACGACCGCGGCGGGCATGCCGAGATCCGTACGGGCGCCGGCGCCGGCGAAGACGTCGGCGACGTGGTGGTGGCCGGCGACCATCTCATCCTGGCGCTGAGCGGCAGGCAGCCGCCGAGCGCCGAGACGACGCTGGTCAGGCTGGACGGGACCGGCAAACCGCTGGTGCTCTACCGCGGCGCGGTCCTCGCCAGCCTGGGGTAGGCAGGAGTTACGCCTTCCGGCCGACGGCGGCGAACTGGGCGATGTCCGGAGCGGCCAGCGCCTCCTCGTCCGGCCGCCAGCGGGTCACCGAGACCACGCCGGGCTCGATGAGCTCCAGACCGTCGAAGAGCGCCGCTATCCGGGCGGGGCTGCGCAGGTGGTATTTGGGCTCGGCCGAGATGTTCCAGATGCGCGCGGCCTCCACGACGGCTTCCTCGGTGTCGCCGCCGTCGTACATCGCGAGGTAACTGCCCGCGGGGAGGCCGGCCATCAGCCGGTCGATGATCGACTTGGCCTCCTCGTCGCTCTCCACGTGGCCGAGGATGCCCATCAGCATGAGCGCGACCGGCTGGGTGAGGTCGAGCGTCTTGCCGGCCTCGCCGAGGATCAACCCGGGATCGCGGAGATCGGCGTCGACGTAGGCCGTGGCGCCCTCGGGGCTGCTGGTCAGCAGGGCGCGCGCGTGCGCGAGCACCAGCGGGTCGTTGTCGACATACACGATCCGCGAGTCGGGCGCGGCCTGCTGCGCCACCTCGTGCGTGTTGTCGGCCGTGGGCAGGCCGGTGCCGATGTCGAGGAACTGCCGGATGCCGGCCTCGGCGGCAAGGTACCGCACGGCCCGGGCCAGGTATTTCCGGGACAACCGGGCGTACGTGCCCAGATGCGGCATGGCCGCGATGATCTGGTCGCCGACGGCGCGGTCGGCCTCGAAGTTGTCCTTGCCGCCGAGAAGGTAGTTCCAGATCCGGGCCGTCTGGGGGATGTTCGTGTCGAGGTCCGTCATGTCCACATTCTTACCCGGGAACGGACCACGGCGTCCACAGTGGAGAGGCGTCGATCTTGGCGGCAAAATTGCCTGATCACGCCAGTGAGGAATATTCAGGGCGGTGGAGGCCAAGCCGCTGACCTGCGGCGAGGTGCAGCTCAAGGTGGGCCCTGAATATCCCTCGCTTGACATCGTGCGCTGTTATTGACTCCGCTCACTCTAGTCGCGGATGGTGGTGCGGTGACGTCCTGGATGCGCCGACATGATCACAACATCTTCCTGAATACGGCGAATCTGCTGGTTTGCGGAGCGCTGGCGGGTGTTGTCGTGGCGGCCGGAATTTTTCCGGCCGCCGCCATGTCCGGGCTGGCGGCCAAGGCCGGCGGCGAGACGTTCGCGAATCTGCCGAGCGAGCTGAAGGCGTTCAGCTCGCCGCAGATCAGCCGGATCTACGCGTCCGACAACAAGACGCAGATCTCCCAGTTCTACGACGAGTTCCGCAGCGACGTACCGCTCAAGGACATCTCGCCGCACATGCGGGACGCCATTGTCGCCGCCGAGGACAGGGAGTTCTACCACCACCGCGGCGTCGACTTCAAAGGCGTCGCGCGCGCCCTGGTGAACAACAACAAGGGCAAGGCCAAGCAGGGCGCCTCGACCATCACCATGCAGTGGGTACGGATGTCGCTGGCGTACTCGGCGACCAACCCGCAGGAGGTGGTCGACGCGACGGTGGACACGCCGAAGCGCAAAGTCGTCGAGATGAAGTACGCGCTGCAGGTGGAGAAGGAACTGACCAAGGACCAGATCCTCGAGCGCTACCTGAACATCGCGCCCTTCGGCAACCAGGCGTACGGCATCTTCGCGGCCAGCCAGGTTTACTTCAACAAGAAGCCGAAGGACCTCACGATCGGCCAGGCCGCCATGCTGGCCAGCATCGTGAAGGCGCCGACCAGCTACAACCCGGAGACCGCCCAGGGCAACAAGGAGCTGCTCGAGCGGCGCAACAACTACGTGATCCCGGGCATGGTCCAAGCCGGGATGATCACGCAGGCGGAGGCGGACAAGGCGTTCAAGGAGCCCATCCCCAAGCAGGTCAGGCCGGTCGCCAACGGCTGCGTGTCGGTGGCGAAGAACGCGTGGGGCTTCTTCTGCGACTATTTCTACCGCTGGTGGATGGGCCGGGAGGAATTCGGAGCCACCGCGTACGACCGGGAGCGTCGCCTGAAGAGCGGCGGCTACCGCATCGTCACCACGCTGGACGTGGACGCGCAGGCGGACGCCCGGGACGACATCTCGGCCGAGATCAAGGACACCAACCGGAACGCGCTGCTGATCGCCGCGGTCGAGCCCGGTGACGGCAAGGTGCGGGCGCTCGCCGCGAACCGGCATTACAAACTCGACGACAAGGCGCATCCGCAGAACTACCTCTCGTCCGATCCGGGCAAGGCGAGCCGGGGCATCCGGGGCACCTATCCGAACACCACGAATCCGCTGGTGACCGGGGGCGGCGACATCACCGGGTACCAGGCCGGGTCGGTGATGAAGATGTTCACGATGGTCGCCGCGTTGGAACACGGCTATCCCCTCGCGTACAGCATAAAAGCCGAGAAACAGTATAAATCCGGCTACATCATTAGCAGTAGCAGCGATTCGGCCTGCCCGGGGACGCATTTCTGGTGCCCGGAGAATTCCGGCGGCGGCGAGGAGGGCGTCTACAACCTGTGGACCGGGTTCGGCAAGTCGATCAACACGTTCTTCGTGCCGCTCGAGGAGCGGGTCGGCGCCGAGAACGTCGTCGCGGTGGCCAAGCGGTTCGGCATCCAGTTCCGGGCGGCGAGCGACGCGAAGCTGGCCGAACCGGGCAACTCGCACCAGTGGGGCGCGTTCACCCTCGGCGTCTCGGCCACGACGCCGCTGGACATGGCGAACGCGTACGCGACGCTCGCCGGCGACGGCATGTACTGCGAGCCGACCCCGATCGAGCAGATCACCACCAAGGCCGGCGAGAAACTGGACGTCGGCAAGTCCCACTGCACCCGCGCGACGAGCGCGAACGTGGCCCGCGCGGCGCTCGACGCGGCCCGCTGCCCGGTCGGTGACTCGTCCCAGCTGGGCTCCTGTCACGGCGCCACCGCTCCCGACACCCGCGGCGTCGTGAAGCACCCGGTCTTCGGCAAGACCGGCACCACCGACCACGACAAGACCGCGGCGCTGATCGCCGGCACCACGTCGCTGGTCGTGGCCGGTTATCTGGTGAATCCGGACTATCAGGAGCATTCCGACCGGATGTCGCACCACATCGTGAACCCGGCGGTCTGGAACACGCTGGCCGACTTCATGCGGGGCAAACCCAAGGTCCAATTCAAAACGCCGGACAACAACAAGATTGCGTACGGGGATCAGCGCCGGATTCCGGATGTGGAGTGCGACCCGATTCCCAGCGCGAAGAGCAGCATCGACGCGGCCGGCTTCGACGTCTCGGTCGGCCAGACCGTCGACTCGGCCTGCCCCGCGGGCACGGCGGCCGGCACCAACCCGCCCAACCGGACGATCAAGGGCGGCCCGGTGGAGATCGAGGTCAGCAACGGCAAGGGCGCCGGAGGGCCGCCGGTCCCCGGCCAGGCCGGCACCGCGACCCGGTCGCCACGACCTAGATAAGTGTCTTCTCAGCCTGCTCACAGCCGCCGACCAAGCCAACCCGGGTAGGTACCCACTACCCTGGTAGGGCAGCACATGACGTGCTTCAACCTCAGGGAGGCTGGACACCGTGAAATCTTCGAACCCGGTACTGTCGCGGCTCGGCCAGGCCGCCGAGCGGCAGCGGACCGCCGGGTACGGATATGGCGAGCCGTACCCGACCACTCCGGGCTATGCGGCCCCGCCGGTCGCGCAGGCCATGTCGATCGACGACGTGGTCGTCAAGACCGTGATCCTGCTCGGCCTCACCGGCATCTCCGCGGTCGCCGCGTGGAATCTCATTCCCGACGCCTACCTGGGCGCCGCGTGGATCGGCGCCGCGATCGTCGGCCTGGTCCTGGGCCTCGTCATCTCGTTCTCGCGGATGGCCAACCCGGCCCTGGTGGTGACGTATGCGGTCGTCGAGGGCGTCTTCGTCGGCATGGTCAGCAAATTCTTCGAGTCGTTCTACCACGGCATCGTCCTGCAGGCCGTGGTCGCGACCTTCGGCGTCTTCCTGCTGATGGCGGTGCTCTACACCCAGCGGGTGATCCGCTCGTCCCCGCGCTTCCGCAAGATCATGATCGCCACGATCGGCGGCCTGTTCATGATCATGCTGCTCAACTTCGTGCTCGCCCTGTTCGGCGTGCACACCGGCCTGCGCGACAACGGCGCGATCGGCATCATCTTCAGCCTGGTCTGCATCGTCGTCGCGTCGCTGAGCTTCGTGCTCGACTTCGACCAGATCGAGCAGGGCGTCCGCATGGGCCTGCCCCAGCGCTACTCCTGGACCTGCGCCTTCGGCATCCTGGTCGGCCTGATCTGGCTGTACCTCGAGATTCTCCGCCTCCTGAGCTACCTCCAGGGCGGCAGCCGAAACTAACCGCCACCCGAACCCCAAGGCATCACCCAGGCGGCGCCCGGATCGTCCTCCCACGGTCCGGGCGCCGCCGCATGCCCGGCTACGCTCGCTCCCGTGACCGACTTCGCCGCTGCGATCGACCGCCTGCTCAACCAGGTGCGGCACTGGGAGCAACCACGCTGGCGCAACGGCAAAGCGGACCAGGTCTACGCGCTGGTCCAGCACCTCGCCGACCTGGCGGCCGACGCCGAGTCCCGCCCCCACCGCCCGGTCCCCCGCGAGCCCGACGTCATCCTCCCCGACCAACTCCGCGTCATGGCCGACGACCTCATCGCCGCCGCCCCCGCCGCAGCCGCCCCCAACGCAGTCCTAGCCGAGGCCGCCGAAGCAGTCGACCTCCTACGCAAAAACCTATAAAAACCGCCGAGCCCGGCCGCTCCAAGCAGACCGAACCCGGCGGAACCCCTACCCCGCCACTTCCGTGAACCCCTCACCACAGAACGGCGATCGACTCCCGGGGCCCCGTGCCGTGTAACGGCCCGGCCCGCGGTCACTCCCGGGCCTCCCGGTGCCCCGTGCCGTGTAACGGCCCGCGGTCACTCCCGGGCCTCCCGGTGCCCCGTACCGTGTAACGGCCCGCGGTCACTTCCAGGCCTCCCGGGGTGCCCCGTATCACGTAACGGCCCGCGATCGCCCCGCTGATGAGGAGACAGTCGATTTTCGAGACCGTGGGGTTTGCGGTCTCGAAAATCGGCTGGCTCCTCATCAGCCCCGAAGGGGCGATCGCCCGCGGCGCCGAAGGCGACGCCAGCCAGCTCAGCCGCACGGGACGGCCAACTCAGTCAACTCAACTCAGCTCAACCGCTCGACCCAGCTCAACCGCTCGACCCAGCTCAACCGCTCGACCCAGCTCAACCGCTCGACCCAGCTCAACCGCTCGACTCAACTCAACCGCTCGACAACCATCGCCATGCCCTGGCCGCCGCCGACGCACATCGTCTCCAGGCCGATGGTCTTGTCCTGCCAGTCGAGGGAGTTCAGCAGCGTGCCGGTGATCCGGGCGCCGGTCATGCCGAACGGGTGGCCGACCGCGATCGCGCCGCCGTTCACGTTCAGCTTCTCGATCGGGATGCCCAGGTCCTGGTACGACGGGATGACCTGGGCCGCGAACGCCTCGTTGATCTCGACCAGGTCGACGTCGTCGATGGTCATGCCGGCCCGCTTCAGCGCCTGCTTCGACGCCTCGACCGGGCCGAGGCCCATGATCTCGGGGGAGAGGGCGGTCACGCCGGTCGACACGATCCGGGCCAGCGGGGTGATGCCCAGCTCGCGTGCCTTGGTGTCGGTCATGATGACCACCGCGGCCGCGCCGTCGTTCAGCGGGCAGCAGTTGCCGGCGGTGACCCGGCCGTCGGGGCGGAACACCGGCTTGAGCCCGGCCACGCCCTCGACCGTCACGCCCGGCCGGGGGCCGTCGTCCTTCGAGACCACCGTGCCGTCCGGCAGCGTCACGGGAGTGATCTCGCGCTCCCAGAAGCCGTCCGCGATCGCCTTCTCGGCGAGGTTCTGCGACCGTACGCCGAACTCGTCCATCTCCTGGCGGGAGATGCCCTTGATCTGCGCCAGGTTTTCGGCGGTCTGTCCCATCGCGATGTAGATGTCCGGAACCTTGCCGTCCTCGCGCGGGTCGTGCCAGACCGTGCCGCCCTTGGCGGACGCGGCGGTGCGCGCCACCGCCTCGGCGAAGTACGGGTTCTGCCAGCTGCCGCCGACCAGGGCCGCAGCCTCCGGCGGGAGACCGTCCGAGCTGCCCCGGGCGTACCGGGAAACGGTTTCGACGCCGGCCGAGACGAAGATGTCGCCCTCGCCGGCCTTGATGGCGTGGAACGCCATCCGGGAGGTCTGCAGCGAGGACGAGCAGTAGCGGGTGATGGTCGCGCCGGGCAGGCCGTCCAGCCCGAGCTTGGTGGCGACCACCCGGGCCATGTTGAAGCCCTGCTCGCCGCCGGGCAGGCCGCAGCCCAGGTAGAGGTCTTCGATGAGAGTGCGGTCGAGCTGGGGCACCTTGTTCAGCGCGGCATCGACGATGGTGGTGGCGAGATCGTCGGGGCGCAGGTCTTTGAGCGATCCCTTGACGGCCCGGCCGATCGGGGAGCGCGCGGTGGCGACGATGACAGCTTCCGGCATGAGCACCACGTTAACTGGTCAGTAACAACGTCTGCGAGTGCGGATTTGTCACACGCCGGACATGCTCGCCTTCGCGACCGCCGGATACAACGCGTGGGCCCACACTCGATACCCATCGGCGGACGGGTGGAACCCGTCGTAACAGAACGTACCCGCATCGGCCCGGAAGACGGCGCCGGTTTCGCCGGCCAGGTCGACGACCGCGCCGCCGGCCGCCTCCACCGCCCGGGCCTGCGCTTTTGCCATCCGGCGGCCCAGCATGCCGGCCACCTGGCGCAGCGGCGGCGCGATCGCCCGCAGCGCGCCCAGGTCGGGACAGGTGCCGACGACCACGCGTACGCCCGACTCGCGCAACCGCCGCACGGCCTGGCCGAGCAGTTCGGCGGCCTCGTCGGGGCTGCGCAGGCTGGTCGCGTCGTGCGCGCCGATCAGTACGACGGCCACGTCCGGCCGGTCGCCGAGCAGCGCCCGGGCCACCTGGGTGGCCAGGTCGGCCGAGCGGGACCCGGCCACGCCCACGCTGGACAGCAGCACGTGCCGCTCGCCGGTCTCCGCGCTACCCTCGGCGAGCAGCCGGGCCAGCTGGCCGCCGACCGTCTCGGAGAGCCACTCGACGCCCACGCCGATCGCGGCCGAGTCGCCCAGCAGGACCAGGCGCAGGGTCGGGGCGGAGAGCTTGCCCATCGACGTACGCAGGGCCAGGCCCATGGTCGGTTTCGCGTAGCGCCGGGCCTTGGCGGCGAGCACCTCGCCGGCGAGCAGGGCGACGCCGCCTACCGCTCCGGCGAACAGACCGGTGGCCGCCGCCCTGCCGATCCGTGCGTTCAGCCCCGCCATCTCTCGCCTCCCTGCCTCGGCCCCCGCGAATCGTTAATGATCCGCTGGGGTCCACCCTACGGCCCCAGCACCGGAGGGGCCCAGATTCTCCAAGCCGCCCCCGGAAGCGCCGTCCCCGGAAGCGCCGTCCCCGGAAGCGCCGCCCGCCAAGGTGCCGCCCTCCGGGGCGCCGGCCCCTGCACCAGCCGCCGGTGACAGGGCGGCCGCCTTCTGTCCGAACCAGTTGCGCGGCTCGCCGAACCACGGATGCCGCCGCAGCAGCACCCGCCGGCCGCCGGGCTTGGCCGGGCTCACCTCGGTGCCGGCCGCGCGGACCGCCTCCTGTGCCGCGTCCTCGAGGCTGCTCACGCCCACCCCGGCGGTCGGCCGGTCGTCCTCGCCGAGCGCGGCCAGCAGGGTGGGCAGCACCACCGAGGCGGCCCGGGCGTAGCCCTCCGCCGACGGGTGGAAGTGGTCCGAGCTGAACATCCGCACCGGGTCGGCCTCGAACATCGGGCCCAGCAGGTTGCCCAGCGACACCGTACGCCCGCCGGCCGCCACCACCGCGACCGTTTGCGCGGCGGCCAGGTCGCGGCTCCACTTGCGGGCCAGCCAGCGCAGCGGCGGCTTGATCGGCTGGATCGCGCCGATGTCCGGGCAGGTGCCGACGACCACCCGGCAGCCGGTCGCGCGCAGCCGGCGCACCGCGTCGCCCAGGTAGCGGACCGCCTGGTCGCGGGCCGAGATGTGGGTGACGTCGTTGCCGCCGATGAGGATCACCGCGATGTCCGGCTCGTACTCGAGGGCGGCGTCCACCTGGTACGGCAATCCGGACGACATCGCGCCGACCACGGCCACCCGGTAGAGGCGGACCGGCCGGTTCAGCCGCCGGGAGACGCTGGTGGCCAGCAGCGCGCCGGGTGTCTCGCGGGGACGGTGCACGCCGTACCCGGCGGCCGAGGAGTCGCCGAGGATCACCATGGTGATCGGCTTACCGCCGAACTTCGCGCCGTACAGCCCGTCGCCGCGGGGCGGTGGTGCCTCGGCCAGCGGAATGATCCGCCGGGCGTCGGCCGCCTGCCGCAGCAGCACGCCGGCCGAACCGGCGGTCACCACGGCCAGCGCACCCGTCACCCCGCCGAGAACCTGGCCGGCGACCTTGATCCGCCGCCAGTCCTGTGCGGTGAACTCGAAGCCGCTCACGGGTCCCCCTCCCCATCCGGGCTTGGATTTCGAGGCTAACTCGTTCCGGCGAGAGGCAATCATGGCGCGCTCAAGTCATGCTGGAGTGGCGGAGAGGGGAAATGATGGCGAAAACGCTGAAACGAACGGCGGCGTTCACCGCGCTGGCCAGGGCACTCACTGCGGGCGTACGCGGTGGCCCGTCGCTGAGCAAGCGCATGGCGGCCCTGCCCCGCATGCTCAAAGCGACGGCAAAAGGACAGTACGACGGTGGTCTGCGGGTGGCGCTGATGGCCGGCGCCGCCGCGTACATCATCTCGCCGATCGACCTCATCCCGGAGGCGTTCCTGTTCGTCTTCGGCCTGGCCGACGACGCTGTGATGATCACCTGGCTGGCCGGCGCCGTGCTGGCCGAGACGGAGCGCTTCCTGGAGTGGGAGAAGCAGCGGGACCGGGTCGTCGTAATCTAGGGCGTGCGTTACTACGACAACGTCGTCGAGATCATCGGTGACACACCTCTGGTGAAGCTCAACCGCGTCACCGAGGGCATCGAAGCCACGGTGCTGGCCAAGGTCGAGTATTTCAATCCCGGCGGGTCCGTGAAGGACCGGATCGCGCTGCGGATGGTGCTCGACGCCGAGAAGGCCGGCGTGCTCCGGCCGGGCGGCACCATCGTCGAGCCGACCAGCGGAAACACCGGTGTCGGCCTGGCCATGGTCGCGCAGCAGCGCGGCTACAAGTGCATCTTCGTCTGCCCCGACAAGGTCAGCGAGGACAAGCAGAACGTCCTGCGGGCGTACGGTGCGGAGGTCGTGGTCTGCCCGACCGCGGTCGCCCCCGAGGACCCGCGTTCCTACTACAACGTCTCCGACCGGCTGGCCCGCGAGGTGCCCGGCGCCTGGAAGCCGGACCAGTACAGCAACCCGGCCAACCCGCGCTCGCACTACGAGGACACCGGCCCCGAGCTGTGGAAACAGACCGGGGGGCGGCTTACCCACTTCGTCGCCGGGGTGGGCACCGGCGGCACCATCACCGGCGTCGGGCGCTACCTCAAGGAGCAGGGCCCGGTCCGGGTGATCGGCGCCGACCCGGAGGGCTCCGTCTATTCCGGCGGTACGGGTCGGCCGTACCTGGTCGAGGGGGTCGGCGAGGACTTCTGGCCGGCCAACTACGACCGGGAGGTCTGCGACGAGGTCATCGAGGTCTCCGACTCCGACTCGTTCGAGATGACCCGGCGGCTGGCCCGCGAGGAGGGCCTGCTGGTCGGCGGCTCGTGCGGGATGGCCGTGGTGGCCGCGCTCGAGGTGGCCCGCCGGGCCGCCCCCGAGGACGTGGTCGTGGTGCTGCTGCCGGACGGCGGCCGCGGCTACCTGTCCAAGATCTTCAACGACGACTGGATGGCCCGGTACGGCTTCCTGCGTACCGGCGGCGACCAGCCCACCGTGGCCGACGCCCTGGCCGGCAAGGACGGCCGGACGCCGCCGCTGATCCACGTGCACCCGACCGAGACGGTGCGCGACGCGATCGACTACATGCGGGAGTACGGCGTGAGCCAGCTCCCGGTGCTCAAGGCCGAGCCGCCGGTGGTGACCGGCGAGGTGGCCGGCTCGATAGCGGAGAAGGCCCTGCTGGACGCCCTCTTCACCGGCCAGGCCCACCTCTACGACACCATCGAGCGCCACATGGGCGACCCGTTGCCGTTGATAGGGGGCGGCCAGCCGGTGAGCGAGGCAGTGGCCCTGCTGGAGAAAGCCGACGCCGCGATGGTCCTGATCGACGGCAAGCCGGCCGGCGTGCTGACGAGACAGGACCTCCTAGCCCACCTGGTCTGACCACCACCGCGCCGCCCTTTGCTCTGCGCACCATGACGCGCTGCTCTGCGCACCATGACGCGCTGCTCTGCGCACCATGACGCGCTGCTCTGCGCACCATGACGCGCTGCTCTGCGCACCAAGACGCGCTGCTCTGCGCACCAAGACGCGCTGCTCTGCGCACCAAGACGCGCTGCTCTGCGCACCTACGTCATGGTGCGCAGAGCAGCGCGTATAGGTGCGCAGAGCAAAGGGCCGCCGGCTCAGCTCAGCTCGGCGGGGACGGCCACCACGTCCACCAGCGCGTTCTTGCGGAGAAGGGTGATCGGGAGGTTCTGCCCGATCGCCGGCCCCAGCATGAGGCGCTGGAGGGCTTGGACCGTGCCCAGGGGCTGGCCGCCGGCCGAGATGAGGATGTCGCCCAGGTAGATTCCGGCTGTTCCGGCCGGGCTGCCTGGGACGACCTCGACGACCCGCAGGCCGATCTTCTGGTCGAGCCGGGACGCCAGTTGCGGGGGGAGTGGTGCGGGGACGCCGGCCACGCCCAGCCAGGCGCGGCGGACCCGGCCCGAGGCGACCAGCTCGCCGATGATCGTGCGGGTGGTGGAGTTGATCGGGACGGCCAGGCCGAGGCCGTAGCCGGCGACCGCCGTGTTGATGCCGACCACCGTGCCGGTGGAGTCGGCCAGCGCCCCGCCCGAATTGCCGGGGTTGAGCGCCGCGTCGGTTTGGATGACGCTGTCGATGATCCGGACCCGCCGGCCGTCCCGGGCGGGCAGCGACCGGCCCAGCCCGGAGACCACCCCGGCGGTGACCGAGCCGGCCAGGCCCATCGGGTTGCCGACGGCCACCACCAGCTGGCCGATCTTGAGATTGTCGGCGTTGCCGAGCGGCGCGGCCGGCGCGCCCGGGTGGTGCACCCGGACCACGGCGAGGTCGGAGAGCGGGTCCGCCCCGACCACGTCGAACTTCGTCTCGGTGCCGTCCGCGAACGACGCGGTGCCGCCGCTCGCCCCGTTGACGACATGGGCATTGGTCAGGAGGAAGCCGTCGTCGGTGAAGGTGACCGCCGAACCGGCGCCGGCCCCGCGGCTGGTCCGCACCGCGAGGGCGGCGACCGAGGGAAGCAGGCTTGTGGCGACACCGGTCACGATGCGGCTGTACGCGTCGAGCGCCGCGGATTCGACACCCGTGTGTTCGGTATCCATGACCACCGCAACAACCCGCATGACCAGGTCGATGCCGCCGAGGCGTACGCCCACGGCGAACAGCGGCGGTGACGGTCAGCAACGGCAATCGCACAGAAAGTCCGACCGGCGAGCGGGGCGGTGCGGTTGTATGAGTCGTACCGGAGGTTGCAGCACGTCCCGACGGAGAGTGACGGATGGTCATCGCCGACCAAGCGCCGGCCGACATCGTGGACCGCATGCTCTGGCGCGACGCCCAGCAGATGCTCGGGCGGCACGCCGAGGCGGGCCCCGACGGCACCTGTGTCTGGTGTGGATGGCGGTGGCCGTGCGCGCCTCGCCGTCTGGCCGAGCGGGCCGACGCCGCATCCCGCCGCCCCTGGCGGGAGGCGTGGACCGTGCGGCACGACCTGAACAGCATCCGGGCCATGCCCGGCCTGCGAGAGGACTACACCGACCGCAACCAGGGCCGCTACACCTGACAACTCCACCGAGCCTGACAACTCCAGAGAAGCTCCGACGTCGGCCGAACGCTTGACCTCCCCCGGCAGGCCCCGGCTCATCAGCCCGGCCGACGTCTCCCGGCGGTGACACCGTGGCGCCCCGCCAGCGCTGCGGCATCCCGCACCAGGAACCCGCCCTTGAACTGGTACAGGACCGGCACGCCTCCGCTGGTCCAGCGCCTCCGGCCAGGCGCGACCCCCGGTTTGGGCGGGGCGGTTGGCGGGAGCGCGCGACCACAGGTTCCCCCGCAGTATCTCGGTCGCGCGCTCCCGCCCTCCTGTAGTTGGGGCGGATCCACAGTGGAGGTGCCGCCACCGCATGTCCGTCCCGGCTCAGCTGCCACCCCCGGCGGCCGGTTTCGTCGGCCGCAAGGCCGAGCTGGCCCTTCTCGATGCGCCGTCGCCGCAGGTCACCCTGCTGTTCGGCCCGCCCGGCGTGGGCAAGAGCGCGCTCGCCGTGCACTGGGCGCGGGCGGCCGGCGACCTGTTCCCGGACGGCCGGCTGCATGTCGACCTGCGTGGTTTCGCCGACGCCGAGCCGCGTGACCCGGCCGACGCGCTGCGGTTGCTGCTCGAGTCGCTCGGCGTCGAGCCCGGCCGGATGCCCGCCGACCTGGACGGCCGGCGGGCGCTCTACCGCGGGCGTACGTCGTCGCTGCGCCTGCTGGTGGTCCTCGACAACGCCCGGGACGACGACCAGGTGCTCCCCCTGCTCCCGGCCGGTGACCGGAGCCGGGCGGTGGTGACCAGCCGCCGCCGGCTCACCGGCCTGATCGCCGCCACCGGCGCCCGCCCGATCGACCTCGACGTGCTGGCCGAGGACGAGGCGGTCGAGCTCTTCCACGACCGGGTCGGTGGGGCCGGGCCGGGCGCGGCCGACGTCGTCCGGGCGTGCGGCCGGCTCCCGCTCGCCGTCACGCTGGCGGCGGCCCGGGTGCGCACCTCCGGGCACCCGCTCGCCACCCTCGCCGCGCTGCACGCCGAGTTGCGTCGCCCGGCGAACCGGCTCGAGGCGCTCGACGATCTGCGGGCCGTCCTCTCCTGGTCGTACCAGGGGCTGACCCCGCCCGCCGCCCGCCTGTTCCGGCTGCTCGGCCTCGTCGCCGAGCCGGAGATCGCGCTCCCCGCCGCCTCGGCGTTGCTCGGCCGGCCCGCCTCGGCCGCCCGTCGACTGCTGCGCGAGCTGACCGAGGCCGCCCTGCTCACCGAACCGGTCCCCGGCCGTTTCGCGATGATGGACGTGATTCGGGCGTACGCCGGGGAACTGGCCCGGGCCACCGACCCGGCCGCCGACCGGCGCGCGGCGCTGACCCGGCTGAAGGACCACTACAGGCCGGCCGCGCCCGTCCGCCCCGGGCTATCCGAGTGACCGACTGTAACGCAGCTGCTTGACCGGCTCGCCGCCGATCGCCTCGACCCGCGTCTCCCCGTCGGCCACCCACCCGCCGCGGTCGTAGAAGCGGCGGGCCCGCTCGTTGCCCTCCAGCACCCAGAGCACCGCCCGCTCACCGCCGAGCTCGGCGAGCTGCTCGAGGGCGTTCCCCATCAGCAGCCGCCCGACACCGGTGCCCACCACGGCCGGGTCGACGTGAATCGCATAGAGCTCGGCCGCGCCCTCGGTCTCGCTGGGCCCGACATAGCTGAACCCGACAATCCGCTCGAAATCCTCGGCCACGGTCAGCCCATGGGTGCCCTGCTCCCACTTCCAGCGCTCCCCCCACCAGGCCGCCAACGCAGCCGCCCCCGGCGACGCCAGGGCATTGGGGGAGAGGATGTGCGCGTAGGCGGCCGCCCGCGAACGGAAGTGCAGAGCCCCCACCAGCAAGAGATCCACATCATTTCCGGTACGCAGAGTGGCCGCCATCGCCCGACCGTATCCGACCCGGCAAACTACACCGGGCGGTAGGCGAGGTGGAGCAGGTTCTCGCCGATCGTGCGGTTGCTGACCAGGCGCAGCGGGCGCAGCCCGCCCACGCTCGCGAAGAGGCCCGCGCCCGTGCCGGCCAGCACGGGGAGGACCAGGAAGCGCAGCTCGTCGACCAGGTTGTGCCGGATCAGCTCCGGCACCAGGCGGCTGCTCGCGTACACCACGAGGTCGCCCTCGACCTCCTGCTTCAGCCTGGCCACCAGCTCCGGCACCGCGCCGCTCACCGCCGTGCAGTTGTTCCAGGTGAGCTCGCCGGGGGTGGTGGTCAGCACGTACTTGGGCATGCCGTTGAAGCGGTCCGCCCACGCGCCGGGGCGGTCGGCCCAGCGCGGCGCGAAATACTCGTAGCTGCGCCGGCCGATCAGCACCGCGTCGCTGCTCAGCGCCTCGTCGTATTCGGCCTCGGCCCACGCCTCGCGATCCCGGTCGGTCATCCTGGTGAACCAGCCGCCGTGCCCGGTGCCCTCCTCGCCGGTCGGGTCGGTGGCCACCCCGTCCAGGGTGATGTTCTCGCTGACCACGATCCTTGCCATCGCCGTACTCCCTTCGTTGTGCTTGTCAGTGCCGCCGATACCGACACCGCGCCTCCGGTAAAGGGGTCGCGACCCCTTTGCCGCCCGGCCGGTGTCGACATCGGGGAGCGAGGAGGAACCTTGACGATCGATGGGGACGCGTTCCGCGAGCTGACCGAGCCGCACCGGGCCGAGTTGCGGGTGCACTGCTACCGGATGCTGGGCTCGCTGCAGGACGCCGAGGACGCGCTGCAGGACACCATGCTCGCCGCGTGGCAGGGCTTCGACGGGTACGAGGGCCGGGCCTCCGTACGCACCTGGCTCTACCGCATCGCGACCAACCGGTGCCTCAACGCCCGGCGGTCGGCGGCCCGGCGGCGGGCCAAGGAGTGGGACGTGCCGGGTGTCGAGCCGCCCGAGCCGACCCGGTTGGGCGAGGTGGTCTGGCTCGAGCCGTTCCCGGACGCGCTGCTGCCCGGCCCGGAGGCGAGCTACGAGCGCACCGAGTCCGTCTCGCTGGCCTTCGTCACCGCCCTGCAGACGCTGCCGCCGCGGCAGGTCGCCGTGCTGCTGCTGCGTGACGTGCTCGGCTTCCACGCCGACGAGGTGGCCGGGATGCTCGGCACCTCCGTCGACGCGATCAAGAGCGCCCTCAAGCGGGCCCGGGCCACCTTTCCGCGGCCGCCGGAGACCGCGCCCGCCGACGACGCGATCGTCGCCCGGTTCGTCCGGGCCTGGGAGGCCGCGGACGTCCGCGCGCTGGTCGAGCTGTTGACCGACGACGTGTTCATGTCGATGCCGCCGATCCCGTTCGAGTACGAGGGCCGGGATCTCGTGGCCCGCTTCTGCGAGGGCATCTTCGCGGCCGGTCGCAGGTTCCGGCTGGTGCCGACCCGAGCCAACGGCCAGCCGGCGTTCGGCGCGTATCTGCTCCTGCCGAACGGCGCCGGCCGCGCGGCCGGGCTCTACGTGCTCGGCCTCCGCGGCGACCGGATCGCGGCGCTGAGCCGCTTCGAATCCGGCGTTCTCGGTTCTTTCGGGCTGCCGCCGATGAGTCCGGCGGCGCCCGGCGGTCTACTAAGGCATGAGCGAACCACGAGAGACGACGAACCTCGACCGCTACGGTGACGCCGAGCTGCCGTGGAGCCGCGCCGAGGCCGCGCTGTCCACCCCGCCCAGCCCGGAGATCACGCACTTCCTCGGCACCTGCCGCCCGGACGGCACCCCGCACGCCGCCGGCATCGGCGCCCAGTGGCTGGCCGGCAATTTCTACTTCACCAGCAACCCGACCACCCGCAAGGCCCGTGACCTGGCCGTCAACCCGCGCTGCACGATCTCGGCGCGGCTGGACGGCATCGACCTCGTCCTCGAGGGCACCGCGGCCAAGGTCACCGACGTCGAGACGCTGGAGCGGGTCGCCGCCGGCTACCGAGACGGCGGCTGGCCGTGCCAGGTCGAGGGCGAGGCGCTCACCGCGCCGTTCAGCGCGCCCAGCGCCGGTCCGCCGCCGTGGGAGGTCTACCGCCTCACCGCGCACACCGTGGTGGGCGTCGCGACGCGCGAGCCCTACGGCGCTACCCGCTGGACGTTCTAGCCGGGAACGGCACCCGCATCAGGTCCTCGGCCAGCACGATCTCGCCGGCGAACTCCGGGCGGGCTTCGTCGAGGAACCGCGAGGCGTCCTGGTAACGCTGGGAGAAATGCGACAAAACCAGCTTGCGTACGCCGGACTCGCGCGCCACCGCGGCGGCCTGAGCGGCGGTCAGGTGACCCACCATCTCGGCCATCGACTTGTCCTCGTTCAGGAAGGTCGACTCGATCACCAGCAGATCCACCCCCTCGGCCAGGGCGTAGACGTTGTCGCAGAGCCCGGTGTCCATCACGAACGCGAAGCTCTGGCCCGGGCGGACCACGCTGACCTGGTCGAGCGTGACGTCGCCGAGGCGGCCCGCGCGCTGCAACTCGCCGACCGCCGGGCCGCTGATGTCGTGCCGGGCCAGCAGCGCCGGGACCATCCGGCGGCCGTCCGGTTCGGTGAGGCGATACCCGTAGGTGGGCAGGGAATGCCATAGCGGCAGTGCGGTGAGGCGCCCCGCCGGGGTCTCCGCCGCGAAGGCCGCGCCCGCCACCGGCGCGGGCACGATGTCGGCGTTGTCCCAGTAGCTGGTGGCGTGCCGCAGGCGGTCGTAGTACTCCTGGCCCTGCGCCGGGTAGTGGACCGTGACCGGGTGCGGCACCTTGTCCAGCGAGATGCGCTGCAGGACGCCGGGCAGGCCGAGGCTGTGGTCGCCGTGGAAGTGCGTGATGCAGATCCGGGTGATCGGGGAGACCGCGAGGCCGGCCATCAGCATCTGGCGCTGGGTGCCCTCGCCCGGGTCGAAGAGGATCACCTCGTCGTCGAAGCGCAGCAGATAGCCGTTGTGGTTGCGATGCCTCGTGGGCACCTGGCTCGCGGTACCGAGCACGGCCAACTCGCGCGTCACAACTGAGCTTCTCCAGAAATGGGCTCCAGGTACGGGTCGACCCCCGGGGTCTTCCACGCACACGCGTGGTCCGGTCGGACAAGGCCGGATCCCCGGGGGTCGGGTGGCTGCCTGAGTTTCGCCGGACCGCTGCCACACGGTCTCGACGCTTTTCGTCAAACAGAACGAAGCTGTCGAGGACAGCGGCTAGCGGACAGCCACCTCACGAGTCCCGTTGGTATACAACTTCGGACCACCTCCCTTCACGTGTACGGCCACGTTATCGAGAGCGCCCCGAGCGCGCCAACGTTTTTAAATCACTACAGGCGCGGGAATACGCGCGGTGACATTTCGGTGCCCTCGACGGCGAGCGACGCCGGGCCGACGATCAGCGGGTCGGGGCGGCCGACCACCTCGTCGTCCTTGTTCTCGTAGTCGAAGCGGCTCAGCACGTGCCGCATCGCCTCCAGCCGGGCCCGCTTCTTGTCGTTGCTCTTCACGACCGTCCACGGCGCGTCCGCGGTGTCGGTGTAGAAGAACATCGCCTCCTTGGCCTCGGTGTAGTCGCCCCATTTGTCCAGCGAGGCCAGGTCCATCGGGGAGAGCTTCCACTGTCGGACCGGGTCGACCTGCCGGATCGCGAAGCGGGTGCGCTGCTCACCCTGGGTCACCGAGAACCAGAACTTGACCAGGTGTACGCCGGAGCGGACCAGCATCCGCTCGAGCTCCGGGGTCTGCCGCATGAACTCGAGATACTCCGCGCGGGTGCAGAAGCCCATCACCCGCTCGACGCCGGCCCGGTTGTACCAGGACCGGTCGAACAGCACGATCTCGCCGGCCGCCGGCAGGTGCGCGATGTAGCGCTGGTAGTACCACTGGGTGCTCTCGCGCTCGCTCGGCTTCTCCAGCGCCACCACCGAGGCGCCGCGCGGGTTCAGGTGCTCCATGAACCGCTTGATCGTGCCGCCCTTGCCGGCCGCGTCCCGCCCCTCGAAGAGCACGACCATGCGCTCGCCGGTGCTCTTGCACCAGTTCTGCAGCTTCAGCAGCTCGATCTGGAGCAGGCGTTTGTCGTGGTCGTACTGCTGGCGGGTCATCCGCTCGTCGTACGGGTAATCCTCGCGCCACGTATCGACGGGGGTGCCGTCCGCGTTGAGCAGCACCGGGTCGTCATCGTCGTCGTCGGCGACCCGATAGCCGCCCAGCGCCGTGATCGGCCCGGTGTAGGGCTCGGTCGTCATGTCCTTCTCGTACTCCGCCTCCGCCTGCATAGGAGGTTTCTACCCCGTGCAGATGAACCTCAGCCCAGCCAGCGGCGAAGCTTCTTCTTTCGCGAAGCTTCCACCACAACGGGCAGCCCGGCGTACGTGTCCTTGCCGACCTGCTCCTGCCGCGCCCAGAGCACGCCGAACCAGAAGCTGTCCGGCCCGAGCTCGTGCAGCAGCTCCCGGGCGACCACCGAATCCTGGTGCGCGCCGAGCACGTCCTGCAGGTCGGTCAGAGCGTTGACCAGGGCCTTCCCGCTCTTGCCCGCGCCCGGGGCGAAAACTTCAACGGCATAACGAGCCTTCTTGTACGCCTTCCGCGCGTCATGCAGCTCCGCGTCGACCCCGTCGGCGAACGCGGTGTCGAGCAGCGCGTCGGCCTTGTGGAGGCTCTTGCGGGCCCGGCCCCGGGCGTCCGGCTCGCCCTTGCCCGGCAGCGCGGCCAGCTTGTCGACCCGGTCGAGCAGCTTCAGGTAGCGCTCGCTCTCCAGCGCCTTGCCGAGCGCGGCCTGGCCCTCCCGGATCTGGTAGTCGAGGTGCTCGCGGACCCGGCCGGCGGCGTCGGCGAACTCGGGGCCGGCCTGCTCCACCTCGGCGAGCAGCTTGCCCTTCTGCACCTGGCCGTCGCGCACCTGGCCGAGCAGGTCGGCGAGCCACTTCAGCTCGTCGCCGACCTCCTCGAAGCCGGGGAACGAGCGCTTGAAGGTCTTCAGGGTGCTGCGCAGCCGCCGGGTGGCCACGCGCATCTTGTGTACGGCCTCCGGATCGCTCTGGCGAACACCGGGGTCGAATGCGGTGAGGGCGTCACGCTGTTCTCGCGCGTACACAAAGACGGGGTTTTTGGTCGGTTTTTCCCGGGGGAGGGCGGAGAGGCGGCCGTTGAGGGCGCGGGCGACCTTGGAGGGGCCGGCGGCCGGGACAGCGCCGGCGCTGAGCAGGCGGCGCTCGACCGCCTCCAGCAGGCCCGGGTCGCCGTCGACCAGCTCGACCTCGACCTCCTGCCAGCGCTGCGTCTGGCCGCCCGACTCGGCGATCACCGAATCCTGCGCGACCAGCGCGAGCGTGTGCCCCTTCGCGTCCCGCAGCGGCGTCTCCACCCGGTGCGTGCGCAGGCGGGCGACCGGCTTGAGCGCCCGGCGCCGGATGATCGCCCGAACCTGCCCCGTCAGCTCGGCCGGCACCTTGTCGCCGGCACCGTTCAGCGGAAGGCGGTGCTCGGTGCGGCTGCCACCGCTGGCCGGGGTCTTCAGATGCCAGCCGGCGTCGTCACCGCCCGAGCGCCGGCGCAGCGTCCGGCGGTTCCGCATCAGGGTCAGCTCGTCGGTGTCGAAGTACGTGGCATCCAGGTCATGGGTCTTGGCCTCGGCGGCGGCACGGATGCCCGCCGTGCCCGCCAGCGCGGGCAGCACGAAGCCCTCCGGGACGTCGTATTTACGCTCGGTTTCGCTGGCGATCTCCATCTGTTCATGTTGCCCGATCGGAGGCCGCCGACACAGGCCAAACGATTGGCAGGTTGTGCACAGCCCAGTCTCAGCTTCTCCTGGCACCGTTGAGGGCCGGTCTCGCAGGAGGTGTTTCCATGGAGAAGCCCGAAACGAAGCGGGTCTCGCTCGCCGGGCTTGGCCTGCTCAGCGCGGGAGCGGTGCTCGGCATCGCGCTCGCGACCCCGGCCTCGGCCGCCTCGGCGGACAGCCCGCGCCCGCCGAAACCCCCCGCCTCGCCGGTCGTCGGGAAAGACGCCTAGCGACAGGTCCGGCTAGCGGTAGGTTCCGCGGCTGCGCAGGTAGAGCGCCCGCGAGTAGTTGGCGGTGGCCGCGCCGAAATACATGGTCGCCAGCCCGACGTGGAAGCTGTTGTCGGTCAGCGCGTTCTTCGAATTGGCCGACTCCGCCCACCGGATCTCCGCATCCGAGGCACTGATCCCGCGGCGCTCACAGCGCAGCCGGTTCATCTCCTTGCCGAGCTTCCAGGTCTCGAGCGCGGCCTCGGCCTGGCGCATCATCGTGCGCGCCTGATCGGAGAGCGACTCGGCGAGAGCCCAGGCGGCCCGCTCCTCCTCGCTGTTGAAGGCTGACATGCTGCACCTCCCGGCTGGCATCGCGTCAATCCCAGTGTGCGGATCATGTCGGCCCATGTCGATCTTTTTCCACCCCAGGCGTGAAATACGGCCTATTCCACCGCTAACTGTTTGCGCCTGTCGTCGAACCGTCCGCGCATCGCCGCCAGGTCGGCCAGCGACCGGTCGTAGAGGTCGAAATCGGCGTCTGTAATGCGCCGGATGCCGTGGGCGCTCACGGCATAGCCGCCCGCGAGTGCGAAGCCGTAGACGCCGGCCGCTTGGAGCGCTACTCGGGCGATCTCGGCGTGGCGCGGTTCCATCAAGCCGCCGAGTGGCTGCGGCGAGCGGCCAGTTCGGGGAAGCGGTCCTCCCATTGCTCGCGAACGGCGAGCGGAAGCCACATATCGGCCCAGAGTTCGACCAGCGTGGCGCGGTCGAGGTAGGCGGTTAGATCGGTGGGCGCCGCCGCCTCGTTGATCACCGAGCGGTACATGTCCACGATGCGGCCGGGCTGATCCAGGTCATATCGCGGGTTACCGGACCGCTTGAGGTGTCCCGGCAGAGTGACGACGCCCGACACGGGGCCCGACAGAAGATCGAGGCGGTCGGGCACGACGACGGGTTTCGCATAGCCACGTCGCCGCGGCGGCGTCCGATCCGTGGTCATCGTGCCCTTTCACCGCCGCTGACCTTACTCGGCGACGCGGGCGACGCCGACCGGACAGGTCAGGCCGTTCGGGCCGTGGTTGCAGTAGCCGTACGGGTTCTTCGAGTCCGACAGGTACTGCTGGTGGTAGTCCTCCGCGTAGAAGAACTGGGTCAGGGGCTTGATCTCGGTGGTGATCTCGCCGTGGCGGGCCTTGGTGACCACCGGCTGGAAGGCCTCGCGGGACGCGTTGGCGATGCTCAGCTGCTCGTCGGTGGTGGTGTAGATCGCCGAGCGGTACTGGGTGCCCACATCGTTGCCCTGGCGCATGCCCTGGGTCGGGTCGTGGTTCTCCCAGAAGGCCTTCAGCAGGTCCGCGTACGCGATCTTCTTGGGGTCGTACACGACCTGGACCACCTCGGCGTGCCCGGTCGAGCCGGAGCAGGCCTCCTCGTACGTCGGGTTCCTGGTGAATCCGCCGGCGTAACCGGCGGCGGTCGAGTACACGCCCGGGAGGCGCCAGAAGATGCGCTCCGCTCCCCAGAAACAGCCCATGCCGAAGACCGCGACCTCGAGCCCGTCGGGCCACGGGCCCCTCATCGGGGTGCCGAGGACGACGTGCTTGTCGGCGACCGGCATCTCCAGCGGGCGGCCGGGCAGAGCCTGGTCGGGGGTGGGCAGTTCGAGCTTCTTGTGCCGCAGGAACACGGTCACTCCCTTCATCCGGTTTCTGCAACGCCGGAGGTAAGGTCGCCCTTACCCGAGTTCGGAGGCGATTTTCGCGGCGTAGTCGGCGGCCTCGTCGTCGCTCGCATACCGGGTTCGCGGCCAGAAGAAGCCCTTCAGGCCATCCCCTTTTGTCCGCGGCACGACATGCGTATGCAAATGCGGCACCGATTGCGAAACGATATTGTTTATCGCGACAAAGGTGCCGGTTGATCCCAGCGCCGCCGGCACCGCCGCGGCGACCCGCTGCACAAGTCCGAAATATCCTGGCAGATCGGCGGAGGGTAAATCGGGCAACGTCACCACGTGCTGCCGCGGAACGACCAGCACGTGCCCCTTGAACACCGGCCGCGTGTCGAGGAAGCCGACACCCGAAGGAACGTCGACGACCTTGAACGCGGGCACCGACCCCGCCACGATCGCACAGAACACGCAGTCCGCCACCAGCTGAGACTAGCCTTGCGCGCATGACGGCTAACAGCTACGGCTTCGACACCCTCGCCATCCACGCCGGTCAGGAACCGGACCCGCGGACCGGCGCGGTGGTGCCGCCGATCTACCAGACCAGCACCTACGCCCAGGATGCCGTCGGCGCGCCCCGGCTCGGTTACGAATACTCCCGCTCCGGCAACCCGACCCGCGACGCGCTGCAGGAGTGCCTGGCGGCGATCGAGGGTGGCCGCCGCGGCCTGGCCTTCGCGAGCGGCCTCGCGGCCGAGGACACGCTGCTGCGGGCCGTCTGCCGGCCCGGCGATCACGTGGTCATCCCGGGCGACGCGTACGGTGGCACCTTCCGTCTTTTCTCGAAGGTGGCCGAGAACTGGGGTCTGGACTGGACGGCCGTCCCGCTCGACGACCCGGACGAGGTGCGGGCCGCGTTCCGCCCCGGGCACACCCGGCTGATCTGGGCGGAGACCCCGACGAACCCGCTGCTCAACATCGCCGACATCGGGGCGCTGGGCGCGCTCGCCCACGAGTACGACGCGATGCTGGTCGTCGACAACACCTTCGCCTCGCCGTACCTGCAGCAGCCGATCGCGCTGGGCGCCGACGTCGTCGTGCACTCGACCACCAAGTACCTGGGTGGACATTCGGACGTGGTGGGCGGCGCGCTGGTCACCGCCACCGACGACCTGGGCGACATGCTGGCGTTCCACCAGAACGCGATGGGCGCGGTCAACGGGCCGTTCGACGCGTGGCTGACGCTGCGGGGCATCAAGACCCTCGGCGTACGCATGGATCGGCATTGCGACAACGCGGAGCGAATCGTCGGATATCTGAGCGAGCACCCCGCCGTGGCGAGCGTCCTCTATCCGGGGCTGGAGTCGCACCCGGGACACGAGACGGCCGCCAAGCAGATGCGCCGGTTCGGTGGCATGGTCTCGTTCCGCGCGGCCGGCGGTCCCGACGCGGCGATCGAGATCTGCAACCGGGCGAAACTGTTCGTGCTGGCCGAGTCGCTCGGCGGAGTCGAATCGCTGATCGAGCACCCGGGACAGATGACACACCTGTCGGCTGCGGGCTCACCGCTTGAAGTCCCCGCCGATCTCGTGCGACTGTCTGTCGGCATCGAAAGCGTTGACGATCTGCTCGCCGACCTCGAGCAGGCACTCGGCTGACCCTTCACATACACGGAGCTTGGGATGTCGGACGGCACTAGCTGGGTGGGCGCCACCGCGAAGCAGATCTCCCGGGCGGTACGGCGCGGGGACGTGTCGGCCACCCAGGTCGTCGCCGACACGCTCGAGCAGATCGCGATCTCCGACCCGTCGCTGGACGCGTTCCGGGTGATCCGCGGCGGCGAGGCGATCACCGAGGCGGAGAAGGTCGACGACCAGGAGGACCTGGCCAACCTTCCGCTCGCCGGGGTGCCGGTCGCGGTGAAGGAGAACACCGCCGTGGCCGGCCTGCCCACCTGGAACGGCTCGGCCGGGGCCCGCCTGCCGGTCGCCGAGGAGGACCACGAGGTGGTCCGCCGGCTGCGCGGGGCGGGCGCGATCGTGGTCGGGGTGACCCGGATGCCCGAGATGGGGCTCTGGGGGGTCACCGACGACGAGGACGCGCCGACCCGCAACCCTTGGGACCGCGACCGTACGCCGGGCGGCTCCTCCGGCGGCTCGGCCGCGGCGGTGGCGGCCGGCCTGGTGCCGATCGCCCAGGGCAACGACGGTCTCGGCTCGATCCGCATCCCGGCGGCCTGCTGCGGGCTGGTCGGCCTGAAGCCGGGCCGCGGCGTGATCCCGGCCGAGCTGGGCACCAACGACTGGTTCGGCTTCGCCGAGAACGGGGTGCTCACCACCACGGTGGCCGACGCGGCGCTGGGCTTCGCGGTGCTGGCCGGCCGCGATCCGGTGAAGCTGGTCGAACCCGGCAAGCTGCGGATCGGCGTCTCGACCAGGTCGCCGGTGGCGGGCGTACGCCTGGACGAGCCGAACCGCGGTGCGGTGGCCACGGCCGCGAAGCTGCTGACCCAGGCCGGCCACGACACGCTCAAGGCCGAGCCGCGCTATCCGACCGTGCTCGGCCTGCGGGTGCTGGCCACCTGGTTCGCCGCCGCCTACCGGGAGTCGCAGGGCCTGGACGTCAGCCGGCTCCAGCCGCGCACCCGGCAGCACATCCGGCTCGGCAAGTGGACCTCGCGGACCGGCCTGGTCAAGCAGGAGCACCGGGACGCCTGGCGGGAGATGTCGATCAAGTTCTTCGCCGACCGGAAGGTGGACGTGCTGCTCACCCCGGCACTGGCCGCCGCGCCGCCGCCGGCCGACCAGTACTCGCAGGGCTCGTGGCGGCACAACATGGCGGTGAGCATGCGGTACGCGCCGTACGCCGCGCCGTGGAACGTGGCCGGGCTGCCGGCGATCGTGGTGCCGGTCGGGTTGCGCCCGGACGGGCTGCCGCTGGCCGTGCAGATCGTCGGGCCGCCCGACTCCGAGCTGCTGCTTCTCTCGATCGCCGGGCAGCTGGAAGTGGCCAACCCCTGGCAGCGTCACGCCTTCGGGTGATCAAGTGGCACGATTTGACGCATGAGTGGCGTACCGCTGGATCTGTTGTCCCTCAGCGACGTGGAGGCGGCGCGCGAGCTGCTGACCGGGGTCGTCGAGACCACCCCGGTGCTGCAGTCACGGCCGTTGTCCGAGGTCACCGGGGTGCCGACCTGGCTCAAGTGCGAAAACCAGCAGCGGGCCGGCTCGTACAAGGTGCGCGGGGCGTACACCCGGATCGCTCGTCTCTCCGCCGATGAGCGCAAGCGCGGCGTCGTGGCCGCCAGCGCCGGGAACCACGCGCAGGGCGTAGCCTTGGCGGCCGAACTGCTCGGCGCGAGCGCGACGGTCTTCATGCCGGAGGGCGCGCCGCTGCCGAAGGTGACCGCGACCAGGGGATACGGCGCGGCGATCGAGTATGCGGGGACCAGCGTCGACGATGCGCTGGAGGCGGCGAAGCACTTCGCGGCCGAGACCGGCGCGGTCTTCATCCACCCCTTCGACCACCCGGACATCATCGCCGGGCAGGGCACCGTCGGCCTGGAGATCCTCGAGCAGCTACCGGCGGCGGCCACGATCGTGACGGCGGTGGGTGGCGGTGGGCTGATCTCCGGCCTGGCGGTCGCGGTCAAAGCTCTTCGACCGGACGTACGGGTGGTAGGTGTCCAAGCGCAGGGTGCGGCGGCGTTTCCGCCCTCGCTGGCGGCCGGCGCGCCGCGCAAGCTCGCCCGGGCCGCCACGATCGCCGACGGCATCGCCGTGCTGCGGCCCGGCGACCTGACCTTCGCGCACGTCAGCAAGCTGGTCGACGACGTGGTGACGGTGACCGACGAGGACCTGTCGGCGGCGCTGCTGGTGCTGCTGGAGCGGCACAAGATGGTGGTCGAACCGGCCGGCGGTGCGGCGGTGGCGGCGCTGCTGACCGGCGCCTGCGTGCCGGCGACGGGCGGCCCGGCGGTGGCGATCCTCTCCGGCGGCAACATCGACCCGATGCTGCTGCTCCGGGTCATCGAGCACGGGCTCACCTCGGCCGGCCGCTTCCTGCGGCTCGCGGTGCGCTGCGACGACCGGCCGGGGGAGCTGGCCCGGCTGCTCGGGGAGATCGCGGAGCAGCGGGCGAACGTGGTGGATGTGGCGCATTCGCGACAGAGCCCACGGCTGGGCTTCGGCGAGGCGGAGGTGGCGCTGTCGGTCGAGACCCGCGGCCCCGACCACTCGGCGGCCCTGATCAGCGCCCTGCGAGCCGCCGGCTACCGGGTGGCGCCCCTGGCCGACGCCACCCCCTAACCGCTGCGATCACCCCCGCAAACACCCCCGATCCTGCAGGGTGCCCCGCAGCCGGGTTCGGCCCGCGCTCCCCAGGGGCGATCGCCCGCGGCGCCGGAGGCGACGCCAGCCAGCTCAGCCAGCCAGCTCAGCCCTCGAAGGGACCGAACTCGACGACGGTGACCTTGATGTCGGCGCCGCTGGGGGCCGTGTAGGTGACCGTCTGGCCGGTGCCGACGCCGAGGATCGCCTTGCCGAGCGCCGACTCCGGGCTGTACACGGTGAGGTCGGTGGTCGACGCGATCTCGCGGGACCCGAGCAGGAACGTCTCGGTGTCGGTCTTGTCGTCGTCGAAGTAGATCGTCACGACCGAGCCCGGCTGCACCGAATCGGCCGTCGAGGCCTCGCCGACCTCGGCGTTCCGCAGGAACTCCTTCAGATACTGAATGCGGCCTTCCTGTTTGCCCTGCTCCTCCCGGGCAGCGTGATAGCCACCGTTCTCCCGCAAGTCGCCCTCCTCGCGGCGAGCGTTGATCTCCGCAGCGACGGCGGGCCGCGCGGCGATCAGCTCGTCAAGCTCGGCCTGCAGCCGGTCGTAAGCGTCCTGAGAAAGCCAAGTCTTGGGCGCCTCTGAACTGGACACGGTCGATCTCCTTGCTGGAACGGGGAACGCTCAGCATCGTCGTTGCCTGCTGAACGGAGCGAATCACCAAGCTTACCAGCGGTACGCACAACGGCCGGATTGCTCGATCTTGCACCATTCAAACCCGGAACCGAGGGGGTCAACCGGCGGGTTGACAACCCACGACGTCGCCCACCGAACCACGTTTCGAGGTGGGCACCGGCTCGTCGGCCGAGATCGAGGTGGCGCTGGCGTCAGCGGGCTTCACGACGACCGTACGCCGGCCGACCTCGTTACCGCCGTAGTCGCGGGCGCGCAGCACGCACTCGGCCGACTTCCCGGCCGGCACCTTGACGGTGAACTTGATCGTCATGGCGGTGTCGGTCGGCTGCCAGCCGACGATCTGCGCCTGGTAGTCGGTCTGCCCGTACCGCTGATAGAGCTTCACCGACACCAGCACCGACGCCGCCAGCACGACCACCAGGATGATGACGGGCACCACCGGGCGGCGCCGGCCCTCGCGCCGGTGCCCGTAGCGGCCCGGCGGGAACACCGGATTTGTGGTGCGCGTCTCGCTCACCTGAAGACCTCTCGTGCGTTTCTTGTCGGTGGCATCAGCCAGAATGGCAGAGTCCATCTTCGCACTCCGCCTACTAGAGGAGTTCTTCGGTGACCGAGCAGCTGCGCCTCATGGCGGTGCACGCCCACCCCGACGACGAGTCGAGCAAGGGCGCGGCGACCATGGCGAAATACGTCGCCGAGGGCGCGAGTGTGCTGGTCGCCACGTGTACCGGCGGCGAGCGCGGCAGCGTGCTCAACCCGAAGATGGACCGGCCCGAGGTGCTCGCCGACATCGCCAACATCCGCCGCGCCGAGATGACCAAGGCGCGCGAGATCCTCGGCGTCGACCAGGCATGGCTCGGCTTCGTCGACTCGGGCCTGCCCGAGGGCGACCCGCTGCCGCCGCTGCCCGAGGGCTGCTTCGGCCTGCAAGACCCGGAGGAGGCGGCGAAACCGCTGATCAAGCTGATCCGCGAGTTCCGGCCGCACGTCATGACGACGTACGACGAGAACGGCGGCTATCCGCACCCCGACCACATCATGTGTCACAAGGTGTCGGTGGTCGCCTTCGACGCGGCCGGCGATCCGGAGAAATACCCCGAGCTCGGCGAGCCGTGGCAGCCGATGAAGCTGTACTACAACTCCGGCTGGACCAAGGCGCGGATGCTCGCGCTGCACGAGGGCATGCTGGCGGCGGGCCTGGAATCGCCGTACACGGAGTGGCTGGAGAAGTGGTCCGACCGCGACGACCGCGGTGACAAAATCACCACCCGCGTCGAGTGCGGGGAGTACTTCCACGTCCGGGACGACGCGCTGCGAGCGCATGCGACCCAGGTCGACCCGGAGGGGTTCTGGTTCCGGATCCCCCTCGACCTGCAGCAGAAGGTGTGGCCGACCGAGGACTTCGAGTTGGCGCGCTCGCTGGTCGACAGCCCGGTGCCGGAGTCCGATCTGTTCGCGGGGATCCACGATCGGGTCGAGGCCTGCTGAGCTTGCTGGCGTCGCCTCCGGCGCCGCGGGTGATCGCCCCTTCGGGGCTGATGAGGAGGCAGCCGGTTTGCGACGCCGCAATCCCCGCGGCGGCGCAAACCGGCTGCCTCCTCATCAGCGGGGCGATCGCGGGCCGTTCCCGGATACGGGGCACCCCGCAGATACGGAGTCGTCGTGCGTCGCGACATGCCGGGCACCGGACGGGCCTGCACAAGACTGCGGCGGCGGATCGGGCGGGGCTCCCACGCTGAGCGAAGGCACTCGTCTCGCTCGGTGGGTCAGCTGTTCCGGCTAGTGGGCTGCGTCCGCACGCTGACCGGCCCGCCCCACCGCGACCAACACGCAAGCCCCTGATGTTCGCAGCGATGGCCGGGTCTGGGCAGAGCCCAGGGTCTACCCCCGAAAGCAGAGAACCCGACAAATGCGACGCGCGGCAAGGAGAACTCGCTCCGCGGGCGATCGCAAGCCGTCCCGTGATACATACAGAGTCCACGGCGATGACCGGGGTCGGCGGGGTTCGGGTGACAGGGGCGGGCGTACCCTCACCTTGTGGACGTCATTTCTGCGGTCAACAACTTCGGCGACACCCGGTCGGGTGGCCTGGCCGGCCCGATGGGGCTGTTCGTGATCGTGTTGCTGTCCATAGCGACTGTTTTGCTGATTCGCAATATGAACAAGCGCTTGCGTCGGCTTCCCGACAGTTTCCCTGACGCACAGCAGACACAGCGTGAGGCCGAGATCGCGCGGCTCAATGCCGACCTCGAGCGCCCCGGTGTCGAACCGCTTCGTCCCGACAGCGATCAGAATCGATCGTCGGGAGATCAGGTCGCTGCGGAATCCGAGGTCAACGCCGATACTACTGACAGTGACAAAGCCGTCGCAGATGGCGACCAGGGCCGCGTTTGACCACGTGAACGGCGGTTCGGCCGCCGAAACGGCCAATACTCTGCGTATCGGTCAGACAAAAGCCGAACACGGGTCGTGCGTCAACCCTTGTTGTGTTCATCGGGATTGATTTAGCCTTCCGCCGGGGGTCTCAACGACCCCGGACCCTGCGCGGAAGGGGGCGCCGAAAATGACCATTCCCCGCCCCCGGCTTTCGCGACTGCAGATGCACGTGCATCCGCGAGTGCCGCTCGTGAACTGGGACAACTCATGACAGCGCCCCCCGTCGCCGGGACGGGCGTCCGTCGATCGTGGACAGCCGCGACCGGCTTGGCCGGACGGTCCCGCGGCGTCCGCGCGCTCACCGCCGTCGTGGTCTGCGTGGCCGTTCTGGCGGCCGTCGGCGGCGTGCTCCTGCCCGCCGATCGCCCCCTCGGAAGTCCACTCTCGGTAGTGGCCGGAGTGGGCCTGGCGGCGGTGCTGGTGACCGCCGGACAGCTGGCCCGGCTGCGGTTCCGGCTCGGCCGCGGCGTCGTCTCCATCTCGTGGGGCGAGGCCGCGTTCATCATCGGGTACGTGGTGGCCCCGCCCGGCTGGCTGCCCCTGGCCACGCTGGCCGGCGCAACCTTCGCCTGGACCCTGCTGTCCTGGCTGGACGAGCGCCGCAACATCGCCGAGGTCGCGCACCTGGCCGCCTGCCTGTCGCTCGGCGCGGCCGGCGCCGCCGGGGTGGCCCGGCTGATCGGCGGCGACGCGTCGCTGCTCAGCGTGCGGGCCCAGGGCGCCCTCGTGGCCGGCGCGCTCACCTACTTGCTGATCACGTTCGGCCTGGCCGCGCTCACGCTGACCGTGCATCGCGACGCGGCGACCGCACAGATCTTCGCGCGGATCCCGTACGCCAAGATCCCGATGTTCGTCGGCAACGTCCTGGTGGGGCTCGGCGCCGTCTTCGCCCTGCTGCGCGGCCCGGCCTGGCTGCTCGCCTTCGTCCCGGCGCTGTGGCTGCTGCAGCGCACCTACCGCTTCCACCTGCGCGCCGAGCAGGAGCGCCGGATGTGGGAGGCGTTCGCCGCCGCCACCGCCGCGATGCCCGGCCGGACCCTGTCCGAGGTGGCCGCCGCCGGCCTGCGCGGCGCGCTCGACGTCTTCGGCGCCCGGCGGGTGGAGATCGAGGTGCAAGGCGTGGAGGGCGAGCGGCGGTACGCCCAGGAGGCCCCCGGCCAGGACAACGCCGTCGCCGGGTTGCCCGGTCCGGCGATCACCCGGTCGATGGCGGTCGCCGGCGATGTGGTCGGCGAGCTGACCGTCTGGCTGGCCGAGCCGACCCTGCCCGCGCCCCGCGACGAGGCCGCGATCTCCGCGTACGGCGACGCACTCGCCGCGGCGCTGCATGATGCCTCGGCCCGCGAGCAGGTCGCCGAGCTGCGCGAACGCGTCGACCACGACAACGCCCACGACCGTCTGACCGGCCTGCGCAACCGGGGCAGCCTGCTCGCCGACGGCGACCGGGTGCTGCGCGAGGAGGTCGGGCGCGACCGGCATGTCGCCCTGCTGCTGCTCGACATCAAGGGCTTCCGCGAGGTCAACGGCACGCTCGGCCACCGCTGCGGCGACGAGGTGCTCAAGGTGATCGCCGAGCGCCTGACCGACCTGTCCCGGGAGAACGACCTGATCGCCCGGGTCGGCGACGACGAGTTCGCGCTGCTCATCCCGACGGTCACCGCGCTGGCCGACTCCACCCGCCTGCGCGAGAACCGGCTGCACGAGAACCGGCTGCACGAGAACCGGCTGCACGAGAACCAGCCGCATGAGACTCCGCAGCACGACACGGCCAGTCCGCTGCCGATGGCGGTGCGCCGGGCCCGCGAGCTGGTGGAGAACCTCGCGCTGCCGATGGAGGTGGCACGCGTACGCCTGGCGGTGGAGATCGCGGTCGGCGTGGTGGTGGCCCGAGCCGGCGGCGTCGAGGTGGCCGAGCTGGTCCGCCGGGCCGCGCTCGCCCTCGGCCAGGCGAAGGGCCAGGAGCTGGCGGTCGCCACCTACGACGCGAGCCAGGACGCGGTGACCACCGACGAGCTGGCGCTGCTGGCCGAGCTGCAGGACGCGCTGGCCGCCGAGGACCAGATCGTGCTGCACCTGCAGCCCGCGGTCGACCTGGTCACCGCGGCGCCGACCGGGGTCGAGGCGCTGGTCCGCTGGCGGCACCCGCGGCGCGGCCAACTGTCGCCGAACGACTTCATCCGCACGGTCGAGCACACCGAGTTGCTGACCCCGTTCACCCGGCGCGTGCTCGATCTGGCGCTGCAGTCCGCGGCCGGCTGGCACCGGGTGGGTGTCGACGTTCCGGTGTCGGTGAACGTGTCGGCCCGCAGCCTGCTCGACCCGGCGTTCCCGGCCCAGGTCACCGAGGCGCTGCGGCGCCACCGCGCGGCCGCCTCGAGCCTGGTCCTGGAGATCACCGAGTCGGTGGCGGTCAGCGACCTGCCAATCGTCGACGACGTCCTGGCCAAGCTGCGCGACGCCGGCGTCCAGCTCTCCCTGGACGACTTCGGCACGGGCTACTCGTCGCTGGCGATCGTCACCCGCGCCCCGGTCGACGAGATCAAGATCGACCGCTCCTTCGTGGACGACATGATCGACTCCTCGGCGGCCGAGGCGGTCGTCCGCGGCGCGGTCGAGTTGGGCGCGCGGCTGGGCGTCCGGGTGGTCGCCGAGGGCGTCGAGACGACCGAGCAGCGGGCCGCGCTGATCGAGCTGGGGTGCCCGAACGCCCAGGGCTACCACTTCTGCAAGCCGATGCCGGCCGACCGGATCGTGCAGGCGCTGACCCAGCTGAGCGACGCCGCCCCGGACAACATCCGCCCCCTGCGGGCCGACGACGCCTCCTGACGGCGTGCCGCGCGGCCCGGCGCCGATCCCGGCCCGGCGCCGATCCCGGCCCGGCGCCGATCCCGGTTCCGCGCCGATCCCGGCGCGGTGCTCAGCGCCGGCCGAGGGCTCGTTGCGGCGGGCGCCTCTCGCATTGAAGGCGCTGCGCGGGCGTCAGCGGGGGGATGGCGGTGGGCGTGTGGGCCCGACGGCGCGAGGCGTTACCGTTCGGGGCGTGTCACTCACGTCGATCAGCCGATCTTGTCGCCATCTGAGCGTGGTGGGTGCGGTGCGTTACTTGTCCGTCCCGGCGCTCGTTAAAAGCCGGGAGCCGGGAGCCGGGAGCCGGGAGCCGGGAGCCGGGAGCCGGGAGCCGGGAGCCGGGAGCCGTTAAGTTCGGTGTCTCGTGGTCGGTGACCGCCGGGTTCGGGTGCCGGTCGGTGCGGGGTCCGAGCGCTGGGTGACGGTCGCGGCGGAGCGGACGGTGCTCGCCGTCGCCCGTACGATGACCTCGACGTTGCGGGTCCTCGATGCGGTGGCTTCGCTGTCCGGCGACCCGCGGGTACAGGTGGTCTTCGCGATCAACGGCTCCTCCCCGTTCGCGGGCGGCGTGCAGCGGCTGCTCGACGCCGTGGGCGCACCGGTCATCCCCTGGCCGGAGGCGGCGAGGCTGTCGTTCGACCTGGTGCTGACGGCGAGCGAGAACACCGAGCTGGACGGCTTGGACGCGCCGGTGCTGGTTCTGCCGCACGGGGTGGGTTTCCAGAAGTTCCTGCCGGACTCGCGGGACGCCGGCCGCCGGTTGTCCGGTTCGCTGCGTCGCGAAGACGTGCGGGATCGCCGGGTGGTGGTGGCGGTGTCGCATCCGGATCAGGCGGCCCAGCTCGTGGCGCATTCCCCGTACCTGGCCGGGATGACGGAGGTGATCCTCGATCCCGTCTTCGAGCGGCTGCCGGCGAGCGCCTGGTTCCGCGACCGATACCGTACGGCGTTGGGGCTGGGCGATCGCCGGCTGGTCGTGCTCAGCTCGACGTGGGGCCGGGAGTCGCTGCTGGGCCGGTGGCCGGATCTCCCGGTGCGGCTGCTCGCCGAGCTGAGCATCGATGAGCACGTGGCCGGTGCGATCCTTCACCCGAACATCTGGTCGGGCCATGGCGCCTGGCAGGTGCGCTCCTGGCTGGCCCGCGCGAGGGACGCCGGCCTGCTGGTGATGCCGCCGGAGGGCAGCTGGCCGGCGCTTCTCGTCGCCGCCGACTGCGTCATCGCCGACCACGGGTCGGTGAGCCTGTACGCCGCGGCGGTCGATCGTCCCGTCCTGCTGGCGCCGCCCGCGGCGGAGACCGTGCCGGGGACCGCGATCTCGATGCTGAGCGCGGTCGCCGTACGGCTGGATGTTCGACGTTCCCTCCGTGACCAGGTGATTCAGGCGGTGAACGGGCACCACGCCGGTCGCTACGAAGAGGTGACCGCCAAGTCTTTCGCCGGGCCGCCGGCGGCGCGGCCGGTGCGCAGCCTCGTCTACGAGCTGCTCGCGCTCGCCGAGCCGCCGTACGAGCCGCCGCTGAGGGGCTATCCAGCACCGGAGCCGGAGCAAACCTTGCCCACTGCGTACGCGATCTATACGCAGTTGTTCGATGGCGGTGTCGCGGTGCGGCGCGTTCCCGCGAGCGCCGATGCCGCGGCCACCGCGCCGATCGGCTGGGAGCGGCATCTGGCCGTCGACAAGCAGGAATGGGACCTGCGCCTGCTGCAGAGTGCCGCGATCCTGGTGTCGCGGGAGCCCTCCGACGAGAAGCGGGATCGCGAGTTGCTGGCGCGCCTGCCCGGCGCGGACCTGACGGTCGCCCCGGCCGAGGACGGGGCCGTGGTCACGATGCGCAGTGGCGGCCAGATCGAGCTGCGCGACCCGGACCGGCGGTGGGACCCGATGCTGCTGGGCGCGGTGGCTAGGGCCGTGCCGTACGCGGAAGCCGCGACGACACTCGTCGTCCGAACCGGCACCCGCGAGTCGCGCATCTCGCTTCGCCGATGGGGGTGATCGTGCTCAGCGAAGCCGATCGAGCCGCCCGCGCAGCCGCTCGACGCGCAGGCCGCCCGCAGCCTGCTCGACCTCCAGCGCGCGGTGCACTTCACGCCGTTCCCCGTCCCGGTCCCCGAGCCGCTCGGCCAGATCGGCCAGCGCCTCGCGAGCGGGGACCTCGTAGTGCCACAGCCCTTGGCCGGCGAAGTAGTCGGCGGCGGCGCGCAGGTCACGACTGGCCTGGGCGAGATCGCCATCGTGCAGCCGGGCGAGCCCGAGGCTGTACCGGCAGCGGGCGGCCATCCGGTCGTCGCGGTCGTGCAACCAGTCGTACGCCTCGGTAAGCAGCGCCAGAGCGTCCCCGCGGCGCCCCATCGCGTCGAGGCACACGCCGAGGAAGTACCGCACCAGCGCCGCACCTCGCCACTGCCCCGCCTCGATGTTGAGCGCGAGCGCCTTGCGGTACGCGGCCTCGGCTTCGACCCGGTCGACGTTTTCGAGGTAGCGGCCGTACATCTCGAACACCGAGGCGACCAGTTCGGGATGATCGACGTGGGTCACCGCCTCCAGCGCGGCCTCGATCTGCACCCGGGCGGCCGGCAGATCACCCAGGTCCTGGTACGCCCGCGACGCCATGCTGGTCAGCCGTGCCACCACGTCGTACCGGCCATGACGCCGGGCGGCCCGCACGGCGAGCCGAGTCGTCTCGATCCAATCCGGGTGATGCCGGTGGTTGAGGTACAGGGCGGTCAGGGCGAGCGCCAACTGCCAGGTCGGCTCGTCCATGCCCGCGTCCGCGGCCGTACGGACCACGGCCAGCAGATTCGCCCGCTCGGCCGCCAGCGCGGCCAGCGCGGATCGCCGGCGATCCGCCCCCGCGAAGGGATCGGGCCCGAGCGGCTCGGCGTGGCCCACCCGCAGCCGGTCGTCGCCCATGATCGCCCGGTCGGCCCAGCCCGCGAACGACAGGCAGGACTCCACCACCCGGCGCAGAACGGCGGCTCGGCCGTCGGGCTCCTCCACCGCCGCCTGCCGCGCGGCATGCAAGCGGACCAGCGGATGCATCCGGTACCGGCCCCGGCCGGAGCGCTCCAGCAGACTGGCATTGGCCAGCGTCTCCAACGCCCTGGTCGCCGCCGGCCCGTCCGTCCCGGTCACCGCGGCCGCGAGAGCACCGGTGCAATCGTCCAGCTCGACCGCGCCCACGCCCCGGTACAACTGCCGGGCCTCGCCGGGCAGCCGGCCGTAGCTGACCGCGAACGCGGCGGCGACGCCGTCGGCCACCCCGGTCGCTGCCCACCCGGGCACCGACAGCGTGTCCAGCCGGCGCCCCTCGTCCGCCAGCTCCTCGGCCAGGTCGGCGACGGTCAACGTGGAGTCGAGTGCCAGCCGCGACCCCGCCACCCGCAGCGCCTCCGCCAGCCCGCCGCACCGGCGCACGACCTCCTCGGCCGACGCCGGATCCCCGGAGACCCGATCGTCTCCGCACATCTCGGCGAGCAGGGCGACCGCTTCCCGGTCCGGCAGGGCCTTGACCTCGATCACTCTGGCGCCCTCCTTGACCAGGTCGGCGAGGCGATACTCGGTCGTCACGACCACCGCACTGCCCGCGGCGCTGGGGATCAGGGCGCGCACCTGCGCCGGGTCCGTCACCCCGTCCAACACGATCAACATCGGCTTGCGCCCGGCCGTACGACCGCGGAACAGCTCCACCTGGTCGACCAGGCTGGCCGGCAGGAACCGCTCGTCCACGCCGACCGCGCGCAACGCCTTCGCCGTACCCTCGGAAACCGCGGCGCCCCCGGACCGCCCCGCCAGCGTCGCGAAGTCGACGTGGACATGGCCGCCCGGGAACCGATCACCGAGAAGTGCGACCGCGCGTGCGACCAGCGCTCGTTTGCCCGCCCCCGGCATCCCGATCAGCATCACCATCGTCACGCCGGCCGACCGGTCACCGGTCAGAAACCGCCGCAGGGCCGCCAGCTCGGTCACTCGGTTGAAGAAGGAGCCGACGAACGCCCGGAGCTGCCACGGCACCGCCTCCTCGGCCGGCAGGGGCGGATAGTTGTTGACAGTCATGTCCCCGTCGACCCGGATCAGCCCGGCGATGCCGCCCTCGGCGTGAATCTCGACCCGCGCCCGCTGCCACAGGTTCCGGAACTGCTCCGCGAAAACCGGGTCCTCTGTGGCCAGCCGTAGCAGCGCCGTCACGAGCGTCGTGCGGGCGTCCTGGTCCGGTGTTCCCTGTTCGAGGACGGCCAGCGCGTTCGAGGCGTCGGGATCCGCTCCCAGACGGTGCCGGACGGAACGCACCAGAGACGACCATGCGTTCGCCGTCGCGGCGGCCACACCCTCGCCCGCCCGTGTCGCCAGACCGCCGGACAGCGCGGCGACGAAGGCCTCGACCATCTCCGAATACATCCGACCCCCAGGCACGAAACGGTCAACCGGCGTAGCTCAGGGTATAGAACCACGTACACCCCGATCAGCCCTTGGACGACCCGAGCGCCAGGCCAGCGATGAATTGTTTCTGCAGCAGGACGTAGACCACGAGGGTGGGGACGGCGGCGATGAGTGCGGCCGCGGCGATCATGTTGTGGTTGGCGACGAACTGGCCCTGGAGGTTGGCCAGCGCCGAGGTGATCGGCCGCTTGTTGCCGGTGGAGATCAGCGTGATGGCCCAGAAGAAGTCGTTGTAGATCCAGGTGGTGAGCAGGGTCGCCAGGGCGGCCAGGGCCGGCCGGCACAGTGGCAGGGTGAGCCGCCAGTAGCGGCTCCACAGCGACGCGCCGTCCAGCAGTGCGGCTTCGTCGATCTCGGTCGGCAGCGTCTTCATGTAGTTGGCCAGCACGAAGACGCAGAAGCCGAGCTGGAAGGAGATGTTGATGACGATCAGACCGGCGTACGAGTTGTAGAGCAGTCCGTTGCCGCTGATCCAGTCGGGCAGGTGGACGGCGAGGTAGATCCGGTAGAGCGGGGTGATGATGACCTGCTGCGGAAGCAGGTTGCCGGCCGTGAACAGGATCAGCAGGGGGATGGTGAACCGCAGCCGGAGCCGGGACACGACGAAGGCGACCATCGAGGCCAGCAGGAGGGTGATCAGGACGGCGGGCACGGTGATGTAGACGGAGTTGAGGAAGAACCGCCACATGTCCGACTGGGTCCAGGCGTTGGCGAAGTTGGCGAGCGTCAGGTGCCGGGGCAGCGAGACGTACCCCAGCTTGTTGGTCTCCTCCACCGGCCGGAGGGCCACGTAGAGGGCGAAGACGATCGGGGTCACCCACAGCACCGACATGACCAGCATGAACATCTGCGCGGCGACGCTGCCGACCCGCCGCGGCCGGCGGGCCGGGGTGGCCGGAGGATGGCTGGTGCGCGCCGGGGTGGTGGCGGCCGTGGTGGTCATCGTTGCTCCTCCCGGCGGAACGCCTGCCACAGGAAGATCGAGATCGGGACGAGGGAGATCACCAGGAGTACGACGCCGAGAGTGGAGCCGAACCCGATCCGCTGCGTCTCGCCCACGATGTTCTGGGTGACGGCGACGGAGAGCAGTTCGAGGCCGCGCAGCGGGTTGCCGTTGCTGGTGATGTAGACCAGGTCGAAGGCCCGCAGCGACTCGATCACCGTGACCACCAGGATGACGATGTTGATCGGCCGCAACGCCGGGAACACCACCCGCCAGAAGGTCTGCCAGGGGTTGGCGCCGTCGACGACGGCAGCCTCCCGCAGCGCCGGGTCGAATGCCTTCAGACCCGCCAGATACAACACCATCACGTACGGCGCCTGCCGCCAACTCGCCTCGACGAGCAGCGCCCACAGATTGAGCCGCGGATTGCCGAGCCAGTCGATGAGGTTGTCGTTGTGGTTGTGCCCGATCAGGGTGTTGATCAGCCCGTAGTTGGGCGAGTAGATCAGTTCCCAGATGATGCCGATCAGCGCGAGCGACAGCATGACCGGTAGGAAGAGGGTGCTCTGGTAGATCCGGCTGCCCCTGATGCCGCGGTCCAGGATGACCGCGAACAACATCCCCAGCGGGGTGGCCAGGAGGAGGAAGACGGCCAGCCACAGTGCGTTGTGCCGGACGGCGGGCCAGAAGTCGGGATAGTTGGTGAAGGCCTGGTGGTAGTTCTGCACCCCGTAGAGGCAACCGGGTTGCGGAATGCCGGGCGCGGAGGGCAGATCCGCGCAGGACTTCATGGTGATGCTGCCGACGCCGGTCCACTTGGTGAAGGACAGGAACACCGAGGCGAGCGCCGGCACCCAGATGAAGGCGAGGTCGAGCAGCAGCGGCACGCCGAGCATGAGGGTGGCCACGACGACGTCGCGGCGGCTGAGGGTACGCAGGCGGCGCCTCCGGCGGCGGGTGGCCGCCGGAGGCGCGGAGACGGTCTGACTCATCACTTCGTGAAGATCGTCTTGGCCTGGTCCTCAGCGCTCTTCTGGATGGTGGCGATGGTGGCCGGGGTGGGCGAGTCGACGAACTGCTGGATGAGTTTGATCATCGCGTTCGCCATGTCCGGAACGGTGTCGCGGTCCATGAACTGGGCGACGTTCTTGCACTTGGCGATCTCGGCGACCGACTTCTTCTGGATGTCGTTGTAGCTCGGCGCGACCAGGCCGGTGGCCAGGCCGACATCCCAGTGGTCGGTGGCCAGGAACGTGGTCTCCGCCTGCGCGGTGCCGATGTATTCGAGCACCTTCTTCGCGGCGTCCTGGTTCTTGCCGTTCTTGGGCAGGATGAACCCGTCGGTGGGTGCGTCCATGTAGTCGGTGCCCCATTGCGGGTCGATCGCGGGGAACGGGAAGAAGTCGAGGTCGCCCAGGTTCTTCGGGTCATAGTTGGCGGCGACCTGGTTGGAGCCCTGGAACATCATCCCGGCCTGCTTGTTCTCCAGTGCCTTGGCGGCATCCTGCCAGATCCGGCCGTTGGCACCCTTCTGCTGGTACGCGGTCAGCTCGCGCCACTGGTCGAAGACCTTGGTGACGCCGGGATCGGTCCACGGCACCTCGTGCTTCATCAGCTTGATGTGGTAGTCGTAGCCGTTGATGCGCAGGTTGAGGATGTCGAAGGTGCCCAGCGCCGGCCAGCCGTCCTTCTCGGCGAAGGCCAGCGGGATGAGCTTGTCGGCCTCCATCTTCTTGCACAGCGTGATGAAGTCGTCCCAGGTGGCCGGGACCTGGTAGCCCTTGGCCTTGAAGACGCTCTTGTTGTAGAACACGACCCAGGGGTAGTTGTAGATCGGCACGAGGTAGTACTTGCCGTCCAGCCCCTTGGACAGGTTCTTGGCGGCATCGCCGAAGGTGCCGCCGATCTTGTCCCACACGTCGTCGATCGGGGTCAGCAGGCCTTGGGCCGCGAAGAACTGCAGCCGGTACCCGGCGAACCAGGTGGCGAGGGAGTCCGGCGTGCCTTGCAGATAGTTGCTGATGTTGTTCTGGAACGTGTTGTGGTCGGTCGTGTTGACCGTGATCTGCACTCCCGAGGAGCTAGTGGCGCTCTTCACGAGCGAGGCGAACGCGTCCTTCGGGGCCGGGTCGGAGTAGTTCGACCCGAACGTGATTCCGCCGCTGCCGGCGGAACCGCCGCCGCTGGGCGACGACTTGTTGTCACCGCAGGCGGCCAGGAACGCGCCGGCCACGGTGAGACCGGCGAAGCTCTTCAGAGCCGAACGGCGGCTCAATCCGGACGAAGTGAGCGAAATTGGGGAGTTGGTCGGCATGGTCGCCTCCGGCGTCCTGTTGACTTGGGTTCGAGTCGTGGACGCGAACGTCCGACTCACCAGATTTCTCCAGGAAAAACGAACATCAATCAACGCAGAGCACCATGAGCAAACTACCGGTTACCGACTGATGTCAAGAGGCCTCCTTTCTGTTTCGACAATCTTCGAAGCGCTGTCGTAGCGGCCCGGCCGTGTCGTTGGTTCGAACCTGGTTCCTGAATGGTCGCCGGAGTGGTAACCACGGGTACCGGCCTGGTTCGCTCACCAGCACGGGTGAGCCGGCGGTACCCGATGAAGTCCTCAGGGGACGGCGGACCGGCTCCGCGAGATTCGAGGAGGAATGTATGCATCTTCGACGAGCTGCCGCCGCGGCGGCGCTGCTCCTGACCACGACGGGGCTGGCCGTCCTGACGGCAACTCAAGCCGCTCTCGCCAGTCAGGGAGGATGCACCAATTACACCGGAATCCATGGATACGACGTGGGCGTCTGCGTCAACGACCATGGCACCGGCCTTTCGGCGTACCCGGACATCTACGTCAACCGCTCCGCCGGCGCCGGCAGCTGCACCATCACCATTCAGCTCTGGAACGACCTCAACCAGCGTTTCGGCAATGACGCCACCGTCGATTGCGGAAGCGGTCACAAGGTCGGCAACGCGACCTCGCTCAACTCGCCGCAGACCGTCCATGCCTTCGCCCGGCTCAATCTGGGCGGAACGCAGTACGCAATGGGGGACAGCCCGTCCATCCGGATCGGAACCGTCACCTACCCCAACAACCAGACCGGCTGTGTGGACTGGCCGGTCACGAAGTTCCTCCAGACGCCGTGGACCCACCAGGTCAACGGGGGAGCCGGCACCGTGACCCAGATGCCGGACGGGTACTACAACAACAACGGTGGCTCCGGGTACCACAAGGGTTGCGACAGCACGAGCAACATGAATCAGTACTACGCCCTGGACGTCACGATGAATCCTGGCGGTCCGGTTCTTGCCGAGGGCGGCGCCGGAACGGTGGTGATGGCGGGAGACACGCAGGCCGGCTGGGCCAGCTGCGGCAAGACCGTCGTGGTGGATTACGGCGGCGGCTGGTGGAGCGCAGTCTGCCATCTCCAGTCCGTGTCCGTGCATGCGGGCCAGTCCGTCACCGCCGATACCGTCATCGGTTATTCCGGGATTACCGGCGACTACGGAGGCACTGCCCACCTGCATTTCTCGCTCATGCAGGGCGCTCAGCTCTACTCGGTCAACGGCGTGCCCTACGGCGTTTACGGCGGGCATAGCGCCAAGCCCCACCACATGTTCCACCTGGGCAACAAGGGCTACTACGAGAACATCACGCCGGGCATGACGATGAGCTACTGACAGGCCGGCCGCGAGATCGACGCCGCGCCGTTCCGCGATCGTCGATTCGCCGCCGGTTCATCGAAAGGTGCCGATGGTAGGATCGGCCGTCCAAAGGTTTGACGTCAGAACGGTGGTGTGGGTGGACCACGAACCGGCGAGCGAGGGTGCCCGCGGTGACAATGCCACCAGATCGGGCGAAGCCTGCGCAGTGCAACGAGAACTCGGCGCCGCACTGCGGAGGCTTCGCCATGATCGGGGATTGTCGCAACGGGCGCTGGCCCGCGAGCTGAGATACGGGTCGCACAGCACCATTGCTCAGCTCGAGGCCGGTCGCCGCATACCGTCAGCGGAAATCATCGAGGCCTATCAGCGACACTTCGCAGTCTCGGACGACAGTCTGCGCCGGCTACGCGGCCGGCTCCTGGCCGAGCTGTCCCTGGCCGCACACGACCAGGCGTTGCGCCTCGCCCAAGCGTCCAGCGTGGCTGTGGTCGACACGTCCCGTTCCGATGTGGTCGGCAACGGGAAGCCGGTCGACGGTGGCGATCCGGTTCCGGCGACGGACGCGGCAAGTGATCCGCCGTCCGGGGCTTTTCCCGGACGACTCCGGAGGCGGTGGCGGCTCCTGACGGTCATGTCGTCGGTCGTTCTCCTCGTCGTGGCGGTGGTGCCCTGGTACGCGCGCCGGACGGAGGCGATCCACGACGGGTGGGATCCGTACGTGCACGGATGCCGGGGTGACGAGACGGAACTCGAACGCCGCCCCATCCTCTGGCCCGACGGTCAGCCGTACGGCCAGGTGGTCTTGTTCTACTCCCATGCCTGCCAGGGAGTGTGGGGCTATGTGTACGGACCCAACTCGCCCAGCTGGCGCGTCTATATCGTGGCCTACCGGGCCGACGGAACCGGGCGCGACGAGTCGAGCTTCCGGGGTGCGGCACGACCCAACTCCTGGGGCAACGCCATGTCGACGCGTCAGGGGTGCGTGGCGATCCAGGCGTGGGTACGCACCCGGGAGGCGCCGGATCCGCTGGACGGCCCGGTCGCTACGACCAGCTGCTGGAATCCCACCTGACCCGGGCGCCCGATGTGGCTTGAACGCGCAAAGGAAGTCACGCCGACGAGTGTGTCGTAGCACTCAACCGGTCACTTTGTGTGCCCACAAGCTGGCGATCGGGACGGCGACCACCTGTTCGGCCAGCCGGAAGATGCGAGGGCCGGTGCGCAGGACGAGGCCGGCTGCGAAGGCTGACCCGATGCGTTCGGCGAACCATTCCAGGTGCCGAGCGTTGGCGGCTGAGGGGGCGGCGGTGGCTTTGACTTCGACAGCGATCATTTGGCCGTCTCTGGCTTCGATGAGCAGGTCGACCTCGTGCCGACCGTGCGCATCGCGATAGTGGAACAGATCAGCGCCGACAACGCTGGCGGCGCATGCCGCTCTCGGCCTACGAGCGGGTGCATCGTCAGCCGAGGATCCAACCGGTGGCGTGCCAGCCCGCGGTGGTCAGGTCGGTCTCTGAGGAGCCGGTCAGAATGAACCGGCCGGGGCGCGGATCGTCATCGACAGCCCGCTTGACCGCGCCGAGGACTTCGGGGACAAGCTGCCACTCGTCTACGAGATCGGCTCGGGTATCTGAACGCACTGCGCCACTCGTACTGGATGGCGACGGCCGTCTATATGGGGGTGGACCCGTACCTCGCCACCGGCTTCGGCGTCCTGCACGAGATGGACGGGGCCGAAACCAAGTCAAGGGGCGGAGACGGCAAAACGTACGATGCGACGTGGAATAGCCAGGACTCGAACGTCGACCTCAACAACAATCAGGTCGGCGCCCAGGTGGGCCTCGACGTGGTCAAACAGAACGGCGACGGGATCGGCGCGATGAAACAGAACGCTCAGCAGGCGTACGACCAGATCGCGACCATGATTCGAACGAATGGCTGCAACTCCGCCGGGTGCATCGATGTCTCCAGCCCGCTTCCCTGAGTGGGCACGCGCCCGGCTGCTCCTGCTGACAGTGCTGCTGTCGGCTGGGCTGGCCGGGTGCTCACCGGGCGGCGGGACGAGCATCCTGCTGCCGGTCTGGCTTCCCGGGGGCGACATTGTCTACCAGCACGAGACGTTCGACGGCAACCGTGGCTGGACCCTACGGGCGCCGTCCGGCGAGACCCGCGAGATCGACCTGACCCAGGCGTATGTGGCCCTGAACGCCCGCAAGACCGGGTGCGGCACGGGGTTCCTGACGTTCGTGGCACGGGACGGCGGCCTCGGGCTGTCGTACGACTGTGCCAGCTCGACCGAGCTGATGGAACGGACTGCCTCCGGTGCGTACCAGTACCTCGGTTCACTGCCATCCGGCTGGCACGTTGGATGGCTGCGGGCCGGCACCGCGCTGACCGGCGTGGCCGCCGGATCCACCACTGCCCAGTCCGGGGACGGGCGCTGCGAGGGAATCGCTCCCCTCGAGGCGGCCCGCATCGGCGGCCCGTACGACGACGTCTCCGTCGACGGCCGGACGTATCCGTTGTCGCCGCCGCAGAAGGACGCCTGTACCGCACCGGACGGCGGGTTCACCGGCGCGTCCCAGCCCGCGGCTCGCCGCGATGGCACGTACCCGGTGTTTCTGATGACCGGCGACAACGGTGCCGAACGTGTCTGGTGGTGGCCGCCGGGCGCATCACAACCACGACCGACCGGCCCGGAGTTACGGGGCGTCGACAAGCTCTCGATCGACCCAGCGCAGGCGCGGGTGGCGGTGAGCACCGGCCTGGCCGATGGCGGCGTGACGCTTGTCGACCTGGCCACGGGTGCGACTCGCAAGGTGGCGGGCGCCGGCTCGTCCGGCGCCGCCTTCGCCCCCGATGGCCGCCGCATTCTGTATATCCGGGATGACAAACTCAGGTTCGCCACGCCGTGACCCGTGTTGTGACTTGGGCGCGGTGGTCCGTCGACCTGCGGGCCGCCTTGACCCCGGCCGGGTTCCTCGACGTCGCCGTCGACGAGCGGCCGGGCCGGCGTGCGGTCGAAGATGCCTTCGTGCGGTCGAAGATGCCTTGTGGCGCGAGGTGGCGGCACTGGGCTCCCGCACTGTTCCAGCGCTGAAGTCGGCCACCGGATCCGACGGGGTGTCGGCGCTTCCTGATGTGGGAGGCTGTTCTGTGTGAATCGATTGGGCGCTGCGACCTCGCCATACCTGCTCCAGCACGCCGAGAATCCGGTGGATTGGTGGCCGTGGTGCGACGAAGCGTTCGAGGAAGCGCGGCGGCGGGATGTCCCGGTTTTGATCTCGGTCGGCTATGCGGCCTGCCACTGGTGTCATGTCATGGCGCACGAGTCGTTCGAGGACGACGCGGTCGCCCGGCTGATGAATGACGGGTTCGTATCGATCAAGGTGGATCGGGAGGAGCGGCCCGACGTCGACGCCGTCTACATGACGGCCACGCAGGCGATGACGGGGCAGGGCGGGTGGCCGATGACCGTGTTCGCCACGCCGGAGGGTGAGCCGTTCTTCTGCGGCACCTACTTCCCGAAGCCGAACTTCGCCCAGCTGCTCACGGCCGTCGCCGAGGCGTGGCGGGACAAGCGGGCCGAGGTCGTCGAGCAGGGGGCGAAGGTGGTGCAGGCGATCGGCGGGGCTCAGCTGGTGGGCGGGCCGACGGCGCCGATCTCCGCGGAACTGCTTGCGGCCGCGGTTGCCGGCCTTCTCAAGGAGCAGGACCGGACGTACGGGGGGTTCGGCGGTGCCCCGAAGTTCCCGCCACACATGACCATGCTTTTCCTGTTGCGGCACCATCAGCGGACCGGGTCGGGGGAGGCGCTCGAGGCGGTGCGGGAGGTGGCCGAGCGGATGGGCCGGGGCGGCATCTACGACCAGCTCGCGGGCGGGTTCGCGCGGTACTCGGTGGACGCCCGCTGGACGGTGCCGCATTTCGAGAAGATGTTGTACGACAACGCGCTGCTGCTCCGGGCGTACACGCAGTTGTGGCGGCTCACCGGCGACCCGTTCGCGCGCCGGATCGCCGACGAGACGGCCGCGTTCCTGCTGCGTGACCTGGGCACCCCGGCCGGTGGGCTGGCGTCGGCGCTGGACGCGGATGCCGCGGGGGTCGAGGGGCTGACCTACGCCTGGACGCCGGCGCAGCTGGCCGAGGTGCTCGGCGAGGCGGACGGCGCCTGGGCGGCCGATCTCTTCCGGGTCACCGAGGGCGGGACCTTCGAGCACGGCAGCAGCGTGCTGGTGCTCGCCCGGGACATCGATGCCGCCGAGCCGTCGTTGGTCGCGCGCTGGTCGGGCGTACGGGAAAAGCTGTTGGTTTCTCGTGCCCGGCGCCCGCAGCCGGCCCGGGACGACAAGGTCGTCGCGTCCTGGAACGGGCTCGCGGTGACCGCCCTGGCCGAGCACGGCGTGCTGACCGGCTCCCGGGCGAGTGCCGATGCGGCGATCGCGCTCGCCGAGGTGCTGGCGACGCGGCACCTGGTCGACGGGCGGCTGCGGCGGGTCTCGCGGGACGGTGCGGTCGGCGAGCCGGCCGGCGTTCTGGAGGACTACGGTTGCGTGGCCGAGGCGTTCCTCGCCGTGCATCAGGTGACCGCCGACGGGCGCTGGCTCGACCTGGCGCGGGAGTTGCTCGATGTGGCGCTCGCGCACTTCGGCACCGGGGACGGCGGCTTCTTCGACACGGCGGACGACGCCGAGCGGCTGATCACGCGGCCGGCCGATCCGACCGACAACGCGACGCCGTCCGGGCTCTCGTCGATCTGCGCGGCGCTGGTCGGCTACACGGCGCTGGCCGGCGACCCGAGCTACCGGGAGGCGGCCGATGCGGCGCTGGAGCGGGTCGCGCCGCTGATCGAGGGGCATCCGCGGTTCGCCGGCTACTCGGCGGCGGTGGCCGAGGCGGCGCTCTCCGGCCCGTACGAGATCGCCGTGGTCACCCACGAGGAGCACGACGAGTTGCTCAGCGTGGCCCATCGACACGCGCCGCCCGGTGCGGTGGTCGTCTCGGGGGCGCCGGACCGGCCGGGTGTCCCGCTGCTCGCCGACCGGCCACTGCTCGGCGGCTTGCCCACGGCGTACGTCTGCCGCGGTTTTGTCTGTGATCGCCCGGTCACCGATTCGCGCGAGTTGGTCGCGCGGCTGGGGTCGCAGGAGGGTTGAGCTGGGGTGTCGATAGGCTGACGGTACGATGGATACCCGAACCGGTCTGCCCGTAGTCGGCATGGTGGGCGGCGGCCAGCTGGCCCGGATGACCCACCAGGCCGCGATCTCCCTCGGTCAGTCACTGCGCGTGCTCAGCGTGTCGCCCGACGACAGCGCCGCCCTGGTGGCCGCCGATGTGCGCCTCGGCACGCACACCGATCTCGCCGCGCTGCGTGACTTCGCGAAGGGCTGCGACGCGGTCACCTTCGATCACGAGCACGTGCCGACCGAGCACATCGAGGCGCTCGAGGCCGAGGGCGTCAAGATCTTCCCGGGGTCGGCGGCGCTGGTCTTCGCCCAGGACAAGGGGCTGATGCGGGAGCGGCTGACCACGCTCGGCGCGCCGGTGCCGCGCTGGCGGAGGGTCGAGACGGCGGCCGACATCGCGCGGTTCGCGGCGGGCGTCTGGCCCGTCGTGGCCAAGGCGGTCCGCGGCGGTTACGACGGCAAGGGCGTCTGGATGCTGTCGTCGGCGGCCGATGCTGCCGAGCTCGTGGCCACCGGCACGCCGCTGCTGGTCGAGGAGCGGGTGCCGCTGCGGCGGGAGCTGGCGGCGCTGGTGGCGCGATCGCCGTTCGGGCAGGTCGCGGCCTATCCGGTGGTCGAGACCGTGCAGCGGGACGGCATCTGCGTCGAGGTCCTCGCGCCCGCGCCGGGCCTTGCCGAGTCGCGGGCCGTGGCGGCACAGCAGCTCGCCATCGACCTGGCCACCTCGCTCGGCGTGGTCGGGCTGCTGGCCGTCGAGCTGTTCGAGACCGGGGACGGCATCGTCGTCAACGAATTGGCGATGCGCCCGCACAACTCCGGCCACTGGACGATCGAGGGCGCCCGCACCTCGCAGTTCGAGCAGCACCTGCGGGCCGTGCTCGACTACCCGATGGGCGCGACCACGCTGACCGCGCCGGCCGTGGTGATGGCCAACGTGCTCGGCGGCGCGCCGGGCGGCATCTCGATCGACGAGCGGCTGCATCACCTGTTCGCGACCGATCCCGGCGCTCGCGTGCACCTCTACGGCAAGCAGGTCCGCCCCGGCCGCAAGATCGGCCACGTGACGGTCCTCGGCGACGACATGACTTCGGTGCGGGCCCGCGCGGCCCGCGCCGCCCGATGGCTGCAGGAGGGCGCGTAATGGCACCGGTGGTCGGCATCATCATGGGCAGCGACTCGGACTGGTCCACGATGGAGGCCGCGGCGGAGGCGCTCGCCGAGTTCGAGGTGCCGTTCGAGGTCGGCGTCGTCTCGGCGCACCGCACCGTACGCAAGATGGTCGACTACGCCGAGTCGGCGGCCGACCGCGGCATCAAGGCCATCATCGCCGGCGCCGGCGGCGCGGCCCACCTGCCCGGCATGGTCGCCGCGCTCACCCCGCTGCCGGTGATCGGCGTGCCGGTGCCGCTCAAGTACCTGGACGGCATGGATTCGCTGCTGTCGATCGTCCAGATGCCGGCCGGCGTCCCGGTCGCCACGGTCTCCATCGGCGGCGCCCGAAATGCCGGCCTGCTGGCGGTGCGCATCCTCGGCGCCGCCGACCCGGTGTTGCGCGCGAGGATGGCGGCGTTCCAGGCGAGTCTCGAGAAGCTCGTCGCCGAGAAGGACGCCGCGCTGCGCGACCGCCTGCTGGGGTAGCGTCGGCGCATGGCGCGACGGTGGGGACTGTCGATCGGATCGTTCGTCCTGGCGGTGTTCTTCGGCGGCACGTCGCTGTCCGCCGGAAATGTCGGCTCGGGTGTGGCGCTGTTCCTCTTCTTCGCCGTGCTCGCGATGCTCGTCTCGCCGCGTGCCTTTCCGAGATCGGTGACCGACGCGGAGGCGCGGGCCCGGAGCGCCGAGGACGGCCGGGCGATCGTCTACTGGCGACCCGGGTGCCCGTTCTGCGTGCGGTTGCGGGCCTCGCTCGGGCGCCGCGCCGACCGTCTCCATTGGGTGGACATCTGGGCCGATCCGGCGGGCGCGGCGTCGGTCCGCGCGGTGGCCGACGGCAACGAGACGGTCCCGACCGTGATCACCGCCGGCGCCGCGATGGTCAATCCCCAACCCGAGGTCGTTCGGGCGTTGGCCGCTTAAGCGCTGTGTGGGCGCCGCTGTCTGGGTGCCGCCGTTTTGGTGCCGCCGTCTGGGCGACGTCAAAGCGCCGTCTGGGCGCCGTCTGAGGCGAGCAGGGCGGCGGCCACGGTGTCGACGTACCACCGCTGGTATTGCTCGGTGGTCCAGCCCCGCTGGCGGACCAGCCAGTCGTAATTGCGGACGTCCATCGCGAGCCAGAGCACGTCGGCAGCGGTCTCGACGTCGTGGTCGGCGCGGAGCCGTCCGGTAGCGGCGAGATCGGCGGCCAGGCCGGTCATGCCGCGTCGCCGGTCGTCGAGGTTGCGACGCCAGATCGCGGCGGCGTCCGGGTCGGCGCTCGCCGCCCCGGCCAGCGCGATCATCACGGCGGCCTGGCGGGCGTTGACCTCGGCGAGGTGCCGGGCGAACCGCACCAGCTTGGCCCGCGGGTCGGCCAGCGCCCGGATCTCGGCCACGAACGGCCGGTCGGGGAGGGCCACCGGCTCTTCGTCGCCGGCGATCGTGATGTCGACCAGCTCGGAGAGCAGCTGGCGCTTGCTGCCGAAAACCGCGTAGACCGTCTGGATCGCGACCCCGGCCCGGGCGGCGATCGCGGTGAGCGGGGTGGCGGCGTAGCCGGGCTCGACGAACAGCTCGGCCGCCGCGGCCAGGATCGCGCGCCGTGTCTGCTGGGCCTGCCGCTGTCGCTGGGCCGACTCGTACTTCCGCTTGACCACGGCCGCAGTGTAGTGCTCTATTGGATAGAGTCTCACTCTATTGAAGGTGCGTGATCATGATGTACGGAGTACTGCAGGACATGCCCGGGGTCACCGAGGCGGAGTATCGGCTGGTCGAGAAGCACCTGGGCCCCGATCGGCCGGCCGGCCTGCTCGCACACGTCTCCGGCCCGACCGACGAGGGTTGGCGGGTCATCAACGTCTGGCAGAGCGAGGAGGCGTTCCGCAGATTCCAATCCGAGCGGTTGGTACGGGCGGCCGGGCTCGCCGCGCAGTCGGAGGGGTTCGACCCGGCGAAGGCGGCCGGCTTCCGGGCGCTGACCGTCGCCGGCGACGAGTTGCCGTTCTGATGGCCGACGTCGCCGCGCTGCGGGCCCGCAACGCCGAGTATTGGCAGCACTCCGCGCCCGGGTGGATCCGGCACGCCGAGCGGCAGGACGCGCTCGGCCGCCCGCTGGGCGCGGCGGCGATCGACCGGCTGGCGCCTCGGCCGGGGGAGCGGATCGTCGACGTGGGCTGCGGCTGCGGCGGCACGACCGCCGAACTGGCGGCGGCGGTCGCACCGGGCGAAATCGGGGCCGGCCCTCGAGACGGCGGCTCGTCTGGTGGCGGCTCGTTGGGTGGCGGCTCGTTGGGTGGCGGCTCGTTGGGTGGCGGCTGGTCGGTCGGCCGCGCGTCAGGTGGGGAGGTGGTCGGCGTTGACATCTCCGAGGCCATGGTGGCCGCGGCCGCCCGGCGGTTCCCGGGCGTGCGTTTCGTCGCCGCCGATGTGGAGGCGGTCGGCCTTCTGCCGGGCGCGCCCTTCGACGCGGCTTTCTCCCGCATGGCGGTGATGCTCTTCGCCGACCCGGTGGCCGGGTGCTCGGCCATCCGACGGTCGTTGCGGCCCGGAGGCAGGTTCGCCGCGACCGTGTTCCGAGACGCGGCCGCCAACCCATGGCTGGCCGCGGCGCTGCTCGGGGCGGCCCCGCACCTCGGGCCGGTCGCCCCGCTGCCGCTCGGCGACGAGCCCGGCCCGTTCGCATTCGCCGACGCGGCGCGGATCCGGCGGGTACTCACCGAGGCCGGCTTCGACCCGGTCACGGTCGAAGCGCACGACGTCACGGTGGAGGCGCCCGACGATCCCGACACCGTGGCCGAGTGGCTGGTCGAGGTCGGCCCGGCTGGCCCCGCCTACCGAGCCGCCGCGCAGCCGGCCCGGTCCGCCGCCCGCGCCGGCGCGGCCCGGCTGCTCGACAGGTTCCGCCGCCCGGGCGACGGCTACCGGCTGCCCACCGGCATCTGGGTAATCGCCGCGGCGGTGGAACAATAGCCTTCGGCGCGAAATGGCGCGCCCCGATCTTGGATCCGTGCGGTATCCGACCTCGGCGCATCGATCGTGCCGATGGCGCTACCATGCTAGGCGTATGTATGGGTTCCGCCGCCTTGACGATCACCAAGCATGAGTGATCAAGCCTGATGCGGGAGAGTATGGTGGATTAACGGTCGATTTACGACCTCCGTTACGCTGGCGACGGATATGACGAGCGATCTGTTGTTCGCGTGCTGACGGCCGAAACCGTCAGCCTGCGGCGGGCGGCCTTCCGCGCTCTGAAGTCCCTGCCCGGGCCGCGTGCGCTCGTGCTCTTCGACTTCGGGTACGGAACCGGTCGCGTCACGAACGAGTTCGCTCTCGACTTTCCCCGGTGTTTCGGTGACTTCGGTCGCGATCTGCATGTCGTCGCGTATGACGTGTCCGCTGTCGGGCTGGACAAGGCGGCGCGTAAATTCATCAAGGAATACGATTTCGACGAGCTGGATCCGCTTTCTTTCGACATGACCGCCGAGGCGGGTTACGTGGCTGGGTCGGTCAGGCGCATATTCGACTCCGCCACGGTTACGGTCACCTTTGTGCATGGCAGCGAAGGCGACGATAGTGGCTTTGTCGGAGGCCTCGTCCGGAGCGTCAATGGCGGCGGAACGGTGTCCATGACGACCTCCTGGTACAGCGCTCTCGCGCATATCCCGGGACAATCGAGGCGGGCTGCCTTCTTCGAAATGCTGGCCGCGGTCACCGATCCGGGCGGCGAGCTGATGGTGGCACCCTCGGTGCTCGGTGATCTCGTCGACCTGCAGAAACAATGGCGGGAAAGGCGCCTCGAGGACGACGTCGCCGGCCTTCCGATCGAGGTCGGCGGCGACGTCATCTACGAGACCGAGTTGGCGCAGAGCAACTTCTGGCATGTCTTCGGCCCCGATTTGTGGCAGCTGCTGCAGGAGAACGCCAACCTCGGTCAGACCGCATGGCTCGAGGCCATCCGGCTGCCCGACGAGGAGTTCCGGTCGCGGGCGGAGGAGCAGGCCAACTTCCGGCGGACCAGGGCGTTCAACCGCCGGATTGGCCGTCGCCCGTGGCGGGAAGACGACTTCCGAGAGGTTCATACGGCCGTCGCGATCCGGAGCGGCTCGCCCGACGCCGCAGTGAGCTGAGCCCCGAACTCGGCGCGGGGACGCTCGGCAGAGCGCGAAGAACGAGTATGTCCGTCTTCAGGGGCTGCCGCTGGTGCACCTGAACCCGGAACAGGCACTCGAAACTGTCGAATCCGCGAATCTCCCGAAGAAAGTCCTTGTCGAAGGGAAGTCGCGCGCCGGCCCAGGTGCCGAATCCATATACGCCGCAGATGAGTACCAGTCCCCTTTTCGGGGCGACGGGACTGCGGCTCCGGATCATGATCCCGTAATCGGTTCGGAACCGACGGGCGACCCGCGTGCCTTCGGCGTCGGTGGAAATGAACCAGCTGTGATCGAAATCGCGTTGCGATGAGCCGTCGAGCGAGTCGATGTCCCATTCCGTCCCGTAAGTTACTGGCGAACGGGTGTCGGTGAGCGTCATTGCATCGTTATCGATGAAGAACGTCGATCCAGTCTTGTCAAGAATCGTCGAGGTCAGGCTGTTCACCTCGGTGCCGCCCAGCATGATCATGTTTTCTCGGTACTGGCCATCGGATGCCTGTGATGCGTAGGCGACCTCGAACGACGAATTGAGCGCGGCCAGCCCGTCGGTCATCTCGTGGACCGCGTGGAAGTCGCCGAGGCACGGGCACGGCAAAGTCGGAGAGTACGCGACTGAGGGCTCTGTGTTGATGTCCAGAGTGGATTTGACGGGGCGGGCACGGCTCCGGTGATCTTGAGG
>NZ_JOJL01000009.1 GCF_000721705.1 Actinoplanes subtropicus
CTACCGGAGCTTCGTTCCCATCACGCCCCGCGACACGCCACTGTGGCCAGACCGCGACGCGGCACTCACACCAAACTCATGATCTTGAAACGGCCGTGAACTGGGTGCCGGCGGCCGGTGGGCCCGCAGCGGACTCGCCGGGAAGCGCAACGGACCGTGGTATTGGGTGCCCGACAAGTTGTGGGCGAAATACAGCGGACAACTCCACGGGCCGGACGGTTGCCTGGGATATCCGATCGAGCCGTCCCGGCCCTGGGAGAACGGAATTCGCCAAGATTTCGAACACGGCTCGCTGTCGTTTCGGCAAGACCGCGGCGTCGTCACCACCGGCGGCTGCGTCGAAGCCGATCCGCCATCGGCGGCCCCGGTGACGGCGCACCATGCCCTGGTCTACCAGGTCGACGCCGACCACGGAATCCCGCACGAAATTCCGCCGGCCAAATCGGCATCGCAGGACTTCACGCCGTCGTTGCCGTTCGTCGACGAGATCGGCATCATCGCCGGAGTGGATCCGGCCAAGAGCACTTCGCCGCAACACTCGATCACATTGCAGCTTCTCGACCGGGAGCAGCACATCCTGTTCCACCGGTCGGTGACGTTGAACGACAATCGGCTGACAACGGCCGGCTTTCCGCCGATACCTGTCGCGGTCGGCAAGGTCTACTGGCTCCGGGTGATCAATGACTCCGCCGACGTCATCGGCGTCTACCTCAACGACCCGGCCCGGGCGAACCACATCGCCAGCCCGTCGGCGCGAGCTCTGCTGGACGGCGAGTTGCCGAACCCGCGGGTGCATCGGGACGACAACGGAGCGCTGTGCGGGCGCATCGAGGGCACGTCCGGTTAGCGGCCGCGGGCCGACGCGGATCGCACCGCGGCCGGCCGGCCGGGCCATGCAGGACAGCCCGGCGGCCGCGCGCGGAGGGTGACCAGCGACGGCGCTCGGCGCTGCACCGGGGACTGGTGGCCGGCGTACGAAATGGTGGTCTTGATTTTCGGCGTCAGGTACCGGAGCTGATCTCGGTCGGGAGGGAGCCGGCGGAGGGTGAGAACGAGTACGGCGGTCCGGACGGGCCGAAGGTGGTCTTGCCGGTCTTGCTGAGGAATTCGAAGGCGAAGCCGGCCCGGCCGTTCGACTGGGCGTCGCCGGCCGCGAAGACGCGCAGGTAGCCGTAGGTCGGCTGGCGGATCGTCAGGCGCAGCGGCGCCGGATCGTGGGCGGCGCAGACGGCCTTGCCATGGCCCAGCACCGTGTTGCCGGAGTCGCCCTGCTTCACGACGACATCGACCTTGCCGGCGCCGACGCAGAAGAAGTGGAATGCGTAGGTGTCGGCCGGCATGTCGTTCAGGTCGTCTTCGTAGGACGGGGTGACCACTCCGGCGGTCGCGCTGATCGAGGTCGGCGTCTTGCCGCGGTCGGCGAGGAGGTCGCCGGCCGCCTGGGCGGGGTCGTCCGCGGGCCGCGACGGCTCGGGGATCAGCGACGGCTCGGCGCTGGAGGGGGCTTCCGCCGGCGCGCCCGCGGTGTAGTCGCCGCCGGCGCGCGGGTGCAGACCGACGCCGGCACCGACCAGCACCGCGGCGACCGCGACCCCGGTGCCCGCCGCCACGGCGACCGTGCGCCTGCGGTGGGCGGCCCTGATCGGCGGCGTTCCCGGTGCGACGATCTCGCTCAGGGTTCGGGCGCGCAGCTCCTGGAAGAGCTTCTCGAGTTCGTCGGTCATCGCGGGTCCTCCGTCATGCCGGGAGTGCGGGGGGATTCGGTCAGGTCGAGCCGGGCGGCCAACGCCTGGCGGGCCCGGTGCAGCCAGGACTTGACGGTTCCTTCCGGTACGCCCTCCCGCTCGGCTATCTCGGCGACGGACAGGTCGGCGAGGTAGCGCAGCACGATCGCCCGGCGCTGGTTGCCGGGCAGGGTGGCCAGCGCCGCGATCAGCGCGACCCGCTCGGGCTCGGGCCCGTCGACGTGCGGCTCGACCGGGCGCTGGCGGCGCAGGAACATGCTGATCGTGCGCTTGCGGCGCCATCTGCTGAGCGCCAGGTTCCAGGCGACCCGGCGCACCCACGCGACCGGGTCGTCGTACCGCGACATGGTGCGCCATCGGGCGTAGGCCCGGCAGAACGCCTCCTGGACGACGTCCTGCGCCTCCTGCCGGTCGCCGAAGTAGGCATAGAGCTGCACGGTGAGGTCGCCGTAGTGCGCGGCGTAGATCTCGTCGAACGACGACATCTGGTTCGGCACGACTACCAGCGCCTCCGGTCTCGTTCCGGCCGTTGCTGTCACGAACCACTACACGCCCCGGCGCGGGCGAACGTTGCAGCCTCTCAGGTGAGCTGCTCGGCCAGGCCGACGATGATGCCCTCGGGGCCGCGGACGTAGCAGAGCCGGTAGACGGTCTCGAAGTTCACCACCTCGCCGACCAGCTCGGCGCCGTGCGCCAGCAGGCGGCCGACGACGTCGTCGATGTCGTCGACGGCGAACATGACCCGCCGGATGCCGAGCGTGTTCGCCGGCGCGTCGGGCGGCTCGGAGCGGACCGCCTTCGGCGTGTGGAACATCGCCAGCTCGATGCCGCCGGGTGCGCCGGGTATCCGGAGCATGGCGACCTCCTGCCGGACGTCGTCGAGCGCGATGACCCGCTCCACCCACGGTCCCTCGATCGGGCCCCGGCCCTCGAGCTCCATGCCGAGCTCGACGAAGAACGCGATGACGGCGTCGATGTCCTCGACGACGATGAGCACGTTGTCCATCCGTTGGATCGCCATGCGACCCCCTCTCTGTCGTGGTTCATCGTGGCAGGGACGGGGCCGCCGGAGCGTTCTCGACACCTCCGGGCGCTGCTACCTTCCCGCACCCGAAAGGCAACCCGGATGCAACCGCGCGGCTACAGGGTGGGCAGCCAATCCCCGGTGATCGGAGCGGCCCGTGTCCGACGGCGTATTTCATGCCTACATCGCCCTGCTCGTTGTCAGCGGCCTGACGCTGTCGGTCCTCGCCGTACGCGGGTTCGGCCTGTCCACCACGGCCCGGGTGGTGGACGGTCTGTTCAGCGTCGGATTCCTCGGCTACGCCATCTATCTCGTCGTGGGGGACCCGGCCACGGTGAGGGTCTTCGGCTACGCGTTCGCGGCGCCGGTCTTGGCGGTCATTCATGTGCTGCGCGCGCACAAGGCGGCACGGGCGGCCGGTCCTTCGTCGTTCGCTCCGGCTTCGGGCGGCTACGGCGGCGGGTTCGCGCCGGTCGTCCCGCCGCCCCCGTACCACCCGGCGGCCGGAAACTCCCTCTACAGCGCATCCTTTCCCGGAGCGCCGCATCCTGGCGCACTCCCGCCGGGACCGGACCCGTCCTGGTTCCCCGGGGCCCCTCCGGCCGCCCCGGCATCGCCGCACCAAGGCTTTCCCGGCCAGGCGCAGACGGCCTACCCGCCCGCGTTCCCGGCATATCCCCCACCGGTGCACGGGTTTTCCCCGGAGACGGCACGCGCCGGCAATCCGCAGCCGACGGATGCGGCACACGGCTACCCGGCGGGCGGTTACCCGGCGGGCGGCTACCCGTCCTCACCTGCCGCCGGGGGCGAATACGAGGCACACCCTCAGGGACCGCAGTCCTCGACGCCCGGCGAGTGGCCACCGCGCCGCCCGTGACCTGGTGACCGCTGGCGGGCACTGCGGCTCGCGCCACCCACGACACCGCCGCGGCGCCGGGCGTTCCCCGGCGGGCGCGGTCAGCCGACCCACGCCCGCCAGGTCGGGACCGTCAGCAGCTGGACTTGTAGGCGGCCTGGCCGCCCGCGCCGCTGAGGTTGTCCTTGGTGATGGTGGTGAAGCCGGTCTGGATCTTCGGGGTTACCTGGCCGCCGTCGAGGGCCGCTACGGCCTCGTCGACGCCGTACTGGCCGATCGTGCCGGGCTGCTGGGCGATCAGGGCCTGGACGGTGCCCTCCTGCAGGGCCTTGATCTGGTTCGGGCCCGCGTCGAAGCCCACGATCTTGACGGTGCTGGTCTTGCCGGCCTGGCGTACGCCGGTGGCGGTGCCCTCCGCGGAGAACAGGTTGGCGGCGAAGACGCCCTTGATGTCGGGGTCCTTCTGCAGCGCTGAGCTGATCAGGTTGGACGCCGTCGCCGGGTCGTTGTGCGAGTACTGCACCGGCAGGTACTGGAACTTCGAGTCGGCCTTGGCGGCGTCGGCGAAGCCCTGGATGCGCTGGTCGACGGTGGAGACGCCGGGGTCGGTGGACATCACCATGACCTTGCCGCCGTCCGGGTTGAGCTGCTTGATGGCCTCGAAGGCGGCCCGGCCGCCGCCGATGTTGTCGGACGCGATGGCGCTGGCCGCGTACGACGGGTCCTTGGTGGTGGTGTCGACCAAGATGATCTTGATACCGGCGGCGGCCGCGGCCTGCAACGGCGCCTGCATGGCGGTCACGTCGGTGGGGGCGATCAGGATGGCGTCCGGCTTGGCCGCCACCACCGAGTCGAGGATCGGCTTCTGCAGGGTGGGGTCGAACTTCTGCGGGCCCTGGGTCTTGACGGTGACGCCGAGCTTGGCGGCCTCGGCCTGGACCCCGCACTGCATCGTGATGTAGAACTCGTCGCCCTGGACACCCTGGATGAACTGCAGGTTGTAGGCCTTCTTCGCCTTCTGCGGCACCACCGCGCCGGAGGCGGCGGCCGCGCTGGGGTTGCCGGCGGCCGTGTTTGGCGCGCTGCCGGTCGGTTTCGAGCTGGTGCAGGCCGTCAGGGCGACGATCAGGGCGGTGCTTCCGGCGTACGCAAGAAGGTTGGTCTTTTTCATGGGGAGTCCTTTACTTCTTGGTCTTGAACACGGAGAGGAGCGAGGGATGGGAACCGCCGCGCTGGGCGGCGGCGCGGCGGGACTGGTCGACGTAGACCGCCGCCACCAGGACCGAGCCGACGGCGACGCCCTGCCAGAAGGCCTCGACGCCGATGATCACGAAGCCGGCCTGGAGGACCGCGGGGATGAACAGGCCGATGACCGTGCCGAAGATGGAGCCCTCGCCGCCGAAGATCGAGGTGCCGCCGATGACGACGGCCGCGATGACGTTGAGGTTGGTCAGCGACTGACCGGCAATGGTGGTGGTGCCGAACTGCGCGAGGGCCAGCACCGCGCCGAGCCCGGCGCAGGCTCCGGAGAGCGCGTACACCAGGATCAGGTGCCGGTCGACGCTGATGCCCACCCGGCGGGCGCCGAGCTCGTTGGAGCCGATCGCGTAGGTGTATCGCCCGAACCTCGTCTTGTGCAGCGCGATGCCGCCGACGATCACGACGACCAGCGCGACGAACGGCAGGGCCGGAATTCCCAGGATCTTGATGTACGTGTTGAAGTCGGTCAGCGCCTCCGGGACCGAGCGGATGTCGATGCCGCCGGTGATGACCTGGGCCAGGCCGAGGGCGACGGACAGCGCGCCGAGGGTGACGATCAGCGGCGGGATCTTGGCCTTCGCGATGAGGAAGCCGTTGAGCGCGCCCCAGGCGATGCCGGAGACGAGCGCGCCCGCGATGCCGAGGGCCGCGGTGGACCAGCCGTCCCCGCCGACCGCCTCCATGATCTTCGCGGCGACCACCGAGGAGAAGACCAGGACCGAGCCGATGGAAAGGTCGATGCCGGAGGTGATGATGACGAAGGTCATGCCGACGCCGAGCACCGCCCAGACCGCGATGTTCTGCGAGATGAGCGAGAAGTTGCTGGTGGACAGGAACTTGGTGCCGGCCGCCACGGAGAAGGCGGCGACGATGAGGAGCAGGACGCCGAGGATCCACACCGACTGCATGCCGGCTACCCGGCCGAGTAACGACTGCCGGGGCGGGGCCTCCACGATGGCCGGCTCCTCCGGGGTGATCACGCTCATGAGCCGTTGTCCTTGCGGTTGATGGTCTGCGGATCGAGGGCGCCGGTCATCGCGCCGACCAGCTGCTCGACGGTCGTGCCCGCGGCCGGCATCGTGGCCACCCGGGTGCCGAGGCGCATGACCTGGATCCGGTCGGCGACCTCGAGGACGTGCGGCATGGAATGCGAGATGAGCACCACAGCGATGCCCTTGTCGCGTACGCGTTTGATGGTGTCCAGGACGTTCTTGGTCTGCACCACGCCGAGCGCCGCGGTCGGCTCGTCCAGGAACACGATCTTGTCGGCCCAGCTGATCGCCCGGACGATCGCGATCTGCTGCCGCTGGCCGCCGGACATCGAGCCGACCGGCGAACCGAAGGCGGTGACGGTGCCGCCGAGCTCCCGGAAGCCGGCCTCGGCGCGGGCCCGCATCCGCTTCTCGTCCATGAACCCCAGGAAGCCGAGGACACCGCGGCGGGGGATCTCCCGGCCCAGGAACATGTTCTGCACCGGGTTGAGATGCGGGGCGAGCGCGAGGTCCTGGTAGACGACCTCCATGCCCATCTCGGACGCCTGGTGCGGGCTGGTGATGGTGACCCGCTCGCCCCGGAAGAACAGCTCCCCCGCGTCCACCGCGAGATTGCCGGTCAGCGCCTTGACCATGGTGGACTTGCCGGCTCCGTTGTCGCCGATCAGGGCGACCACCTCGCCGGCGTCGACGTCGAAGGACGCGTCGTTCAGTGCGCGGACGTGTCCGAAGCTTCGCGAGAGGCCGCGCGCCTCGAGGAGGGGTGCCATGGACGGACACTAATTCATGTCACCGGTGTCTGTCACCGGTGACATGAAATTGTGATTTGCCGTATCGTCGCTGCCAGGAGGCCGAGATGAGCACGATGCGCCAAGTCGCGGAGCGCGCCGGCGTCAGCGCCAAATCCGTGTCCCGGGTGATCAACAATGATCGATACGTGTCGGCCGACGTCCGCCGCCGCGTCGAACAAGCGATCGCCGAGCTCCATTACGTCCCGAACGAGCTGGCGCGCACCTTCCGGTCGGGCCGCGACGCGGCGATCGGCGTGGCCATCCCCGACCTCTCCGACCCGTTCTTCGCGAGCCTGGCCCGCGAGATCGAGCAGATCGCCCGCTCCCGCGGCCTCGCCGTCCTGATCACCAGCCTCGGCAACGACGGCGCCGACGAGCAGGCCCGGGTCGAGGCGCTGCTGCGCCGGCGCCTGATCGGCCTGATCACCACCCCGGTCGCCGCCGACCAGTCCTACCTGAAGTCCTGGCAGGACCGGATCGTCATCGTCTTCATCGACCGGCCGCCGGCCGGGATCAGCGCCGACTACGTCGTCGAGGACAACCACGGCGGGGCGTACGCGGCGATCCAGCACCTGATCGGGCACGGCCACCGCCGCATCGCGTTCATCGGCGACCGGGTCAGCACCGCCACCACGGCCCGCCGGCTGAAGGGCTACCGGGACGCGATGCGCGACGCCGGGCTGGCCGAGGACCCGGGCCTGATCCGGATCGGACGCACCAGTGCGGCCGAGTCGGCGGCCGCAGCCGTGCACCTGCTGGCTGCGGAGGCGCCGCCGACGGCGGTCTTCTCGTCGAACGCGTGGAGCACGATCGGCATCATCCCGGCGCTGCAGGCGTCCGGGCATCGGTCGGTGCCGCTGGTCAGCTTCGGGGACTTCCCGCTGTCGTCGGCGATCGATCCGGCGCCGACGGTGGTCGACCAGAACCCGGCGGCGGTCGGGCGGGCGGCGGCGACCCGCCTGTTCGACCGGATCGAGCACCCGCGGCGCAGACTCAAGCGGCAGATCGTGCTGCCGGTGCCGCTGATCGCCCGCGCCTCCTGCTGCGGCTGACTGGACATCGCCGACGGCGGCCGCCCATCCTGTGTGCAACATCGACCGCAGCGAAGGAGGACCGCATGCACGGTCGTCGCGGACTGGTCCGGCTCGCCCTTGGTTTGGCGACCGGAGTCGGCATCCTCACCTTGACGGCCGCCCCGGCGTTCGCCAGCTCCGTCATCAAGCCGCTGCAGGCGTCCGTGAGCTCGGACATCGGCTCGGCGAATGCCGACACCGACAGCTCCGTCATCAGACCGCCGCAGTAAGCCGCGACGAGGTCCGTGATTCATTTGCGCCGTGGTCGAGGGGCAATGATCTGACGGCGGCCTTTCATGGGAAGGCCCCGCATGAAGCGGTCGACGGTGGTGGACGGCATCTCTTTGGCCTTCTTGGCGAACTCCTCGAGATTCCGGAACAGGAACGGGCCGGTGTGGTGCGCGGACTCGCGTTCGACGAGCACGAACGGCTCTATCGCCTCCCAGACGTGAATGATCCGATCCCGAAGAACGACGATGATGTGCTGGTCCTGCAGAACTCCAAGTGCGGTGAGGGCTGCGAACACCTGGTAGTAGTACGCAACGTCGTAGATCTTTTCTCGCACATCGTCGGGTAGCCCGGTGATACCCCCGACGGAGTCATGTTCAACCGGCAGGCGGGTGCAGATGAAGCGATAGTTGTCGTTGAACTCCATTGAGCGGAACTGGCTCAGGAGGTCGATCAACACAGGCACGTAGTTGGCATTCCGCATCAGCACGACCTGTCGGGCGGCAAATACCGCGGAAATGACGAGCGCCAAAAGTGATACCACGAGAGCAGCGACGCCAAGCGTCTGACCATCCGCCATATTTCTCATTGTGCGTGCCGCAGGCAACGTCCTTACCGGCGATGGTGTGACAGGGCGGACGCCGCGTGCATCAGTGTTCGTGGTCGATCAAATGTTTGACGTGGTCGAACCAGGCGGGAGCGTGTGCCTGGGCGATGGTGTCCCAGGCGGCGCTGCCGCCCGGCAGCGTCCAGGCGCGGGTGTGGTGATAGTCGGTGCGAATGTCGTTCAGCGTCCGGCCGAGCCGTCGGCTGGATGCCGACGAGGCCTCGATGTCGCCCGGTTGGATCAGTTGCTGCTCGGCGAGATACCGGTCGACGACCACCTGGCTGTGCGAATCGATGCGCTGCCGATCGACGGTGGCCAGGGCCAGGCTACCGCGGCGGCGTGAGTAGCGCGCATCGGCGCGATCGGCGACCGGAGGTCGTCGATGACCAGATACTCGACGCCCGCGTGATCCCGACGCATCTTCGCGAGCAGAACCGCCTGGTCGCCCTGTCGCAGGAGAAAGCGGCCAACCGCCGCCACATGCACGGCGAGCCTGGGTCGGCCGCGACCGACGACGTCGAGCGTCAGAGCCGCCGTCCCGTCATTCGCCTGGCCTGCGCCGCCCGCCTCCCGCACCAGCCGATCGTAGGCGGCAGCCATCGACGAAGCCGGGTAATTCGTACCCACGCCTCCCGCGACGGCGTCCGCAGCGCAATTTCGCCGGAGCCAACGGACGACAGGAACGGGATCCGCCGGGCGCCAGGGTCAGCGCCGCGCCCGTCATGACCTCGCTTGCCGGCTTGTTGTCGCCGCCGTGCGGTTCAAGGCGCGCACCACGGCGTACGCCTGACCGGTCAGCGGCTGGTATAGCCGCCGTCGATCGGGAGGCAGACGCCGCTGATCATCGCGGCGGCGTCGCTGAGCAGGAAGACGATCGGGCCGGCCACCTCCTCCTCGGTGGCGTATCGGCCGAGCGGCATCTGGTCGAGGAACGGCTTCTGGATCTCCTCGCGGCCCCAGTAGAACGCCGACATCGGGGTCATCACCACCGTGGGATTGACGCTGTTGACCCGGATCCCGTACGGGCCGAGCTCGAGCGCCGACACCCGCGTGATGCTGTCCAGCGCGGCCTTCGACGCGGCGTACGAAATATGCCCGGTGAGGCCGACCAGGGCGGCCTGGCTCGAGACGTTGACGATCGCGCCGCCCCGGCCCGCGGCGATCATGCTGCGCGACGCGTACTTGGTGACCAGCAGGGCGCCGCGGGTGTTGACCGCGATCGCCTGGTCGAACACGTCGAGGTCGGCGTCGGTCGGCGCGGAGATCTCGCCGCCGAAGCCGGCGCAGTTGACGACTCCCCACACCGGCACGTCCTGCAGCGCGTCGCGGACGGCGGACTCGCTGGTGAGGTCGAACGGCAGCGGCCGGGCGCCGGTCTCGGCGACGATGGCCTCGAGCCGGTCCGGGCTCGAGGCGGACGCGATCACGTCGGCACCGCTCTCGACGAGCATCCGGACGACGGCGCCGCCGATGCCGCCGGAGGCGCCAGTGACCAGGACGGTGCGGTGGTCGAAGGTGGACATCGCCATGAGAGCCTCCGTCAGGGCTGGATGATTTTGCAGGACTCCCGCTCGATCAGGGTGACGTCGAGGACGGTGGTACGCCGCAGCCGGCGCTTCGGGTGGTCGACCCGCTCGAAGACGCGCCGCGCGGCCAGCCGGCCGATCTGCCCGGGGTCCTGGTCGACCACGGTCAGCGCCGGGTGCAGCATGTCGGCCAGCGGGAAGTCGCCGAAGCCCACCACCGCCAGCTCGTTCGCCGGCAGCGCGTGCACCACCAGCATCGAGCTGCGCGCGTTGGAGGAGAAGACCGCGGTCGGCCGATCGGCCAGGCCCAGCAGCCGGCTGATCGCGGCCTCGGTGCTGACCCGGTCCCTGACGTACGGGGCGAGCAGCGCGTCGTCCGGCTCGATGCCCGCCTCGGTGAGCGCGCGGCGGTACCCGGCCAGGCGGTTCACCTCCGTCGACAGGTGCATGGTGTCGCCGACGTACGCGATCCGCCGGTGGCCGTGCTCGATCAGGTGGCGGGTGGCCAGGTGGCCCCCGGCCTCGTCGTTGTCGGCGAACATGTCGGCGGACAGATTGACCGGCGCCCGGTCGACGAACACCATCGGCGTACTCTCGGTCCACCGCTTCAGCCACGAGTGGTCGGCCCCGACCGGCGCCACGATCAGGCCGGCCAGGCGGCGGCTGAGCAGCGACTCGATGATGCCGCGCTCGCGGGCCGGCTCGTTGCCGAGGTTGGTGACCAGGGTGGCCACGCCCCGCTCGCGGGCGACGCCGTCGACGGCCCGGGCGATAGCCGCGAAGAACGGGTCGACGATGTCCGGCACGGCCACGCCGACGGCCGACGTCCGGCCCGACCGGAACGTCGTGGCCAGCACGTTGGGGACGTAGTTGAGCTCGCGCATGACTCGTTCCACGTGGGCCCGGGTCTCCGGCAGCACGTGCGGGTCGTCGTTGAACACCCGGGAGACCGTCTTCGCGCTCACCCCGGCGTGCTTGGCCACGTCCCGCATCGTCGCCACAGCTACCTCCCCGGTATCGCTCCCATGGCCGCCGCAGCATATCCGACCTGCGATAACACCCTGTTTCAGCCGTCCACCACGGCGGCCAGCTCGTGCAGCCGGGGAAGCGCCCGCTTTGTCAGATAGTCCCGACGCAAATCCGGCGATACCGACAGGCTGTCCTTCCACAGCGCGCGGCCCGCCATCGCGCCGCCGGCGCCGTGCGCCATCGCCGTGGCCACCTGCGCGAGGAAGGTCTCGTGGTCGACGCCAGCGGACAGCACCGCCCACGGCACCCCGTCGGCGGCGGCGGTGACCGCGGCACACCCCTCGGCCGAGCCGGGGTACTGCAGCTTGAGCACCTTGGCCCCACACGCGACCGCCAGCCGGGCGCCGTCGGCCACCAGGGTGGGGAAGGCCGCCGCGTACGCCTGCTCGGTCTCGTCCTTCAGCCGGTAGGTGAGCAGCTCGACGATCAGCAGTACGCCCTCAGCCGTGCAGGCCTCGATGAGCTCGCGCATCTCGGCGGCGACCCGGGAGCCGGCGTCCTGCCGGTCCGGGCGCAGGTACCAGAGCATCTTCGCGGCGTCGCCGCCCAGCTCGCGGACGCGGCGCGCGGTCATGCCCGGCACCAGGCGGGTGTAGCGCAGCCCGTCGACCGTCTCGTACCCGGAGGCGTCCATGCCGACGACCAGCGAGGTACCGCGGACCAGCACGCCGTCGTCGACGACCGCGGGCAGCGCGACCTCGGGGTCGAGGAGGATGGCCGGGGCGTTGTTCGCCAGGTAGCGGACCAGGTCGGCCTTGGCCGCGGCCAGCTCGGCGGTGCTGACCTCGCCCGGCGCGTCGCTCATCACGGCCTTCATGCTGTTGCGCTGGTCGGCGGCGACGATGAGCATCCGGCCGCCCGGCGTGGAGATCGCGGACAGGCCGCGGCGTTCGATCGTGGTCAACGGGTTCACGGGAGGCTTCCCATCTTCGAGGGGGTCAGTAGGCGCGCGGCGACCCGGGCGGCGCCGTACGCGGTCTCCTGGTCGCGGGCCGAGGTGGTCATCGGCGGCAGGACCCGGGCCCGGGCGCGCCGGACGGCGGCCATGCCGGCCCAGCCGCCGGTGAGGGTGGCGGTGACCGCCGGCGGCAGTTCCCGGTCCATCGCCTCGATCAGCAGCGCGATCTCGTCGTTGCTGTGCCGCAGCACGGCGCCGAACACCTCGGCCGGGCTGACGCCGTCGGCCCGGACGGTCAGGCTCAGGACGCCGTCGTCGTTGCGGGCGCCGGAGACCTCGACGGCGCCGGCGGGGAGTTCCCCCTCGTACGGCAAAGCCATGATCGCCGCATCGAGCTCGTCGCGGCCCGGCCGGTCCCGGATGCCGGCGGTCTGCAGAACCCGGCGCAGCAACAGCCCCGTCTTGACCCCCGCGACGAGCACATGCTTTCCCGGTACGACGTGCCGGACCTCGTTGATCAGGTGGTTGGCGAGGCGGCGCCGGGCATCGAAGCCGAGCGGCCGGTCGATCACTCGCAGCAGCACCTCGGCGGTGCCCATCGAGACGTGGTAGTGGTCGGCCGGCAGCTCGCCGGTGGCCTCGGCCGCGACAAGATGATCGTGCCCGGCGACAGTCAGCCGCGCGCCGGCCACATTCTCCGGGAGGGCCGCGGCCGTTGCCGCTCCGAACGGGCTGCCCGCGTCGACCAGCGGCGGCAGGAACGACTCGTCGATCCCGAGCGCGGCCAGCATCCGCGGCCAGGGGCGCCCGGTGTCCTGATCGAGCAGCCCGGTGCGCGAGGTCAACGACCGTTCCAGCGCGGTGCGGCCGCCGAGCGCCGCCGCCACGAACTCCGGCAGATTCAACCACCGCAAACCATTCAGCCGTACGCCGCGACCGCGCAGCCAAGCCAGTTTCGCCACGCTGACCTGCGCCCCCAGCGGCAGCCCGGTGCGCCCGGCGAACTCCGCCCGGATCTCGGCCGGGAAGGCGGCGGCCTGCTCCGCGCCGCGAGGGTCGAACCACGCCATGCCGGGGGCGACGGCGACACCGCGCGGGTCGACGACCAGCCCCGTCTCGGCCATGCCCGCGATGGCGATGGCCTCGATCGGATCGTCGGTCACCCGGCCGGCGGCTTCGAGCAGCGACCGTACGGCCGCCAGCAGGTCCTCGGCCGTGATCTCGGTGCAGCCACCCGGAAGGGCCCGCCAGGGGGTCGGCACCTGCACGCCACCGATCTCGGCACCGTCCTCGTCGGCGATCAGCATCTTCAGGCTGGTGCTGCCCAGGTCGATGCCCCCGACGAGACGTGCCACGGCGATCTCCTCTCCTCATGTCACCGGTGTCGCGGTCAGCCATGACACCGGTAACATGGCTCCCATGATGTGGCCCTCATCGAAGGCTTGTCAATCGCCGGGTCCCCTCGTCGTCGCCGTCGCGGGGGTCGCCGGCAGCGGGAAGACAACGCTCGGCCGAGCCCTCGCGGCAGCGCTCGGGGCGCCGCTGCTCGACCTCGATTCGCTGACGAATCCGCTGCTCGACCGCCTGCCCGCAGATGTGTTCGGCGGCCATTGGCTCGCCACTCCGCACCGCGCGGCCATTCGCGACGGCCGCTACGCCGCGCTCCGCGCCGTAACGCGCGACACAGTGGACACCTGCGGGCGAGCGGTGCTCGTCGCGCCCTTCACCGCCGAACTGCGCGGAGGCGAGCCGTGGGACCTGTTATGCCAGGCGGCTGGCGGCTTGCGCATGGTCCACATCGACGGCGCCCCGGAGCTCTTCGCGGCACGCCGGGCCGACCGCTTTGCGGAACGAGACCGGCACCGTTTCCCGGAGCCGGCGGCCCCTCCCCCAGCCGTACCGGTGATCACCGTGGACGCCGAACTCACCACCGAACAACAGCTCCAACTGGTACTGGCCGCCCTCGCACATACTGCGGCTCCGATCCCTGACGCCGCACCGTAGACGACTACGTCTACTTCCGTGCGTGGATCACCGCCTGGCAGCCACGCAGGAACGTGCCGCCCGCGGCGGCCGGGTCGCCCAGGTAACCGGCGACCATGGCGCCGTCGCGCAGCAGCATCAGCTCGTCGGCGACGGCGGCTCGATCCGGTAGCCCGAGTGGGGTGATGAGCTGCTCGAAGGTCTTTCGATACCAGGCCCGGTGCTCGTCGACGACCCGCCGCACGGGACTCTCGGGGTCGGGATACTCGGCGGCAGCGTTGATGAACGGGCAGCCGCGGAAGCCCGGGCTGCAGGCCACCGCCCCGATGCCTTCCGAGATAAGTCGCAGCGCGGTGTCGACATCCCCGCCGGCCCGGCCGATCGCGTTGCCGACACCCTCGCGCTCGATCGCCGCCCGGCCCTCCAGATACGCCACCACCAGGTCGTCCTTGGTGCGGAAGTGCCGGTAGAAGGTGACCTTCGTGGTGCCGACCCGCTCGATTATCCGGTCGGCGCTGACCGCGCGCAGCCCCTGCGCATAGAAGAGCTCGGAAGCGGCCTCGACAAGGCGCTCACGTACCGGCGATGTCACGGCCCCCATGGTACGGATCTCACATTCCTCTTGCGCTGAGCCACTCGGTAGGGTTACTAGTTAGTCTACCGCATCTCCTCGGGAAGGAACTCGTCATGACCATCGCCCTCCGGCGGCTGTATCTCGTCCGTTTCGCTTTCGCCCTCGTCTGGGCGGTCCTGCTGTTCGTGACCGGGTCCGGTCTGGGCGCGCTGAGCGTGTCGCTGCTGGTGCTGTACCCGCTGTTCGACGCGGCCGCCGCCGTCGTCGACCTGCGCTCGTCCCGATCGGCCGCCCTGTACGTCAATCTCGCGATCAGCTCGCTCGCCGCCGTCGGATTGGCCGTCGCCTGCTCCGCCGGCATTCCCGCGGTCCTGCGCGTGTGGGGCGCCTGGGCCATCGGCTCCGGCCTGATCCAGTTGGCCGTCGGAGTGAGCCGGCGCCACCTGGGCGGCCAGTGGCCGATGATCCTCAGCGGCGGCATCTCGACGCTGGCCGGGACGTCCTTCATCCTGCAGGCCGCCGCCGACGGCGCGTCGTTGCGCAGCCTGGCCGGCTACGCCCTGCTCGGCGGCATCTTCTTCCTGACTTCGGCCGTACGCCTGGGCCGGACCGCCGTCGCGCGCGCCTAGCCCGTCCCGGAATCATGCATCCGGGCGGTGGGCTAGCCGCACCGGCAACGCCTGGTGGGCGTAGAACACGAACCCCAGGGAGGGCTCGAGCTGATCCGGCGGTACGGCGAGAGTCAGGTCGGGGAACCGCTCGAACAACGCCGGCAGCGCGATCCGCGCCTCCATCCGGGCCAGCGGCGCACCGAGGCAGTAATGCACTCCGTGGCCGAACGACAGGTGCTCCTTGTCGGGGCGGGTGACGTCGAACTGCTTCGCGGCATCGCCGTGCAGCTCGGGATCGCGCCCGGCCGCGCCGAACGCGATGAGGATCGGCTCGCCCGCCGCGATGGTCAGGCCGTCGAGTTCGATGTCCTCGACGGCGAACCGCAGCGGCAGGTACTCGACGGGACTGAGCGCGCGCAGCGTCTCCTCCACCACGTCGTCCCACGACGCCTTGCCCGCGGTGACGAGATCGAGCTGGTCGGCTCTGGTCAGCATCGCGGTGACGGCGTTGTCGATCAGGTCGGCCGTGGTCTGGAAGCCACCGCCGATGAGAGTCAGGACCGTGCTCTCCAATTCGGCCTCGCTCAGCTGCGAGCCGTCGTCGTGGGCGGCGATGAGGGCGCTGGTGAGGTCGTCGCCGGGCGCCTCGCGCTTGCCGCTGATCAGCCGTTGCACCGTCTGCTGGGTGCGGATCGCCCTCGCGACCATCTGTTCCGGTGTCGCCGAGGCGTCGATGTAGCCCTCGTTCATCTCGTGCCACGCGGCGCGTTCGCTGTCGGGTACGCCGAACATCGCGGAGATGACGTCGGCGGGTATCCGGTTGGCGTACCTCGTGCGCAGGTCCACCACCTGCCCAGGCGGGGACGCGGCCAACTCGTCGAGCACGCCAGCGGCGATCCCCTCGACGACCGCCCGCATCTCCTCGGTCCGCCGGGCGGTGAACGCCTTGGCGACGAGCTTGCGCAGCCGGATGTGCTCGGCCCCGTACGCGCTGACCATGCTGTCGAAGACGACCCAGTTGATCAATGGCCAGTCCGGCGGGATCTCACCGTTACGCAGGGCCGGCCAGTGCCGGCGGGCGTTCTTGGACACCCGAGGGTCGATCAACAGCTGGCGCATCGACTGGTAGCTGGTGATGGCCCAGGCGAGCACACCGCCCGGCAACTCGACGAGCGTGGCCGGACCCCCGCGCGCGGATGCGGTCGGACTCGCCGTGGATGTCGCTGCCGCTCGGGTCCAAGACAACAGGCTGGGAGGCGTCCGTCCGGGGGCCGTTCATCGCAAGCCGCTCCTTCCCCGAAGTCGATGACCGACAGTATCGTTGCCGGCGACGGCGTGTCATCGGGCGGGCGCCAGGAAAAATGCCATCAGTCAAGGGAATCGGGTCTGGGTCGCTAGCCGGTCGGGGTCCAGTTCAGGATGGCTATCTGGCGTTTGCCGGCGGTGGGCGCGGACGGGTTCGCGTCGACGATCGCCACCTTGGCCCGGAGCACGGGATTGCCGGTGGTGCCGCACGTGCTGGCGGCCGGGCAGACGTACGCGGTGAGGTAGACGGCGTAGGCGAAGCCCGGAGCGTCGTCGGGCACCTCGATGACCGCGCCGATGTAGGCGAAGCTCCCGGTCTGCTTGATCTGCAACGACCGACTGATCACGCCGAACCGGAAGACCTGCTCGGAGAGGTTGTTCAGGTTGATGTCGAGGGCGGCCTTGGGCGTGTACGTCGTGCCCTGCACGTAGAACTGACTGCCCGGGCTGTTGGTGGTCGTGACGACCGCGCACGACGTCGAGGTGGAGGAGCCGGTGTACGGAACGGCGGTCGTGCAACCGCTCTCGGCGCGCAGGCTCGTGTACGACAGGTCGAGCTGGATGGCATCGATGGATTCGGTGTCGTTCTGTTTGCTGACGGTGCTGGTGACCGCGATCTGGGCGCCGGTGAAGGTGCCGGCGTAGATGGCGGCGGCCAGGCTGGTGTCGGTCAGCGTGATCGATTTTGTGTCGTTGTTCCAGGCGCTGCCGCCATTCTCCCCAGTGATCGAAGCCGTCGGGTAGGTGGGGCCGCCGTTCGGAGTGAGGGTCACGTTCAGGCTGTCGCTGGTGGTCGTGTCCCCGTGCCGGTGAACCACGCGTACGGTCGCGCTCTTCAGAATCGACCCGGCCGGAATGGCGGTCGTCGGTGTGACGCCGACCGTGAGCGATCCGGTCAGCTTGGCGTTGGTGCTCTTGAAGCCGGCCGCATTGGTGCCGTCGATGGTGCCGAGGTTGGTGACCGTCGCCGTGGTGCTGTAGTCGCCGGTCGTCGGCACGCTGGTCACGCCGAGCGTGTTCACAGTGGTCGAATCGGCGGAGGAGAGGCCGTAGATGGCGACCGGCGGCTTCGTGTAGTCGAAGTTGACGCCGTCGGGCTTCCAGCCACCGCAGATCTCGGCCTGGCCGGCCCTGACCATCATCTGGCTGTCGCCGCCGAACATGAACTGCACGCCGGCCGCCGTCTTGCTGTCGATCGGGTCGACGCACGCGCCGGGGATCGTCGTCGAGGCGGACAGCGTGCCGGTCGGCGTGCCGGCCACCAGCGTGCCGTCGTTGATCGTCCAGATGTCGCTGCCCGGCTGGAGCTGTGAGCTCCTGATCGGGTCGGAGTTGTGGAAGTCGAAGTAGTAGTTGCCCGGCTGGAACCACCAGACGCTTCCGGAGCACCTGCTGCTGTTGGTCATCATGCTCGAAAGGGTCACCGCGTCGTCATAACGGCCGGGGGTGAACGTCAGGACCGAGTTCTTCTTGGTGCAGGCCGGCAGCGTCTGGAGCGCCGGCGCGGCGCTGACGTTCGGCGCGTACCCCGGGTCGGCGCCGAGCGGGTTGGCCACGGTCGACGAGCAGCTCGGCGCCGGCGTGCTCTGGATCGAGCCGGTACAGGGTCCCTTGGCGTAGACGGCGTTGTTGGTCGTGAGCGACCCGCCGGTCACGTTGATGGTGGAGTTCGAGTAGATACTGCCGTGCACCCGGAAGGTCGAGGTGTTCGGCTGCTTGATCTGCAGACCGTCCTCACCGGGGGCGGTGGCGGTGGTGCCGAGCGTCAAGATCGCGCTGCCGGGCCGGTTGCAGTTGGACAGAGACGGGCACTGGATCCGCACCGCCGACGCTGGGTCGGAACTGCAGGCGACCGCAGCAGAGGTGGTTCCGTCGAAGGACGGCAGCGACAGGGTGTTCGACGATCCGAAGCAGTTCCCGCTCGCGGTCGACGTGCTGTTGCGGATGTTGTTGATGGCGGCCTGCACCGCGCCGTCGGCGTCCGCCCCGGTCGAGGCCTGGCCGCGCAGGTTGATCGTGGTGCGCAGGCTGGTGTCGGCGAACGACAGCAGCGCGCCCAGCACCACGGCGACGACCGAGATCACGAGCAGCACCAGGATCAGCACGGCGCCTTCGTCGTCCTGTCGGCGTTTCACTGTTGCCTCCGGTGGCCGGTCAGCGTGATCGGGTAAGGGTCGGCGCCGGGCGTCGTGACCGTGAACGCGAGCGTCACCGTCTGCGGCACGGCGGTGCCGTTGCAGGTCGTGGGGCCGGAGCAGGAAACGACAAAGGGAGACGACGGGTCGATGTCGTGGGTCAGCACGATGTCGGTCGTGGTACTGCCCGTGCAGACCAGCCGGTGCAACTCGTTCACGGTGCCGACCGTCGCCAGGTAGTACGCCACGATCCGGGTGGTGCGGGTGGCGGGGCTGGTCGTTGTGTCCCAGTCGTCGCCGAGCAGCCTGATCTTCGCGGTCGGCGTCGCCGACGTGCCGCACACCTGACCGCCGGCGTCGTAGGCCGCGTCCACCTGAATCGAGCTCTTGAACGGGATGGTCCCGCCGGCCCCGGTGGTGGTGTAGTCCCGCAGGCCGAGCCCGGCCACGTCCCGGGCCAGGTAGGCGGCGCCGATCTGGGCGTCGTTGGAAAGTGTCATCCGGGCCGAGGTGGCGTCGGTGTTCTTGAAGTAGAGGATCAACGACTCCGCCAGTGGAACCACGATGGCCGTCGTGATGACGACCACGAGCAGCAGCTCGATCAGGGTGAAGCCGGCGTCGTCCCGCTCGGATTCAACGGTCAGGCGCATAGCGAGTCCGCCAGTCCGCAGGGCTTGCGCACCACGATGACGAGTTGCTCAACGGCGCCCTTTGCGCCTAATGGCGTCGCGTCCGGATTGGGCACGTCGGCGCTCCAGACCCGGAGGGTGAGCTGACGCAGGCCCATGTCGATGGTGCAGGAGTTGGACCAGGCCGACCCGGTCCAATAGCGGACCGTCTTGATGGATGCGGAATAGCCGGCCGGGGGCGTGTAGCTCACGCTGAGGGCGGCACATCCCGTGGGGTATCCCCCGGTGTCGACCGCCTGGGTGATCGCCTCGGCGTAGTTGTGCAGGGTGACGTCGGCGGTGCTCTGCTTGCGATGGATGTCGGACACCTGGATACCGGTCACGAGGGAGCCGAGCACGGCGACCACGGCGGTCGACATGATGGTGATCGCGACCACCAGTTCGATCAGTGTCTCGCCGCTGTCCGAGCGGCCGGCGGCGGCCCGCATCAGACGTGGACCTGGTTGAAGATGCCGTACATCGCGGAGACCAGCGCGACCGCGACGAAGCCGACGATGCCGCCCATCACGATGATCATTACCGGCTCGAAGAGCGCCGTGAGCTTCTTGAGCTTGTAGTCCAGCTCGCCCTCGTAGTACTTGGCGGTCACCTCGAGCTGGGCATCCAGGGTGCCGGTCTCCTCGCCGACGCGGATCATCCGGGCGGCGGTACCGGGGAACAGCCCGGTCGCGGAGAGCGGCCCGGCCAGGCCTTCGCCCTGCAGGACCCGCTCGCTCACCCGGCTGAGCGCCCGGACGAAGACCAGGTTGTTCAGCGAGGACGTGGAGACGTAAAGGGCGGATGGCAACGGGACGCCGGCGCTGACCATCGAGGCGAAGATCCGGCAGAACCGTTCGACCAGGGTGAACTGGATGGTGGTGCCGAGCACCGGGACTCGGAGGAGGACGTTCTCCACGGCATGCCGCCCGGATACGGTCCGCAGCAGGACGAAGACTACCAGCGCGAGGGTCGCGACCGTGGCCAGGATCGCCCACCACCAATGGGTGACGAAGTCGGTGGCGGCCAGCATCATCCGGGTCGGGAGGGGCAGTTTGGCATCCAGGTCGGCGAAGAAGGTCTTGAAGCGCGGCAGCACGAACCCGGCCAGAATGACGATCGTGACCACCGACATGACGGCGATCATGATCGGGTAGATCATGGCCGACGTGATCCGGCGACGGGCCTCCAGGTCGCGTTCGAGATAGCGGGCGAGCTGGGACAGAACCACGTCCAACTGCCCGGTGAGCTCGGCCGACCGCAGGATGCCACGGTAGAACTCCGGGAAGACCTTGGGGTGTTGGTCGAGGCAGTCGGAGAGGGTCTCGCCGCGACGCAGCCCCTCCTCGACCCCGGCCATCATCTTCCGGATGGCCGAGTTGCTCGCTTCGACGCCGAGGGTGTGCACCGCCTCGACGATCGTCAGGCCGGCCGCGATGAAGGCGCCCAACTGCCGGGAGAGGTGCATGACCTCCTCCCGCTTGATACGCGGCGAGGTCAGCTCCAACTGCATCGCGCTCTTCTTCTCGGCCAGTCGGACGCCGCGCAGATCCCGCTCGTACAGTGCAAGCTCGGCCTCCTCGCGGGAGTCGGCCTTGTGCACACCGGAGACCTCGTGCCCGTCCGGACGTACGGCGGTGTAGGCGAATTTCATCTCAGCTCCCCGGTATGTAGATCGAGCGGAGGATCTCGGCGGGAGTGGTCACACCGTCGCTCACCAGCCGCGCCGCCTCCTCCTGAAGGGTGCGCATGCCCTCCTTGCGGGCGGTCTGCCGGATCTCGTCGTGCCCCGCGCTGGCCAGGATGTGCGCGCGGATGGCCTCGGTGACCGGCATCATCTCGTACACGCCGACCCGGTCCAGGTAGCCGGTGCGCGCGCAGAAGTTGCAGCCCGCGCCGCGGACGAAGCCGCCCCGGGGCGGCCGGCCGCCGATCGCCGTGAGCAGCGCCTGCTCCTGCTGCGAGGGCTGGTAGCGCTCGGTGCAGTGCCGACAGATCCGGCGGACCAGGCGCTGGGCGAGCACGGCCGTGACGGAGGAGGCCACCAAGAAGTGCTCGATGCCCATGTCGAGCAGCCGGTGCAGGGCCGAGACCGCATCGGTAGCGTGCAGCGAGGAGAGGACGAAGTGCCCGGTCAGCGCGGACTGCACCGCGATGCTGGCGGTTTCGACGTCCCGGATCTCGCCGACCAGGATCACGTCGGGATCCTGCCGGAGGATCGACTTCAAGCCGTCGGCGAAGGTGAGCCCGGCCGCCTCGTTGATCTGGATCTGGTTGATCGACGGGAACGTGTACTCGACCGGGTCCTCGATCGTCATGATGTTGCGTTCCGGGCTGTTGATCTCGTTTAGCGAGCCGTACAGCGTCGTGGTCTTTCCGCTGCCGGTCGGGCCCGCGCAAATCACCATCCCGTACGGGGCACGCAGCAGCCCAGAGTACTTGGCGGTCATCTGCGGGCTCATGCCGAGTTTGGCGAGTTCGTAGAGTGGGCGACTCTTGTCGAGCACCCGCATGACGACCTTCTCGCCACCCACCACCGCGGTCGTCGACACCCGGATGTCGACCGGAATGCTCTCGACCTCCATGCTGATCTGGCCGTCCTGCGGCCGGCGGCGCTCGACGATGTTCATGCCGCCGAGGATCTTGATGCGGCTGACCAGCGCGGCGCCCATCGAGCCGGGCAGGTCGAGCATGTCGTGCAGCGCGCCGTCGATCCGGAACCGAACGCGGATGCGTTCTCCTTGCGGCTCGATGTGAATGTCCGAGGCACGGTCCCGCCGGGCCTGTGTGAGGATCATCTGGACGACCTGGACCACCGGCGCGTCCTCGTGCGCGGCCGGCGAGGCGGCCCGGGCCACGTCGCGGCGGCCGATCTCACGGGCCTCGAACGCCTTGATCTGTACGCCGACGCCACTCAGCGCGCGATAGCCGTTGCCGATCGCGCGGAGGATCTCGGACTGCGGCGCGACCCGAAGCGTGATGACCTTGCCGATCGCCTGGGCGAGGGCCTTGCCGACCGCCTCGGTGGGCAGCGCGACCGCGACCTCGACCTCGTCGTCCTGGACGGCGAGCGGGATGGCGAGCAGGTCGCGGGCGGTGGCCTCGGCCAGCTGCGCGACGGCGGAATCCTCCGGGGTGACCTGGCGCAGGTCGACGACGGGGAGGCCGTGCTGGTGGGCGATCGCTCGGGCGACGTCGCGCTCGCGGACCGCGCCGCTCTCGACCAGCAGCTGGCCGAGGCGCTTGCCGGCGCCCTGCTTGGCGGCGTCGAGGGCGGCCAGCACGTCTTCGCGCTTGGCCATGCCGGCGTGCAGCAGCAGTTCGCCGAGGCGCTGACCACCCTTCTCGATGGTCAGATCGGTGGGGCGGGCCGGCGCGGGAAGCACGGCGGTGGCGGCTTGGGGTTCGGGGACGGCCTGCTCGGGCCGGTTGCGCAGCCTCACGAGCCGGCACCCACCCGTACGCGGGGACGAGCCTCGATATCGCGCGGATAGAGGCTGCGGGCCATGGCGTCGTCATGGGTGATCAGGCCGTTCTGCACCAAGGCGGAGAGCGAGTGCTCGAGCGTCTGCATGCCCGCGCGCTGGCCGCTCACCAGGGCATTGCGCAGCTGGTGCTGCTTGCCTTCCTTGATCAGGTTGCGCACCGCGCTGTCCGCGACCAGCACCTCGTACGCGGCGACCATGCCGCCGCCGATCCGCGGGACCAGCCGTTGGTAGACGATGCCGGTCAGCGCCGCCGCAAGCTGGACCCGAACCTGCTCCTGCTGGTGTGCCGGGAAGACGTCGATGATGCGGGCCAAAGCCTGACTGGTGTCGTTGGTGTGCAGGGTGGCGAACACGAGGTGGCCGGTCTCGGCGAGGGTGAGCGCGAACCCGATCGACTCCAGGTCGCGCATCTCGCCGACGAGCAGGACGTCGGGATCCTCGCGGAGGGCGGCCCGGAGCGCGTCGGAGAACGACTTGGTGTCGGTGCCGACCTCGCGCTGGCTGACCATCGAGCGGCGGTGTTCGTGCACGTACTCGATCGGGTCCTCGATCGTGACGATGTGGCAGGCCCGGTCGAAGTTGATCTGATTGATCACCGAGGCCAGGGTGGTCGACTTGCCCGAGCCGGTCGGGCCGGTGACCAGGATCAGGCCCTGGTGCTGGCGCACGAAGGAGCCCAGTACCGGCGGCAGGCCGAGCTGGGCCATGGTCGGGATCTGGGCGGGGATCATCCGGAGCGCGACCGCGGTCTCGCCCCGCTGCCGAAAGGCGTTGCCGCGGATCCGGGCGGTGTCGCGCCAGGTGAAGGAGAAGTCGTACTCGTGGTTGGCCGATCGTTCGGCGGCCTGCTCCTGGGAAAGCAGTTCGGCGAGTAATTCCTCGGTGTCCGAGCCGGTGAGCACCGGCGCCTCGGTCACCGGGCGCAGCTGCCCGTCGATCCGGATCTGCGGCTGCATGCCGGCGGTCAGGAGCAGGTCGCTGCCGCGCGCCTGCCAGAGGATGTCGAGGAGCGCATCGGCGCGTCCACCGATCACGGTCATAGTCACGAGAACCTCCGATGGAGACAGGCGGGCGAAAGGGGACGTCTGGGCGAGGCGAACGATCACCCCGCCCAGACGCGGCGCCGGGCAATCAGCAGCCGGCCGTGCCGTTCGCCGTGACGGTGCCGTCGGCGGCGATGGCGAGGGTCGTTCCCGGGGTCGACTGGAGGTATCCGCCCTTGACGAGCTGGTCAATCGTGGTCGGGTAGGTGAAGCTGTTCTTGGCGTAGAAGGCCTGGACGGCGATCTGGGCGTTCTTCAGATCGGACTTGCACACCGCGCTCTTGCCGTCGTTCTTGAAGGCGTCGACGCCGAAGATCGTGATGCCGGCCAGGATGCCGATCACGACCACGACGATCAGGAGCTCGATGAGGGTGAAGCCTTCGTCGTTCTTGCGGGCGGCCAGAAGACGCTGACGGAGCATGGTGATCTGCTTTCTCTAGAGGGTTGCCGCCGGGGCGGCAGAAAAAGGGCGTGCAGCAACCTGCCGCCCACGGCGGCGGCCGGCGTCCATTGCGTGCGGCGGTGCGGAATGGATCGGTTCGAATCAGGGAAGTGCCGGGTCAGGGAGTGACCGGACCGGCGACCGAGGTGTAGTCCCTCCATCCGGAGGTCTGCGTCTGGCTTGCCATCGCGTACGCCTTGACGCCTTTGAAGCTGTTCGCAGTCGTGCCGTTGTAGGAGCTGTTGTTCGTCATGACGGACAGGGTCGTCACGATCGACGCGCTCGGACACGGCCATGTCGCGTTGGTCGCGCAGAACACCACGTTGACGGTGAACGGCGAGGTACCGAACGACGAGCTCGTGCCGATGGTGCCGGACACCGAGTAGGCCTTGCCCTGCGTGGACAGCGTCAGGGTGATGGCCCTGGCGACGCCGCTTGCGGTACGCACGGTGCCGGTGCCGGTGCCGTTCGAGCGCCAGTACGCCTGCGCCGGTTGCGCGACCGTGCCGGCCACCGCCAGTGCGGCCAGGGTCGTGGCCACGGTTCGCCGGGTCAGTGCCATTGTTCGGCCTTTCCGGCGTAGGTGAGCGGGAACGACACCCTCTTGCAGGCGTCCGGCGCCTGCGTGGACAGCTTGACGGTCAGTTCGATGACGACCTGGCCGCGGCCGGCGACGATCGTTTCCGGCGTACCGGAGAAGCTGGTGATCGTCAGCAGGCTCGCCGGGCAGGCCGAGCTGGCCGGGCCGGCCGTCGCTGATGCCGAGTTGAGGCGGATGGGCTGGGAGTCCGGGTTGGCCACCGTCAGTCGCAGCGGGACCGGGATGCCGGGCACCAGCCCGCCGACCGATCCGCTGAGGGTGAAGGCGTGCCCGGGCGCCGAGTTGTTGTCCGACCCGGCCAGGGCCAATTGCCGTCCACCGAGGACCCCGACCACGGCGACGGCCGCCAGGCCGGCTGCGATGGCGTACTTCCGCATCTCCCGCACCCTCCGCTCAGCTCGTACGAACAGGGTCCGGGCGGGTCGCACGGGACCCGCCCGGAGCCGGTGTCAGGAGCTGGTCGCGTTGTAGGTGACCGTGACGGTCGCGCCCTTGCAGGAGTCCTGGTTGGTGTTCGCCACGTTCGTCATCGCGACGGTGCCCGAGAAGTCGGCGTGGTTGTTCGCCGCGACGCTGGTGGGCGGCGAGGACAGCGTGACGGTGTACCACGAGGCGAGGCAGCCGGCGTTGGCGTGCGTGCTGTCGACGGTCGCCGCCGCCGTGAGGACGAAGGGAACGTTGAAGGTGTTCGAGTTGGTGACGGTGCCGCTGACCGGCTGAGCGGTGCCGCCGGGGGTGAGCGCCGTTCCGCTGAAGGTGTCCTGGGTGATGCTGAGCGGGGTGCTGGCGGCGGCGGTGCCGGCGGTGCCGGAGCCCTGGCCGTTGGCGGTCCAGTAGGCGAAGGCGGCGGTGCCGGAGACGGCGAGGACGCCGCCCACGATCGCGGCGGCGACGGCCGGCTTGCGGTAGTTGAACTTCATGTCCGTACTCCTCGAGGGGCATCGGCCGGGGGTGGGCCGAACAGTCCTTCGGGGTCGGTTTCGCCTCTTGCTCCCTGCCGGACCCTAGGGCGACCAAATCGTCCGGCAGATCATCGCTTCCCGGCGGCTCTGTGAACCGCTGGGGACAGTTAAGTGGGTCACGGCAGGTCCGAGATCACCCTTTTGGCCAGGTCTTATGCGGCCGAATAGGGCATACCGAATTTGTTTGATCAAAAACCATATACCGCTAATCGTCAGATGAATCCGCGGCTAGCCAGGGGATCTTCCGTACGCGCATAGTGAAGCCGTGCCCGGATACGCGGACCCCGCCGCCCTGGCCGCGGCGCTGGCCGCGGCCGGCTATCTCGCCGACGAGGGGCTGGCAGTCGCCGGGTTCCTCGCGCTCAAGCTGCACCGGCCGGTCTTCCTCGAGGGGGACGCGGGCGTCGGCAAGACGGCCTTCGCGAGCGCCCTGGCCGAGGCGACCAGTCTCCCCCTGGTGCGGCTGCAGTGCTACGAGGGGCTCGACGCGGCGCAGGCCCTCTACGACTGGGACTTCCCCCGCCAGGTGCTGCATCTGCGCGCGGTGGAGGCGGCCGCCGACGGCGCCCGTACGGTCGAGGAATTGGAGGCCGGACTGTACGACCGGCGCTTCCTCGTTGCCCGGCCGCTGCTGCAGGCGATCGAGCAGGCCCCCTGCGTGCTGCTGATCGACGAAGTCGACCGGGCCGACGACGAGTTCGAGGCGTACCTGCTCGAACTGCTCGCCGACGCCGCGGTGACCATCCCGGAGCTGGGCCGGATAGTCGCCGCCGAGCCGCCGCTGGTCGTGGTGACCAGCAACCGGACCCGCGAGGTGCACGACGCGCTCAAGCGGCGGTGCCTCTACCACTGGGTCGGGCACCCCACGCCGGAGCGCGAGGCGGCGATCCTGCGCGCGCGGCTGCCCGGGGTGACCGAGCGACTGGCCGTGCAGATCGCCGACGCGACCGCCCGGCTCCGCGCGCTCGACCTGATCAAGCCGCCCGGCGTGGCCGAGTCGATCGACTGGGCGGCGGCGATCGGGGCGCTCGGCGCCGACGCGCTCACCGCCGAGATCACCAGCCTGACACTCGGGGCGGTGCTCAAGGTCCGCGACGACATGGAGCGGGTCCGGGCGGCGACGGATGCTTCTTGACCTGGTCGCCGCGGTGCGCGCGGCCGGCGTCCCGGCGACGCCGGACCGGGTCCAGGCGATGGTCCGGGCGCTCGACGCGACCGGTCCGGACCTGCTCTACTGGGCGGCCCGCCTGACGCTGTGCGGTTCGCCGGACGACATCGCCCGGTTCGACGCGGCGTTCGCCGGGTTCACCCGGGACGCCGAGCCGCGGGGCACCCCGTGGCAACTGCGCCGGCTGCCGGAGCGCGCTCTGTTCCGCGCCGAGTCGCCGCGGGGCGAGGCGGTGACCGGGGAGCCGGGCCTCGCGGTCCGGGCCGCCGACGCCGAGGTGCTGCGCCACCGGGATCTGGCCACCCTGTCGGCGGTCGAGCGGGCCGAGGCCATGCGTTTGCTTGCACTGACCGCGGCGGTCGATCCGATGCGCCCCGGGCGGCGGTACCGGCCGTGGCACCGAGGACGGACCGACTCGCGCCGGACCATGCGGGCGATGCTGCGCGCGGCCGGCGAGCCTCGCGTGCCGGCCCGGCGGGCCCGCCGCCCCCGGCCGCGCCGGCTGGTGCTGATCGCCGACGTCTCCGGGTCGATGGCGCCGTACGCGGACGCGCTGCTGCGACTCGGGCACGCGCTGGTCCAGGGCCGTCCCCGATGGACGGAGGTCTACACGCTCGGCACCCGGCTGACCCGGGTCACCCCGCACCTGCGGGCCCTCGACGTGGCGGCGGCGGTACGCGCGGCCGGGCAGGCGATCCCGGACTGGAGCGGCGGCACCCGGCTCGCCGACACGCTCACCGATTTCCTGCGCCGGTACGGGCATCGCGGCGTCGCCCGGCGCGCCGTCGTGGTCGTGTTCAGCGACGGCTGGGAGCGGGGCGACCCGGCGCCGCTCGGCGAGGCGGCGGCCCACGTGCGCCGGCTCGCGCACCGGCTGATCTGGGCGACCCCGCACGCCGGGCGCCCCGGATTCGCGCCGACGGCCGGCGGTCTGGCCGCCGTGCTCCCCCACGTCGACGCCCTCGTCGCCGGGCACAGCATCGCCGCAATCGAGGAGCTTCTGCGCGAGGTGTCGCGCTGACTCGATCAGCCCTTGCGCGTGATCGGGTCTGTGAGGAAACTCACCAGGAGTGGGTGGCCCGTGCGCGTCCGCCGCGGGCCGTTTCCTCGGCCACCGCGGGAGGCGCCGTGTCTTCCACCGCAAAAATCACCGTGACCGTCGACGGCGACCAGTACATCGACACCGTCGAGGCGCGAACTCTCCTGGTCCACTACCTCCGCGAGACGATCGGCAAGGTCGGCACCGTCATCGGCTGCGACACCAGCAACTGCGGCTCGTGCACCGTCCTGATGAGCACCGCCGACGAGCCCGCTCGCAGCGTCAAGAGCTGCTCGGTCCTCGCCGTGCAGGCCGACGGCGCGACCGTCACCACCGTCGAGGGCCTGGCCGCCCCGGACGGCTCCCTGCACCCCGTGCAGCGGGCCTTCCACGAGATGCACGGACTCCAGTGCGGCTACTGCACCCCCGGCATGATCATGTCGGCGATCGACCTGCTGCGGGAGAACCCGGACCCGACCGACGAGGAGATCCGCGACGGTCTCTCCGGCAACCTCTGCCGCTGCACCGGCTACCAGAACATCGTCCGGGCCGTAAGGGCCGCCGCGGGCGAGGAGGTGGCACCGTGACCGCCACCGACGAGCGCGAGGTCGGCGCCGCCCGCCGGCGCAAGGAGGACGCGCGGCTGATCACCGGCCGCACCCGCTGGACCGACAACCTCACCGTGCCCGGCCTGCTGCACATGGCAATCCTGCGCAGCCCGTTCGCCTCCGCCCGGATCGTCTCGGTGGACACCTCGGCGGCGCTGAGCCGGCCCAACGTGGTCGCCGCGTTCAGCGGCGCCGACGTCGCGGACGTGCAGGGCAGCCTGCCGTGCGCGTGGCCGGTGACCGAGGACATCGTGCACCCCGACCGGCCGCCGCTCGCCGTCGACGTGATCCGCCATCACGGCGAGGCCGTCGCCGTCGTGGTCGCCCGCGACCGGGCCAGCGCGATGGACGCGCTGGAGGCGATCGAGGTGGACTACGAGCCGCTGACGCCCGTGCTCGACCTCGAGGAGGCGCTCGCCGAGGGCTCGACGCTGGTGCATCCCGACAAGGGCACGAACCTGTCGTACACCTGGGTCTTCGACTCGGCGGCGGCCGGCACGGGCGCCGACGTCGGCGCGGTGGACGCCGAGGTCGTGCTCGAACGCCGCTACGTCCAGCAGCGGCTCATCCCGGCCTTCATGGAGCCGCGCAGCGTCATCGTCGACCCGGGCGCGGGCGACTACACGATCTGGTCGTCCACCCAGATCCCGCACATCCTGCGGGTGTTCTACGCGCTGCTCACCGGCACGCCCGAGCACAAGATCCGGGTCATCGCCCCCGACGTGGGCGGCGGCTTCGGCGGCAAGCTGCACGTGACCCCGGAAGAGCTGATCACGTTCATGGCGGCGCGGCGGATCGGCCGCCCGGTCAAGTACACCGAGACCCGCAGCGAGACGATGCTCGCCGGCCATCACGGCCGGGACATGATCCAGGACGTACGGCTGACCGCGCGCCGGGACGGCACGGTCACCGGCATCTCGGTGAAGCTGATCGCCAACATGGGCGCCTACCTCGGCCTCGTCGGGCCGGGCACGCCCATCCTCGGCGCCTTCATGTACAACGGGATCTACAAGTTCGCCGCGTACCGCTTCGAGTGCACCGGCGTGTTCACCAACACGACGCTGACCGATCCGTATCGCGGGGCCGGCCGCCCCGAGGCGACCTATCTGATCGAGCGGGTGATGGACGAGCTCGCCGTCGAGCTCGGCCTCGATCCGATCGAGGTACGCCGGCGCAACTGGATCAAGAAGGAGGAGTTCCCGTTCACCACGGTGGCGGGGCTCGTCTACGACTCCGGCGACTACGACGCCGCCACCGACAAGGCGCTCGCGCTGCTGGGCTACGACGAGTTGCGCAAGGAGCAGGAGCTCCGGCGCGCGTCCGGCGATCCGGTGCAACTGGGGATCGGTACCTCGACGTACACGGAAATGTGTGGTTTGGCTCCTTCGCGGATCCTCGGCGCGTTGCGGTACGCGGCGGGTGGCTGGGAGACGGCATCCGTGCGGGTGCTGCCCACCGGCAAGGTTGAGGTGGTCACCGGCGTCAGCCCGCACGGCCAGGGGCACGAGACCGCGTGGAGCCAGATCGTCGCCGACGAGCTCGGCGTGGCCTTCGACGACGTCGAGGTGCTGCACGGCGACACCCGCACCTCGCACAAGGGCCTCGACACGTACGGCTCGAGGTCGCTCGCGGTCGGCGGGATAGCGCTGGTGGAGGCGTGCCGCAAGGTGCGCGACAAGGCCCGTACGGTGGCCGCGCACATGCTCGAGTGCAGCCCGGACGACCTGGAGTTCACCGGCGGCGCCTTCCGGGTCCGGGGCACACCGGACGCGGCCAAGACGGTCGCCGACGCCGCGTTCGCCGTGTTCGCGGCGCACGACCTGCCCGACGGCATCGAGCCGACGCTGGACGCGGACGCGACGTTCGACCCGGAGACCTTCTCCTTCCCGCACGGCACGCACCTGTGCGCGGTCGAGGTCGACACCCAGACCGGGCACGTGGCCATCCGCAAGTACGTCGCGGTCGACGACGTCGGCAAGGTGATCAACCCGACCATCGTCGAGGGCCAGGTGCACGGCGGCGTCGCCCAGGGCATCGCGCAGGCGCTGCACGAGGAGGCCGTCTACGACGAGTCGGGCACGCTGGTGACCGGTTCCTTCGTCGAGTACACCCCGCCGGCCGCCGCCGACCTGCCGGACATCGTCACCGACCGCACCGAGACCCCGGCGACGACGCACCCGCTCGGCGTCAAGGGCGTCGGCGAGGCCGGCACGATCGCGTCGACCCCCGCGGTGGTCAACGCGATCGTGGACGCGCTGCGCCCGTACGGGGTGCGCGACGTCCCGATGCCGTGCACGCCGGAGCGGGTCTGGCGGGCGATCCGAGCAGTCGGAACGGAAACGGAGGGTGGACGGTCATGATCCCGGTTGCCTTCGACTACCTGCGTCCGGCCAGCGTGGACGAGGCGGTCGCCGCGCTCGCCGACGGCGGGGAGGATGCCAAGGTCCTGGCCGGCGGCCAGAGCCTGATCCCGGTGCTGCGGCTGCGGCTGTCGGCCCCGAGCCTGCTGGTCGACCTGGGCGGCGTGGCGCAGCTGCGCGGCGTCCGCGAGGAGGGCGACGCGCTGTCCATCGGGGCGATGACCACGCATGACGAGGTGGCGAGCTCGCCGCTGGTCCGCCGGCACGCGCCGCTGCTGGCGGCGATGGCGGCCACCATCGGCGACCGGCAGGTCCGTCATCGCGGCACGCTCGGCGGCTCGCTGTCGCACGCCGACCCGGCGGCCGACATGCCGGCCGCGGCGGCCGCGCTGGAGGCGCGCTACGTGCTGGCCGGGCCGTCCGGCCGGCGGGTGGTCTCGGCGGCCGACTTCGCGGTCGACCTGTTCACCACGGCACTCGCCGACGACGAGGTGCTGGTCGAGATCCAAGTGCCCAAGATGGACGGCTGGGGCTCGCACTACGAGAAGTTCCACCGGATGGTGCAGGCGTGGGCGATCGTCGGGGTGGCCGCGATGGTGCGGCGCACCGACGGCGTCATCGAGTCGGCCCGGGTGACGCTGACCAACATGGGCCCGACCGCGTTGCGGGCGACCGCGGTGGAGCAGGCGCTGGCCGGCTGCGCCGCCGACCGGGCGGCCATCGAGGAGGCGTGCTCGGTCGCGGCCGAGGGCACCTCGCCGATCGACGACCTGACCGCCTCGGCCGAGTACCGGCGGCACCTCGCCCGGGTGCTGGCCGGCCGGGCGGTCGCGGCGGCGGCGGGCGTCTAACGCGTAGGGAGGTAATCGGCGCCGGTGAGGGCCACGTAGTTCCACAAGGCGGTGACGGCCGGGCCCGCGGTCCGGCTGGCCATCCGGACGAGCAGCCAGTGCCGGTGGATCGGCAGGCCGTCGACGTCGAGGATGGCCAGCCGGCCGTCGTGCACCTCGGCGGCGATGGTGTGCGCCGAGATCAGGGCGATGCCGAGCCCGGCCATCACCGCTTGCTTGATGGTCTCGTTGGAGTCCAGCTCCATGCCGATCACCGGCTCGTGGCCGGCCGCGGCGAACATCGCGTCGAGGTGCAGCCGGGTGCCGGAGCCGTGCTCGCGGACCAGGAAGGTCTCCTCGGTGACCCGCTGGAACGCGAGGCGCTCGGAGCCGGCCAGCGGATGCCGCGGCGAGGTGACGATGACGTACGGATGGTCGCCGAAGACCTGTTGCTCGACGACGAGCCCCTGCGGCGGCCGCCCCATGATCGCGAGGTCGACCGAGTAGTCCTCCAGCCGCGCGATGATCTCTTCGCGGTTGCCGAAGGCGAGTTCGATGCCGATCTTCGGGTAGGCGAGGCGGAAGGCGGCGATCAGGTGCGGCGTGAAGTACTTCGCGGTGCTCACCGCGCCCACGGTGACCCGGCCCGCCTCGGCCGAGTGCAGGGCGCGCAAACCCTCGTCGCAGGCGGCCAGCTCGGCGCGGATGCGGGCGTGGGTCTCGGCGAGCAGCCGCCCGGCGTCGGTCGGGCGCTGCCCGTGCGGGCCGCGTTCCAGCAGCGGCAGGCCGGCCGCCGCTTCGAGCCGGCGTAGCTGCTGGGCGATCGCCGGCCCGGTCAGGTGCAGGCGCTCGGCCGCGCCGGCCAGCGAGCCCGCACGAATCGTCTCGGCCAGAAACTCCATCTGGCGAAGGGTTACGTCCTTCATGCCCGAAGCATAGTTATGCTTTCGTCGAAGGCAGAAAACCATGCCTTGGCTTTGCGCCGCCGCTGGTCACACACTCGGTCATGGCTGTCGACCACGCACCCCTCGCCTTGCCGCCGGTCGGAGATCTCGGCGGATCCAGCCGGCCCGCCCTCGCCGCCGCCGATGTCGTCACGCGGCTGACCTCGGCCGGCGCCCTGCTGGCCCACATGATCGCGACCCGGACGGCCGACCCGTGCGTCCTGGAGTCGCGGGCCCGCACCCTCTACCGGGACGCCCTCGCCGGCGCCGACGTCGCCGCCGTGGGCATGGCCGGCGAGGCGGCGCCGGTGATCGTGGACCGCCGCGGCAGCGTCGTCGTGACCCTGGTCGCGGTGGACGAGCCGGCCAACCTCGCGATCGACGCGACGGTCGGCACGATCTTCTCGGTGCTGCCGGTCACCGACGTCATCGGCGGCGGGTTGCTCCAGCCGGGCCGGCGGCAGTTGGTGGCCGGGATCATCGTGTTCGGCCCGGCCACCCGGCTGGCGCTGACCGTCGGGGCGGGCACCGACCTGTACGCGCTGGGCCCGGCGGGCTTCACCCGGGTGCGGCGCGAGGTCGAGGTGCCGCCGGAGTCGGGCGAGTATGCGATCAACGCCGCCAACGCCCGGCAGTGGCACCGCGGCATCCGCTCCTACGTGGGCGACCTGGTCAGCGGCAGCAGCGGACCGCGGCGGCGCGATTTCAGCATGCGCTGGCTCGGGTCGCTGGCGGCCGAGGCGTACGGCGTGCTGTCCCGCGGCGGCATCTACCTCTGTCCCGCCGAGACCGGCGGGCCGCACCCGCGCGGGCGGACCCGCCTGGTGTACGAGGCCAATCCGGTCGCGTGGCTGTGCGAGCAGGCGGGCGGCGCCGCGACCGACGGTCGTACCGAGACCCTCGACCTGGTTCCGGCCGCGCTCCACCAGCGGACGCCGCTGGTGTTCGGCTCGCGCAGCAAGGTCGAGCGGGTGCGCCGCTACCTGTCCGACACGCCGGCCCGGCACGAGGACTCGCCGCTGTTCGCCCACCGCGGCCTGTTCCGGACCTGAGGGTCATGTCGGTCCGGCACCCGATCATCGTGGTCACCGGCTCCTCCGGAGCGGGAACGACAACCGTCAAGAACACCTTCGTCCAGATCTTCCGGCGCGAGGGGATCCGCGCGGCCTACCTCGAGGGCGACGCGTTCCACCGCTACGACCGGGAGGGCATGCGGGCCGCCATCGCCGAGGCGGAGCGCCGGGGCAACCGGCATTTCAGCCACTTCAGCCCCGAGGCGAATCTCCTCGACGAACTCGGCGAGACGTTCGAGGAGTTCGCCACCAAGGGAACCGGGCGCACCCGGCACTACGTGCACGACGAGATCGAGGCCCGGGCGTACGGCTGCCCGGCCGGCACGTTCACGCCCTGGCGGGACTTCGGCCCCGACGTCGACGTGCTGTTCTACGAGGGCCTGCACGGCGCGGCGGCCACCCCGACGGTGGACCTCGCCGCGTACGGGGATCTCAAGATCGGCGTGGTCCCGGTGATCAACCTGGAGTGGATCCAGAAGCTGCACCGGGACCGCAGCAGCCGCGGGTACACGCCGGCGGCCATCACCGATGTGATCCTGCGCCGGATGCCGGACTACATCGGGACGATCACGCCGCAGTTCACCAAGACGGACATCAACTTCCAGCGGGTGCCGACCGTGGACACGTCCAACCCGTTCGTCGCCCGCACCATCCCGTCGCCGGCCGAGTCGCTGGTCGTGATCCGGTTCCGGGACGCGAGCGGCATCGACTTCCCGTACCTGCTCGCCATGATCCACGACAGCTTCATGTCCCGGGCCAACTCGATCGTCATCCCCGGCGGCCGGCTCGACCTGGCCATGCAGCTGATCCTCACCCCCATGATCCAGCGGCTCGTGGAGAGCCGCCGAGCCGGCTGACCACCCCTCGGAGGAGATGCAAATGACCGCGACGCTACCGGCCAAGATGTATCAGGCCGGCGTGCATCCGTACGCCGCGACCTACTGGGACCCCGGTTACCGGCCCGCCGACACCGACCTGCTCGCCTGCTTCAAGGTGGTCGCCCAGGAGGGCGTGCCGCGCGAGGAGGCGGCCGCCGCGATCGCCGCCGAGAGCTCCACCGGCACCTGGACGACGGTGTGGACCGACCTGCTCACCGATCTGGACCACTACAAGGGCCGCGCCTACCGGATCGAGGACGTGCCCGGCGACACACCGGCGTTCTACGCCTTCGTCGCGTACCCCCTCGATCTCTTCGAGGAGGGATCCGTGGTCAACGTCCTGACGTCGCTGGCCGGCAACGTCTTCGGCTTCAAGGCGATCCGGTCGCTGCGGCTGGAGGACGTCCGCTTCCCGCTGGCCTTCGTGCTGACCTGCGGCGGCCCGCCGAACGGCATCCGGGTCGAGCGCGACAAGCTGGACAAGTACGGGCGGCCGCTGCTGGGCTGCACCATCAAGCCCAAGCTCGGGCTCTCCGCCCGCAACTACGGCCGGGCGGTGTACGAGTGCCTGCGCGGCGGCCTCGACTTCACCAAGGACGACGAGAACATCAACTCGCAGCCGTTCATGCGCTGGCGCGACCGGTACGAGGCGGTGGCCAAAGCGATCCGGCAGGCCGAGGCGGAGACCGGCGAGCGCAAGGGCCACTACCTCAACGTCACGGCCGGCACGGTCGAGGACATGTTCGAGCGCGCCGAGTTCGCCCGCGAACTGGACATGCCGATCATCATGCACGACTACCTGACCGCCGGCTTCACCGCGCACGCCTCGCTGGCCAACTGGGCCCGCCGCAACGGCATGCTGCTGCACGTCCACCGCGCGCTGCACGCCGTGCTGGACCGCAACCCGCGGCACGGCATCCACTTCCGGGTGCTGACCAAGGCGCTGCGGCTGGCCGGCGGCGACCACCTGCACTCCGGCACGGTGGTCGGCAAGCTGGAGGGCGACCGGCAGGCGACGCTGGGCTGGATCGACCTCATGCGCGAGTCCTTCGTGGCCGAGGACCGCTCCCGCGGGATCTTCTTCGACCAGCACTTCGGGCACATGCCGGGGGTGTTCCCGGTGGCCTCCGGCGGCATCCACGTCGGGCACGTCCCGGCCCTGGTCGACATCTTCGGCGACGACTCGGTGCTGCAGTTCGGCGGCGGCACGCTGGGCCACCCGTGGGGCAACGCGGCCGGCGCGACCGCGAACCGAGTCGCGGTCGAGGCCTGCGTGCTCGCCCGCAACGCCGGACAGAATCTCGACCGGGACGGTGCCGAGATCCTGCGCGCGGCGGCCGGGCACAGCCCGGAGCTCGAGGCAGCCCTGCAGACCTGGGGCGACGTGCGCTTCGAATTCGACGTGGTCGACAAGATCGACCAGGCCTGAGGGAGAGCTCATGGAGATGAAGACCGGAACCTACTCCTACCTGCCGCCGCTGACCCCGGCGCAGATCCGCGGGCAGGTGCGGCACATCGTCGCGGCCGGCTGGATCCCGGCCGTCGAGCACTGCGCGCCCGCGGACGCGCCGGGCGCCTACTGGTCGATGTGGAAGCTCCCGCTGTTCGGCGTCCAGGAGCCGGACGTGGTGCTGGCCGAACTGGACGCCTGCCGGGCCGCCAACCCGGCGCACCTGGTGCGGGTGCTCGGCTACGACCCGAAGCGCCAGACACTGGGCCTGGCCTTCGTGACACATCGCTGACGGCGGCGATATGGCAGCGTGGGGCGGGTGACCACGGACATCCTCACGTACGGCTCCGACCAGCCGCGCCGGCTCTCCCGGCGCGGCTGGATCGCCGTGCTCGCCGTGGGGCTGGCGGTCGTCGGGGGCCTGGCGGCGTGGCGGCTCCGGCCGGTGCCGGCGCCGGCGTTCCGGCTGATCGACCTCCAAGGGGTGTACGCCGGGATGGTGCGCTCCGACGGCCAGAACGACGCCGGGGTCATCGATCCGGGCCGGGTCGTCGCGGAGGCCGAGACCGTCTCCCCCGCCGCCTGCGAGCCGCTGTTCGAGGCGAGCGTGCTGAACCGGCCGCCGGCCGCGGCGCTCGACGGCGTCGGCACGTTCTGGGCGCTCGGCCCGACCGGGGTCTCGTTGTTCAGTTACCGGTTCGCCGGCGTCGCCGGGGCCGGCCGGGAGTTCGCCCGGCTGGCCGCGGCCTACGACGGCTGCCGGGGCGCCCGGGTGTCGGTGACCGGGCGGCTGACGGCGGCCGGGCAGCTGATCGGGGTGCGGCGGGATCGCGTACAGCTGGCTTATGTTCTTGCATCCGCGGACGGCACCAAGCTGGCGGTGCACGTGCTGGCCTTCAGCAACACGGTGTCGTGGCAGTACCGGTACGAGCCGGTGCCCGGCCCCTACGACACGCGGACCGCGCAGAACGTGATGGATTCGCTCGCCGACCAGATGCGCGCGGTGCAGGCGTTACGCCACTGACACCCGGGCGCGCTCCCGCTGGGCCTGAGCATGGCCGGCCCGGGCCGCCGGTGCTCGCCGGGCCGGATCGAGCACGTTGCGGCCGAAGGCGCGTTTCGCCGCCTGGTCCGGCTCGATCAGGACGACCTTGGCGCCCAGTCCGGCGATCTGTCGCTTGATCCGGGTGGTGGGGCCGAAGCCGGCGGTCACCGGCGCGAGGATCACCACCTCGTCGCAGCCGGCGGCGAGGTCGGCGTTGACCGGGGAGCGCACGCCACCGTCGACGTAGCGGCGCCCGCCGATGGTCACCGGCGGCCACACGCACGGCACCGCGCAGCTGGCGGCGACCGCGTCCACCAGGTCGACGCCGCGGTCCCGGTCGAAGACCACGAACTCGCCAGTCAGCGCGTCGACCGCGGTGACCAGCAGCCGCCGCTCGGGCCAGGTCGCGTCGTTCAGGCGGGCGGCGATGACCGCGCGGCGCTCGGCCTCCGGCACGGTCGGCGCGGCGAGCGCCATGGCCCCGATCCGGGCCCGGGCCCGCTGCTCGTCGCGCCGGCCGGCCGCCACCCAGGCCCAGCGCAGGATCGTCGCCAGGCCCAGCCGGGCGGGGATCTCCGCGGCCGGCGGGGCGAGCTGGCCGGCGTACATGGCCGGCAGGTCGAGGCCGGTGGCCACCAGCGCGCCGACGACCGAGCCGGCCGACGTGCCGATGACCACGTCGGCGCCGGTGAGGTCGGCGCCCGCCTCCGCCAGGCCGGCCAGCATGCCGATCTCCCAGGCGACGCCGGTCACCCCGCCACCGCCCAGCACCAGTGCCCGTTTGGTCATAAGGGCACGCTAACCGAGTAGGGCGCGCCCGTACCAGTCCTCTTTGGACGTGACGCCGGGCAGCGCGAAGAAGTAGCCGCCGCCGAACGGCCGGAGGTAGTCGTTGAGCGGGTCCTCGGCCAGCCGTTTCTGCACCGCCTCGAAGCCGCGCCGCAGGTCCTGCTGGTACGCGCAGAAGATCAGGCCCGCGTCCAGGTCGCCGCCGGGGACCATGCCGTCGTCGTAGTTGTACGGGCGGCGCAGGATGCGGCTGTTCGCCGTCTCCGCGGTACGTGGGTTGGCCAGCCGGATGTGCGCGTCGAGCGGGATGACCACGCCGGACGGGTCCCGCTCGTAGTCGGGCTGGTCGAGCTCGCGCACGCCGTCCAGCGGGGCGCCGCTGTCCCGCCGCCGGCCGATGATCGCCTCCTGTTCGGCCAGCGACACCCGGTCCCAGAACTCGGTGTGCATCCGGATGAACCGCAGCACCTGGTAGCTGCCGCCGGCCGCCCAGTCCGGCTCGCCGGCGCCGGCCCAGATCAGCTCGGCGCCCTCGGCCTCGACCGGGTTGCTGGTGCCGTCCTTGAAGCCCAGCAGGTTGCGCGGCGTCCCGGCCGGCCGCGGCGGACTGAGGAATCCGGCTCGCCGGTAGCGCAGCAGCAGGCTGCCCCGGGTGGCGCGGGCGATGTCACGCAGCGCGTGGTGGACCGTGTCCGGGTTGTCGGCGCAGATCTGCAGCAGCAGGTCGCCGTGGCACCACGCCGGGTCCAGCGCGTCGCCGGGGAAGACGCCCATGGTGGTCAGCGTGAGCGGCTTGCGGGCGGCCAGGCCGAAGCGCCCGTCGAACAGCGAGGCGCCGACCGAGACGGTGATGGTCAGCCGGTCGGCGGGGACGACCGGGCCGAGCACGCCGTTGTCGGCCGGCGGGGCGGTGATCGGGCCGGCCGGCGGTTCGCCGCCGGTGGTGAGGAAGCGGGCCCGGGTGGTGAGGGTCTGCAGCGCCGGCCGGAGCGACCCGACGACGTCGAAGGCGGCGAAGACGGCGTTGCGCTGCGACGGCGTGAAGATCCCGGCCTGGTGCGGCCCGTGGAACGAGGGCGTGTCGTCTTTCTTGCCCAACTGCGTCCCGGGCAGGGCGGCCACGGCGACCGCGCCGACGGTCAGCCTCTTCAGCACATCGCGACGGTTGACGGTCACGAGCCGGTCACCTCCAGCAGGCCGGGCGCTTGGGCCAGGAGTTCCAGCACACCGCCGAGATCGGCGTCGACATCCCGGCGTACGGCAATCGCATGTCTCAGCTTTTCCAGCGCGGCATGAGCGGCCGGGCGCAATTCGGGTCGGCGCTCGTCGAGCAGGGAGCCGAAGAGGTCGAGCAGCGCCTCGGTCGCGTCCACATCGGCCGCCATCTCGGCGAGGCCGGCGCCGGCACCCATGTCGGTCCGGCCGGTGCGGTGGAAACGCAAAGCATCTTCCAGGATTTCGTGTACGCGCAGCGGCAGGTCGACGGCGGCCGGCGTCGCGCCGGGCAGGTCCCCGCGCAACGCTGTCACCTGCTTGCCGACGGCCTCGACCAACGGGAGCAAGGTGCCGAGCGCCTCGCTGTGCCAGAGGCCGTACTCGATGCGGCGCAGGCCGGCGAAATCCTTGTCCCGCACCCCGGCCGGCAATCCCTGCGGCAGCCCATCGATCGCGTCCGCATAGGCACCGAAGCTGCCGTACGCCGCGCCGACCCGATCCCAGGTCAGTTGCGCGGTGAGCCAGGCGGCCCGCGCCTTCGCCCGGTCGGAACCGGCCACGGCGGAGCGCAGCGCGGTGACATCCCTGGTCAGCTGATCCAGGACGCCGGCCACGTACTGCTGGTAGGCCTCGCGTACGGAAGCCTGCTCTTCCGGAAGAACCGGGGTCGTCGGCGTGTAGGGCAGGGCCAGGCACGGCGACGAGACGGCGAGGCGCAGGTAGCTGGCCGCGCGCTGGCTGATGCCGACCCGGAAGCCGGTGGCCGGGTCCTCGGTGAGCAACTGCGAGTTCTGGCCGGGCACGTCGGTGACCAGGTCGTAGCCGAGACCGGTCCAGCGCTTGCGCAGCGCGTCGACGGCCGCGGCGCCGGCGGTGGCCGAGGGCGGCATCAGGCTGTAGCGCGCGGAGATCGAGTACGTGCCCGGCGGGTCGGTGCAGGCGCCGATCGTGCTGATCGCCTCGGTGTACCGGATGTCCCGGGAGATGGCCTTGATGGCATCGGTGCGATATTTGTCGATCAACGCGCGCGCCTCAGGCTCGGTCGGCACGGGGGTCGCCGCTTCCGACGGGGCCAGGACGAAGGCCCCCGCCGCCGCCACGACGACGACCGTCGCGGCGGCGAGCAGGGTAATTCGGAAATTTACCATTTTAGTAGGTGAAGGAGTAACCGGCCGACGAGACCCCACACGACGAGACGTACAACGTGTAGGAGCCGTGCGGCAGGCCCGAGGGCAGGGTGAAGTCGGTCGACTGGGCCTCGCCTGCGGCACTGGTGATCATCGAACTGAAGTTGAACGTACGGGCGTAGTAGACGTGCCCGGCGCTGTCCCTCAGCGAGACGATCGGGTAGTTCTGCGGGTTCTGGTAGTCGTCCTCGCCCAGGCTCACCCGGCCGCTGAGCTGGGTGCCGGACAGGTGGTAGGTGCCGCTGCCGGTGATCGAGGTGACGGTCGGCCGCCAGGCGTCCTTGGGCGAGCCGATCGGCGTGTAGACCCAGTTGCGGCTGCCGGCGGCGGCCAGCACCTGGCCGTTGGGCAGGTTGATGAAGTTGACCGGCGCCCCGCCCGGGTCGTTCGGCTGGGTGATGATCGAGATCGTGTTGGTGGCCGGGTCGAACTCGTTGACGTTCGCGCCGGACGCCGACCCGCACTCGTTGGTCAGCCAGCTGCACTTCACCGAATCGAAGATGACCTTGCCGTTGCCCTCGGGCGTGGCGTACACGTCGTCGGTGAACGAACCCTGCGGGATCCCCGGGCCCTGCTGCCACGAGCCGGGGTCGCTGGGCTTCGCGCCGGGGGTGTAGATGACCGATGTGTTGTGGCCCATGGCGAGGATCCGGCCGTCGTACATCAGCGTGACGGTCGAGGTGTCCACACTGCCGTTGGCGTACGTGGACGGCGGGCGGGCCACCGTGTACCAGGCGTTGGCGGCCGGGTCGAAGCGGTAGGCGCCGCCGTTGCCGATCGAGACGATCGAGCCGTCCGGCAGCGGTACCCAGCCGTCCTCGGCGGCCGGCGCGGGCCGGTTCGGGCCGGCGGTCCACTTCGCGGTCTTCCCGTCGAAGATCTGGGTACGGGCCTGCGCCTGGTCGCTGGAGACGATCCGGCCGTCCTTGAGGTGGGCGGTGCCGGTGTCCCAGAGGTTGCCGTAGAGACCGGACTGGCCGAGCGTCCAGGTGTTGGCCACCGGGTCGTACAGCTGCACGCCGTTGTGGTCGTTGGACGAACTGCCGGACGGCCACTGGTAGATGTACTCGCCGCCGGCCTGGTAGAACCGGCCGTCCGGCAGGAGCTGCTCCTGGGCGGCGCCGACCCCGTACGGGCTGGTCGCGAGCGACTTCCAGGTGCCCTTGGTGTAGTCGCCGAACTGATCGGGCACGAGCTTGACCCACTGGTGCAGGTCGCTGCCGTTGGACAGGATGCTGCCGTCGGAGAGCAGCCACATGAAGGTGCCCGCGCCGCCGTTGTACGGGTTGACCGGGACCGCGGTCCAGGTGCCCGGGGTGCCGGGGACGGCCGGCGGGGCGCCGGTCGGCGGAACACTGGTCGGCGGCGTGGTGGGCGAGGTGGTCGGCGGCGTCGTCGGGCTGGTGGTCGGCGGGGTGGTCGGTGACGTCGTCGGCGGCGTGGTGGTCGTGACCCCGCCCGTACACGCGATGCCGTTCAGGGTGAACGCCGTCGGCGACGGGTTGGAGCTGGTCCAGGCGCCGTTGAAGCCGAAGCTTGCGGTGCCGTTGGTCGCGATCGCGCCGTTGTAGCTGACGTTGGTGGCGGTGACCGCGGCGCCGCTCTGGCTGACCGTCGCGTTCCAGGCCTGGGTCACGGTCTGGCCGGCGGCGTACGACCACTTCAGGGTCCAGCCGGTGATCGGGTCGCCGAGGTTGGTGATGGTGACGTTGGCGCCGAAGCCGCCGGTCCACTGCGAGCTGACCGCATAGGTCACCTGGCAGCCTGCTGCGGCGGCGTGGGCGACGACCGCGCCGGTGATCGCCAGCGCGACCGCGGTTGCGGTGCTCGCCGAGACGAGCATCCGGCGGAATCCTTTCCGCATCGTCCTCTCCTTGCGGCTCGGTGGAGGGCCGCGATGTCCCACTCATCGACGGTCATCATTGAACCGACAGCATGGAGGACGAAAACCTTTTCGGCAAGGGCTTGCCCGGTGTCGTCGCCACTTGCCGGGTCGGACGTTTGGCTCCGGCGCGGGCGGCTGATTTGATGGGCTGGTGTGGCGCTCTCCGGCAGCACGGGTACCGGCGCTGGGGCTGGTGACGGTCGGCCTGGGGCTGAACCTCAGGGCCTCGATCCTGCTCGGCCCGCACCTGTACGAGCGGTTCGGCGTCACCCCGGGCTGGTACCTCGCCGCGGTCGGGTTGCCCGTGCTGGTGGCGGCGCTGGTCCGGCTGCCGGTGGGGGTGCTGACCGACCGGTACGGCGTCCGGGTGATGTTTCCCGCCGTCAGCCTGGTGGCCGCGGCCTCGGTGATCGGTCTCGGCCTGGCCGGCTCGTTGCCGGCGGTGGTCGTCGCCGGGGCGGCGGCGGGCACCGGAAGCGCGGCCTTCGTCGTGGGCGCCGCGTCCGTGTCGCTGATCTTCCCGTACGGCCGGCGGGGCCGGGCACTGGGCGTGTTCGGCCTCGGGGCGGCGCTCGCCGCGGTGCTCTCCGCCGCATCCTGGCTCATCGACCGGGAGGGCCGGCTGACCGCCCTGGTGCTCGGCGGGTTGCTGGTGGCCTTCGCCGCGCTGGTGCCGGCGCTGCTCCGGGAGCCCGCGCCGGGTGGCCGCGCCGGTTCGCCGCTGCGCGAGTGCGCCGCGCTGGTCCGGCTCGCCGCGACCTCGTCGGTGTCGCTGCTGTACATGATCGCGCTCAGCGGCATGCTGTCGATCGCCGTGTTCCTGCCCGTCTACCTGGCGACGGCGCTGCACTTCGAGTGGTTCCACGCCCGGGCGGTCACCGGGGCGGTGGTCGTCCTGGCCTCCGTGGCGCGGCTGGTGGGCGGCTGGCACACCGACCGCCGCCCGACCGCCCGGCTGCTGGCGGTCTGCTACGGCGTCGCCGCCGGCCTGTGCCTGGTCGTCGCCCTGGCGCCCCGGTGGTGGCTCCAGGTGGGAGCGATCGCCGGGATGGCCGCCTGCGACGGCGTGGCCGGCGGCGCCCTGCTCGCCCTGATCGGCAAGGCCGCGCGGCCGTACAGCGTGGGCGCGGTGATGGGCGCGACGGGCGCGGCCGGCGCCCTCGGCACGTTGCTTCCCCCGCTGCTGCTCGCCGGCCTGTCCTACACCGCCGGCTGGACCTTGCTGGCCGCGGTGCTGCTCGCCGCGCTGCTGTACGTCCGGACGCGCGGCCTCGACGTCGGGCTGGGCCTGGCCGTCCGGTTCCGCCCGGGCCCGAGTCCCACCGCGACGACCGTGGCGGTCCTCGACGAGCCGGACACCCGGCTGGACGCCGCCGCGGTGGTCGCCGGACTCGCCGAGTTGGCCACGACCGACGAGGTGGTCGTCGTCTACGGGGTCGACGAGCCGGCCCGGCTCGGGCTCAGCGCCGCCGGGCTGGCGGCCGGCCTGCGGACCCGCCTGCCCCGGCACAGCGTCGTCGCCGTGCCGGTCGGCGAGCATCCCGAGCTGCTCGGGCACGACGCACTGCGGCTCGGCGAGCACGTCGAGGCCGGCGCCTTGACGATCGCCGTCACCTCGGCCTCGAGCCTGCGCCAGGTCGCTGCCGACCTCGCCCTCTACCTGCAGGCCGACCGCATCCTGACCGTTTCCTACGACCCCGCCGAGGGCGCCGAGCTGATCTCGCCGTCGTGAACGACAAGGGCGAGGGTGTCCGATCCGGGCCACGCCGTTCGTCGTCAGGTCAGAGGCGTCCACCACCACTACGGGAGAGCCGACCGATGCCGCACCCACTGGCCAAGATCCACCGCATGTTCGAGCTGCTCGAGCCGATCGCCACGGTCACCTTCTCCGACGTGACGACCGAGGCCTTCCTCGCCGTCGGCATGCGCGACTACTGGGACGGCTACTTCGCCGGCCGGGCCGCGCCGCTGGGCGTGGCGCCGCCCGAGGTGGTCCACGCGGTCTTCTACAACTTCGCCCCCGGCGAGGTGGCCCGCCACATCCCTCGGGTCTGGGCGAAGATCACCCCGCAGGAGGCGATCGCCGTACGCGAACGGGGCAGCACCGCCGCGCTGCGCCAGTTCCTCGGGGAACTCGCCGACTCCCCCGAGCTGCCGCGGGTCGCCGGCCTCGCCACCCGGGCCGCGATCAGCGCGCCGACCGAGGGCCGGGCGCTGTACGCCGGGCTCCGGGCCCTCGACGTGCCCGAGGAACCGGTGGCCCGGCTCTGGCACGCGGCGACCCTGCTGCGCGAGCACCGCGGCGACGGCCACAACGCCACCCTCCTCGCCCACGGCATCGGCGGCACCGAGGCCCACGTCCTGCTCGCACTCTCCCTCGGCATGCCGGCGGAGGAGTTCGGCCGCGTCCACCACCTGCCCAGGGCCCAGCTGGCCGCCGTGGTCGACGGGCTGCGCGCCCGCGGCCTGGTGAACGCCGCCGGCGGGTTCACCGACGCCGGCCGGGAGACCAAGGACCGGATCGAGGCGCTCACCGACTCGCTGGCGGCACCGGCTTACGAGGTGCTCGGCCCGGACGAACTCGACGAGCTGATCGCCGGCCTCGAGCCGATCGCCGCCGCGCTCCAGACCGCCGACCACTGACCATATCAAGTTGTCTATTGACCAGTAGGCGCTAGACGGATACCCGGGCCGGTTCGAACGTGACCAGGAGCGGCTCGACTACTTCGCCGTAAATATCCCCGACGACCTGGACCCCGACACCATGCTGGCGAGCCCCACCCCCGCGCTCGCGCTGTTCACCCGCAAACCCGCGCACGATCTCATCGAGCGGGTCACCGACCGGATCGCCGCCACCGAGAGACACGACGACAAACTGCTGCATGCCGAACTGGGTATGCTGGTGGGAGGCTCGCTGGCGGCCCAGCTGGTCGAAGCACTGCGAAGGAGAGACATGAACAACATCCTCGAGCAGACCGCGACCGGCCGCGAGATCGCCCGCAAAACCGCGAAGAGGGTCGCGAACAAGGCCACGTCGACTTGATGCGGGCTGCGCTCCAAGCGGCCTACGGCGACATCGCCGACCTCGACGAGCTCGCCCGGCGCTTGGCCGACCGCGACCACAGCGGCAACATCGCCCGCATCATCGCCGGCGCGACACTGGACGAGCTGCGCTCCTGACGCCTGGTACCGCGGGCCGCCGCGTGCGACGACAGTCACCGCGGTCGGCCTCCGCCAGTCGCTGGACCGCGCCGGCTCTCCGCCCGCGGTCTGAAACCGTACGTTCGGTTCGCGTAGGGTGTCGTCGATCATTCGACGAACCCCTTTGGAGGACTGCGTGCGCAACCTGGCCCGACGACTGTCAACCTCGGTGCTCGCGATGGCTGTCGCCGTGGCGGCGTTCGGCTCGCCGGCCTATGCCGCGAACCCGTACACCCCGGCCAGCGCCTGCAACGACGAGTTCGGCGGCTCGTGGACACAGGTTTCCGACGGCCACCGCTCGATCATCGCGGACGACGGCGCCGACCTGGGCGACGTCTACCTGATGTACAACAGCACGACCGGCTACAACTGCGTCACCATGCTCAAGACGAAGTACGCCGGCACGGGGTCCAGCATCAAGGCCAGCATCAAGGTGGACGAGGAGGGCACGGCGCGGGATTGGCACTCGGACAACGGCTTCTACAAGTACTACGCCGCGGTCCAGCGCTACGGGAAGGGCATGTGCATCCAGTACTGGGCCAGCACCCTCTACGGCGGATTCTGGCAGGGCAACGGCCGGGACAGCTGGGGCAACTGCATCTGAGGCGCCGTTATTCGGTGGCGTGACGCGGGGACGCCGGAAGACTGGGACCATGCAACGGTTCGAGGCGACCGGCGTCCTGCGTCTCCCCGGCGCGTTCACCGCCGATCAGGCCGCCGCCATGCGGGAGGCGATCCGGCGGCACGCCGAAAGCCAAGCCGGGTCGCCGGTCGTGAACTGGCAGGCGCTGAGCCGTGACCCGGTGTTCCGCCCGCTCGTGGAGAACCCCGCGGTGACCGACGCGCTGGATGCGATCTTCGGGGCGGGTGGCTGGCGACGGCCGCGGCCCGGCGCCCAGATCCTGTACTCCCTCCCCGAGCCGGGCCCCTGGGTCCTGCCCGACGGCTGGCACATGGACTGCGGCTTCGAGCAGGCGACCTGGCCGGTGCCGTCGGTCAAGCTGTTCGCGTTCGCCGGCGAGGTCGGCCCGGAAGGCGGCGGCACGCTCGTGCTGCCCGGCACGCATCGGCTGGTCGAGCGCTACCGGGCGGCCCTGCCCGCGCCGGCCGGTGCCGGTAAGGAGAACTGGCTCGCCTTCATGCGGCACGACCCGTGGCTGGCCCGGCTTCTCGACGGCGGCGGCCGGCAGCTGATCGGCGCGGCCGGCGAGATCGACGGCGTGCCGGTCGAGGTGGCCGAGCTGACCGGATCGCCGGGCGACGTCGTACTCACTCACCTGCACGTCTTCCATGCGCGCTCACCCAACACCGGCGCCGTGCCCCGCCTCATGCTGGGGAAGGCGGTGGCACGGGCCGGTTGAGGCGGATCAGCCGACGGACAGGACGATCGCGCCGCGGTAGGTGCCGCCCGGAACGATCTCGGTCGGTACGCCGTCGACGGTCATGCTGACGTGCTTGCCCCGCGGCGCCGCGACGACGGAGCCCGCACCCGCTGCCGCTGACCGTCTCCGGCACCGACCTGTGCGCCTTCGTCCCGGCCCGGCTGGCCGCCCGTTGCCGCGGCCCGCTCGGCCTGGTCACGCCCGAGGTTCCGTTCGCCCTGCCCGAGCTGGTGGAAGCCGCCCACTGGCACCCGTCCCGCTCCGCCGACCCGGCCCTGAGCTGGCTCCGCGGCCAGCTCATCGAGGCGGCCCGGCTCTCCGGCGGGGGCGACCCTAGCCAATAGTCGTATACGCCTATATGGTGGGAGGCATGCCGCTGGATGCCACCCGCAACAGCCTCGTGCTCCCGATCCTCGGCCTCCTCGTCGAGCAACCCGCCCACGCGTACGAGGTCACCACCCGCCTGGAAACCCGCTACCCGCACCTCAAGATCCGGCGCAGCAGCGTGGTCACGCTCCTGAAATCGCTGGCCGACGACGGTCTGATCGTTCCGGGTACGCCGGAGAGCGTCGCCAACCGGCCCGCGCGAACCACGTACCGGCCCACCGGCGCCGGGATCGAACTGTTCCGCACCCGGGTCCGGGAGGCGCTGGCCGGGACCGCGCCCGCCTCGGCCGACTTCCTCACCGCCGTGGCGTACCTGGGCATCCTGCCCACCGCCGAGGCGATCGCCGTGCTCCGCGCCCGGGCCGAGCGCCTGCGGCGCGAGACGCCGGTGATCCCGCCCGGCCTGCCCGAAATCCAGATGATCGAAGTCCACTACTGGCTGCGCGTGCTGGCCACCGAGATCACCTGGCTGACCGAGACCGCCGACCGGCTGGCCGGCGGCGACCTGGAGGTACTCGTATGAAGTTCGGTGCCTACGTCGGCAGCCGCGCCGGAGCCACCTGCTCCGGCCCCGCCGACCCGCTCCGCATCGGCCCGCTCGTCGACGACCTGTCCGGCGGCCGCCCCTTCGTCATCCGCGAATACGTCCGCTGGTGCGGCGGCAACACCGCCCTGGAGCAGGAGATCGACGCCGCCGGCGACCTCGACCACCTGACCATGCCCGACGACTGGTACGTCACCGGCGGCCGCGAGCTGGATCTCGTGCTGAGCTACCTGCCACCGGTCGCCGACCTCGACGGCTGGCTCGCGTTCATCGACCGCGCGCTCGACCGCTACGGCCACCTGGTCAGGTACCTGCAGGTCACCCTGGAGGCGAACTTTCCCATCCCGCGCATCGACGGCAGTTCCCCCGGTGTGCTCGCCGCCCTCACCCAGGGGCTGCCGCACGCGCGCCCCCGCGTCCGCGACGGCGTCCGGGTCGGCTTCTCCCTCGCCGAACCCGCGGAATGGCTCGGCGGTGACGATCAGTTCTGGAAAGAGCTCATTTCCTTGCCGTGCGACGTGTTCGCCGCTCACGTGGACTACGTCGGCCTCGGCGTCTACCCCGACGGCTTCTCCCCGCACGGCGACGTCCACGCCGCCACCCGGCACGCCGTGAACCACCTCCGCGACCGCCTGGCCGAGGCCCATTTCCCGGCCGGCCTCCCGATCCACATCGCCGAGGCCGGCAGCCCCAGCGGCGCGCACCGCACCCCCGCCGGCCAGGTCTCCTCCCTGACCGCCCTGGTCGACGCCGCCACCGCCGCGGGGGCGACGCAGTTCGAGCTCTTCGCCCTCTCCGACGCCGACTCCGCGTCCGAGTCCCCGCTCGGCACCTTCGGCATCTGCACCGACGACTACGTCCCCAAGCCGGCCTACGAGACCTACCGATCCCTGGTCAGGCGCACATAGCGCTGGAGATACCCGTTCGGGTTCGGCCATGGGAGTCGACGCTGCCCGCAATCGGCTCCGACCGATGGCCGGACAGCTGTGCGACGGGCGCGGCCGACGATCCCGTTCCGGCTAGGGCGCTCCTACCGTCCAATACTGCCCGGTTCGGTCTTGCTACGGAGGTAGCCGCCATGTCGTCGGAGTCCATCGTCCCCGCAAGCCTCCCGCCGGCTCGGCCCGGCGACACGACCTGCACCACCATCGCCTGCCGGCGCACCGGTTCGGTGGTGGCACCGCCCCGCTGTCCGGCATGCGGCAACCGAGTACACCTGGTGCAGGACGGCGAGCCCGTCCCGAAACCGCTCACCACCATCCCGCAACCTGCCCCGGCGGCCCTCGGCGCCGGCGAGATCCTGTCCCGAACCATCTTCGGCGGCTTCTGGGCGCTGGTGACGCTCGGCCTGGTCATCGCCGGCCTCACCGGAATGGCAGCGGGCGAGCCGAAGTCCTTGCTGGCCCTGGTCGCCGCCGTACTGACCGGCCTCTACGCCCGCTACATCTTCCGCGGCGGCCGCTTCCGCATGCTGTTCTGGTAACGTCAAATCAACTCATCGATCGATGGCTACATAGAACCACCATCGCCTGCGTCGGCGGCGGTGAGCTTGTCGTCAGTACTCGCAGTTCCTCCCGCGCATTGAGCTCATTCCGGGAGAGCTGCGACGGAACGATTTCCGACAACCATGACGACGCCGCACCGTCGGGTCGAATCGTCGTGGCCATCAAGCCCGACGGCGATCAGCATTGGTCGGCGCGCGTTGCCAGAGGTCCGAAGTCATGACGTGACGGCCGTGGAACCGATCGAGCGGGACCGATAGCTTGTCCTCATGGTACGGAAGCTGGCTCTCGCTCTGGTCCTCACGCTGTCGACGTCCCTCGCGCTCGCGGGCACGCCCGCCGACGCCGCATCCTCCGGCGCGCCGGGAGGAGGCACGCCGGGTGCACCCGGTATCGGCGACCCCTACTACCCGCTGGACGGCAACGGCGGCTACGACGTGCAGCACTACGACCTGGGCATCCGGTACGCGCCGGCCACCCACGCCCTCGCCGGGGTCGTGCAGATCCGGGCCGAGGCGACGCAGCGGCTGTCGGCGTTCAACCTCGACCTCGACGGCCTGACCATCCGGTCGATCACCGTGGACGGGCGGCCGGCCAAGTGGTCGCGATCCGGCACCGAGGTGACCGTGACGCCGGGGCGGACGCTGGGGTTCGGGCGCCTGTTCGCCACCCGGATCGTCTATGACGGGGTGCCCAAGGTGATCCGCGACCCGAACCTGGGCGACGGCGGGGCCTTCACCACCGACGACGGCGTGGTGATCCTGGGCGAGCCCTGGGTCGCGCGGGCGTGGTTCCCGTCCAACGACCACCCGAGCGACAAGGCGTCCTACTCGATCGCGCTGACCGTACCCCGGGGCCTGCAGGCGATCTCCAACGGCGTCCCGGCCGGCCGGTCGACCGCGCGGGGCTGGACGACGTGGCGCTGGGAGCAGCGGGAGCCGATGGCGACGTATCTGGCGATGGCCGCGATCGGCAAGTACGACGTCACGGCGTACCGCAAGAATGGGATTCAGTTTCTGGACGCGATCGATCCGGCGATTCCGGCCGACACGTATGCCCGGATAGCGAAGTCGTTCGCCCGCGAGCCGGAGATCCTGCGGTTCCTGTCCGGCTATTTCGGGCCGTATCCGTTCCGCGCGGCGGGCGGCGTGGTGGACGCCGACGGCGAGTGGGGCTTCGCGCTGGAGAATCAGGGCCGCCCGATCTACACGCCGCAGGACTTCGCCACGCAGGAGGACGGCGACAGCGTGGTGGTGCACGAGCTGGCACATCAGTGGTACGGCGACAGCCTCGCCCAGGAACGCTGGCGGGGCATCTGGCTGAACGAGGGCTTCGCGTCGTACGCCGAATGGCTGTGGAGCGAGCACGAGGGGCTGGGCACCGTGCAGCAGAAGTTCGAGGAGCTGTACGCGACGCCGGCGACCGACTCGCTGTGGCAGTCCAAGGTGGCCGACCCGGGGGCGCCGAACCTCTTCAGCCGTGCCGTCTACAGCCGCGGCGCGATGACGCTGCACGCGCTCCGGCTGACCGTCGGCGACCCGGCATTCTTCCGGATCCTGCGGTCGTGGGCGCAGCTGCACCGTAACGGCAACGTGACCACGGAGGAGTTCGTCGCCCTCGCCGAGCGGATCTCGGGCCGGGACCTCGACGGGTTGTTCACCGCATGGCTCTACACCCCGTCGAAGCCCGCCCACCCGTGAGCGCCTAGTCGAGTCGTACGTCGTCGAGGTCGACCGTGCCCGGGTTGAGGTAGACCCAGAGCACCCGGACGTCCTCGAGGGCCGTGCTGTCGCAGGACATGCCGGTCTGCAGGTCGATCGACGCGGTCGTCGTGGTGCCCTGGTTGATCCAGCTGAAGCCGGACTGGCACCACGCGTACCCGTCGCCGGTCTGCACCGCGATCGCCGCGTTGGTGCCGGCGGTGGCGCTGGTCCGCAGGTCGTACTTCAGCGCCGACCGGTTCGACATGTCGACCGGCTCGGCCAGGGTGACGCCGAACCAGCCGCCGTCGGCCGCCGCGACCTGCAGGCTGTGGCTGCCGTCGGTGGCGAACTCGGTGGTCTGCGCGACCGTGCCCGCGTTGGTCTGCCAGGACGCCGGCGCCCAGCCCTCGACGCCGTCCTCGAAGGAGTAGAGCACCTGCGTCGCCGTCGGATCGGGCTTGACCGTCACCGTGATGGAGGCCGTGTTCGACCACCGACCGGCCTGGTCCTGGACCACATACGAAATCCCCGCCTTGCCGGCGAATCCGGTCTGCGGCGTGAAGGTCACCGCGCCCGCGCCGTCGACGGTGAATACGCCGCCCGTAACGGTCGCACTGGTCTGCCGTCCGGCGGTGCCCGGGTCCAGGTCCAGCGAAGAGGGCCGGATCCTGGTGCGGTACGCGATGTCGTTGTCCGCCGGCCGCAGGGTCACCGGGGTGTTCGCCGCGGTGACTGCGGTGTCGTTGTCGGCGACCGGTGGGAGCGCCCGCTGCCCGTGCGCGATCTCGGTGGTCGCATTCGAGATCGTCGTGCAGACCGGGCTCGGGCAGTAGACGGTGAACCCGTCGTAGTCCGGATACGGCGTCCCGTCGTCCTGCGAGCCCGACAAGATCCAATACAGGAAGCCATTCCCGCCGGTCCGCGCGAAAGTACTCGTCCAGTCCTGATAAACCGGGTTGCGGGTGGCCTTGTCCTTCCAGCCGAACTCGCCCAGCATCACCGCCTTGCCCAGCCTCTTCGCGGCGAGATTGTGCCGGGTGATGTAGTCGTCGGCCCACTGCGCGGTGCGATTGCCCCAACTGTCCGGGTAGAGGTGGTAGGACATCACGTCGACGTCCGGCAGCGCGGCCAGCGCGAGGCTGTCCACGCCCTCGCCGCAGTTGTCGATCCAGTCCGGGGCGTCCGGCCCGTCGCAGAAGAATCCCTCGTCGCCGACGCTCACCAGGTGATGGCGGTCGAGCGACTTGAGGTACGCGGACATCTCGCCGGCCCAGTTCGTCAGCGTGCTCGTCGTGCAGTGACCGCTTTGCGGGTAGCTGCCCGAGCCCTTGCAGCGCGGCTCGTTGCCCAGCTCCCACGTCATGATCGTCGGGTCGTCCCGGTACTTGACGCCGGTGATCGTGTTGACCCGGTTCAGGATGTGGTTCAGGTAGTCCTTGTACCAGCCCTTGATCACCGGGTCGGTGTAGAAGTCGTCGTGGTACGCGTCGCCGCGCCAGCGTACGTATTGATCGATCCCGCCGAAGTCGGACCAGTTGTTGGTCAGCGCCAGCACCAGCCTCTGCCCGGAGCGCCGGGCGGCGTCGACCACGTAGTCGAGCCGCTCGAGACCGTTCGCCCCGTCGTTGAAGGCCGGCTTGGTGCCATCCCAGTACTGGAAGTAGACCCCGTCCGGCGGCGGGGCGACCGAGTTGCTGCCGTCGGCGTTGCCGATCAGGCCGAAGGCCCAGGTCCGCATCACGTCGAAGCCGGCCGCCTGCGCGTCGTGGAAGACATCGTCGACCATGGCCCGGCTCTTGTAGAACAGGTAGTAGTTGTTGGTGCCGCCGAAGCGGAACGGCTTGCCGTCGAGCTTGAGCGTGCTGCCGGCCCGGGTGACGAAGCCCGCGCGCTCCGCGGCGGCGGGGCCGGCCAGGACCAGCGCGCCGGTCATGGCCGCGAGGACCGCGACGAGGAATCTCCGCATGCCAGGGCCTCCTTGAATCGATCGATCACGACCGATGCCCAAGGTAGCATTCCGGGAGCGCTCCCAAAATCGGAACTTGGGGCTCGCCAGCGAGCGGCCCCCGCCCCTAGCATGGCGTAACAAACCGGGAGCGCGGGGGTCGGCGTCGGCTCGAATTTGGGAGCGCTCCCACGCCGGCCTAGGGAGAGGGACCTGTGCGCTACGGACACTTCGACGACGAGCGGCGTGAGTACGTCATCGACCGGCCCGACACCCCGCTGCCCTGGATCAACTACCTGGGCACCGAGGCGTACTTCGGCATCGTCTCCAACACCGCCGGCGGGTATTCGTTCTACCGGGACGCCAAGCTGCGCCGCCTGACCCGTTACCGCTACAACAACGCGCCGTTCGACGTCGGCGGCCGCTACCTCTACCTGCGGGACGACGCCAGCGGCGACTTCTGGTCACCGTCGTGGCAGCCGACGCGCACCGAACTGGACGAGTACGAGTGCCGGCACGGCCTCTCGTACACCCGGATCGCGTCGGCCCGCGGCGGGATCCGGGCCGAGACGCTCTACTTCGTCCCGCTCGGCGAGACCCTCGAGGTGTGGCGAACCCGGGTGACCAACGAGCGCGACACGGCGGCCGAGCTGTCCCTCTTCTCCTCGGTCGAGTTCTGCCTCTGGGACGCGCAGGACGACGCGACCAACTTCCAGCGCAACTTCTCCACCGGCCAGGTCGAGGTGGTCGACGGGGTGATCTACCACAAGACCGAGTACCGGGAGCGGCGCGACCACTTCGCGTACTTCGCCTGCTCGGAACCGCTCGCCGGGTTCGACACCCAGCGCGAGTCGTTCCTCGGCGCCTACCGCGGCTGGGACTCCCCGGCGGCGGTCGAGCGCGGCGCCGCCCTCGACTCGATCGCGTACGGCTGGTCCCCGATCGGCAGCCACCACGTGCGGCTCGCCCTCGCGCCCGGCGAGACCCGCGAGGTGGTCTTCGTCCTCGGGTACGCGGAGAACCCGCGGGACGAGAAGTTCGACCCGCGCGGCTCGCAGACCCTCAACAAGCGGTACGTCCGCCCGGTGATCGAGCGCTGGCTGCGGCCGGCGGCCGTGGCCGCGGGCTTCGACGAGCTCGGCGCCTACTGGGACCGGCTGCTCGGCGGGCTGCGCGTGAGCACACCGGACGCGGATACCGACCGGATGGTCAACATCTGGAACGCGTACCAGTGCATGGTCACCTTCAACCTGAGCCGGTCGGCGTCGTTCTACGAGTCCGGGATCGGCCGCGGCATGGGCTTCCGCGACTCCAACCAGGACCTGCTCGGCTTCGTCCACATGATCCCGGGACGGGCCCGGGAGCGGATCCTGGACATCGCGGCCACCCAGATGGCCACCGGCGGGGCGTACCACCAGTACCAGCCGCTGACCAAGCGGGGGAACAACGACATCGGCGACGGCTTCAACGACGATCCGCTGTGGCTGGTGCTCGGCGTCTCGGCGTACGTCAAGGAGACCGGCGACGCATCGATCCTGGACGAGCCGGTGACCTTCGACAACGCGGCCGGCAGCGAGGAGCCGCTCTACGAGCACCTGCGCCGCTCGGTGCGCTACACCCAGGAGCGGCTCGGCCCGCACGGGCTGCCACTGATCGGGCGGGCCGACTGGAACGACTGCCTCAACCTCAACTGCTTCTCCGACACACCCGGCGAGCCGTTCCAGACCACCGAGAACGCCAGTGGCGGCGCCGCCGAGTCGGTCTTCATCGCCGGGCAGTTCGTGCTGGCCGCGAAGGAGCTGGCGGCGATCGCCGACCTGCGCGGGCTGGACGGGGAGGCGGCCGAGTACCGCGCCGCCGCCGAGAAGATGACCGCCGTCATCCTCGAGCACGGCTGGGACGGCGAGTGGTTCCGCCGGGCGTACGACTTCCACGGCCACCCGATCGGCTCGGGCGAGAACGACGAGGGGCAGATCTTCATCGAGTCGCAGGGCATGTGCGTGCTCGGCGGGGTCGGCCTCGACGACGGGCTGGCCGCGCGGGCACTGCGCAGCGTGGCCGAGCGGCTGGCCACCCCGCACGGCATCGTCCTGCAGCAGCCGGCGTACTCGTCCTACCGGATCGAGCTGGGCGAGATCTCCTCCTATCCCCCGGGCTACAAGGAGAACGCCGGCATCTTCTGCCACACCAACCCGTGGATCATGATCGCCGAGGCGATGGTCGGCAACGGCGATCGCGCCTTCGACTACTACCGGCGGATCAACCCGTCGGCCCGCGAGGTGATCAGCGAGGCGCATCGCTGCGAGCCGTACGTCTACGCGCAGATGATCGCCGGCCGCGACGCGCCGACCCACGGCGAGGCCAAGAACTCCTGGCTGACCGGCACCGCGGCGTGGAACTTCGTCGCGATCACCCAGTGGATCCTCGGCATCCGGCCGGAGCTGACCGGGCTGCGGGTCGATCCGGTGCTGCCGGCGGACTGGCCGGGCTTCCAGGTCACTCGTGCTTTCCGGGACGCGACCTACGAGATCACCGTACGCAAGGAGCCCGGCGCCACCGGCCGGGTCGCGTACCTGATCGTGGACGGCGCTCGGGTGGAGGGAACCGTCGTGCCGATCGTGGAGCCCGGCGCCGTGGTTCGGGTGGAGGCCGTCATCGAGGGCTGACCAGGACAGTGCCGAGCCGGGCGGCGGCCTCCGCCAGGTCGGCGGGCGGCAGCTGGGAGAAGCAGAGCCGGATGCGGTCGTCGCCGCCGGCACCGTCGACGTAGAACGACGGGCCGGGCAGGAAGGACGTGCCGTGCCGCTCGGCCCGGGCGAGCAGGTGGGTCGCGCTGACGCCGGGTGGCAGCGCGGCCCACAGGAACCAGCCGCCACCCGGCGCCTCGACCGGCAGGAACTCGCGCACGGCCGAGACCAGGGCATCGCGCTGCCTGCGATACTCGGCGCGGACCGCGTCGAGGTGCCGCTGGTATGCCCCGGACGCGCCGAAGCAGTACATCGTGGTGGCGACGGAGTGGTTGACGCCGCCGCCGCTGTGCACGTAACCCAGCGTGGCCAGGCGGGTGATCAGCGCGGGATCGGCGTTGATCCAGCCCAGGCGCAGGCCGGGCGCGACGGTCTTGGCAAAGGTGCCCACCCGGACGACGCCCTCCCCGCCGGAGAGTCGCCACAGCGACGGCGGGGCCTGGCCGTCGTAGCACAGCTCGCGGTAGGTGTCGTCCTCGACGATCGTCAGGCCGGTCCGCCGGGCCAGCTCCACCAGGGCCCGGCGGCGGTCGGGCGGCAGGCTCCGGCCGGTCGGGTTGGCGAAGGTCGGCACCAGATAGAGCAGCCGTACGCGCGGGCCGTCCAGCATCTCGGCCAGCGCGGCCGGGTCCACGCCGTCGGCGTCCGCCGGGGCGCGCAGCACCGTGGCGCCGGTGTCGGTGAAGATCGGGAACGCCAGGTGGTAGGAGGGCGAGTCGACCAGGATCACGTCGCCCGGGCCGGCCAGCAGCGAGGCCACCAGCGCCAGGCCGTGCGAGGCGCCCCCGGTGACGAACAGCTGCTCGGGCGTGCTGTCGCCGAGGTGGGCGGTCAGCCAGTCCAGCAGCGGCGCGGGCCCCCTGGCATCGCCGTACGTCAGTTGCTGCCAGCCGAACTCCCGGGACGCCGCGGCCGACGCCGCCGCCCACGCCTCCACCGGCAACAACTCCGGCCGTGGATGTCCCCAGCCCAGGTCGAGGATGCCGGGCCGGCTCCGGAACTGGATCATCGGCATCACGCGGAGATGCCGGCGTACATGAGCCACCGCTCACGGGGCGACAGCCGGAGCCGGATCTTGCTGGGGTCGACCCGGCCGAGGGCGGGCAGCCACTCCCGGATCCGCAGCTGGGCGGCCTCCGCGGCGTCGGTGAGCAGGCGCTGCACCGCCGCGTGGTCCTTGTGCTCCTGGGCGAGCATCACGACCAGCTTCGCCCGGCCGCGGACGACGTCGCCCCGGCAGAGCCGCGACTGGGCGTACGCGACCTCGCACCGGCGGGTGTGCGGCTGCAGCGCGGCCTGCACCTCGGCCAGCAGCGCCGGCGTGTCGACCGTGCGGTGCGGGAGCTGCCACCACAGCCAGATGGGGTACGGCACCCGGCCCGTCGCGGTGGCGCCGGTCTGCTGGCTCGACGGCGGGTAGGAGCAGCGCATCGCCGGGCTCAGCGCGACCTTCCAGTCGCCGATGAGCCGGTCCTCGGACTCCGCGGCGACGCCCGGCCGGGGCCCCGCACAGGCTTCCAGCCGGGGCAGGGCGTCGTGCCAGCCCCCGGTCCACTGCGGAAAGGACTCCGGGGCATCGGCGGCGACCGGGAGCACCAGGTTGATGAACGTCGTCTTGCGCATGCTGGAGATGGACGCGGCGAGCACCCCGATGCCCCGCTCCCGCAACGCCTGCACCGTCGCGGCCGTGGTCCCGGGCTGCGACGGCCCGACGATGCTCGCGATCACCGCCCGCTTCGGGATGTGCACCGACGCCTCCGGGAACAGCCGGTTGCGGGCCTGGCGGTAGCGCTCTCGATCGAACCCCCGGATCGTGAACCACTCCCCCCGTACGCGATTGAGCCGTTGATCGTCGAGTTTCAGGCCGAAGCCGTATTCCTCGGCGAGCGCCGCCAGCTCCGTCTCGAAATCCAGCCGGGTCTCGGACATCTTGGGGTCGACCCCGATCGAGAACCGCAGGCAGGGCCCGATCGCGTCGCGCAGCCGCTCGTTCGACCCGTCGCCCCGCTCGGACCGGCTGATCTGCGGGACGGGCGCGACCGGGGTGTGCAGGTGCAGCACCGGCGCGCCGCGCTCGCCGGCCAGGCCGGTCAGCTTCTCGATGACCAGCGCCTGCATGAGCGCTTCCCGGTAGGTCGGCGACCAGTGCGTGTTGCCCAGCGTGATGAGCACCTCGACCTGGCGGGTGGACTGGTGGATGAAGCCGGGATTCGGCACGGCGTGCCCGGAGTACGAGTACGTCTCCGGCCCGGCGTCGTGTTTCACCGGGTCGATCTGCACCCGGCCGCTGAACGCCGACATCGCCGACGGCCAGATCGACGTCGACACCGACAGCCCGGCCGCGGCGAAGTGGCAGAAATCGGTCGGCCAGGCACTCGGGTCCTCCTTGTCCGGGTCGGGCTCGATGACCGGCAGCGGCGACGGGCCGTAGCCGTGCGTCAGCGTGAATTCCACCGAGGAGAAATAGGTGCCGGCTGCCTCCGCCGCTATCCGGGCCAGCTCCGAGGACTTCGTCGAGTTCGCGGGCAGCGTCACACGTCACCCCCCACCACGGGCGTCGAAAAAGTCGTCCGGCTCGACCGTACGCCCGGGGGCGCCCCGCGCGTCGCGCAGCCAGCGCGGCACCCGGGACGACCGCGGCACCGAACTTCCCCGGTGGATCCGCCGGGCGTAGAACTCGCACAGGCACAGGACGACGATGAAGATCAGCACGGCCAGCGCGACCTGGAACAGCCGGGTCATCTCCCGGTCCGACTGCACGGTCGCGATGGCGATCGCCAGCGCGGTGGTCACCGCGACCGAGGCGGTGGCGAGCATCCGCTGGAACTTGTGCAGCTGGCCGAGCACCGATTTGGTGCCGGGCAGGTCGAGCCGCGCCAGCAGCAGCCCCGGGACCAGCAGGAGCACCGCGACGACGGCGTCCGCCTGCTCGGGCACGAAGTCCGGGGACACCTTCGCCGAGTACAGCCACTCGAGCCCGCCGGCCAGGAAGGTCCCGATGCCCAGCACCACCAGGGCCAGCCCGGCCACCATCCGGGTGATGTTCTCGATCAGGGCCGGCGCCTCGTCGGCGAGCGCCATGAAGGCGAAGACCCGGACCGGCTCGGTGGACTGGGGGCTGAGCTCCACCGAGGGCCGCCGCCAGTGCGCGTGGGCGCCGTGCTCGCGGGGGTCGTTGTCGGTGGTGACGTCCCGGCCCACCTGGGCGGCGCGCAGCCCGGCGGCGATGCTCAGCAGGGCCGGCCCGGGCAGCCCGCTGCGGGCCAGATGCTGCATCCCGTCGGCGGCGTAGTGCGCGCAGAACGCGGCGAGCACGTCGAGCGAGCAGTCCCCGGCGGACAGCGCCGCGATCACCTCGTCGGCGCTCAACCGGCGGGCCGGGGGCGCCGAGCCGGGGCCGACCGGGATCGGCAGCCGGGCGAGATAGGCCTCGTAACCGGCCAGGTCGACCAGCCGCCGCCGGCCCAGCTCGGCCAGCCGCGACGCGATCCCCTGCATCTCCAGTTCGAGCAGCTTGTGGTAGGTGCCGAGCCGGTCCGCGCGCCGGGCCACCGACTCCAGGTCCTGGGCGAGCACCTCGACGAACTCCTCGTCGACGTCGCTGGACATCAGGAACCGGCGGACGCTGATCTCCTGCCGGACCTCCAGGGTCAGGTGGTACGCCTTGACCGACCGCGGGATCTCCGTCTCGTACTCGACGACGAACTCGCGGTTGACCGGCAGCGCGTTCTTGGCCAGCGTCCGCAGCGGGGTCGGGCGGTGCTGGGCCGGCAGCAGGGGCGCGTCCCAGGTCAGGAACCGGCGCGGCCGGTTCAGGGCGAGCTGGGCGACCAGGATGTACTGCCGGGTGGCCAGTTGCAGCAGCCGGGCGAACGGGATCAGCAGCCGGTCGCCGCCCTCCGCCGGGAAGAGCGCTTCCAGGCCGAGGAGCGCGAGATCGCGTACGGCCCGGGAATTGCCCTGCCGGGTCAGCAGCCCGGCGTGGTCGAGCGGGGTGTGCAGGCGCTGTCCCGCCGGCGAGCCGACCATGATGAGCTCGGTGATCGCCGCCTCGATCAGCCAGCGCGACCGCTGGTGGGTGTGCCGCAGCTGGTGGATCGGGCTGGCCGGCGCCGAGACGTCCTCGTGCGCGTTGATCAGCATGTGGAGCAGCTTCACGAAGGCGGCGGCGGTGACCCGGTTGGCGTCGCGGTGCGAGAGCCGGGGCACGACCTCGCCGCTCGAGTCCTTGATGACCACGGGCGCCAGGTCCCGGCGGCTGTACCGGGACACCGGCACCCACAGCGAGGGATGACCGTCCGGCGCCTCGCCCGGGACGATCAGCGTGTCGCGCAGCCGTCCCGAGATCAGGTCGAGGTCGACGTCGACGCTGATCGACCGGCTCATGTGCCCGCGGTCCACCAGCGTCAGCTGCTCCGACAGCCGGGCCAGGTGGTCGAGCCGCAGGGACAGGTCCATCAGGGCCAGCCCGAGCGCCGCGTCCCGGCTGGGAAAGGTCATGGGGGCGGTGGGCACCGGCAGCGCCACGATCAGCGTTCGCAGGTGGTCCAGCGGACCGCCGGCCGACGGATCGGCCGGCGGTGAGCTCCCCCGGATGGTGACCGTCATGGTTTGATCCTGGCCGCCGTCCCCGGTCCGACGGAAGATCTGTCGCCATATCGACGGTCTCGGCCGCCGTTCAGTGCAGCGGCGGGTTCGCCAGCTTGACCAACTCCAGGGCCTGCTGCGGGAACCAGGCGCCGGCCGCCGGGTCGGCGGTGCCGCCGCGGGCCGGGTCGACGCCCGTGCCGGTGCCGCGGTCGCACTGCCCGTCGGACTGGCCCGGCGTCTTGACCCACAGGAACGCGTCGGCGAGCGGGTCGCCGGTCCTGGTGGTCGGGCGCAGGCCCAGCCCCCGGTCCGGCGGGTTGCACCAGGTCTGCGGGTCGGGCCAGGTCACGCCGACCGGCGCGGCCCACGGGCCCTGGCCGTTGCGGCTGGTGTCCACGACGAAGTGCGCCAACCGGTTCGGCGCGACGGTGCCGACGTTGGCGTCGTACCAGGCGTCGCTGAGCCCCCAGGTGCTGAAGTCGCCGGGGCTCGCCGGGTAGTACTGGCTGGCGCACCGCTCGAAGTGACCACGGTTGTCGGCCGTGCCCTGGGTGCCGTAGTAGACGCACTTCGAGATCCAGTCGCCGAACTTGAGCTGGCGCTCGGTCGTCTCGTAGTTCGACACGTTGAGGAAGAACCCGTCGGCCTTCCGTACACCCGCCTTGACCAGGCGATCGGCGATGTCGCCGGTGCCGAGCCAGGCGCTGTGCGTGCCGTCCAGGTAGACGCTGGTGCGTGGCAGGGCGGTCAGGTGATCGACCGCGTAGTTGAGCATCGCGAACCGGTCGGAGGCGGCGGTGGCCGGGTCGGCGTCGGCCGGCTGGCACCACTCCTTGCTGCCGTTGATGGTGGTGTACCAGGGGATGATGCCCAGCCCGTCCGGCTCGACCAGCACCGCGGCCGGCTCGGCACCGATGCCGGCCGCGAACGCGTCGATCCAGGCCTCGTACGCGGCCACCGAGGTCGCGCCGCCGGCCGAGTACTGCGAGCAGTCCCGGAACGGGATGTTGTAGGCGACGAAGACCGGCAAGGTCCGCTGGGCGGCCGCCCGCCGGGCCTCCGCCCGGATCGACTTGGTCAGCGACGGGCCGGAGCCGCCGGTGACCCAGACCGCCTGCGGGGTCTCGACCATGGCGCGGACCTGGCGCGCCAGTCCACCCTGGCCGGCGGCCTGGAGCTGGGCGATCTGCTGGACGGCGCCGGGATCGGGCCGCGGGGTGTAGAAGCGGGTGCCGTCCGGAATACCGCCGGGGCACGGGTTGAAGGTCATCAGGACGGCGGTGGCCGTCGCGGTGAGAGATAAGGACACGTCGGACTCCTGAGTCGCCGTGGGAGCGTTCCCATCTATCGATCGAGCTTCGAACTCCGGCCTGTCCAAGTCAATGGGGACGATGGATGACCGACGATTCGCAAAATCGGGTTAGCCCTCCGGTCGCGCTTCCCAGCAGGAAGTGGCAGTCTGAGTTGAGTTGTGATCTACGTCATAACGCAGCGTATTGGCGGACGGAGGATCAATGAGGCTTCACCATTCGGCAGCGAGGAAAGGGCACCCATCACGACGAATTGCGGCCCTAGGCGTAATCGCCCTGATGGCATCCCTTGCCGCCTGTTCCAGCGGTCCGAAGGGGATCGTGGTCAACCTGTACGGCGGGGCCAGCGGCACCGGCTTCGACAAGATCATCGCAGACTGCAACCAGGCGGCCGGCGGCCGCTACACGATCGTCGGCAACCTGCTGCCCAGCGACGCCGACGGCCAGCGCGACCAGTTCGTCCGCCGGCTCGCCGCCCACGACAGCGGCATGGACCTGCTCGGCATGGACGTGACCTGGACCGCCGAGTTCGCCGAGGCCGGCTGGATCCGCGAGCTGACCGGCGACGAGAAGGCGCAGGCCATCAAGGACACCCTGCAGCCGCCGATCGACACGGCCACCTGGAAGGACAAGCTCTACGGCATTCCCCGCACCACCAACGTCCAACTGCTCTGGTACCGCAAGTCGCTGGTGCCCACCCCGCCCAAGACCTTCGACGAGATGATCACGATGGCCCAGCAGCTCAAGGCGCAGGGCAAACCGTATGAGATCGGACTGACCGCGGCCCAGTACGAGGGTTACGTCGTCAACATCAACAACCTGGTCACGGCGTACGGCGGCACCCTGGTCAACGCCGACAGCACGAAGCCCACGGTCGACGACAAGACCGTGCAGGCCCTCACCATGATGCGCCGGCTCGCCACCTCCGGCGTGACCAGCCAGTCGCTGTCCAACGCCCAGGAGCCGGAGGTCTTCGCCGACCTCCAGGCCGGCCGGTCGGCGTTCTCGCTGAACTGGCCGTACGTGCTCAGCGCCATGCGGACGGCGAACCCCGCGATCGTGGACGACCTCGGCTTCGCCCCCTACCCGTCGATCGACGGCGGGACGCCGAAGGTGACCCTCGGCGGGATGAACTACGCGATCAGCACGTACAGCAAGCACCCCACCGAGGCGTTCGAGGCCGGCATGTGCATGCGCGACGAGAAGAACGCGCTGAGCGCCGCGCTGGACGCCGGTGACGTGCCGGCCCTGTCCACCGTCTTCGACGACCCGGCGTTCATCAAGGCGTACCCGATGAAGGACGTCATGCTCACCGAGCTGAAGAACGCCGTGCCGCGCCCGGTGTCGCCGGTCTACCAGAACATCTCCACGATCGTCTCCACCACGTTGTCGCCACCCAGCAAGATCAATCCGCAGAAGTCCGCCGACAAGCTCCGCACCGCAATCCAGGCCGCCATCGATGGCAAGGGGATCCTCCCGTGACCGCTACGCCGACCCCGGCGGCCGCGGAGTCGGCCGACCTCCAAATCGAAGAAGAAACCACCGCCATCGCCCGCAAGCGGCACAACGAGGCCAAGGCGGCCGAGCGCAAGCTGGGCCTGCTGCTGGTCTCGCCCGCGGTCGTCATCATGCTCGCGGTGACGGCGTACCCGGTGCTGTACGCGATCTGGCTCTCGCTCAACAAGGCCGACCTGCGTAGGCCCAACGACAACCACTTCATCTGGTTCAGCAACTACGTCACCGTGCTGTCCAGCCCGATCTGGTGGACCGCGTTCGGGGTCACCGCGCTGATCACCGTGGTCAGCGCCGCGTTCGAGCTGGCCCTGGGCATGATCCTGGCGATCATCATGCACCGCACGATCGTCGGGCGGGGCCTGGTGCGGACCTCCGCCCTGGTCCCCTACGCGATCGTGACCGTGGTCGCCGCGTTCTCCTGGCGGTTCGCCTGGACCCAGGACCTGGGCTGGCTGGCGCCGAAGGGCTCGGCCCCGCTGACCTCGTTCTGGCCCTCGATCGGGATCATCATCCTGGCCGAGATCTGGAAGACCATCCCGTTCATGGCGCTGCTGCTCATGGCCGGCCTCGCCCTGGTGCCGGAGGACCTGCTCAAGGCGGCCTCGATGGACGGCGCGTCGGCCTGGAAACGCTTCTGGATGGTCACCGTGCCGCTGATCAAGCCGGCCATCCTGGTGGCGCTGCTGTTCCGCACGCTCGACGCGTTCCGGATCTTCGACAACATCTTCATTCTCACGAGCGGGTCCAACAACACCAGCTCGGTGTCGATGGTGACCTACAGCAACCTGATCAGAGGGCTGAACCTCGGCATCGGCTCGGCCATGTCGGTGCTGATCTTCATCACCACCGGAATCATCGCGTTCGCGTTCATCAAGCTGTTCGGCGCCGCCGCGCCGGGCGCCGACCCCGGTGGGAGGCGGTAGCCGTGCAACCCGCGACGACCAACCGCAAGCTGATGTGGTGGGGGATCAACATCCTCGTGCTGCTGTACGCGTTCGTACCGGTGTTCTGGCTGCTCTCGCTGTCGCTCAAGAACGCCGAGACGCTCAACGACGGCAACTACTTCCCGACCCACCCGACCGGCGCCAGCTACCAGGCGATCTTCCAGAACGACGACTTCGTCCGCTCGCTGATCAACTCGATCGGCATCTGCCTGATCTCCACGCTGGTGGCCATCGTGATCGGCACGATGTGCGCGTACGCGATCGCCCGCCTGCAGTTCCCGGGCAAGGCGGCGATCCTGGCGATGGCCCTGCTGGTCTCGATGTTCCCGCAGATCGCGCTGGTCACCCCGCTGTTCAAGATCGAGACGGCGATCGGGCTGTTCGACACCTGGCCGGGCCTGATCATCCCGTACATCACCTTCGCGCTGCCGCTGGCGATCTACACGCTGTCCGCGTTCTTCCGGGAGATCCCGTGGGACCTGGAGAAGGCGGCGAAGATGGACGGCGCCACCCCGTACCAGGCCTTCCGGCAGGTCATCACCCCGCTGGCGATGCCCGGCGTGTTCACCACGGCGATCCTGGTGTTCATCGCGTGCTGGAACGACTTCCTGTTCGCGCTGTCGCTGACCTCGACGTCGAACGCGCGCACCGTGCCGGCCGCGATGAGCTACTTCACCGGGGCCACCACCTTCGAGAAACCGACCGGGCCGATCGCGGCCGCGGCCATCGTCATCACCATTCCCATCGTGCTGTTCGTGCTGGTCTTCCAGCGGCGCATCGTCGCCGGCCTGACCTCCGGCGCGGTAAAGGGCTGAGGAGCGAAAAGTGGCCGAGATCGTTCTGGAGCACGTCGTCAAGCGTTACCCCGACGGGGCCCTGGCCGTCGACGACTTCAACCTCGACATCGCCGACGGCGAGTTCATCATCCTGGTCGGCCCGTCCGGCTGCGGGAAGTCGACCACCCTCAACATGGTGGCCGGCCTCGAGGACATCACCGCCGGCAAACTGATCATCGACGGTCAGGTGGTGAACGACAAGGCGCCCAAGGACCGCGACATCGCCATGGTGTTCCAGTCCTACGCGCTCTACCCGCACATGACCGTCCGGGAGAACATGGGCTTCCCGCTGCGGCTGGCCGGGATGGACAAGCAGACCATCCGGCAGAAGGTGGACGAGGCCGCCGAGCTGCTGGAGCTGACCCAGCACCTGGACCGCAAGCCGGCGAACCTGTCCGGCGGGCAGCGGCAGCGCGTCGCCATGGGCCGGGCCATCGTCCGGCAGCCCAAGGCCTTCCTGATGGACGAGCCGTTGTCCAACCTGGACGCGAAACTGCGGGTGCAGATGCGTACGCAGATCTCCCGCATCCAGAAATCGCTGGGCACCACGACGCTCTACGTGACGCACGACCAGACCGAGGCGATGACCCTCGGCGACCGGGTCGTGGTCATGCGGGCCGGCGTCGTGCAGCAGGTGGGCACCCCCGCGCACCTGTACGCCCACCCGTCGAACCTGTTCGTGGCCGGCTTCATCGGCAGCCCGTCGATGAACTTCCTGCCCGGGCAGCTGAAGGGCGGCGGCACGGTGGTGACCGCCCTCGGCGAGGCCCAGCTGCCCGACCGGTCCCGGCGGGCGCTGGACGGCGCGTCCGGCGACCGGGAGGTGATCGTCGGCATCCGGCCGGAGCACTTCGAGGACGCGTCGGTGGTCGGCGACAAGCCCGGGGCCACCTTCGACGCGCCGATCGACATCGTCGAGGCGATGGGGTCGGACGTCTACGCCTACTTCACCGTCAAGGGTGAGGGCGCGAGCTCGGCCGAGCTCGACGAACTGGCCAAGGACACCGGCAACGACCTGCACGGCACCGGGCTCTCGATCACCGCCCGGCTGGACGCCGCCTCCGGCGTGCGTCGCAACAGCACCGCCAAGCTCTGGTACGACACGGCGAAGCTGCACCTGTTCGACGCGTCCACCGGCAAGAACCTGCTCGAAGCCAACTGAGAGGACATTCGCATGAGCACCTGGTGGCGCCACGCGGTGATCTACCAGGTCTACGTGCGCAGCTTCGCCGACTCCGACGGCGACGGGATCGGGGACCTGCCGGGTGTCCGATCCCGCCTGCCGTACCTGCGGGACCTGGGCGTCGACGCGCTGTGGCTCAACCCGTTCTACCCGTCCCCGCAGGCCGACGCGGGCTACGACGTCTCGGACTATCGCGACGTCGACCCGCGTTTCGGCACCCTCGCCGACGCGGAGGCACTCATCGCCGAGGCCCACGCGTACGGCCTGCGCCTGATCTTTGATCTTGTGCCGAACCACACCTCGGATCAGCACCCCTGGTTCCGGGCCGCCCTCGCCTCGCCGCCGGGCAGCCGCGAGCGGGCCCGGTACCTGTTCCGCGACGGCCGCGGATCGCGCCCGCCCAACAACTGGTCGAGCGCGTTCGGCGGCCGCGCCTGGAGCCAGGTCCCCGACGGCCAGTGGTACCTGCACCTGTTCGCACCGCAGCAGCCCGACCTGGACTGGACCAACGACGAGGTGCGAGCCGAGTTCGAGTCGATCCTGCGGTTCTGGCTCGACCGCGGCGTCGACGGCTTCCGCATCGACGTCGCCCACGGCCTGGCCAAGGACCCGGCGATGACCGACCTCGGCACCGGCCACGCCACCTCCGGCCCGGCCGTCGAGGGCCACCCGCACTGGGACCTCGACGAGGTGCACGACGTCTACCGAGCCTGGCGCCGGATCAGCGACGGCTACCCCGGCGACCGCACCTTCGTCGGCGAGATCTGGGTGGCCGACCCCGCCCGGCTCGCCCGCTACCTGCGCCCCGACGAGCTGCACACGGCGTTCAACTTCACCTTCCTGCTGGCGCCCTGGGACGCCAAGGCGCTGCGCTACGCGGTGGACGAGAGCATGCGGGCGCTGGCCTCGGTGGGCGCCCCGGCCACCTGGGTCCTGTCCAACCACGACGTCATCCGGCACGTCACCCGCTACGGCGACGGCGCGACCGGCCTCCGGCGCGCCCGGGCGGCGGCCCTGCTGATGCTGGCCCTCCCCGGCGGCGCCTACATCTACCAGGGCGAGGAGTTGGGTCTGCCCGAGGTGCTGGACCTGCCGTCCGAACTTCGCCAAGACCCGACCTTCTTGCGTACGCAGGGGGCAGACCCCGGCCGGGACGGCTGCCGGGTCCCGCTCCCGTGGTCGGGCACCGCCCCACCCTTCGGCTTCGGCCCGTCCACGGCGTGGCTCCCCCAGCCGCCGTCCTGGGCACGGCTGACCGCGGACCGCCAGTCCTCGGACCCGGCGTCGATGCTGTCGCTGTACCGGTCGGCGCTACGTCACCGGGCCGCCCTCGCGGTGGACGACTCGCTCACCTGGCTGCCGAGCGCCAGGGACGTGCTGGCCTTCTCCCGCGCTCCCGGCTTCTCCTGCGTGGTCAACGCCGGCGACCGCCCAGCCTCGGCACCCGACGCCGTGCGCGGCGCCCGGCTGCTGCTTGCCAGCGACCCCCTCGCCAGCGACAACACCCTCCCTCCCGACACCGCCGCCTGGTACCTCACGGAAACCCGCTGACGGCGCCCCCTCGCCACCGTCCCGGGCCCAGATCTTGATGGCGCGGCATTCGGAGCTGACCGGAAATCTCCACCCTCGGCAGGCGGGAGTCCAACGGTGAAGAGGATCTGTTCGCTCCGAACGCCGCGCCATCAAGGTCTACCTCGAGATCGGCGGTGGCCCGGTCGTCGAGCTATTCAGGTGGCGGCCAGGGCCAGGGGTGGCCGTCGGCGAGGCCGCCGGCCGCGGCGAAGGCGGTGGCGATCCGCTCGTGGGATGCGTCGGCGGCGAGCGCGAGGAGCAGCAGGATTCGGGCTTTGTAGGGGCCGAGCAGGCCGGCGGGGATGAGGCCGCGGCCGATCAGATCCCGCTCGGAGCCGGGGAAGCCGTACGTTCCGGCCAGGACCGGGCCGCTCCCGGTTCGGGAGGCGAGCACGATCGGGATGCGCGCGCTGGCCTCGGTCAGCGTGGGCAGCCACGGCTCGGGAACGTGCCCGACGCCGAAGCCGGCCACCACCAGCCCGTCAACGCCTCCGATGATCGTGTTCAGCAGGGCGCCGTCGTCGCCGAACGTCGCCGTGTAGAGCCCGACCCGCGGCATCCGATCGCCAGGCAAGGGCAGCGTGTACCGACCGCCGAGCCGGTTGACGACCACGGCCCGGCCCTCGACGACGTAGCCCAGCGGCCCGCCGTTCGGCGACACGAAGGTGGCCACGCTGGTGGAATGGCTCTTCCGCACGCGGCGCGCGGCATGAATCTCGTCGGCCAGAACAACCAGGCACCCGAGGTCACGGGCGGCGGCACTCGCCGCCACCCGGATCGCGGCGAGCAGGTTCGCCGGCCCGTCCGCCCCCGCCCGGCCCGGGTTACGCATGGCCCCGGTCACCACGATCGGCTGCGGCCCGGCGTGCAGCAGATCGAGGACGTACGCCGTCTCCTCGATCGTGTCCGTCCCCTGCGTGACCACAACCCCGCTGATCGAGCCGGCCAGGCGCGCCTTGATCTCCCCGACCAGTCCGGTCAGGTCGGCAATGGTCAGCGACGCACCGGGCTTGCTGCGGAAGGTCAGCACGTCGAGGTCGATGCCGGTCTCCGCAAGCCCGGGAACCGCGTCGACCAGTTGCCGGCCGGTCAGCGACGGCGTGGCGCCACCGGCCTCGCCGGCGGTCATCGCGATCGTGCCACCAAGGGCGACCACCAGCACCCGCGGCGCCGATGCGCTATCTTCTCCAGCCAACGTGCGGCCCCTTCGTCAACCGACCCGCCAAGCTCCCTCGACCGCTCATTGACTGTTCAGCCGAATCGGCCCGCCGGGGCAGGCCCGGCACATGAAGATGCGCAGCCCGTAGTTGCGGGCGGTGTGCACGCCGGTGGGTTCGGTGGCGGCCAGCCATTCGGGGTTGATGCGCGACGGCTCGAGGTGGGCGTCCTCGACCGGTAGCCAGGCCCCCGGCCGCCCCTCGGTCTCGCCGATCGTCAGGAGCAGGTCTGTCGGCGCGTGGCAGCCGGCGCAGAGCATCGGGTCGAGGTCGCTCGCACCCCACTGCGCGTATCCGCCGACCTTCCACCCCGGCGCCTGCGACACCGAGGAATACGACTCCGCACCGAATTGCCGGCTGTCCTCGAAGGCCTCGACCTGCGCCCCGAGGTCCTCGGGGAGCTCCTGCCACCAGGGATACTCGACCACCTGCTCGGGATGCAGCACGCAGCGGCGCGGCCGGAAGTCCTCCTCGCTCACGGCAACCGGCGGCGGGGTGGGCAACACGTCGAGGACGTCAGCCGCCGCCCGCCAGCGCAGCTGGATCGCCGGCCCGGCATAGTCCGCCCCGACATAGTGCACGTTCGGACACCACAGCACCTGGAGCATGTCGGTGCCCGGTGGGCACCGCAGATCCGGCACATCCGCGGCGCGTAGCTGGGCGACCGGCACCAGCGGGCCGGGCTGCTCCGCCATCGTGCGCGCGAGCAGGAAGGTGCCCTCCTCCGTGGTGCTGACGCCGCAGAACCCCGGCGCCGCCGCATGCAGCGCCCTCATCACCTGAGCGGTGGGGTTCCGCAGCCGCCCGGCGAGTTCGGGCGGGACCGGTGTCCGGGTTTCCACGCTGTGCGGCTGGTCGCAGCTGGGCCACGGCTCATCGGCGGGCCAGAGCAGCGGCCCGCCGACGTGACTGTCGAACGGCCCGGGCTCCCCCGGCCGCGGATGCAGCCGCGTCGCCGTCCTCGCAAACGCGCCAATGCCCGGGAACAAAGCCTTGAGATCCAGCGGCCGCGCCGGCGAGGTTCGAGTCACGGCCGGAAGCGTAGCGGTACCTGCGGTCGTCGGCGGTCCTGCTCAGCACGGCTGGTCAGGCCTCCCTGGCGAGGCCGGCGCGGTCGAAGACGTGTGCGGCGATGTCCGGGGTGAGGTGGCCGCCGGCCAGCCAGTCCGCCCACTGCCCATCCGCGCCGCCGATGACCAGCACCCAAGCAGTGGGGCGATGGTCGTTCGCCGTCATACAGCAGTCTCCGAGCGGCCTCGTGGTCGGTCTTGCTGAGCCTCGGCGGACCGAACGGGTGGGTGTGCCAGGCTCCGCTGAAGGTGAGCGTATCGGCGCTGGACCGGCGGTACTCGCGGACGGCGTCGGCCAGCCCCGAGGTACCGAGCACGAAACCTCCCGGGGACGTCTCGCTGTCCGGGGGCGGCCCGCCGACGCTCGTCACCCAGACGATGCGGGCCGCGTGGTCGAACTGACCGTAAAGCGGTCCGCCCGTCTCGGTCCGCCCGTCGCGTCGGCGGGCGATCCAGAGGGCCAGTTCCCGCATCGCGTCCAGCGCCGCGGGATCGATACGTACCTGGTAGGCGCCGCCCCGATCGGCCACGACGTAGTCGCTGAGCCAGTGCAAGTGCTCCACGTGGCCGACTGGCGGCTCGGTGCCCGGCATTCGCACGATGGACGCCCCGAGCGGCGGTGTCGGCCGCTCGGACTCATATTCCTGTAGCCGGGTGAGGCCGGCGTCGAGCATGGTGGCGGCCAACGCGGTCACGTCGGTGGCAGACCCGCGGAACGTCGGTGACGAGCATCCGTACTCGGGCTGGAACCAGTCCGTACGGGGTGGGTCCGGGAAGAAGTCGCGGCCGACGTCGGCGAGGCGGGGGTCGCCACTGAGCAAGGCGATCCGGCGCAGCACGTCGGTGCCCCCGCCGCTCGCCGCGGGCATCGATACGGTGGAAATGCCGCGCTCGGCCCGATGACCCACAGCCAGGGTGATGAGCGCTGACCGGTCGTGCGCAGGATCGCCCCGGACAAGTTCGAGCAGGTTGCGACCGTTCGATTGGCGGTCGCGTCGATGATCAGGTCGACGCCGTGCCAATCGCGGCACCCGGTCAGCACGTCCCGGGCATCTTCGGCATACGCCGTGATCCGTGCATCGGGACGGATCGCGCGCAAACCTTCGGCCAGGGCCGCCGCCTTGCGGCGCCCGATGTCGCGCTCGTCGTACGGCTGGCGTACCAGGATGCCCGGATGCACCAGGCCGTTGTCGACGAGGTGGAGTTCGGCCGCGCCGGCGCGCAGGCACAGCTCAGCGGCCGGCGCGCCCAGCGCGCCGCAGCCGAGGATCAGCAGCCTGCGGCCCAGGAGCCAACCGGCCGGCCGGTCCTGGTCTCGGCGCACCGTGATCTGGCCACGCTGATCGAAGACCCGCTCCCACCGTACGGTCGCGTCCGTGTCGGCTCGCCAAGCCGCGAGGTGCGCGATCCGGTGGGGCGCGTCCGCCCGGGTGGACGGGCTCGCGAGGAGCACCGTGATCGGCGGCGTCGTTCCGGCCTCCCGGCCACGCTCGGCATTGATCTCGATGATCTCGTCCAGCAAGTCCTGCGCGTAGGTTCGGGAAAGCCGCTGCGCGTCCAGGGTCCGCAGGAGGTCATCAATGGTTTCGGGATACTCCACGCCGACCGGGCGAGGCAGCACGATGACCAGGGCAAGGTGTTCGGGCGTCTCCCCCATCTGGTTGAGCCGACTGATGTCAGCGGCTGCCTTCTGCCAGCCGACGACGTCGCGTCGTTCGTCGTTGACCTGGGCCAGGACGGCCACACCCAACTCCGCGCGCCCGCTCGCGGTCAGGGAGTCAGGCACGTCGGTCCGCACGACGATGCAAGCGTCGCCGGTGTTCGGGAACGCGGTGGGCGGATCCCAGGGGAGGTCGGCGTTGTCCAGCATGCCGTTGGCGGCACGGCTGTACCACTGAAAGAGCCGGGACAGGAATCCGAACATGCCGTCGCTCGGGTCCCAGTCGCTGTCGCTGCCGTAGAGGCAGATGGCGCGCCGCCACTGGACGTGCGGCAGCCCGTCGAAGCGGTCATGGGTAGCCCTGACCCTCGGGCGCCGGAACGCACGGCCGGCCGGTTACCTCGCCCTCGACGAGTCCGGCCAGTGGCTGGACTCGGAGCACGTAGCGGGTCCCACACGCCACGCACCGTCGGATCACCGCAACTGAGTCTGGCGTCTCCCACATCTGGAAGGTCATCGGAGGCCGCATACGCTCAGTGTTCACTCGCTACCAAGCGCTCCATTCGCCGTCAGTGGCCACAGTCGGCGCACTGCCCGTGTACGGCGTCATGGCCCGGCAGCACAGCGGGGCTGAAGGGCCGCTGAAGACGCGCGATGTTCGTCGATGTTCAAGTCACCTCGCGTATGCCAGCGGCGGCTCGGCCGTTCATCTGTGGCTCATAGACAAGCGGCACAGGTTCGGGGATCACGAGAAAGGAACCCGAGATGATCCGTCCCGCCGTCGCCGGCCTCGCCGTGCTGGGTCTGCTGGCCGCCGCACCGGCCGATGCCGCGCCCAGCAAGGCGCATCCGCCGAACGCGTCGCACGTGTTGCTGCTCTCCATCGACGGTCTGCACCAGCAGGACCTCGACTGGTACGTCCGGACCCATCCGCAGTCGACGCTGGCCCGGCTCACCGCGTCGGGCACCAGGTATCGCAACGCGGCCACGCCGTACCCATCCGATTCGTTCCCGGGGATGCTGGCGCAGGTCACCGGCGGCGACCCGCGGACCACCGGCGTCTACTACGACGACACCTGGAACGCGGCATTGCTGCCGGCCGGGACGACCAAGTGCGCCGGGGTCCAGCCGGGTGCCGAAGTGGACTATGCCGAGCCGGCCGACCGGGACTCGTCGCGGCTGGACGCCGGGCAGGGGCTGGCGGGGCTGCCGGGCTCGATCCTGTCGCTGACCGGCTCGCCCGAGGAGTTGCTCGATCCGGCCCAGCTGCCGGTCGACCCGGCCACCTGCACGCCGGTCTACCCGCACCAGTACCTCAAGGTGAACACGGTCTTCGAGGTCGCCCGCCGGCATGGGCTGGTGACCGCCTGGTCGGACAAGCATCCGGCGTACGACGTGTTGCAGGGTCCGTCCGGCGCGGGCATTCAGGACCTGTTCACACCGGAGATCAACAGCACCGCCGACGCCGCGGGGGACGACTGGACCAAGGTCAACCGGCTGACCCAGCAGTACGACGGGTACAAGGTGCAGGCGGTGCTCAACCAGATCGACGGGTACGACCACAGTCGCTCGATCAAGCTGGGCACGCCCGCGGTGTTCGGGATGAACTTCCAGAGCGTCTCGACCGCGCAGAAGCTGCCCACCTCGGACGGGCAGGCCGGCGGCTACCTGGCCGACGGGCGTACGCCGGGGCCGGTCCTCGCCGGGGCGCTCGACTTCGTCGACGCCCAGGTCGGCCGGTTCACCGCCGAGCTGGCCAAGCAGCGGCTGGCCGGCCGGACCACGGTCATCGTGTCGGCCAAGCACGGCCAGTCCCCCACCGACCCGGCCCAGCTGACCCGGATCGACGACGGTGCGATCATCGACGGGCTGAACGCGGCGTGGAAGGCGGCCGGACACTCGGGCAACCTGGTCGCGTTCTCGGTCGACGACGACACCATGCTGATCTGGCTGACCGACCGGTCGCCGGCCGCGACCGCCTTCGCGCGGAGCTTCCTGCTCGGCCACAGTGGCACCGGCAACGGCATCACCGGGGCGGCCAAGCCGTACACCTCGTCCGGGCTTTCGAAGGTGTACGCCGGGGCGGCGGCGGCCGCGTTCATCGGCGTCCCCGCGGGCGACGCGCGGGTGCCCGACCTGATCGGCATCGCCCAGCCGGGCGTGGTCTACACCGCCAAGAAGTCGAAGATCGCCGAGCACGGCGGTGACGCGCCGGCCGACCGGCACGTGCCGATCGTGGTGTCCGGGCCGGGCGCAGGCCGGCGCACGGTCGACGCGCCGGTCGAGACCACCCAGATCGCGCCGACCATCCTGCGCCTGCTCGGCCTGGACCCGCGCGAGCTCGCCGCCGTCCGCATCCAGCACACCGCGCCGCTGCCCGGCTAGGACGAGGGCGGGGCGGCGGGGCGCAACGTGCGGGCCGGTTTCCAGCCCGGTCCGGGGACGCTGGCCCGCAGCATCCGGGTGTACGGGTGCTGCGGGTCGTCGAGCAGCCGCCCGGTGGGCCCGTGCTCGACCACCGCCCCCTTGCGCATGACCACGGCGTCGTCCGTGAGCTGGCGTACCACGGCCAGATCGTGGCTGATCAGGATGTAGCTGATCCCGCGCTCGTCCCGGATGTCGGCCAGCACGTTCAGCACCTGGGCCTGGATCGACACGTCCAGCGCGGCCACCGACTCGTCGAGGATGAGCACCCGCGGGTCGGTGGCCAGCGCCCGGGCGATCGCGAGGCGCTGGCGCTGGCCGCCGGACAGGTCCCGGGGCAGGGCGTTGATCTGGCGCTGGTCGAGGCCGACCAGGTCGGCGAGCTCGCCGGTGATCCGGCGGCGGGTCGCTGCGTCGTGGTCGTGGTGCACCCGCAGCACCTCGTCGACCAGGACCGCGCCGGATTGGCGGGGGTCGAGGCTCGCGTACGGGTCCTGGAAGACGATCTGGACCTCGCGGCCGCGACGCTTGCGCTCGGCGCCGCCGCGGGCGGGCCGGCTCCGGTCGCGGCCGCAGGCGACGATCGTGCCGGCGGCGGGCCGTTCCAGGCCGACGATCATGCGGGCGACGGTGGTCTTGCCGCTGCCGGATTCGCCGACGACGGCCAGCGAGCGGCCCCGGTGCAGGTCGAACGAGAGGTCGTCGACCGCCACGTGCGCGCCGAACTGCTTGCGCAGTCCGCGTACGGCAAGAATGGGATCTTCAGGCATTGGCGTTCTCCCCCGAAGACGAAGCCGGAGATGAGGCGAGGAGCCGACCGCGCAGCTCGGCTGCCCACGAACACCGCACCCATCCCCCGTCGAGCGCGGTGAGCTGCTGATCGTGCGACCGGCAGGCGTCCACGGCATGCGGGCAGCGGGGCGCGAACCGGCAGCCGCCGGGCGCCTCGAAGGCGGAGACCGGCCGGCCGGGAATCGCGTTCAACCGGGGCGCGGTGGCGGTGACGCTCGGCCGGGCCTGGACGAGGGCGGCGCTGTACGGGTGGAGCGGGTCGTCGTGCAGCCGCTGCGAGCCGCGGGTCTCCACGATCTGCCCGGCGTACATGACGGTGGTCCGGTCGCACACCGCGCCGGCCAGTTCCAGGTCGTGGGTGATGAACAGCATGGCCAGGCCGCGGTCGCGGCGCAGATCGTCGAGGATGGCCATCACCTCGGCCTGGGTGGTGACGTCCAGGGCGGTGGTGCACTCGTCGGCGAGCAGCAGCCGCGGCTCGGAGAGCAGCGCCGTGGCGATCATGACGCGTTGCAGCATGCCGCCGGAGAGTTCGTGCGGGAATTGGCGCAGCCGCTTCGCCGGGTCGTCGATGCCGACCTCCTCCAGGGCAGCGGCCGCGCGGCGGCGCGCCTCGGCCCGGGGCACGTCGTCGAGGAGGCGCAGGGACTCGGTCATGAAGTCGTCGATCCGCCGGACCGGGTTGATGTGCGCCCGCGGGTCCTGGAAGACCACCGCCACCCGGGCGCGGTGCCGGCGCAGCTCGGCCCCGTGCAGGGCGAGCACATCGGCGCCGTCGAAGGTGACCCGGCCGGACACCCGGGCGCCGAGAGGCAGCAGCCGGGCGATCGCCTTGGCGGTCATCGACTTCCCGGAGCCCGACTCGCCGACCAGGCCCATCGCCTCGCCCGCGGCGATCTGGAAGGCGGTGCCGGTGATGACCTCGCGCTGCTCGTCGCCGAGCCGCAGCCGTACGGTGAGGTCGGAAACCTCGAGCAGCGCGCTCATCGGCGGGACTCCTTCGCCCGGGCTTCCAGGCGTTCGCCGAGGAAGGTGACCGCGGAGACGACCGCCACGATGCAGACCGCCGCCGACAGCGACTCCAGCGGATAGCCCTGCAACAGGCCGGACTTACCGTCGGAGATCATGACGCCCCAATCGGCCTGCGGCGACTGCACGCCGAGGCCGAGGAACGAGATGGCCGCGAGATCCACCATGGCGAAGCCGAACATGATGGTCCCCTGCGCGATGATCAGGGCGGAGATGTTGGGCAGCAGATGCCGCAGGCACAACCGCCAGGCGCTGAAACCCTGAACTTCCAGGGCCGCGACGTACGTCATGGCCCGCTCCTTGAGCGCGGCGCCGCGCAACACGCGGGTCACGTACGGGATGTAGGCGACCGCGAGCGCGAGCCCGGCGGAGAGGAGCCCCGGCCCGAGGATCGCGGCGGCGACGACGGCCAGCAGGATGCCCGGGAAGGCGAACAGCACGTCGAGGACCGCGGCGGCGAAGGCGTCGACCACCCCGCCGAACCAGGCCGTGACCACGGCGATCAGCGAGCCGGCGACGATCGCGACCAGGGCGACGAAGGCCGCGCCGGTCAGCGTCGTCCGGGCGCCGGCCATCAGGCGGCTGAGCAGGTCGCGTCCCTGCCCGTCGAAACCCAGGACGTGCGAGCCGTACGCGCCGACGTTGGCGAACGAGAGGTCGGCCAAGTTGGGGTCGAACGGCCGCAGCACCGGGCCGACGATCGCCAGCAGCACCGCGACGGCGACGACGGCGAGGCTGGTCCAGCCGAGCACGCCGAGCCCCGACCGGCGGCGCCGGCGGGTGACGATGTCGAGGGTCAGCACGCTCATGCGGCTCGGCCTCCCAGCGTGAGACGCGGATCGAGCACGGCGTACGCGATGTCGACCAGCATGTTGGTGAGTACGAAGGCGAGCACGAGCACGAGGCTGATGCCCTGGACGACGGCGACGTCCTTGTTCTGCGCGGCCTGCACCAGGTACGCGCCCAGGCCATTGAGCCCGAACGCGGTCTCCACCACGGCGGACAGCGCGATCAGGCTGGCGATCGTGATGCCGACGACCGTGGTGATCGGGATCGCCGCGTTGCGCAGGACGTGCCGGCGGACCACCGACGGCCAGGGCAGGCCCCGGCTGACCGCGGTCTGCACGTGCTCCCGGCCGGTCTCCTCCCGTACGGCCGCCCGGGTCACCCGGGTGACCAGCGCGACCGACGTCGCGGCCAGGGCGAGCGCCGGCAGCAGCAGGTGCCGCAGCGAGTCGGCGAAGCCGTGGCCGGTGCCCAGCGCGGGCAGCCAGCCCAGCTTGACCGCCACCACGAACTGCAGCACGACCGCCGCGGCGAACGAGGGCAGCGCCGCCGAGACCGTCGAGGCCAGCAGCACCCCGTTGTCGACCAGCCCCTTCCCGAGCGCGCCGAGGATGCCGAGCCCGACCCCGGCGATCACGATGATCACCGAGGTGAGCAGGACGAGGCCGGCGGTCACGCCGACCCGCTGGCCGATCAGGGTGGAGACGTTCTCGTGCAGCGGGATGGACTCGCCGAGATCGCCGTGCAGGGCCGAGACGAGCCAGTGCCAGTAGCGCACCAGAAACGGCTCGTTCAGGTGGTAGCGGGCCTCGAGCTGGGCCTTGGCCTCGGGCGGCAGCGGCCGGTTGCCGGTCAGCGCGGACAGCGGGCTGCCCGGCGAGACGTACAGCGCGCCGTAGATCGCGAAGCTGGCCACCAGCATGGTGGCGACCAGCATCGCGGTCCGCCGGGCCAGGAACCGGGTCACCGGGTTCCACCGAGGGTGACCGCCCACGGCCCGGCCATGTACTGGAAGGTGGCCGGGGCGCCGGTCACCGCCTTGTTCATGACCAGCACGGTGTTGGGCGCGGCGAGCGGGATCCAGACCAGCTGCTCGGTGATGATCTTCTGAGCGGCCACCACGTCCTCGGCCCGCTTGACCGGGTTCGCCTCGCCGCGGGAGGCCTCGAGGCTGCGGGTGACCTCCGGGTTCGTCCAGCTGTCGAAGTTCTGCGTGGCGCCGGCCAGGGCGAAGGTGCGGTAGAGCGCCGCCGGGTCGGCGAAGTCGCCGTAGTTCATCGTCGGGAACGCGTCGACCGAGCCGAAGGCCTTGGGGTCGGTGAAGAAGTTGACGTAGTTCGCCGGGCTGACGTTCTTCATCGTGACCTCGAGGCCGATCGCCTCGGCGGCCGCCTTCACCGCCAGGGCCAGGGTGTGCAGCGACGGGATCCCGGAGGAGGTGCCGATCGTGATGCTCTGCCCGGCCAGGTCGAGCGGCTTGGCCAGCTCCTGCGACTTGGCCGCGTCCCGGCTCAGCTCGGGCAGGTCGGCGTACGCCTGGGCGAAGGTGTCCGGCGCGTAGCCCCAGGTCCCGGAGGCGGCGATCGCGTGCGGCAGGTTGGCGGCCCCGCGGTAGACCGTGCTGATGATGCCCTGCCGGTCGATCCCGTACGAGATGGCCTGGCGGACCTTCGGGTCGGCGAGCGGGCCCTTGGTGGCGCTGATGACCAGGGCCGCCGTGGCCGACGGCGCGCCCTGATAGACCTTCACCGACGGGTCGCTCTCCAGCTGCCCCAGCGTGCTGAGCGCGTTCACGTAGCCGCCCGACAGCGCCCCGGTCTTGACGCCGGCCGTGAAGCTCGCGTCGTCCGGCACGCCGGCGATGGTCAGGCTCTTGAGCCGCGGCTTGGGCAGGCTCGTGTCCCAGTAACTCGGGTTGGGCACCACCTTCACGCCCTGCCCGGTCTTCCAGGAGTCCAGCTTGAACGGCCCGGAGCACATCGTCCCGCCGCTGACCGTGCCGAAATTCTCGCCCTTCGCCTGCACGTACGCCTGCTGCAGGATCTCGCCGGGGGCCGCCGACAGCTCGCTGAGCAGCCAGTAGTCCGGTTGTTTCAGGGTGATCCGGAAGGTCTTGTCGCCGGTCGCCTCGATCGCCGACACCCGGGTGAAGTCCTCGCTGTAGAAGCCGCCGGCGGCCGGGTCGGCGGCCCGCTTCAGGCTGAACACCGCGTCCTTGGCGGTGACCGGCGAGCCGTCCCAGAACGTCGCGGCCGAGTTGATCGTGAAGTCGAACCGGGTCGGCGACGTGGTGGTCACCTTGGCCAGCCCGTCGCCGATCGTCAGGTCCGGCTTCTGCCGCAGCAGCGCGTCGCAGAGCAGCGGGTCGACCGTGTTCTCCGGGTAGTCGAACGCCTTGATCGGGTCGAGGGTCTGGGTCTCCCGGTAGGTCGCCCAGGTCAGATCGCCCGCGTCGGCGGTCGGTGCCGGGCTGAGCACGGTGAACCCGCTGGTCGGCGCCGACGCGGCGGCCGATCCGGCGGGCTGCGGAGCCGGGGCGCCGCTGCACGCCACGAGCGCCATGGCGGCCGCGAGGCCGGTGAGGCCGCCGGCGGCGCGGCGGCGGGTGAACACCTCGGACATCGACCTCTCCCCTCGTTCCCTTGCCGGGGAACGTATGCCGACGGAAACAACAATGTCAACGGTGTTCACAAACTTGTTCGCATCGCTGTTTCGAGCGAAACTGACCGCATGGAACGGACAGGACGCGCACGGGCCCGAGGGTCGCTGAGCCAGGAGGAGATCGTCACGGTCGCCCTGGAGATCGCCGAGACCGAGGGGCCGGACGCGGTGACGTTCCGGCGGCTGGGCTCGGCCCTCGGCGTCGCGCCCACCGCCGTTCTGCGGCACTTCCGGGACAAGGACGACCTGCTGCTCGCGCTGGGCGCCCGGCTGCTCGAGGACGCGATCTCCCAGGTGGACGTCGACGAGCCGGACTGGCGTACCCGGCTGCTCACGCTGTGCCGGGCCACCCGCCGGTCGTTCGAGGCCCACCCCCGGGTGGCGGTCCTGGTGGCCACCCGCACGCTGCGCCGCGAGGCCGAGTTCCAGGCCGCCGACCTGGTGATCGGTGCGGTCGAGCAGGCCGGCCTGCGGGGGCGGGAGGCGGCCCGGATCTATCGGGTGCTGGCCGACACCGCCCTGGCCTGGACGGCGTTCCTGGCCGCCTCCCGCGCGGTCGACACCGACGCCATGGAGCGCGACGGCCTGGCCTGGACCCGGGAGTACCTGGTGTTGCCGGCCGGCCGGTTCCCGCACATCCAGGACGTCGCCGGACATCTCGCCGAGGTCAACCAGGAGGACCAGTTCGAGCTGGCGCTGGAATTGATCTTCGACGCGGTCGCCGCCCGGGGCGCGGCCGCGGCCGCTCGAAGTGAACGCTGTTGACAACGTCATTCATTTGCCGTTTCATCGCGGCATGACAGACGTTCTGGCAGACCTGCTCTTCGTCGGCGGTCCCGTGCTCACCATCGACGGCGCCCGGACCCGGGCCCGCGCCCTCGCCGTCCGCGACGGCCGGATCCTCGCGGTCGGCCACGGCCTCGACGACCTGCGCGGGCCGAAGACCGAGGTGGTCGACCTCCGCGGGCGCCTGCTGCTGCCGGGTTTCCAGGACGCCCACGTGCACGCGGTGTACGGCGGCATCGAGATGGGCCAGTGCGATCTGACCGGGATCGTCGGCCCCGAGGAAACCCTGACCAAGATCCGCGAGTACGCCGAGTCGCACCCCGGCGCGGGCTGGATCACCGGCAGCGGCTGGTCGCTGGAGAGCTTCCCCGGCGGCGTACCCACCCGCGGCCTGCTGGACCGGGTCGTGCCGGACCGGCCGGTCTACCTCACCAACCGCGACCATCACGGCGCCTGGGTCAACACGGTGGCGCTCGGCCGGGCCGGCCTCACCCGGGACACCCCCGACCCGGCGGACGGCGTCATCAACCGCGACGCGGGCGGCGAACCGGTGGGCTGCCTGCAGGAGGGTGCCATGGGGCTGGTCGCCAGGCTCATCCCCCCGACGACGTTCCAGGAGCGGCTCGACGGCCTGCTCCGGGCGCAGCGGCTGCTGCACTCGCTGGGCATCACCGGCTGGCAGGACGCGCTGCTCGGGGACCAGCAGGGCCACCCCAACCCGGCCGACGCCTACCGGGCCGCCGCGCTCGACGGCACGCTCACCGCCACCGTCACCGGCGCCCTGTGGTGGGAGCGGGACCGCGGCGCCGAGCAGATCGCCGGGCTCGTCGAGGCCCGCCGGCGGTTCAGCACCGGCCGCCTCACCTGCTCGACCGTCAAGATCATGCAGGACGGCGTCGCCGAGAACCACACGGCCGCCATGACCGAGCCGTACCTGGACAAGTGCGGCTGCGCGACCGCGAACCGCGGCCTCAGCTTCGTCGATCCGGCCGCGCTCGCCGAGTACGTCACCGCGCTGGACGGCCTCGACTTCCAGGTCCACTTCCACGCCCTGGGCGACCGCGCGGTCCGCGAGGCGCTCGACGCGGTCGAGGCGGCGCGGCGGGCCAACGGCTTCCGGGACACCCGCCCCCACCTGGCCCACCTCCAGGTGATCCAGCCCGACGACCTGCCCCGCTTCCGCCGGCTCGGCGCCACCGCGAACATCCAGCCGCTGTGGGCGGCGCACGAGCCGCAGATGGACGAGCTGACCATCCCGTTCCTCGGCCCGGAGCGGGCCGAGCGGCAATACCTCTTCGCCGACCTTCTGCGTACGGGGGCGACGCTCGCCGCCGGCAGCGACTGGCCGGTCAGCGACGCCGACCCGATCCAGGGCATGCACGTCGCGGTCAACCGGGCCGTCCCCGGCTCGACCGCCCCGGCGTTCCTGCCCGATCAGCGGCTCGACCTGGCGACCGCGCTGGCCGCGTACACCGCCGGCACCGCGTACGTGAACCACCGCGACGACAGCGGCAGCCTGCGCGCCGGCAACGTCGCCGACCTCGTCGTCCTCGACCGGGACCCGTTCGACGGCCCGGCCGACGCCATCGGCGCCACCAAGGTGGCGCTGACCTGGGTCTCCGGGGAGCTGGTGCACGCCGCGCCGGACGCCTGAGCCGCTCCCCGACGGGAGCACCTGGGTTGCGCCTCCGGCGAAGGCCAAAAGATCAGACACATCTTTGCCGATGGACCGGGCATGACCGCCGCCGACCTCCTCTCCCCGGACCCCCTCCTGCATCTGCTGCGGCGGGCCACCTACGGCCCGAGGCCCGCCGCCGTCGCCGAGATCCGCCGGCTCGGCGCGGCGGCGTGGCTGGACGCCCAGCTCGACCCGGCGTCGATCGACGACCCCGTCGCGGACGACCTGGTGGCGCGGTTCCCGTGGTGCACGGCGACGATTCCGGCGATCCGCGCCGCCGCGGCGGCCAAGACCCTCAAGGTGTACGACTGGACACCGGTCTGGCAGGTCAGCTTCGCCACCTTCGCCCGCGCGGTCTGGAGCAAGCGGCAACTGCTCGAGGTGATGACCGAGTTCTGGTCGAACCACTTCAACGTGATCTGCCCGGACGGCGACACCTGGGACAGCCGCGCCGACTACGACGCGGCCGTGCTCCGTACGTACGCGCTGGGAAGTTTTTCGGATCTTTTGAAGGCCGTCGTCCGGCACCCGGCGATGCTCACCTACCTCGACAACCGGTCGTCGACCAAGGCCGCCCCGAACGAGAACTACGGCCGTGAGCTGCTCGAACTGCACACCGTCGGGATACCGTACGGGGAATCCGACGTGCGCGACGCCGCCCGCCTGCTCACCGGCCTGACCGTCGACAACGCCACCGGCCTCTACCGATACGACCCGGCCCGGCACGCGGTCGGCGCGGTGACCGTCCTCGGCTTCTCGCACCCCAACCCGAGCGCCGACGGCGGCGAGCAGGCGGTCCTCGCCCTGCTCGACTACCTGGCGCTGCACCCGTCGACGGCCCGCCGGATCGTCACCAAGCTCTGCGTCCGGTTCGTCGCGGACGACCCGCCGGTCAGCCTGATCACCAGCCTGATGAAGGTCTACCTGGACAACCGGTCGGCGATCGCGCCGGTGCTGCGCGCCCTCTTCGCGTCGCCGGAGTTCGCGGCGTCGATCGGGGCGAAGACCCGGACGCCGTACGAGGACATCGTGGCCACCCTGCGCACGCTCGACTACGGTCCCGAGCCCGCCGGCACCAAGGCGATCGAGTCGCTCTACTGGACCTGCGCGAACGCCGGTCAGGCGCCGCTGGCCTGGGGCCCGCCCAACGGCTACCCCGACGTCGCGGCCGCCTGGGTCTCGCCGGCGAGCCAACTGGTGCGCTGGAACGCCCACCTGAACGTGGGCGCCGGCTACTGGCCGGCCACCCTGGTGCGGCCGCCGTCGCTGCTCGCGGCGTTCGCCGGGACGCCGACGCCGGCCACCTACGGCGCGCTGATCGACGCCACGTCCCTCCGCCTGTTGCAGACGACCCTGCCGGACCCGCAGCGGGAGGCGCTGGCCGGCTTCTTCGGCAAGACCACGGCGAGCCCGGTCGGGGCCAAGGACCCGGCGATCGACTGGATGTTCCCGTACCTGATGGCCATGCTGCTCAACTCCCCGACCTTCGCGCTGCGCTGAGGAGCGACACCTTGACCGAGATCCTGTGCAAGCGCCGGACCCTGCTCGCCGGCGCGGCGGCCGGCCTGACCGCGACGCTGCTCGACACCCGCTTCGCCTTCGCCGCCGGCCCGGCCGCCGGCCGGGACGTGTTCGTGCTGCTCTCGCTGCGCGGCGGGTTCGACGGACTGTCCGCGATCGTGCCGGCGGCCGACCCGGACTACTACGCGCTGCGGCCGACCATCGGCGTACCGCAAGGGCAGTTGCTCGCCGGCGACGGCTTCTTCGGCCTGCACCCCGCGCTCGCCCCGCTGCTGCCGTATTGGCAGGCCGGCACGTTCGCTGCGGTGCACGCCGCGGGGCAGCCGGCGCCGAACCGGTCGCATTTCGCGGCGATGGAGGAGTTGGAGCGGGCCGCGCCGGGCACCTCGATCCGCACCGGCTGGCTCGACCGGGTGCTCGGCGGGTTCGGCTCGCCGGCCGGGTTCGGCGGCGTCTCGGTCGGCAGCGCCCGGCCCGCCCGGGTGCTGGCCGGCGGCGCCCCGCACCTCGGCCTGTCCTCGGTGGACGGCTTCAAGCTCGACGGCGACCTGGACGGGCGGCCGCTCGCCGCCACGATGGCCAAGCTGTACCAGGGCGCGCCGGACGCACTGGCCACCAACACCGGCCAGATGCTCGGCGCGCTCGGCACGGCCAAGCAGTTGCGGGCCGCCGGGTACGCGCCCGCCGCGAGCTACCCGGCGACCGACCTCGGCAACGCGCTCAAGGACGTGGCGCGGCTGGTCAAGGCCGACGTCGGGCTGCGCACGGCGACGCTCGACTGCGGCGACTGGGACATGCACGAGGACCTCGGCGCCGCCGTCTCGGGCAAGCGCTTCTACGACCACCTGAACGCGCTCGCGACCGCACTGGCCGCCTTCGCCGCCGACCTCGGCCCGGACGGGATGCGCAAGGTCACCCTCGTGACGATCAGCGAGTTCGGCCGGCGGGTCGCGCAGAACGGCTCCGGCGGGCTCGACCACGGCTACGGCAACGCCATGCTGCTGCTCGGCGGAAACGTCAAAGGCGGTCGGGTGTACGGGCAATGGCCGGGCCTCGCCGCGTCCCGGCTCGTCGACGGCGACCTCGCGGTGACCACCGACTACCGCGCGGTGATCGCCGAGGTGCTGCGGACGCGCTGCGGGCTGACCGACACCTCGGCGGTCTTCCCGGGCGTGACCGGCTCCGCCCTGGGCCTCGTCGCCGCCTAGATCTCGAAGTTCTGCTCGATGATCCGCAACCGGTGCCGGGCCATGGCCAGGTTGGCCCGGTCCCGGCGGAGCGCGAGATAGATGAACAGGCCCTTGCCCGACCGGCCGGTAATCGGGCGGAGCAGGTGGTACTGCGTGTCCAGGGTGACGAGGACGTCCTCGATCTTCTCGGTGATGCCCAGCAGTTCCATGGTGCGCATCTTGGCCACCAGCACCTCGGTGTTGGCCGCGCCGGCGACCACCGGGTCGAACTCCTGGCCGCCGCCCGCCGTGCCGAGGGTCATGCCGCTGGTCCGGTCGACGACCGCCGCGGCGATCGCCCCGTCGATCTGCAGCGCTTCCTTGAGCGCCACCCCTAGCTCAGCCATCTGCCGTCCTCCGATCACGAAACGTGTCTTGGTCGATTGCCCGAGGATGTGCGGCCCGTACGCCGCCGGGCCGGACTCATCGTGCGTCACTTGAAGATTTTTGCAAGTACAAAGATACTAAATTACTGTGATGAGACGGGTAAGCGATCTGTTGCCGCAGCGCTCGGACTGGAACGCGCTCCGGCATGCCCCACGCCGCGACCTGGTGGCCGGGGTGACCGTCGCGGTCGTGGCGCTGCCGCTGGCCCTGGCCTTCGGTGTCGCCTCCGGCCTGGGCGCCCAGGCCGGGCTGATCACGGCGGTGGTGGCCGGTGCCCTGGCGGCGATCTTCGGCGGGTCGAACCTGCAGGTCTCCGGGCCGACCGGCGCGATGACCGTGGTGCTGCTCCCGGTGGTGCACCGGTTCGGGCGCACCGGCGTGCTGATGGTCGGCCTGCTGGCCGGTCTGCTGCTGGTCGCGATGGCGTTCGCCCGGCTCGGCCGCTACCTGCGGTACCTGCCGGTTCCGGTGGTCGAGGGCTTCACCGCGGGCATCGCGGTCGTGATCGGCCTCCAGCAGGTGCCCGCGGCGCTGGGAGTCGCCGGCGCGCACGGCGACAAGGTGTGGTCGGTGGCGGCGGATGCGGTGATCCGGTTCGCCGGGCATCCGCGGCCGGCGCCGATCCTGGTGGCCGCGGGCGTCGCCGCGCTGATGCTGCTCGGGGCGCGCTGGCGGCCGGTCGTGCCGTTCTCCCTGCTCGGCATCCTCGTGGCGACAGTGCTGGCGGAGACCACGGGCCTGCCGCTGGCCCGGATCGGCGCGCTGCCGGCCGGTTTCGCGGCGCCGTCGCTGGCCTTCCTCGACTGGCGGGCGCTGCCCGGGCTGCTGCCCGCGGCGGGCGCGGTCGCCGCGCTGGCGGCGTTGGAGAGCCTGCTGTCCGCGACGGTCGCCGACGCGATGAGCGTCGACGAGCGCCACGACCCCGACCGGGAGCTGTTCGGGCAGGGCATCGCGAACCTGGTGACGCCCGTCCTGGGCGGCGTGCCCGGCACGGCCGCGATCGCCCGCACCGCGGTCAGCGTGCGCGCCGGCGCACGCTCCAAGCTGGCCGCCTTCACCCACGCCGCCGCCCTGGCGGGCGTGGTGCTGCTGGCCGCACCGCTGGTGTCCCGGATCCCGATGGCCGCGCTCGCCGGGGTCCTGATCGCCACCGCGGTCCGGATGGTCCAGGCCGCGTCGCTGCTCGCCCTGATCCGAGCCACCCGCCGCGACGCGATCGTCCTGGTGCTCACCTTCGGCGTCACGGTCTTCTTCGACCTGGTGACGGCGGTGGCGGCCGGCATCGGCGTCGCGGTCGTGCTGGCGCTGCGCGCGGTCGCCCGCACGGCCCGCCTCGAACGCGTGCCGATCGACCGCGACGACCGGCACGCCGAGGAGCAGGCCCTGCTCGACCAGCACATCGTCGCGTACCGCCTGGACGGCCCGCTGTTCTTCGCGGCCGCCCACGACTTCCTGCTGGAGCTGAGCGAGGTCGCCGACGTCCGCGTGGTGATCCTGCGCATGTCACGGGTCTCGACCATCGACGCCACCGGCGCCCACATCCTCGACGACACCATCACCCGCCTCCAGCGGCGCGGCATCGCGGTTCTGCTGTCCGGCATCGATCCCAGCCACCAGCAGGTGCTCTCCGCGCTCGGGGTCGCCGCCCGCCTGCGCCGGGACGACCTGGTCTTCCCCGACACCCCGGCGGCCATCGACCGGGCCCGCCACCTGCTGCACCTCGATCCCGCCGACTCCGTCACCGAGGCGGCATCCGTGTGACGAACAGCGGCAGTTGTCACCGTGATCGTTTCGTTGGACGAGCCCTCCGCCTCACCGTCCAGCCCGGTGAGATTGGCAGGTTTCTCAGACAGTCGCACGCGTCCCGGCCGAATCTCGTGCAGCGTGGCGCCCGGGACCCGATACGTATCCTTGTCCCGGAAAGAGCGTCTCGAGCAAGTGGCGATTCTCATGGGGATCAATGGTGTCCGGACGGTCTAACGGGTTCGCGAGCCCTGAAGGTGCGCGACCTCCACCCGGGATCACGGTAACGCCGGGTAGTGCCGACGATGACGCTCGCCTGGGCGGTACGCTTCAGGATTTGCCGATCAGCGGATGCCCCACGTTCGCTGCCCGACTTTGCTCTGCGCACCGCGACGCACTGCTCTGCACACCGCGACGCCCTGCTCTGCACACCGCGACGCCCTGCTCTGCACACCGCGACGCATCGCTCGCCGCCCCACCTCGATCTTGATGGCCCGGCGTTCAGAGCTAACGGAAAATCTGCACTCTCCGGTGGAGCGAAACATCGATGAAGGGTCTCTGCGCCTCTCTGGCTGCCCGGCTGGTCCGCGCTTTCAGATCTGGATGGCGCGGCGGGGGGTGGTGCGTCATGGTGCGCAGAGCTGTGCGTCATGGTGCGCAGAGCAAATGGCGGCGCGAGACCTCCGCTCATGCCGCGATTCGCTCGTTACGCAGCGTCGTGGCATGGTCGGGTGGTCGGGGGCCAGGCGCCGCTCGGCCGGGTGATCGCGGAGTAGCCGTTCGCGGCCCCGGAACTGGTCGGGATTGCCCACTGGCGCCAGACCCCTGGCCGCAGCGCGGCCCGTGCATGGCAGCCGACCTGATCGTGAGGCTCGCTTGAGAGCTGTTGGCAAGGCGGGGCCGGAGTCGCGTCGACGACACGACCCGGATGCGTCGCGGCCGGCTAACCCTTGTTGTTGCCGCCATTCCCGCCGTTGCCGTTGCCCGGACCCGGGACGGCAGGACCGAAGCACAAGCGGCCTGCGCCGCCTGCCGGGCCGCGTCGGTGACGCCGTCCGGCTTGGTGATTTCCGACCTGACACGTGGTCAGGGCGGGATGGATTTTCGGCATTCGCAACGCCGGCGCCGCCCGCCGCGGTGTTCGGCCGAGGACAGTGAGATCGACGCCGGGCCGGGCAGCATGATGCCGCGCGGCTTTCGCGGGCCGGCGGTGAGAGGGTTCGAGGGGAACCCATTACGATCACGGCCATGAGTTCGTCCGGGCAGTTCGACAGCAGCGTCGCCCACCCTGCTCGCCGCTACAACTACTGGCTCGGCGGCAAGGACAACTTCGCCGCGGACCGGGCCTCGGGCGACGCGATCGAAGCCGCGATGCCCGGGATCCGGCTCATGGCGCTGGAGAACCGGATGTTCCTCGGACGGGCCGTCCGTTTCCTGGCCGAGCAGGGGATCGACCAGTTCCTGGACATCGGCACGGGCATCCCGGCGCCGGGCAACACGCACGAGGTCGCCCAGTCGATCACGCCGTCGGCACGGGTGGTCTACGTGGACAACGACCCGCTCGTGCTCTCGCACGCCCGCGCCCTGATGACCAGCGGGCCGGTCGGGGCGACCGCGTACCTCGACGCCGACCTGCGCGATCCCGAGTCGATCCTGAACCACCCCGACCTCGCGGCGACGCTCGACCTGACCCGCCCGGTCGGTCTGCTGCTCATCGCGGTGATTCATTTCGTCCGCGACGACGAGGACGCCGTGGGTGTGATCAAGCGCCTGTCCGACGCCCTGGCCCCGGGCAGCTACCTGGCGATCACGCAGGCCACCTGGCAGTACCAGTCGGCCGAGTCGATCGAGAAGCTGACCGCGGCCAACGCCGACGGCCGCTTCGTCCCGCGCAACGGCACCGAGTTGCTCGGCCTGCTCCCGCCGGGCCTGGCGCCGGTCGAGCCGGGCCTGGTCTCGGTGTCACGCTGGCGTGCCGACGATGCGCCGCAGCCACGACCGGCGGTTGAGGACGTCGCCTGCAACGGCCTGGTGGCCCGCAAGCTCTGACCGGTCCGCCGGAAGCGTTCGAATTGGCCCTCGACGGCGACCTGCCCGAGATACGAGGTGTCATCCCGCGGCGGATGGCGCCCCGCGCCGGGCCAGGCGGGCGGCGGCCCGCCCGCCAGGCCGCCGCCCGCCAGGCCGCCGCCCGCCAGGCCGCCGCCCGCCAGGCGGTCAGACGCCGCCGAGGACGTGCTGGATGCCGGCGACGGCGGCGCCGCGGGCCCAGTCGGTGAACGTCAGCGGGGTCGTGACGATCTCGAGGGCGCAGCGCTGGACCTCGTACGGTCCCGGGCGCAGCCGGTCGTCGATGGTCTGCCGCATCGCGGGCGCGGCGGCGAGCGCGGCGACGTCCTCGCCGGCGAGCACGACGCAAGTGGTCTGCAGGGCGCCCGCGACGGTGGCGACCAGGTGGCCGAGGGCGCGGGCGGCGGCGGTCAGCTGCCGGCCGGCCCGCTCGTTGCCGGCCCGGCTCGCCTCGGCCAGGCCGGCGAAGGTGACCGGGCTCGCCTCGGCCAGGCCCGCGGAGGCGACCGGGCCCGCCTCGGCCAGGCCCGCGGAGGCGACCCGGCCCGCCTCGGCCAGGCCCGCGGAGGCGACCCGGCCCGCCTCGGCCAGGCCCGCGGAGGTGGCCGGGCCCGGGGCGCCCTCGGGCGCGCTGCCCCGCATGTCCTCGCGGTTGAGGTAGGCCGAGACGCAGCCGCGATGGCCGAGCCGGCAGCGCGGGCCGCGCGGGTCGATCGGCGCGTGCGCGAGCAGGTGGCCGTTGTCGATGAGCTGCTCGGCGGCGATGCCCTCGCGGACGGCGGCGAAGCCCAGGCCGGCGCCGACGGTGACGACGCCGAAGGTGGAGTGCGTCCGGCCGGCGCCGAACCACAGCTGCTCACGGGCCAGGGCGGCGACGTCGTTGGTGACGATGACCGGCAGGCCGGTGCGCTGCTCGATCGGGGTGGCGAGGTCGACGTCGCGCCAGCCGAGGAAGGTGCCCTCGCGCACGATCGTGCGATCGGCGACCACCCCGCCGACGGACACGGCGATGCCGTCCAGGGTGGGCACCCGCCGGGCGAGCTTGCCGGCCAGCTGGGCGACGACCTTGGCGGCGCCGGCCGGTGGCACCGTGCCCTCGGCCGGCTCGGGCAGCGCCGCCCGGGCGGTCGCCTTGACCTCGCCGAACATGTCGCAGACGACGCCGAACGCGGTGTCGCCGGTGAGCTTGCAGCCCACCACGTGCCGGGCGCCGGGCACCGCGGTCAGCACCTGGCGGGGGCGGCCGATCGCCGTCTCCGGCTCCAGGGCCTCGGAGGCCATGCCGCCGTCGACCAGGGCGCGGGCGAGGCGGGAGGTCGACGCGTACGAGATGTTCAGGTGATCGCCCAGGTCCTGCCGGGTGGCCGGGCCGTGCACGAGCAGGTGCCGGGTGACCGCCAGCTCGGCGGCGGACAGCCCTCGCCGAGGCCGCCCCGACCTGCCGGTCATCACCATGTGCACCAGTCTACGAGTGACGCTTGTCACACCCGGCTCCTCGCCTTATTTTCAATCAGATTGAAAATAAGGAGGCATTGATGGCAATCAGCACCTCCACCCCGTCGCTCGCGCCACCCCCACCCGCCGGGCCTCGGCGAAGCGCCACGACGACACCCGGCTGGCCATCCTGTTCATCGCCCCGGCCCTGATCGGGTTTCTGGTCTTCATGGTGTGGCCGACCCTGCGCGGCATCTATCTGAGCTTCACCAAATTCAACCTGCTCACCCCGCCGAAGTGGACCGGTCTGGACAACTACGTCCGGATGGTGCAGGACCCGGTCTTCTGGAACGCGCTCAAGGTGACCGTCTACTACGTCGTGGTCAACATCGCGGTGCAGACCGCGGTGGCGCTGGTGATCGCCGTGATGATGCAGCGGCTCACCAAGCGCACCTGGCTGCGCGGGATCGTGCTGACCCCGTACCTGGTCTCCAACGTGGTGGCCGCCCTGGTCTTCCTGTGGATCCTCGACTACCAGCTCGGCATCGGGAACCACGTCATCTCCTGGCTCGGGCTGGACCGGATCGCGTTCCTGAGCGACAGCACCTGGGTCATCCCCACGATCGCCCTGATCAACGTCTGGCGGCACGTCGGCTACACGGCCCTGCTGATCTTCGCGGGGCTGCAGACCATTCCCGAGACCATGTACGAGGCGGCCCGGGTCGACGGCGCGAGCGAGATAACCATGTTCCGGCGGATCACGGTGCCGCTGCTGCGGCCGATCATGGCGCTCGTGCTGATCATCACGGTGGTCGGGTCGTTCCAGGTCTTCGACACCGTCGCGGTCACCACCCGCGGCGGGCCGGTCGACTCGTCCCGGGTGCTGCAGTACTACATCTACGACATGGCGTTCGGCCGCTTCCAGTTCGGCTACGCCTCGGCGATGTCGGTCGCCCTGCTGGTCATCCTGGTCGTGATCACCTTCGTGCAGTACCGGCTCACCCGGGCCGAGTCGTCGGATCTGGCGTGAGGAGGAGACGATGGCCACCACCACAGCCGCGGTGCCGGTCGTTGCGAAGCGCCGGTTCGGCTTCGGGCGTACGGCCGCCTGGGCTTTTATGATCTTGGTGATTCTCCTGTCGCTGTTCCCGTTCTATTGGATGCTGCGGACGGCCCTGTCCAGCAACAACGCCCTGTACGCCGGGTCGGACAGCCTGCTGCCGGTGCAGTTCTCCTGGGGCGGCTTCGAGCGGGTCTTCGGCCTGCAGACCGGGCAGGCGGCGATCGACGCCGGCGGCGCCGGGCAGCCGATCCAGTTCTGGCACTACCTGCTGAACTCGGTCATCGTGTCCTCGCTGGTGACCGGCGGCCAGGTGTTCTTCTCCGCGATGGCCGCGTACGCGTTCGCCCGCCTGCAGTGGCGGCACCGGGAGACGGTCTTCCGGTTCTTCCTCGGCGGCCTGATGATCCCGACGATCTTCACGCTGCTGCCGAACTTCGTGCTGATCAAGCAGCTCGGGCTGGTCGACACGCTGTTCGGGATCGCGCTGCCGACCATGCTGATGACCCCGTTCGCGGTGTTCTTCCTGCGCCAGTTCTTCCTCGGCATCTCCCGCGAGGTCGAGGAGGCGGCGCTGGTCGAGGGGGCCAGCAAGGTGCGGGTCTTCTTCCGGCTGATCCTGCCGATGTCCTCGGCGCCGCTCGCCACCCTGGCGATCCTGACCTACATCACCTCGTGGAACGACTACTTCTGGCCGCTGATGGTCAGTTACACCGACCGCTCCCGGGTGCTCACGGTCGCGCTGGGCGTCTTCAAGTCGCAGACGCCGCAGACCGGCCCGGACTGGTCCGGGCTGATGGCCGCGACCCTGGTGGCGGCCCTGCCGATGCTCGTCCTGTTCTGCTTCTTCGCCAAGCGGATCGTCAACTCGATCGGATTCAGTGGGATCAAATGAGACGACTTCTCGCGGCCCTGTCCGCCGCCACGCTGCTCGCCGGGTGCGGGTGGGGTGGCGCGGACGCCGCCACCGGGCCGGGCGGCAACGGCACCATCGAGTACTGGCTGTGGGACTCCGGGCAGCAGCCGGGCTACCAGAAGTGCGCGGACGCGTTCGCCGCGCAGAACCCGGGCTTGAAGGTGCACATCTCGCAGTACGGCTGGGACGTCTACTGGTCCAAGCTGACCGCCGGCTTCATCGCCGACACCGCCCCCGACGTCTTCACCGACCACCTCGCCAAGTTCGCCCAGTTCGTCGACCTGAAGGTGCTGCGCCCGCTGGACGAGCTCGGCCCGACCAGCGACGTCCAGGACGGCGACTACCAGCAGGGCCTGGCCGAGCTGTGGAAGGGCAAGGACGGCCACCGGTACGGCACCCCCAAGGACTGGGACACCATCGCGATCTTCTACAACAAGGCGGCGCTCACCGCGGCCGGCGTCGACCCGGCCCAGCTCGGCAACCTGAGCTGGAACCCGCGGGACGGCGGCACCTTCGAGAAGCTCGTCGCCCACCTCACGATCGACGACAAGGGTGTCCGCGGCGACCAGCCGGGCTTCGACAAGAACCACGTCAAGCAGTACGGCCTCGGCTCGGACGGCTCCGGGGGCGGCGGCTGGGGCCAGACCCAGTGGTCGGCGTTCACCGGCAGCGCCGGTTGGTCGGTCACCGACAAGAACCCGTGGGGCACCCACTTCAACCTCGACCAGCCCGCCTTCCAGACGACCCTGAGCTGGTACTTCGGCCTGGTCCGCAAGGGCTTCATGCCGTCGTACGAGCAGATCGGCGGTGCCAACCCGATCGGCCCGGACAAGGAGATCCAGTCCGGAATCGCGGCGATGGGGCTCAGCGGCTCCTGGATGATCTCCACGTTCACCAAGCTCACCGACGCGGCCGGCAAGAAGCTCGACATCGGCATCGCGCCCACCCCGATCGGCCCGACCGGCAAGCGGGCGTCGATGTTCAACGGCCTGGCCGACTCGATCACCACCCTCTCCAAGCAGCCGGAGAACGCCGCCAAGTGGGTCAAGTTCCTCTCCGGCGCCCAGTGCCAGGACATCATCGGCCACTCCGGCGTGGTCTTCCCGGCCCGGCCCGAGGGCACCCAGCTGGCCGTCGCCTACAACCGCGACCAGCGCAAGCTCGACGTCACGCCGTTCACCGACCAGGTCAAGGAGAAGACCACGTTCCTCTTCCCGGTGACCACCAACGCCGCCGACATCACCGCGCTGATGAACCCGCGGATGGACGCCGTCTACATCGGCAGCGCTCCGGTCTCCTCGCTGACCACGCTCAACGACCAGCTCAACAAGCTGTTCGAGGTCGCCCAATGATGCTGCACTGGCGCGCCGGCGGGGTCAGCCTCGTGCTCGACTGCTCCGGGACCCTCCTGCCCCGCGTCGTGCACTGGGGCGCCGACCTCGGGGACGTGTCCTTGGCGGATCTGGCGCTCGCCGGGGTGCCGCAGCGGGCCAGCAACGGCCTCGACGAGGTCGTCCCGGTCAGCGTGCTGCCGGAGCAGTCGGCCGGCTGGGTCGGCACCCCCGGACTGGCCGGCCACCGCGAAGGCACCGCATTCTCCACCGCTTTCGTGGTGACCGGCCTCGAGGAGGACGGCCGGCGCCTGACCGTCGCCGCGCGGGACGCCGCGGCCGGGCTCGCGCTGCGGCTGGGGCTGGAGCTGACCGACGCCGGCCTGGTGCGGCAGCGGGCGACGCTGACCAATGCGGACCCGGCGTCGGTCTTCACGGTCGACGGCCTGCTGCCCACCCTGCCGGTGCCGGCCGAGGCCACCGAGCTGCTCGACTTCACCGGGCGGCACCTGCGCGAACGCATCCCCCAGCGGCAGCCCTTCACCCTCGGGACGCGGTTGCGGGAGAACCGGCGCGGGCGGACCGGCGCCGACGCCTCGATCGTGCTGGCCGCCGGCGCCGCGGGGTTCGGCTTCGGCGCCGGCGAGGTGTGGGGCATCCACGTGGCCTGGAGCGGCAACCACCGGACGCTGGCCGAGCGGACGCCGACCGGGGTCTCCCTGCTCGGCGGGGGAGAGCTGCCGCTGGCCGGCGAGGTGCGGTTGGCGCCGGGTGAGTCGTACGGCAGCCCCTGGCTCTATGGCTCGTACGGCCGGGGGCTGGACGAGCTGTCCGGGCGCTTCCACCGGCACCTGCGGGCCCGGCCCCGGCATCCCCGATCGCCCCGCCCGGTGATCGTCAACACCTGGGAGGCGGTCTACTTCGACCACGACCTGGCCCGGCTCACCGCGCTGGCCGACGTCGCCGCCCGGGTCGGCGCCGAGCGGTTCGTCCTGGACGACGGCTGGTTCCGGCACCGCCGCGACGACCACGCCGGGCTCGGCGACTGGTACGTCGACGAGACGGTCTGGCCCAAGGGCCTGCACCCGCTGGTCGACCACGTCCGCGGGCTCGGCCTCGAGTTCGGCCTCTGGGTCGAGCCCGAGATGGTCAACCCCGACTCGGACCTGGCCCGGGCCCACCCCGACTGGATCCTGTCGACCGGCGGCCGGATGCCGCCCGCGGCCCGCCACCAGCAGGTCCTCGACCTCGGGCACCCGGCGGCCTACGACTACCTGCTCGAACGGCTGGACGCGCTGCTGTCCGAGTACGACATCGACTACCTCAAGTGGGACCACAACCGCGACCTCATCGACGCCGGGCACTCGCCCACCGGCCGGGCCGGCGTCCACGTCCAGACCCTCCGGCTGTACGCGCTGCTCGACGACCTGCGCGCCCGGCACCCCGGGGTGGAGATCGAGTCGTGCTCCTCCGGCGGCTCCCGGGTCGACCTCGGCATCCTCGAACGCACCGACCGGGTCTGGGCCAGCGACTGCAACGACGCGCTCGAGCGGCAGCACATCCAGCGCTGGACCGGCACGCTGCTGCCGCCCGAGATGATCGGCGCGCACGTGGGACCGACCGTCTCGCACACCACCGGGCGGGTGCACACCCTCGACTTCCGGGCCGGGACGGCGCTGTTCGGGCACTTCGGCATCGAGTGGGACCTGACCGCGGCCACCGAGGCCGACCGCGAGCGGCTCGCCGAGTGGGTCCGGCTCTACAAAGAGTTGCGCGGCCTGCTGCACGGCGGGACGGTCGTGCGGGCCGACCACCCGGATCCGGCGCTGTGGGTGCACGGGGTGGTCGCCCCGGACCGCTCGGACGCCGTGTACGCGCTGGTGGCCATGGCGACCGGGGTGGCGTCGCCGCCCGGGCCGGTACGGCTGCCCGGCCTGGAACCGGACGCGCTCTACCGGGTCGAGCCGCTCGCGCCCGGCGACCGGCCGGCCGGGCCGACCCCGGACGCGCTGCGCTGGTGGGCCGGTGGCGTCGAGTTGACCGGCCGGGCGCTCGCGGCGGCCGGCGTGCAGGCGCCGGTGCAGTTCCCGGAGCGGCTCGCCCTGATCCGCGCCACCCGGCGGCCGTTGGGTCGTTGATCGATTTGATCAGCTCCTTCCAGCACCCGGGACCGACCGATGCGACGTCGTTTGCTTGCCGCCCTGCTCGTGGCCGTCGCGGTCACGACCGGACCGCCCACCCCGGCCGCCGCCGATCTCGCGCAATCGGCGGTGGTGTCCGAGCATCCGGTCGGGTACACCCCGCACGTGCTGGACGGCGCGGTCTGGGCGATCGCCGTCGTCGGCCGCACCGTGGTCGTCGGCGGCGAGTTCACCACGGTCGCGGACAGCTCCCGCAAGCACACCTACGCGCGGCGGAACATCTTCGCCTTCGACCTGTTCACCGGCGCGGTCAGCCGGTTCGCGCCGACGGTGGACGGCGGCGTGCACGCGCTGGCCGCCGGGCCCGGCGGGACGGTCTACGCGGGTGGCGCGTTCACCACGGTCGGCGGCGTGCCGCAGCGCGGCCTGGTCCGGTTGTCGCTGGACGGCCGTCGGGTGAGCGGGTTCCGGGCCACCGTGGATCACGGTGACGTCAAAGCCTTGGCCGTACGCGACGACAACGTCTACGCCGGCGGCCTGTTCAAGGCGGTCGACGGCGTCCGGCGGGCCGGCCTGGCCCGGGTCGACGCGTACACCGGCGCGGTCGACCCCGGCTTCGACGCCCAGCTGTCGGCGCCCGGCCTGCCGCAGACCTTCGTCGAAAGCCTCGACCTGTCGCCGGACGGCCGGCGGCTGGTGGCGGTCGGGGCGTTGAAGCAGGCCGGAACCGCCCCGCGGGCGCAGATCGCCATGTTCGACGTATCCGGGCCGCGGGCGGCGCTGACCGACTGGTACACCGACGCGTTCGCGGTGCCCTGCGCCCCGCAGTTCCAGGCGTACGTGCGGCAGGTGAAGTTCTCCCCGGACGGCTCCTACCTGGTGGTGGCGACCAGCGGCGGCACCTCGGACCCGACCAAGATCTGCGACGCGGCGGCCCGCTTCCAGACCGGCGGCCCCGGCCGGCACGACCCGGTCTGGGTCCAGCGCACCGGCGGCAACACGCTGCTCGCCGTGGCCATCACCGGCGCCGCCGTCTACCTGGGTGGGCACCAGCTGTACCTGGACAACCCGTACGGTCACAAGGTCAAGTACCCGGGGAAGCCGCCGGTCTACACGGTCGGGCCGGGCGCCGTCGAGCGCCCGGGCATCGGCGCGGTCGACCCGGCCACCGGAAAGGCGCTGGCCTGGAACCCGACCCGCAGCCGGGGCGTCGGCGTCCGCGCCTTCGTCGCCGTCCCGCAGGGCCTGCTGGTCGGCTCGGACACCGACCAGCTCGGCCACGAGTTCCACGGCCGGATCGGCATGTTCCCGCTCCCGTAGTGTTCCGATCACGCCGCGCCGGGCGGCCACCGCCGGTCAGGCGTTCGCCAGCTCGGTCAGCGGCACCGCCGGGTCGGCCAGGCGGGCCGGGTCGACCTGGACGCCGGTGCGCACCAGTTCCTGGATCGACTCGCTGCTGTCCCAGACGTTGACGTTCATCCCGGCCAGCACCTGCCCGTCGTCGTGCCAGAACGCGATGTACTCGCGGCCCGCCAGGTCACCGCGGATCACCAGCTCGGGCCGGGCGCCGGGCGGGATCCAGCCGGCGAACTCCATGCCCAGGTCGTACTGGTCGGTGAAGAAGTACGGCACCCGGTCGTACGCCACCTCCTGGCCGAGCATCGCCCGGGCGGCCGCCGCGCCGGTGTCGATCGCGTTCGCCCAGTGCTCCACGCGGACCCGGCGAGCCAGCAGCGCGTGGTCGACGGCGGCCACGTCACCGGCGGCGAAGATGAACGGGTCGTCGGTGCGCAGCTGGTGGTCGACGAGGATGCCGTCGCCCACCGCCAGCCCGGCCGCCCGGGCCAGCTCGGTACGCGGCCGCACGCCCACCGCGACCAGCACGGTGTCGGCCGGGCAGAGGGTGCCGTCGTCCAGCACGACGCCGTCCGGGCGGAACTCGGCGGCCTGCCGGCCGAAGTGGAACACCACGCCGTGCTCCTCGTGCAGGGCGGCGAACGACGCGGCCAGCTGGTCGCCGAGCACCCGGTGCAGCGGCAGCGGGGCCGTCTCGATCACTGTGACCGCCGCGCCGCGCTCCCGGGCCGCGGCCGCGACCTCGAGGCCGATCCAGCCGGCGCCGACGATCACCAGGCGGGCGCCCTCGTGCAGGCTCCCGGCGAGGCGGTGGCAGTCGGCGAGGGTACGCAGGTAGCGGACGTCGCCGACGAGGGGCAGCCGGCGCGGTTCGGCGCCGGTGGCCAGCAGCAGCCGGTCGTACCCGATGGCGCTCTCGTCGGCCAGCCACACCTGACGCGCGGCCCGGTCGATCGCGCGCACCGCGGTGCCACTGCGCAGGTCGACGTCGTGTCGGCGATACCAGTCGGCGGCGTGGACGTAGACGTTGACGCGCTCGGCCGTGCCGAGCAGCAGCCCCTTGGAGAGCGGTGGCCGCTCGTACGGCCGCTCGGTCTCCTCCCCCAGGAGCACGACGCGCCCGGAGAATCCCTCGGAGCGCAAGGTCTCGGCGGCTTTGGCGCCGGCCAGGCCGGCCCCCACGATCACAAAGGTGCGGTCGTCGATCATCCACGGCCTCCATTTTTACCAACGCTCATTACCTTTAATAGCCAGCCTCCTCGTGATCGGGCGTAATTTCAATAGTCGATGTTGGTGATAATCTCGCGCCATGGACGACCCGTGGACCGCCGTCACCACCCTGTCCGACCCGTCGCGCCGCGCGCTGTACGACTACGTCCGCCGCCAGGACCACCCAGTCGGCCGGGACGAGGCGGCCACGGCCACCGCGATGTCCCGCGGGCTGGCCGCGTTCCACCTGGACAAGCTGGTCGACACCGGGCTGCTCACGGCGCAGTACGCGGCGCCCACCGGCCGGCCGCGCGGGCGCGGACGCGCGCCCAAGGTCTACGAGGCCACCGGCGACGGCCTGGCGGTGACCATCCCCGCGCGACGGTACGAGCTGATCGCGGACATCCTGGCCGAGGCGGTGGCCGGCGGCGAGGAGCCGGCCGCCGAGGCCGCCGCCCGGCTGTCCTACCGCCGCGGGCGGGACCTGTCGGCGGCGCTGCCGCCCGGGCAGGACGTGGTCGGCACGCTGACCGACCTGGGCTTCGAGCCGCGCCGCGACCCCGAGGCGATCACCCTGCACAACTGCCCGTTCCACGCGCTGGCGGCCCGGCACACCACGCTGGTGTGCGGGCTCAACCACGCGTTCCTCACCGGGCTGGTCGACGGCCTCGGCGCCACCGACTCGGCGCCGGTGCTGGCCCCGCGCACCGGGCGCTGCTGTGTGGAGCTGCGCGCCCGCTGAAGGCGTCACGGAGAAAGTCGATCAGCGGCGGTGCCGGTCCAGGAAGCGCCGCCGCTCGGCGGCCAGGTCGAGGTCCTCGGGAGTGTCGCCGGTGAAGCCGCTGTGCGGCATGGCTTCGCCGACGTGCAGTTCGGCGTCGATGCCGGCCGCACGCAGTCTGCGGTGCATCCGCACGGTGTTGGACAGGAACAGGTCGCGGGTGCCGCTCTGCAGGTAGGTCGGCGGAAAGCCGGTGACGTCGGCGAACAGCGGCGACAGGTACGGGTGGGCGAGGTCGTGTCCGGCGGCGTACAGCCGGTTGACCGCCATGAGCGAACCCAAGACTGTGTCGTACGCCAGGTTGGTGTGGAAGGTGTCCCCGGACTCGGTGAGGTCGAGCTCCGGCGTGCCCAGCACCAGGGCCGCGGGCATGGGCAGGCCCTCGTCCTTCGCCCGGACGATCAGCGCCGCGGCGAGGTTGCCGCCGGCCGAGACGCCGCCGACGAAGATGTCGGCAGGATCGCGGATCTCCAACAGCTCCCGGTAGACGGCGACACAATCGTCGAGGCCGGCCGGGTAGGGATGTCGCGGTGCCATCCGGTAGTCGACACCCCAGGTGATCATGCCGCTGGTCATCGCGGTCAGCGCGGTGGTGGCACGGCAGACGGGCCCACCGCACATGATCAGAGCTCCGCCGTGAATGTCGAGGAAGATCGGTCCGGATTCGGCCGGGACACCCTCCGGCCGGGCAACGTACGTGCGAACGCCCGAGATGTCGCGGTCTTCCACCGTCACCGGGAGCTGAGCGGCCGACGCGAACCGCGAAAGGATGGCGGAGTCAACCGCGGCGATGTGCTTCTCCCACCCTTCGACGTCGTCCGGGGCGGGCCAACTGCTCGGTGCCCGGGGAACGGCCAGGAACTGCCGGGCACGCTCGCTGACGCTGGTCGGCACCCAAACCGGGGTCTCTTCCCTCTCGCTCATACCGCCATGCTCCGGGTGGGCGGCCGGTAACGAAACCCGCCAGGCGGCGGGCAGGTCCCGCTCCGGATGGGGCCGCCGAACTCGGTGCCGCGGTCGTAGACCGCGGCACGATCGGCCTCCGCCCGGTGGATCAGGCGTTGATTTTGTCTCGCCAGGCCAGGAACTCGCGGAGTTCGGTCAGGTCGGGCGTCGGGCCGCCGGTGTGGATCGTGAAGAGGCGCGCCCCGAGCTCGTACATCCGGTCGCGGCTCTCGGCGTTGCCCACGACGGAGATCTCGATCTCGGCCGGGTCGCGGCCGATGGCGGCGCAGTGGTCGCCGAGGATGCCGAGTTTGCGTTCGAGCGTCTCGGCGTCGGCGAAGCTGTGCCAGATGTCGGCGTGCTTGGCGGTGAGACGCAAGGTCTTCTTCTCGCCGCCGCCACCGATCAGCACCGGGATCTTGCGGGTGGGCGGCGGGTTGAGCTTGCCCCAGCGCGATTCGATCCGGGGCAGCGCCTCGGCGAGGTCGTCGAGGCGCTTGCCGGCGGTGCCGAAGTCGTAGCCGTACTCCTGGTAGTCCCGCTCGAACCAGCCGGAGCCGATGCCGAGCACGAGCCGGCCGTCGCTGATGTGATCGACGGTGCGCGCCATGTCGGCGAGCAGTTCCGGGTTGCGATAGCTGTTGCAGGCGACGAGAGCGCCGATCTCGACGCGGGAGGTCGACTCGGCCCAGGCGGCGAGCATGGTCCAGCACTCGAAGTGCAGACCGTCCGGTTCGCCGCTGAGCGGGTAGAAGTGATCCCAGTTGAAGAGGAGATCCAGCCCGAGGTCCTCGGCCTCGGAGGCGGTACGGCGGATAGTGGCGTAGTCCATGTGTTGCGGCTGCAGTTGCAGCCCGATGCGAACCGGCCTATCGATCATGCGAACGAGCCTACGTGCCGCGGGGTGGGTCAGCCGGTAACCGAGAAGGAGTTCGTCATGAAGTCCTTGCCGCCGGCGGACGAAGTGATCTCGAAGCCGAACTGGACGTTGCCGATGGTCACGTCGCCCCACCAGCCCGCCGAGCGCAGCCACTGGGCGATCGCCCGGATGTCCACGGTCCCGGAACTGGTGTTGCTGGTGCGCACGAAGGAGAAGACGGCGTTGCTGCCGTTGCTCCCCCGGTAGACCTTCCAGGTGTGGCCGCCGACCGTGACGGTGGTCTGCAGGGTGCCCAGCGGGCCGACCGCGCCGTACTTGTTCATCCAGAGCATGACCTCGTACGCGTTGCCGGTGGACCAGATGTCGTACGCGCTCTCGAAGGCGACGCCGCTGGTCGGCACGGTCACGTTGAAGCTGCTGGTGGTCGTGCCCAGGGTGCTGACCTTCTTGCCGAGGTACCTGGTCGCGTTCGGGTACGACTTGATGCCGCCGGTGTTCGGGTGGTTCGCCCACACGCCCCAGTTGCTGTAGGAGTTGGCCCAGATCGTCTGGGGGCCGGCGCCGGAGCCCCAGACGTCGTTGTAGAGCGTGTACCCGCCGTTCGACCAGGTCCCCCACTTGTCCGACGAGGACCAGGTGGCGGCTTGCGCGGGGCCGGCGACGAACAGCGACGCCGCGGCAAGGAGCGCCGCGAGGCCTCCCGCCGCCAGGCGGATCTTGCCGATCATGCTGCCTCCTTCTTGGTTGAAGCTCGGACATTAGGATAGACGTCAAACTAAGTCAATCGAGCTCAGTCGATGCAAACGCTCCCATGGCCCGGTACGCATCGGCCGTCATCACTTGACTGGCCCCGTGTCGCCGGTAGAAACTCACTATCGAAGCGCTTCGATGAGCGGGATGTGCCCATGACCGAGACCCCTCGATTCCGCCGGCCCGGCGTGCCGCTCCAGGAGCGCGTCGAGGACCTGCTGACCCGGCTCACCCTGCCGGAGAAGGTGGCGATGCTCCATCAGCACCAGCCGGCGATCGACCGGCTGGGGGTAGCCGCGTTCCGCACCGGCACCGAGGCGCTGCACGGGGTGGCCTGGCTCGGCGAGGCCACGGTCTTCCCGCAGGCGCTGGGGCTGGCGTCGAGCTGGAACCTGGAGTTGGTACGGCGGGTCGGCGCGGCGGCCGGCGACGAGGTGCGCGGCATGCATCGGCGGGATCCGGCGCGGTGCGGGCTGAACGTGTGGGCGCCGGTGGTGAACCCGCTGCGGGATCCCCGGTGGGGTCGCAACGAGGAGGGCTACGCCGAGGATCCGTTGCTGTCCGGCCTGGTCGGCGACGCGTACGCGCGAGGTCTGGCCGGCGACCACGAGCGGGTGCTGCGGACCGCGCCGACGCTGAAGCACTTCCTCGGCTACAACAACGAGACCGACCGCTGCCTGACGTCGAGCAACCTGAGTCCGCGGGTGCTGCGGGAGTACGAGCTGCCCGCGTTCCGCCTGCCGATCGAGGCGGGTTCGGCGGTCGCGGTGATGGTCTCCTACAACCTGGTCAACGGGCGGCCCGCGCACGTCTCGCCGTACCTCGCCGACGAGCTGCGCGGCTGGACCGGCGGCGAGGTCTACGTGGTCTCCGACGCGTACGCGCCAAGCAACCTGGCCGACCCGCGGCAGCAGGCGTGGTTCCCGGATCACGCGGAGAGCCACGCGGCCGCGCTGCTGGCCGGCATCGACAGCTTCACCGACGCCGACGACCGGTCCGAGGTGACGATCGAGCGGATCACCGAGGCGATGCGCCGGGGCCTGATCAAGGAGGAGGACGTCGACCGGGCGGTCACCCGGGCCTTGACCGTACGGGTGCGGCTGGGCGAGTTCGACCCGGACGAGGCCAACCCCTACGCGGGCGTCACCCCCGAGGTGATCAACTGCCCGGCGCACCGGGACCTGGCCCGCCAGGCGGCCCGGGAGTCGATCACGCTGCTCAAGTCGGAGTGCTGCCTGCTGCCCCTCGACCCGGCGCGGCAGCGCACGGTCGCGGTGATCGGCACGCACGCCGCGATCACCTTCACCGACTGGTACAGCGGAACCTTGCCGTACGCGGTGACCGCCCGCGACGGCCTCGCCGAGGTCTTCGGCGCCGACCGCGTCCTGCACGCCGAGGGCGTCGACCGGATCGCCCTGCGCCTGGGCGACCGCTACCTGGCCGCCGACGCCGACGGGATCCGGCTCAGCGGCGAGCGGGCTGGCTTCGACGTCTTCGACTGGGGCAACGGCGTGGTCACCCTGCGCTCCACGGTCAACCACCGGTTCCTGCGGGTGACCGGGGAGGGCCGGCTGGTCGCCGACTCGGCCGGGCCGAGCGAGTGGGTGGTCCGCGAACTGTTCCGCCTCGACCAGCGCCCCGACGGCACCGTCGCGCTGCGCTCGCACAGCTCCCCCGGCAACCCCGGCCTCGGCTCGGTCACCGCCCAGCTCGGCCTGGGCCCGCGCGCCGCCCGGTTCACCCTGGAGACCCTGGCCGACGGCGCCGCCGACGCCGCCGACGCGGCCGCCGCGGCCGACGCCGTCGTGCTGCTGGTCGGCAACCATCCGCTGGTCAACGGCCGGGAGACCGAGGACCGCTCCGACCTCAAGCTGCCGCCGGCCGCCGACCGCCTGATCCGCGAGGTGTACGCGGCGAACCACAACACCGCCCTGGTCCTGGTCTCCAGCTATCCGTACGCGGTGGGCTGGGCCGACGTGCACCTCCCGGCCGTGCTGTGGCTGGCGCACGGCGGCCAGGAGCTCGGGCACGCGCTCGCCGACGTGCTCACCGGCGTCGCCGACCCGGGCGGCCGGCTCACCCAGACCTGGTACCGCAGCGCCTGCGAGCTGCCGGACATCCTCGACTACGACATCATCACGAACGACGCCACCTACCAGTACTACCGCGGCACCCCGCTCTACCCGTTCGGGCACGGCCTGTCGTACACCACGTTCGACTACTCCGCCCTGGACGTCTCCCAGTCGTCGGCGGCCCCCGGCGACACCGTGACGGTCACGGTCTGGGTCACCAACACCGGCCGGCGTCCCGGTAGCGAGGTGGTGCAGCTCTACACGCACCAGCAGCTCTCCCGGGTCAAGCAGCCGCTGCGCCAGCTCCGCACGTTCGAGAAGATCACCCTGGAGCCCGGCGAGTCGCGGCTGGTCACCTTCGAGCTGGCGGTGGACGACCTGCGGTTCTGGGACATCACCACGGACCGGTTCGTGGTGGAGACGGCCCGGCACAAGATCATGGTGGGCCGGTCGTCGAGCGACATCCGGCTCACCGCGACGCTGTCGGTGCGCGGCACCCGGATCGGCCCGCGCCGGGCCCTCGACCGCCCGATCCCCGCCGTCGACCACGACGAGTACAGCGGGATCAGCCTGGTCGCCAGCGACGACCCGGTGCGGGGCGAGGCCATCCGGTCCACCGAGGACGGCGCGTGGTGCTGCCTGGCCGGCGTCGACCTGACCGGGTGCCGCGAGGTGACCGTGGGCGGCGACGGGCCGCCGGTGGTCCTGCGCCTCGACGACCCGTACACCGGCGCCGAGCTCGCCACCGCGCCGCCCGGCACGGCCACCCCGGTCGAGGCGGCCGCCGTGCACGACCTCTATCTGGTCCTCGAGGCCGGAACCCGGCTCACCGAGATCACGTTCCGGCCGTGAAGTCAGCCCATCGCCATCGCCCGCCGAGCGTCAGACCGCGGCCGGGAAGCGCTGCCAGACCCGATGGGCGGGGAGCAGTTCCTGGAGGGCGGCGAGCGCCGAGGGGCCGTCCTGGGCGGTGACGACGCCGGGCGTGCCGGCCATCCCGGCCTGAGCGAGCAAGTCGGCACCGGCGCCCCAGGCCCCGATCGCCTTGGCGTGCCGCCAAGCCTCGTCCACCAGCAGTAGCACCCGCGGGTCGACCGCGCCGGTACCGGGTGCGCCGGCCTTCTCGTCCCGCGCCGGGACCGCGTCCGCGGCCGGCGATGGTGCGGTGGCCAGCAGGATCGCATCGAACTCGACCGAGCGGGCGGTCGCGAATGTCCGCTGCACGTCCAGATCGCCGAGCTTGCCGCCCTGCGGGGCGATGATCAGCGGGACCATGCCGGCCGCGAACACCGCGTCGCGCACCGCGGTGACCCCGGCCAGATCGGCGCCCGGGCCGGCCACGATGCCGATCAGCCGGCCATCGCCGGGCCACATCCGGCCGACCTGGGACAATGCGCGGCTGGGCGTCACCTCCGCGACCGGGTCGTCGACCGACGGCACGGGCAGACCCAGCGCGGTGGCGACCTGCCGGCACAGCACCGGATCGATCCTTGCCAGGCAGAGCAGCTGCCGCTCCTTGATCGCCTGCTCGTAGCACTTGCCCAGCTCGAACGAGTACGCCCGGACGATGTGCTCCTGCTCGACCGGCGACATGCTCAGCCAGAACAGCCGCGCCTGGCTGAAGTGGTCGTCGAACGAAACGGGATTCTCCCGGATCTTGGGCGCTTCGGCCACCCGCACCGGCACATCGACGAAGCCGTTCTCCCCGGCCGGGAAAGGGTTGCCCGCGTCCAGCGAGTTCGGCCGGTACGGCGCCACCCCGCCGTGCACCGCGTCCTGATGGAAGCCGTCCCGCAGCATGTCGTTGACCGGGGCGTGCGGACGGTTGATCGGGATCTGGTTGAAGTTCGGGCCGCCGAGCCGGGTGAGCTGCGTGTCGACGTACGAGAAAAGCCGCCCCTGCAGCAGCGGGTCGTTCGTCACGTCGATGCCCGGCGGCAGTTGCCCGAGGTGGAACGCCACCTGCTCGCTTTCGGCGAAGAAGTTGGTCGGCGTGCGGTTGAGGATCATCCGGCCGATCGGCTGCACCTCGGCCAGCTCCTCCGGGACGATCTTCGTCGGGTCGAGCAGATCGATCCCGGCGAATGTCTCCTGGGGCGTGTCCGGGAAGACCTGAAGGCCCAGCTCCCACTCCGGGAACGCACCGGCCTCGATCGCGTCGTAGAGGTCGCGCCGGTGGAAGTCCGGGTCGACGCCGCCGGCCAGCTGCGCCTCCTCCCAGGTCAGCGAGTGCACGCCGAGCTTGGGCTTCCAGTGGAACTTCACCAGCACCGTCTCGCCGGCCGCGTTGACCAGGCGGAACGTGTGGACGCCGAAACCCTCCATCATCCGGTACGAGCGCGGGATGCCCCGGTCGGACATGTTCCAGATGGTGTGGTGCTGCGCTTCGGTATGCAGCGAGACGAAGTCCCAGAACGTGTCGTGCGCACTCTGCGCCTGGGGGATCTCGCGGTCCGGGTGCCACTTGGCGGCGTGGATGATGTCAGGGAACTTGATCGCGTCCTGGATGAAGAAGACCGGCATGTTGTTGCCGACCAGGTCGAAGTTGCCCTCCTCGGTGTAGAACTTCGTGGCGAAGCCCCGGGTGTCGCGCACGGTGTCGGCGGAGCCGCGCGAGCCGAGGACGGTGCTGAAGCGTACGAAAACCGGGGTCTCGACGTCCTTGGCCAGGAACTTGGCCCGAGTCAGGCCGGCCGCGTTGCCGTAGGAGGTGAACATGCCGTGCGCCCCGGCCCCGCGCGCGTGCACCACCCGCTCGGGGATGCGCTCGTGGTCGAAGTGGGTGATCTTCTCGCGGAAGTGATGGTCCTGCATCAGGATGGGGCCCCGCGGGCCGGCTTTCAGCGAGTGGTCGGTGTCGCGCAGCCGGGTGCCGGCCGAGGTGGTCAGGTAGGCGCCCTGCTGGGCGTTGGCGACCGGCGGCACGCCGGTCTCGGCCCCGGTGGGCGTACGCGTGTCCGGCGTGCCCTGCTCCGGCGAGGGCGGCAGGGGCTGACGGGGTGTGGTCGGCTCCTCGACCGGCGGCGTCGCGCTGCCGGGCGAGCCCGGAACGGCCGGCTTGCCCGCCTCAGCGATCTTCGCGGCCGCCGACTTGACTACATCCTTGATGGGATCCATGCCCGTCGGATACCCGGTGAAATGGCACTTTAACGTACCCGGCTGTTCGGGCCTCGTTCCGATGCCGTGAATCCGCAGCGCATTGCTGCGGTCGTCCTATTTCCGATCGCTTTCGTGGCGCCGGCGGCTCGCGCGCTTTCCCCTTTCCAGTTTCCAGGTGACATCCCCAGCGCAGGCCCTCGAAGGGTAAGCATGGGGAGGCCTGGCCGTTCGGTCCCGGCCCATCGCCGTACGCCCGATGCAGTCCGGCTAAAGGCCCGGTAGCGTGGAATTCTGCGGAATATACTATTCGTTTGTCCGAGGAAAATGCCGGGTCCACCGATAAGTTCACGTGTGGCATTATCGTGCGATGAGCGTGGCTGGCACGGGGTCCATCTGGCGGGGCGGGCGGTCCTGCAAAAATGCGCGGCGTGGACGAGAAACTGCGTATCCTGCTCCGCAACCTGTTCGACAACGGCAGGGCCCACGATGCGGCGAAACCGGACCGGCGGCGCCGGCTACGCAACCGCGAACCCGCGACCGCCGGACTACTGACCTGCTATTCGAGCGACGCCGTCCCCGGTTCTCGCGCTACTGCTGGTGGGACGAGGGTATCTGCCTTATGGCAAGTGTCCGGTAAGTCGTTGGTCCTCGTACCGTCGACACCGCAGGGCGACCTCCCGGGCGGGCCGGCGCGGTAGTGGGCCGGCCCGCTGAACCGGCGCGGCCTTCTTCGTCGCTATTTCTAGGTCGTGCCGTCCGGTCCGCCTCGGGAACGTCGCGCCGGCGCGGACGATGGCTTGGACGAGCCAGAGCAGGCCCCGCCGTGGCGGGGCGGCGATGCTATTCATGGATCCGCGCTCCCCTCGTTGGCTTGCGGTCGGTAGTGCATACACCGCGGCACCGGGAAACTGGGCGCCCGAGAGCCGCCCAGTTCGCGTCCCGGGCGGTGTATGTACCGGGCGGAGACACGACATGGTGCGGAAGGAAGGAGCGCGGGATGGCGACAGCCGATCTGCTCTCCCGGGCGCGGGCCGGGGACGGCGAGGCTTTCCGGGAGCTGGCCGAGTCCCACCGGCGGGAGCTGCAGGTGCACTGCTACCGGATGCTCGGATCCTTCGCCGACGCCGAGGACGCCGTCCAGGAAACAATGCTGGCCGCCTGGCAAGGCATCGACGGATTCACCGAGGAACGCGCCTCGCTCCGCACCTGGCTGTACAAGATCGCCACCAACCGGTGCCTCAACATACGCCGCGCGGCGAGCCGGCGCCCGGCCACCGGGTGGGATCTGTCCAAGTACGAACCGCTTGTACCGACCCCGCGCGACGAGCCCGCCTGGCTGCAGCCGTTTCCTGACGCCCTCCTCGATCGCGCCGCCGGCCGGCCACCCGGGCCGGAGGACCGCTACGAGCAGACCGAAGCCATTTCGCTGGCCTTCGTGACCGCCCTGCAACTGCTGCCGCCGCGCCAGCTGGCCGTCCTCATCCTGCGCGACGTCCTCGGATTCCACGCCAGCGAGGTGGCCGGCATGCTGGAGGTGACCGTCCAATCGGTCAACAGTGCCCTCAAACGGGCCCGCGCCGGCCTCCAACGCCGGCAGCAGCCGGCCGCCGGCCACCAACCGCCGCCGGCCGCAGGCTCATCCGCCGAGGACGCGATCGTGGCCAAGTTCGCCCGCGCGTGGCAGTCGGCCGACCTCGACGCGCTGGTGGCCCTGCTGACCGACGACGTCTTCTTCGCGATGCCGCCGGAGCCCTTCGGATACGAGGGTCGTGACGCCGTAGCCCGCTACTGGGCCCGCCAGTTCGGCGCGGGCCGTAGGTTCGACCTCGTCCCGACCCGAGCCAACGGCCAGCCCGCGTTCGGAGCCTACCTGCGTCTCCCGGCCGGCAACCGCCACGCGACCGGCTTCTACGTGCTCACCCTCGCCGGCGACCGGATCCGCGGCATGACCCGCTTCGACACCAGCGTGCTGCCGTGGTTCGGACTACCGCGCTCACTCCCCATCCGATAACCGGCAGCGGACTGCCGGCTCCCGGCCGGCAGGGTGAGCGCCAGGACGGCAACCGCCGCGAGGCCAGCGCCGGCCAGGCCGGCCGCGGTCCGGTTGCGGAGTCCGCGGGTGATGCTGACCCCCGAGCAGTTCTATCGGCGCCGGAGCGCGGCCGAGTCGATTGCCGGGGACCCTGCGCTCGGTGTCTCGCTGGCCGCGCGGTTGAGCGCCGAGTCGTTCCAGGCGCCGATTTTCGCGACTGGGTCAGAAGACGGCGTCGGCCAGCCGGTCGACCTCGGCGAGATCAGGCACGGTCGGGTCCAGGATGAGCTCGTCGAGGCCGGCCTCCTCGAACGCCTTGATCGCCTCCTGCAGGGCCTGCGGCGACCGCAGGGCGCCGTTGGCGATGACGTCGGCGAAGTCGCCGAGGAACCCGTAATAGCTGCGCAGTGACCCCTTGGACGTCTCTTCATCGCTGAGTCCGAAGTACGCCAGGCCGGCGAACCGCGGCTCGCCCTCGCGGCCGGCGTCGTGCCACTCGCGGCGGATCCGGTCGACCATCGGTTTCACCTGCGCGGGAGAGGCGCCGCCGGCGATCCAGCCCTGCCCGTGCTCGACGGTGCGGCGCACGGCCGCGTCGCTGGTGCCGCCGATGAGTACCTTCGGGTGGCCGTGCTCGGCCACCGGGAAAGCGTCGCCGGGGAGTTTCTCGCCGGCGAACACCGTACGCATGATCTCGAGCGCCGCGTCCATGTTCTGGCCGCGCTCGCGCATCGAACGGCCCATCGCGACGAAGTCGTCCTCGCGCCCGCCGACGCCCAGACCGAGGGTGAGCCGGCCGCCGGACATCGCGTCGAGGCCCGCCGCCGCCTTGGCCAGCCACACCGGCGGATACAGCGGCGTCAGCAGTACCCCGCTGAGCAGGCCGATCCGGGAGGTGGCACCCGCCGCGACGCACAGTGAGGCGATGGTGTCGTAGTTGGGGTAGACGATCCGGTCGATAGTCCCGAGCGAGGTGAATCCGCGCTCTTCGGCCCGTCTGGCCCACTCGATCATGAGCGGTCCGGGATGTCTCAACGTGTTCGGCAAGCCGATGCTGATCTCCATGACTCACAGGCTAGTCCGGCCCCGGCGGCGCGCGCCCGCTCCTCGAAGACCGTTACCTCACCCGCCGGGCGCGCCCGGCCGGTGACCTGCACCGAGCAGCCGTGCGGCAGGAGCTCAGCTCACCGAAATTGAACGGGATGGTCAAGGGGTGGGCAGCGCGCCCGCGTCGATGGCGTCCAGGATGTGCGCCGCGCCGCCGGCTGCGGGTGCGCTGGAGTCCAGGGCCGAGGCGATCACCCTCGTGCCGCCGCCGTGGCCGGCTACCGAGCCGGCGAGCAGCTCGCGCTCCGCGTCGGGGATCAGCCACGGCGCGAGGACCGTGAAGTAGCCGCCCAGGGCGACGCACTCCGGGTTGAGCAGGTTGGCCAGGATGGCGATGCCCTGGCCGAGGTAGCGGCCGGTGGCGGCGAGGGCCTCGAGCACCCGCGGGTCGCCCGCCTTGGCCAGCTGGTGGATCTCGTCGACGTGCGGGCCGAACTCGGACGGTGAGGCCGTCGTCTCGGGCAGCGCCCGCCGGATCAGCGCGCCCAGGCCGGCCATCGCCTCGAGGCAGCCGCGCCGCCCGCAGCCGCACAGCGGGCCGGCCGGATCGATCGGAAGGTGGCCGAACTCGCCGGCGAAGCCACGCCCGCCGCGCAGCAGGCGGCCGTCGCAGATGATCCCGGCGCCGATGCCCGCGCCGCCGGCCAGGTAGACCAGGTCGGCGGTGGCACCTTGGCCGCCGAACCGCTGCTCGGCCAGCACCGCGAGGTTGGCGTCGTTCTCCACCAGCAGCGGGTAGGACGGCTGGTTGAGCGCGGTGAGCAGGGACTTGCGCAGGTCGACCTCGCGCCAGCCCAGGTTGGGCGCCAGCTCCACCACGCCGTCCGCGTCGACCAGGCCGGGCACGCCCACGGTGAGGCCGAGCACCCGGCGCTCCTCGCGGGTTACCTTGGCCAGCACCCGCTTGGCCAGCGCGGCCAGCGACGCGATCGCCTGCCCGGGGCTGCTGGCGGCGCCGGTGAACGAGCGGCGCCAGGAGAGCAGCCGCTCCCCGGCCAGGTCGAGGACCACCGCGGTCAGGTAGTCGGCGTTGACCTCCAGACCGATCGCCGCGTACGGCGAGCCGTCGAGGACCAGCATCATGGCGGGGCGGCCGATCCGGTTCTCCGTCATGCCGACCTCGCGCACCAGCCGGCGCTCGATCAGGTCGGTCACCAGGCTGGAGACGGTGGCCTTGTTGAGGCCGGTGGCGGCGGCGATATCCGCGCGCGAGCACGGCGCATCGGTCCGCAGATGCCGGAGCACGACCGCCAAGTTGGTCGCGCGGACATCCGCGAAGTCGGCCGGCTGCGGCCCGCTGTCCCTGGTGAGCACCAATGACTCCTGCCCCCGCTCGATTGCCCTCGCCACCCATCATGCCGTACCGCAAGCACCCGGTAACGCAGGCGTAACAGGGCTTGTGGCTGAGCAGGGCCTCGGCTACTTTGTTTGTTTAGAAGCCCAACTAAAGGCTATCGCCAAGCGTCGCTTCGAAGCAATCGACAAAGCACTGAAGGGAGTGAAGGACAGTGAACCCTTTCGATGGAGTCCGCTCCGACCGTCGCCGGTTCCTGGAACTGGCCGGTCTCGGCGCGCTCGCCGTCGCGGGTAGCGGGCTGGTCGCGGGCTGCGGCGATGCCAAGACCAGTGGCGGTCCCGGCACCACGGACAAGAACCAGCTGAAGTCGATCCTCCCGGCTTACACGGCGGCCGCCGGCCTCAAGCCCGACATCCCGAGCGTCCAGGGCACCGACGGTTTCTTCTCCACCCCGGTCTACCTCTCCTACCCGGCCAGCCCCGCCACCACCGCGACGGGCGTCCCGGGCAAGGGCGGCTCCTATACGGCCATCACCCCGCTGTGGGGTGCCATCCCGGCGTCCACCGGCAACACCTACTACGACACGGTCAACCAGGCCCTCGGCGCGACGCTGAAAATGCAGCCGTCGGACGGTGTCAACTACGACAAGACGCTGCCCACCCTGTTCGCCGGCAACAAGCTGCCCGACTGGCTGATGATCCCCAGCTGGAACATGGGCAATCTCGGCTTCGCCGAGGCCGTGAACAAGTTCGCCGACCTCGGTCCCTACCTGAGCGGCGACGCGGTCAAGGCCTACCCCAACCTGGCCGCCATCCCGAGCACGGCCTGGCAGTGCTGCATCTGGAACGGCAAGCTGTTCGGCCTGCCGGTCTACTACAGCGGGGCCACCGCGGGCGGCGCGTTCTACTACCGCAAGGACATCCTCGACAAGCTCGGGGTCAGAGCCGACTCGATCAAGACGCCGGACGACCTGGAGGCGGCCGGCAAACAGCTCACCGACGCCAAGGCCGGCCGCTGGGCGTTCGGCGACCTGTTCGACTACCTGGGCCTGATCTACAAGTACCCGGGCGACCCGAACAAGTGGGCCCTGGACGCGAGCGGCAAGCTGGTCAACCGCTACGAGATGCCCGAGTTCCTCGAGGCGCTCAACTGGATGACGAAGCAGGTCAAGAACGGCTACGTCCATCCGGATGCGATCGCCGGTAAGACCGATCAGGGCCACCAGCGGTTCTGGAGCGGCAAGGAGGTCATCCAGGCCGACGGCACCGGCTCGTGGAACGGCGGCGACGCCCAGTCCGGCAAGGCGGCCAACCCGACGTACGAGCGGCAGGCCTTCAAGCCGCTGTCGACCGACGGCAAGCCGGAGATCCTGATGAACGCGGCCGCCGGCATGTACTCGTTCCTGAACGGGAAGCTGTCCGCCGACCAGATCAAGGAGTGCCTGTCGATCGCGAACTACCTGGCCTCCCCGTACGGCTCGGCCGAGTTCCTCACCGTCAACTTCGGCAAGCAGGGCGTCGACTACACGATGAAGGACGGCAACCCGCAGCTGACCGAGAAGGGCAGCAAGGAGGTCGCCACCACCTTCCAGTTCCTGGTCACGCCGATCACCCCGGTACCGGTGCAGGCCGGTTACGTCCAGGTCGCGAAGGACTACGCCGCGTGGGAGGGCGACATGGTGAAGTACGCCAAGAAGCCGCTCTTCTACGGCATGAACGTCACCGAGCCGGCGCAGTACGCGAAACTCACCCAGCCGATGACCGACATCTGCAAGGACATCCGCTTCGGCCGCAAGCCGGTCTCCGCCTACCAGGACGCGCTGAAGACCTGGAAGGCGCAGGGCGGCGACCAGCTGCGCGCGTTCTACGAGGACATCCGCAACAAATACGGCACCGGTCAGTAAGGCCCGGGATCGGCGGCCCGGTCCGGCCACGACCGGGCCGCCGTGCTTCCCCGTAGTTCCGAGGAGCCAGAGCTTTGACGGCGATACCCAAGGCGCCCCCCGCGGTGCCGGCGTGCCCGGCGCCGTCCGTCGCGGGCGTCCGCAAGCGCGACGAGCGCCGGCGGCGCTTCCGGCGCGACCGTGCCCTGCTGATCATGACGGCGCCGGCGGTGCTGCTGCTCGTCGTCTTCAACTACGTGCCGATGTTCGGCACGGCCACGGCCTTCCAGTCGTACAGCATCTACGCCGGCTTCATGCACAGCCCGTGGACCGGCCTGACCACCTTCAGGTCGCTCTTCGCCGACCCGACGTTCTGGTCGGCGCTGCAGAACACGCTGGTGCTCAGCCTGGTGCAGCTGGTGCTGTTCTTCCCGATCCCGATCGCGCTGGCCATGCTGCTCAACTCGATCATGAGCAACAAGGTCCGTACGGTCGTGCAGTCGATCGTCTACCTGCCGCACTTCTTCTCCTGGGTGCTGGCCATCACGATCTTCCAGGAGATGCTCGGCGGGGCCGGCGCGCTCAACCAGTTCCTCCGCCAGCACGGCATCGCGACCTGGGACATCATGACCAACCCGGACACGTTCAAGTTCCTGGTCACCGCGCAGGTGGTCTGGAAGGAGGCGGGCTGGGGCATCATCGTGTTCCTGGCCGCCCTGGCCGCCATCGACCAGAACCTCTACGAGGCGGCCGCGGTGGACGGCGCCGGCCGCTGGCGCCGCATGTGGCACATCACCCTGCCCGGCATCCGCAGCATCGTCGTGCTGATGCTGGTGCTGCGCCTCGGCAACATCCTCACGGTCGGCTTCGAGCAGCTGCTCATCCAACGCGACGCGGTCGGCCGGGACGCCTCCGAGGTGCTCGACACGTACGCCTTCTACTACGGCGTGGTCAACGCGAACTTCAGCCTGGGCGCCGCGGCGTCGCTGTTCAAGGGCGTGCTCTCACTGATCCTGATCCTGGCGGCCAACAAGATCGCGCACCTGGTGGGCGAGGACGGACTGTACCGGAAATGACCACCGTATCCGCACCCGTGCAGGCGACCCGGAACTTGCGGCCCAGCTGGGAGGAGCCGCACACCAAGGCCGGCCAGACCGGCAAGGGCGCCGTCCTGCTGGTGACGGTCGCCCTGGTGATCGTGCCGCTGTGGATGGTGGTGATCACCAGTTTCTCCACCCAGGGCTCGGTCAACCGGGCCGGCGGCATGGTCCTGGTGCCGCACGGGCTCACCGTCGAGGCGTACCACCAGATCTTCACGAACCAGCTGATCATCCATTCGCTCATCGTCAGCCTCGCGATCACGGTGATCGGCACGGTGCTCTCGATGGTGACGACGGTGCTCTGCGCGTACGGGCTCAGCCGCTCCGGTTCGTACGGGCATCGAACGATCCTGATGGTCCTGGTCGTGACGATGTTCTTCTCGGGCGGCCTGATCCCGACGTTCCTGGTCGTGTCGGCGCTCGGCGGCTACGACAACTACTGGTCGCTGGTGCTGCCCAGCGCCGTCTCGGTCTTCAACATCCTGGTGATGCGCGGCTTCTTCGCCGGCACCGCGCAAGAGCTGATCGACGCGGCCTCGATCGACGGCGCGGGCGACTGGCGCACGCTGTGGTCGGTGGTGCTGCCGACCTCGCGCGCGGTGACCGCGGTGATCGCGCTGTTCTACGCGGTCGGCTACTGGAACACGTTCTTCAACGCGCTGCTCTACCTGCCGGACAACAACAAGTGGCCGCTGCAGATGGTGATCTACACGTACACCCTGCAGGGCAGCGCGCTGCCCGGCACCGGCGTCACCAACACGGGCCAGTACTTCGGCACCCAGCAGATCGCGCCGCTCGCCATCCAGATGGCCGTGGTGACCCTGACGCTCGTGCCGATCCTGCTGATCTACCCGTCCGTGCAGCGACACTTCACCAAGGGCATGCTGCTCGGGGCGATCAAGGGATGATCCACTTCGGCGGCGACTACAACCCGGAGCAGTGGCCGGAGAAGGTCTGGGCCGAGGACGTCGAGCTGATGCGCCGGGCCGGGGTCAACCTGGTCACGGTCGGCGTCTTCGCCTGGGCGCGCCTGCAGCCGGCGCCGGAGGAGTTCGACTTCGGCTGGCTCGACCGGGTGCTGGGCCTGCTCGGCGACGGCGGCATCGGGGTCTGCCTGGCCACCCCGACCGCGTCGCCGCCGCCGTGGTTCACCCGGCTTCACCCGGACGCCATGCCGGTCACCGCGGACAGGGTACGGCTGACCCACGGCTCCCGGGACACGTACTGCGTCAACGCCCCGGCGTACCGAGCGGCCTGCGCGCGCATCACGCGCGAGCTCGCGGCGCGCTACGCCGGGCACGACGCGGTCCGGCTCTGGCACGTCCACAACGAGTACGGGACGACCTGCTACTGCGACCACTGCGCGGCCGGGTTCCGCTCCTGGCTCGCCGACCGCCACGGCGACCTGGCCGGGCTCAACGAGGCGTGGAGCACCGCCTTCTGGTCGCAGGGCTACGGCGACTGGGCCGAGGTGCTGCCCCCGCGCGCCACCCAGTACCTGGGCAACCCCGCCCACCTGCTGGACTACCGGCGCTTCGTCTCGGACGCCATGCTCGCGCACTACCTTTCGCAGCGGTCGATCCTGCGGGTGAGCGACGCCCCGGTCACCACGAACTTCGTGCTCGGCGGCTGGGTGCCGGTGGACCACGCCCGCTGGGCCCGCGAGGTCGACCTGGTGGCGATCGACGACTACCCGTCCTCGGTGGACCACCTCGCCGAGCGGGCCTTCGCCGCCGACCGGGCCCGCGGCTGGGCCCGCGACGGCCGCTGGCTCCTGATGGAGCACGCGCCCCCGATCGACCCCGCCCAGGCCCGGCCGGCCGCGCTGACCTATCTCGACCGCGGCGCCACCGGCATCATGTACTTCCAGTGGCGGCAGAGCCGGGGCGGTGCCGAGCAGTGGCATCCGGCGATCGTGCCGCACCAGGGCCCGGACACCCCGGTCTTCGCCGCGATCAGCGCGCTCGGCGCCGAGGTGGCCGGGCGCGCGCCGGTGACCGTGACGGCGACCGCCGCGCTGATCTACGACGAACAGACCATGTGGGCCTGGCAGTCGCCGCACCTGCCGGCCGGGGGCCTCGACTACGAGGCCACCTGCCGGCGCTGGCATCAGGCGATCGGCGGCATCGTCGACGTGGTGCCGCCCTCCGCTCCCCTGGGCCGGTACCGGCTGGTCGTCGCGCCGCTGCTCTACCTGCTGCCGGCGGCCGGGCACCGGGCGCTGCGCGACTACGTCCGCGGCGGCGGCACGCTGGTGCTCACCTTCGCGAGTGGCCTGGTCGACGGCTGCTGCCGGGCCACACCGGGCGCGCTCGACGACCTGATCGGCGCGCGGGTGGTGCGGCACGTGCTGCCGCAGCCGGGCGAGACCGGTCACCGCTGGCTCGACGACGTGGAACCGGCCGGCGCCACCGTGCTGATGCGCACCCCCGACGGCCGGCCCCTGCTCCTGGAACACCGGTACGGCGCGGGCGTGGTCCGCTACCTCGCGACCGACCTGGACGACCCCCGACCCAGCCTGCCCACGAACGAAACCCGGTGAATCCCCACATCTCCGGCAGGCGCTACCCGGCCGTCTACGCCGGCGCGCGGATCGGCGGGGTCCGGGGCATCCTCCGCTCGGACGACGCCCGCCGCGGCGTCAGCTACGGCGACCTGTCGTGACCGACTACCTCCCTTCAGCGCGCGGCGACAAGATCGCGCAGCGCTTGGCGGTCGCTCGGCGCTCCATGGGACGGAAGCAGGCGGGCGAAGTCGAGCAGCGTCACCTTTTGTAGCGACCGCTCGGCCTCGGCGGCGTCCGCGGTGAACGGCTCGGGCGCTCGGACGAGCCGGCCGTCCCGGTTGCCGGCCAGGTCACCAATGAGCAGCACGTCGTCCTCGACGGCCAGCAGGCTCAGGTGTCCGGCGGTGTGCCCCGGCGTGGCGATGACGCGAAGTCCCCGGATCACGGCGCCCTCCCGGGCCGGGCTGACAGAGACCGGAAAGGTGTCGTCGGGACCGGCCCAGACGGTGGCGGCCGGCGCGTGCTCGATGACATCGGCCAGGCCGCCGGTGTGGTCGGGATGATGGTGCGTCAGGATCACGTCCGTCACGTCGCCCCAGCCGCCACCGATCTCGGCGAGCTTGTCCGCGATCCTCGACGCGGACTTGTCGGGGCCGGTGTCGACGATGGTCACGCCGCTCGCGTGGGGAACGATGAAGCAACGGACGTCGAGATCCATCGGCTCCGGCCCGGCCATGCCGGCCGGCAAATGCATCTGGGTCACCACTGGCTGGATCAACACAGACCCCCGTTCGGCGAGACTACGCGGCAATGATGGCAGATTCAGGCCGGATCAGCGCCCGGTCGCGCGGTGCCGTCCAGCACGCGTCGCCGGTTGACCCGTGGGTGAGCGAGCTGATCTCGGACCGGTCCAGCCGGCGCTGCACTCCGAAGGAGGCCAACGCTTCGAAATCAGAAGCCCTGGGGTACGTCCTCGGGATCGGCGGCGGAGAGGGTCGCGGCCCACTCGGCGGACCACCGGACGAGCGGGCCCAGCGCGCGGCGGGCGCCGTGGCCCAGCTCGGTGAGGGCGTACGTGGTGTCCGGCTGCTGCTCGACGAGGGTGGCGTCGAGCAGTTCGGTCAGCCGTTGCCGCAGCACGCTGGAGGACATGTTGTCGCAGCGTTCCTGCAGCGCACGGAACCCGACCGGCCCGTGTCGCAGTTCCCAGATGATCCGCAGGTTCCACCTACGCCCGAACAGGTCGAGGGCGGCCATCAGCGGCCGGCCGGTGCTCGACCCGCGGACCGCCCGGCCCGGCCTGGGTGCCGCCATCCGTCGTACCGTCCCCTCTTGCGGCTTCGATATCCGACACACTATCGTGCGCCTCAGCGCTTCGATTTCCGAAGCACTTGGAAGGGGTGGTTGTCATGCACAAGCTGATGGTCCTGTATCCCGAGCCCGCCGATCCCGACCACTTCCGCGACTACTACGTAACCCACCACCTCCCGCTGGTCGCGCGCATGCCAGGCCTGCTCGCGTGGCGCTACAGCTTCGAGGTGGCGGCGGCGCCGGGACAGACGCCGTACTTCGCGGTCTTCGAGGCCGAGTTCGCCGACGCCGCGGCGATGACCGCGGCCCGGGCGTCTCCGCAGGGCCAGCAGGTGAGTGCCGACGTCGCCAATTACGCCACCGGTGGTGTGGTCGTCATCCACTATCCGGTGCGGAACGGCACCCGCTGAACCCGGCCACGAGGCACCACAGGTCTGTCACGACTTCGTGAAACGCGCGGGCCTATTCCTATCGCGGGGATAGGGATAGGCTGGGAGCATGAGCGTACAGCCGTGGGCGCAGTGGCACGCCGAGCACGAACGCCGGCTGGCCGATCCGCATGGATTCCTGGCGGTGACCAGCCTCAACTTCCTCACCGGCACCCCGCGGCGCTTCCCCGACGCGCCTGGCGAGTGGTCGACCGGGGCGGACGGCGTGGTCGTCGAGCTGGGCGACGGCGAGTCCCTGACCGTCGGCGGTGTCCCGGTCACCGGGCGACACTCGTTCGGGGTGATCGATGAGCGAGGTGGCGTCGACGCCGTGGCCGGCGACGCCGTCATCGAGGTGGCGAAGCGGGGCGGCTTCGACATCGTCCGGCCCCGGCACCCGGAGAACCCGCTGCGCCTGGCCTTCCACGGCACGCCGGCCTACGAGCCCGACGACCGATGGGTGCTCACCGGCCGGTTCGTGCCGTTCGACGCGCCCCGTGACGTCACCGTCGGCGCGGCGGTGGAGGGATTGGAGCATGTGTACGAGTCGCCGGGGCGCGTCGAGTTCGAGGTGGACGGCACAGCGCTCGCCCTGACGGTCTTCAACGGTCGTACGCCGGGCTCGTTCTTCGCCCTGTTCACCGACGAGACCTCGGGCGTCACCACCTACCCGGCGAACCGCAGCGTGGCCATCGACCCGCCGGCCGCCGACGGCACCGTGGTCCTCGATTTCACCCGGGCCACCAACCTGCCGTGCGCCTACACCGACTTCGCCACCTGTCCTCTCCCGCCGGCGGAGAACCGCCTGCCGGTCGCGGTCGAGGCCGGTGAGAAGATCCCGTACGAGCGCCTGGCCACCGTCACCCGGCGCTGACCGCCTGGTGGTACAGGGAAAGCAGCTCGCTGCCGAACATCGGTGAGTAGCTGATCCAGTCGTGGTCCTGGTCGTCGCCGCCACCGCCGCGGCCGCCCACCTCGCCGATCACCTGGCCGGTGTGCCGGAGCGGGTCGTAACCGGCGATCCAGGGGCTGCCCGAGACGCCGTCGAAGAAGCCGCCGCAGACCATCCGCATCTGCCGGTACCCGGCGAGCCGGGTGGTCGGCACGGTGCAGGCGATGGCCTTGTGGCCCGGGTTGTGCGAGCTCCCCGGGTAGCCGATCACGGTGACCGTGTTGCGGTAGGACGGCGTGGTGGTCAGGGCCAGCGCCTTCGTGACGTCCTCCACCTGCCGGCGGTCGCTGCCGGCGCCGAGCCGGGCGAAGGCGAAGTCGAGATCGGTGACGGCCGCGGTGGGCGGGCTGGGCCGGTATCGCGGGTCGAGGACGAACTGCGTGACCGGATAGAAGCCGTACGGCTGGTGGGCGGCGTCCTTGCCGTACGCGTAGGCGGGCACGAAGATCCGGTGCGTGGTCGAGCTTTGCCACCCGTACGCGCAATGCCCGGCGGTCAGCACCAGGTCGTGAGCCGGGCTGTGCACGACGCTGCCGGTGCAACTGGTGTTGCCGTCCGGTGACGCCACGAAGAACGTGCCCACTTGCGGGATCCCGGCGACGTAACGACCCTGCGGGATGCCGGCCGGCACCCGGCGGACGGCGGTTCCGCGTGCCACCGTGGGTCCCTTTGTGACCGACGCCACAGCGGCGAGACGCCCGGCCGTCCAATAGGCCGCGTCCGCGGCGACGGTGGCCGGCGGGGCGGCCGAGGCGGGGCCGGCCCACGCGGCGACCAGCGCGCCGAGCAGGACGGGGGACACGAGACGACGCCGGTGGATCATGATCCGACCGTACGTTCAGCGCGCCACACCGGTTGCGGCAATGGGCGAAAAGGTAAATGTGGGCGTGGACACAGCAACCGGCGGGCCTACCCAGGACGTCTCATGGAGGTGGCAGGCAACACTTACTGTGAGTCCGTTGTGAAACCGGTATGTTCCGGCGCTCTCTCATCTGGTTGTCATATTTGGCGACGCATGGTTGCGCAGAAGATGCCTTGCCCCCGCGGGAGAAGACAGCCGACATGTCGCTGACCGGTGTACCTCTGTTCGTCTGTGCGTTCCTCGTCATGGCCGCCGTGCTGGCGGCCACCGTGCTGGTCTGGAACCGGTGGGGACGCGCGCGTTTCGTGCTGCGCCCGGTCGGGATCCTGCTCACCGAGGCGCTGCTGGTGTTGAGCGTGGGGCTGGTGGTGAACCGGTCGGAGCAGTTCTACCCGGACTGGGACTCGCTGCTGCACTCCCAAACCGCCGGCTCCACCACGTACGCCGTCCACCCGGGCGGCCTCGACGGCTGGCTGCACCGGAGCGGCGACCTCGCCGACCAGGGCGACGCCTTCCCCTGGCAGCCCTCCGGCTGGGCCGAGTGGCACCTGGCCGCCGCCCCGCTGGTGTTCACGCCGGTCGGCTACCTGGCGCACACGGAGTGGCGGTACCCGGCGTTGGTGGTCATCGACGACGGCAAGACCGGTTGGACGACCGAGAGCGAGACCGCCGCGGCCCGCAGCGCCGACCACACGGCCGGGCCCGCGATCGTGGTGTTCGCCCGGACCACCGCCGCCACCGCCCCGGAGGTTCTCACCGCCGCCCTGCCCACGGCGCTGGCACACGACCTTCGGGTCACCGACAAACACTGGGCCCTGGTCGCCCCGGCCGGCGACACCGGGCTCGCCAACAGGGCGGTCGCGGCCGCGCCCGGCCGGTATCCGGCGCTCGCCCTGGTGAAGCCGGCCGCGGGCACGAAACCGGCGACCACCGGAACCAAGAAGCCGGTCACGACGACGACGGCCAAACCACCGGGCAAGGCGCCCGCGAAGAAGCCGGCGACCAAGCCGAAGACCCCGGCGAAGCCGCGCACGACCGTCGCGGGGACGCTGCCGGTCGGCATCATCACCACGACGGTGGTGGAGACCGCCTACGCCGGCGGCGTCACCGACCCCAAGGCGCCGGCCGGCCAGACCCTGCTCGCCGCGGCGCTGGACTGGGCCTGCCGGCAGACGCCTCCCCCGCTGGCCGCCTCGACACCCCCGGCCAAGTCCCTGCCGGTCTACCACTCGCCGCACCACGACAAGCACCCGGCGCCGGGCGACTCGGGCGCACCGAGCGTGGGCGGCGCGAAGCCCCAGGGAGGAAAACGTGGGCCCCGATAGCCTCGCCGTCGAGCTGATCGCGCTGGCCGCGAGCGTGCTGGCCGCGGTCGCGCTGAGCCTCTTCTGGTCCGCCATGCGCCGGTGGCTGCGCGGCGTGGTCATCGTGGCCTGCCTGCTCACGGTGACCGCGACCACCCTGGTCTGGGTGAACCGGCAGGTCGACAGCTACCCGACCTGGGCCAGCCTGTTCGGCTCGACCGCCGACGCGGGCGGCGTCGGGACCACCTCGCAGACGAAGACGGTCAGCGCCACCAGCGCCGGGAAGATCGTCAGGTACACCGTGGCCGGCAAGGCCAGCGGCATCACCGTGCCGATGTGGGCCTACCTGCCGCCGGGGTATGCCGAGTCGCCGAACACCCGGTACCCGGTCATCGTGGCGCTGCACGGCTACCCGAGCTCACCCGTACAGTGGCTCAAGGGTTTCGGGGTCGCCGACGTGCTCAACGGTGAGATCGCCGCCGGGCGGATGGCCCCCACGGTCGTGCTGTTCCCGTATCAGACGCCCAAGCCGACCATCGACACCGAGTGCGCGAACCTGCTGAACGGGCCGCAGGCGGAGACGTTCCTCACCGTCGACGTGCCCGACTTCGTGCGGACCCACATGGCCGTGCGCACCGACCCGGCGGCGTGGGGGCTGATCGGCTACTCGGCGGGCGGCTACTGCGCGGCCAACCTCGCGCTGCGCCATCCCAACCAGTTCGCCGCGGGCGCGAGCCTCTCCGGCTACTCCTCGCCGGGCATCGTGATCGGCAACGGGCTCGAGCACACCGAGTACGACGACGTGTGGCGGCTCAAGCACCTGCCCATCCCGGCCGTCGCGCTGTATCTCTCCTGCGCGAAGACCGACAAGATGGCGATGCGGGCCACCCAGGAACTGGCCAAGGCCGCGCACGCGCCGCTGTCGATCACGCTGGCGTACATCGCCGGCGGCGGGCACAACGCGGGGACCTGGCACGCGATGGAGGCGCCCGCCTTCGACTGGCTGTCGAACACGCTCGGCCGGCCCACCACGATGGTCGCCTCCCCCGGGGCGTCGACGAACCCGCCGCCGAAGGGCACCCTGCTCGCCGGTAGCACCCCGCCCACCGGCATCGCGCCCAGCGGCACCCCGTCCAGCGGCACCCCGTTCGGCGGCACCCCGTTCAGCGGCACCCCGTTCAGCGGCACCCCGCACAGCTAGGAAACGGCCGGCAGGCGGACGGTGACGACGGCGCCGCCCAGCGGCGGGCCGTTGCGCAGGTCGGCGGTGCCGGCGTGGGCGGTCACCACCGCGCGGACGATCGAGAGGCCCAGGCCGGCGCCGGTGCTGGGGGTCCGCGACGGGCCGCCGCGGACGAACCGCTCGAACGCCGCGTCGAGCAGGTCCGGCGGAAAGCCCGGCCCGTCGTCGGCCCACTCGATGCGGGCGAGCACCGGCTCGAGGACCACGGTCACCCGGGCCGAGCCGGCGCCGGCCGCCGCGCTGTTCGCGGCCAGGTTGGTCAGCACCTGACGCAGCCGGTCGGCGTCCGCCTCGACGATCACCGGGTCGCCGCGCACCTCGATGGCGAGCCCGGTGACCCGCCCGAGGACGCCCGCCTCCGAGCGGGCCAGGTCGGTCAGGTCGACCGGCTCGCGGTGCACCACCAGCGAGCCGTCCCGCTGCCGGGCGAGCAGCAGCAGGTCCTCCGCCAGCCGGCTGAGCCGCGCCACCTGACCGCGCGCGGCCAGCAGGGATTGGCGTACCTCCTCGGGGTTGTCCAGCGCGGCCAGCGCAAGGTCGATCTCGCCGCGCAACACGGCGATCGGGGTACGCAGTTCGTGGCTGGCGTCGTCGACGAACGCCCGCTCGCGGGCGAAGGCGACCGACAGCCGGGCCAGCATGCCGCTCAGCGTGGCGGACAGGCGGGCGATCTCGTCGTCGCCGGGCACCACCGGCAGCTGCCGTTCGGAGTCGAGCGTCGAGATCGCGGCGGCCTGCCGGGTCAGCGCGTCGACCGGGCGCAGCGCCGCGCGCAGCAGCAGCCAGCACAGCATGGCCAGCGCCGCGATCAGCAGCGGGGCGGCGACCAGGAGCACGTTCAGCTGCTGGTCGCCGGCGCGCTCGATGCCGGCCGAGGGCAGCGCGACGGTCAGCACCAGGCCGGACTTGCCGACCGGGCGGGACAGCAGGCGGACCCGGAGGGGGTCGCCGTCGGTGCCCAGCGGCAGGGTCGTGCTGGTCGCGGAGGTGCGCCGGACGGCATGGACCTGGGCCGGGGTGAGCAGGATCCGGTGGCGGATCGAGGCGGCGGTCGCCAGCGGGGTCCCGTCCGAGGCGTACAGCTGGGCCATCGGATCGCCCTCGACCGCTTTAAGATCATTTGCCTGTACGCTCGCGACCAGGTCGTCGCTGCGGGCGGTCAGATCGGCGTCGACGGCCTTGTTCAGTTGCCGGTGCAGCGCCACGTAGAGCAGCGCCAGCGAGAGCAGCAGGACCACCGAGGTGCCGGCCCCGAACAACAGGACCAGCCGGGTACGAATCGAGGCCGGGCTGAGCCGCACCGCCACCTCCGAGGTTTTCACGATCCTCTCATCCTCGCCGGTCCACGATGGCGGCATGACCACACCATCCGGCTGGGATCAGCACCCCGGCGTGCGGGCCGGCCGCCTCTTGCGGCCCGGCGAGCGCGCCGGTGATCTGCTCTGCCGGGCCGCCGGGTCGTGGGCGTACCTGATCGCGCTCACCGTCGCCATCCTGTTCGGGGCGGTCGTGGTGCTGCAGCAGAACCGGAGCGCCGAGGCGGCGATCTGGCTGGCGGCCGGGCTCGCCGCCATCGCCGCCCTCGAGGTGCCGGCCGTCCTGGTCGCCGCCCGGCGGTCCGAGCGGATCACCCGCGAGCTGGCCCTCTACCAGCTCGACCAGAGCCGGCGGGCGGCCGCGGTCGCCGAGGACGTCCGCACCGAGATGCAGCGGCTGCGCGACGAGGTCGCCCGGCTCACCGCACACGCCGACATCGCCGGCTACCCGGCACGGCGCCGCTGACTGGCCGGTCCTACCTATCCTTTGCCCATGCGATTGTTGGTCGTCGAGGACGATCCGGCCATGTCGAGCATGCTCTGCCGGGGGCTGCGCCGGGCGGGCTACGCCGTGGACACCGTCGACGACGGCACCGACGCCGTGTGGACCATCTCGGAGGCCGACTACGATCTCGTGGTGCTGGACGCGATGATCCCCGGGCCGGACGGCTTCGAGGTCTGCCGGCAGATCCGCGCGAACGAGCGCTGGGTGCCGGTGCTGATGCTCACCGCCCGGGACGGCACCACCGACAAGATCCGCGGCCTGGACGCCGGCGCCGACGACTACCTGACCAAGCCGTTCGCCTTCGACGAGCTGCTGGCCCGGGTCCGGGCGCTGGTCCGGCGGGAGCCGCGGCAACGGCCGGCCGTGCTGCGGGTGGGCGACCTGGTCCTCGACCCCGCCGAGCGGAAGGTCAGCCGGGGCGACACCCCGATCCCGCTGTCGGCCAAGGAGTTCGCGCTGCTGCACGAGCTGATGCGCCGGTCCGGTGAGACGCTGAGCCGCAGCTACCTGATCGAGCACGTGTGGGATTTCGCGTACGACGGCGGCTCGAACGTGGTCGACGTCTACGTCCGGTACCTGCGCGGCAAGGTCGACCGGCCGTTCGACCGCGACACCATCCGCACCGTCCGCGGCGCCGGCTACCGCCTCGACCCGGAGGCGTGACTCTTGATCGCCGCGATTCTGTGCGCCGTCTGCTACGGCGTGGCCACCGCGCTGCAGGCCCGGGCGGCCGTCGCCGGGCCGCTGATCGGCCTGCTGCGCCGCTGGCCGTTCGTGCTGGGCCTGCTGCTGGATGTGGCCGGCTTCGGCGCCCAACTGGTCGCGCTGCGCAGCCGGCCGCTGTTCGTCGTGCAGGCGGCCCAGGCCGGCAACCTGGCCGTCACCGCCGTCGCCTGCGTGCCGCTGCTGGGCATCCGGCTGGCGCCCCGGCACTGGGCGGCGGTGCTCGCGGTCAGCGCGGGCCTCGCGGTGCTCGGCTTGTCCAGCGGGCCGGAGGGCACCACCGCGGTGAGCACGCCCGCCCGGGTGGTCCTGCTCGTCGCCGCGCTGGTGCTGGGCGCGATCGCGCTGGTCGCCGCGCGGCTCACCCCCATCGTTCAAGGGGTGGTGGCCGGGCTCGGGTTCGGGCTGACCGCGCTGGCCGTACGCAGCCTGCCGAGCTTCGCCCCCGCTGACCTGATCCGCGATCCGGCCGCCTACGCCGCCGTGATCAGCGGCATATGCGCCTTCGTCTCCTTCGCCGCCGGCCTGCAACGCCAGGTCACCACCGTGGCCGCCCTGGCCATCGTGGGCGAGACGGCGCTGCCGGCCGCGATCGGCATCACCCTCTGGGGCGACCACACCCGCCCCGGGTGGGCGGTACCGGCCGTGCTCGGCTTCGTCGTCGCGCTGGCCGGGGCGCTGGCCCTGTCCCGCTTCGCCGAACCCGATGTCAGCGGCTCGGCGGGAGCACCGCCGTCAGCGCCTCCGGACTGTCCGCCGGATACAGCGCCCACCGGCGGGCCCGGCGCGCCCGCGCCAGAAACGCGCCGACCCGGTTCGGCTTGACCGACTGGTACCAGACCGCGCCGGAGTCGGCGTCCTCCAGGAACCCGTGATACTCGTCGGCGGGGCGCGGGGTGAAGTCCTTCGTCTCGGAGGCGTCCGGCGGCTCCGGGAACGCCGACACGACCGCGCCGGGCGCGACCGCCGAACGCACCGCGCCGAGGTCGCCGCTCTCCGGGACCAGCAGCCACCGCCGCGCCAGCCCGTCGGTGGTCTCCAGCACGGCGATCTCGGCCCGCCGGCCGGTGGCCAGCGCCGCGACGTTCCCCCAGAAGTCGTCGTCGGCCGCCGGCGCCTCGACCGGGGCCGGTCGGGCGGCCGGCGGCAGCGGGATCGCCGAGGGTCGCGGCGGCATGTCCCGGAACCGCAGGATCACGCCCGAGGTGGCGACCCGCTCGCGGACCTGCTCCCGGATCTGCCAGACCGCGATCAGCAGGCAGGTCAGCCCGACCAGCCGGATGGCGAGCCGCGCGATGTCCCAGCCCAGCCAATTCATCAGGTCGTCCCGGTCGTAGAGGTGCGAACTGTCCACGGTGCGGGTGAAGAGGAGCCAGGTGGACAGCATGAGCGCGCCGTACCAGCCGGTGACGCTCCAATGCCAGACCACGTGCGGATCCGAGTCGCCGACCGTGGTCAGCATCGCCACGGTGCGCCGGCGCCAGTAGATGAACCCGAACACATAGCCGAAGCCGAGCACCAGATACAGGGCACTGATCACGTCCCCGTTGTCCAGCACCCAGCCGACCAGCGGCGACAGCCCGTCCACCCCGTCGTTGGCCAGGTAGGAACGCACCGCCACGTCGCTGGCCAGCAGCAGCATGCCCAGCAGAGCGGCGACGCCGGCCGCCACCATCAGCGCGAAGGTCTGCAGTTCCCATTCGCGCGGCGGCCGCGCCCCTGGCGGCGCGACCACGGAGTTGATCTCTTCCACAGCCGCAGATTGTGGCATCCACCCCCACCCGGGCGCTGTCCCGTTTCGGAGCGCCCTGTCGTGCTAGGCGGGCTGTGGCCGCGGCGGCGCCGTGCTCTCCCGCAACACCAGGCTGATCGGCATCTGGACATACCCGCCCGCTGTCGGCTCGGGCGCCGCCAACTGGTCCAGCAGCAGGCGAGCGGCGGCCGCGCCCTGCTTCGCGACCGGCTGTGCCACGGTGGTCAGGCCGACCACCTCGGCCAGTTCGTGGTCGTCGAAGCCGACCACGGAGACGTCCTCCGGGCAGCGCAGGCGGTGCAGCCGCAGGGCCCGCAACGCACCCATGGCCATCTCGTCGGACTGCGCGAAGACCGCGGTGGGCGGCTGGCGCGTCGCGAGCAGCGCGGTCATCGCCTGCTCGCCGCCCTTGACGGTGTACCTGCCGTCGACGTCGAGCCGGGGGTCGGGCGCTATCCGGGCCTCGTGCAGCACCTGCAGGTAGCCGGCCCGGCGTTCGCTCGGCGTGGTCCAGTTCAGCGGGGCGGCCGCGGTCGTACCGATCATGCCGATCCGCCGGTGCCCCAGGTTGACCAGGTGGCGTACGGCCAGTTCGGCGCCGCGCCGGTCGTCGATGCCGACGGTGGTGAAACCCGGTCGCGGGCCGCCGACGACGAGCGAGAGCGGCACCCCGAGCGACCGCAGGGCCAGCGCCTCGGCCTCGGTCGGGAGCAGCAGTGACAGCACCCCGTCGACCCGTTTGCGCAGCGGCATCCGCTCGAAGAAGCGCTTGCGTGCCGCCGGCGAACCCACGTTGTACAGCAGCACGTCGAACCCGGCCGCGCTCAGCACCTCCTCGGCGGAGTCGAGCACCTCGCCGAAGAACCACCGGCCGACGTACGGCGCGATCACCCCGACCGTCCAGGTACGCCCGCTGGCCAGGCTGGCCGCGCTGCGCGAGGCGGTGTAGCCGAGGTCGGCCGCCACCCGCGCGATCTGGGTCCGCACCTCCTCGGAGACGCCCGGCCGGCCGTGCAGGGCCCGGGAGACCGTGGACGGCGCGACACCGGCCGCGGTGGCGACGTCGCCGATGCTCACCGCCATGCTGACCTCCGCTTCGAGTGCGAACGCCGAAAAGCTAGCCCCGGTCCATCCCGTTGCGCAAGCGCTTGCGTTGAGCTCGCCCGGCGGAGGAGGATGCCGCGGTGTGGGCAGGTCTCGGCTCTACCTTCCGGGTGCCGATGGTGCTGCTCGCGCTGCCGGCAGGGCGAACTGGTGGGCGCCGCACCCGCCGCGCAAGCTGTACCGCCGCTACGGATTGCGGGAGGCGCCGGAACCGGCGTACGCGTGAACCTCCGGTGGTTGTCCCGCCTGGGCCGGCACGGCCGGGCGGGACTCCGATGCCGGACGGGGGCGGTCGAACAGCACGTAGACGCAGGCGAGGCAGTAGACGAGGGCGATCCGGCCATGGACGGCGTCCGGCACCGGGAGCCAGCGGCTGGCGTGCAACGCGACCATGGCGCCCACGGTCCACCAGGGAAACCGGGCGGTGCTCCCGACCAGGTCCCAGACCAGGGCGCCGACCACGGCGCCGGCCGCGTAGTACTTGTTGGTCCCGGGCTCGAGCGCGAGGCGGGCGGCCATGGCGAGCAGGAGGACGGCGGGCCAGTTGCCCCGGCGTACCGCGACAATCCCCAGCCCGATGCCCAGCAGCGCCTGGGCCGGGCGGTCCCACGGCGGGGTGCGCGCGTCGGTCACGCCCAGCGCCCGCAGCGCGGAGAGCGAGGTGTTGGGGATGGTGAAGTGCAGCGCCCGGACGGTGCCGCGGTCGGCGAGGAAGAACGGCAGCCAGGCGGCCACGATCGCGGCGGCGGCGCTCAAGGCGCCGCGCAGCATCGCGCGCGGCCCGGGCAGCAACAGCAGCAGCGCCGCGAAGCCGAGCGCCCACGGCTTGGCGTCGACCGCCAGCCCGAGCAGCAGACCGGCCGCGACCGGGCGGCCGTACCGCGCGGCGGCGAGCGCCGCGACCCCGCCGGCCAGCGCCAGCACGTCGTCGAGGTGGGCGGACGCGACCGCGAGGTACATCCACACCGGGACGAAGCACACCGCCGCCCACCACGACCAGCGATGGCCGAGGCGGTACGCCTGCCACATGATGTACGCGCCGGTCGCGGCCCCGAAGACCTGCGCCGCGACCACGCCCCGCAGCGCCGCCGCGACCAGGAACGCGACCGGGCCGATCTGCAGTATCGGCGCGGCCGCGTACAGGTGCAGGCCGCCGCGCGGGTCGTGGAGGTGTACCAGCGCCCGGGACCCCTCGTCGAAGAAGTGCCAGGCCATGCCGCCGTGCAGGGCCATCCCGGCGAACCACGCGGCCGCCCACCCGGCCAGCAACCAATAGCCGAGACGAATATTCATGATCACCGGCGGCACGGTAGACACCGGGGGCAAGGAAAACGCTGAGAATGCCGCTACACTGCCCGGCCATGAGCGCCGCATCTACCCCCACCAGCCCCTTTGACCAGGCATTGGCCCTGCTGCGCGAGGGCCGGGTGGCGGATGCCGAGGAGCGGATGAAGGTGGCCGTACGCCGGGCCGCCGAGCGGCACGGCGAGCAGAGCGCCGAGTGGGCGGCCGCACAGTCCGATATGGGCAATATGTTGCTGCGGGCCGAGCAGCCGGCCTGGGCCGCCGAGTGCTTCCGGGCCGCGGCGTCGGTGCCGTTGCCACCGGGCGCGGACCCGCAGCGCCGGCTCGGATACCAGCTCAACCTGGGGATCGCGCTCGCGCTCAGCGACCGGCTGGAGGACGGCGTGGCGGCGCTGCGGGAGTCGCGGGCCGGCCGGGAGGCCTTCTTCGGCCGCAAGCACGTCGGCTATGCGAACGGGCTGGAGCCGCTCGCCGAGGTGCTGCTGCGCTCCGGCGAGTACCAGGGCGCCCTCCAGGCGATCGACGAGGCCCTGTGGATCTACAAGCGGGCCGGGCACGAGCGGGCCGCCAGTTCGGTCGCGCTGCGCGGCGTGATCCTGCTGGCCGACGGGCACACCGGGCCGTTCTTCCCGGCGCTGAAGGATCTCCCCGACCCGCTGGTCGAGCGGGTCGCCGCGATCGTCGCCGAGCGGATCCAGCGGGACATCGAGCCGGACGCCGCGTACCGGATGGTCGCCCACCTGGCCGGCGCGCTGGACGAACGCCTCGGAGCCGATCACCCGGCCACGATCGAGGCGTTCACCGACCTGGCCGCGCAGGCCGCCTCGCGGAGCCTGCATGCCGACCGGATCGCGGCGCTGGAGCACGTGGTCGCCTCCTACGACCGCCAGGAGCGCGCGGAGGAGGCGCTGGCGGCCGCCACCACCCGGGCCGAAGCGCTCAGCGACGCCGGCGAGACCGACAAATGCCTGCTTGCGTACGAGGAGGTGGCCGTCCGCGCCGAGCGGATCGGCAGCGCCCACGTGATCAGCCAGGCGCTGTTCGACTGGGGCCTGGCCCTGCGGAACGCGGACCAGCCGGAGGCCGCCGTCGCCCGGTTCGGCCAGGCGGTCGCCGTGGCCCGCCGGGGCGACGACCCGGAGCTGCTCGGGCACGTCGCCGCCGCGTACGGGATCGCCCTGCAGCATCTCGGCCGGTTGACCGAGGCCCGCGAGGCTCTCGAGGAGGGCCTCGCCGTCCTGGAACCGACCGACAGCGCCGCCCACCCGGCCCGCGGGCACCTGGTCGCGCTCCTCGACGAGCGGGCCTGCGGCTGCGCCGAGCTGCAGGCCGCCGTCGAGGAGGCGTTCCGCGACTTCGTGGTGACCCGGGCGCCGGACGGGCTGCTCGCCCGGCTCGGCGTGCGGGTCGTCGGCAACAACTTCGTCTTCGACGTCGAGTTCCAGCGGCCGCCCCGCGAGGAGGAGCTGGCCCGGTTCAACGAGGTCGTCCGGGCCGGCCACGCCGAGTTCAGCTGCCGGATCACCGCCTAGATCGCGGCCGCGACGGAGGCCTCCCGGAAGACCAGCGCGGCCTGCTCGCAGTCGACCCGCACCACCTGGCCGGGGCGCAGCTCGCCGTGCAGGATGCGCTCGGCCAGCACGTCCTCCACCTCGCGCTGGATCGTGCGGCGCAGCGGCCGGGCGCCCAGCGACGGGTCGAAGCCGAGCGCCGCCAGGTACCGGCGGGCCGCCTCGGTGACCTCGACGCCCATCTCCCTGTCGCGCAGCCGCAGGTCGACCCGGGCCAGCAGCACGTCGACGATGGCCAGCACGTCGGCCTCGGTCAGCCGGGGGAACACCACGGTGTCGTCGACGCGGTTGAGGAATTCCGGCCGGAAGTGCTGCTTCAGCGCGTCGTGGACCTTCGCGGCCATCCGCTCCGGCGCGCCGCCGTCGGCCTGGAACCCGAGCGAGAACGGCTTGGCCGCCTCCCGGGAGCCGAGGTTGGTGGTCATGATCAGCACCGTGTTCTTGAAGTCGACCACCCGGCCCTGGCCGTCGGTCAGCCGGCCCTCCTCCAGGATCTGCAGCAGCGTGTTGAAGACCTCGGGATGGGCCTTCTCGATCTCGTCGAAGAGCACCACCGAGAACGGCTTGCGCCGCACCCGCTCGGTGAGCTGCCCGCCCTCGTCGTAGCCGACATACCCCGGCGGCGCGCCGACCAGCCGCGCCACCGTGTGCCGGTCGTGGAACTCGGACATGTCCAGCTGGATCAGCGCCTCCTCGGAGCCGAACAGGAACTCCGCGAGCGCCTTGGACAGCTCGGTCTTACCGACGCCGGACGGGCCGGCGAAGATGAACGAGCCGGCCGGGCGTTTCGGATCTTTCAACCCCGCGCGCGTACGCCGGATCGCCCGCGCCACCGCCCGCACCGCCTCGGCCTGGCCGATGATCCGTTTGTGCAGTTCGTCCTCCATGCGCAGCAGCCGGGACGTCTCCTCCTCGGTCAGCCGCTGCACCGGGATGCCGGTCCAGAGCGCCAGCACCTCGGCGATCTGCTCGCCGCCCAGCTCAGTCACACCCCTTTGGCCGTCGCCGCGCGGCCGGAGATGCGCCCAGGCGCCGGCCTCGTCGATCAGGTCGATCGCCTTGTCCGGCAGGAAGCGGTCGGCGACATACCGATCGGCGAGATTCACCGCCGCCGTCAGAGCCACATCGGTGTACGAGACGTGGTGGTGCTCCTCGTACCGCGGGCGCAGGCCGCGCAGGATCTCGACCGCCTCGGCGGAGGTCGGCTCGCCGATCGGGATCGGCTGGAAGCGGCGGGCGAGCGCGGCGTCCTTCTCGAAATGCTTGCGATACTCCGCCGTCGTGGTGGCGCCGATCGTCTGCAGCTCACCGCGGGCGAGCAGCGGCTTGAGGATGCTCGCCGCGTCGATCGCGCCCTCGGCCGCGCCCGCGCCGACCAGCGTGTGGATCTCGTCGATGAACAGGATGACATCGCCCCGCGTGCGGCACTCCTTGACCACCTTCTTGAGGCGTTCCTCGAAGTCGCCGCGGTACCGCGAGCCGGCCACCAGCGAGCCCAGGTCCAGCGTGTACACCTGTTTCGCGCGCAGCATCTCGGGCACCTCGCCGGCCACGATGCGCCGGCACAGCCCCTCCACCACCGCGGTCTTGCCGACGCCGGGCTCGCCGACCAGGACCGGGTTGTTCTTGGTGCGGCAGGCGAGCACCACCATGATCCGGTCGATCTCGCGGTCGCGACCGACCACCGGATCGAGGCCACCGTCGCGGGCGCGCTGAGTCAGACACTCCCCATACTGATCGAGGAGGGCCGAACTCGCCGGCGCGGGAGCGGACAGGGCCGGATGACCGCTGAGAAGAGCAAGGACCTTTTCCCGTACGCCTCGCGGATCGGCACCCAGGGTGACCAGGATCTGAACCGCGACATTCGCACTCTCCCGGACCAGCCCGAGCAGGATGTGCTCCGGGCCGATGTGGTTGTGGCCCAGCTTGAGCGCCTCACGAAGGGACACCTCGAGCACGTTCTTGGCGGCCGGGGTGAACGGGACGTGCAGGCCCGGCGCCTCCCGCCCCTCGCCGATCGCCTCCTCGACCTGGGCGCGGGCGGCCTCGAGAGTCACGCCGAGAGCGGTCAAGGCCTGCGCGGCGACGCCCTCGCCCTCGCTGATGAGCCCGAGCAGCAGGTGCTCGGTGCCGATGTAGTGGTGGTTGAGGAGGCGGGCCTCTTCCTGAGCCAGGACGACAACCCGGCGAGACTGGTCGGTGAATCGATCGAACACGACACTCACGTCCTCGACGGCGAGGCCCCACGCACCCCACCCCTGTCCGGGCACGCGGGCGCGCGCGAGGGTGGTGTGCGCTGAGTCAGAGCCTCTTGGCGTCGACGCGGGCCCGCGTGGGGGGCTCGCACGCTCGTGCAGGCGCGGCTGCCCCCCGACCGTACATCGGAAAAACTACGATGGCTCGCAGGGAGGGACGCCATGACCGGAGCCGAACGCCGCCGCCAGGCCAACGACCGCGCCCGCCGGCGCGCGATCCGGGCCCTCGCCGCCCAGATGGGAGTGCCTTACTCGGTCGCCGCGCGGCTGATCGCCGACCCGCACCGCGCGCTGGTGTTCGCCCACCGCGAACAGCGCCCGTTCCACGCCCGGGTGAGCGACACCCGGGCGGCGGCCGCGCCCCCGCTGGGCCGCGCCGCCCACCTGACCGCCCGCTTCCCGCGGCTGCGCACCGCCGCGGGCCGCCTCTACGACGGCCGCGACCGGCGAACCGTCCTGGCGATGCTCTACGCGGTCGTGGCGCACGAGTCGCCGGCCCTGCTGCCGCCCGCCGAGGAACTGGCGTGGGTCGCGGAGCTGGGCGAGGAGACGGCGGTGGACATCACCTGCGCGGCCCTGGACCACGCCGCCCGCCACCTGCTCGACGACGACCAGTGGCACATGTGGACCAGGGTCGAGGCGGCATTGGCGGCGGCCGACCCCCGAGCCGAGGCGACGATCGTCCTCGACGGCGAATTACGTACGGTGAGCCTGCGCGGCTCGCTGCCGGGCGCCCGCCAGACGCTGGACGCGGTGCTGCTGGCGGCACACCGGCTGAAGGCGCCGGGCGCGCAGGTCACCCTGAACGGCCGTCCGGCCACGGTGGTGGGCGCCCGCTGGCCGCGCAGCGGACCCCCGACGGCGTACGAGGTCCGCCTCGGCGACGACCCCGGGGTCCACCTGATCGACCTGGGCCAGGAACAGCAGCCGGCCGGCGTCTGACGTCATCGTCCGACCCCGATGGTGGGCCCGGGTCATCACGGGTTCTCCTCGTGGTGAGCCTGTGCGGCTCGCTGCCGGGCGCCGCGCGCAGGTCAGCCTGAACGGCTGGCAGTGAAGTCGTCGATGACCACCAGGGCGTCGGAGCGCAGCCAGTCCGCGGGCCGCAGTGGTGGCTCGTCCGCCTTGCCCTGGCCACCGCCGTCCAGGACCAGCAGGTCGAACGCTCTCCGCGGCCAGGTCACGCCAATCGCCGCGGCGGATTCGCACGCGGGGCTGGTCGGCGAACAGTTGCGCTGCTTGCCCGGCTCGGCGCCGGTCACGTTCGACGCTGAACAGCCGCGCGTCCGGGTCTGCCATGCTGGCCATCCACGCCAGGCCGACGCCGTACCCCGTGCCGGTCTCGGCAATCCGCCCGGCGCCGACTCCAGCGGCCGGCAGTTGCCGCAGGCGACCTTGCTCGGGCAGGCAAGACGCGGTGAGGTCGTCGCGGCGAGCGGCCGCCACCGCATCTGCGACGCGACGTGTTGGATCGGGTTCGGTGGGGTACCGCGCGGTTCCGTTGACGGCCATGGATGGATCATGCCGCGTGTGGATCGGATGACGTATCGTTCGCGCGTGACCAGGTCGACGGTGGCGACGCATGCGGAGGTGTCGGCGTTCATCCGTACCGATCCGGTGTTCGCGCGCTGCCTTGCGGATGTCGCGCGCGAGATGGGCATCGGCGGGTTCCTGCCGTACAACTCGGCGACCCTCGGCATCGACCAGCGCCGGCTGATGCTGACCGGCCGGGGGCTGGACGATGTGCGGCGGCTGCTCACCGACCGGTACGAGTTGGTGGTCCGGTTCGCGCTGGCCTGTTGGCGTGAGTTGCCCGGCTCGGACATCCCGGACGAGGAATGGCCGGCCGGGGAGGAGCCCGACGAGGACGACCTCCCCGGGGACGTCGAGGTCCTCGGGTACGACCCGAAGATGGTCTTCTACGCGCTGTGCGACCTGCTCGTGCTGGACAAGCAGGAAACGGCCGCGATGGACGCCTACCTGAAGTCGCAGCGGTTGCCCGGCGTCCGGGCGTGGCGTGTCACCCTCCAGCGGGCGTACCGCCGTGCCGTGTCGGAGATGGAACAGTCAGGCGGCTGATCGGCCGAGCTCCTCGATGTACTCCTCCGGAGGACCGAGCTCCAGCCCGGCCCGGAGCTCCAGCACCGTCACGGTGTTGGTGCGCGGGCGGAGCAGCGGCGCCGGGCAATGCAGTGTCGCCTCCGGCTCGATCTTCCAGTACCGGCCAAGCAGGAAACCGTTGACCGGGTTCAGGCCTGCTGAGCCGACGCGGCCACGTCGGGTTCCGCTGCCGTCCGCGGGGCGGTCTTGCGACGGCGGACGAGCAGGACGGACAGTGCCGCGCAACCCATGACGGCGATGGGCAGCCACAGCGTGACCCGCATGGCGCCCACGAAACCCTCGTGGAAGACAGCGGTGAAGAAGGCGTTCAGCTGGGCCCGCGCCTGATCGGGAAGGCCGGCGGGCAGGGCGGGGCCGATCTGTCCGCCCGCGATGTCCTGGCTTCCTGACGATACGTGGCTCAGCCCGTCGAGCACCTGGGACCGATACTGCGCCGGCAGTTGACCGGCGCTGGCCGTCGCGGCGGTCTTGAGATGGGTGGAGAGCTGCGCCTGCAGCAGGGCGCCCACGGCGGCGGCGCCGATCACGCCGCCGAGCTGCCGCGTCGTATTGATCATGCCGGAGGCGGCGCCGGCCATCTGCGGCTCGACGTTGCGCATCGCGATCGTCTGCAGTGGGGCGAAGGTCAGGCCCAGCCCGACGCCGGCGACGATCAACCCGGGCAGCAGGTGCAACCGGCTGGAGCCGACGTGCGAGGACGCGATGAGGACGCCCATGCCGGTGGAGAACAGCGACAACCCGGCGAACAGGATCCATTTGCCGCCGAACCGGTCGGCGGTCCGCCCGGCCACCGGCGCGATGAACATGGAGATCAGGGACATCGGCGCCGTGGTCAGGCCGGCCTGCAGAGCCGAGAGCCCGAGCACCGACTGCAGGTAGATGGTCAGCGGCAGGAACAGGCCGAGCATGCCGAACGCGATCGACGCGGCGACGAAGTTCATCACCGAGAAGTTGCGGTCCCGGAAGATCTGGAACGGCACGAGCGGCTCCCCGCTCTGCTGCGTCCATTGATGGACGGCGAACAGCCCCAGCACCACCACGCCGGCAACGATGATCTCCACGATCGTGATCGGACCCCAGACCTTCCCCCAGTCGTGGGACTGGCCCTCGATGAGCCCGAACGTCACGAGGAAGAGCCCGGCGCTGACCAGGAAGGTGCCCGTCCAGTCCAGCCGATGCCGACGCTCCGGACGCAGGTTCGGCATCACGACCGCGGCCAGGCCCAGGGTCAGCACGCCGACCGGCACGTTCACGAAGAAGATCCAGCGCCAGCCGAAGTCGGTGACCAGCCAGCCACCCAGCACCGGCCCGGCGAGGGTGGCCACACCCGCGACGGCGCCCCAGATGCCGAACGCGGCGCCGCGCTTGTCCGGCGGGAAGATCGTGGTCAGCACGGAGAGGGTCTGCGGGGTCAGCAGCGCCCCGCCGACCCCCTGAATCACCCGGAAGATGATGAGCTGAGTCGGGCTCTGAGCGAACCCGCAGGCGGCCGACGCCGCGGTGAAGATGACCAGGCCGATGAGGAAGAGCTGTTTGGGCCCGTACAGGTCGCCCAGGCGCCCCGCCGTGATCAGCAGAACGGCATAGGTCAGGATGTACGCATTGATGATCCAGAGCACGTCCGACAGGGACGCGTTGAGGTGCTCGCTCATCTGCGGGATCGCGATGTTCACGATCGTCGTGTCCAGCAGAATCATGAAGAACCCGAGGCAAAGAGCGACGAGAACGACCCAGGGGTTGTACCTGCGCTCCGCGTTGACGCCCGGTGATGTCATGTCGGCAGCTCTTTTCTGAGATCCTCGTCCGCAAACGCCACCATAGTTCGATGTCAGCGGGGACGGCATGAGCACGGACGATCGAATCGAGCAGGCCAGGAGGATCTACGAACGCGCGGTGTACGCCGGCGACGGCGCCGCGCTCACCGAGGCCGAACGGGCCTTGGACGCGGTGGAGGCCGATGTCGCGCTGGCCCGGGGCCGGATCCGGCACGCGCGGTTCCAGAACGCCCCCGAGCCGGCCGCCGAGGACCCCACCGAGCTGCCACTGTTCGAGCGCGCCTGGACCCTCTACCGTTCGGCGGGTGACTCGCGCGGCGAGGCCGAGGCGTTGTTCTGGATCGGCTGCGTCCACCAGTTCATCAGGCGCGACGACGAGACCGCGGTTCCCTACTTCGAGCGGTCCGAACGGCTGGCGTCCGAGGCCGCCGACCAGCGAACCCGATCCGAGGCCCTGCGGCACCTGGGCATCGTGGCGCACACGGCCGGCCGGCTCGACGAGGCGCGCCACCTGCTGGAGGAGTCCTCCCGCCTGCGCCGCGCGGCCGGCGCGCTGCCGGGCGTGGCCTCGAACATGATCGGCCTGGCCTACATCGCCGCCGCCCAGAACCGCCGAACGGACGCGCTCGCCACGCTCGACGAGGCGCAGAGCATCGCGCGGGAATGCGATGCACACGCCATCCTCCGACACATCGAGCAGGCGCGAACGAGGATCTAGGGGAACCTTACGGTCAACGTCTGCCGCCGCCCGTCGCACCCTATCCACCGGCCAAACAAAATGGGTTTGCAACAGCGTGCAGATGGAATAGTCTGGGCCCCGCACCGGAAAAACGCAGCGATCGAAATGGCGCACCCGCCGGTGAATTGGCGCGCGAGTCGCGGCCGGACCGGTATTCGTCGGCCGCCCTTCCGTGTTTTCGGCGCCTTGCCCGGCGGAGCTCCCCTCGATGGGACTCGGCCCGGCGGAACTGAGCACGGCAGGGAGGGGCTCTGCGGCGACAGGCGCTGCGGGGACAGGCGCTGCGGCGACAGGCGCTGCGGCGACAGGCGCTGCGGCGACAGGCGCTGCCGGGACAGGCGCTGCCGGGACAGGCGCTGCGGCGACAGCCGCTGCCGGGACAGGCGCTGCCGGGACAGGCGCTGCCGGGACAGGCGCTGCGGCGACAGCCGCTGCCGGGACAGGCGCTGCGGCGACAGCCGCTGCCGGGACAGGCGCTGCGGCGACAGCCGCGTCGCTGAATCAGCCCCCAGCTGCGCCGCCGCTCATGCTCGCGGCGAAACGCTTCCTTCTCCGGAGAATAACGGCGCGACTTGGTGCGATCGCGCATTCCTGCCAACTCGGCCCTCGTGAATAACCCCAGCTGTCCCACACGAGAATTCTCCCACTTCGGGAAGCGCGATGGTAAGCCCGAACGCTTGTTCGATCATGCCAATCTCGCGTTATACCAAAAGAGAGATCCAACCCATTCTCCCGCACCGCAAACAGCAACGGCAACGGCAACGGCAATGGCAATGGCAATGGCAATGGCAATGGCAACAGACCCCTTATCGCAGAGCGCGACAGGCGGCACCCACCGCAACCAGAGACCCCCGGGCCATGGCAAGCAGACCGACCCACGCCCCACCGCAACAGGCGGCACCCACC
>NZ_JOJL01000010.1 GCF_000721705.1 Actinoplanes subtropicus
AGGAAGCGGCCGGAGCCCACCCGGGCCAACGTGTCGGTCACCGCATGTCCTCTCGGTCGGTGGTCGTGCGCACCATCCGACCATCAGTTCGGCACGTCACGGGGGGATATGGACCTTTATCGCTATATCCGGCTGCCGGCTATCTGTCGCGGGTGTTCCAAGCGGCTGCAGCAGCTGGCATCCGGTGCCGATTCACCGTCGGCCGCGTCCGACCATGTCGACGTCGAACCTCTCGAACTTGCTCTCGTCCACCTCGGCGCCCGCCGCCTCCGCGCCCCACGACGACGAGTACGAGTACGGAGCGCCGCCTTCGGGCGCGGGCCAGGTTCTGGTGGCACCGCGACCGCCGGGATGAGCGCCCCGGCGTCCGCGGCCGCGGGAGTCGGTGGTGAAGTAGCTCATCAGCTCCTGCAACTGCGCGGTCTGGGCGGTCATCTGCTCCGCGGTGGCCGCCAGTTCCTCGCTCGACGACGCGTTCTGCTCGGTGACCTTGGTGATCTGTCCCATCGACGCGTCGATCTGCCGAGCGGAGGTGGCCTGCTCGCCGCTGGCCGCCGCGATCTCCTGCACCAGGTCGGCCGTCCGGGTGATGCTGGGCACGATGTCATCGAGCAGCGACCCGGCCCGCTCCGCGGTGTGCACGCTGTCGGAGGCCAGTTCACTGATCTCGTGTGCCGCGACCTGGCTGCGCTCGGCGAGCTTGCCGACCTCGGTGGCCACCACGGCGAAACCCTTGCCGTGCGCCCCGGCCCGGGCCGCCTCTATCGTGGCGTTCAGCGCCAGCATGTTCGTCTGGAACGCGATGTCGTCGATGATGCTGATCTTGGTGGCGATCTGCTTCATCGCGTCCACGGTCAGTTTCACCGCCGCGCCGCCATCCTGGGCGTCGACCGCCGCCTTGGTCGCGATGCCCTCGGTGGTGCGGGCGTTGTCGCTGTTCTTCGTGATGCCGGAGCCCATGTGCTCGATGCTCGCGGTGGTCTCCTCAACGCTGGCCGCCTGCTCGGTGGCCGCCGCGGACAAGTCCTGCGACGCCCGGCTGATCTGCGTGGCGGCGGCGTTGAGCTGGTCCCCCGCCTCGACCACCGAGCCGACCGTCTCGGCGAGCCGGCGGACCGTGTCGTTCACGGCGACCCGCAGCGTCTCCAGCCGCCCCACACAGGCCGTGTCGATCGAGCGGGTCAGGTCGCCGTCGGCCACGGCGGTGATGACCTCGATGACTTTCGACAGCGGCTCCACCATCGCGTCCAGCGTCTGGTTGACCCCCTCCAGGATCCGCCGGAAGTCGCCCTGGTGGCCGCCGGTGTCGGCCCGGACGTCGATGTCGCCCCGGCCCTGCACGGCGATCCGGTTCATCTCGTCGATCAGGCCTTTGATGTTGCCGATCGCGTGCTCCACCTTGGCCGCCATCTGCCCGACCTCGTCCGCACTCGTCACCTCGGCGCGCCGGGTCAGGTCGCCCACCGCGAGCCCGTCGACCACGTGGGCGACGCGGCGCACGGCGGTCGCGATCATCCGGGCCACGAAGAACCCGAACGCCAGCGCGAGCAGCAGACCCGCGATCAACACCAAGATCATCGTCGTACGCGCGGACGCGTAGGTCCGTCCGGCGGCGTCGACCAGCTGCTTGGCGCGCGCGTTCTCGGCGCCCACCAGCTGCGTGGCCATGGTGAGCACCTTGTCCAGGTCGGGGCCGAGCTGGCTGTCGCGAAACCGCTGGAAGCCGGCGGTGTCGTTGCGCTTGCTCAGGGCGAGACCGGTCGTCAGGTCCTGCTGGAAGGCCGACCATGCCTGCCGTTCCTCCAGCACCAGTTGCGGTGCCGCGCTGGTGCCGGCGTAGCTGTCCAGGTCGGTGGCGAAGCGCGTGGTGGCGTCCCGGATCTGCTGCTCGTAGCGGCTCATCGTCGCCGGATCCTGCGAGACCACGTGGTTGAGCAACGCGGCCTGGCCCTGCCTCGCGTCGTCGCTGACGGCCTGCACCTGGGCCAGCGGAACCATGCCACGGGCGTACAGCTCATTGGCGCGGGCGTTCAGCGCCTGCATCTGGGTGATGCCCAGGACGCCGACGATCAGCGCCACCACGGCCATCAGCACGATGCCGGACAAGACCTTCGCCTTCACACTGCGATTCCGCAGCCACTGCGTTCCGGCGTTGCCGGTACGCGCCGAGCCGAGGACGGCAATCTCGCTCATCGAACGATCCTCTCGGGCTTGCCGTGGAGATGCCCACATCTGCCTTCGCCGCGCGCCCTCGCCGGTCGGGCTATACCAGGAACCTAGCGCGTTTCGCGTTCCCGACTTCCTCATATTGATGGTTATCTTCGCGCCTTCGGCAAGGGCAGCGGGTGGCGTGACGGTGCAACCGATCAAAATGTCGTCGCCGGTGTTCGGACCCGTTTTGCCGGACCGTGAGCGCCCGGGCGGCAGGAAATCCGGGACCAGGCCCGGCCGGGCAGGCCGGCGATCGCGGCGATCAGCGCGAATCCGGCCAGTGCGACGGCGTGGACGATCCGGGGCGAGGCCCGGCGCTGAGTGACCGGACGACGAGGTCGACGCCCACCGCCGCGAGCACCCCGGCGAGAAAGTTGAGCAGCGCCCGCGACGGAAGGAGGCGCACTAGCAGCTGCCGCCGGTCAGGCTGCCTCGGGTGAGCGTCACATCCTTGCCGCTCAGGTGGATGCGCAGGGCGGCCGGCAACACCTCCACCTTGTCGTACCGCAGATTGGCCGGCAGTGCCTGCAGCGGGAACGTCGTCTGCTGCGCCGCCACCTCCCGCAGCACGTTCTTGGCCGGGAAGCGGATGCCGAACATCTCGATCTGCTGCGGCGAGATGTCCAAGGTGGCGCCACGGATCTGCGGCCGCCCGTAGAGCTCGATCGGCGTCGCCTCGCCCGAGCCGCCCGTCTGGCTGGCGGTCAGGAAACCGTCCTCGGCGCCGAACACCGTCGGGTTGTCGCCGGGCGGCTGGGTCAGCGCCGAGAACGGCTTGACCGTCTCGCCCCCGATGACCACCCGGATGCCGCCGGCGTCGACCGAGACCGATCGGTAGGCGACCCCGGAGGGCAGGGCCGGCAGCGTACGGGAAAGGTCTTTCTGATCGACCTGGGAGAGGACGAGCTTGGCGATCGGATCGTTCGTGCCGTGGTCACCACCCAGGATGTGCACCTTGGTCGGGGTGAGGGTGAGGGTGCCGCCGGACAGGACCGGCGAGGTGAAGATGGTCAGCGGCAGGCCGATCGCGGACGTGTTGATGCCGAGCAGCCCGCCGGTGGCCGAGTAGGTGACCGATCGGCCGCCGACCTGGGTCGGCAACTCCGACAGCGCGGTGGTGGCGACGCCGGCGAGCGCGACGTGCACGCCGTCCTTCCGCGGGGAGATCGATTTGTACGCGACGCCGTCCGGCAGGTGCGGCAGCCGCTCGGTGCGCGTCCCACCGGTCAGATCGCCCACCTTCGCCGCCGAGACGCTCTGCCCGAAGATCTGCAGCTTGTCGGGGATCGAGCGGGCGGTCTCGCCGACGATCGCCATCCGCAGGTAGAGCTTGGCCCGCACGTTCTTGGCCGCTTCCGCCGGCATCACCACGTCGACGGTCAGCCCGCCGTCGGGGGCGCGCTTGAAGGTCGGCGTGGTGGCCCCCGGCGTGGCGGGCAAGTGCTCAAAACCGACCGTGACGGTCGCGTCGATGCTCCCGACGTGCGTGCTGTTCTTGTCCGGCTGGCTCACGTCCTTCATGGTCGCCACGAACGCCGCGTGCGGGACGCCGCTGAGCGTGGCGTCCGGCACCGTCAGCCGCAGTTCGTCGAGGCTGCCGCGGAGCAGTTGCGGCACGAGCGGGCCGCCGGCGACGGTGACCGTCGGCGGGGTGGTCAGGGCGCCGGGGCAGGCGACCTGAGCGCTCACCCGGGAGACGACCTGGCGGTTGAGGAAATCCTCGAAGATCGGTAGCGGTACCGCCATCGCCAGCATGCCGGCCGCGACGATCAGCACCACCAAGCTGGCCGCCACGGCCACCCATCGCCTCCGCAGGTGGAAGCGGGCCAGATGTGTCGCCCGATAGACCTCGGTCATACCGATGTTTACGGGCAGGTAATGTCCCGGGGTTCAGCGGTTGACCAGCTCGACGATCTCGGTGGCGGTCGCGAAATCCATAGTCTGCAGATTCTTGCAATACGCGACGGCGGTTCCGGTCGCCGGATCGGCGTATCCGAAGGTACCGCCCATCCCGCCCCAGCCGAACGACGTGTCGCCCGGCCCGCCGCCGAGCCGGCCGAGCGCGAAGCCGAGCCCGAACCGGGCCCGGTTTCCGAAGACCTGGTCAATGCCCCCGAAGGTGTCGTTTCCGATCGCTTCGACCGTCGCCGGGGAGAGAAGGCGGACGCCGTCGACCGTACCGATCAGGGCGGCGTACAGCTTGGCGATCGCCCGGGCGGTCATCTTGCCGCCGGCCGGGAGGTCCGCGCCGAGCACATCGGATCGGTTGCCGAGCGCCGCGGTCGGCCACAGCTCGGCCGACGCGGCCCGGGCCATCGGCGAGTCCGGCGGCAGCTCGAACGACATGCCGGGCGGCGGGGGCGAGTCGACCAGCGGCACCAGGCGGGCCCGCGGCGACTCGGGCATGCCGAACCAGAGGTCGTCGGCGACCCCGAGCGGCGCGCCGATCTCCTCGCGCAGCAGGTCGCCGAGCGCCTTGCCGGTGGCCCGGCGGCATAACTCGCCGAGGATGTAGCCGAAGGTGTAAGCGTGATAGCCGACCTGGGTGCCCGGCTCCCACCAGAGCGGCCCGGCGGCGATCCGATCGCAGATGAGGTCCCAGTCGCAGACGTCCGCGATCGTCGTGGTGGCGCCGATGCCGGGCACGCCGGCCGTGTGCTGGAGGACCTGCCTCAGGGTCACCCCCTCCTTGCCCTCGGCGCCGAACGACGGCCAGACCGAGGCGATCGTCGTGTCGTAGCCGAAGACGCCCCGCTCGGCGAGCCGGTGCACGATGGTCGCGGTCATCGCCTTGCCCATCGACCACGTGTAGAACAGCGAGGACGGGGTGGCCGGCCCGGCGACCGCGTCGACGATCAGTTCGCCGTCCCGGTAGACGGCCACCTGAACGGCCTTCTCCCGGCCGGAGGAGACCTGGGCGTCGATCGCTTCCTGAACGAGTTTCTGCAGCATGACTACTCCTTATGCGGTGACCAGCTCTTTTTCGACGGCGACGGTGGCCGGGCGCTTCACCAGGACGGCCAGCCCGGCCGCGACCATGACGGCGGCGGCGATGAACGGCAGTCGGTAACCCCCGGCCGAGAGCGTGGCGAGCACGGCCAGACCGAGCGCCGAGCCGACCTCCGCGGTGGTGCTGAAGACGCCCGAGGCCAGGCCCGCGTCGTCCGGGGTGGCCGACGACATGGCCAGCGCGGCGAGTGCCGGAAACGCCAGCCCGCCGCCGGCGCCGAGCACCAGCATCGCCGGCAGCACATCGACCAGATATGACCCGTCCGAAGGCACCCGCGCGAAGTAGGCCAGCCCGGCCACCACCAGCCCGAGACCGGTGAGCACCAGCTTTCGCGCCCCGAAACGCCCGATCAGCCGCTCGGTGTAGCGCAGCGACAGCCCGCCCATCACGACCGTGACCGGCAGGAACGCCAGCCCGATCTGCATCGCGTCGTAGCCGAGCACGTGCTGGCAGTAGAGCACTCCGACGAAGAACATGCCGAACATCCCGGCCGCGCTGAGCAGCTGGGCGAGGTTGGCGCGGGCGGTCTCGCCCTGGCGGAAGATGCGCAGCGGGACCAGCGGCGCGGCGGCCGTGGCCTCGCGGGCCACGAACGCCACCCCGAGCCCGAGGGCCAGCAGCGCGAGCGGAAGCGATCCGCCGGGCGTCACCACGGTGTAGACCGTGACCATCAGCGCGCCGGTGATCAGAACCGCTCCCAGCACGTCCGCACCTTGCCGCAGCCCCGGCCCCCGATCGGCCGGGATCAACCTCCGGGCTGCGGCAATGGTGCAGACTCCGACCGGCACGTTCACGAAGAAGATCCAGTGCCAGTTCACCGCCGAGGTGAGCACGCCGCCGAGCAGCAGCCCGACCGCTCCCCCGGCGGAGGCCACGAAGCTGTAGACGCCGATCGCCCGCGCCTGCTCCCGCGCCTCCGGAAACATCGTGACGATCATCCCGAGGATGACCGCCGAGGTGGCCGCCCCGCCGACGCCTTGAAGGAATCGGGCGGCGATGAGCATCTCGCGGCTCGACGCCAGCCCGCACAGCGCGGACGCGAGCGTGAAAACGATCAGGCCCGATACGAAGACGCCACGCCGGGAGACCAGGTCACCCAGCCGGCCGGCCAGCAGCAGCAGACTTCCGAACGGGATCAGGTAGGCGTTGACCACCCACGCCAGCCCGGTCCGGGAAAAGCCCAGCTCACCCTGGATCGCCGGCAGGGCGACATTCACGATGGTGACATCCAGAATGATCATCAACATTCCCGCGCAGAGCACGAGTAGTGCGAACCACCTGCGATCCGTCGTCTTCGGCACGGCCGCCGACCTCCCTCACTCATTACGATCGCCAGGACAGACCGGCCCGGCCGGCGAAATTCATCGCCGGGTCAGCGATGAATTTCGCGGCGGAGCCCGGTCGGTATCTACGAGGAGGTGGCGCGGTGGACACCGAGTTCGTGCGGCAGGCGGATCCCTACCGGCGGGAGCTGCTCGCCCACTGCTATCGGATGCTCGGCTCGGTCTACGACGCCGAGGACCTGGTGCAGGAGACGTACGTGCGGGCGTGGCGCTCGTACGACCGGTTCGAGGGCCGGTCGTCGATGCGGACCTGGCTGCATCGGATCGCGACGAACGCCTGCCTGAACGCGCTCGAGTCGCGCAGCCGGCGACCGCTGCCGATCGGTTTGGGCGCGCCGAGCTCGGACCCGGCCGACGCGCTGATCGAGCAGCGCGAGGTGCCGTGGCTCGAGCCGATGCCGGACTCGCTGGTCAGCGACGACCCGGCGGCGGTCGTCACCGGCCGGGAGAGCATTCGGCTCGCGGTGGTCGCGGCCATGCAGTTCCTGCCGCCGCGGCAGCGGGCCGTGCTGATCCTGCGCGAGGTCCTGCAGTGGCCGGCCGCCGAGGTCGGCGAGATGCTCGACATGACCACCGCCTCGGTGAACAGCGCCCTGCAGCGCGCCCGCGCGCAGCTGGAGCAGGCGACCGTCTCGGCCGACGAGGTGACCGAACCGAGCGAGTCCGAACAGCGTGAGCTGCTGGATCGGTTCGTGGCCGCGTTCGAGGCGAAGGACATCGCCGCGCTCGTCGACATCTTCACCAAGGACGCCGTCTGGGAGATGCCGCCGTTCACCGGTTGGTACCAGGGCGCCGAGGACATCGCCCGGCTGATCGACACCCGCTGCCCGGCCCAGGGCCCGGGCGACATGAAGCTGGTCGCGACCAGGGCGAACGGCCAGTTCGCGTTCGGCCTCTACATGCGCGACGGCGACACCTACCGGCCGTTCAACCTGCCCGTGCTGACGTTGACCCCGCAGGGCGTCAGCCACGTGTCGAGCTTCTTCGACCTGCGCCTGTTCGCGACTTTCGGGTTGCCCGAGTCGATTCCGGTCTGACATGGACACGGCGCTGCGGGCCGGAGTGGCCGTTCTCGAACGATCGGTCGCGTACTGCCTGGGCAGCGTCTCCCTCGTCGCGCCGCCGATGCTGGCCCGGCCCACGCCGTGCGCCGGCTGGAACCTGCGCGACCTGCTGGACCACGTGATCGATTCGATGGCCGCGCTGGAGGAGGCGGTGTCCACCGGGCGGGTGACGATGACGTCGCCGGCCTCGGCCGGCGACGTCCTTCCGCGGGTGCGGGAGCGGGCGTCACGCTTGGTGGGTGCCTGGGCTCATGCCTGCGGCGCTTCGGTCGTACGGGTGGCGCGGGCGCACCTGACGACCCCGTTGGTGGCGGGCGCCGGTGCGATCGAGTTGGCGGTGCACGGCTGGGACGTGGCCCGCTCGTGCGGGAGCGACCGGCCGATCCCGGCCGATCTCGCCGACGAACTGCTCGACCTGGCGGTCGTGCTGATCCGGGCGGGAGATCGGCCGGGGCGGTTCGGCCGGCCGGTGGGGGTGCCCGGCGACGCGCCGCCGGGCGATCAGTTGGTGGCCTTTCTCGGGCGTACGCCCGGTTAGTTTCTTTGTTTTGCGATCGTTCTGGCGAACGGCGCGACGGTCACGCTGTCGACGTCGGGGGCGTACCGCGAGCGGAGCAGGATGCCCGGCCAGGTGTCCGAGGCGTACGTGACGCCGTCGAAGTTGGGCAGTTCGGCGGACGAGAAGCGGATCGTGTTCGCGCCGCGTCTGAGCTGCACCGGCACGGTCAGTTCGGCGAAGTCGTCGGCGTGGAAGGTGTACGGGAAGAGCACCCGCTGGGCCGTCCCGCCGTCGACTGTGATGTCGGCGTGCCGGGCGAGCGGGTCGGGGTTGTAGTGGGTGGCGTCGGCCTGCTCGGGGTTGGCGTAGCGGATCCGCAGCGCGTACGTGCCGGCCCGGTCCGCGGTGACCGGGAAGGTGAGCGTGTTGTCGCCGGTGATCCCGGTGACCGCCGCTCCCCCGCTCGCCAGCGGCCGGGCGACGGCGGTGGCGGTGCCGGTCAGCGTGGCGTTCTCAGCCTCCAGGGTGGTGGCCTCGAGCGCGCCGGCGGCGGGGCGCACGTCGAGCTTGTCGATCAGCGCGCCGAGGCCGGTTCCGGTGACGGTCACCTTGTTGATGCCGCCGGAGAGCGACACCGCGACCGGCTTGCCGGCCGGCACGTCGATGCCGTTCACGGCCATCCGCACGGTCCCGGCGGACACCTTCAGGTCGAGCACCGACTCGGCGTCCGCCTTCGAGTAGACCCAGAACGTGGCGGTGCCGCCGCGGGCCAGCGCGACGTCGCCCGAGCCGGAGACCTTGCGCGGCAGCGCGTAGACGGGCAGCGCGTTGTGCAGGTCGGCGAGCTCCGCCTCGTACGTCTGCACGGTTGCGATCGGATTGGGCAGCGCGAGCGTGATGCGATCGAGGATCGCGTCGCCCTTCGTGGTTCTGGTGCCGTCCAGGCTGCGGGCGGCCAGCGCGATCGTGTGGGTGCCCTTGGTGAGCTGAACGGTCGTGTCGGTGTGGTCCCAGACCACCCACTTGTAGCCGAGCGGCAGGAACAGCTCCTGCTCGGCGGCGCCGTCGACGCGCAGGAACACGTTGGTCGGCCCCTGGTCCTTCACGAGGGGGTAGGTGTTGAGCGAGTTGGCGAAAACGCTCAGGTCGTATCGCCCGGTGGCCGGGACGTCGACGGTGAAGGAGAGCACGCCGTCGCTGCCGGTGCGCAGGCCGCCGACGTCGTAGCCGCCCGAGGTGTAGAACTTCGAGACGTCCGCGGTGGAGCCTTCCGGGCCGTTCCTGCTGTAGCCGCCGCCGGTGTAGGTGGCGTTCTCGGCCTCGTACGAGCCCTGCCAGAGCGTAGGGGTCGGCGACGACGTGCTCGCGGTGTCGCCGGCCGGGGTGAACACGAGCTGGTAGGCGGACGACTCGGTCAGGCCGTTCAGCTCGACCGCGACCGTGTCGTCGACCACCTTGAGGTCCTTCTCCGCGATCAGCCGCGGGGGTGCCGAGTCACCGATCTGACCGGTCCACGGGATCTCCCGGATCCAGGCGTGCACGTTGCGGCCGAAGACCTTCGCCGGGACGTTGGTGAACCGGACGTAGCCGGCGCCGGACGAGCCGCCCAGGATGACCTGCGCTTGCCGTTTGGCGCGATCGAGCGTGGCCACGCCCTGCATCGTGTAGTTCTGGCCCGGGTACGGCGGGCTCACCGCGACCGTGTCGCCGGTCATCCCGCCGTACGCGTTGAACAGCCACCACTGGCCGTTGCCGCGGTTGGCCTGCACGGCCGAGTCGGAGATGTTGCCGTCGATGTTCCAGTACGCGATGTCGGCGTCCACCTTGGACTCCTCGATCGCCGAGATCCACTGGATCATCTGGCCGGGCACCGAGGTGTGGTAGTTGAACGCGTACTCGTTGATGTTGATCGGCAGTTTCGTGCCGGGCAGCACCTCGGCCTCCCAGGCGCGGTACTGCGCGACGTCCTGCCGCACCTTCTCCGGGTGGCTCAGCTCGTGCCAGGTGATCACGTCGGGCAGCGTTCCGGCCGCCTTCGCGTGCTGCAGGAAGCCCTTGACCTGCCCGTACAGCACGCTCGTGTTCGGACCGGCGATCCGCGCGTCCGGCATCCTGGTCTTGATCAGGTGGTAGACCTCGTCCCAGGCCCGGAAGTAGTCGGCCGGGTCGGTCAGCCAGCTCACGCCGTCGTACGACCACTCGCCGGTGCCGAACATGTTGCCCTCGGGCTCGTTGAACGGCACGAACACGATGTGCTTGCGATGCGCGTCGTCGAGCGTCTTCACCTGATCGACCTGCGTCGCGATCTTCTGCTCGTAGGTGGCGAGCTTCTCGGCCGGCGTGCTGCCCGGCCACTGGTACGGAAAGCCGCGGTGGATGTCGGTCATGTAGACGTAGACGTCACCGCCGGTGCTGTCCGCGAGCGGCCCGACCACCTCGAGTGCGTCGGCGCCCGGGTGCTGCGGGCCGTCCTGCGCCTTGGTCGAGACCGTGCGCAGATGCATGCCTTCGATCAGATTGTCGGTCGGCACGCCGTCGCCGTAGAGGCCGTAGAGCGAGCCGGCGGCGCCGCCATGGAACCTTCCGGTCGTCTTCGACAGGTCGATCGTGATCTCGCCCTCGCGGATGACGGTGACGGTCGCGGTCACCGCGATCCCGCCGGCCGTGCCGTTGACGGTGAAGGTGCCCCGCTGCGCGTACCGAGCGGGATCGACGGCCGGCCAGGTGATCGGCAGGTCGCGGTCATAGCCGTCGGTGAAGTGCGCACGAACGGTCGCCGGCAGGGCGGGCGCGGTACCGGCCGTGGTCCGCAGATCGAACGCGGTCTGGGTCAGGCCGGTCGCGGTCGGCACGTTCTGGCCGAGCACGCCCGCTTCGATCTCGGCGGACGAGAGCACCCGGCCGTAGACGCGGAAGTCGTCGATCGCCCCGTCGAAGAGCGGATCCGGATAGAACGATCGCCCGAGGAAACCGGCCGAGGTGGTCGCCGCGTCGATCAGCTGCGCCGCGGTGACGGTGGTCGGCGCGCTCGACACGGCCGCGCCGTCGAGATAGGTGGTCACCCGTTTGGCCGTCGAGTCGAGCGTGACGGTGAGCGTCTTCCAGGCGTTCGCCGGCAGCGCGGACGAGCCGGTGACCTGCGCCTCCGCGCCGGCGTAGTTCGAGGTCACCGCGGTCCGCAACAGCCCGTCCCCGTTGTCCGGCGTGGTGAACAGGTAGCGGCTGGTGTCCTTGCCGAGCGCGTAGATCCACTGCCAGGGCGCCGTGGTCCCGTCCCAGCGCACCCGCGCCGCAACGGTCAGATCCGTGCGGCCGTCGAGAATGGCCTTCGGCAACGAGACGTACGCTCCGGCGGAACCCGACGCGCCGCCCGGCAGGTGGAGCGCGTGCCCGCCGCCGGCGCCGTCCACCAGGGCGGCGGTCGCGCCGTTGACCAGGGTGCCGTCGAGCCCGTGGCCGGAGGAGTCGGCGATCACGCCTTTGGACAGGTCGTCGGTGTCGAAGGTGTACGCGACGATCGGCCCGTCGCCGTCGCCGTCGCCGGCCGCTCGCGCCGGGACGGCCGGGGCGGCCGTCAGCAGTGCACCGCCGAGCGTCGCGGCGAGTGTCGGTCTGAGGAAACGAAGAAAACCTTTTCGCACCGCGTGGTCACCTCTGACGGAGAGATTCTTGAAGTTTCGGCCACGTTACGAAGGCGCGATCGCGTACGTCAATATCTTCGGGCAACGCAGTCGGAAAAGGTTTTCCCAAGCCGACACGCCACGCGGGCCGGCCGGCCGGATCGGCGCGGTCCCCTCGCTCCCGGTCCGGGGTCGACAGCCGCGCCCGGGCTTGTCACGATGAGGCATGAACTCCGGGAGGCTGTGGGCGGCGGTCACGGCCGCGATCGCCCTGCTCATGGACGGCGTCTATCTCTGGATCATCCACGAGCAGGGGAATTCGCCGGCTATCTGGTTCGTCGCCGGGCTCGCGGTGGCCGCCCTGCTGGCCGGCTACGGGGCGATGCGCGCCGCACGCGGCCGCCGGCCGGTTCTGATCGCTTCGGGCGTGCTGCTGCTCGGGCTGGGCCTGGTCGGCATCCTGACGATCGGTCTCCCGATCGTCCTGGCCGGAGTGCTGGCGATCGTCGCCGCGACCCGCGCGGGCCACGACCGATCGACGACGCCGGGCCCGGCCGCAACCGGTCAAATACCGTCCTGACCTGCTTCCGGTGAGCGGCGATCCGCCGGGCACGTAGGCTCCCGGCATGACCCTCGTTGCCGATCGGACCGCACTGATCGCCGTCGACCTGATGCCCCGGATCGTCGAGCTGGACATGGGACCGCACCGCGGCGCCGACGTGGTGGCTCGGACGGTCCGGCTGGCGACCGCGCTGCGGAAGGCGGGCGGGACCGTCGTCGCAGTCCGGGTCGAGCGGCCGAACGTGACCGAGCAGCCGCCGGGCAGCGGGTTCGTGCCGGAGATGGCGCCGTTGGAGGACGACATCGAGGTGGTCAAACGGACGATCGGCGCCTTCTACGGCACCGGGCTGGCCGAGCGGCTCCGGGAGCGCGTCGTCGACACCGTCATCATGGCCGGGCTGGCCACGACCATGGGCGTCGAGTCGACGGCGCGGGCGGCGGCCGATCACGGGTTCGAGGTGGTGTTCGCGGCCGACGCGATGAGCGGGATGACGGCGGCGGAACACGAGCACGCGCTGGCCGTGACGCTGCCCCGGTTCGGGGACGTGCGGGATACCGAGCAACTGCTTGCTCAGCTCTGACCGAGGAGCTTCCGCAGGTAGGCGAGGGTGATCGTACGGTTGGCCTGGCCGGCTGGCGAGTCGGCGTACACCGGGAAGTGGTTCGTGGTCGGTATCCGGACGATCGTCATGTCCACGCCGGCGGCCTTGGCCTCGGCCGCGAAGGCGAAGACGGCTTCGGACGGGATGAAGCCGTCCTCGGCCGGCTCGACGATCAGCGTGGGTGGCGCGGCGGCGGACAGATAGGTCGCGGACGAGATCGATCGAATCCGGTCGGGGTACTGCTCCGGCGTGCCGCCCAGATAGTTGCGGATGAACACCTTGGGAGCGGCCGTGGGTTGGGGCACGCCGTGGTCGTAGGCGTTCCGCGGATCCACGACCGGCACCGACGTGACGACCGCGCGCGGGACGGGCACCGGTCCGGCGCAGGCGGAGACGGCCGTGTGCTGGGCGGCCGAGTAGGCCAGATTGATGGCCAGGTTGCCGCCGGCCGAGTCGCCCTTGACCACGATCCTGGTGGGGTCGCCGCCGTAGCGGGCGATGGTGGTGGCGGTCCAGGTCAGGGCGCAGGCCACGTCGGCGGGTGACTTGTCCCAGGTCGCGCGGGTGGAGGTGGAGAGGCGATAGTCGACGCTCACGAACAGCCAGCCACGCGCCGCCCACCAGGCCGCCTCGGGACCGTAGTCGGCGGCCGTCCCGTTGCCGTCGATCCATCCGCCACCGTGAATCGCGAACATGACGGGAGCGCGGGCCGCGCGAGAGGGCGCCGCAGACGGGGCCGCGGCAGGCGCGGTGGCGCCGGCAGGCGCGGTGGCGCCGGCAGGCGCGGTGGCACCGGCGGGCTGCCAGATCGCGACGCGCAGGTCCTGGCCGTCGACGCGGTTGTAGACCGCCCATGCGTCGGGGCTGTGTGATTTGTCCGGTGACAGCAGCAGCGCGCTCAGCAGGTCGACCGAACCCCCGGCCCGGACCGTGGCGACGACGACCCGTCCGACCTGCAGAAACGCGCCGGCCAGCGCGAGACCGGTCACGACCGCCACGATCGCTTTCGATCGCCCGGACGGCGCCGCCCAGCATGCCAGCACCACGGCCATCACCGACAGGACGGCCACGCGCGGACCGTAGTTGGTCCACAGGTAGCCGACCTGCTCCTGCGGCCGCGAGTGGCCCGGCCACAGGCTGACCCCGGTGACGAGCAGAATGGCGGCCGCCAGCACGGCGCCGCCGCCGGCGAGAGCGAATCGGATCAGGCGGACCGAACCGCTCACCCGAGGCAGGCGTCGGGCAGCAGGAACCAGCGGAGCTTCTCGAAAGCGGCCGGCAGGTCCAGCCGTACGCCATCGATCGGTTCCGGTCGCGAGCTCATGATCTCCCGCGCTTCGGCGAGATAGCCGGCCAGAGCGTCCTCGCCGGCGAAGAGCGTGGGCCGCGGCGGCATGGTGATCGAGCCGTCGGCGCCGAGCCGCAGATCGGCCAGCCGCACCCGCGGCGCGACGTGCCCGACGTGGGTCCACAGCCCGGTCCGTGGCGCGAACCGGTACTCGGGCAGGAGCCGTGACCCGTATTCGGCGATCAGCTCGACCGCCGAGATCAGGTAATCGGCGACGGTGTCGGTGATGAAGTAGTTGAAGTTGAGCCGCGACCAGCCCGGCTTGATGCCCTCCCAGCCGTCGACGATCTCCCCGCGGAACTCCCGGGAGTGCGCCTCGTCGATCCCCAGCAGCCGATGGCCGTACGGTCCCGCGCACGAACAGCCGCTGCGCGCCTGGATCCCGAAGAGGTCGTTCAGCAGCGCGGCGACGAAGTTGTGGTGCAGATACCGCTCCCCCGCCCGCACCTGGAACGACACGATCGACAGCCGGTCGGCCTCGAGGTCGCCGAGGATCTCGATCCGGGCCGCCGAGCCCCACCGCTCCCGGGCCCGCTGCCACAGCTCGTGTTCGCGCTCCTCGATCCGCGCGGCGCCGACCGCGTCCTTGACGGCGAACACCAGTCCGGCCCGGATCGACTCGACGATCGCCGGGGTGCCGCCCTCCTCCCGGGCCACCGGGTCGGTGAGGTACCGGTGCCCGGTCGGATCGACGTAGGCGACCGTTCCGCCGCCCGGGATCGTGGGCACCCGGTTCGTCAGCAGGCGCCGGTCGACCACCAGGACGCCCGGCGTCTGCGGCCCGCCGGCGAACTTGTGCGGCGACAGGAAGACGGCGTCCTTGCCGGCCATCGAGATGGGCACGTACGGCCCGGCCGCCGCGTAGTCCCAGACCGACAGCGCGCCGTGCTCGCGCAGCACCCGGGAGACCGCCGCGGTGTCGGTCAGGATTCCGGTCACGTTCGACGCCGCCGAGAAGCTGCCGATCCGCAGCGGCCGATCGGCGTACTTCCGCAGCGCGCTCGCGAGCGCCGTGAGGTCGACGTGACCGGTGTGATCGGATTCGATCTCGACCACGTCGGCGATCGACTCGCGCCACGGCAGTTCGTTGGAGTGGTGCTCGTAGGGGCCGACGAAGATGACCGGCCGCTCGCCGGCGGGGATGTGCGCGCTCAACCCGTACTCGTCATCGAGTTTCTCGGGAATGCGGAGCCCGAGGATGCCGACCAGCTTGGCCACCGCGGCGGTCGCCCCGGAACCGCAGAAGATGACGACGTGCTCGGGGCCCGCGCCGACGCTGCGGTGAATGAGCGATCGCGCCTGCTCGCGCAGCGCCCCGGTCTGCGCCCCGGTCGCCGACGCCTCGGTGTGCGTGTTGGCGTACCGGGCAAGCACTTGGTCGTGGATGAACTCCTCGATGAAGTCGAGCGCCTGCCCGGAGGCGGTGTAGTCCGCGTACGTGATGCGCCGCGGCCCGAACGGCCCGTCCAGCACCTCCCCCTGCCCGATCAGCCCGTTCCGGATCCGTCCCAGCATGCCCTCGTCGCTCACCCCACGATTGAACGTTGCCTAAGGCCCGGAGGACAAGCCGATCGGCGGAAGCGGTCAGACCTCGATGTGCGAGCCCATGATGACCGTGCGATCGCGGGGCAGGCCGAAGTGCTCGGCGGCGTCGGCCGTGATGTAGGAGGTGGCGATGAACAGCCGCTTCCGCCAGGTGGCCATCGTCGGCGCGTCCCCCCGCCGCAGCTCGATCTTCGAGAGGAACCAGGAGGCGTTCTCGAGATCGAGCTGGCCCTCGGTCGTGTCGGAATCGAGCAGCCGGAGGGCGGACTGCAGGTCCTGGGTCTCGGCGTAGCCGAAGCGCATGCTCACGTAGAAGATGCCGTCGTCCTCGTAGCCGAGCGGGTCGACCTCGATCCGATCCTCGTCGGTCAGGCGCGGCACCGGCAGCGTCTCGACCGAAATGATCAGAACGTGCTCATGCCGGACGTGGTTGTGGTCGACGTTCGCCCGCATCGCGAGCGGCGCGGTCTGATTGCCGCGGTTGAGGAAGATGGCGGTGCCGGGGACTTTCGCGATCGATGCCGCTTTTCGCCGGAGGTGCTCGATGAATTCGGTCAGCGACCCCTCGGTGCTCTGCCGCTTGGCGGTGACGATCTCCCGCCCCTTTTGCCAGGTGGCCATCACGGTGAACGCGATCAGCGCGATCAGAAGTGGCAGCCAGGCGCCGTGCAGCAACTTGGTCAGGTTGGCCGCCACGAACAGCAGGTCGACGAACAAGATGATGGTGGCGCCCGGCACCAGCAGCCAGAGCGGCGTCTTCCACCGCTGCCGGGCGATGTAGAAGAACAGCGACGCGGTGATGGTGATCGTGCCGGTCACGGTCATGCCGTACGCGTAGGCGAGGGCGGCCGAGCTGCGGAACGCGAAGACCAGGGTGAGCACCGAGACGAGCAGGAGCCAATTGATCCACGGCACGTAGATCTGACCGATCTCCTTCTCGCTCGTGTGTCGCACCCGCAACCGCGGCAGATAGCCGAGCTGGGCAGCCTGCGAGGTGACCGAGAACGCGCCGGTGACAACGGCCTGTGCGGCGATCACCGTGGCGGCGGTGGCGAGCAGCACGAGGGGCAGCCGCGCCCAGCCCGGAGCGAGCAGGAAGAACGGGCCGCTGAGGTTGGCGGTGTCGCCGAGGACGAGCGCTCCTTGGCCGAAGTAGTTCAGCACCAGCGCGGGGAAGACCAGGAAGAGCCATCCCCGGCTGATCGCTTTGCGGCCGAAATGACCCATGTCCGCGTAGAGCGCCTCGGCGCCGGTGACCGCGAGCACAACCGCGGCGAGAGCGAAGAAGGCGATGCCGAAATGGCCGAACAGGAAGCCCAGCGCGTACGTCGGGGAAAGCGCTTTCAGGATCGCGGGGTGCTTGGCGATGCCGAGGACGCCCAGCACCCCGATCGTGAGAAACCAGGCGATCATGACCGGGCCGAAGACCCGGCCGACCGCCGTGGTGCCGCGGCGCTGCACGAGGAACAGGACCACAATGATCACCGCGGTGATCGGCACGACCGCCTCGGCGAACGACGGCTCGACGATCTTGAGGCCCTCGACGGCCGAGAGCACCGAGATGGCCGGCGTGATCATGCTGTCCCCGATGAACAGCGAGGCGCCGAAGATACCCAGCGCCGCCAGCCACGCCGCCGTCCTCCGCCCGCGGTACGCGCCCGAGCGCCGCAACAGCGTGATCAGCGCCATCACGCCGCCCTCGCCGTCGTTGTCGGCGCGCATCGCGAGCAGCACGTACTGCACGGTGACGACGATGGTGACCGACCAGAAGATGAGCGAGACCACGCCGTACACGTTGTCGATGGTGACCGGCACGGGGTGCGGGTCGTCGGGGTTGAAGACCGTCTGCACGGTGTAGATCGGGCTGGTCCCGATGTCGCCGAAGACGACGCCCAGCGCGCCGACGATCAGCGCCAGCCGGACAGTGTCCCGCGCTCCGTGCCCCTGAGCCGCCACGGCGGGCTCCTCCCTCGCATGGATGACATCCGGACACTACGGCCCGCGGGCACCCTCGCTCGGCAGAACCCGCCGCAGTTTCGCCCCCGCCGTAACCGGAGTCACCGCGGGGGCGGAAAGCGACTCAGCGGTGCAGGGCGGGCGCCACCGAAGCGGCGGCGACCGGCGTCGTCGTCCAGTCCGGGTGACCGGGCATCGGCGGGGTCTTCGTGCCGTACAGCCAATCGTTCAGGAACGATCGCAGGTCCTGCCCGGAGACGCGCGACGCGAGCGCGATGAAGTCCTGCGACGAGGCCGACCTGCCGCGGTACTTGGCAACCCAGGTCCGCTCGAGGCGCTCGAAATCGTTCACGCCGATCTTCTGCCGGAGCGCGAACAGGACGAGCGCTCCCCCGTCGTACACGTTGGGGTTGAAGACGTCCCAGATCGAATCCGAACGCAGCGGGTGGGCGACCGGGCCGTACTGCGCCCGCCACTTGTCGCCGCTGGCGTACGCCCGCTTGTAGTACTCCTCGAGCGTGCTCACCCCGGCGTACTGCGGGAGCGTGCCGGTCTCGTACGCGTAGAGCACCTCGTACCAGGTGGCGTGTCCCTCGTTCTGCCAGACGTCGCTCCACGCCCAGGGCGCGACGCTGTCGCCGAACCACTGGTGCGCGAGCTCGTGGGTGAGGATCGGGTTGATGATCACCGTGGGCAGGCCGAAGAATCCGGTGTCGTAGAGCGACAGCGTCTGGGTCTCCAGCGCGAAGCCCAGATTGCCGTCGATCACGAGCGATCCGTACCGCTCGAACGGGTACCGGCCGACCTTGCTCTCCATCCAGGCCACCTCGTTGCGCTCGTCGGCCGCCTCGGGCAGCAGCTTGCCGGCGAGCCGGCGCGGCACGACGTCGCGGATCGGGATGCCGTTGACCGGCGCCCGGTTGTAGGTGACGAAATCGCCGACCGCCAGCTGGATCAGTTCGCTGGCCATCGGGTTGAACTCGCGGTAGGTGGAGGTGATGTAGCCGTTGTGCTGAGTGGTTCTGATCGGTTGGCCGTTCGCCGTCGCGGTCCAGCCCACCGGCGCGGTCATACTGATCGTGTACGTGGCCTTGTCGCGCGGGTGGTCGTTGCTCGGGAACAGCTGGTGCGACTGGTCGGGCTGGCCGGCCATGACCGTGCCGTCCGGCGTCTTCACGAAGCCGGCCGGCGAATTGGCGTTGGGCGCGATCGGGGTGGCGGTGAAGCCGGAGACGGTGACCGTGAACCGGCGGTGGTTCTCCAGCGGCCACCGCGGCGTGATGACCAGTTCGTCGCCGGAACGGCTGAACGCGGCCGGTCGGCCGTTCACCGTGACCTTGCCGACCCCGTCCCCGCCGAAGTCCAGGTCGAAGCGGGACAGCGACTGCGTGGCGACCGCCGTGATCGTCACGTCGCCGCGGACCTGCTGGGCCGGGTCCTTCTTCGGGTAGAAGATGCTGAGGTCGTAGTTCTGGACGTCGTAGCCGCCGTTGCCGAGCAGCGGATACAGCCGGTCGCCCAGGCCGGCCGATCCGGGCGTGGGTGGGTGGTGGCCGGTGGCGGAGGCCGGGTCGGCCGCGATCACCGCACCCGCCAGCCCGAGCAGCGCGGCCGATCCGGCGGCTACCAGGCGGGACGTGAGATTACCCAAGTCAGCTCTCATGGTCGCCGAGCGTAACAAGGGATCGATATAGGGAAGTACAGCTTTTTGGTCCCGCGATTCGGGAAGATCAGGCGACCGCCCGGGCCGATCGCCGGGCCCGCTTGATCGCGAACATCGCGTGATCGGCGCGCGACAGCAGGTCGTCGGCGTCGTCCTCGGCGGCCGCCTGGCCGAGCGCCGAATCGGGGGTCGGCGCGGTGATCGCCGCTCCGCACAGGAGCAGCACCACGCCGACGAGCTTCCACCCACCCCGCGGCTCGGCATCGCCGGCGCGCGCATGAGGATCCTGGGCAGACCTCCCCGGCCGGGCGCCGGCGCGACGTAGCGTCGAAGCCATGGATCACCGCAGCGAGGCTCGCGACTTCCTCACCACCCGGCGCGCCCGGCTCAGCCCCGAGCAGGCCGGCCTGCCGCTCTACGGCGGTGCCCGGCGGGTCGCCGGCCTGCGCCGCGAGGAGGTCGCGATGCTCGCCGGGGTGAGCGTCGATTACTACACCCGGCTCGAGCGCGGCAACCTCTCCGGCGTTTCGGAGAGCGTGCTGCAGGGGCTCAGCCGGGCGCTTCAGCTGGACGACGCCGAGCGCGCCCACCTCCACGACCTGGCCCGCCGGGCCAACGCCGGCCCGGCCGCCCGCCGGCGCCGCCGCCCGGCCGGCCAGCACGTGCGGGCCGGTGTGCAGCGGATCCTGGACGGGATGACCATGGTTCCGGCGTACGTCCGGAACGGTCGCCTCGACGTGCTCGGCGCCAATCATCTCGGCCGGGCCGTCTTCGCGCCGATTTTCGTGGCCGAGCGACCGAACATGGCGCGTTTCATCTTCCTCGATCCGGCCGCTCGGGACTTCTACGTCGACTGGGACGGGCTCGCCGGGGACACCGTCGCGCTGCTGCGGTCGGAGGCCGGGCTCGACCCGTACGATCGAAATCTGTCGGATCTGATCGGTGAGTTGTCCACCCGGAGCGAGGTCTTCCGGTCCCGGTGGGCGGCACACAACGTGCGCCAGCACCGCACCGGGACCAAACGCCTGCATCACCCGGTCGTCGGTGAGCTCCTGCTCGCGTACGAGTCGATGGAGCTCACCGCCGACCCGGGCCTGCGGCTCAACGCCTACAGCGCGGAACCCGGTTCACCGTCGCAGGATGCTCTGAATCTGCTGGCCAGCTGGACGGTCACGACCGCCGGTCAGGGGCAGCCGAGGGCCTCCCGGTAGTCGGCCGGCGGGTTGCCGGCGGCGGTCTCGTCGGCCATCTCCCAGAACACCTCGGGGTAGTCGCCGTCCTTGCTCATCCGCTGGAGGAACTTCCACTGGTGGCTGCCGCGCAGCGCGTCGGCCGCCTTCGTCAGCCGGGCGCGGGCACGGGAGAGACGGGTACGCACGGCGGCCGCCGACACGCCGAGCACCTGGGCGGCCTCCCGCGGCTCGAGCCCCTCCCGGGCGTTGAGCAGCAGAACTTCCCGATCGAGTTCGCTCAGCCGGGCGAGCGCGGCCCGGACGGCGAGCCGCTCGGGCACCTCGGCGGCGGGATCGGTCGCGAACGCGGTCAGCCGCTGGCGCAGCCGCAGACCGAGCCGCTCCCGCCGGACGTCGCCCCGGTGGTGGTTGGCGAGCACCCGCCGCGCCACCCCGTACAGCCAGAGGCGGGCCTCGCCGTCGGCCGGGATCTCCCGGCGCCGCCGCCAGGCGACCAGGAAGGTCTCGGCGACGATGTCGGCCGCGTCGGCGGGCTGCTCCACCCGGCGCACGGCATAGGCGAGCAGCGGCTCGAAGCTGGCGGCGTACACCCGCCGGAAGTGTTCCTCGTGGTCGGCTCCGGATCTCACGCTCACCCCATGTCCGGCAACGCCCTCATCGTGACAGCTCGAGCTCCGATCGGGTCGCGATCGGGTTCCGGCCGCGAGCCGACTCGCGCCGGGCCGGCGCCAGGGCGGGCAGCATCGTAGCGGCGGTGAGCAAGAACGCCGCGGCGAAACCGGTCGCGGGGACGAGCACGCCGAAACCGATCGCGCCGGCCGCCATGCCCAGGTCGTACGCGGCGTTCCAGACCGCGCTCACCCCGCTGTACGCCGAGCGCGACGCCCGCTCGTACATGAGCGCCAGGGTGACGTTCTGCAGGACGCCGAACCCGGCGCCGAAGGCGGTCGCGCCGGCCAGCACGATTGCGAACGATCCGGTGGCGGCCAGCGCGGCGGTGCCGCCGATCGCGAGCAGCACGCCCGGCACGAGCAGCCGGGAATGCCCATGGCGATCGCCGATCCGGCCGGCCGCCCACCGCGCGAGGGTGCTCACAGCCGGCTGGACGAACAACACGACGGTCGCCGTCGAAGCCGGGGTCGCCAGCGGCAGGAAGGTGACGATCACGCCGGCCGCGGAGGTGCAGACGGCGAAGACGACCGGAAGCCGCCAGCCCATCGCAACGCCGTGCCCGGCCGGCTCGGCCGGCTCGGCCGGCCGCGGGTCGGGCAGGAACGGCAGGGCGGCCAGCGCGAGCAGCGGCGCGAGCGTGGCGACGACGAAGACCGGGCCGGCGCCGTAGCGGTGAGCGATCCACAGGCCGGCCGGGAGGGCGGTCAGCGAGCAGACGCCGCTGACCAGTCCGACCAGGGCCACCCCCTCGCCGCGACGTGCCGCCGGGACCACCAGGGCGACCAGCGCGTTGCCGGCCACGACGGCGATGGCGAAACCGATTCCGCGTACCGCGTCGGCCGCGATCAGCGCCGGGGCCGAGGTGGCCCGCAGGAAGACCAGGGTGGGCGCGCCGAGCAGGACCAGCCCGCCGGCGAAGGTCCGCCGGTAGCCCAGCCGGGCCACGATCCGCGGGGTGAGCAACTCGACCAGCACGGTGGCGATCAGAAACGCTCCGGTCGCCAGGCCGGCCACCGAAGCCGACGGCGCGACCAGCGGGATAACCGCGAGCGGGAGGTAGAAGCCGAGCGCTGAGCCGGCGGTCGGGGCGAGAGCGGCGGTGTTCATACCGGCCACGCTAGGAAGGAACCGGACCACTGATAAGGTCCAATCTCATGGCCATCGAGTGGGCCGGTTGGGGTCCGCAGCTTCTGCTCGAACTCGATCGCACCTCGGCCACGCCGCTGCGCTCCCAGGTGGAGCGCCATCTGCGCGCGGCGATCCGGGCCGGTCGGCTCGCCGCCGGGGAGCGGCTGCCGTCGTCGCGGGCGCTCGCGAGCAATCTCGGCCTGTCCCGGGGCGTGATCCAGGAGTGCTACGCCCAGCTCCAGGCCGAGGGCTATCTGACCGCGCACACCGGCTCGGCGACCAGGGTCGCGCACACCACGGTCGCGAAGAGCCCGCAGTCATCGGGGAAGCAGCCGCGCGCGGCGGCACCGCTGGTCGCCGACTTCCGGTCCGGCGTGCCCGATCTGCGGCTGGTCCCGCGGCAAGACTGGTCGTGGGCGATCGGCCAGGTGTGCCGGACCGCCCCGAACGCGGCGTTCGACTACGGGCCACCGAACGGGGATCCGCGCCTGCGCGAGGTGCTGGCCGCCTACCTGCGGCGGGTGCGCGCGGCCGACGCGTACGCGAACCAGGTCCTGATCTGCACCGGCGTCGCCCAGGGGCTCGGACTGGTCCTGCGGGTGCTGGCCGATCGCTGTCATACCCGGGTCGCCTTCGAGGATCCGGGAGCGGTCCGGACCGCTCGGGACGCCGCGTCGAGCGCCGGGATCGACGCGGTGCCGGTCCCGGTCGACGAGCACGGGATCGACGTGGCCGCCCTGGCCCGCAGCGGGGCGCGCGTCGTGGTGGTCACGCCCGCTCACCAGTGGCCGACCGGCGTGGTGATGGCGCCCGAGCGCCGGCTCGAGCTGCTGGCCTGGGCCCGCGAGCACGACGGCGTCGTGGTCGAGGACGACTACGACGCCGAGTTCCGCTACGACCGCGAGCCGGTCGGCGCGCTGCAGGGGCTCGCCCCCGATCGGGTCGTCTCGCTCGGCACGGTCAGCAAGTCCCTCGCGCCGGCGCTGCGCCTGGGCTGGGCCGTGCTCCCGCCGTCCCTGGTCGACGACGTGACCGTGGCGAAGAGCGTCGCCGATCGCGGCACCTCCGGCATCGACCAGCTCGCCCTGGCGACCCTGATCGAATCGGGTCGCTACGACCGGCAGCTGCGCCGGATGCGCGCCGTCTACGCCCGGCGGCGGGCGATCCTGTCCGCTCACGTCCCGCACGTCACCGGCCTCGCGGCCGGCTTCCACGCGGTCGCGCACCTGCCGGCCGGGGCGAGCGAGCAGGAGGTCGTCGCGGCGGCCCGGGCGCGCGGGGTCGGCATCTACGGCATGAGCGATTACCGCGCCGACGGCTGCGCCGAACCGCCGTGCCTGGTGCTCGGCTTCGGCAACACCTCCGAGCAGGCGATCGAGACCGGCCTGCGGGCGATCGCCGATCTGCTGGCCTGAACCGGTCGATCCGGAACGAGTCGGCCGATCGGACCGTGGTGGCGATCGGATCCGATCGTTAGCTTCGCGGCATGGCACCGTCCAGACTGGCCTGGTCGGCGGCGCTGCTGTCCTGGGTGATCGCGGTGCCGCTCTGGTTCGTCGGGAAATACGTCCTCGTGATCGCGCACGAGGGCGGTCACGCGCTGCTCGCCAAACTGCTGTTCCGGAAGCTCCACTCGATCAGATTCGATCGCGACGGCGGCGGCGTCACCGCCCCGGCGTCCGAGGTGCCCTGGCTGTTCAACATCCTGATCTTCCTGGCCGGGTATCTCGGGCCCTCCATGTTCGGCCTGTTCGGGGCGTGGTTGCTGGTTCGCGGCCAGACCATGATGGTGCTCTGGGCGAGCATGGCGTTCCTGGTCCTGATGCTCTTCGCGGTGCGCGGCCTCCTCGGCTGGCTGACGGTGCCGGGCCTGATCGTGGTGCTCTACCTGGTGACGATGCGGGTCGACCCGCCCCTGCAAACGCTCTACACGCACATGTGGGTGTGGTTCCTGCTGATCGGCGCGGTGCAGCGGATGCTCCACTTCGTGCTGGACCGGCAGTACGAGAACGGCACGAACGACTCGACCCATCTCGCCGACCTGACCCTGGTGCCCAGCGCGATCTGGGCGTTCGTGTTCCTGGCCGGCACGATCGGCGCGCTCGCCTACGGCGGGGCGATGTTGCTGCGGCTCTAACGCGCCAGCCACCCGCCGTCGACCGGGAGGATCGTGCCGTGCACGTAGCGGGCGGCGTCCGAGGCGAGGAAGACCACGGCGCCCGCCAGGTCGTCCGGCGTGCCCCAACGGCCGGCCGGGATGCGGGCCAGGATCTCGGCCGAGCGGGCCGGATCGCCGCGCAGGGCCGACGTGTTGTCGGTGGCCATGTAGCCGGGGGCCACCGCGTTCACGTTGACGCCGTGTGCTGCCCACTCGTTGGCCAGCGCCTTGGTCAGGCCGGCCACGGCGTGCTTGGCGGCCGCGTACGCCGGAACCCGGAGACCACCCTGGAAGGAGAGCATCGACGCGACGTTGATGATTTTGCCGCCGCCGGCCGCGAGCATGTGCCGGCCGGCCGCCCGGCTGAGGTGGAAGTCCGCGTTCAGATCGATGGTGAGCACTTCGTCCCACTCCTCCGGGGCGACCTCGACGGCCGGCCCGCGCCGGATGACGCCCGCGTTGTTGACCAGGATGTCCGGGCGCACCTGGTCGACCACGGCGGTCAGCTCGGCCGGATCGGCGGTGGCCAGGTCACAGGCGACGAAGTCGGCGCCCCACGAGGGCGGCCGGCGACCGAGCACGGTCACCGCGGCGCCGGCCTCGGCCAGGCCGCGGGCGCACGCCTGACCGAGACCGCGGTTGCCGCCGGTGACCAGGGCGGTCCGACCGTCCAGCCGGAAGCTGTCCAGAATCATCTGTTCAGTGTCCGAGATCGCGCAGCATCGGCACGGTCCGGCCCACCCAGGTGAGCGACTTGTCCTCGAGCGCGCCCTGGGTGCGCTGCGTCCCGGCCAGGAACCACAGGTAGTAGGTCGTGCAGCCGGGAGCGCTCACGACCGTGTGGTAGCCCGAGGGCATCATCTGCATGCCGTGCTCGCGGGCGGTGAAGTTCTCCTCGTAGCCGTCGTCGGTGTACATCCGGCAGATGCCGAAGCCGTCGGCGGGCTGGACCCGGAAGTAGTACATCTCCTCGTGCTGGGCCTCAGCCGGGAGGTTGTCGAATTTGTGCCGGTGCGGCGGGTAGGTGCTCCAGTTCCCCGACGGCGTGTAGGTCTCGCCGACGATAAGCCGGTGGGCCGGCAGATCGGGCTGGGCGATCTCGGTGAGGATCTGGTGGTAGTCGCGACCGAAGTTGGCCGCTCCCCAGCGGCCGCTCGCGACCTGCGCCGGCCCGATCACATAGGGGGCGAGCGCCAGATCGCTCGGCGCGCTCGGCAGAGCGATCTCGACCGGTCCGACCGCTTCGATCTCGTACGCGACGCCCGCCGGGATGTAGACCGAGTGCGGCTTGCCGGCGAACACGTTGGCCCGGCCGCCCACCGCCGGGAACTTCTCCCCGCCCACGGTGAAGTGCGCCGTCCCGCCGAGCACGACCGCCAGGATCTCCCGGTCGCCGGACTCGCCCGCCCACGTCTGCCCGCGGTCGAGCACGATCAGGCCGAAGCCGAGCAGGTCGCACGGGTTGAACGGGAGCTCGTTACACCCGGGCGCCGACGGGATGTAGCAGTGGTACCTGTAGTCCATGGCTCTCCTCACCAGTGGTCGATCCAGTCGGGACGGGTGACGCGGGTCAGCGCCTCGAGGTAGAAGTAGTCGCCCCAGAGGGTGCCCTCGTCGACCCCGATCCCCTTCGGCTTGTCATAGACGCCGTGCAGCAGCAGCGCGCTCTCCGGCGCGGCGTAACCGTCGATCAGCGAGCCGAGGATCCGCAGCGCCGCCGATCGGTATCGCTGACCGCCCAGCTCGAGCAGCCCGCACACCGCGATCGCCGCCGCCGAGCTGTCGCGCTCCTCGCCGCTGCCGTCGCCGAACTCCAGGTCCCAGTAGGCGACCCCGTCGGCCGGCAGGTGGGCCAGGAACCGGTCGGCGCAGCGCCGGGCCGCGTCCAGCAGCGACGGGTCTCCGGTGTAGCGGTGGTTGAGGGCGAATCCGTAGATCCCCCACGCCTGGCCCCGGGCCCAGCAGGAGTCGTCCGCGTTGCCCTGCTCGGTCTCCCCGCGCAGCGGCTCCCCTGTCACCGGATTCCAGTAAAAAGTGTGAAATGTCGTGTCATCGGGTCGCAGGATGTGGTCGCGCAGCTGCGTCGCGTGCCGCTGGGCGATTTCCGACAAGTCCGGTTTATTGTCCTCGGCGGCGGCCCAGAACAGCAGCGGCGTGTTCATCAGGCTGTCGATGATCGTCCGCCCCTGCTGGCGCGGATCGTCTATGTCGCCCCAGGCCTGAATGATTCCGGCGGCCGGCAGCACCCGCGTGATCAGGTGATCGGCCGCGGCCAGCGCGGCCGCCCGGGCCGAGTCGTCCCCCGCGACCTTCCACGGCGTCACGCACGACAGCGTGTAGAGAAACCCGAGGTCGTGCGTGTCGACATCGTGCCGCGACCGAAGGCGATCGGAGAACGAGGCGACATGCCCGAGGGCCGCACTCCGATACCGGGGATCGTTCGTGAGCGCATGCGCGAGCCACAACATGCCCGGCCAGAAGCTGGTCGTCCACCCCTCGTTCGCCCGCAGCGGATACCTCCCCCCGACGGTCGTGTCTCCCGGGTACCGCTCGCCGAACGCCGCGATGTTCGCGTCGATCGTGCGCAGGGCCGCCGCCACCGCGGCGGCCACCGCCTCGGCGTCGGGCAGGGGCCGGACGTCGATCGCCGTCATGAATGTCCTTCCGCCAGGAGCACCGAGTTGAGCGAGAACCGGCTGCCCGCCCAGACCACGTAGAGCAGCGGCGCGGCGGCCAGCCCGAGCGCGATCGCCGGGCGGGTGGCCAGCAGCGCCTCGAAGACCGCCAGCACCGCCAGCGAGGGCAGCGTGAGATACCAGTGCCGCACGGCCAGATAGACGCTGACCCGGCCGGCGTCGCGCACCCGCACGGACGGCCGCTCGGCGAGCACCACCAGCGCGAGCATCGTGGTGGCCACCACGAGCGCCATCGCCACGACCAGCGGCGGGATCACGACCGCGCCGATCGGGCGGCCCCACGCCGCGCGGCAGTCGACCGCGAGCACCACCAGCAGGGCCGACGCGGCCGCGGTCAGCGCGATCGACCGGCGCGCCGAGGCGCGCCAGACCCGCACGAACGTCCCGGCCACGCCGTGGTCATTTCCGATCGGGTACGCGCCGAGCACCGCGAACGCCCCGCACAACGCCGGCCCGGCCAGCGGTGCCAGCAACGCCAGCAACGGCCAGGAGCGACCGGGATCGGTGCTGAGCAGCACGACGACGAGCGGCGAGCAGGCCGCCGTGAGCAACGCGTTCGTCGCCAGCGCGAGGTAAGCCGTGTCGAAGAGCAGTCCGATCCGCATCTCCTCACCCCTTGAGCCCGGTCGTGGCGATGCCCTCGACGAAGTACCGCTGCCCGAGCAGGAAGATGACCGCGATCGGCAGCACCGACAGGACCGAGCCCGTCATGATCAGCGAGTACTCGGCGTTGTAGCTGTTCACGAACGTCTTGAGACCGATCTGGATCGTCCAGATGCTGTGGCTGCGCAAGTAGATCAGCGGCCCGAGGTAGTCGTTCCAGGTGGTGACCAGGGTGAGCAGGCTCAGGCTGGCGATCGCCGGCACGGAGAGCGGCAGCATGATCCGGCGCCAGATGCCGTACTCGCTCATCCCGTCGATCCGGGCGGCGTCGAGCAGTTCGTCGGGGATCGTCTCGTAGTACTGCTTCATCAGGAAGACGCCGAACGCGCCGAACGCCTGGAGCGCGACGATCGACCAGAGCGTGTCCGACAGGTGCAGCTTCGAGAAGAGGATGAACTGCGGGATCATGTACGACTGCCAGGGCACCGCGATGGTGCCGAGGTAGGCGAGGAAGAGCACCCGGCGACCGGGGAAGCGCACCTTGGCGAACCCGTACGCGGCGAAGCTGCCGGTCAGCACCTGCAGGAACGTGACCGCGAAGGAGAGGATGAGGGTGTTCTTCAGCCACGTCGTCATGTCGGCCTTGTGCCAGATGTCGACGTAGTTCTTCCAGACCACCGGGTTGGGCAGCCACTTCACCGGAATCGTGTAGACGTCGTTGTTCGCCTTCAGCGACGAGATGAGCATCCAATAGAACGGCAGCAGGATCGCCGCGGCGGCGACGATCAGGACCGCGTACCCCAGCAAGCGTTTGGTTCGGCCGCGCTGGGGCGGGCGGGCCGGCTCGATCGGGATCTCCAGGCTGGGCGGCTGCAGCAGGATCGTCATGACTCGCTCCCCCGCCGGTTGATCAGGAACTGCACGACGGTGACGACGAAACAGATCGCGAACAGCACGATCGAGATCGCCGACGCGTAGCCGAACTGGTTCTCGACGAAGCCCTTCTGGTAGATGTACTGCGACACCACCAGCGTGGACTGGCCCGGCCCGCCGTTGGTCATCACCAGGATCAGATCGAAGACCTTGAAGCTGCCGATGGTCAGCATCACCACCACGAAGAATGTGGTCGGCCGCAGCCCCGGCAGGGTCACCGCGAGCAGCCGCTGCCAGGCGTTCGCACCGTCCACCCTGGCCGCCTCGTACAGCTGGGTGGGGATGGTCTGCAGGCCGGCCAGGAACAGCAGCATGTAGTAGCCGGCCTCGCGCCAGGTCCCGACGACGATGACAGCCGGCATCGACCAGTCCGCCGAGGTGGTCCAGCCCGGTGGATGAGCGATCCCGATCGCGCGCAGGAACTGGTTGATCGGGCCGTAGCTCGGGCTGAACAGCATGTTCCAGACCTGGGCGAGGGCCACGATCGAGGTGATGTACGGGAAGAACGCGACCGTACGGAAGAACGCGACGCCGCGCAGTTTCCGGTTGAGCAGCAGCGCCAGCCCGAGCGCGGCGACCAGGGTGAGCGGGATGTGGAACACCGTGTAGTAGACGGTGTTGGTCAGCGCGGTGCGGAAACTGTGGTCGTGCGACAGCTGCCGGAAGTTGTCGAGACCGGTCCATTCCGCTCCGCCGAAGACGTTCCAGCTGGTGAAGGCGTAGTAGAAGAGCAGCGCCACCGGCACCAGGGTGAGCGCGGCGAAGCCGGCGAAGTTCGGCAGCAGGAACGACCAGCCCACCGCCGTGTTGCGCAACACCAGCCGGGCCCGCCCGCGGCGGACCATCGGCATCGACGTCATGGAAGCTCCCTGCGTGGGAAATTGCCTCGCCGAGCGAGATACTAGCCGGGCTAGTATCTCGCTCGGCGAGAGAGCGGCTACTTGTTGAGGACCTCGTTCTTGGCCCGGGTCTGCGCGTCGGCGATCGCCGCGTCGATGTCCTTGCTGCCGGACATCACGGCCGTGTGCAGGTCGTTCAGGATGTTCTGCAGCGCGGCGGTGTACTTGCCGGGCGGGTTCTCCGGCTTCGTGTCGTGATGCGTGAACGTCCACTTCGTCAGGTCGTCCTGCGGGACGCCCGGCAACTGGAAGAAGCTGTCCTTGACCGCGTCGGTGTCCGCCGGGGTGATGCCGATTCTGGCGAGCGACTTCGCGCCGTCGGCGCCGGCGGCGTACGCGAGGAAGGCCTTGGCCGCGGCGACCTTGTTCTTCGCGATCTTCGCGTTGATCCCGAGGCCGGTCGGATCGCCGAAGGTGACCGGTGTGGCCGACTGACCGGTGGTCGCCTTGGTGAGCTGCGGCGCCGGCGCGATCCCCCAGTCGAACTTGTCGGCGTCGCCGTTGCCCTGCTGCTTGAGCAGGGTGGCGATGAACCACGAGCCCATCAGCATCATCGCCGCCTGCTGCTTGCCGAACTGGGCCTGGTAGGTGAGGTTGTTGGTGGTCGCGTCGCCGAACTTGACCTGGGCGCCGGCGTTCTGCAGGTCGACCGCCCGGGTGTAGTACGGCTTCAGGTACGCGAAGTCACCGCTCTCGATGCTCGCGCCCTGGGTCTGCGCCAGCGCGAAGCCCTGCACGGTCGACTGCCAGATGTGCTCGTAGTCGCCGACCGCTTTCGACCCGCCCGCCTTGAACTTGGTGGTCAGGTCCTTGGCCGCGGCCGCATAGTCGTCCCACGTCCACGACCCGTCCGGCGTCTTTACGCCGGCCTTCGCGAAGAGGTCCTTGTTGTAGAACAGGACCCACGAGTCCTGGCGATACGGGATCGCATAGGTTTTCCCGTCCGCCTGGTAGTTCGCCATGCCGCCGACCTTGTCGCCGAGGCCCGCCGCCACGTCCGACACGTCCAGCAGTTGCTTGCCGTTCTGATAGGTGTAGAAGTTCTTGAGCGATTTCTGCGGGTAGATGTCCGGGCCCTTGCCGGCCGCCAGGTCGGCGACCATCTGGGTGTCGTAGTTGGTCGCGTCGTACTCCTTGAGCTGTACCGTCACGTCCGGGTGCGCTGCGTGGTAGCCGTCCGCGATCGTCTTGAACTCGGGGGTGGTGGCGAAACTCCAGCCCGCCAGGGTCAAAGTGATCGAGCCCGACGCCGACTTGTCGTCGTCGCCACCGCCGCATCCGGTCAGGACCAACGAGATCGCCGCGGTGACGCCGACGACGGCCGCGAGAGAGCGTTTCATCCTTTCTCCTTTATTTCAGAGGGGTGCGGGTGGTGACGCCGTCCGGCCATTCGGCCGCGACCTCCCACCCATGGCCTTCGTCCTCGCCGAGTGACGCCCGGCAGCGCGGCGGCTCAGCGTCCGCCGACAGGGCGATCAGCGCCGCGACCCAGGCGCCCGGGGTCACCGGGTACTCGAGCCACGGGACCTCGACCGGGCCGCCGAGCGGGCCGGCCTCGTGCGTGTCGCGTCCTTGCGTCCCCTCGCCCAGCACCGGCACGAGGTGGCTGTGGAGTCCGTTCGTGACCGCCCAGCCGCCGATCCGCAGGCTCCGGGCCGCCGGGGCGGGCTCGTCCACCCGCGCGAGCCGCAGCTCCCACTGCTTGCGGACCAGGGAATGGACGGTGATCTGTCCGGCCGGCTCGGCTACGCCTTCGCGGCCGCCGCCGTGGTCCGGCTGATCGGGATCGCCTTTGACCCAATGGGCGTACGCCGTGGAGCCGGCGATCCCCGGCTCGACGGTCAGCGTGCGCATCCCGGCCCGGTGGGTCCGGCGTCCCCCGGCGTCGACCAGCACCACCGACTGATCGATCGGGTCGGTCCACCCGCTCTCGTCGAGGATCGGCGCGGTCGCCGTGGAGTAGCCGATCCGGGCGTAGAGCGGCGAGTCGGCGGCGGCCGCCCCCTCGACGGCGTGATCGGTGCCGTGGTTGACGACCCGGACGATGCCGTCGCTCCGGGTGCCGGAGACGAGCCAGCCGGGAGCGCGGATGACCCGGGCGAAGTCGCCATTTTCGATCGGCAGCGGTTCCGGCTCGGCCGCCCATACCGGGTGGTCGGCCGGCAGCGAGAGGCCGAGCATGCCGTTGCTCGCCCAGAACGGCGAGCCCGGCCCGGAGTAGGACTGGCCGAGCCGCGGCCACCCGCCGTGCCAGCCGATCGGAAGCAGCCCGTCCCGGTCGGGCGCGCCCCGATCGGCGAAGTGACGGACGATCCGGTCGGCGGCGTGCCGCAGCGCGCCCGGCGAGTGCGCGGGCACCCCGGCGAGCACACCGGCCCAGAACGGTGCGGCGGCGGCGAACCGGTAGGTGAGGCTGCGGCCCTGCAGCAGCGGCGAACCGTCGCCGCCGATCAGCGCGAGCGCGTCGGCGAGAAAACGGTCGAGATCGGCCACGTCCCGGGCGCGGCGGGAGGTGGCGAGATCGGCCGCGCCGGACATCCGGGACCACAGCACCGGGAAGAGGTGCAGCACCCAGCCGGTGTAGTGGTCGTAGGCCCGGGCCGGCCCGTCGGCGAGCCAGCCGTCGGCGCGCCGGAAGGTGTCGTGGGTGGCGAGGTCGGCGACCATCTCGGGGCCGGACCAGGGGCCGCCGACCGAGCGCAGGAAGGTCTGCACGACCAGCCGGAACCAGACCCAGTTGATCCGCGGGTAGGTGTCGTCGCCGACCGCCGGGGCCAGATAGCCGATCACCCGTTCCTGGGCCCGGGGGTCGAGGCGGTCCCAGATCCAGGGGCGGGTCAGGTCGAGGATCAGCGCGATCGCGGCGGCCTCCACCTTGGCCTGGGGATGCTCGTCGAGGCGTACCCAGCGCTCCGGATGGGCCGGGTCGGTGCCGGCGATCAGGCCCCGCGCGTAGAAGCCGGCCAGCTCGTCCAGGCCGGCGCCGCGCTCGCCGGCGATGCGGAAGCCGGCGAGCAGGAACGATCGGGCGTAGCCCTCGAGGCCGTCGACCGCCCGGCCGTAGCCGCCCACCGGCCCCGGAAACGTGATGTGCGCGTGGCTCGGTGAGGCATGCCGCCCGGCCGCCGCCAGCATGCGATCGGCGAGCCGGACCCAGTCGTCCCTCGTCCAATCCTGGCTTTTCTCGGGCACGCGTCACTCTCCGAAGGCTCGGGTGGGGGATCGTGTCGGCTCGGTTGCGGCGAAGTTAAACGCTCATATTCGCTCATGTCAACGCCATCAACAGACTGAGTCAATCGAACTCGATCGGAAAGGAGAAAAGTGATCTGATACGATCATGTTCGATCATCGGAGGCGACATGGGACCTCTCGCGGCCGCCTGGCCCGCCATCACCGAGCAGCTGCTGATCCGATCGCTTCCCCCGGTCGATGACCTCGATATCCCCGCTGACCTGCGCGAACGCGCCGAGGCCGAGCGAGGCAAGCCATGGCCGGTCCCGCTGGCGAGCGGGTACGCCCGGTACTTCCGGGACGGCGATCGCGTCGGCTACGAAACGATCGTCTTCGAGCGGGCGCGCCGGGTCAGCCGAGCGGCGGTGATGGCCGCGGCGACCGGGGACGACGCGTGGCTGGACGAGGCCGCCGACGGGGCGACCCTGTTGTGCGAGCAGAGCAGCTGGTGCTGGCCCGCCCACGACGACACGTACTCGCGGCATGGCGCGGTCGTCCCGACCGTCACCGACCCCTACCTCGACCTGGGCGCCGGCGAGATGGCCGGCCAGTTGGCCTGGCTCGACCACCTGCTCGGCGACCGGCTCGACGAGCGGGTTCCCGGCCTGCGGGCGCGGATCCGGCACGAGGTCGACCGGCGGGTGCTGACCCCGTTCGAGACCCGCCGCGACTGGCACTGGCTGGGCCTCGACGGCCACGTGCACAACTGGAACCCATGGATCCACGGCAACGTCCTGGTCGCGGCCCTGCGACTGGTCGGCGATCCGGCCCGGCGCGCGTCACTGACCGCGCTGGTCGTGGACGGTCTCGATCGCTACGCCGCGTCGCTGCCGGCCGACGGTGCGATCGACGAGGGGTACTCGTACTGGTGGTACGGCGCCGGGCGGCTGTTCGAGGCGCTTGACCTGCTCACCTACGCGTCCGGCGGCGCCCTGAGCGATGCGCCCTTCCACGCGCTGCGCGAGGTGGTGGCCTTTCCCCACCGCGTACATCTGGGTGGGGATTGGTATCTCAATCACGCGGACGGCGCGGCCCGGCCGCCGCGGGATCAGCCCTGGGACGCGTTGCACCGGGCGGCCCGGCGGGTCGGTGACGCGGACGCCGCGGCCCATGCCCTCGCGCACCGGGCGCCGGCGACCGAGACGCACGGACTCGGCTACCTGCTGCGCGCGCTAACCGACCGGGAGTGGTCGCAAGCGATCCCGCGGCCGCCCTCGCCGCCCCGGAGCATCTGGTTCCCGTCGACGCAGGTGCTCATCGCGCGATCGGATCGGCTCACGCTCGCCGTGAAGGGCGGGCACAACGGCGAGAACCACAACCACAACGATCTCGGCAGCTTCGTGGTGGCCCTGGACGGGGTGCCGATCCTGATCGATCCCGGCCGGCCGACCTACACCGCGCAGACGTTCGGACCGCGGCGGTACGAGATCTGGACGATGCAGAGCGCCTGGCACAACACCCCGACCATCCGCGGCGAGCAGCAGCGACCCGGACCGGAGTTCAGCGCGGAAAAGTTATCCACAGGCCGCGCCTCGATCGACTTGGAGCTGGCTCCGGCGTACGGCAAGGATGTGGCTCGCAGCTGGCGCCGGACCGCTCGCCTGCACCACGACATGGTGGTGGTGCACGACGAGTGGGATCTGGTCGCCGGCCCGGAGCGGACGCTCCTTCATCTGGTCGTGGCCGGCGAGGTCACGCTGGGCGAGGGTGGCGCCTCGATCGCCGGGCCCTCCGGAACTCTGCGGCTCGACTGGGAGCCGGCCGTGCCGTGCGCGCTGACCGTGCGCGAGCTCGACGACCCCCAGCTGAGCGACGTCTGGGGAAAGCGCCTGCTGCGACTGGACTTGGACGTCACGGCTCTCGGGCCGATCGCTAGCCTTCACCTGGCAATTAAGGAGTCACCTTGACCACTTCGCGGAAGCGTAGGCCGCTTCCGGCCTCCCGGCGAAATGATCTGCTCGAGGCGCTGCGGCGCGACGACGTGCTGCGCATTTCCGACCTCGCCGAGACGCTCGGCGTGGCGGAGGTGACCCTCCGCCGCGACGTCGTGCAGCTCGCCAAGGCCGGCCTGGTGCGGCGGGTGCACGGCGGCGTGGCGTTGCCCGAGGAAGAGGTGGCGGAGCCGGCCGAGGAGACCGCCGGTCAGCGGATCGGGATGCTCGTGCCCTCGGCCGAGTACTACTACCCGACCGTGGCGGAGGCCGCCAAGGTGGCCGCCGGCGAGCTCGGCATCGATGTCGTGCTGCGCACCTCCTCCTACGACGCCGAGGACGAGTTGCCGCTGCTGGAGCGTCTGGTGGAACAGGGCGCCGGCGCGCTGATCGTCACGCCGCGGATGGACGCGCCGACCACCCAGCGCACCGTCGACTGGCTCGCCGGAACCGAGCTCCCGGTGGTACTGCTGGAGCGCACCGCGACCGCCGGCCCCTACCGGACGGTGCTCGAGTCGGTCGTAACCGATCACGCGCTCGGCGCCGAGATGGCGGTGAACCATCTGATGCTGCTCGGCCACCGCCGGATCGGTGTCGTGCTCGCCGAGCACAGCCCGACCTCGCCGCACGTCCGGCGGGGCTGGGTCGACGCGCTCGGCGGCAAGGCCGCCAAGGTGGACGCGCTGGTGCCGGATGCCAGGTCGCCCGACTCCGCGAGGGCGCTGGACGCCGTGCTGGACAGCGTCGCGGCCACCGGCACCACCGCCCTGCTCGTGCACGCCGACAACGAGGCGATGGCGCTGGTGCAGCGCTGCGAGATGCGTGGATTGGCCGTACCGGGGGATCTGTCGGTGGTCGCCTACGACGATCAGGTGGCCCATCTGTGCACGCCGGCGCTCACCGCGGTACGCCCGCCGCTGGAGGCGATCGGGCGGGCCGCCGTGCGCCTGGTCGCCGACCGGCTCGCCGATCCGGAACGGCCCGCCCATCGCGTCGTGATCAATCCGTCGTTGCAGATCCGCCAGTCGACGTCACGGCCCGCGTGATGAGCTCGGCGGTCTCCCCCGGGTGCGAAACCATCGCCAGATGACCGGCCGCCACCTCGATCGTCGTGGCGCCCATCCGGCTCGCGAACAGCCGCTCGCCGTCCGGCGGGATCGCCTGGTCCTGCTGGGCGACCAGGTACCAGCTGGGCAGCGAGCGCCAGGCCGGCACGCCCATCACGTCGGTGAACGACGAGCCGGTCAGCGGCTGCTGCACGGCATGCAACACGCGGGCCCGGGCCGGGTCGACACCGGCCGCGAAATGCTCGACGAAGTCATCCTCGGGCAGCCAGACGAAGCCCTGCTCGTCGGTGAACGTGTGCCGCAGGGCGGGCGGCATCGGCCCCTGGGAGAGCAGCGCGCCGAGCGACTCGCCCTGATCGATCCCGAACGCCGCGATGTAGATCAGACCGGCCACGTTCGGGGCGTCCGTGCCCAGCGCGGTGACGATCTGACCGCCGTACGAGTGGCCGGCCACCACGGTCGGGCCGTCCTGCAGGTCGAGGACCTGACGCAGCCGGGCCACGTCGGCGGCGAGCGAGGTGAGCGGGAACTGCGGCGCGGTCACCCGGTGGCCGGCGGCCAGCAGGCGCTCGATGACGCCGGTCCAGCACGAGCCGTCGGCCCAGGCGCCATGCACGAGAACGATGTTCATCGCCTTGCTTCCTTTCGCTTTTGGTCTCCGCGATCACTCTGCTCGCGGGATGCCGGCCGGGCATCCGTATCCTGACTGCACTTGGGGGGATGCGGATGGCGGGCGGGCTGATCGGCCGCGACAGCGAGCTGTCGCGGTTGTGCCGTCCGGTCGATCCGCCGCCGGTCGCGAGCGAGGTACGGGTGCTGCTCGGCGAGCCGGGCATGGGCAAGACCGCGCTGCTCACGGCCGTGACCGAGGCCGCGCGGTCGGCGGGCCTGCGGGTGCTGCCGGTCGCCGGCCGGGAGTCCGAACGCGACCTGGCCTTCGCCGGGCTGCACCAGCTGCTGCGGCCGGTCCTCACCCGGGTGCCCGCGTTGCCGGGGCGGCAGGCGCAGGCCCTGCTCGGTGCGTTCGGGATCGCTCCCGAGCCGGTGCCGCCGGACGCGCTGCTGACCGGGATCGCCGTGCTCACCCTGCTGTCCGGCCTGGCCGAGGAGCGCCCGCTGCTGGTGGTCGTGGACGACGCGCACTGGCTCGACCGGGCCTCCCTCGACGCGCTCACGTTCGCCGCCCGCCGGTTGGATTCCGAGCCGGTGGTGCTGCTGCTGGGCAGCCGGTCGCCGGTCGGTGACCTGCCCGAACTGATCCTGCGACCGCTGACCACCGCGGCGGCCGGATCGCTGCTGGACGCGCAGCCGCGGCCGCCGGCCGGATCGGCGCGGGAGGTGGTGCTCGCGCAGGGAGCGGGCAATCCGCTCGCGCTGATCGAGCTCGCGAAGGCGATCGCGAACGATCCGGCGGCCGGGCGTCGCTGGGTGTCCGAGCCGATGCCGCCCCCGCAGCGGCTCGGCGCCCTGCTCGCCGCGCAGGTGGGGGCGCTGCCGGCCGCGACCCGGGAGGCGTTGCTGCTGGCCGCGGTCGGCGACCTGCCCGGGCCGGACGCCGCGGCGCTGGCGCCGGCCGAACGGGCCGGGCTGATCCGGGTGGACGCGTCGGGCGTGCGGTTCGCGCATCCGCTGGTGCGGGCGGCGGTCTACCACCACGTGCCGTTCGCGACCCGGGCGGCGGCGCATCGGACGGTCGCGGCGGCGGTTCGCGATCGGCCCGACCGGCACGCCTGGCACCTCGCGGCGGCGGCCCTCGAGCCGGACGAGCGGGTGGCGGCGCTGCTCGAGGAGACGGCGGACCAGGCGCGGCGGCGAGGCGGCGCGGCCGCGGCGGCCCGCGCGCTGGAACGGGCCGCGGCGCTCAGCCCGGTCGAGACCGATCAGGTGCGTCGCTTGCTGGCGGCGGCCGCGCAGGCGCAGACGGCGGGACAGGCCGATTGGGTACGCGACCTCGCCGACCGGGTCCTCGCGCTCGGCGCCGACCCGGAGCTGATCCGGACCGCACGGGAGCGGATCGGATGGGCTCAGGTCTGGTCGGGGCAGCACGCGGCGGCGCTGGAGACGCTGCTGTCGGCCGGCTCGCCGACCGCGCTCGGGTTCGCGGCCACCGTGGCGTACCAGTCCGGCACACCCGCCGATCGGGCCGCAGTGCTGCTCGCTCTCGATCGGATGCGGGCGCCCTCCCCCGCCCTGCGGCAGTGGGTGCGTGCGTGCGCCGAGTCGTTCGCCGGTCGTCTGTCCTTCACCCCCGGCGGCGACCCGGTGATCGCCGGGTCGGCGGCCTGGCTCCTCGAGGAGACCGAGCAGGCGGTACGGCTGCTGCGCGAGGCGCTCGACCGGCTGCGCGCGCCGGGCACCCGGGGCGGCAGCGGCGGGGCGCTGTCGGCGCTGCAGTGGGCCTGCTTCGACGCGGGCCGCTGGGACGAGGCGCTCGCGGTCGCCCGGGAAGCGCAGGACATCGCGGCGGCGTACCGGCTGGGGCCGGTCGGCGCGTCGGCCGGGCTGCTGGTCGCCACGGTGTCGGCGCTGCGCGGCGAGTACGACCAGGTCCATGACCTGCTGGCCGGGGCGATGACCGACGAGTACCGGTCGTCGGCGGCCCGGGCCCGACACACCGCGGGCCTGGCGGCGCTCGCCCAGGGCCAGGTGGCGGCCGCGTACGCGCAGTTCCGGCACCTCTTCACCGACGGCGAGGCGCTCCACCACCGGGTGTCCTACCTGGGCCTCGCCGACCTCGCGGCAGCGGCCGAGCGGGCCGGGCAACGCCGGCTCGCCGAGCAGGCGCTTGCTTCGGTGCCGGCCGACTGCGGGCCGAGGCTGCGGCAGATCGCCGACCGGGCACGCGGGCTGCTGGGCGAGCCGTCGTGCTACGAGACCGCGCTGGCCGACCCGGCCGGGGAACGGTGGCCGCTCGAACGGGCCCAGCTGCGGCTCGACCACGGCGAGTGGCTGCGCCGCCAGCGGCGGATCAACGACGCGAAACCCGTGCTCGCGGCGGCGCTGGAGACGTTCCGGCGGTTGCGCGCCCGGCCGCTTGCCCAGCGCGCCGAGGCGGAACTGCGCGCCTGCGGGGTCTCGGCGACGGCCGGGCCGGGCACGGACGCGCTGGCCGAGCTCACCGCCCAGCAGCGGGAGATCGTGCTGCTGGCCGGGCGTGGGCTCACCAATGCGGAGATCGCCGACCGGCTGTTCCTTTCACCGCGTACGGTCGCATCGCATCTTTATCGGTCGTACCCGAAACTCGGTGTGGCCGGTCGGCACCAGCTGCGCGACCTGATCTGATCAGCCTGATCCGATCAGCTCCGCCGGCGCGCGCGGTAGGCGGCGACCGCGACCCGGTTCGCGCAGGTGTTGCTGCAGAAGCGCCGTGAGCGGTTGCGGGTCAGGTCGAGCACGAGGCCGTTGCAGGTGTCGTCGGCGCACACGGCGAGCCGGGACATCTCGTCGCCACGGATCACGTCGGCCATCGCCATCGCGGTCTCCACCAGCACCCGGCGCACCAGCGGCTCGTCCGGCGAGACCGCGTGGATGTGCCAGTCGATATCGTCGTGACGCACCAGCCGGGGCATGGCCCGGGCGTCGGCGAGCATCCGGTTCACCATCTCGGCGGCGGTGTCGCGATCGGCGGTGAGCAGTTCGCGCAGGACCGGTCGGATCGCGCGTAGTTCGCGCAGCTCGACGTCGTTCCGGTCGTGGCGGCCGGTGTAGCGGTGCCGGGCGTACCAGACGTCGGCCTGATCGATGGTGAGCAGCGTGTCCGGATCCTCCCCGCTGTTCACCAGCTCGACCGCGGCCAGCAGCGATGCCTCTGTGTCATGGGCTAAAACCACCTTGACATCTTACCCCCGGAGTCCATAGCGTCATAGGCTATGACGCAGATAGCCAATGACAGGCCCATGGTGCAGGCCAGTTCGGCCGTCGGCGGCGGCGTGCTGCTCGCCATCGCCTCCGCGACGGCGTTCGGCCTGTCCGGCTCGCTGGCCACCGGATTGCTGACCACCGGATGGAGCCCGGGCGCGATCGTCCTCGTCCGGATGGGCATCGCCGCGATCGTGCTGGCGCCGTTCGCCCTCACCGCGCTGCGCGGCCGGTGGCATCTCCTGCGGCGGCAGGCCGGGCTGGTCCTGACGTACGGGGTGCTGGCCGTCGCCGGCGCGCAGTTCTGCTACTTCTCGGCCGTGGCCAGGATGGACGTCGGGCCCGCCCTGCTCATCGAGTACACCGCGCCGGCGGCCGTGGTCGCGTGGCTGTGGCTGCGGCGGGGCCAGCGACCGGGCAAGCTGACCGTCACGGGCGCGGCGATCGCGGCGGCCGGGCTGGTGCTCGTGCTCGATCTGACCTCCGGCGCGCACCTGGCCTGGTCCGGGGTGGCGTGGGCGCTGGCCGCGATGGTCGGCGCCACGGCGTACTTCCTGATCTCGGCCGACACCGACAGCGGGCTGCCGCCACTGGCCCTGGCCGGGGTCGGCCTGACCATCGGCACGCTCACGCTCGGGCTGGCCGCGCTGACCGGGCTGCTGCCGATGCACGCGGCCACGACGCCGATCGCTTTCGCGCCGGCCACCGTGTCCTGGTGGGTGCCGCTGCTGCTGCTCGGGCTGGTCACCGCCGCTTTCGGGTACGCGACGGGGATCGCCGCCAGCCGCCGCCTGGGCTCCCGGGTCGCGTCGTTCGTGGCGCTGCTCGAGGTGGTCGCCGCCGTGGTCTTCGCCTGGTTGCTGGTCGATCAGCTGCCCGGCCCGCTGCAACTGGCCGGCGGATTGCTAGTGATCGGCGGCGTCGTCGCGGTGAAACTGGGCGACCGGGCGATTTAGCATCGGTCATGGCCGTCGACCTGTTCGCCGGGATCGCCGTCAGTGACTACGCGGCGGCACTCACCTGGTACGAGAAGCTGCTCGGCACGCCGCCGGCGTTCTTCCCGAACGACGTCGAGGCGGTGTGGGAGATCGCCGAGCATCGCTACGTCTACATCGAGCACCTGCCGGAGAAGGCGGGGCGAGCCATGCACGCCCTGTTCGTGGACGACTTCGACGACCGGATCGCGGCGATCGCCGGGCGCGGGCTGACGCCGGCGAAGGAGGAGACCTACGACAACGGCGTCCGCAAGGCGACCTACGCCGACCCGGACGGCAACGAGATCGGTTTTGGCGGGGCCGCCAGCTGAAAGTGCCACAGCATGGCCGCCGGCGTCTCGCTCGTGGCGGCGGCCGTCGCGGCCGGCACGATCGGCATCAGGGTCCACGGCCAGAGATCCCACTCCTGTGTACGGATCTGATCGGTCATCGGCTCGGCCGAGCGGTCGATCGCGCGGGCCGGCTCCTCGCACCGGCGCACCTCGAGGCCGACCGGCAGCGCCGCGCCGAGGTAGTCGGCCGCCCGGTAGCGGTACGAGGGGATCAGCCGCGGCTCGCCCTCCGCCGTGCGAACGTGCGGTACCGACCCGAGCAGGACCGTCTCGTGGTGGATATCGGTCACGATCAGGTGGCCGCCCGGCCGCAGCACCCGCGCGAACTCGGCGAACGCCGGCTTCAGGTCGGGCAGGTGAGCGAGTGCGAGCGCACAGACCACGAGGTCGACGTGGTCGTCCGGGAGCGGGATCCGGTCGAGCGGCGCCTCGTGGAACGAAGCGGCCGGCATCTTCGCCCGGGCCAGCGCCAGCATGTCCGCCGAGCTGTCGACTCCGATCACTTGATGGCCCCGGCCGGCCAGATAGGACGTGTGCCGGCCGGTGCCGCAGGCCGCGTCGAGAGCGATTCCGATCGGTAACGCGTCGACGATCTCGTGCACGAACGGCTCCTCGATCGGGAACAGCCCGTTCCCCGGCCGGTCGTACGTCTTCGACCAGGTCCGATACCCGGCGATCGTGCCGATCGGCTCGGCCGTGACGCCGTCGCCGCTCAGTTCGGGAGCGTCCAGCAGCCGCCGGATCTCCGCGATCCGGGCGGCGCCGAACTCCGGGCCGTGGTCGCCGCCGTAGGCGCGCAGCAGCGCCAGCCCCTCCAGGCCGAGCAGATAGTGCAACGGATGCTGGTAGTAAGTCACGGACGTGAATCTAGAACGGCGTGCGGCTCCGGTGCTGGCTATTTCCGCCGATCGGCCGCCACGATCCGATCGCGATCGGCCAGAAACGAAACCGTCCGATCATCGTTGACGTTCGATATCGTGTCGCATTACGTTAACCGTCACGAAACAAGCGTGGCGCTCCTCCCGCCGGTCTGGGGTGCGTGGTGACCGACGAACGCCTCTTCCAGGTGCAGCGGCACGAACGGCTGCTCACCGAGTTGCACCGGCTCGGCGCCGTGCGGGTCCGCGAACTCGCCCGTGACCTCGGCGTCAGCGAGCTGACCATCCGCCGCGACATCGCCGCCCTGGCCGCCCGCAACCTGGTCAACCGGGTGCACGGCGGCGCCACGCTGCCCAGCCGCTCCCGCCCGGCCGGCCGCCCGCGCGCGGCCACGGCCACCGGCTTCGCGATCGGCATGGTGGTGCCGTCGCTCGACTTCTACTGGCCGCCGGTGATCGCCGGGGCGCGGGCGGCGGCCGCCGCGCTCGGCGTCACCGTCCAGCTGCGTGGCTCGAGCTACGACCCGGACGAGGACCGGCGGCAGATCAGCCGGCTGGTCGAGGCGGGCGAGGTGCGCGGCCTGCTGCTCGCGCCCGCCCTGGACGATCTCCCGGGCGACGATCTCCCCCGCGGCGATCTCCCCCGCGGCGATCTCTTCCGCGGCGATCTCCCCCGCGGCGATCTCCCCCGCGGCGATCTCCCGGGCGGCGATCTCCCGGGCGGCGATCTCCCGGGCGACGCCGACGACATGATCGACTGGATCGGCCGGCTGCCGATCCCGTGCGTGCTGGTCGAGCGGCAGCCGCACCGCCGGACCGCCGCGTCCCGCCGGGTCGAGTGGGTGCGCAGCGACCACGCGCTCGGTCTCGAGATAGCCGTGCAGCACCTGCGCGAGCACGGCCACCGGCGGATCGGCGTGCTGCTGTCCCGTGGCAGCCCCACCTCGGCGTACCTGCGGCACCCGGACCTGCCGCCGCCGACCATGCTGGACGATCCGCCGCACCGGGTGGTGCGCGACGTGCTCGCCGACTGCCGCCGGCGGGGCGAGACGGCGCTGATCGTGCACAGCGACCCGCACGCGATCGCGGTCGCGCAGGCGTGCGCGGAACAGGGCCTGCGGATCCCCGAGGACATCGCCCTGATCTCGTACGACGACGAGGTCGCCCACCTGGCGGAGCCGGCGCTGACCGCGGTGCGCCCGCCGAAGAACCACGTCGGCCGGCTCGCGGTGGAGCTGATCGTCACCCGGCTGCTCGACGGCTCCCAGCGCCCGGTCCAGGGCGTGCTGGTCGCGCCGTCGCTCGTGGTCCGCCAGTCCTCGCCGTTCCATGTTCGGATCTGAACGTTTCCGACCATCTGCGTTCGCATCGTGGCGTGGCGATTTCCGACTCTCTGAGATGAGGCCATGAAGAAGGCTCTGCCCATCCTGGCCCTGGTCGCCGCGACCCTGGCCGTGCCCGTCGCCGCCTCGCCCGCGGCCGCCGCCACCAGCGATTTCCGCGGAGTCAACTGGGCCGACCAGCGCGACAACTTCGTCGACGACACCCTGGTGCCCGGCGGCTTGAGCACCAGCGACAGCTACGCGACCACGCAGGCCAAGGCGAACGGGATCCTGGCCGGCTTCCAGAACAACCTGGGGGCCAACATCGTACGGATGCCGGTGAACTATCCGACCGTTTCCGGCTCGTACTGGAACTCGTACACCGGGGCGATCGACGCGGCCACGGCCAAGGGGATGCGGGTGATCCTCAGCTACTGGGAGGCGGCCGGTTCCCGGGACGGGAAGGTCGACAACACCACCCAGTTCTGGTCGATGTGGCAGACGATCGTCACCAAGTACGTGGGCAACGCCAACGTCTACTTCGAACCGATGAACGAGCCGTACGGCTACAGCGACGCGGACTGGAAGAACCTGGCCGCCCAGTGGCTGTCCAGCTACTCGTCGGTGCCGCGCGGGCGGGTCATCATCTCCGGCGCCGGGTACAACCAGCGGCTCACCACGATCGGTTCGGACAGCCGCTTCGACGGAACGCTCATCTCGCGGCACACGTACGAGTTCTTCGACACCAGCCGGACCACCGAGGACTCCTGGCGCGAGTCGCTGCGCACCAGCGTCGGCGCGTACGCGTCGAGAGTCCTGATCACCGAGTTCGGCGCGCCGATGACCGACGGCCGCAACTACGACTCGCCCTCGGCGACGGACAGTTTCGTCGCGTTCATCCGCGGCACGGCCGCCGAGGCGCGGGCCGAGGGGCTGGGCACCGTCTACTGGCCGGGGGTGCGCATCGCCGACCCGTACCGGCTGCAGGAGATCGGCGGAAGCGGGACCAGCCTGACGCTGTCCACCACGAACGCGAGCGGTCGCGATCAGTTGCGCTACTCGTGGGGGCTGGACGGCGGCGGCAACGTGCCGCTCACCCACTACCAGGTCACCAACCGCAACAGCGGCAAGGTGATGGACGCGGTCGGCGCTTCCACCGCCGACAGCGTCGAGATCAAGCAGTACGCGTGGAACGGCGGGCTCAACCAGAAGTGGGCCTTCGAGGACCTCGGCACCGGCTACCTGCGGATCGTCAACCAGAACAGCGGCAAATGCCTCGACGTCGCCTCGGCATCGACCGCGGACGGCGCGAACATCATCCAGTACACCTGCGGCAGCGGCACCAACCAGCAGTGGCAATGGACCGCCACCGGCGGCTACTACACGCTCAAGGCCCGGCACAGCGGCAAATGCCTCGACGTGACCGGCGCCTCCACCGCCGACGGCGGCGACATCGAGCAGTACACCTACAACGGCGGCACCAACCAGCAGTGGAGCCGGACCGCTGCTTGAGGCCCTCCGCGCCTCCTGCCTTGCCGCCCGCCGGTGGGGCAGGACACGCGGTCAGGCCGGGGAGGTCAGGTAACGCTGGATCGTCGGACCCACCCAGGCCGCGGCCTCCTCGGCGGGCATCGCCACCATCGGGGGCAGGCGCAGCACGAACCGGCACAGCGCGAGCCCGAGCATCTGGCTGGCGACGAGCCCGGCCCGGCGCGGCGCGTCGGCCGGATCGGGACAGACCGCGGCGACCACCGGCAGCAACTGGGCGCCGAACAGGTCACGCATCCGATCGGCGGCGGCCGCGTTCGTCGCGGCGGCGCGCAGCAGGGCGGTCAGCGTGTCGTCGCCCTCCCAGCGTCGCAGGAAGTGCCGGGCCAGAACAGAACCGATCTCCTGCGCCCGGATCGCCGACACGTCCGGCAACTGCAGGTCGAACTCGGCCGCCGCGGCGAACAGCTTCTCCTTGTTGCCGTAGTAGCGCATCACCATCGACGGGTCGATGTCGGCGTCGGCCGCGATCGAGCGGATCGTCGCCCGCTCGTAGCCGTCGCTGGCGAACCGCTCACGAGCCGCCACCAGAATCGCCGCCCGGGTCGCGTCCGACCGCCGTTCCGCCATGCTCAGGCTCCCTTCCGCCGAGCGCCGGCCGTTCCCCGGGCGCCGGCCTTTCCCCGGGCGATCGTAGACAGCTCGGACAGATTCATCGCGAGGCCACGGCGAACCGCGGGAACCCTCCCCACGATCGGCAGCACGGTGTTTCGCACCGCGATGAGCGGACGGCTGCGCAGCGTGGCGATCCTGGTCATCCGATCGGTGAGCGCCACCACGCCGGCGGCGATCGGGCGGCGAACGGTCTCGTACCGATCGAGATCGCTCCCGCCGGCGAGCACCGCGGCCAGCTCGATCGCGTCCTGGATGCCGGTGTTCATGCCCTGGCCGCCGGCCGGGCTGTGCACGTGCGCGGCGTCCCCGGCCAGGAAGACGCGTCCCGATCGATAGTGCTCGGCGAGCCGGTGATGCACCCGGAAGCGGGAGCTCCACACGACCTCGCGCACCCGGGCCGGCTCGCGCCGGGGGCCGCGGGCGTCGAGGATCGCCTGCACGTCGGCGGCCGTGGGGTGCTCGGGCGCCTCGTCGAGGGTGGCGACGATCCGGTGCCGGCCGCCGGGGAGCGGCGCGACCACGACCAGCCCGGCCGGCGAGAAGTGGAGCGTCACCTCGTCGTCCGGCAGCGGCCAGTCCATCCGCACGTCGGCGAGGACGAAGCTCTCCTCGTACGCCCGGCCGGTGAAACCGATCCCGCTCAGCTCGCGCACCGTGCTGTGCATGCCGTCGGCGCCGACCAGATAGCGCGCCCGGATGCTCTCGCCGCCGCGCAGCATGGCGGTCACGCCATCGTCGTCCTGCCGGACGCCGACCAGTTCCGCCGGGCGGCGGACCGAGCCGCCGAGGCGGCGTAGGCGATCGGAAAGGATCAGCTCCGTCTCGTCCTGCGGCAACATCAGCGTGTACGGATACGGCGTCGGCAGCTCGCTGAAGTCGACGGTGAGCAGGGCGCGATCGCCGTCGCGCACGGTGAAGCGCGGCACGATGACGCCCCGCTCGACCATCTCGGCGGCGACCTTCAGCTCGTCGAGCGCCTCGAGCGTGCGCGCGTGGATGACGGCGGCGCGCGAGGTGTTGGCGCCCTCCGGCTGGCGGTCGATCAGAACGTTGCCGAGGCCGCGCTGGGTGAGGGCGGCGCCGAGGGTGAGGCCGACCGGGCCGGCTCCGGCGATCAGTACATCGATGTCGAACATGACTGCTCCTCTGAATGCCAACAACTGTTGGCATGAGAGTAGTCGATGCCCACGACTGTTGGCAAACACTTGTTGGCAAAATGCCCGCCGGGATCGAGGGACTACGATCGTGTTGACCCTGTGCGGCCTCGCGAGCGTTCTGTTCGCACTGCTCGCGGTGTGGGCGGCGCTACGTGGGGGCGGCCGGCGCGCGACGATCGGGGCGGTCCTGCTCGCGCTGTCCATCTACGGCGCGGGCGACCTGTTCAGCCCATTCGAGCGCGAGGCCTGCCGGCTGGCGGACGCCGGCTGCGCCGGTTCCGATCAGACCGCGAACCTCGGCGGCCGGCACGACGCCACGCTCAGCACGGCCGGCATCCTGCTGTTCGTCGCCGCCGCGTTCGTGCTGGCCTCGGCGATGCGGCGCGCGCCGGGCTGGCACGGCTGGGTGTGGCCGGCCCGCTGGGTGGGCATCATCTTCGCGGTGCTGCTCGTGGCGTTCGTCGGGGCCCGGCCGGCCTGGGCGGGCTGTTCGAGCGCCTGCTCACCGGTACCGGATCGATCGCGATCGGCGCGCTCGCGTGGCACATCGCCCGTCAGCCGGCCGCGGTCCGCGCCGTGCCGGTCTGAGTCCTCACTAATCGCAGTGCTCGAGCGGGCTGTCGTATGCGGCGCCCTCGATCGATCCGCCCCACCGCACGCAGACGCCGTCGGCCTTGGCCCGCACCGGCCCCGCGTAGTACTGGAAGCTGCCGCTGTCGGTGACCCGGGCGGAGCCGTTCACCTCGAGGTACGCCGAGGCGGAGGTAGCCTGGCTCAGCTCGGTCGTCTTGAGCGTCACCGTGCAGTTCTTGCCGGTCGACGCGTTGTAGAGGAGATAGACCCGGCCGAGCAGGGCGCCGTCCGTGGTCTTGAGCGGCTGCTGGTCGATCACCGAGAAGCCACTGCCGCAGACCGCCTTCGGCGTGTATCGGTTCGTCGCCGGCGCCGTGGACACGCTGACGCTCGGGTCGGCGGTGGGATCGGTGGCCGGGTCGGTCACCGCCGGCGCGGCCGAGGTGGGCGCGGTGGTCGGGCGCTGCCGGCTGCGATGGGTGGACGGGACCGCGCCGGGGCGGCCCTTCGCGCCGGCGGGAGCGTCACCGGCGGGGCCCGGGCCGGCGACGCCGAGGTCGGGACCGTTGCCGGTCTCCGCCTGGCTCGCGCCGGGGCCCAGCGCGAGCGCGGCGCCGATACCGATCGCGGCGACCACGACCGCCGCGGCCAGGGCGGCGATGGTGGCGTTCCGGCGACGGCCGCCGTTGCCACCCCGCGGGGGCGCGGACGACGGGAATCCGCCGGCCGGGGTCGCGGCTCCGATCGGCCGGCCCGGCACCGGCACCGCAGCGGCGGCGAACCCGCCCGCGCCCGGCGCCGGCGCACCAAAACCCGCGGCCGCACCGTGACCCGCGGCGGCGCCATAACCCGCGGCCGGCGCGCGCTGCGGCGCGGGAGACGTGAAATGCGGCACCCCGCGAGCAGCCCCGGCAAGCGCCGACGCACTCGGGAAGCGCCGCGCCGGATCCTTCGCGAGCGCCCGCATCACCAACGCCGCGGCCTGCGGCGGCACCTCGACCGGCAGCGTCGGCGGCTCCCCCATCACCAGCTGGGCGAGCACCTGCAACGGGTTCTCACCGACGAACGGCGGCCGCCCGGTGAGGCAGCAGTACGCGACCGCGCCCAGCGCGTACACATCGGTCGCGGGCGTGACCGGTTTGCCCTCGGCCTGCTCGGGCGCCATGTAGTGCGCCGACCCGAGGACCACGTTCGTGCCGGTCAGGCCCTCCATGGCGGTCGATCGGGCCACGCCGAAGTCGACCAGAACGAGGGCTCCGCCCGGGCGTACGAGAAGGTTCGAGGGTTTGACGTCGCGGTGCACGATGCCCGCCTCATGCGCCACCTGCAGCGCGTCGGCGACCTGGGCGACCATGGTCATGGTCTCGGCCACCGGGAGTCGGCCGGCCGCGTCGATCCGCTGGGACAGCGAGGCGCCGTCGATGAACTCCATGACCAGGTAGTCGAGCCGGCGGCCGTCGACCACCGCGTTCTCGCCGTAGTCGAAGACCTGGACGATCCCGGGGTGCCGCAGGGCGGCCATCACCCGCGCCTCACGGCGGAACCGGGCGATGAACTCGGCGTCGGCGGTCAGCGTCGGCAGCAGCACCTTAATCGCCACGCCGCGGCGCAGCAACAGGTCGTCGGCGCGCCAGACCTCGCCCATGCCGCCGGCCGCGATCCGTTCGGTCAGCCTGTAACGGTCGCTGAGCACGACCCCGGGGGTTAGCACCCGGCCATGCTACCGGTCGATCCGAAACGCTCGGCCGGCGCGAACGTCAGGGGAAGGTCAATACGTGGCCCGGCCGCCGCTGATGTCGTAGACCGCGCCGGTGGAGAAACTGACCTTTTCCGAGCACAGCCAGGCGATCAGTTCGGCCACCTCGCCGGCCCGGCCGACCCGGCGCATCGGGATCAGATTGGTGATGTGGGCGAGCGCTTCCGGCTCGGTGTCGGCGTTCATCGGGGTCGCGATGACCGCGGGCGCGATCGCGTTGGCCAGCACCCCGGTGGTCGCCAGTTCTTTGCCGAGCGATTTGGTGAGGGCGATGACCGCGGCCTTCGACGCCGAGTAGGGCGACATGTTCGGGTTGCCGTCCTTGCCGGCGATGCTGGCCATGTTGACGATCCGGCCCCAGCCCCGATCGATCATGCCGGGGACGAAGGCCTGGCAGGTGGCGAGCGTGCCGCGCACGTTCACCGCGAAGACCCGCTCCCATCCGTCGATCGGAATCTCCCACAGCGGGGCGTTCGGGCCGATGATCCCGGCCGAATTGATCAGAATGTCGACCTCGCCGGCCTCGGCGGCCGCCGCGCGCACCCGATCGGGATCGGTCACGTCGACGACCAGGTCGGCGCCCGGCGCGAGGTCCAGGGTGAGCACCTTGACGCCATCCGATCGCAATCGCTCGGCCGCCGCCGCGCCGATGCCGCTCATGCCGCCGGTGACCACCGCCGTACGGGCCATCAGTGCGACTCCCGGGACACGTTCCAGCCGCTCGAGCCGAGCAGGAAGTCCTGGTCGGCGCCGGTGTTGGCCTGCCCGACCGTGTCCACGTACAGCTTCTCCCAGCCGCGCCGGGGCGCCGCGTAGGCAGCGGCGGCCTCCGGCGAGGGAACGCGGGCGGCCAACTCGTCGTCCGCGACCTCGATGTCGAGTCGTCGCTTCGCGACATCGAGCACGACGATGTCGCCGGTGCGCACCTTCGCCAGCGGACCGCCGGCGGCGGCCTCCGGGGTGACATGCAGAACCACTGTGCCGTACGCCGTGCCGCTCATCCGCCCGTCGCAGACGCGCACCATGTCGCGCACCCCTTGGGCCAGCAGCTTCGGCGGCAGCGGCATGTTCGACACCTCGGGCATGCCGGGGTAGCCCTTCGGGCCGCAGCCACGCAGCACCAGCACCGAATCGGCGGTGACGTCGAGGCCAGGGTCGTCGATCCGGGCGTGGAAATCCTCGATCGAGTCGAAGACGACCGCCGGCCCGCGATGCGACAGCAGTGCCGGGGTGGCCGCGGCCGGTTTGATGACCGCTCCGTCCGGCGCGAGGTTGCCGTACAGCACCGCGATGCCCGCCTCCGGTTGCAGCGGCGCCTCCCGGGCCCGGATCACCTCCCGGTCGTAGACGCGTGCGTCGTCGAGATACGACACCAGCGGCCGCCCGGTGACCGTGATCGCCGCCGGATCGAGCAGGTCGCGCACCTCGCGCAGCACCGCGTGCAGCCCGCCGGCCCGATACAGGTCGTCCATCAGGAAGCGCCCGGCCGGCTGCAGGTCGACCAGCAGCGGCACCCCCGATCCGACCCGGTCGAAATCGTCCTGCGACAGCGGCACGCCGAGCCGGCCGGCGATCGCGAGCAGGTGCACGACCGCGTTGGTCGACCCGCCGGTCGCGGCCAGCGTGACGATCGCGTTGAGGAACGACGCCCGGGTCATCACCGCGCTCGGCCGCCGCTCCCGATCGACCAACTCGACCGCCAGCAAGCCGGTCGCGTGCGCGGCCTCCAGCAGGCGGCTGTCCGGCGCCGGGGTGCCGGCGATGCCCGGCAGCGTCATGCCGAGCGCCTCGGCGAGGATGCCCATCGTCGAGGCGGTGCCCATCGTGTTGCAGTGCCCGCGGCTGCGGATCATCGAGGACTCGGAGCGCTGGAACTCGGCCGCGCTCATCGTGCCGGCGCGCACCTCCTCGGAGAGCTGCCAGACGCCGGTGCCGCAGCCCAGCGGCACGCCGCGGAAGGTGCCGGTCAGCATCGGCCCGCCCGGCACCACGACCGCCGGGAGGTCGACCGACGCGGCCGCCATCAGCAGCGCCGGGATCGTCTTGTCGCAGCCGCCGAGCAGCACCACGCCGTCGATCGGATTCGCTCGCAGCATCTCCTCGATGGCCATCGCGGCCATGTTGCGCCACAGCATCGCGGTCGGCCGCACCTGCGTCTCGCCGAGCGACACGACCGGCAGGTTGAGCGCGATGCCGCCGGCCTGGTGGATGCCGTCGGCGACGCTGCGGGACACCTCGTCGAGGTGCGCGTTGCACGGGGTCAGGTCGGACGCCGTATTCGCCATCGCGATGTGCGGCCGGCCGTCGAACGCGTCGGCCGGCAGGCCCCGGCGCATCCAGGCCCGATGGATGTAGCTGTTCCGGTCATCGCCGCCGTACCACTCCGCGCTACGCCGCATTTTGTCACGGTAACCCTTTCAACTTGGCGGAACAACGGTCTAACATCCGGAACATGACCGACCTGTCCGAGCGGCTCGTCGGGGCCGACCGGGTGCTCGCGGTGCTGGCCGAGCTGGCCCGGCACCCCGACGGGATCGGTCTCGAGGACATGGCCCGAGCGATGGCGAGCCCCAAGCCGACCGTGCACCGCGCGCTCGCCGCGCTGCGCCGGGCCGGTTTCGCCGCCCAGGACGGGCACGGGCGGTACGTGCTCGGCGACGAGTTCCTGCGGCTCGCGTTCGCTCATCACGAGGCGCGGCCCGACCACGTCCGCGTGCTACCGATCCTGCGCCGGCTCTGCGAGCGACACGGCGAAACCGTGCACTACGCGACCCTGGACGGCCGCTGGGTGGTCTACCGATCGAAACTCGACCCGCCGTCCGGCGCGGTCAAGCTGACCTCGTTCGTCGGCGGCCGCAATCCCGCGCACACCACCGCCGTCGGCAAGCTCCTGCTCTCGTTCGACCTGAAAACGCCGCAACAGGTACGCGACTGGATCGGCGACGAGCCGCTGAGCACCCCGACCGAGCGCTCGATCGCCACGGCCGAGGGCCTGTCCGCCGAGCTGGAGCGCACCCGGGAGCGCGGTTACGGCACCGACGACCAGGAGAACGAGCCGGGCGTCGCCTGCCTGGCGGTCCCGGCGTACCTCACCTCGCCGAGCGTGCCGAGCGGGGCGATCAGCATCAGCGGCCTCGCCTATCGCACACCGCTGGAGACGCTCATCGACGATCTGCCGGCGATCCGGGCGATCGTGACCGGATCGGAGCAGCCGTGATCACTTTTCGAGCGACGCCGGTCAGCGACGACGCGTACGAGCTCGGCGAGGGCCCGGTCTGGGACCCGCTCCGGCAACGCCTGCTGTGGGTCGACATCCTGCCGGGCAAGGTCTACGCCGGCCGGCTCGGCCCGTTCACGGTCGATCAGGAGTGGTCGTTCGACGGCATGGTCGGCGCGGTCGCCGTCTCGGCCGAGGGCGCGCTGCTGGTCGCCGAGCAGGAAACGCTCACCCGCGTGGACCCGGACGGCACCCGCACATCGCTGGCCCGGGTGCTTCCGGCCGGCGGTGGCAGCCGGCTCAACGACGGCGGCGTCGACCCGGATGGGCGCTTCCTGATCGGCAGCATGTCGCTGACCGACGTGAACGGCGCGACCGACGAGAAGCTGGTCCGCCTCGAGGGCGGGAAACTGATCACACTCGATCACGACCTGACGCTCTCCAACGGGCTGGCCTGGGTCGGCGACCGGTTCTACAGCATCGACTCGATCCCCCGCGTGGTCTACGGCCGCGACTACCCGGACGGCCGGCGCGAAGAGCTGTTCCGGATCGCCGGCGGCCTGCCCGACGGGATGTGCGCCGACCGCGACGGCAACCTCTGGATCGCCGTGCACGGCGCCGGCCGGGTCGAGCGCCGCACCCCGGCCGGCGACCTGCTCGCGGTGGTCGAGCTCGACTCGCCCCAGCCGACCAGCGTCGCCTTCGCCGGCCGGGATCTCGACGTCCTGGTCATCACATCGGCGACCGAGGGGCTCGATCCCGTCCCGCCGAACGCCGGCCGCCTCTACGCCTGCCGGGTGAACACGGCCGGCCTGCCCACGCCGTACTGGAATCCAGCCCTCTGACATCGGAGAACCTCGTGTATCTCATGCGTGTCGGCGCCCCCGGCGCCGAAAAGCCGGTCGTGCGCGTCGACGACACCCACTACGTGGACGTGTCCGACCTCGTCCGGGACTTCGACGAGAGGTTCTTCGGCGGCGACGGCGTGCGGCGGCTGGCCGAGCCGGTCGCCGAGCGGATCGCCGCCGGCGAGACCGAGCCGTTCGGCGGCCAGCGGATCGGCGCGCCGATCGCCCGCCCGCACCAGATCCTGTGCATCGGGCTGAACTACCGCGACCACGCCGCCGAGACCGGTCAGGCCGTCCCGGACGAGCCGATCCTGTTCACCAAGTCGCCGAACACGCTCGTCGGGCCGAACGACGACATCCGCATCCCGCGCGGCTCCACCAAGACGGACTGGGAGGTGGAGCTGGGCATCGTCATCGGCAGCCGGACGTCCTATCTGGACTCGGTCGCCGACGCGGCCGCGGCGATCGCCGGGTACGTGCTGGTGAACGACGTGAGCGAGCGGGCGTTCCAGATCGAGCGCGGCGGCCAGTGGAGCAAGGGCAAGTCGGCCGAGACGTTCAACCCGGCCGGTCCCTGGCTGGCCACGCCGGACGAGATCCCGGACGTGCTCGACCTGGGCATGTGGCTGGACGTGAACGGGGTGCGCCGGCAGACCGGCAACACCCGCACGATGATTTTCGATCCGCACTTCATCGTCCACTACCTGAGCCAGTTCCTGGTGCTCGAGCCGGGCGACCTGATCAACACGGGCACCCCGCCGGGCGTCGGCATGGGCCACGACCCGCAGATCTGGCTCCGGGCCGGGGACGTGGTCGAGCTCGGCATCGACCGGCTCGGCAGCGGGCGGCAACCGGTCGTCGGGCCACGCTGATGCGAGCCCTCGTCTTCACCGGCCCCGGCAAGGCGTCGGTCCAGGACGTGCCGCCGCCGCAAGCGGGGCAGGGCCAGGTCGTCGTCGACGTCGAGCGGGCCGGGATCTGCGGCACCGACCTGGAGCTGTTCAGCGGTGAGATGAGCTACTACGGCACCGGCCAGTCGTCGCATCCGCTCCGGCCCGGTCACGAGTGGTGCGGCACGGTCTCGGCGGTCGGGGACGGGGTGGACGAGGGCTGGCTCGGCGCGCGGGTCACCGGCGACACGATGGTCGGCTGCGGCGAGTGCCGCCGCTGCCGGGCCGGGCGGCACTGGGTCTGCGCGACCCGGCACGAGCTGGGCATCACCGACGGGCTGCCCGGAGCGCTCGCCACCCGGCTCGCCTTCCCGGCGGCGTATCTGCACCGGCTGCCGTCCTCGGTCGACGCGACGCTCGGCGCGCTGGTCGAGCCGGGCGGCAACGCGCTGCGCTGCGTCCAGGCGTCCCGGGTGGAGCCGGGCGAGCGCTTGCTTGTTCTCGGAACCGGCACGATCGGCCTGCTGGTGGCGCTCTTCGCCCGGGCGCGCGGCGTGCTGGTGCACCTGATCGGCCGATCGGAGAGCGACCTCGAACTGGCCCGGCAGCTGGGCTTCGCCGACGCGTGGACCCGCTCGACGCTGCCGGACCTGCCGTGGGACGGGATCGTCGACGCCACCACCGGCGAGCAGATGCCCGCGCTCGCGCTCGACCTGATCGAACCCGGCCGCCGGATCGTCTACATCGGGCTGTCCGTGCCGCCGAGCCTGATCGACACCCGTGCCCTGGTGCTCAAGGACGTCACCGCGGTGGGCATTCTGGGTGCTTCGGCCGGTCTGGCCGGAGCGATCGAGGCGTACGCCGACGGCTCGGTCGATCCGCGGCCGCTCATCGCCGCGACCGTAGGCCTGGACCAGATCGCCGACGTGCTGGCCGGGCACCGGCCGCCCGGCACCGGACCCAAGATCCACGTTGATCCCTCGGAGGGCTGACCCATGACCGAATTCGCCGGCCTGAACGCGATCGTCACCGGAGGCGCCTCCGGGATCGGCCTGGCCACCGCCAACCTGCTCACCGCGCGCGGCGCGAAGGTGGCGTGCCTCGACCTGAACCCCTCGGTGCCGCCGCCCCTGCTCGGTTTCCAGGCGGACGTGACCGACGACAATTCGATCCGATCGGCGGTCGAGGCGGCCGCCGAGGCGCTCGGCGGGATCGACATCGTGGTGAACAACGCCGGGATCGGCGCGCAGGGCTCGGTCGAGGACAACGACGACGCCGAGTGGTCGCATGTGTTCGACGTGAACGTGCAGGGCATGGTGCGGACCAGCCGGGCCGCGCTCCCGCACCTGCGCCGCTCGTCGCACGCGGCGATCGTCAACGTCTCGTCGATCGCGGCGACCGCCGGTCTGCCCCAGCGCGCGTTGTACTCGGCCACCAAGGGCGCCGTGCTGTCGCTGACGCTCGCGATGGCCACCGATCACCTGCGCGAGGGCATCCGGGTCAACTGCGTCAACCCGGGCACGGCCGACACCCCGTGGATCGGCCGCCTGCTGGCCAAGGCCGCGGATCCGGTGGCCGAGCGCGCGGCGCTGGAGGCCCGCCAGCCCACCGGCCGGCTGGTGTCGGCGGACGAGGTGGCGGCGGCAATCGCTTACCTGGCCGGTCCGCTCGCCACGGCCACCACCGGGACGTCGCTCGCCGTGGACGGCGGCATGCAGGGCCTGCGCCCCCGGAAATGAGCGCCGAACCCGTAGGGTGAGCCTCAGGGCGGAGGGGGCTTCGATGACGCTGGTGACGTCCGGGCGGGTCACGACTACGGACCGGCGGTGGCTGGAGCGGGCGGTGGCGCTCGCCTGGCAGGCCCGGGAGCGCGGCGACCATCCGTTCGGCGCGCTGCTGGTCATCCCCGGCGACACCGTCATCGAGGCGCTCAACAGCGTCGTCACCAAGGCCGATCCGACCGGGCACGCGGAGACCAATCTGGTCCGCCTGGCCGGCCGTACCGACCTCGCGACCCGGTCCGCCGGCGTGCTGTACACCAGCACCGAGCCGTGCGCGATGTGCGCCGGGGCGATCTACTGGTCCGGGATCGGCCGGGTGGTCTTCGCGCTCTCCGAGGAGGGCCTGGCCGGCATGGTCGAGGACGAGGAGGGTGTGCCACCGCTCCGGCTGCCGAGCCGCGAGGTGTTCGCCCGCGGCGGTCGCGCGATCGTCGTGGACGGCCCGGTCGGTCTGGTCAGCGCCACCGCCGTACACGAAGGATTCTGGAGTTAGGGCCTACGGAAGTCTCCGGCGGCCGGCGAAGCCCAGGTCGGCGCGGTGGTACCAGGAAAGCGCTTCCTCGCCCTCGAGCCAGCACAGCAGCACCGGCACGCCGTCGAGGTCGGCCGGGAAGTCGACCAGCAACGGCGCGACGCCCTTCAGTTCGGCGCCGGTCTGCTGGATCTCGGTCATCAGCTCGTTGAGCCGGGCCTCGGCCGCCTTGCGCTCGGGCAGGCCGCCCAGCGCCGTCGGCTCGCCGCCCGGCGTCAGTGCCGCCGACAGTTCGACCAGATCGGCGCGGACGACGACAAGCTCGCGCAGAACCGGTCGCAACCGGTCGAGTTCGATCCGCGCCTGCGCCGGCGTGAAGAGCCCCATGCGGATCAAGCTAACGCAGAAGACGGGCGCGGGTAATCGGAGGATTCCGGATCTAAAGGATTTGAGGGAACAATCCTCCTTCACCATGGGCGCGCCTCATCCGTTCAGTGGGATCGCAATCACAGATTCACGACGTACAGTCCTGTCCTGAACGGTCCTTAACACCCGAGGAGGGCGTCGATGGCCAGCAGGGACACGCGGCAGGAGTTCGAGGACATCGTCGAGCGTCTGACCGCCGACTATCCGTCCTTGGCACGTACCGGCATGCCGCCGTGGCCGCGCCCGGTCCTGATCACCGTGCTCATCACCGGCGCGGTCGTGTGGGGCTTCCTGTCGGTGGCGATGGTCGCCTGGGGCCTGTGGGGCGTGGCGCTGACCTGCGCGACCGTCCTGGCCACCGCGGCCGCGCTGACCGTGCGGACGCATCGGTGGCGCGCCGGCCGCTGAGCCCGCCCCGGCGCCCAGATCACCTCGACTTCGAGCGCGCCCCGCCCCCGACCGATTTTTCCGATTTATCGGCGTATTACTGTCCCTTTATCCATGCGACGCTGATCCGCGCCCGCCATCAGGCCGTTCAGATTTTTGTCGGAGGGCCCCGCTAACCTTCGCGCCAGATTTCATGAACGAGGGGGTCGGGGTCAGTGCGGATCAAGAGCAAAAGCCTCACATCGTACGAGGAGGAGCCTTCCACCACCGCAGTGGCGGCCGTCTCCGCCTCCGCGCTGACGCCGGCTTCCCCGGCCCGCACCCTCTCTGCCGCGACCGCTGCCCCCTGCCTGGCCGATCCCGGGGCCCCCGCCGATGAGGACGAGTTCGTCCTTCCCGCGGCCTGGCAGCGGTATCGCTATGCGCGCCGCGGCAGCTCCGGGACGGTGACGTTCACCCCCGACCCGAAGGCCCGCGCGGTCGTCGACGAGGAGATCAAACGGGTCCCCAACCAGGTCAAGGTCGTTCTGGAGGCGGCCGGCACCGACCGGGAGGTCCGGCTCGCCGGCTTCGCCTGGCGCGACGGCGATCCCGCCGCTCCCCCGGTCGGCGCGGCCGCCGTGGCCGTCGCCGCCGGCCTGGGCAAGTGGAGCGACGTAGCCAGGATGGCCGCCTTCGCCGACCTCTGGATCGCCGAGCGCGGCCTGCTGTTCGCCGTCGAGGCCGCCGTCGAGACGATGGCCATGCGCGTCGCCGAGGACGGCCCGCGCGGCCCCCGGGGCCGGCACTCCTACTGTCTGCGCCCGATGGGCCCCGGCGACTCCCGCCACGGCTGGCAGGCCGACATCCAGCTGGTCATCCTCCTCCGGGCCCGGCAGGCGCTCGCCGCCGCCTCCGACGAGGACTATGCCGCCGCCCTGGCCCTGCTCGACCGCTACCGGGCCGGGTCGTCGTATGCCCGGGTCGCGGCCTCGGTGCTCGCCCCCGGCCGCGCCGACTGGGTCGAGCGGGATGTCGCCGACGCGGTCGCCGCCGGCGACCACTACCTGGCCACCGCCCTGCTCGCCGCGGCGGGCACCGGCGAGCAGCTGGCCGCCCTGGCGCCGGTGGTCAGCGGCTGGCCGCTGGTGCATTCGTTCCCGCTGCTCGTGACGCTGCTCGACGGCGCCGGCGCGGCCTGCGCGCCGCACCTGTTCACCTGGTTCGACGAGGACCGCGGCGCCGAGGGCCAGAAACGCCTGCTCTCCGCGGTCGCCGCGCTGCCCGGCGACGAGGTGATGACCGGCCTGATCGACCGGGTCGACACCAAGTACGTGACGCCCGCGCTGCTGGAGGCGGCCGAGCGGTTCCCGGCCCGGGCGCTGCGCCTGCTCGCCGAGGCCGGCCGCAAGCCGGCGATCGCCGACCTGCTGCGCGGCCACCTGGCCGCCCACCCGGGCCTGGTCGGCCGGGTCCGGCCCCGGCTCAGCGCCGAGGCGGCGGCCCGGGTCGACGCGATCGCCGCGTCCGCCGCCGCGATCGCCTTCGCCCCGGCCGAGGCGGTGCCGCCGCTGCTCGCGGAGCCGCCGTGGCTGCGCCGGGGCAAGGCCGCCAAGCCGGTGGTCGTTCCCGGCCTGACCTGTGCCGACGGGCCCACGATGGGCTGGCTGCCGGGCGAGCGGGCGGCGTGGCGGGAGACCGAGGCGCTGAATTGGCAGCCCGACAAGGACTGGCCCGGGGTGGCCCTGCGACTCGCCACCGGCCGCGCCCGCTGGTACGAGGTACTGCCGTTCTTCGGCGAGGCCCCCGAGGCGGTGGCCCGGCCGCTGCTCGGCAAGCTGGATTTCCGCGATTCCTACGACGCCGGGCCGTGGATGCGGGTGGTCGCCGCCCGGTTCGAGCTCGACGCGCTGCCGGCCCTGCTCAAGGGTGCCGCGCAGGCGCCGGCCGAGATCGCCGGGGCGCTCCTGCCGTACGCGGCACCGGCGATCGCGGTGCACATGGCCGACTGGCTGGCCCGGCTCAAGTCCGTCCGCCGCGCCGCGCTGGCCTGGCTGCTGCGGCACCCGGCCGAGGCCGCCCGCGCGCTGGTGCCGCCCGCGCTCGACAAGGCCGGCGCGCCCCGCCGCGCGGCCGAGCGGGCGCTGCTCGCCCTGCACACCAACGGGCACACCGCCGCTGTTCGGGAGGCCGCCCGGTCGTACGGGATCGATGCCGAGGCGGCGATCGAGACCCTGTTGTCGACCGACCCGCTGATGGTGCTGCCGGCCCGGATCCCGGCCAACCCGGCGTGGGCGGTCCCCGCGCTGCTGCCGCCGATCGCGTTGCGCGGCGGCGTGGGCGCCCTGCCGGCCGAGGCGGTGGCCCATGTCGTCACGGTGCTGGCGCTGTCCCGCCTGGACGATCCGTACGCAGGCTTGTCGGCTGTGAAGGAAGTTGGTGTTCCGGAATCGCTGGCCGAGTTCGCCTGGCAGCTGTTCCAGCGGTGGCAGGCGGCCGGCGCCGACTCGAAGGAGAGCTGGGTGCTCGACGCGCTCGGCCTGCTCGGCGACGACGAGACGGTCCGCCGGCTCACCCCGCTGATCCTGGCCTGGCCGGGCGAGGGCGGCCACGCGCGGGCGGTCACCGGCGTCGGCGTGCTCGCGGCGATCGGCACCGACGTGGCGCTGATGCACCTGCACGGCATTGCGCAGCGGGCCAGGTTCAAGGGGCTCAAGACGGCCGCCCAGCAGAAGATGGACGAGGTCGCGGCCGGGCTGGGTCTCGACGCGGAGCAGCTGGCCGACCGGCTCGTGCCCGGCTTCGGCCTGTCGGCGGACGGCAGCCTGCGCCTGGACTACGGCACGCGGCAGTTCCTGGTCGGCTTCGACGAGCAGCTGCGCCCGTTCGTGGCCGACGCCGACGGCAAGCGCCTCAAGGCCCTGCCCAAGCCGGGCGCCCGCGACGACGCCGAGCTGGCCCCGGCGGCGTACCAGGAATTCGCGGCCCTGAAGAAGGACGTGCGCACGGTCGCCGCCGATGTGATCCGCCGGCTCGAGCGAGCCATGGTGACCGGCCGGCGCTGGTCCGGCGCCGAGTTCCGGCAGCTGTTCGTCGGCCATCCGCTGTTGTGGCACATCGTCCGCCGCCTGGTCTGGGGCGTGTACGACGCGGAGGGGTCGCCGATCGGGGCGATCCGGGTCGCCGAGGACCGCAGCTGCTCCACGGTGGACGACGAGGAGACGACGCTCGCCGACGACGCGATCGTCGGGGTGGCGCACCCGCTGCACCTGGCCGAGGCGCTGGCGGCGTGGTCCGAGCTGTTCGCCGACTACGAGATCGTGCAGCCGTTCCCACAGCTGAACCGGTCGACGTTCGCGCTCACGCCGGAGGAGGCGGCGGCGAGCTCACTGCCCCGGTTCGAGGGCCGAGCCGTGCCGACCACGAAGCTGCTCGGCCTGGAACGGCGCGGCTGGCGGCGCGAGCAGCCGCAGGACGCCGGGGTGCAGGGGCATTTCGAGCTGGTCCTCGGGCCGAAACTGCAGATGGCGGTGTCACTCGACCCGGGCATCGTGGTCGGCATGCCCGCCGAGTTCCCGGAACAGAAGCTCGTCGGCGTCTTCCTGCACAACGGGCACGGCACCGGCTGGGGCCGCGCCGGCGACTCGCGGCTGCCGCTGAGCCGCCTGGATCCCGTCGCCGTGTCGGAGATCATCCGCGACCTGACCGACGTCATCGCCTGATTCGCTGGAGATACTGATGACTGTCCTCGAGGTCACCGACCCCGCCGACGCGGTGCAGCGCCCGCCCGCGGAGGTCCGCTTCGCCGACGAACTGGCCCGGCTGCGCGCCGCCGACACCGCCGCGCGGCCACCGGGCTGGCAGCTGAGCGTGCAGGCCGCCCGCCGGTTCGTCATCGGCGACCCGAAGCTGGCCGTGACCCGCAAGTTCGTCGGCGACCCGTCGCTCATCGACCGCGCGCTGATCACCCTGGCCACCAGCCGCGGGCTGATGCTGGTCGGCGAGCCCGGCACCGCCAAGTCGCTGCTGTCCGAGCTGCTCGCGGCGGCGGTCAGCGGCGCCTCCACGCTGACCATCCAGGGCGGCGCGGCCACCACGGAGGACGCGATCCGCTACTCGTGGAACTACGCGCTGCTGGTCGCCGAGGGCCCATCCACCCGCTCGCTGGTGCCGGCGCCGCTGCTGCGCGGCATGGCCGAGGGCCGCACGGTCCGGTTCGAGGAGATCACCCGCTGCCCCCTCGAAGTGCAGGACTGCCTGCTCTCGCCGCTCTCCGACCGGGTGCTCGCGATCCCCGAGCTGACCGGCCCGGAATCGATGGTGTTCGCCCGGGACGGCTTCAACATCATCGCCACCGCCAACACCCGCGACCGGGGTGTCAACGACATGAGCTCGGCCCTCAAGCGCCGCTTCAACTTCGAGACGGTCTTCCCGATCGCCGACTTCGGCACCGAGCTGACCCTGGTCGCCGACGAGGCCGCGAAGCTGCTGCGCCGCTCCGGGGTCACCGCCGAGCCCCGCCGGGACGTCCTCGAGGTGCTGGTCACCACGTTCCGCGAGCTGCGCACCGGCGAGACGGCCCGCGGCGACTCGATGGAGCGGCTGTCGGCGGTCATGTCCACCGCCGAGGCCGTCTCGGTGGCGCACGCGATCGGCCTGCGCGGCTGGTTCCTGCGTGGCGAGCCGGGCACGACCGAGGACCTGGTCGCCTGCCTGGCCGGCACCGCCGCCAAGGACAGCCCGGAAGACCTGGCCAAGCTGCGCCGATACCTGTCCCAGCAGGTCACCTGGCGCAAGGGCGACCAGTGGAAGGCCCTGCACGACGCCCGCCACCTGCTGCCGGGCTGAGCCATGCCGGTCACCTTCCTCGGCGTCCGCCACCACAGCCCCGCCTGCGCCCGGCTGGTGGGCGGCACGATCGCGCGGCTGCGGCCGGCGTACGTCCTGATCGAGGGCCCCGCCGACTTCAACCCGCGGATCGGCGAGCTGCTGCTCGGCCACGAGCTGCCGATCGCCGTCTTCAGCAGCTACCGCGACGACGCCCGCCGGCACGCGTCCTGGTCGCCGCTGTGCGACTACTCCCCCGAGTGGGCGGCGCTGACCGCGGGCGAGGCGGCCGGCGCGCGGCTGCGTTTCATCGACCTGCCGGCGTGGCACCCGGCCTTCGAGGATCGCGCCAACCGGTACGCGGACGCCGAGCTCCGGTACGCCGAGGTGATCGCCCGGTTGTGCCGGAGCTTCGACGTGGACAACGTGGACGCGCTGTGGGACCACCTGTTCGAGATCGCCCCCGAGGAGGGGCTGGCGGAGCGTCTCGACGCCTACTTCGACCTGATCCGCGGGGAGTCCCGGGCGAGCGACTCGGACACGGCCCGGGAGGCGTACATGTCGACCTGGGTCGAGGCGGCCGCGGCGGCAGCTGGGGATCGCCCGGTCGTGGTGGTCACGGGCGGCTTTCACCGGCCCGCCCTGGTGGCTGCCCACGCCCGCGCCGCATCCGACCGCACGGCATCGGAGCGGGCCGCTCCGGACGACGCGGCGCCGGGCCGAACCGCATCAGACGGCGCCGCGCCGGACCGGGCCGCGCCGGACCGCGGCGGGGCATCGTGGGCCGGCGGCGAGCCCCGCCCTGCCGAGGCGGACCGGGGGTGGCCGGCGGTGCCGGGGATGCCGGACGGGGCGGTCGGTGGGAGCTTTCTGGTGCCGTACTCGTTCCGGCGGCTGGACTCGTTCGACGGGTACCAGTCGGGGATGCCGTCGCCCGGGTACTACCAGGAGCTCTGGGAATCGGGGGCCGAGAGCGCGGGGCGGCGGCTCGTCGAGGCGGTGGCCGAGCGGCTGCGGGAGCGGAAGCAGCCGGTGTCGACGGCCGACCTGATCGCGGCGCGGGCCACGGCCGACGGGTTGGCGATCGTCCGCGGGCACCCCGTGGCGGGCCGCACCGACGTGCTGGACGGGCTGGCTTCGGCGCTGGTGAGCGAGGCTCTCGACGTACCGCTGCCGTGGTCTTCGCGGGGGATGCTCGGGGCCGGCAGCCATCCGGTCGTGGTCGAGATGGTCGCGGCGCTCAGCGGGAGTCGCGTCGGGCGGCTGCACCCCGCCACGCCCGCGCCGCCCCTGGTGCACGACCTCGACGCCGAGCTGGCCCGCTCGGGGCTGGACGGGATCGACGACCTCGACCTCGATCTGGCCCGGGACTCCGACCGGGAGCGCAGCCGCACGCTGCACCGGGTGCGGGTGCTGGGCGTGCCGGGGTTCGTGCGCGAGTCCGGGCCGGCCACCGGGCTGGAACCGGTGCTGCGCGAGCGCTGGACGCTGCGGCCGAGCAACGACCGGCTGTCCGCGGTGATCGAGGCGGGGGCGTACGGGGCGACGCTCGCCGACGCGTGCGCGGCCGTGCTCGCCGAACGGGCGGCCCTCGCCGGGCGCGACGTCGATGTGCTGGCCGGCGTGCTGTTCGACGCGGCGCTCGCCGGCTCGGCCGACGTCTCCGGGCGCACCCTCGCCGACATCGAGGCCACCGTCGGCGCCGCGGGCGAGCTGGGCACGCTCGGCAAGATGCTCGCGGTGGTGCTCACCATGTGGCGGCACGACCGGGTGCTGGGCACCGCGCACAGCGGCACCCTCGGCGCGGTGATCGCCGCCGCGGTCCGCCGGATCCTGTGGCTGGCCGAGGGAGTGCACGGCGGGACGGCCCCGGCCGAACCGGCCCGGATCGCCGCGCTGGCCGCCTGCCGCGACGCCCTCCGGCACGCGGGCGATCGGCTCGGCCTCGACCCCTCGGCGGCGCTGGAGGTGGCCGGCCGGGTCGCCGCCGACGTACAGGCGCCGCCCGACCTGCGGGGTGCGGCGTTCGGGTTTCGCTGGGCCCTCTCACCCGCTCGCCCGACATCACCCATTCCCGATTCCGCCGGCCCGGATCCCGCCGGCCCGGATCCCGCCGGTCCGGATGCCGCCGACGTGATCGGGGCGGCGGCCGGGGCGGACGACGGGCTGGATCCGGTGCGGGCGGTGCGCGGGGCGTTTCAGCCGCGCGGCGCCGGAGACTGGCTGGCGGGGCTGTTCGCGCTGGCGCGGGAGGAGGTGCTGCACGACGGGCGGGTGGTCGGGCTGCTCGACGAGCTCATGTCGGGGCTGTCGGCCGAGGACTTCCTGGTCGCGCTGCCCGCGCTGCGGCAGGCCTTCGAGTACTTCCCGCCCCGGGAACGCGAGGCCATCGCCGATCAGGTGCTGGCCCGGCGCGGCAGGGGCGGCGGCGGCCGGCGGCTGTTGCGGAGCGCGGACGATCCCGAGGTCGTCGCGGCCGGGATGGCGCTGGACGACCTCGTGGAGGCCGTGCTGCGGCGGGAGGCACTGTTGGGGGCCGGGCATGACCGATCCTGACCTGGAACGGTGGCGTCTCGTGCTGGGCGAGCCGGCGGCCGCGGCCGGTGAGCTGAGCGAGGAGTCGCGGCGGCGGGACGCCGCGCTCGACTGGCTCTACGGCCGGGACGGCGAGAACGAGCGGCGGGACGTGCGCCGCGGCGGCGGGCGGGCCGGCGGCGGGCGGGCCGGCGGCAGTGGGCCGTCCGCGCTGACCACGGTGGACTGGCTCACCGACATCAACCGGCTGTTCCCGAAGGAGACCGTCGAGCGGCTGCAGCGCGACGCCGTCGAGCGCTACGAGATCACCGACCTCGTCACCGACCCGGAGGTGCTGGCGAGCGTCGAGCCGAACCCGGGGTTGCTGCGCGCGGTGCTGCAGACCAAGTACCTGATGAACCCGGAGGTACTGCGGCTGGCCCGGCGGATTGTCGAGGCGGTGGTCCGGGACCTGATGGCGAAGATGGCCACCGAGGTGCGGGCCGCGTTCAGCGGCGCCCGGGCGCGCCGGCCCAGCCGGTGGAAGCAGGCCCGGGATTTCGACGTGACCCGGACGCTGCGGGCCAACCTCGGGCACTACCGGCCGGACGAGCGGCGGCTCTACATCGAAACCCCGCACTTCTTCTCCCGTACGCGCCGGCACGTCGACCAATGGCAGGTGATCCTGCTCGTCGACCAGTCCGGATCGATGGTCGACTCGGTCATCCACTCGGCGGTGACCGCCGCCTGCTTGTGGGGGCTGCCGGGCGTTCGTACCCACCTGATCGCCTTCGACACCGAGGTGGTGGACCTGACCAGCGACGTCGACGACCCGGTCGAGCTGCTGATGAAGGTGCAGCTGGGCGGCGGCACCGACATCCAGCGGGCGGTACGGTACGCGGCCGGCCTGATCGAGCGGCCGCGGCGGGCGATCGTCGCGGTGATCAGCGACTTCTTCGAGGGCGGGTCGCCGGAGCCGCTGATCCGGACGGTTCGCGAACTGGTCGAGCAGGGGTCGAAGGTGCTCTGCCTGGCGGCGCTGGACGAGGGCGCGAACCCTTCCTACGACCGGGAGACCGGGCAGCGGCTGGCCAACGCGGGCGCCGCGGTGGGCGCGATGACGCCGGGGCAGCTGGCCGAGTTCGTCGCCGAGCAGGTGGCCCGATGAGGGGCGACCTGCTGGCGCTGACGCCGGAGACCCTCGCCGAGCTGACCAACCGGGGGCTGGTCAAGCGGGCGACGCGCGAGGTCGAGCGGGAGGCGCCGGCGCTGTCGGAGGAGCCGGACGGCACGGTCCACGCCACCACCGCCGACGGGACCAGCACGACGCTGCCGCCGGGGGCGCTGGAGTCGGGCAAATGCGGCTGCGGCGCGCCGGGTATCTGCCGGCACATCGTCGGGTTGGTCCTTGCCTACCGAGGCTGGGTCGAGGCCGAGGCTCCGGCGGGGGAAGCCCCGGAGTGGTCACCCGGCGACGTCACCGACGATGAGCTGGCGGGGCGGATCGGCGAGCGGATGATGGCCGCGGCCCGGCGGGTGGAGCGAGCGGGATACGTGGCTCGGGTGCATCGGGGGCGGCCGGGAGATCCGGTGCCGACCGTCGAGCTGCCGACGGCCACCGTGCGGTTCCTCGTGCCGGGGAAACTCGAGTTCGCGCAGACCGACGCGGTCGGCGGGACGCGGGACGACGTGGTCGCCCTGGCGGTGTGGGCGGTCCGGGTCGCGGACGCGGAGGCGCCGGGCGAGGCCGACGTCCAGGTGCAGGTGGGCGGAGGCGCGCCAGGGCCGGGCGAGGGCGCGCGGCCGGGCCTGGAGGGGGCGGTCGCACTGGCCGGGCTGGTGCTGCGGGAGGGCGCGGTGCATCTCGGCGGGGGGATCGAGGCCGAGGTCGCTGCCGTACGGCGGGAGCTCGAGTCGGCGCGGATGCGGTGGCCGTTGCTCGCGGTGGACGACCTGGCCGGCCAGTTGGTGGCGTATCGGGAGCGGAGCGCCCGGTATCGGCCGGAGGCGCTGGCCGAGCATGTGGCGGAGCTGTTCGCGCGGCATCGGTCGGTGACCCGGGGCGGGGCGAGCCTGGTGTCGCGGGTGCTCGGGACGGACGAGGCCTCGGCGACTCCGCTGCGGCGGGCGCGGCTCGACGGACTGGGCGCCCGGGTGACGGCGGTGGGCGAGGAGCGGGTGGTCGACGTGTTTCTCGCGCACGCCGAGAGCGCGGCCGTTCTGGTGCTCCGCCGGGCGTACGCAACCGGGGAAGTTGGTCCGGCGCTGGGCGAACGTCGCGTCGCGGGAGTGCGCATCGCGGCGCTCGCGGGCGGGGCAGTGATCACCGAATCGGCGGCGCGCAGCGCCAGCCGCACCGTGCGGCTCGGCACCCGGCGGCTCAGCCGGACCGAGGCGATGACCTCGCGCGGCGCGTGGGAGGAGCTGCCGCGGGCGCTGATCGCCGACGACCTGACCGCGCTCGCCGCTGAGCTGGACGCGCTGCCGCCGCGGCCGGTGCGCGCCCGGGTCGAGGCCGAGCTGGTGCGGGTCGTCCCGATCGCCGAGGTGATCTCGGTGAGCTACGCGCCGGGCGCCCAGCGGCTCGACGCGGTGATCGCCGACCGGAGCGGCACCACGGCGATCGTCACCGCCACGCACGCGGCCTGCGCGCCCGGGCGGCTGGACGGGGTGGCCGCCGCGCTCGCCGGCGACGTGCGGTATGTGGCCGGCAGCGTGCGGCGCGGCGGGGGCGGCGTCATCGTCGAGCCGATCGGCTTCGCGGTGGGCGACGGCGTGCTGGTGCCCGACCTCACCCCGGCCGGGGACCGCGCCGACCCGGGCGACCGGCCGGAGCCCACCTCGGACCCGCTGGGGCACGCGCTCGAGGAGGCGTTGTCGCTGCTGGCCGAGGTCGCGCACCGCGGGTTGCTGCACACACCGCCCACCATGCCGCAGCGGCTGCGCCAGGCCGCCGCCGCGCTGACCCGGGTCGGCCTGCGCCGGGCCGGCGCGGCGACCACGACGCTGGCCGGGTTGCTCGGTCCGGATCCCGGGGAGGAGGCCGTGGCGGCCTGGGCCGACGCGTACCTGCGGGTGAGCGTGGCCGCCGAACGCTGGTAACCGACACGTGGCCGGTCGGGCGGCGGATAGACCCTGCCCGCGAAGGTCGATGAGCTGATCGATATCCCTTCGGGAGGTAGCGATGAGCCAGCCACCGAGCTCCGCACCGCCGTGGCCCGAGCAGTGGGCGGTGCAGGCGTCCGTCGAGGTGGAACGGATCGGCAACCGGCTCGACGCGGTCACGGCCCGCGGGCTGAACCGCGCCGAGGCCGCGTCCAAGGCGGCCGTGACCCGGCACCTCGAGCAGGCGTGGGACGCCTGCCGCGCCACCGGCAAACACCGATGGCGCGGCTGGCGTGACCGGTGGCGGGGGTCGTCGGTGGAGCGGGCCTTCCTCCACCTGCACGCTGCCAAGATCTTCCTGGTCGACCTGCTTCCGCCGGTGGAACTCGAGGCCCTGGTGCCGGACGTGACCACCCGGCTGGCGATGGCGCTGGACCGCAACGACCCGCGCCGGGTGGAGGCGGAGGCGCAGCTGCGGACGGTGCAGGGGCCGGCCCGCCGGGCGGTGCTGAAGCAGGCGATGGAGGTCGCCTACGACGCGTCCGACGAGCAGTACGTACGGCTGCGGGACTTCCGCAACATCATCCTGCTCACCGCGCTCACCATGGCGGCGCTGACCGGGTTGCTGGTGTTCTTCGTGGCGGTCTTCCCGGAGGCGATCCCGCTGTGCTTCAAGCCGGGGGTGACCACCGCGGCGACCACCACGCAGTCGGCGCAGCAGCTGTTCAGCGTGTGCCCGAGCGGGGATCTGCCGCAGCAGCAGCCCGAGGCCGGGGACATCCTGATCGTGGCGGGGCTGGGTGCGATCGGCGGGGCGCTGGGTGCGCTGGTGGCGATCCGGAATCTGCGGGGGACCTCGACGCCGTACTCGGTGGCCACGGCGCTGGCGATCCTCAAGGGGCCGTCGGGGGCGCTGACCGCGATCATCGGGATGCTGTTGCTGGCCGGCGGGTTCGTGCCGGGGCTGACCAATCTGGACAGTCAGCGGCAGATACTGGCGTACGCGCTGGTGTTCGGGATCGCGCAGCAGTTGGTCACGCGGGTGGCGGACGATCGGGCGCAGCAACTGCTCAATCAGTTGCCCAGCAAGGATCCGCAGGGGCAGACGGCGCAGGTGGCGCCGCTCAACCGTCCGGCGCCGGCCGTACCGGACACGGCGGGAACCGGGGACGGCGATGGGGCCACGTCGCCGCCGGACGGGGCGGGGATGACCAACGGCGATCGCCCGTTGTTCGAGCCGTCGGACGCGGCCACGGTGCCCGCCGCGGGGAGTGGCGAGTCGGTGCCGGCGGTCCTCGAGGGAGCGGACCGGCCGGTGCCCGATGGCGAGGTGCGTCAGCCGGCCGGCTGAAGGGACCGCTTCGACTCGCTCAGTGGGTCGGGCGGCTGTTTGCGGGCGGGGTGTCCACGAGGGCGGCCAGGTGGTGGACGGCCGGGTTGGTGGCGTCGGCGGGATAGGCCAGCGCGATCTCGACCGTGGGCACCGGCTCGGTGAAGCGGCGCAGCCGGACGCCGGGGACCTTGAGCGCGCGGGCGCGGCCGGCCGGCACCGCGGCGATCACCGTGCCCTCGGCGACGGCGCGCAGGAGCTGTTCGTCGTCGGGCTCGTGCCGCACCAGATGGAAGCCGCCGGCCGGCCAGACCTGGGCGATGGTCCGGTCGAACATGCCCGGGCCGTTCTCGCGCGGCCACATCACCGCCGGCAGGCCCACGATGTCGGGGCGGGAGATCCGGCGGCGGGCCGCTAGCGGGTGGTTCTCCGGGACGGCCAGCAGCAGCTCCTCGCTGTCCAGGTGGCGGCAGACGAGGGCCGGCTCGTCGAGCGGCGGGCGGACGAACGCGGCATCGAAGCGGCCGGCCAGCAAGCCGGCCACGTTGGGCGCGGTCCAGCCGGTCTCGGGCACCACCTCCACCTGCGGGTGTTCCCGGCGGAAGCGGGCCACCAGCGCATCGACCCGGCCGCCGCGCGCCGATCGGGTGTAGGCGAGGCGCAGCCGGCCCTCCCGGCCGCGCACGGCGGCCCGGATCCGCGCGGCGGCCGCGTCGGCGTCGGCCAGCAGGCGGGTGGCCTCCTCGAAGACCCGTTCGCCGATCGGGGTCAGCGTGCAGCCGCGGGCGTGCCGGACGACCAGTTCGGCGCCCAGCTGGCGTTCGAGCGCGCGGATGTGCTGGCTGAGCGCCGGTTGGGTGAGATGCAGCCGGGCGGCGGCGCGGGTGAAGTGCAACTCCTCGGCCAGCGCCTGAAACGATCGCCATCGCTCAAAATCGGCCCCGGCGAGGCGCTCCTCGCCCGTTTCCGAGCGGCCGGCGCCGGCGGGGCGCGCGCCCGGCGATGCGGTTTCCGACGAAGCCATGTCCGGAGGATATGCAGCCACGGGCGGGCGAGGGATAACCGTTCCTTATGGCTGGTGCGGCAAACGGAATTGGAAAGCGGCGACCGCGCACCCGCACGATCGATGGCATGACCGATGTGATTGTGGTGGGCGGCGGGGTGATCGGGCTGACCGCGGCCATCCGGCTGCAGGAGCGCGGCGCCGGCGTGACGGTGTGGACGGCGGACGAGCCCGAGCAAACGGTTTCCAGCGTCGCGGCGGCGGTCTGGTACCCGACCCACACCGACGGCGAACCCCGGGTGCTGCGGTGGGCGGCCGACACGTACGCGGAGTTCCGGCGGCAGGTCGACGCCGGCGTCCCGGGCACACTGCTGCGCCGGACCCGCAACCTGCTCCGCCGCCGCGTCACCGAACTGCCCTGGTGGGCGCCCGCCGTCGGTCAGGTCGACCTGCGGGACGGCACCGGCCCGTACGCGAACGAACTCGTCTTTCCGGCCCCGGTCGCCGAGATGGGCAGCTACCTGCGGTGGCTGCGCGACCAGGTCGAACACGTCGAGCGGCGCACCGTCCGCAACCTCGGTGACGTGCCGGCGGAGGTGGTGGTCAACGCGACCGGGCTGGCGGCCGGGCGGCTGTGCGGCGATCCGGCGGTCCAGCCGGCGCGCGGCCACATCGTGATCGTCCGGAACCCCGGCCTGGACGAGTCGTTGCGGGACGAGGACGACCCGGCCGGCGTCACCTACGTGCATCCGCGCGCCACGGATGTGGTGCTCGGCGGCTCGTTCGACGTGGGCCGCGCGGACACCGGCCCCGACCAGGCCGAGGCCGCCGCGATCGTCGAGCGCTGCACGCGGCTGGTCCCGCGGCTGGCCGGCGCGAAGGTCCTGGCCGATCGGATCGGCCTGCGCCCGGTCCGGCACGGCGGCCCGCGCGTCGAGCGGGAGGAGACCCCGGCGGGCCGGCGGATCGTGCACACCTACGGCCATGGCGGCGCCGGCATGACCCTGTCCTGGGGCTGCGCCGACGAAGTGACCCGGCTCGCCCTCGACTGATCACCACCGAGCACCGGACGGCGGCGTGCGAAGATCGGCGGCATGGCGAGGGTTCAGATCGATCAGGTTGACGGGGTCGCCGTGGTGCGGCTCGCGAACGGCAAGGTCAACGCGCTCGACCTGGAACTCCTGGAGGAGATCACCGACGTCTTCCACGGGATCACCGCGGACTCGGTGGTGCTTACCGGCGCCGGGCCGAACTTCTCCGCCGGGGTCGACCTGTGGCGCGTGGCCGAGGGCGGTGCCGACTACGTACGAGCGTTTCTGCCCGCTCTCGATCGGGCGTTCCTCGCCGTCTTCGGCCTCGGGAAGCCGACCGTCGCCGCGATCAACGGGCATGCGGTCGCGGGCGGGGCGATCCTCGCCGCGGCCTGCGACCACCGGGTCATGGCGACCGGCCGGGGCACGATCGGCGTCACCGGCATGCTGGTCGGGATGGCGTTCCCGCCCACCGCGCTGGAGATCCTCGGGTACGGGTTCGGCGAGCCGGGCGCCCGTCGCGCCGCGCTGACCGGGCACAAGCTCGACCCGGCGGAGGCGCTCGCGGCCGGTTACGTCGACGAGCTCACGGCGCCGGACCTGCTGGTCGACACCGCCGTCGCCCGGGCCCGGCCGCCCGCCTCGCCGGACGCGTACCGGCTGACCAAGGAGCAGCTCCAAGCGGGCGTGCACGAGCGGCTGGCCCGGCGGCGGCCGGTCTTCGACCCGCAGATCCTGGACCTGTGGCTGGCCGCGATCGAAGACGGCCGGATCCCGCGGTACATGGCGTCGCTCGGCGGCCCGGAACGCGCTCGCTGACTTTCCCGCGCATGGGCAGCCGCCGGTAGCCGACGTCACAGCCCAAGTAGTTGACGCGTCATCCGTGTCCGGCGCACGATTGACGCGTCAATCATCTGGGGTGACGCATGAAGAACACCGCCGCCGTCGAACGCCGCCGGCTGACCTCCGCGGAGCTGGCCGTCTGGCGCTCGCTGTTCGACACCACCGCCGAGCTGCGCCGCCGGCTGGCCGCCCAACTGGCCGCCGACTCCGGCCTCTCCCCCGGCGACTACGCGGTCCTGCTCGCCCTCGCCGAGGCGGCCGGCCGCCGGTTGCGCTCGTCCGAGCTGGCCGACGCGATCGATTGGGAACGCAGCCGCCTCTCCCATCACGTCGGCCGGATGGAGAAGCGTGGCCTGATCGAGCGGGTCGAGTGCGCGACCGACAGCCGCGGCGCCGAGGTCGTGCTGACCGAGGACGGCGCCCGCATCTTCCGCAACGCGACCGCCCCGCACGCCCGGGCCATCAAGCGGCACTTCGGCGACGCGCTCAGCCCCGCCCAGTTCGACGCCCTCGACGACATCCTGCGCGCCCTCACCACCCACCTGGAGGCCACCCGATGAGCCACATCGCCGTGCTGGGCGCGGGTCACACCGGCCCGATCGTCGCCCGGATGGCCGTCGAGGGCGGTCACCGGGTGTCGATCGCGACGTCCGGCGACCCGGACCGGATCGCGCTGATCGCCCAGGTGCTCGCGCCGGGCGCGGAGGCGCGCTGGGCCGGCGACGCCGTCCGGGAGGCGGACGTCGTGGTGCTCGCCCTGCCGATGCACGCCTTCCTCGAGCTCGACCCCGCGCCGTTCGCGGGCAAACTGGTCGTCGACATCATGAACTACTGGCCGCCCAACGACGGCGTGCTCGCGCTGTTCGAGAACACCGATCGCGGCAGCAGCGCGGTGGTCGGCGAGCGGCTGGCCGGCGCCACGGTCGTGAAGACGCTCAACCACATCGGCTACCACGACATGGACGTACGGCGGCGGCCCGCGGGCGCGGCCGGCCGGTTGGCGCTCGGCGTGGCGGGCGACGACCCGGCCGCCGTCGACACGGTCGCCGACCTGATCGACGCGTTCGGCTTCGATCCGGTCCGCTTCGGTTCGCTCGCCGCCGGTCGCGGTTTCGAGCCCGGGCAGCCGGTCTTCGGCGCCCTGCTCACCCGCTCCGAGTTCCTCGACGAGCTGGGGTCGCCCGCGATCAGTGGGTGACCCCGGGCACCTCCGCGCGTGCGCGCGCGCCCGGCCGCCTAGGTTGGGTGCGTGAGCAATGTGCTGGATCAGATCATGGCCGGGGTACGCGAGGACGTCGCCAAGCGGGAGGCGTCGACGAGCCTCGGCGAGATGCGCGCGCGGGCCGCGGCCGCGCCGCCCGCCCTCGACGCGTACGCCGCCCTGGACCGCCCCGGCGTCTCGGTGATCGCCGAGGTGAAGCGTCGGTCGCCGTCGAAGGGCGAGCTGGCGCCGATCGCCGATCCGGCCGCGCTCGCCGCCGGCTACGAGGACGGCGGGGCGAGCTGGATCAGTGTGCTCACCGAGGAGCGCCGGTTCGGCGGGTCGCTGCGCGACCTCGCGGCGGTCCGGGAGGCGGTCCGGATTCCGGTGCTGCGCAAGGATTTCCTGTACGGCGAGTACCAGGCCTACGAGGCCCGCGCGTTCGGCGCCGACGTCGCGCTGCTGATCGTCGCCGCTCTCGACCAGCCCACGCTGAGCCACCTGCGCGCCCTGCTCGAGGACGAGCTGGGCATGACCGCGCTGGTCGAGGTGCACGACGAGGCCGAGGCCGGCCGCGCGGTCGACGCCGGCGCGAAAGTGATCGGGGTGAACGCCCGCAACCTGCGCACGCTCGAGGTCGACCGGTCGGTCTTCGAGCGACTGGCGCCGCTCCTGCCCGATCGCGCGCTGAAGGTGGCGGAGTCCGGCGTGCGCGGCCCGGACGATCTGATTCGCTACGCCGCTTCCGGCGCCGACGCGGTGCTGGTCGGCGAGGGACTGGTCACCAAGGAAAGCCCCCGCGACGCCGCCGCCGCTCTCGTCGCGGCCGGCCGTGGGAGCGATCCTCCGGCGTGACCGGTGGGCGTGCCCGACCCCCGGATTGGCGGATCCCGAGGCCGGGCACGCTCGACGCTCGCCGGACCGGAGGGGGTGGCACGGCGAGCCTCGGTACCGGCCGCGGTGAGAGCGGCCGGCACCGCAGTTTCTGCCACATCACCCTATATTTCAAGTCTTGATTTCCGGGCCGCTCGCGAGGACTATGACAACGTTGTCAAAGCAAGCGGAACGCCGGCGACTCCCCGGCCGGCGTTACGGTCGGGCACTGACGGCCGGCGCGAGGGTGTCACCGGTCACGTGGACGCCCCGGCTAGGTTGGTGGGCATGACCGTGCTGGACATCCGGAAAGTCGGCGACCCGGTGCTGCGCAAGGCCGCCGCCGAGGTGACCGATTTCGACGCCGAGCTGCGCCGCCTCGTCAAGGACCTGAACGAGACGCTCGCCGCCTCCCGCGGCGCCGGCCTGGCCGCCCCGCAGATCGGCGTGGGCCTGCGGGTCTTCGCGATCGCACCGGAGCTGCCGGGCAACGACCTGAAGCTGGACCACCTGGTCAACCCCGTGCTCACCTTCCCGGACGAGGACACCCAGGACGGCTTCGAGGGCTGCCTGTCGATCCCCGGCATCTACCTGGACACCCGTCGCCGGCTCAACGTGGTGGCCAAGGGCTTCACCGAGCACGGCGACCCGGTGCAGGTGGTCGGCGAGGGCCTGCTGTCGCGCTGCATCCAGCACGAGACCGATCACCTCGACGGCATCCTGTTCATCGACCGCCAGGACGAGGCCGGCCGCCGGCGCCTGCTGGACACGATCCGGGAGGCCTCCTGGTTCGAGGGCCTGCCCGCGCCGGAGGTCCGCGTCAGCCCGCACTGAGCGCAGGAGCACAATCGACCGGGTGAGCTCAGTTTTGCCGGACCTGGTCGGGTTCGCCGTCGCGGCGGCCGCGGCGGCGCTCTACCTGTGGGGCGTCCGCCGGGTGCGCCGCTGGCCGTGGCGCGACACCGTGGCCTTCCTGCTGCTCGGCGTGGGTTCCTTGGTCGCGGTCTCCGCGATCGCGCCGGCTCGTTTCCCGGCGTACGCCGTCGAAGTCATGGCTTTGTTGTTGATCGTCCCGTTCCTGATGGCGCTCGGCCACCCCCTGCAACTGGCCCTCGGCGCCCTTCCGCCGAGCGGTGCCGATCGATTGCGCCGCGCCCTGGCGAACCCGGTGACCCGGCTGTTCTCCCAACCGATCGTCGGCCCGCTCATGCTGGCCGTGCTGCCGTTCGGCGTGTTCTTCACCGCGGTGCTGCCGGAAAGCCTGGCCCACCCGGCCGTGCTCGCCCTCCTGCGGCTCGTCCTGCTGGTCGCGGGCATCATCGTGCTGGTTCCGCTGTGGGAGTCGCAAAACCTCGAGAGCAGGATCCCGTACGCGCTGGCCCTGCTTGTCGCTTTTATCGAGCTGCTCGCCGACGCGCTGCCCGGCATCATCGTGCGGCTGGACACCCACGTGCTGGCGGCCGGCTACTTCCTCACCCCGCGGCCGCTGCGCGACCAGCAGATCGGCGGCGACCTGCTGTGGGGGCTGGGCGAGGTGATCGATCTGCCGTTCCTGGTGCTGCTGCTGGTCCAGTGGGTGCGATCGGACGCGCGCGACGCCCGGGAGGCCGACGAGGCTCTCGACGCCCGCCAGGCCATCGCCCGCCAAGCCGCCCGCCAGGACTCGACAGCCGGGCCGGCGAGCGCCGAGGCGGTCTGGGAGCGGCCCTGGTGGGAGACGGACGCCTCGGTGTTCGGCGATCGGGCGTCGACATTCGGCGAACAGCCCAAGGACTGACCTCAGCTCTTGAAAAGCGCCCGGTGGAGCATTCCGCGCAGCCGGTCGTCGACCGCCGACCGCCCGGACAGCGCGTGATCGGCGAACGCCCCGCCCGCCATCGAGAACGCCAGCATCACGTCGTCCACGCCGACGCCCGCGTGCACGATTCCGATCGTTTTCGCCCGCTCCACCAACGGTTCGAACGCGGCTCGCGTCCGCTCCGCCAGCCCGGCGAACCATTCGATGTCCGCCGCCGACAGGATCCGGGTCAGCGAGCGGTGCTCCGCCTGCATCGCGAGCACGAAGTCGAACAGCTCCACCACCCCGTCGTCCCGCCCGGCCAGTTCGGCCGCCCGCCGTTCGATCCGGGCGACGTTGTCCTCGTGCACCTCGGCCGCCAGCTCCTCGCGGGTGGCGAAGTTGCGGTAGATCGTGGTGCGGCTCATCTCGGCCGCCCTGGCCACCTCCTCGAGCGGCACGTCGTGGCCCTGCTCGGCGAAGACGCGCCGGGCCGCGGACAGGAGCCGTTCCCGGTTACGGGCGGCGTCTCGGCGCTTGGGCGGCATGCCCCGCACCCTACCCATGGCCGGCACCCGGATGGCGTGCGTGGCCCGTCCGTACGCTGAGCGAGATACCAGCCGAGCGAGATACTCGCTCGCCGAGATACTAAGTGAGCGAGATACTCGCTCGCCGAGATACTCGCTGGCCGAGATACTCGCCCGGCGAGAGGGGCGGGCCGGCCGGTTTCACCCGGAACGAAGGAGGCGCGCCCCGCCCGAGCCGCACCAGACTGGGTTCTTCCGTGCGAGGGAGAACCGGGATGGACGCGCTGCTGGGCACGCTGGGCGAAGCGGAACTGGCGATAGTGCGGGAGGCGCAACTCGACCGCCTGATCGGCCTGGACGAGGACGAGTTGCTCGCCCTGCACACCCGAGTGCGCCGCCACCGCGACAAATACGTCAAGCAGTACCGCCGCCAGGCCGCCGCCAGCATCGAACCCGCCGGCGGCCGGGGCAAGGCCCACCCACGCAACTCCCGGGCCCGCGCCAAGGCGGAACTCTTCGAGAGCATCCTGGCCGGCGTCAGCCGCCTGCTGGCGATAGCCGCCCAGGCGAGCGCCGACGCCCTGCACGCCGAACGCCTGGCCGAGGAACGCGAGCAGTCCACCCCGGCCCCGCCGCCCGCCAAGGTCACCCGCCTGACCCCGCAGCGCTCGACAAGCCGCCCCAACTCCCCCGATCTGCAAAAGCGCCGAGCCGCCACCCGCGCTGCCAACGCCCGCCGCCAGGCCCGCAAGGACAGTGCCTGACGCCGCATCTCCCGCCCGATGCCCCGCCACACCTGGCCCAGAGCATCCTAGGAGGCTAGGTAAGAACCGATCGGAGGCTGGGCAAGAACCGATCAGAAGCGCGCCCGATCGATCGCCGGACACAGAAAAGGCGGAGAAACGCTCTCCGCCACTTCTAACGTATATCGCACCCCCGGGCTTGCGGCAAGACCCTGGTCAGGGCGCAGAATCGTCGCTCGAGGCCAGGAACCTGCGCAATTAGGAGATTCGCCAAGTGCGACCCGATTCGTCCACCAGCACCTTCGACCTCCCCGACCGGCTCGCCGCCAAGGCCGGCCCGTCGCAGATCGCCGCCGACGAGAAGCACTTCGCGGCGATCGCGGCGAGCATCGAGCAGTCGATCGCCGAGCTGACCGAGCGCCTGGACGCCGAACGCAAGTCCCCGGGCGGCATCGGCCGCCGCGCCCTCGACCGCGATCAGGAGGTCCGCCGCCTGACCGCGCGCCTGCGTACCCTGCGCCGCTACAGCCTCGACCTCTGCCTCGGCCGGATGGATCCGATCGACGGCGATCCGGTCTACATCGGACGCCTCGGCCTGACCGATACCGCCGGCCGCCGCCTGCTGGTCGACTGGCGCTCCCCGGCCGCCGAGCCGTTCTTCGGCGCCACCCACGCCAACCCGATGGGCCTGCGCGCCCGCCGCCGTTACCGCTGGACCCGCGGCCGGGTCACCGACTACTGGGACGAGGTCTTCACCCTCGACGGCCTGGAGAGCAACGTCGCGCTCGACGACGAGTCCGCGTTCATCGCGAGCCTCGGCGCCGGCCGGTCGAACCGGATGCGCGACGTCCTGGGAACGATCCAGGCCGATCAGGACGCCATCATCCGAGCGGGATCGGGCGGAGCTCTCGTGGTCGACGGCGGCCCCGGCACCGGCAAGACGGTCGTCGCACTGCACCGGACGGCCTATCTGCTCTATTCCGATCCCCGCCTCGGCCAGCGGCAGGGCGGCCTGCTCTTCGTCGGCCCGCACGAGCCCTACCTCGCCTACGTCTCCGACGTGCTCCCCAGCCTCGGCGAGGACGACGTCCAGACCTGCACGCTGCGGGACCTGGTCGCCGAGGGCGCCGCCGCGACGATCGAAACCGATCGCGAGGTGGCCCGTCTCAAGTCCTCCCGGGAGATGGTCGCAGCGATCGAAGCCGCCGTCCGCTTCTACGAGGAGCCGCCCACCAAGGCCATGACGGTGACCGCCGGCGATGCCGACCTCCGGCTGACCGCCGCCGACTGGGCGGAGGCGTTCGAGGCCCCCGGGCCGGGCACTCCGCACAACGAGGCCCGCGACGAGGTCTGGACGGAACTCCTGACGATCCTGATCGATCGCTACGAAGGCGAGGAGACCACCGATTCCGTACGCTCGGAGCTCGCCCGCAACCGCGAGCTGGCCACCACCTTCAACCGCGCCTGGCCGCTTCTCGACCCCGCCGACCTGATCTCGGACCTCTGGTCGGTCCCCGCCTACCTGCGCAGATGCGCGCCCTGGCTGAGCTCCGACGAGGTCCGCGCCCTGCAACGCGCCGATGCCAGGGCATGGACGGTCGAGGACCTCCCGCTGCTGGACGCCGCCCGGCGGCGGCTCGGCGATCCGGAAGCGTCCCGCCGCGAGCGCCGCAACGACGCCGCACTGCGGTCCCAGCGCAAGGAGATGGACCGGGTCGTCGACGACCTGCTCGACTCGCTCGCCTTCGACGACGGCGAGGGCCTGTGGTCGATGCTCCGCGGCGACGACATGCGCACGTCCCTGGTCGACGAGACCACCCTGACCCGGGCCGAACCCGATCGGCTGGCCGGCCCGTTCGCGCACATCGTCGTCGACGAGGCGCAGGAACTGACCGACGCCGAGTGGCAGATGCTGCTCCAGCGCTGCCCGGCCCGCAGCTTCACGATCGTCGGCGATCGTGCCCAGGCCCGCGCCGGCTTCCCCGAGTCGTGGCGGGAGCGACTGGAACGGATCGGACTCGACCGGGTCGGCGTGGCCACGCTGACCGTCAACTACCGCACCCCCGCCGAGGTCATGGCCGAGGCCGAGCCGGTCATCCGGGCCGTCCTGCCCGACGCCAACGTCCCGGTCTCGATCCGCAGCAACGGCATCCCGGTCCGGCACGGCTCCCGATCGGAACTGACCGCGATCGTCGACGCGTGGCTGGCCGAGCACGCCGAGGGCGAGGGCGTCGCCTGCGTCATCGGCGATGCGACGTTCCTCGAGCGCCCGCGCGTGCGCTCGCTCTCCCCGGAACTCGCCAAGGGCCTCGAGTTCGACCTGGTGGTGTTCGTCGACCCGGAGCGTTTCGGAGCGGTCGATCGGTACGTGGCCATGACCCGGGCCACCCAGCAGTTGGTCCTCCTCACGACCTGATCGTTCCGGCGACGGATGAGTCTACATAGACAATTCTCGATGGAAGGACTAGCTTGCGGGAAAGCGCTTGCCTGTCGCCCACCGAGTAGGGAACGCACCAATGAAACGTGTCAGCATCCTGGCCGCCGCCGGGGTCCTGGTCGTCGCCGGCTCCACCACCGCCGTGGCCCGGGCCGCCGAGACACCCGCGGCCACCGCTCCCGACGCCACCAGCACCACCGAGAATCTGGACCGCGGCCTGATCAGCATGCGGACGACCGCCGGCAACTTCCTCTCCTGGCGGCTGCTCCGATCCGATCCGGCCGGCGCCGCGTTCGACGTCTACCGCGGCGCCACGAAAGTCACCACCACGAGCACCACGAACTTCACCGATCGGGGCGCGCCGGCCGGCGCGTCCTACACCGTGCGCCCGGCCGGATCGAAAACGCTCGCCGCCGTCGCGCCCACCGCCACGCTGGCCGCGAGCTCGATGGACGTACCCATCCAGGTCCCGCCCGACGGCACCACCCCCGACGGCGTCGCCTACACGTACTCCGCCAACGACGCCTCCGTCGGCGACCTGGACGGCGACGGCTCCTACGAGATCGTCCTCAAGTGGGACCCGTCCAACAGCAAGGACAACTCGCAGTCCGGCTACACCGGCGACGTCTACGTCGACGCGTACAAGCTGAACGGCACCCGCCTCTGGCGGATCGACCTCGGCCGGAACATCCGGGCCGGGGCGCACTACACCCAATTCCAGGTGTACGACTATGACGGCGACGGCAAGGCCGAGGTCGCCATGAAGACGGCCGACGGCACCAAGGACGGCACCGGCGCGGTCATCGGCAGTTCGACCGCCGACTACCGCAACTCGTCGGGTTACGTCCTGTCCGGTCCGGAGTACCTGACCATGTTCAACGGCCAGACCGGCAAGGCGATGTCGACGGTCGACTATGTGGTCGCGCGCGGGACCGTTTCGGCGTGGGGCGACTCGTACGGGAACCGGGTCGATCGTTTCCTGGCCGGTACCGCGTACCTCAACGGCTCCTACCCGAGCCTGATCACGGCGCGCGGCTACTACACGCGCAGCACGATCACGGCCTGGGACTTCCGCAACGGCGCCCTGACCCGGAAGTGGACGTTCGACAGTGACTCGTCCACGAACGGATCGAAGTGGACCGACCAGGGCGACCACCAGTTGTCCATCGCCGACGTCGACAACGACGGCAAGGACGAGATCATCTACGGCGCGATGGCGATCGACGACAACGGCGCCGGCCTCTGGGTGAACGGGCAGGGCCACGGCGACGCCATGCACGTCGGCGACCTGATCCCGAGCCGCCCCGGCCTGGAGGAGTTCAAGGTCGACGAGAACCACGGCAGCCTCGCCGCCTGGATGGGCGACGCGCGAACGGGTCAGATCATCTGGTCGAACCCGTCCTGCGGCTGCGACAACGGCCGCGGCGTCTCGGACGACATCTACGCCGGCAGCCCCGGCGCCGAGTCGTGGTCGTCCGCGGTCTCCGGCCTCTACAACACGTCCGGTCAGAACATCGGCCGCAAACCGTCCAGCACGAACTTCGTGATCTGGTGGGACGGCGACGCCCAGCGCGAACTGCTCGACGGCACGCACATCGACAAGTACGGCACCAGCGCCGACACCCGGCTGCTGACCGCGAGCGGCGTGCACGCCGACAACGGCACCAAATCGACCCCGTCCCTGCAGGCCGACATCCTCGGTGACTGGCGCGAGGAGGTCATCTGGCCGACCACGGACAACACCAAGTTGCGCATCTACAGCACCACGGACAGCACCAGCATCTCGCACGTGTCCCTGATGCAGGACCGCATGTACCGCGAGGCCGTGGCCTGGCAGAACACGGCCTACAACCAGCCACCGCACCCGTCCTTCGCGATGGGCTGACCCAGCTCGCCCTTTCCCGCCGTCGAGGGCCTGCGCCCATGCTCGGCGCGGGCCCTCAATGATGCGGGTTGAACCGGCGTCGGCGAGGGTGACGTTTTGCGGTGGTGTTATCCCCACCATCGATCGGCCTGCTCGCACCATCGTGCGGGATCTCCATGATCCGTACGGTCGAAGGCATGCTCGACCACCTCACCCCGTTGATCTCCTCGCCGTGGCTGTATCTGGTGGTTCTCGTGGCCGTGGCGGTCGACGGTTTCCTCCCGATCGTGCCGTCCGAGACCCTGGTGATCGGTCTCGGCGCCCTCTCGGCGACCGGCAGGCCGGACCTGGCCGCGCTCGCCGTGGCCGCGGCGGCCGGCGGGATGGCCGGCGATCGGGTCTCCTATCTGCTCGGCCGGAAGGCGGGCCGCCGAGCCGCGCGCGGCAAGCTGGCGCCGGCCCGGGCGAAGGCCGAGCACGCACTGCTCAAATACGGCGGCGCCGCCATCCTGCTCGGTCGTTTCCTGCCCTACGGTCGGACCGCGACCACCATTACCTCCGGATCGGTGTCGCTGCCGCGCGATCGATTCCGACTGTTCTCGGCGCTGGCGAGCGCGGCCTGGGCGGCGTACGCGATCGGTCTGGGTCGTCTCGGCGGCGCGACGTTCGCCCACTCGCCGCTGCTGGGTGCCGCGTTCGGCATCGCGATCGGCATGACCCTGGCCAGCATCTTCACCCTCGTGGACAAGCGGCGGCGCCCGATCCGGCCGATCGCGACCCGGCCCGCCCCGCTCGAGACCCCCGTGCGCGAACTGGTCGCCGCCGGCCACCGCTGAGCGACCTGCGCCGGGATCCCGGCTCGGGGCGGGCGCGCCTCCTGGGGCTCCGATGAACCGGTGAGGCGGATGAGCGAAGGTGCACGAACGGCTCATCCAACCCATTACACGGATCAACCGCAACGGATACCCCAGGGTGCCGCGAAAGAGGATCACCCTCGCCGAAATGCGCCCTAGCCTGGGAACATCGGCCGAAGGAGGAGCCCATGGCCCGACCCCGCATCCTTCCCGGCCTGATCGCGATCATCGCTCTGCTCATCGCCGGGACGCCCGCGCCCGCCTCGTCCGGCGGGCAGATGCAGACCCACCCCGACATCGCGTACGCCCCGGCCGTCGGTCACGGGCATCTCCTCGATCTGTACCTCCCCGGCCGGCGCACGAAGGTCCGGCGACCGGTTCTGATCGTCATGGGTGGAAGTGGCTGGTTCGGCGACGACGGCAAGGCGTACGCGGCCGGCCTGGCGCCGTTCTTCACCGCCGCCGGCTACGTGGTCGTCGGCGTCTCCACCCGATCGAGTTACCAGGCCCGCTTCCCGGCTCAGCTCTACGACGTGAAGTCCGCGATCCGGTGGCTGCGCAGGAACGCCCGCTCCCTCGGCATCGACCCGCGCCGCGTCGCCGTGCTCGGCGACTCCTCCGGCGGCTGGACGGCGACCATGGCGGGGGTGACCGGTCATGTTCGCTCGCTGGAGGGCCGCGTCGGGGTCACCGGCTACCCCAGCGACGTGCAGGCGGTCGTCGACTTCTACGGCCCGACCGACTTCGCGCAGATGAACGCACACATGCTCCCGGGCGCCTGCGACTCGTTCAACCGATCGTTCGCGCTGACCACCTGCCACGACGACCCGCACTCCCCCGAGTCGTCGCTGCTCGGCTGCCCGATCCGGACCTGTCCCGGCAAGGTCGAGAGCGCCGATCCGATCACGTACGTCACGAACGCCGCCCCGCCGTTCCTGATCGCGCACGGCGAGCAGGACGCGCTGGTCCCCCTGCACCAGAGCGAACTGCTCCTCGCAGCGCTCACCTCCGCGCACGTACCGGCCACCCTGTACGCGGTGCCGGCGGCCGGTCACGACAAAACGATCGTCTCCCCGGCCCATCCGGTCGCCACGGTGCTCAGCGACGTCGCCGGCCACCCCACGGCCGGTCGCCCCACCCTGGAGGTCATCGAACGCTTCCTGCACCAGGCGCTCCACCTGTGATCCGCACACCACGGCCGACTCGTCGAGAGCCGGCGATGCCGGGCGGTGCGAGGAACGAGCAAGATGTGCACATGACTGCTGACGCGCCGTCCGTGCCCAACCCGCTGCAGCCCGTCGACGAGAGCTGGCAGCGCGGCCTTGCCATCGTGGCCCATCCCGACGACCTGGAGTTCGGCGCGGCCGCCGCCATCGCCCGCTGGACCGGGCAGGGCAAACAGATCGTGTACGTGCTGCTGACCAGCGGTGAGGCCGGGATCGACGGGATGGACCCGGCCGAGGCCGGCCCGGTCCGGGAGGCCGAGCAGCGGGCGTCGGCCGAGGTGGTCGGGGTCTCCACGGTCGAGTTCCTGGGGCTGCCGGACGGCGTACTCGAATACGGGGTGCCGTTGCGGCGGGAGCTGAGCCGGGTGATCCGCACGCACCGGCCGGAGATCGTGATCACGGGCAATCTCCGGGACAGCTGGGACGACGAGGGCAACGCCCTGAACATGTCCGATCACATCGTCACCGGGCGGGCGGTGCTCGACGCGGTGCGGGACGCCGCGAACCGGTGGGTGTTCCGCGAGCAGATCGAGAATGACGGTTTGGAGCGGTGGGGCGGCGTGCGCGAGGTGTGGGCGGCCGGCTCGCCCCGATCGAAACACGCCGTGGACACCACGGACACGTTCGATCGGGGTGTGCGCTCGCTCGAGGCACACGCGGCGTACCTGCGCGGGCTGGGCTCCGGCGACTTCGACCCCGAGGAGTTCCTGGAGGGGTTCTCCCGGCAGACCGGCGCCCGGCTCGGCACGAAGTACGCGGCGAGCTTCGAGGTCTTCCGACTCGGCCTGTTCTGATCGGGCCGTTCAGACCGAGGTGTGCATCGGGCCGCCGAGCCAGGCGGTCGTGTCCGTCAACGCCGCGATCAGGTCGATGTCGCGGCCGGCGTGATCGGCGTACGCCCGATGGAGGTTCGCCACGAGCCGCTCGGCGTCCGCCCAGTCAGCGAACTCGCCGAGGTCAGCCTTGGTCGCCGCCTCCAGCGGGGTCAGGTTGCGCGCGAGCCCGTCCCCGGCGATCGCGAGCACCAGGCGGTAGTAGCGACGGTGCTCGTCGAACACCCGCTCGATGTCCGGGCCGGTCAGCACCGGACCGTGCCCGGGCACGACGGTGGCCGGGCCGAGGGCGGCCAGCCAGTCGACGGCCGCGAGCGCGCCCGGCACCGAGCCCATGAAGACCAGCGGGGTGAGCCCGGCGAAGACGAGGTCGCCGGCGTAGAGCAGCCGCTGCTCGGGCAGCCACGCGATCAGGTCGCCGGCGGTGTGCGCCGGCCCGCCCGGGTGCATCAGCTCGACCCGGCGATCGCCGGCGTGCACGGTCAGCCCGGACCCGGTCGTGACGTCGGGCAGGCGGCGGGTGACCGGCCCCCAGTCCGGCACCGGCTGCCAGAACGGCGGGCAGCCGTCGATGATCGGATCGACGCGCAGGCCCTCGCGCATCCGCTCATGACCGATCAGCACCGTGTTCGCCGGGAGCAGGCTGTTCCCGTACGTGTGATCGCCGTGCTGGTGGGTGTTGACGGCCAGCCGGATCGGCGCGTCCCCGGTCGCGCGCACCGCGCTCAGGAACCGCTCGGTCCGGGCCGCGGTCGCGCAGGTGTCGACGACCAGCAGCCCGTCGTCGCCGGCGACCACCCCGGCGTTGTTGATCCACCAGGTGCCGTCCGGCTGCACCCAGGCGTACGCGCCGGGCGCCACCTCGTGCAGCCGGGCGGCGTCGGGGGTGGACACGGGATCCCGGCCGGATGCGCTGATCATCCGCCGAGAGTACCGGTGGCGGTGGGTGGCCGACGGCGTTTGCGGCGGGCCGATAGCGTACGGCGATGACCGACGTGCAGGTTCCTGTCCGCGCGTTCGCCGGGAGTCCCGGCGGCCGGGTCGTGTTCTGGTCGCAACTGATCGCGTTGACCGCCTACCTGCTCGGCAGCTACGTCATCCTGGTGGCCGCGGTGATCCACCGGCGCGATCCGGGCGCCCTGCTCCGGCCCGGCCTGGAGCGCCTCGGCGATCCGAAGGCGTCCTTTCCGATCGTCGGCCCGGACTCGGAGTGGAATCCCGTCGTCTGGGTGTTCGGCCTGTCCCGGGCACTCGGCTTCTTCGTCTATCCGCTCTCCGCCGCGGCCCTGCTGCTGGGCGCCGCCGGCCTGCTCCGCACCCGGCGCCGCGACCGGGCGCTCTTCCGCCGCATCGCGGCCGTCACCGCCGCCTGGCTCGTCGTCGGGATCGTCGCGGTCACCCCGTACGGCGCCCACCTGCTGACCTGGCTCCTCGACTGAACCCTCGGCGCGGAGGTCACGCGGCCGTGCGACGGGCCTGCTTCGTCCGGTACATCTCCTCGTCGGCGGCGCGCAGCAGGCGCTCGGCGTCGGCCGGTGGCCCGGTGGCCACCCCCACGCTCGCGCCGACCGTGACCACCGTCCCGGCCGCCGGGATAGGCTCGGCCACCGCGGCCGCGATCAGGTCGGCCAGCACCCGCGCGCGATCCGGATCGGCGCCCGGCAGCAGCACCGCGAACTCGTCGCCGCCCAGCCGGGCCACCGTGCCGGCCCGGCCGAGCACGGCGGTGACCCGCCGGGCCACGGCGATCAGCACCTCGTCGCCGGCGTGATGGCCGAGTCCGTCGTTGACCTGCTTGAAGCCGTCCAGATCGAGCAGCAGGATGCTGATCGGCGCGTCCGGGGCGGCCTGGCGGACCCGCTGCTGCAACAGCACCCGGTTGGCCAGCCCGGTCAGCACGTCGTGGGTGGCCTGGTGGCGCAGCTCGTCCTGCAGCTGGCGGGCCTCGGTGATGTCCCGGCTGTTCCAGACCACACCTCGTACGCTCGGGTTGTCCCGCAGATCGGTGGCGATCACATGCAGCCATCGGTGCGTGCCGTCGTCCTGGACGAAGCGCAGCTCGGCCTCGGCGGTGGCCGCTCCCGCGAGTTCCCGGTTCAGCGCGTCGAGCGCGGGCCGGTCGTCGAGGTGGATGCGCGGATCGATCGTGTCGGCGGCGGGCAGCCCGGCGACGACGCCGAGGACCCGTTCGGCGGCCGGGCTCGCGTATTGCACCATGTCGTCCGTGCCGACCACCACGATCAGGTCGGAGGCCTGCTGGACCAGGGCGCTGAACCATTCCCGGCCGGCGCCCAGCTCGGTGACCAGACGCTCGTTGTCGTGGAAGGCCGCCTGCTGCCGGGCGAGGACCAGTCCGGTGCTGATCAGCGCGCCCGCCGCCACGCCCCAGATCCGGATTCCGGCGCCGATCGTCGGCAACGCCCCCACCAGCAGGAGCTGGGTGCCCGCCACCGCGGCGTACGGCAGACGGGAGAAACCCTTGCGCTCGGCCGCGACCCGGGGCCCGGCCTGCCGGCGGTTGGATCGCTCCTGCAGGCGCAGGCTGACCGGCAACAGCAGGCAGGGGACGAGCTGGGCCAGGTACATCGCGGGGCTGCCGGCCTGGCCGGTGAGCATCATGGCGATCGGGGCGCAGACCGCGGTGCCGGTCACGCCGAGCGCGCCGATGATGCCGGGCGCCCGATCGAACGGCGCGGAGTCGCTGTAGATCAGCTTGATCAGGCCGAAGGTGACCAGCAGCATGACGGCCGCGGTGACCGCGCTCGCCAGGCGCTCGCCCAGGTGCGCGCCGGCGAGCATGAAGTACCACAGGAAGGCGGCGACGGCGGTGAGCACGGTCGCGGCGTCCAGCCACATCCGCAGGCGTTGCCGGCCGGCGCCGCCGAGCGGATGGAACAGCATGGTGACGACCACGACGACCATTCCGGCGGCGACGAGGCCGGTCTGCACGGTGCTGCCCTGCGCGGTCGCGCGATCGGAGACGACCAGCATCGTCTGGTACGAGTCGGCGACCGTGCTGCAGGCCATCGCCACGCTGACCGCCGCCCAGAAGCGGCGGCCGTGCCGGCCGTTCCCGGGCAGGCGGTACAGCCGGGTGCAGAGCCAGAGGTTCGCCAGGTCGATGCCGCACTGCACCGCCCAACTGGACAGCGACCCGCCCGCCCCGGTCAGGAACCAGGGCACGGCGAGCACGCCGAGCAGTCCCAGAACGCCCAGGACGGGATCGGCGAACAGTCCCCGGATTTGCCGCACCCGATCAGTACACGGCCCGCATGTTGCGGCGCGGGTGCGCCGGGGTGAGGGTCAGGGAATGTAGTCCTCGAGCCGGGCCGGGGTCAGTCCGGCCTTGTGCACGGCGTTGAGCACGGCCAGGAAGTCGTCCACGAACCGCGGCCGGAAATGCATCAGGATGATGTCGCCGGGCTGGACCGTCTTGCCCTCCTGGAAGAAGACGACGCCGTGATCGGTCGTCTCCTTCCAGTAGAAGGCGGCCTTCATGCCGCAGTCGTGCACGGCTTTGAGCGTATTGGCGTCGTGCGTGCCGAAGGGCGGCCGGAACAGGACCGGGCGACGGCCGTACTGCTGCGTCAACCAGTCGGCGCCGCCGCAGATCTCGCGCTTCTGGTACGCGTACGACTTGCCCTTGAGGTCGGGATGGCTGATCGTGTGGTCCTCGATAGTCGCGCCGGCCGCCTGCAACGGGGTGAAGAAGCCGGGGTTGTCCTTGACCGCGTTCACCTCGAGGAACAACGTGATCGGAACGTGCGCGGCCTGGAAGAGTTTGAGCGCGAGCGGGTTCTTGTTGATGCCGTCGTCCATGGTGATGAAGGCGATCTTCTGATCGGTCGGGATGCGCTGGAACCAGCCGGCCGTCCCGTTCTGCGGCAGCGTCACCTTGGTCGCCGGCGGCGGCGGCCCGAACCGCGGGATCCGGGCCAGCAGATCGGCCGGCAGATCGACGGCGGCGGCCGGGACGCCCGGCACCGGCGGACCAGCCGCGGAGGCGGACGGGACCGCGGACGCGTGCCAGGAAGCGCTGCCGGAGGCGGAGGTCCCGCCGCCGTCGCCGCACCCGGCGAGCACCGACAGCAACACACCCGCGGCGATGATCCTGCTCGTCTTCATGCTTGTGGAGACGTTCGCTCGCCGGGCTGGGGTGCACCTCGAGCCGATCTTGTAAGTTTCCTCATGTTCGGTAACCATTTCGACCCGAGGCGAAATGTCCGGTCCCGGGTGTGCGACGCTGGGTCCGTTATGCGACGAAGACGAGCGAATCGGAACTTCCGGTCCCGCGCCGCGGTAGTGCTCGCGGCGGTGACCGGCCTGTCACTGCTGGGCGGTCCGGCCGAGGCCACGCCGCCCGGGCCGGGCGTGACCGGCAAGATCCTCTGGCAGCGGACGGTGGGCGACCACGACCTGGTCTTCCGGGAGATCCACCTCCCGGCCGGCCAGAGCACCGGCTGGCACACCCACGACGGCAACCTCTATGCGGTCGTACGCAAGGGCACGCTCAGCCACTTTGAGTCGGACTGCGAGCCGGACGGCGTGTACCGGACCGGATCGTTCGTCTTCGAGCCGGGCGGGGCCACCCATGTGCACATCGGGCGCAATCTCGGCGGGACCGAAGTGATCCTGGACGTGCTCTATGTGCTGCCGCACGGGGCACCGCTGTCCGAGGACGCGCCGAACCCGGGCTGCCCCTTCCAGTAGGCGACGCGACCCGTCAGGCCGACTCGCGGGCGATGACCTCGCCGTGGGCGGGGGTCAGGCCGTCCAGGTCGAGGCCCAGCGCCTGGCGGGCGGCCAGCCGGCCGTGCGCCTCCGCGTCGATGTGCACCGTGGTCAGGGACGGGGTGGCCAGGGCGCCGTACTCCGTGTCGTCGAAGCCCATCACCGCCAGCTCGGCGGGGACCGGGACGCCCAGGTCGCGCAGGGCCGTGAGCGTTCGCAGCGCGGTGTCGTCGTCGTAGCCGGCGATCGCGGTGACCTCCGGGTGCTCGGCGCGGAACTCGGCGATCGCCGCCACTCCCGCCGCGCGCCGGGTCATCGACGCGGAGAACGGTTACGTGCTCAGCTATGCCCGCCAGCGGATCGAAAACGCTCACGGCCTGATCGGCACGACGTATCACACCGCCTCGCTCGCGCCGTACGACGCGGTCATCGCGCTGTCGCTGGTCGGCCTCGAGCACGCCGCGCCCGGCACGCGGGTCGAGGTGGTCTGGGGCGACGACCCGGGCACCGGCGAGCCGGTCGACCTGCCGCGGATCCGCGCGACCGTGCAGCCGGCGCCGTACAACGAGCACGCCCGTACGCGGTACCGCCGCGACTGAAAACGGGATATATCATCACGCACTGGATCACCGACGAACCCCGGAAAGGAGGGCGGACGTGACGATCGCCCAGGCGGCACCGCACCGTGCCGCGTCGCCCACACCACTGGCCGATCACGCCTCGCTGATCGTGCACGGCCGCGACCGCACCGGCATCGTGGCCGCGGTCGGCGCCGTGCTGGCCAAGCACCAGGCCAACATCGTGTCGCTCGACCAGTACAGCGACAACCCGCACGGCGGGGCGTTCTTCCAGCGTACGGTCTTCGGGCGGGACAACCTCAAGGTGGCCCTCCCGCAGATCGAGGCGGACCTGCGGGCCGAGATGGACAAGGGTTTCGAGCTCGACTTCACCCTGCGCGACCTGTCCATCCCGAAGCGGGTGGCCATCTTCGCCTCCAAGGCCGAGCACTGCCTGCTCGACCTGCTCTGGCGGCACCGCCGGGGCGAGCTGCCGATCACGGTGGCGATGGTGATCTCGAACCACCCCGACACCGCCGGCGAGGTGCGCTCGTTCGGCATCCCGTTCTTCCACGTGCCCTCGGCCGGCGCGGACAAGTCCGGGGCCGAGGCCGAACACCTGCGGCTGCTGCAGGGCAACGTCGACTTCGTGGTGCTCGCCCGGTACATGCAGATCCTCTCCGGCGAGTTCATCGGCCGGCTGGGCGTGCCGATCATCAACATCCACCATTCGTTCCTGCCGGCGTTCATCGGTGCCGGACCGTACGCAAAGGCCAAGGAGCGGGGCGTGAAGCTGATCGGCGCGACCGCGCACTACGTCACCGAGGACCTGGACGAAGGCCCGATCATCGAGCAGGACGTGGTCCGGGTCAGCCATCGGGACACCGTGGCCGACCTGCAGCGCCGGGGCGCGGACGTGGAACGGGACGTGCTGTCCCGGGCGGTGCGGTGGCACAGCGAGGACCGGGTGATCCGGCACGAGAACCACACGATCGTTTTCGCCTGAGAGCCCGAGCCGGCGAGCCGGAGCCTGGAGCGGCCGGCGATCGGATTCGATCAAGGACACAATGGACGGTCCATGACACGATGAGTGGCGATGGACGTGTCGCCGTCTCCCGCCGATCGGGCCCGGTCCGGCATCCGGTCGTGGGTGCGGGCCGCGGGCTCCGGCGTGCGGCGCGCCACGCCGTACGCCATCCTCGCTTTTCTCTCCGCCTCGGCGATGGCGCCGGTCGCCGGCGCGGCCCTGGGCGCTCCGGCGGAGTTCTCGGCCGCGCTCAACCAGCTCGGCGGGATGGGCACCAACTACCTGGCGGACGCGCTTGCGGCGACCGCTGCGCGCGCCTCCGATCACCGCGATCAGGATTGGCGCGACGCGGTCGCCGCGGAACTGCTCGCCCGGCTGGAAAGCGGTGACACCGGGCTGCGCGACGAGCTGACCGGGCTGCTGCACGCGGTCGGCGCGGTGGAGACGGCGCTGCTGGCCGCCGGCGAGGAGGACCGGGAGCGGCTCGCCGCCGCGTTCGAGAGCCTCCAGGTGTTCGCGCTGGAGACCCGGCGGGTCCTGGACGAGATCCGGCTCGGGCTCAGCCGCCAGGCCGAGGAGCAGCGCCGGGACACGACCCGGGTGCTGGGCGCGCTCGCCGCCACCACCGCGCTGATCCGATCGCTGCGCCTCGCGGAGGAAAAGCCCCCGGCGGAAAAGTCCACGGCGGAGAAGTCCACGGCGGAAAAGTCCACGGCGGAGAAGTCCACGGCGGAAAGGACGGCCGGGGACGTCCCGCCGTATCCCGGCCTGGCCAGTTTCGACATCGGCGACGCCGCGTTCTTCCACGGTCGCGAGGAGTTGGCCGGGCGCTTGCTCGGGCGGCTCGACGAACACCTGCTCGGCGGCCCACCGGTGGTGCTGGTCGGCGCGTCCGGCGCGGGCAAGTCCTCGCTGCTGCGGGCCGGCCTCCTGCCCCTGGTGGCGGCGGACGGCCTGGGCGAGGGCAGCGGCGCCTGGCCCTGGGTGATCATCACGCCGGGCGCCCACCCGCTGGCGACCCTCCGCGCCGCACTACCGGCAACCGGAAACGCCGCACCACCGGCAACCGGAAACGCCGCACCACCGGCAACCGGAAACGCCGCACCACCGGCAACCGAAAACGGCGCGCAGGCGGCAACCGAAAATGGCGCGCAGGCAGCAACCGGAACCCGGACGATCGTCCTCGTCGACCAGTTCGAGGAGCTGTTCACCCAGTGCGCCGACCCGGCCGAGCGCACCGCCTTCGTCACCGAACTGGCCGCCCTCCCCCGGACCCTGCTCATCCTTGCCGTGCGCGCCGACTTCTACCCGCAGTGCACGGAACTGCCGCCGATGGCCGCCCTCCTCGGCCCCGGCCAGGTCGTGGTCGGGCCGCTGACCGAGGAGGAACTGCGCCGGGCGATCGCCGACCCGGCCCGCGACGCCGGGCTGACGGTGGAGCCGGGCCTGGTCGAGATGCTGCTGCACGACTACCAGCCGGGCGCGCTCCCGCTGCTGGCGCACGCCTTGCGCGCCACGTGGGAGCGCCGCGAGGGCGACACGCTCACGGTCGCCGGCTACCGCGCCACCGGGGGCATCCGCCGGGCCGTCGCCGCGAGCGCCGAGCGGGTGTACGCGACGCTGGACGAACCCGGCCGTGCGGCGCTGCGCGCCGAGCTGCTCGGCCTGGTCACCGTCGTGGACGGGCTAGCGGTCCGGCGGCGCGCCCGGCCGGCCGAGGTGAACATGCCGGTGCTGCGCCCGCTGATCGCCGAGCGGCTGGTCACCGCCGACGAGGACACCGTCGAGATCAGTCACGAGGCGCTGCTGGACGGCTGGCCCCGGCTCGCCGGCTGGCTCGCCGACGCCCGCGAGGAGATCCTGCTGCGCCGGCGGCTGGCCGAGGCCGCGCGGGAATGGGCGGCGGCCGGCGAGGACCCGGACGCCCTCTACCGGGGAGCCCGGCTGGCGGCGGCCCGCGAGCTGATCGCGGACGCTCCGGAGGCGCAGCGGCGCTTCCTGGCCGCCTCGATCGAGGCGGCCGAGCGGCAGCAGCTCGCCGAGCGGCGCACGACCCGGCGGTTGCGGCGGCTGGTGGCCGGTCTCGCGGTGGCGCTGCTGCTGGCGGTCGCGGGCGGGCTGGCCGCGCTCGGCCAGACCCGCGCCGCCCGGTCCAGCGAGCGGGTCACCTCCTCGGACCGGCTGGCCTTCGAGGCGCGCACCGACCACTACGCGGATCCGCTGCGTTCGGTGAACGAGGCGGTCGAAGCGTGGGCGCAGGCGCCGACGGTCGAGGCCCGCAGCGCGCTGATCTACGCGCAGCAGGTCCAGCTGGTCGTCCGGCTCGGGACGTTCGCCGGGGGCCAGACGGTGGCGGTGAGCGCGGACGGCCGGCGGGTCGCGGTCGGCTACCGGACGGGCGCGATCCAGCTGTGGGACACCGCGACGCAGCGGCGGGTGGGCGACGTGCTGCACAACCCGACCGACCGCATGTATTACCTGGCCTTCTCGCCGGACGGCCGGTGGCTGGCGGCCGGCTCGGAGGTCCCGCGGGGCGTCGCGGTGTGGGACCTGGCGACCGGCGAGCCGCGGCGGCTCGACGCCAACGGCGGGGTGGCCTGGCTGCCCGACTCGTCGGCGCTGGTGGCCGCCCGCTCCGGTGTGCCGAGCCCGCAGATCGGTGAATGGAGCCCGTCGAACGGGCGCCTGGCCGCCTCGTTCTCGAGCCCGGTCCCGGGCGGCGGCACGGTCCGGGTCAGCGCCGACGGACGATATCTGGCCTTCTGCGGGCCGTACGGCGGCGTGGTGCTGCGGCTGGCCGACCGGACCGTGCAGACCCGCCTGCCGGGCATCTGCCATGCCGGGTTCGACGCCGACGACACCGTCTACAGCACCGCGATGGACCCCACCGGCGCCCGCACGCCCCCGGTTCAGGCGCGCCGTCTCGAGGACGGCTGGCGGCCGATCGACCTCACCGACCCGGGCGGCGCCCTCCCGCAGCCGGCGCAGTCGTACCAGAATCTCGCGGTCACGCCGGACGGCACCGTCCTGATCGGCAGTTCCCGGGTCGGCGAGACGCTACGGCTGACGCTGAACGGCGGCCGGCTCCCGCTCGGCAACCTGATCTCGGTGCCCAACGATGTCGCCGTCTCCGGGGACGGCCGGCTGGTCGCCCTGGTCGGGGAGAAGGACCCGCCGACGCTGATCTGGCAGAACGGTTCGGCCCTGCCGCACCCGCAGGCGATCCCGCACCTGGCGGTGGACCCGGCCGGCGGCTGGCTGGCGACCACCTCGAACGACGCGGCGATCCGGGTCTGGGATCCGCGAACCGGGGCCCTGCACGCGACGATCAAGGTGGACGCCACCGACGTCGCGGCCGGCCTCGCGTACGGCCCGGACGGGACGCTGGCCGCCGTCTTCGGCCAGGGCGACAGCCGGGTGCTGCTCTACGACCGGCAGTTGCGGCTCCGGCAGACGCTGCGCGTCCCGGCCTCCTTGTTCGCCGCGAACATCGTCTTCTCGCCGGACGGCACACGGCTGGCCGCCGTGGTGAATCCGAGCCGGGAGCTGGACAAGAACAGAAACAAGGTGCAGGACGCCGACGATCCGGACGTGATCGTGTGGGACACCCGGACCTACCGGACGGTCGCGCTGATACACCTGCCCGGGTTTCTCTCGATGCAGCCGGCCTTCACCCCCGACGGGAAGTATCTGCTGGTCACCGCGAACCGGCTGACGGACGTGTCGGCGATCCGGCAGGACGGCGCGGTGTGGCGCTTCCGTGCCCGGGACTTCACCGTGGTCGATTCCCGCCGGCTGCCGGACACCCCGCTCGACGAGATCGCGGTGAGCCCCGACTCGACCGCCTTCGCGGTGACTCCCGGCAACACCGCCCGGGTGTTCCGGGTGGACGGCCTGACCCCGCTGCGCGACATCGGCCGGCATCCGGCGCCGCTCACCCGGGTGGTCTGGTCGCCGGACGGCGCGCTGCTGGCCACCGCGACCGACACCTCCGACGGCCTGATCCTGCTCTGGGACGCCACGACCGGCGCCGAGGTGGCCGAGGTCCGCGGCAACGACACCAACTACGGGCAGATCCGGTTCAGCACGGACTCACGCCAGCTGTTCGCCGGGCTCTACAACGCGACGGTCGGCGTCTGGTGGCTGGATCCGGCGGACGCGATCGGCCGGCTCTGCGGGCTGGCGGCGCCGGCCGATCGGGCCGCCGGCGACGAACCGCCGGCCCTCTGCCGGGATTGACCCCCCTGATGTGACGGGTGCCACATCAGGACGCCCGACGCTTGCCGAGGCAAACAAGATCCGCACGAGTTCGTGAGCGTTCGTCGCATTTGCACGGCTCGGCGACGCCCGTCGGATCGTCATCGGTCACATCGAGGCGAGCCAATAAGAGAACGGGTAGATCACCAGCGGTCACGACGGGGGCGTCGCGTCCCGATGGCCGATTGACTTGGGTTTCGGGAAGATATATCTGTTTCCCTGCGATGTCGTGCCCGGCGCGGGCAGCCCCGGCAGCACCGGGGCGAATGCACAACGCTCGTGTCAGGAGGAAACCACGCATGCCGGGACAGACCGCCAGTTCGAACGGCAAGGTCCCCGCCCTGAAAGGCAAGAAACAGAAGGCGCCTTTCTGGGCTAAAGCGGTCACCGCGCTCGGCGCGTTCCTGGCCGTGCTGAGCGTCTCCGGCATCGTCGGCGTGAAGTACTTCCTCGGTCAGCTGACCGACAACATCCAGACCACCTCGAGCGTGCTGGACAACGAGAGCGGCGGGGGCGCCGGCAAGGAGACCGGCAAGCTGCCGGACGGCGCGATCAACCTGCTTATGCTCGGCCTGGACACCCGGGAGAGCTGGGGCAAGGAGGGCATCACCTCCCGCTCCGACACGATGATCATCCTGCACATCTCGAAGGCGCACGACCAGGCGTACATGATCTCGATCCCCCGCGACGCGAAGGTGCAGATCCCGGCCGACAGCTCGCTGGGCACCAGGGCCACCACCGACAAGATCAATGGTGCGTACGCGCTGGGCTCGGAGAACAACCGCGGCTGGACCGGCGGCGCGAAGCTGGCCACCAAGACCGTGCACGAGGTGACCGGGATCAACTTCGACGGCGTCGTGGTCATCGACTTCGACGGCTTCAAGGGCATCCTGGAGGCCATGGGCGGCGTCTACATGTGCGTCGACAAGGACGTCTGGTCGAGTCACTACGTCGTGGTCAACGGCAAGGTGCAGTACGCCGTGGGCGCCGACCCGACCTCCCCGCCGCGCAACGCGCTCTGGTTCCGCAAGGGCTGCCGCAACATGGCGGCCTGGGAGGCCCTGGAGTTCTCCCGGATCCGGCACTCGTCCAACGGCGACTACGACCGGCAGCGCCACCAGCAGCAGTTGCTGCGCGCGATGGCGAAGAAGGCCAGCAGCTCCGGCGTGCTGACCAACCCGGCCAAGGTGGCGAACATCCTCAAGGCGGCCGGCAGTGCGCTCAAGATGGACACCCACGGCGTCGGCGTGCAGGACTTCATCTTCGGCATGAAGAGCCTGGCCGCCGCGGACCTCATTCCGATCAAGACCAACGACGGGACGTTCGCCCCGACGTCGGACCAGAGCGCCGAGACCCTCAACCCGGACACCATGGACCTGTTCAAGGCCACGGCCGCCGACAACCTGCGCGACTTCCTGGTCCGCCACCCGCAGATGCTGATCAGCGACGGGTCAACGGGGAGCCTTTGAGCCATCCGGTCCAGCCGTTGAGGATCCGGGCCGGGTCGGTGCCGAGGACGTCGGCGAGCAGCGTGGCGTAGACGTCGCGGAAGTCGGTCGTGTACTTGAGGTCGCCCTGGTCCAGGTCGGTCAGGCCGGGCGGCTCGCCGTACATGCCGCCCCGGACGCCCTGGCCGAGCAGGAACATCGACGAGGCGGTGCCGTGGTCGGTACCGTCGGAGGCGTTCGCGGCGACCCGGCGGCCGAACTCGGAGTAGACCGCGACCACCACGTTGCGGCCGGCCGCGCTGCGTGACATCCGGTCGGCGAACGCGGCGAGGGGCTTGTCCAGCTTGGTGAGCTGGGATTCCTGCGCGGTCTTCTCGTCGGCGTGCAGGTCGAAGCCGCCGAGCGAGACCGAGTAGACCCGGGTGGCCGCGCCCGCCTCGACGCACCTGGCGACCAGCGCCAGCTGCTGTTCGAGCGGCTGGGTGGCGCCGCCGGTGGCGGTGGCGGCCGGCTCGTCGTCCGGGTCGGTGCCGGTGGCCGCCACGTCGTGCATCAGGTCCTGGATCCGGGTCAGGTCGGCGAAGCAGGTGGCGGCGCGCTGCCGGGCGGCCGGCTCGGCCGGGTCGGGCCGCCCGAGCGCGGTCAACTGGGCCGTCGTCACGGTGGCCGGGAGCTTCACCTCGCCGCCGGGCACGGTCGCGCCCGCGCTGTGCGCGCCGGCCAGCAGCGGCGGCAGCACCGGCTCGAAGGAGACCGCGAGGCGCGGGTCGCCGCCGGCCGCGTCCAGCCAGCGGCCGAGCCAGCCGGTGGTCTCCGGGGCGTCGGGGCGGCCGGTCTGCCAGATGTCCATCGAGCGGAAGTGGCTGCGGTCGGGCTTCGGGTAGCCGACGCCGCGCACCACCGCGAGCTTGCCGTCCTGGTAGGCCCGGTGCAGGCCGGCCATGACCGGGTTCAGTCCGAAGTGGTCGTCCAGGTGCAGGACCTTCTCCGGGTCGTAGGCAAGGGCGGGACGAGCTTGGGCGTACGCCGGATCCGCGTACGGGATGAGGGTGTTGAGCCCGTCGTTCCCGCCGTAGAGCGTCACGAGGACGAGGGTGCGCGCCGACGGATCGCGATCCCCGGCGGTGCCCAGGATGTCGGCGAGCGTGAAGGCGCCCCCGGCGAGCGCGAGCGCCCCCGCCGAGACGCCGCTCGCGACCAGGAACCGGCGGCGGGTGACGGTGTCCATTCCTGCCTCCTCAGCAGACCGTGTACTCGGGCGTGGCCAAACCGATCGCCAGCAGTCGCCGCGGGTCCTTCGCGGCCTGCCTGAGCACCGCGGCGGTCCGGTCGGTCCAGGCGTCGACCACGAGCAGCCGGGCGAGCGCGTCCAGCCGGTCGGTCTCCGCCGCCTCGGACAGCTCCTGGGTCCGGGCGGTCGCGAGGGCGGCAAGGGCTTGCCCGGTACGCAGCCGGGCCTGCGCCGCGGCGGTGGTGAGCCAGGCCTCCCCCGCCGGCCAGCCGCCCACGCTCGGCGGCCGGAACGGGACCTGGCCGAGCGCGCGCAGCCCGGCGCGCACCGGCTTGCCCGCGTCGGCCGGGTCGACGCCGAGCTGGCGAACCGCGCCCACGACCCACTCGACCGGCTGCTTGACGAGTTGCCCGGCGGTCACCGGGAAGGCCGGGTCGAGGGCCATCGCCCGCAGCATCGCGGGCACGTCATTGCCGGCCGCGGTGAGCGCGGCGGGCGCCGGGTCGGTTCCGCCGTAGCGCAACCAGACCCGGGACGCCAGGAAGGGCACGTGCCGCGGGTGCCGGACGAGCAGGTCGGCGTAGCCGTCGACGTCGAGCGGGCCGGTCCGGCCCAGCAGCGTGACCGGCTCGGTGGCGTGCCGGTCCAGGACGAGACGGCTGGAGCCGGCCTGCCGGTCGACCTGCCAGCCGGTGAGCACCCGGGCGGCGGCCTTGACGTCGTCCTCGGTGTAGTTGCCGACGCCGAGGGTGAACAGCTCCATCGACTCGCGGGCCAGGTTCTCGTTCGGCGCCCTACGGGTGTTCTTCTGCCCGTCGAGCCAGACGATCAGCGCCGGGTCGCGCAGCATCGCCCGGACCAGCGGGCCGGTCGGGCCCGACCCGTACGTGCGGAAGGTTTTCTGCTGGGTGAGCATGAGGGCGGCCGAGCGCACCTTCTGCGCGCTGGTGGCCCAGTGGCCGTGCCAGAAGAAGGTCAGCTTCTCGGCGGCGGTCCCGCCGTGCGCGGCCATCCGCCCGATCCACCAGTCGACGGCGGCGGCGACCTCGTTCCGCGTCGCCTGCCGGTCGCCCTTGTCGACGGGCGGCAGCGACGGGTACGCGATCGCACCGGGCGGGGCGAGCACCCGCTCCACGGTGGCCGGCAGCCCGTCCCGCACCGCGGCGTCCACCTCGGCCGCCGTCGGCCCGAACGTCAGCCGGCGCAGAACGTGCGCCACGTCGCGTCGGTCGGTCATGGCGGCCACGCTAGGCCCGCTCGGTAAGCGTCAGGTAAGGGCGCGGTCAGCTTCCGGCAACCCCACGACCCGGTCCAGATCGGCTACCAATGACGGGAAGATGCCGCGAAGGGACAACCAGCCGCCATGACCGACACCAACCGGGAAATGCTGCGTACCACGTTCGGCCAGGACGCCGAACTCTACGACCGGTGCCGTCCCGGCTATCCACCCCAGCTGTTCACCGACCTCGCCACGCTCGCCGGTCTCGGCCCCCACGCCCGGGTACTGGAGATCGGCTGCGGCACCGGCCAAGCGACCCTGCCCCTGGCGCAACGGGGCTGCACGGTGGTCGCGATGGACCTCAGCCCCGACATGGCCGCGGTCGCTCGACGCAATCTCGCACCGTTCCCGAACGTCACCGTCGTCGCGGTGGCGTTCGAGGATTGGCAGCCGCCGGACGGGACCTTCGACGCGGTTCTCTCCGCTACCGCGTTCCACTGGCTCGACCCCGGCGTGCGCATGAGCAAGGCAGCTGACCTGCTGCGTCCCGGCGGAGCCCTCGGCATCGTCTCGACCCACCACATCGCCGGCGGGACGACCGCCTTCTTCGCCGACGCGCAACGATGCTACGAACGTTTCGACCCCACGACACCGCCCGGTCTGCGCCTGACCACCGATGACGAGACCGCCGAGGAGGCAGCGGAGTTCGATCGATCGGCACGTTTCGGGCCGGTCGAGTTCCGGCGCTACGAGTGGCAACAGACCTACCGGTCCCGCGAGTACCTGGACCTGCTCATGACCTACTCCGGCCATCGGGCCATGGCGACGCGGGCACGCGACGGCCTGTTCGCGTGCATCACTCACCTGATCGACGACGTCTATGACGGGGAAGTCACGAAGCAGTACCGGACCAGGCTCGCGATCGCGCGCAAGACACCGTGACCCGGCTCGGCGCCACGAGCCCGAGAGCCGCGATCCGGGCCGGCGTGGTCGCGCTGGTGGCGGTCGTCGTGGTGGTCCCGCGCGGGAATCACCGGCGCGGCGGTTTTGACCACCGATCTCAGCCCGGCGGTCGCGGCAAAGGCCGGAGTTGCACCTGGCTCGCGAGGCGCACCGGGTGCGACCACGGCTGCGGTTGGGGCGGCCCATCCCGTACGGGCAAAGGTTGGAATTTGACCGCACATTGCTGTAGCCCGTTGCCATAGTGTGCGTCGCACAGTATCGTCTCTCTCATGACAATGGAGGCGACACTCCCGGGGCACCTGCAGGAGTTGCGGCGCGGCACGGTCGTCGTCGCGAGCCTGATGGTGCTGCGCGAGCCCGGCTACGGCTATTCGCTGCTCGAGACGCTGAGCGCGGCCGGCTTCGAGGTGGAGGCCAACACGCTCTATCCGCTGCTGCGCCGGCTCGAGGCGCAGGGGCTGCTGACCAGCGAGTGGAACACGGACGAGGCGCGGCCGCGGAAGTTCTACCGCACCACCGAGGCGGGCAACGCGGTCACCGACGTCCTGGTCACCGAGTGGGCCCGGCTGAACAAGGCGATCACCGATCTGGACACGACCACGGGGAGCAGGAAATGACCAGTCTCGTCGACCGATACGTCCACACCGCGCTGCGCCGCGTCCCGGAGCAGCAGCGCGCCGACATCGACCGGGAACTGCGAGCGTCCATAGCGGACGCGGTCGACGCCCGGGTCGACGCCGGTGAGGACCGCGACGCCGCGGTCACCGCCACGCTGACCGAGCTGGGCGATCCCGACAAGCTCGCGGACGGCTACGCCGGGCGCTCGGGTTACCTGATCGGGCCGGAGCTGTACGCGCCGTGGCGGCGGCTGGTCACCACACTGCTGACCGTCGTGCTCCCGATCGTCGTGGTCGCGCTGGTCATCCTCGACGTGGTGGACGACAGTTCGATCGGCGATGTGATCGGAACGGCCGTGTCGAGCACGCTGAATATCGGCGTGAACATGGTGTTCTGGACGACGCTCGTCTTCGTGATCGTCGAGCGCACCGGCACGGTCAAGGACAAGCTGAAGGTCAGTTGGTCGCTCGACGACCTGCCCAGGTACGAGCCGAGCCGGGTGCCGATCGCGCAACTGGCGGCCGGTCTGGTCTGGCCGGCCCTGCTGATCGCGGCGCTGCTCTGGCAGCAGTTCGGGATCGGCGAAACACCGGTGCTCAACCCGGCGAACTGGTCGTTCTGGTGGCCGTGTCTCATCGTGCTGCTGGCGCTCCAGGGCGCGTACCAGGTTTGGGTGTGGCGGCGGGCGGCCTGGGACCGCACGGTCACCGCGGTGAACACCGTGCTGGAGCTGGCCTTCGCGGTCCCGCTGATCTGGCTGCTCAATTCCGATCGGTTCTTCAACCCGGCGTTCCACAGCTTCGCGAAGGTGGGCTCGGAGTCCGATGTGGAGCATTGGCTGACCCTGCTGATCACCGTGGTCGTCCTGGTCGGCACGGCCAAGGACATCTATGACACGGCCCGGCGCGGCGAGCGCGCCCGGCGCGGCCTTTAGGCGGGCAGCCCGTCCAGGCGGGCGAGCACCTGCAGCATCACCTCGTCGGCGCCGGCGCCGATGGACGTGAGACGGACGTCCCGGAGCATCCGGGACGTCCACGTCTCCTCCAGGTAGCCGGCGCCGCCATGGAACTGCAGGCACCAGTCGGCGACCTCGCGGATCAGCCGGCCGGCCTTGAGCTTGGCGACCGTGGCCATCCGGGTGATGTCCTCGCCGGCCATCAGCGCCTCGCAGGTCTGCAGGTTGTGGCTGCGCAACAGGTCGACCTCGGCCTGCAGCTCGGTCAGCTTGAACGCCACGTACTGCCGGTCGGCGAGCGGCCGGCCGAAGACGCTTCGCTCCTTGACGAAGGCCCGGGTGCGATCCAGGGCGTACTGGCACTGACCCACCGTCGTGTACGCCGCGAACATGCGCTCGGTGACGAACTGGCGCATCTGCTGCTGGAAGCCGCGGCCGGCCTCGCCGATCGTATACGCGACCGGCACCCGCACCCCGTCGAGCACCAGCTCGGCGGTGTCCGAGCAGCGGTTGCCGAGCTTGTCGAAGGTGCGCGCCACCGAGAAGCCGGGCCGTTCGGTCGGCACGACGATCTGCGACATGCCACGGTAGCCTCCCTCGTCGGAGGTGCGGGCGAGCAGGCACAGCCAGTCGGCCTGGGCGCCGTTGGTGATGAACACCTTCCGCCCGGTGATCACCCAGTCGTCGCCGTCCCGCACCGCCCGGGTGCGCAGCCGGGACACGTCGGAGCCGGTGTCCGGCTCGGTGACGGCGATCGCAGTGACCGCGGCGCCGGCGATGGCGGGCCGCAGGAACGACTCCTTGAGCTCGGCCGACCCGAACTCGTGCAGCGACGGGGTGGCCATCATCGCCTGGACGCCGAGGGCCATGCCGACGCCGCCGGCGTGCATCCGCCCGTACTCCTCCGCGGCGACCAGCTGGAAGCTGTGGTCAGCGCCCTCGCCGCCCCACTCCGGGCCGTACTCGAGGCCGAGCAGGCCAAGCGCGGCGGCCTTGGGGAACAGGTCGTGCAGCGGCACGCGACCGGCCGCCTCCCACCCGTCGACGTGCGGGTTGACCTCGGTGTCGACGAATCTCCGGACGCTCTCCCGGAAGGCGTGGTGGTCCTCGTTGAGCCGCATTACCGCACGGTAGCTTTCCGGGTGGCGAAAAAACAAGCACGCTTGCTTGTTTTTGCCGGCTGTGCGAGCCTCGGCGGGTGATCCGCATCGGCAACTGCTCCGGGTTCTACGGGGACCGGCTCTCCGCGATGCGGGAGATGCTGGAGGGCGGCGACCTCGACGTGCTCACCGGCGACTACCTCGCCGAGCTGACCATGCTCATTCTGTCGCGGGACCGGAAGTCGGACGACGCTTTGGGATATGTCCCGACGTTCCTCGCCCAGCTGCGGGACTGCCTGCGGCTGGCGCTGGACCGGCGCGTCCGGATCGTGACCGATGCCGGTGGCGTCAACCCGGCCGCGCTGGTCGCCGCGATCCGCCAGATCGCCGCCGACCAGGGCCTCTCCCCCACCGTCGCGCTCGTCCGGGGCGACGAGCTCGGCCCCGGCGATCATGCCTACCTGGGCGCCTTCGGCATCGCCCGGGCCATGGCGGCCGACATCGTGGTCACCGGCCGCGTCACCGACGCCTCGCTGGTGATCGGGCCGGCGATCGCCCGCTACGGCTGGGACCGGTCGGCTTACGATCAGCTCGCCGGGGCGACCGTGGCCGGGCACGTCCTCGAGTGCGGCACCCAGGCAACCGGCGGCAATTACCCGTTTTTTACTGAAATAAGCGATATGTCGGTTCTGGGATTTCCGATCGCGGAGATCGCGTCGGACGGGTCCAGCGTGATCACCAAGCATCCCGGGACCGGCGGCGCGGTCACCGTCGGGACGGTGACCGCCCAGCTCATGTACGAGATCCAGGACGCTCGCTACGCCGGGCCGGACGTGACCACCCGGCTCGACTCGATCTCGCTGCGGCAGGACGGGACGGATCGGGTTTCGATCTCGGGCGTACGCGGCGAGCCGCCCCCGCCGGACCTCAAGGTCTCCCGGACGCGGGTCGGCGGGTATCGCAACGAGATGACCCTGGTGCTGACCGGGCTGGACATCGAGGCGAAAGCGGCGCTGTTCCGGCGGCAGTTCGAGGCGGGGCTCACGACCCGGCCGGCCGAGCTGACCTGGTCGCTCGCGCGCCTCGACCGGCCGGACGCGCCGAGTCAGCAGGAGGCGTCGGCGCTGCTCACCGTCGTCGGACGGGACGCGTCGCGGGGCGTGGTGGATCGGGCGTTCAGCAACACGGCCGTCCAGCTGGCGCTCGGCTCGTATCCGGGGTTCTTCGCGACGACGCCGCCCGGGCCGGCCCATCCCTACGGCGTCTTCACCGCCGGATACGTCCCGCAGGGGGACCTGGCGCACGAGGTGGTGCTCGACGACGGGACGGTCTCGCCCGTCTCGCCGCCGCCGGTTTTTCAGGATCTTCCGGGCGGGCCACGGACCGCCCCCACCCTGTCCTGGGCGGGGCCAAGTAAAGCAGCCCGGTCCGACAATTCCGCGCCGTCGTCCAAACGCCGCCTCCCCCTGGGGACGATCGCCGGCGCGCGCTCCGGCGACAAGGGCGGCGACGCGAACATCGGCATCTGGGTGCGCCGCCCCGACGCGTACCCCTGGCTCTCGAATTTGATCTCCGAGGACACCCTGCGCGAGCTTCTCCCGGAAACCGCCGGTATGCCGCTCCACATCACCCCCCTGCCCAACCTCCTCGCCGTCAACGTCGTGATCGAGGGCCTCCTCGGCGAGGGCGTCGCCTACCACGCCCGCTTCGACCCGCAGGCCAAGGGTCTGGCCGAGTGGCTGCGCTCGCGCCACGTCGACATCCCGCTGTCCCTCCTGGAGGAACCCACGTGACCGTCCTCCGCTCCACCCTCGACACCTCGTCGGCCGAGGCGGTCGCCGCCCGCGCGGCCATGCTCGCCGCCCTGGACGAGGTCGCCGCCGAGACCGCCAAGGCGGTGGCCGGCGGCGGCGACCAGGCGGTCGAGCGCCATCACGCCCGCGGCAAGATGACCGCCCGCGAGCGGATCGAGCTGCTGCTGGACCTGGACTCGCCGTTCCTCGAGCTGGCGGCGCTGGCCGGCTACGGCTCGACGTTCGCGGTGGGCGGCAGCGTGGTGGCCGGGATCGGGGTGGTCAGCGGCGTCGAGTGCCTGCTGGTGGCGAACGATCCGACGGTCAAGGGCGGCGCCAGCAACCCGTGGTCGCTGCGCAAGACGCTGCGGATGCACGAGATCGCCCTGGCGAACCGGCTGCCGCTGATCGCGCTGGTCGAGTCGGGCGGGGCCGACCTGCCGACGCAGAAGGAGGTGTTCATCCCGGGCGGGGCGGTGTTCCGGGACCTGACCCGGCTGTCGGCGGCGGGGATCCCGACGATCGCGCTGGTGTTCGGGAACTCGACGGCCGGCGGGGCGTACCTGCCGGGGATGAGCGACCACGTCGTGATGATCGAGAAGCGGTCGAAGGTGTTCCTGGCGGGGCCGCCGCTGGTCAAGGCGGCCACCGGGGAGGAGTCGGACGACGAGTCTCTCGGTGGGGCGGCGATGCACGCTCAGGTCTCGGGCCTCGCCGACCACTACGCGCTCGACGAGCAGGACGCGATCCGGATCGGGCGCCGGATCATTGCCCGGCTAAATTGGGACAAGGAAGGCAAATCGCCTTCCGCGGCGAAAGAGCCGAAATATCAGGCGGACGAGCTGCTGGCCATCGTGCCGCCGGACCTGAAGGCCCCCTTCGACCCCCGGGAGATCATCGCGCGGATCGTCGACGACAGCGACTTCGACGAGGTCAAACCGCTCTACGGAACCTCCCTGGTGACCGGCTGGGCCCGCCTGCACGGCTACCCGATCGGGATCCTGGCCAACGCGAACGGCGTGCTCTTCAGCGCCGAATCCCAGAAGGCCGCCCAGTTCATCCAGCTCGCCAACCGCTCGCACACCCCGCTGCTGTTCCTGCACAACACCACGGGATACATGGTCGGCAAGGAGTACGAGCAGGGCGGCATCATCAAGCACGGCGCCATGATGATCAACGCGGTGGCCAACTCGACCGTGCCGCACGTGAGCGTGCTGATCGGGAACTCGTACGGCGCCGGGCACTACGGCATGTGCGGCCGGGCGTACCAGCCGAGGTTCGTCTTCTCCTGGCCCAGCGCCCGCTCCGCGGTGATGGGCGCCCAGCAGCTGGCCGACGTCACCTACCTGGTGTCGAAGGCGTCCGCGCTCTCCCGTGGCCGGCCGTTCGACGAGGACGGTGCGCAGGTCGTCCGGCAGATGATCGAGCAGCAGATCACCGCCGAGTCGATGCCGCTGGTGCTGTCCGGGATGGTCTACGACGACGGGATCATCGACCCGCGCGACACTCGCGACGTGCTCGGCGTCGCCCTCTCCGCGATCCACTCGGCGCCGGTGCGCGGCGCCGAGTCCTTCGGCGTTTTCCGGATGTGAGGCAGGCATGATCAGCAGCGTTCTGGTCGCGAACCGGGGCGAGATCGCCCGCCGGGTCTTCGCCACCTGCCGTCGCCGGGGGTTGGCCACGGTCGCGGTCTTCTCGGCCGCCGACGCGGGGTCGCCGCACGTCCGGGAGGCGGACAGCGCGGTCCGCATCCCGGACTACCTCCGCGGCGACCTGATCATCGAGGCGGCGCTCAGGGCCGGGGCCGACGCCGTACACCCCGGTTATGGCTTTTTATCGGAAAATTCGAACTTCGCCGCGACCGTACGCGAAGCGGGTCTCACCTGGATCGGCCCCACCCCGGAGGCGATCGCGGTGATGGGCTCGAAGATCGAGTCGAAGCGCCGGATGGCCGTCGCCGGGGTGCCCGTCCTGGACCGGCTGGACGTCGCGACGATCACCAACGCGGACCTGCCGGTGCTGGTCAAGGCGTCGGCGGGCGGCGGCGGGCGAGGCATGCGGATCGTCCGCTCACTCGACGAACTGCCGGACGCGGTCGCCTCCGCGGCGCGCGAGGCCGCCGCCGCGTTCGGCGACCCGACCGTCTTCTGCGAGCGCTACCTCGAGAACGGTCACCACGTCGAAGTTCAAATTCTTGCCGACGCGTACGGGACGATCTGGGCCCTCGGCGAGCGGGAGTGCTCGCTGCAGCGACGCCACCAGAAGGTCATCGAGGAGGCGCCGTCGCCCCTGGTCGACCGGCTCGGCGGCGACCTGCGGGAACGGCTGCTCAGGGCGGGGCGGGACGCGGCGGCCGCGGTCGGCTACCGAGGGGCGGGGACGGTCGAGTTCCTGGCCGACGAGCGGGGCGGGTTCTGGTTCCTGGAGATGAACACGCGCCTGCAGGTCGAGCATCCGGTCACCGAGTGCGTCACCGGGGTCGATCTGGTCGGCCTGCAGCTCGACGTGGCGGACGGGAAGCCGCTCTCCGGCCCCGAGCCGTCGATGACCGGGCACGCGATCGAGGCACGGCTGTACGCCGAGGATCCCGCGAACGACTGGCTGCCGCAGACCGGCACGATCGCCACCTTCGACATTCCGAATGTGTCCGGATATTTCGAAAATGTCGCGGGAATCCGCCTGGACTCGGGCGTCACGCCGGGCACCGTCGTAGGGACTGACTACGACGCGATGCTCGCGAAGGTGATCGCCTACGGCGACGACCGGGAGACGGTTGCCCGGCACCTCGCGGCCACCCTCCGGCGCTCGAGGCTCCACGGCGTGACCACCAACCGCGACCTGCTCGTCGGCAGCCTCCTCCACCCCGACTTCCTGAACGGCACGGCGAGCACCAGCTTTTATGCCGACAATTCACCCGCCGGCCTCATCCGGCCCCACCCCCACCCCGACCTGGCCGCCCTGGTGGCGGCCCTCGCCGACGCCGCCCAGGAACGCGGCCCCCTGCTTCCCGGCGTCCGGAGCGGTTTCCGCAACATCCCCGTCGGCTACCGGCACCGCGCGTACCTTTCCGACAAATCAGAAATATCGGTCAGGTACCGGTTCGGCCGCGACGGGCTCGAAGTGGACGGCCTGGACGGAGTAGATCTGATCTCCGCCGCGCCCGACCGGGTCGAACTGGACGTCGACGGCGTGCGACGAGCCTGGACGGTGGGCCGGTTCGGGTCCGACGACGTCCGGGTGGTCGTCGACGGCCCCCGGGGCTCCCTCGAGCTGCGCCGGCTCCCCCGCTTCACCGACCCCTCCGCCCGCCTCCCCGCCGGCGCCCTGACCGCCCCGATGCCCGGCACCGTCGTCCGGCTCGGCGTGACGGCCGGCGAGACCGTCACCGCCGGCCAGCCCCTCGTCTGGCTGGAGGCGATGAAGATGGAGCACGTCGTCCGCTCCCCGGCCGCCGGCACCGTCACCGACCTGCCGGTCACGGTCGGCCAGCGGATCACGCAAGGCACCCCGATCGCCGTCGTGACCGCCGATGACTGAGCTCGCCGGGACCAAACAGGACCGCAGCCGGGCCACCCGCCGCCGCCTGCTGGAGACCACGATCCGGAGTCTCGCCCAGCACGGCTGGGAGGCCTCCACCGTGGGCTTCATCGCCGCCGAGGCGGGCATCAGCCGGGGCGCCATCCAGCATCATTTCCGCACCCGGGAGGCGCTGATCCTGGCCGCCCTGGAGTTCATGTTCGAGGAGCGAGCGGCGCTGCTCGACGCCCTGCCCGAGCCGGCCGGGACCGGCCCCGAGCGGGTCCACGCGGTCGTCGCCGGCCTGGTCGAGACGATCGGCGGCGAGCTGTTCCGGGCCGCCCTGCAGGTCTGGACCGCGGCCGCCGCCGATCCCACGCTGCGCGTCGCCGTCGTGCCGCTGGAGAAGCGCTTCGCCCGGGGCGTGCACCGGCGGGCCGTCCGGCTGCTCGGCGCCGACGACACCGACCCCGAGGTGCGCGCGCTGATCCAGGCCACCCTGGACCTGGCCCGGGGCCTGGCGCTGGCCGACGTGCTGACCGACGACTCCCGGCGCCGGGCCCGGGTGGTCCGGGCCTGGTCGAGCCGGCTGGCCGACGCCCTGAATTGACGGCATTGACACGTACGCATAGGTTCGGCCCCCATGAAAGCCGACATGAGAGTGGTCGCCGCCCTGCTCCTGCTCGCCCTGGCCGGCTGCAAGGACACGGCCACCCCGTCCGCCGGGGCGAGCTCCCTGGCGGGCTCGTCCCCGGCAACGGTCACGAGCGCCACGAGCGCCCCGACCGCCCCGCCGGCCACCGCTACGACGGCACCGCCGACCACCGCGCCCACCCCGACGACGATCCCGTCCCCCGAAGGGGTGGAATTGGTCAAATCGGGAGGAATCGCCGGGATCAAGGTGAGCATCAAGGTGAACCCGGACGGCACCTGGTGGCGCAGCGAGGACGGCGGCAAGACCGCCACCCGCGGCAAGCTGACCGATGCCCAGCAGGCCCGGTTGCAGAAGCTGGCCGCCGACCCGCGCCTCACCACCGAGGCCAAGGCGACGGCCGGCGGGCCCGGGCGCTGCTCGGACGCGTTCGTCTACTTCCTGCACGTCCGCTTTCTGGCGATCCGCTACGAGGCCTGTGGCCAGACGGGCAACCACGAGGTGACGTTGGCGATCGCCGCCCTGCTGCAAACCGCCACAAAAGGGCAGTAGTGATCACGCCGACCGCACGGCTCCCAGCAGCGTTGCGTACCATATCTGGCTGCACCACCGCAGACGACGGGACCCGAGGAGCACGATGCCGCTCACTCCAGCTGACATCCACAACGTGGCGTTCAAGAAGCCACCCATCGGTAAACGTGGATATGACGAGGAAGAGGTCGACGCGTTCCTCGACGAGGTCGAGCAGGAGCTGATCCGGCTCCTCGAGGAGAACGGCGCCCTGCGCGACCGGATGGACCGCACCGGCGGGGGCGGCATGTCCGGCGGCGGCGCGGACCGCACCATGGTGATGAACTCCGAGCTCGCCGACCTGTCGGCCCAGCTCGAGCGCCTGCAGGAGGCCCGCAACCGGGCCGAGCAGAACGCGCGCAGCATGCAGTCCCAGCTCGAGCGGGCCCGGTCCCAGACCGGCGGTCCGTCGGGCTCGTTCGCGCAGGTGGGCGACGACGACCGGAACGCGCGGGTGCTGATGATGGCGCAGCGCACGGCCGACGAGCACATGCGCGACGCCCAGCGGGAGACCGAGGATCTGATCTCCTCGGCCCGCTCGAAGGCCGAGCAGCTCACCAGCGAGGCGCAGCTGAGCGCGGCGACGATCGAGAGCGACGCGCGGCGCAACCACACCGAGGCGATGAGCGCGATCGGCGCCAAGCGGGCCGCGCTGATCGACGAGATCGACCGGCTGGGCCAGCTCGCGCAGAGCTACCACGCCGCGCTGAACAACCACGTCACCCAGCAGCTGCAGGAGCTGAACAGCGCGCCCGAGGCGCAAGCCTGACGATCAAATAGCAAACGGCCCGGATATTGATCAATATCCGGGCCGTTTGCTATTTGATCTCAATCTATCAGATCAACAATTGTTAGCGTTGACATTGCTCAATCGCAAATACTAGCTTTGGCTTCGCGCTGTGGTTTCGCCGTCGTTGCGAAACGTTCCTCTCCCGAAGTTTGCTCGCTGCCCTGCCACGCACGGGCGTGGCGCCGCGGAAAGAGGCGAGGCACGATGCACAAGATCTCATTAGGCCGGACCGTTGTCCGACTCGGCGCGGTGATGTTGATGGCCGGCGGTGTGGGCGCGGTTGCCGCGTCCAGTTCGTTCGCCGGCGGGTCCGCGACGATCACCAAACAACCGTTCGGCACGACGACCGGTGGCGAGGCGGTCGACATCTACACCCTCACCAACAACGGCATCAAAATCAAGATTCTCACGTACGGCGGGATCCTCCAGCGGATCGACATGCCCGACCGGCACGGGCACGTCACCAACGTGGCCCTCGGCTTCGACAACCTGGCCGACTACCAGGCCAAGAGCCCGTATTTCGGCGCGCTGATCGGCCGCTACGGCAACCGGATCGCCAAGGGCACGTTCACGCTGGACGGCGTCACCTATCACCTGCCGATCAACAACGACCCGAACAGCCTGCACGGTGGCACGGTCGGCTTCGACAAGCACGTCTGGACGGCCACCCCGATCAAGAACGGCAACAGCGTCGCCCTCAAGCTGCAGCTGACCAGCCCGGACGGCGACATGGGCTACCCGGGCACCCTGCACGCCACGGTGACCTACACGCTCACCCACGACCACGGCATCCGGATGGACTACCTGGCCACCACGGACAAGCCGACGATCATCAATCTCACCAACCACAACTACTGGAACCTGGCCGGCGAGGGCACCGGCACGATCGACACCACCAAGCTGCGGCTCAACGCCAGCCACTACACCCCCGTCGACCCGACACTGATCCCGACCGGCGCGATCGACCCGGTGGCCGGCACCCCGATGGACTTCCGCCACGCGACGGCGATCGGCGCCCGCAACCGGGACAGCTTCGGCCAGCTGGTGATCGGCCGCGGCTACGACCACAACTGGGTGCTGGACCGGAAGGGAACCGGCCTGGAACTGGCCGCGACGGCGACCGACCCGGCCAGCGGCCGGCAGCTGCAGGTGTGGACCGACCAGCCGGGCATCCAGTTCTACGCCGGCAACTTCCTGGACGCCACGCTGATCGGCACCAGCGGCCACATGTACCGGCAGGGCGACGGCTTCGCCCTGGAGACGCAGCACTTCCCGGACTCACCGAACCACGCGAACTTCCCGTCGACGGTCCTGCGACCCGGCCAGACCTACCGGACGACGACCGTCTACCAGCTCGGCGTGGCGCACTGACGCGACAGCCAGGAGCCCCGACATGCATGACCTACCGAGGGTCGTCGAAGAGGCGGCCGACCAACTCGATCCCCGCGGGGTGACCCGCCGCCGGCTGCTCGCCGGCACCGGCCTGACCAGCGCCTCGCTGGCGGCCACCGCGCTGCTGTCCGCCTGCGCGAAGAACGACAACAAGGCGAGCGCGGACGCGATCGGCAACTTCCCGAAGACGCCGAACTGGAAGTTCGTCTTCGTCAACCACGTCACCACCAACCCGTTCTTCACCCCTACCCAGTACGGCGCCGAGGACGCGTGCAAGCTGCTCGGCTGCTCGTACCAGTGGACCGGCTCGCAGAACTCGGTGGTGGCCGAGATGGTCAACGCCACCAACACGGCGATCAGCGGCAAGGCGGACGGCCTGGCCATCGCGGTGGTGGACAAGTCGGCCTTCAAGGCGCCGGTCGACCAGGCCCTGAACGCCGGCATCCCGGTGGTGTCGTACAACGCCGACGGCGCGCGCGACGACCCGGGCACCAACCGGCTCACGTACGTCGGCCAGGGTCTGTTCGACTCCGGCTACGCGCTGGGCCAGCGCGCGCTGACCGCGGTGCAGTCCGGCGACGTGGTCGGCTTCATCGCCACCCCGGGCCAGCTGAACATCCAGCCCCGGATCGACGGGGCGCAGCAGGCCTTCAAGGACGCCGGCGGGGCGGTGAAGTTCACCGCGGTGGCGACCAACGCGGACGTGACCAAGGGCCTGTCCATCATCGACGCGTACGCCCAGGGCCACTCCGGCCTGGCCGGGATGCTCGCGGTGGACGCCGGCTCGACCCAGGCCGTCGGCGCGACGGTCAAGAAGTACAACATGCGCAGCAAGGGCCTGAAGGTGGCCGGCGGCTTCGACCTGATTCCCGAGACGCTCAACTCGATCAAGGCCGGGGACCTCGACTACACCATCGACCAGCAGCCGTACCTGCAGGGCTTCCTGCCGGTGCTCTACCTGTACCTCTTCAAGATCTCCGGCGGCCTCATCTCGCCGCCGCAGACCAACACCGGCCTGCTGTTCGTGACCAAGGACAACGTCGCGACCTATCAGAACACCCAGACCCGGTACGAGGGCTCGTCCACCGCGGTGAAGCTGGTGGAGCGCTCCGGGCCCATCGCACACGCATGATGACGGGCCCAGCATGACCGGGACCCTGCCGAGGCAGAAGGAGGCGCCGGCCCAGCGCGACCGGCGTCTCCTGACGCTGCTGCGCACCGGCGGCACCGTGCTGGTGCGCTGGCGCGAGGCGAGCGTGCTGATCGTGGCGATCGCGATGGCGATCTACTTCCGGGCCGCCAACGACGTCTTTCTCACCTACGACAACCTGCGCAACATCGCGCAGGCCACCGCGCCGGCCGCGATCGTCGCGGTCGGCATCGTGCTGCTGCTGGTCAGCGGCGAGATCGACCTGTCGGTCGGGGTGGTGGCGGCGCTCGCGCCGTTCCTGGTGCACTACGCCGTCGATCTGTACGGCATCCCGGTGATCCCGGCGTTCCTGATCGCGTTCGCGATCGCGGCGTTCATCGGGTTCTGCAACGGCGTCATCGTCACAAAGTTCAAGGTGCCGTCGCTGGTGGCCACGCTGGGCTCGTACTACCTGCTGCTCGGCATCCTCCTGGTCACCTCGCACGCCTACCCGGCGGAGATCCCGTCGGCGGCCAAGGGGCGCATTCAGACGATCTTCGGCGCCGGCGACTGGTCGTCGCTGATCTGGTGCCTGGGCGTGGTGCTGGTCTATCACGTCGTGCTCACCCGTACGCGATGGGGATTGCACACGATCTCGGTCGGCGGCAACCTGATCGGCGCGACCGAGGCCGGCATCCGGGTGAACCGCATCAAGATCGGAAACTTCATGATGGCGGCCATGCTCGGCGCGCTGGCCGGCATCCTCGAGGCGTTCCGGATCAACAGCATCGACCCGAACATCGGCGGCGGCACGGCGCTGGTCTTCACGGCGATCTCGGCCGCGGTCATCGGCGGCACCGCCCTGGCCGGCGGCTCCGGCACGGTGATCGGGGCGCTGCTCGGCGCGCTGATCCTCGCCGAGTTGCAGAACGGCTTCAACCTGATCGGGATCAGCGCGAACCCGTTCAACATCATCCTGGGCAGCGCGATCCTGCTGTCGATGGTCGCGAACCAGTACCTGTCGCGGCTGCGGCGGACGGGAGGCGGATGATGTCCGATGTCCTCGTCGTCGAGCACGTCGCCAAACGGTTCGGCGCGCTGACCGCCCTGCGGGACGTGAACCTGCGTCTCGAGCAGGGCGAGGTGCTCGGGCTGATCGGCGACAACGGCGCCGGCAAGTCCACCCTCATCAAGGTCATCTGCGGCTACCACCGCCCCGACCACGGCCGCCTCGTGGTCAACGGCCAGGAAGTGGTCCTGCACAGCGTCGACCACGCCCGCTCCCTCGGCATCGACACCGTCTACCAGGGCCTGGCCCTGATCAACGAACTGTCCGTCTACCACAACATGTTCCTCAACCGGGAGCTACGGGTCGGCCCGCTGCTCAACAACCGGGCGATGCGCAAGCTGGCCCGCGCTCACCTCGAGGACATGGGCGTCAACATCCCCAACGTCAACGCCGAGGTCGCCAAGCTCTCCGGCGGCCAGCGACAAGCCGTGGCGGTGGCCCGCGCGGTCTACTCCGACGCCAGGATCCTGCTGCTCGACGAGCCCCTGGCCGCGATGGGTGCCAAGGAGGGCACGCTGATCCTCGACCTGATCCGCGACCTCAAGGCCCGCGGCGAGGTCTCGGTCATCATCATCGCCCACAACTACGCGCAGGTGCTCGACGTCTGCGACCGCGTCAACCTGCTGCAACACGGCTCGATCACCTTCGACAAGCCGACCTCGGAGGTCTCCCTGGAGGAACTGACCGAACTGGTGGTGGCCGAATACCGCAACCGCCGCCTCCGCGGCGAGTAGACCGCTCGCGGTCGCCCTGCGGAAACCGGACATCTCACTATGCGTGCTCGCACCCCGGCCGTACGCTGCGGGGAAGCGCCCCGGAGGACGTCATCGGGACGGGGCCATCGGCGGGTTCACGGCCACCTACGCGCCGGGCACCGGTCAACGACGGAAGCGGCCCGCGCCAGGACCGCCGCCTCGACGACGCCCAACTACGCAGGCTGCGAAACGCGCTGACGGCGGCTTTCTAGCCGAGCGAGTCAGATACTGGCTGGCGGCATGGTTGAGACGGCACTCGTCTCAGGCGCGCAGGTCATCCACCGTCGCGCCGGCCACGATACGGGCGATGTTGCCGCTGTGATCGCGGTCGGCCAGACGCCGGGCAAGCTCATCGAGGTCGGCGATGTCGCCGTACGCCGCCCGGAGCACGGCCCGCATCGACGCGACGTAGCCTTCCTCGCGGCCTTCTTCGCGACCCTCTTCGCGGTTCTTGCGGGCGATCTCGCGGCCGGTCTCGGTCTGCTCGAGGATGTCGTTCATGCCACTCCTTCGCAGTGCTTCGACCAACTGGATCGCCAGGGCGCCTCCCACCAGCATACCCAGCTCGACCTGCAGCAGTTTGTCGTCGTGTTTCTCGGTCGCGGCGATCCGGTCGGTGACCCGCTCGACGAGATCGTGCGCGGGTTTGCGGGCGAACAGGGCCAGCGCGGGGTTGGCGCTGACCAGCAGCGTGTCTGCCTCGAGGTCATCAGGAATGTTCACGGCGTGGTAGTCGAGCCGCACCTGATCGCGTTCGAAACGGCCCGGATAGCCGTCACCTTCCGGCCAGAGGACCACCTGGTGGATGCGGTGGGTGGCGCGCCGGTACCGGGTTGCCAGGGACGCCCAGTAGGACACCATGCGTTCCTGGAAGTCTTCGGTGCGTTGACCTGGACCTCGATCTGGTAGACGTCGGTCGGGCTGCCGTCGTCGTGCCGGATCGCGAAGGCCGTGTCGCATTGCCGGCTGCGTTGCCGCGGCTGCTCGGTCGGCTCCGCGGTGACCACGTCACCGTCACGCAGGGTGGCGCCGCACAACACCTGCAGGGCGTCGCGGGGATGAGCATTCAACAGCGCCTTGAAAATGCCGTCGAAATCACGGGGCGGCGCCGGGCGGGCAGAGGCGACGTGGCCGCTCATGGCTGGGGACTCCTTCGGTGCTTGGCGGGAGGCACGAAGGACAGTGTCTATTGTCTAACGCCTACTGGTCAATAGACAACTTGATGCGGCGATCGGCGCACCGGGGCGCCGGCCCCGCGCCCGGCCGTCGCGGGCCCGGGGCAAAGGCCAACGGCGGCCGGGAGGGTTCCCACGCGGGACAGCCCGGCGGCCGCGCGCGGAGGGTGACCAGCGACGGCGCTGGGCGCCGCATCGGGGACTTGGGTCCGCCGTACGAAAGGGTGGTTCCTGGAAGTCAGTCGAGGCAGAACTCGTTGCCCTCGATGTCCTGCATCACCAGGCAGGACTCGTTCTCCTCGTCGGCGGTGAGCAGGTACAGCCGGGTGGCGCCGAGGGGGATCAGGCGGGCGCACTCGGCCTCCAGCGCGGCCAGCCGCTCCTCGCCGACCAGGCCGGTGCCGACCCGCACGTCGAGGTGCACCCGGTTCTTGACGACCTTGCCCTCGGGGACCCGCTGGAAGTACAGCCGGGGGCCCACGCCGTTCGGGTCGGCGCAGACCGTGCCCTCATGGACGTAGCCCAGCACCTCGCTCCAGAAGCGCGCGACCTTTTCCGGGTCCGCGCAGTCGAAGGTGACCTGGACCTGCCTTACCGTCGCCATCGGGACACCATACGGGGCTCAGCAGACGGTGGTGTACTGGGCGGTGACGGCGGTGCCGTCGTCGGAGGCGGCGACGATGACCGAGACGGCGCCCGCGCGGTAGACGACCCGGTTGGACTCGCCGGCGGTGAACCGGTGGGCGCCGGCGGGGACGATCCCGGTGAGCCGGCCGGCCAGGCCCGCGCTGTCGACCGGCTCGCTGACCGCGCCCACCGTGTCGACCTGGCCGCCGGCCGCGCAGCTGACCCGCTGGTCGGTGAGCGTCGCGGGCCGGGTGCCGAGGCGGCCGAGCAGGCCGGTCAGCGCCGTGGTGGCGGCCGTCGCGCCGGCCGGCGGGCTGGGCGCGGCGGCCCGGCCGAGGCTGCACGCGCTCCTCGCGACCACGGCCAGCCAGCCGGGGCTCACCCGGCTCACCGAGACCGTCACGCCATCGCCGAGGGCGCCCCGCAGCGTGCGCACGCCGGCGATCGAGGGGCCGAGGCCGGCGGCGTAGCGGGCCGGCAGCCGCTGGGCGATCGCGGCGATCAGCTCGTCCTCGCCGCCGGTGTCGGTGTAGAGGTCGGCCCGGGCGCTGAACAGTCCGCCCCGATGCAATCCCAGCCGGCACCGCGCCGACTCGACCACCGGGCTGACCGCCACCGCGGCGCCGTCGCCGGCGGCGACCACGACGTCGGCCACCGCCGCGTTCAGGTCGGCGACCACCTGGCCCACATGCGGCCGGCGGTCGGTGTCCCACCGCCACCACCCGGCGACCGCGCCGCCCAGCACGCCGATCGCCACGACCACCGTCCCCGCGGCGATCAGCCGCCTCGCCCCCAGCTTCACGACCTCATTGTGCCCGGGCGGGGTTGCCATCGGCGGCGGCGGTTTGACAATGTCGGGGGCACCTCGCCGAGACGTCAGGGGGTATCCCGCCGATGACCACCCGAGACCTCGCCCGGCGGACGGCCACCGACCTGTCCGCCCTGCTCGCCGCCGACAGCCGGGCCGGCTTCGCCTGGCAGCAGCGGATGTGGCAGATCGCCGTCTGCCTCTCCGCCGACGCGTCCGACGACGAGGCGCTGCGGGCGGCCCGCGCGCGCTTCCAGGGTCTGTATGCTCCCGGCCGCGACTTCGCCGACTTCCACCTGTGGCGCCCCGACCCGGGCGAGCGCGCCGCCGCCAACGCCCGGCTCGAGTCGCTCACCGCCCGGCTGCGCGAGCTGCTGCACATGCCGCCGGTGACGTTGCGGCGCGCCCGGCACGCGGACGCCGAGCGGGTCGCGGCGATCTGGCACGCGGGCTGGCACGACGGGCATCTCGGCCACGTGCCCGAGGAGCTGGTCGCCATCCGTACGGCGGAGAACTTCCGCACCCGCGCGGCGGCCCGCCTCACGGACACGACGGTGGCCGAGGTCGGCGGCGAGGTCGGCGGCTTCGTGATGGTGGTCGGCGACGAGGTCGAGCAGGTCTTCGTGGACGCGTCGTTCCGCGGCGGCGGGGTGGCCGACGCCCTGCTGGCCGAGGCGGAACGGCTGGTCGCGGCCGGCGGGCACGAGGTGGCGTGGCTCGCGGTGGTGACCGGCAACGCGCGGGCGCGGCGCTTCTACGAGCGGTCCGGGTGGGCCGACGACGGCGAGCTCGACTACGCGGCCGACGGGGTCGCCGTGCCGTGCCGGCGGTATGTGAAGCGGCTCGGGTCGTAATTCGGTTGGCCCGCCGCCGGGCGTACGCGATGCTCTGCCTGTCGTTTTGAGAAAGAGCGTTCGCCTTTGCCTGCTTCTGTCAAGATTTTCGCGTCCCCGTCCAGCTGGATCGAGTCCGCCGCCGTCGATCAGTGCCACCAGGTCGCCGCCTTCGACGGCATGCTGCACGTCGCCGGCATGCCCGACCTGCATCCCGGCAAGGGCGCCCCGATCGGCGCCGCGATGAGCTCCACAGTGCTCTATCCGTTCCTGGTCGGTTCCGACATCGGCTGCGGCATCGCGGTCTTCCCGATCCGGGTCAAACGGCCGGTGCCCGAGAAGCTCGCGGCCCGCTTCCCCGACCTCGACGAGCCGGTCTCGCCCTCGACGGACCCGCCGCTCGGTTACACCGACAGCTTCGGCACGGTCGGCCGCGGCAACCACTTCGTCGAGCTGGCCCGGGTCGACACCGTGCTCGACGCCTTTCACAGCGAGCGCCTCGGGCTGGCCAAGGGCGACCTCGTGCTGATCGTCCACAGCGGATCGCGCGGGCTCGGCGAGCGCATCCTGCGCGACCATACCGAGCTGCACGGCGCGGGCCCGGCCCCCGATCCCGCGCGCTACCTCGAAAACCATGATTCGGCCGTACGGTGGGGATCGTTGAACAGGCGCATGCTGGCCGTCCGCGTTTCTCGTGCCCTCGGGGCCGAGCTCGGTGAGCCGCTGGTCGACGAGTGTCACAACCTGGTGACCGTCGCCGACGGGGTCTATCTGCACCGCAAGGGCGCGGCTCGGGGCGACGGGCGGGACGTGCTGATCGCCGGCACCCGCGGCACCGCCTCCTACCTGGTGGCCGCGCACGCGGGGGCCGAGGCGAACTTCTCGGTGGCGCACGGCGCGGGCCGCAAGATGTCCCGGGCGGACGCGCTGCGCCGGGGCAAGGCGAAGCACACGGTCGAGGAGCTGCGCCGTACGCCGGTGGGCTCGCTGGTGGTCTGCGGCGATCGGCAGCTGCTGTTCGAGGAGGCGCCGACGGCGTACAAGCGGATCGAGCAGGTGATCGGCGACCTGACCGCGCACGAGCTGGCCACCCCGATCGTCACCACGCTGCCCCTGGTCACCTACAAGACCGCCGCCGTGGGTCGCCGATGACCACCCATCTGCTGCTCTCCGCCGGGCGTGGGCCGGCCGAGTGCTCGTGGGCGGTGGCCCGGCTGGTCGGGCGGCTCGAGAAGGACGCCGCCCGGCACGGTGTCGCGGTCGCCCGGGTCGACGCGGTCGACGGCGAGCGGGCGGGCACGTTCCGCTCGGTGCTGCTGCGGATCGGCGACGACGCCTTCGCCGCCGCCTGGACCGGGACGCTGTGCTGGCAGGCGCCCAGCCCGTACCGGCGCGGCCACGGGCGCAAGAACTGGTACGTGACCGCCCGGCCGTGCTCGCTCGACGCGCCGGCCACCCCGTTCGCCGAGTCCGATGTGGAGGTCGTGGCGGTGCGCACCGGCGGGCCGGGCGGTCAGCACCGCAACAAGGCCAGCACGGCGGCGCGGGCCACCCACCGGCCGTCCGGACTCGTGGTGGTGGCCGACACCGAGCGGCAGTTCTCGCTCAACCGTTCCCTCGCCCTGCGCCGGCTGCGCGAGCTGCTGGCCGCCGGTGACGCGGCGTCGGCCCGTGCCCTGGCCGACGCCCGCTGGCAGATCCACGACGACCTGGTCCGCGGCGACCCGGTCCGGACCTTCACTTCTCGGCCAGGAAGTCCAACGTGACGGCGGCCAGCAGCGGCGACGTGCCCATGCTGTAGTGGGTCACGCCGGGCAGGATCGCCAGCGCGTGCCCGCCCGCGGGCCGCCCCTCGGCCATCCAGCCGCCGTCCCGCAGACCGCCGTCGAGCAGCTTGAACACCTCGACGAAGTGGCTCGGCGGCCACATGTCGGCGTCGCCCGCGACGATCATCGTGGGCACGGTGAGGGCGCGGACCTCCTCGGTGAAGTCGAAGTCCACCGCCATCGACCGGCCGATCTTGTCGAGCAGCCGCGGGAAGTCCTCCGGGCGCGGCGCGACCCGCTGGTACAGCTCGTACATCGGGGTCTGCTTCATGAACTCGAGCGCGGCGGCGTTGACCTGGCCCTGCTGCTCGAGGATCTCCGGGTAGGTGGCGTCGCGCCGGATGCCGGCGGAGACCGAGACGAGCCGGCCGACCTTCTCCGGGTGCTGGAAGGCCAGCTGCATGCCGACGCCGCCGCCGAGCGAGTAGCCGACCACGTCCGGCCGGTCGAGACCGAGGTGGTCGATCAGCGCGGCGATGTCGCCGGCCATCAGGCGTACGTCGAGGGGACGGTCGATGTCGGCGGTGCGGCCGTGCCCCTGCAGATCGGGCAGGATCACCTGGCGCTCGGCGGCCAGAGCGGTCAGATTCGGTCCGAACATCTCCCCGTTGCCCAGGCCGCCGTGCAGCAGCACCAGCGGGCGGCCGGTGCCGTGGATCTCGTAGTAGAGGTTGATGCCGTTGACGTCCGCGTGGCTCATGGTCGCTCCTCACTCGATTCTTGCCGATACAGACCGGGCCGCGGCACCGAATTCATCGCTAGGCTCGGCACTGGGAGATGTTTTCGTTTTGGGGGAATCATGCGGATCGCGGTCACCGGTGGGACCGGGAAGCTCGGCCGGGCGGTGGTCGCGTCGCTGCGCGCGGCCGGCGACGAGGTGGTCAACCTGGACGCCGCGGCGGTCCGGCCGGACATCCGGATCGACCTGACCGACTACGGCCAGACGATCGAGGCGCTGACCGCGATCGACGACCGGTACGACCACATCGACGCGGTGGTGCACCTCGCCGCGATCCCGGCGCCGGGCATCACCGGCAACGCGGCCACCTTCCAGAACAACATCGTCGCCACGTACAACGTCTTCGCGGCCGCCAAGGCAGCGGGCATCACGAACGTGGTGTGGGCGTCGAGCGAGACGCTGCTGGGCATCCCGTTCGACACGCCGCCGCCGTACATCCCGCTCGACGAGGAGTACCCGGCCCGGCCCGAGTCCCGGTACGCGCTCGCCAAGCATCTCGAGGAGACGATGGCGGCGCAGTTCTGCCGGTGGAATCCGGAGCTCAAGATGATCGGGCTGCGCTTCTCGAACGTGATGGACCCCGAGGACTACCTGGAGTTCCCGTCGTTCGACGACGATCCCGCGCTGCGCAAGTGGAACCTGTGGGGCTACATCGACGCGCGGGACGGGGCGCAGGCGGTGCGCCGGGCGCTCGACTACCGGGCCACCGGGGTGGAGATCTTCATCATCGCGAACGCGGACACGGTGATGAGCCGGTCGTCGGCGAGCCTGGCGGCGGCCGTCTACCCGGGCGTCGAGGTGCGCAAGGAGCTGGGCGAGCGCGAGACGCTGCTCTCCATCGACAAGGCGCGGCGGCTGCTCGGCTACGAGCCGCGGCACAGCTGGCGCGATCACGTCTGAGCGGCCAGCGACAACGCCTCGGTGAGGTTGTGCTCGGCGATCGCGCTCATGAACGCCCGGTCGGGAAATCGCCGTCGAGCAGGCGCAGCGGGCCGGCGGTCAGCGAGAGGCGCTGGGCGAGCAGGTAGAAGGCCAGGCGCGCCTCGTCGAGGCCGGTGGTGGTCACCCGGTGGTATTCGTCGCGCAGCCGGATACGCAGGAAGACGTGTTCCCACTCGACGTCGAAGTACATGAGGTTCTCGATGTCGATCAGGACCGGATTGCGGTCGCGATCGATCAGGACGTGGTCCATGCCCAGCTCGCCGTGGATCAGGGAGTACTCCGCTCGCGGGCGCACGGCGTCGGCCAGGTCGTGGAGGCGGCGGTCGAGGCGATCACGGGCGGCGGCGATCCGGGGGTCCCGGGCGGCGGCCTCGGCCAGGCAGCGCTCGGCGAGGTCGAGGACCGTCCGCTCGCAGGTCGGCCGGCGGGCGGTGCCGCCGGCCTCGACCAGGGCGACCTTGCCAAAGGCGGGGGCCCGGTGCCGGCGCATCCGGTCCAGGTCGGCGGCCAGGCGCTCCATGGTGGGGGTCGCCGCGGCGGGGTCGCGCTCGAGGAGGCTCTCCAGGTTCCCGCCGGGGAAGTCCTCGAGGACGATCAGGTCGGCCGGGAGGTGGGTGTGGCCGCGGTCGCGCAGGTAGACCTCCGGCACGCGCAGGCCGAGGCGGTCGAGGCGGTGCCGGGCGGCCTCGTACGGGTCGAGGCCGGCGCTGGACGAGAACGGGTCGCGATCGTCGTCCTCCGCGGCGTCCGGCCAGTAGTTCTCGCCGGCGGCCCAGAGATACGCGATCGCGGTGGCGCCGTCGTCCATGGTCAGGCGGTAGACGCCCGTGCGGCTGCCGCCCGCCAGCCGGGCGACCCGATTCCAGGGCGCGGTGGCGGCCGAGCGCGGCCCGCGCCACGCCGGCCAGGTCGTCCCGGGCCACGGGTCGGGGTGCCATGCGGCGTGACTCTACCCACCCGTACCGGGAAAGGTTTTGACCTTCTTGCATGTCTTCATAGGCTTTCGTAGCATCGGGCGCGTCGAATGGGGCTGCATGGCTTTGGTCGGATCGATCCTGCGGGGCGTACGCGCGCATCCGATCGCGATCGCTCTCACCGCGGGGACGCTGGCGCTGGGGATCGGGCTGTGCGTGGCCGGGTGGACGGCGTCCAACCCGCGCGATCCGGTGCTGGCCGGGCGGCCCGCGCCGTACCGATCGATCGGGCCGCAGCGCATGTTCGGGCCGGTGTCGCTGGAGTCGGCGGATGTGACCGGGAGTTTCGTCGGCGCCGCGGGCGACGTCGGCGCGCTGATCGCGGTGGGGCCGAACAGTTCCGTCGAGGATCGCCGGGCGGCGACCTTCGTCGTCGTGTCCGGGCTCGCCGATCCGGCCTGCTTCTCGTTCCGGGCCGCGGACGGACGGTATCTGCGGCGCTCGGCGGAGCGGCTGCGACTGAGCAACGCCGACCGGAGCGATCGGTTCCGATCGGATGCGACCCTGTGCGCCCGGCGCGGCGCGGTTCCGCAGTCGATCGCGCTGGAGCTCTTCGGCCGGCCGGGATCGTTCGTGCGGCACGACGGCGATCTGATCCGGGTGGGCGCGCTCGACGCCAGCGGCGCGTTCATGGTCCGGCAGCCGCTCGCCTGACCTTGTTCTGCGCCGCTGCTGTTCGACACGCTGTTGCAGGCGAAGTCGGCGTACTGGGTGGGATGGTCGACCCGGCGAACGGCACTGCCTGCAGCGTCGTCTGAGTTCTCTCGCGCGGCGAGTATCTCGCTCAGGAAGATACTCACCGCGCGAGATACTCACCGCGCGAGATACTCACCGCGCGAGATACTCGCCCCGCGAGATACTCGCCCCGCGAGATACTCGCCCCGCGAGATACTCGCCCCGCGAGATACTCGCCCCGCGAGATACTGGCCTGATCGGGGCCGGGATGGCCGGCGTTTCGATCGCGTACGAGCTCTCCGACGCGGGCTCGGTCGTGGTGCTGGAGCAGGAGAGCCGCCCCGCGTACCACACCACCGGCCGGTCGGCGGCCATGTTCCTGGAGAGCTACGGCACCCCCGAGGTGCGGCGGCTGACCACCGAGTCACGGGCGGACTTCGACGCCGCCGGCGAGCTGCTCAAGCCGCGCCCGATCGTCTGGGTCGCCCCACCCGACCAGATTGCCGAACTGGAGGCCATGGCGGCAGCCCAGCCCACCCTCGAGCCCGCGCCACGGCCGGAGGAGTTCTGCCCGGTTCTGCGCGCGGGCTGGTGCGCCGCGGCGCTGCTCGAGCCGGGCGCCCAGGAGATCGACGTGATGGGCCTGCACCAGCACTATCTCGGCGGTGCGCGGCGACGCGGGGCCCGGATCGTGCTCGACGCCGCGGTCCGGTCCGGCCGGCCGAGGAACGGCCGCTGGCTGCTCGACACCGCGGCCGGCCCGGTCGAGGCGGCGATCGTGGTGAACGCGGCCGGGGCGTGGGCGGATCGGATCGCTTCCGCGCTCGGGGCGGAACCGATCGGCATGCGACCGATGCGGCGGACCGCGGCGGTGGTGCGCGCGTCCGGGGTCGATCGGAACTGGCCGATCGTGGGCGATGTCGGCGAGACGTTCTACTTCCGGCCCGAGGGGGTCGGCGTGCTCGTGTCGCCGGCCGACGAGACGCCGAGCGAGCCGTGCGACGCCCGCCCCGAGGACGTCGACGTGGCGCGCGCGATCGAACGGGTCAACGAGGCGACCGTTCTCGGCCTGCGCTCGGTGCAGACGGCGTGGGCGGGATTGCGCACGTTCGCTCCCGACCGGCAGCCGGTGGCCGGGGCCGATCCGGCCGCGCCGGGCCTGTTCTGGGTGGCCGGGCAGGGCGGTTACGGCATCCAGATCGCGCCCGCGCTGGCCCGGCTCGCCGCGGGCGCGGTGACCGGAAAAGGCTCCCCGGTGCCCGCCGCGCTGTCGGTGGCGCGTTTCCGGTCCTGAAGCGGGCGTACGCTCACGAACGTGCAGCAGATCAGCCTCGCGCCGGTCGACGGCGTGCACATCACGACCCTGATGGACAACTCGTCGGACGCGCTCCTGCCCGACGAGGGCCTCGTCCGCCGCTGGGGACTTGCCGGCTCGGCGAGCCCGCTCGCGGTGCTGCCGGCCGAGCTCGCCGAGGAGAAGCAGTCCTTCGACTTCCTCCGCGCCGAGCACGGGTTCTCGGCCATGGTGGAGGTCGGCGGCCGCCGCATCCTGTTCGACACCGGCATCTCGGCCGAGGGCGTGGTGAGCAATCTCGATCGGCTGGCGATCCGGCCGGAGACGTTCGAGACGATCGTGTTCAGCCACGGGCACTTCGACCACGTGATGGGGCTCAACGGGCTCGCCGCCCGGCTCGGCCCCACCCGTCTGCCGGTCTTCCTGCATCCCGACTTCTGGCTGCGGCGCCGGCTCGTGCTGCCGGACCGCACGCTCGACTTCCCGACGCCGAGCCGGTCGGCGATCGAGGGCGCCGGCTTCACCGTGGTCGAGGAGCGACAGCCGTCGTTCCTGCTCGACGACGCGATCCTGGTGACCGGCGAGGTCGACCGCACCACGCCGTTCGAGACCGGCATGCCGCCCGGTCACCAGGCGTTCCGCGACGGCGCCTGGGAGCCCGACCGGGCCGTGCACGACGACCAGGCGATCGTCCTGAACGTTCGCGATCGGGGCCTGGTCATCCTGACCGGTTGCGGGCATTCCGGGATCATCAACATCATCCGGTACGCCAAGCGGCTCACCGGCGTCGACCGGCTCTACGCGGTGCTCGGCGGCCTCCACCTGCAGTACGGCCAGATCGTCACCGACACGGTCGCCGCCATGGTCGAGGAGGCGCCGTCCGTGCTGGTCCCGGCGCACTGCACCTCGTGGAAGGCGCAGCAGGCTCTCGCGGCGGCCCTGCCCGACGCGTTCCGCCCGAACGGGGTCGGCAGCCGCTTCGAGCTGTGACGGCGCCCAGCCGATCACCACAAAACCGATCAGATGTGATCGGCGACCACCGAGCCCAGCGCGGCGGGGGCGCTCACGTCGTACCGCAGCTTGGCGGTTTGCCAACCGGTGGCCGTGAGCGTCGTGCGGAGCTTGACCTGCCGGTGGGTCCTGCCGTCGACGACGGCGCTCTGCGCTCCCCCGTCGAGCCGCAACCGGACCGGCACGACGCCGACGGTCGACACCTTGAGCGCTCGCTGCGGAGCGGAGACGGTCACCTTCCCGGTCGCCCGCGGGCGCGGCAGGGTCAGCTCGGTACGGGCCGACGCGCCGGTCAACTCGATCGCGGCCAGACCGCCGGCGCGCATGTCGACCGTCTGATCGGCGGAGGCCGCGGCCAGGCGTACGGTCCAGGAAACCTTCGCGCTCAGCCGGATCTCCACGCCGGTCCTGGCGAGCGCGAGCCGCGGTCCGCGCGGCGAGTCGGTGATCCGGGGCGCCTCGCTCACGCCGATCGGCACGATGCTGTAGAGCAGACCGCCGAGGTCGGCGCTCGCGACGTGCACCGCCGTGGCCTCCCCGGTCACCTCGAAGACCAGCGCCTTCGCGGCGCCCAGCGGCGCGGTCACCGGGACGGCCAGGGCGACCGGCGCCGGCACGTCCGACGGCACCACCGCGGCCTGCGCGGTCGCGCCCCGGGAGACCGGCTGGAACGCCTCCGCCTGCCCGAGCACCACGCCGATCGTGAGCGCGACCAGCACGGCCGTGAACGCCCACAACCGCCACGGCCGGCGGGGCGTCTGCTCATAAACGATCACAGCCCGGGCGGCAATCCGCTGCGGGACCGACGGCAGGATGACTTTCAGCTTCTGCGTCGGCTCGTCGATGACCGGCGGCGGCACCACGAGGTCGGGCGGAGCCTCGGGCCCGGTACGGGAGAGGAGTCTGTCGAGCATGGTGGGCACCCCTTTCCCGGGGTGATACGGCCCACGCAACCAAAAGGATCGATGGAACCCGCAGTGTCCGCACGGCAAAACCGGATGGTCGGCCAGGGCCCGATCATCTGCCCGGTGGAGGACCGTGCACGCGGCGCGGGGTTAGCGTCGCACGACGTGATTCCCCGGGCGGCGCCGCGTCCCGGGCGTGCGGGACCAGGACGCGACGCCGCCCACCACCTTCAGTGCCGCCACCAGCGCTTTTTCTTCTTCGGCGGAGCGGGCTCCTCGTCCTCGGCGGCGGCCAGCACCGATTCGGCCGCCGACCGATCGCCGGCCGTGCAGCCGGGCGTGATCAGCATCAGCCGGGCGAGCGATTCCCCGATCGTCACCAGCCGGGGCGCGGCCATCGCCGCGTCGAGCCGGGCCCGCACCAGCGCGCGCACCTCGGCCCGCTGTTCCGGCTCCCGGTGGGCGACCGTGACCAGGGCGAACAGCGCCGCGTCGGAGACCCAGTCCTCGACCCCGAAGGCCAGGTCCATCAGCACCTCGCGCCGGGTCGACACCAGCCACGGCTCGTCCGCCGCGTGGTGCAGGATCCCGAGGCACACCCACGGCTGGAGGAGCCGGTACCAGTAGGTCGGCGTGGTGGTGGCCAGTTGCTGCCAGCGGGCCGTCTCCGGCGGCCCGGGCAGGTGCGACAGCAGCCCGAGCAGGCCGTCCAGCGGCAGCTTGCCGAGCGGCTCCGCCTGCACGTACCCGGAGAGCAGCGAGGGCCACGGTTCATTGGCGACTTCGTGCAGCACACGTACGGCGTCCGGAGCCGGCGCCGGAACGGCCGGCACGGGCGTCTCCCCGTCGTAGCGCCACACCCGGTAGCGGACGTCGCGCACCGGCGTGCGGATGTCCGGCTGCGGGAAGTCGCCGATCTCGACCTCGACCGGGCCGGCCACCCGCTGGCAGGCCACCATCGCGCTGGGCGGCTCGGCGGCGGACACGAACAGGGCGCCGAGCTGCACCTGTTCGCCCTCGGCCCGGCTGCGGCCGACCTGGTTGGCGACGTTGGCGATCGCCTCGGCCGGCATCGGCACCCAGTTGAGCCACGGCCGGGTCGCGCCGGCCATCGCGAAGATCACGTCGGTCATCCCGCACGGATGCGCGTCGTCCACGATCGCGACCAGGTCGGCGACGTCGCCCTCGGCCCGGAACCGGGCAGCGCGGCGCGCCGCGTCGCGGTGCGGGAACTTGGGATCGTCGGCCAACCGGCTCAGGTCGGCGTCAACATCGTCCGAGAACACGCCGCGGAGCGTAGCCCAACGCGCTCCCGGCGAGGGGTCATCCGTGCGGCCGACTTCATCCGCTGGCGCACCCGGATGCTTCAAGATCGCCAACGTTTTCATCGAAAATCATCCACCTTGGTAAGGAAAATTAAAAGATCATGCTCGATGCCTTGACATCGGTCCGAAATGGATTTCAAACTGACCGGGAACTCCGGCGAGGGGGCGGCATGGCGGTGACCATCAAGGACGTGGCCCGGGCGGCGGGCGTCTCGGCGTCCACTGTCACCCGCGCGCTCACCATGCCGGAGCTGGTTCATCCGGAGACCCGCGATCGCGTCCGCCGGGCCGCGGCGACCCTCGGCTACCATCCCAACCGCGCCGCGCGCGGCCTGATCACCGGCCGCACCGGCAACATCGGCCTGCTCGTCCCCGACCTCGGCAACCCGTTCTTCCCGAGCGTCGTCAAGGGCGTGCAGGCCCGCGCGCACGAGGCCGACTACGCGGTCTTCCTCGCCGACACCGACGAGGACGAGGCCGCCGAGGCCGGCCTGGTGCGACGACTGTCGAAACAGGTCGACGGCATCGTGCTCTGCTCCCCCCGGATGCCCGACGAGGAACTGCGCACGCTGGTCGCCGACACCCCGGTCGTGCTGGTCAACCGGCGCATCGCCCGGGTGCCGTCGGTGACCGCCGAGTTCCCCGACGCGATGCGCCAAGCGGTCAGCCACCTGACCGCTCTGGGGCACCGCCGGATCGCGTACGTGGCCGGTCCGCGCTCCGCCTGGGCGAACCGGGAACGGGTCCGCGCGCTGCGCCTGGTCGCCGGCGAGATGAGCGTCGACCTGGTCGAGATCGGCAACGTGCTGCCGATGTTCGAGGGCGGCGTGGCCGCGGCCGATCAGGTGCTCGCCGCCCGGGTGACCGCCGTGATCGGGTTCAACGACCTGATCGCGCTCGGCCTGCTCAACCGTTTCACCGCCCGCGGTGTGGCCGTCCCGGCCGACATCAGCGTGCTCGGTTTCGACGACATCGCCCTAGCGGCGATGGTCAACCCCTCCCTCACCACCGTCGCCCTGCCCAAGGAGCAGTCCGGCCGGGCCGGCGTGGATCTGCTCCTGCAACTCCTTGCCGAGCCGGACCGCCAGACCGCGGCCCGGCGGGAACTGCCCACCCAGCTGATGGTGCGCGGCTCCACCGGTCCCGCCAACGCATGAAGGGATACTCCCAAATGTCCCGCAAAATCGCGATAGCTCTAGCCGCCGTCCTGGCGATCGCCGCGTGCGGTGCCCCGGACAAACCCGGCGGCTCCGCCAAGACCGACGGCCCGGTCCCCGACAAGCCGAGCAAAGCGGTCACCCTGAACATCCTCGACGTGGCCGGCGACCTCCAGCTGACCCAGGGCATGATCGACGAGTTCGTGTCCAAGAACAAGGATCAGATCGCCAAGGTCACCTACTCCAAGGCCACCGCCCCCGAGCTGGTCGGCAAGGTCAAGGCCCAGCAGAACGCCGGGCGCGTCGACATCGACCTGGTGCTCACCGGCGTCGACGGGCTCGCCGCCGGCATCGACCAGAGCCTGTGGGTGCCGGTGCTGCCCACGTACGCGAACCGGGTCCCCGGCATGAACGACTACCTGCCCGGCGCCGCGGCGATGCAGAAGCTGGCCGGCAACTTCGGCGTGACCGTCACCTACTACCCGTCCGGCCCGCTGATCGAGTACCTGCCGGCCAAGGTGCCGAACCCGCCGAAAACCGCCGAAGACCTTTTGGCGTACGCCAAGGCCAACCCGGGCGCGGTGCAATACGCGCGGCCGGCCAACTCGGGTCCCGGGCGTACCTTCCTGATGGGCCTGCCCTATCTGCTGGGCGACTCGAACCCGAAGGACCCGGTCAACGGCTGGAGCAAGACCTGGGCCTATCTGACCGAGCTGAACAAATATGTGACGCTCTATCCGTCGTCCACCAGCGAGACGATGAAGAACCTCGCGAACGGCTCGGCGAAAATCATCGCGAGCACGACCGGCTGGGACATCAACCCGCGCGTGCTCGGCACCGTGCCGAAGGAGGCCGCGGTCGGCACCCTGAAGGGCTTCCACTGGGTCACCGACGCGCATTACGCGGTCATCCCCAAGGGCGTCGACGTCGACAAGCAGGCCGCGATCCTGAACCTGCTCAAGGACATGCTCACCCCGCAACAACAGGCCAAGGCGTACGACAAGGGCTACTTCTACCCCGGCCCCGCGGTGAAGGACGTGACCCTTTCGATGGCCCCGCAGGAGAGCCAGCAGGCCATCGGCGAATACGGCCGTCCCGAGTACGACCAGCTCATCGCCGGCAACCCGCTCGAGGTCCCGCTGGACGCGAAGGCCCTGGTCACCGCGTTCGACACGTGGGACCGTCAGATCGGCGGCGCGAAGGTGAAGAAGTGACAACGTTCGAAAAGCTGCGCCTGGACGGTGTGACTCGTCGCTTCGGCGGCAAGGACGCGCTGTCCGGGCTCAGCCTGGAGATCCGCAAGGGCGAGTTCATCGCCCTGCTCGGCCCGTCCGGCTGCGGTAAATCGACCGCGCTGAATTGCCTCGCCGGCCTGCTGCCGCTCTCCGAGGGCAGCATCTGGCAGGACGACAAACGCCTCGACACCCTGCCGCCGGAGCGCCGCGGCTTCGGCATGGTGTTCCAGAGCTACGCCCTGTTCCCGCACCTTTCGGTGCGCAAGAACGTCGCGTTCGGACTGCAGATGCGGCGATTGCCGCGGACCGAGGTCCGGCGCCGCACCGACGAGGCGATCCGGCTCGTACGCCTGGAGGAGCACGCCACCAAGCTGCCCGGCCAATTGTCCGGCGGTCAGCAACAGCGGGTCGCCATCGCCCGCGCGGTGGTCCTCGAACCGTCACTGGTCCTGATGGACGAGCCATTGTCCAACCTGGATGCCAAACTGCGGCTGGAGATGCGTACCGAGATCCGCCGGCTGCATCAGTCGCTCGGCCTCACCACGGTCTACGTCACGCACGACCAGGAGGAGGCGCTGTCGATGGCCGACCGGCTGGTCGTGCTGCGTGACGGCCGGGTCCAGCAGGTCGGCGCCCCCGAGGAGCTGCACACGAGGCCGGCGAACCGGCACGTCGCCGACTTCATGGGCTACCGCAACCTGCTGCCGATGCGGGTCGTCTCGGCGTCCCCGGCGTTCGTGGAGGTCGAGGGCGGGGGCATGACGCTGCGTGGCACCGCGATCGGCGAGCTCACGGCCGGTGACGAGGCGATGGCCGGGGTCCGCCCGGAGGACCTGCGGCTGGGCGAGGGCGGGGTGCCGGCCACCGTCGAGGTGGTCGAGTACCAGGGGCGCGAACTCGCCGTCGAGGCCCGCACCGAGCAGGGCACGATGCTGCACCTGCGTGCGGCCGAGCGGCCGTCGCCCGGCGACAAGATCTCGGTGGTCGCCGACCCGGCCCGAGTGCTGGTGTTCCCGCTGTGACCGCGCTCCGTCACCGCCTGGCCGAACGCGGCGTGGACCGGCAGTTACTGCTGCTGGTCCCCGGGTTGCTCTGCGTGCTGACCCTGTTCGTCTACCCCTTCGCGTACGGGGTGGGCCTCTCCTTCCAGCCGACGCACGGTGGCGTGCTCGGCGCGTACAAGGACTTCTTCACCGACGCCTATCAACGAGACACGATTGGGACGACGCTGCAGCTGTCGTTGCCGGCGGCCTTCCTCAATGTGGCGGCGTCGGTGCCGATCGCCTACCGGATGCGCGGCCGCTTCCGCGGGAAACGGCTCCTCACCACCCTGCTGGTCGTCCCGATCACGCTGGGCACGGTGCTGACCGCCGAGGGCCTGCTCAATTTCCTCGGCCCCACCGGCTGGCTCAACCGGACGCTGATGTCGGCCGGGATCATCGACGCGCCGGTGCGCCTGACCAACAATTACTGGGGCGTGTTCTTCTCCCTGGTGATCACCGGGTTCCCGTTCGCGTTCCTGCTGATCCTGTCCTATCTCTCCGGCATCGACCCGACCCTGGAACGGGCGGCGGCGACCCTCGGCGCGGGCTGGTGGCCGCGCTTCCACCGGATCACCCTGCCGCTGCTCGCGCCCGGCCTGGCCACCACGTTCTGCCTCACCTTCGTGCTGGCGTTCAGCGTTTTCCCGTCCGCCATTCTGGTCGGCGATCCGGCCGGGACCACCCGGGTCATCTCCATCGCGGCCTATCACGCCGCCTACGAGTCCTACGACTATCCGCTCGCCAGCGCCATCGCGGTGGTGATGGGCGTGGTCGAGCTCGCGGTGGTGGCCGCCGTGCTCGGCGTGCGGTCGCTGTTCTACACCGGATCCACGGGAGGTAAGGGATGACCGCGATCGCCGTTCCCGCCCAGGAGACCCGCCGCCGTTTCCGGATCGCCGCGTCGCCGGGCGCGTGGCTGGTGTGGGGCTCGGTGACGTTCTTCTTCCTCATGCTGGCCGGCATCATCGGCTCGGTCGTGGTCAGTTCCTTCGGCCGGCGCTGGTTCGACACCTGGCTGCCGGAAAGCTGGACCACCCAGTGGTACGGGCAGGCCTGGCACGAATTCACGCTGCTCGACGTGCTGATCGTGACGGTCGAGGTGTCGCTGCTGGTGGTGGGCATCTCGGTGCTGGTCGGGGTGCCCGCGTCCTACGTGCTGGCGCGGCGCACCTTTCCCGGCCGGCGGGTGGTTTACCTGCTGTTCCTGCTGCCGATCCTGATGCCGCCGATCACGTACGGCATTCCGCTCGCGACGGTCCTCTACAAATACGGGCTGGCCGGGCACATGGCGGGCGTGGTGCTGGCCAACCTGGTGCCGTCCATCCCGTTCGTGATCCTGACGATGACGCCGTTCATCGAGCAGGTCGACCCGGCGATCGAGCGGGCGGCCCGGATGTGCGGCGCCCGGACGTGGCAGGTGTTCCTGCGGATTCTCGCGCCGCTGCTGGTGCCGGGCATTCTGGCGGCGTCGATCCTGGTGCTGGTGCGCACGGTCGGCATGTTCGAGCTGACCTTCCTCACCGCCGGGCCCGAGTCGCAGACGCTGGTGGTGGCGCTCTACTACACGATGTCGGCGGCCGGGATCCGGGCTCAGCAGTCGGTGGACGCGATGGCGGTCATCTATACCTCGATGATGCTGGTGCTGCTCGTCATCGCGTTGCGGTTCGTCAATCCGACGCAGTTGGTGGCGCGGGTCAAGGAGGAGCCGCAATGAACATCGTCGCGGCCCGGGTGATCGTCTGCTCGCCGGGCCGCAATTTCGTCACGCTCAAGATCGAGACCTCCGACGGTCTGACCGGGGTCGGGGACGCCACGCTGAACGGGCGGGAACTCGCCGTCGCCGCGTACCTCGATGAGCATGTTGTTCCGCTTCTGATCGGGCGGGATCCGGCGCGGATCGAGGACACCTGGCAATACCTCTACAAGGGGGCCTATTGGCGGCGGGGACCGGTCACGATGACGGCCATCGCGGCGGTCGATACGGCGTTGTGGGACATCAAGGGGAAGGTGGCCGGGCTTCCCGTTTACCAACTTCTGGGTGGGCGGTCGCGCTCCGGCGTCTCCGTGTACGGTCATGCGAACGGTGCCACCATCGACGAATTGCTATCGTCCGTCGCCTCTTTCGTGTCCCGCGGCTACACCGCCGTCCGCGTCCAGGCGGCTATTCCGGACATTTCCGAAATTTATGGTGTGTCGACGGCGACGGTCTACGAGCCGGCCTCGGCCGCTCTGCCGACGGAGGCGGTATGGTCCACGCCGCACTATTTGGCGCACCTACCGGCGGTCTTCGAGCGGGTCCGCGCCGAGTTCGGCCCCACCCTGCGGCTGCTGCACGACGCGCATCACCGGCTCACCCCGATCGAGGCGGCGCGGCTCGGCAAGGCGCTCGAGCCGTACGCGCTGACCTGGCTGGAGGACCCGGTGCCGGCCGAACTGCAGGACGGCTACCGGCTGATCCGGCAGCACACGACCACTCCCCTGGCGGTCGGCGAGGTCTTCAACTCGATCTGGGACTGCGAGCGGCTGATCCGTTCACAACTCATCGACTACGTCCGGGCCACGGTCGTGCACGCCGGCGGCATCACCCACCTGCGCCGGATCTTCGACCTCGCGGCGCTGCATCAGGTGCGAACAGGCTCGCACGGCGCGACCGATCTGTCGCCGGTCTGCATGTCCGCTGCGCTGCATCTCGACCTGGCGATCCCCAACTTCGGCCTGCAGGAATACATGCCGCACGCCCCGGAGACCGACGAGGTGTTCCCGCACGGCTACCGCTACGCGGACGGCTACCTGCACCCGTCGGAGGAGCCCGGGCTGGGCGTCGACATCGACGAAGCGCTCGCCGCGAAATACCCTTACCGCCCGGCCTCTTTGCCGGTGAACCGTCTGACGGACGGCACCCTGCACGACTGGTGACCCCGCTCCGCGACGGTCACGGCATGCCGCGACCGCGGCATTCAGCGCTCTACTCCCCCAGCACCGCACCCAGGCCGTCGGCGCGGGGGTCGCTCGCGGCGGCGAGTTGTCCGTGGCGGAGGCGGCTGACCTGAAGGTGGCCGGCGTCGTCGTCGAGCGCGTCGACGCCGGGCTCGGTGATCAGCTCGGCGCCCTCGAAGTACCAGCGCGGCCGGGTCAGCAGGCCGACCAGGTCGGCGGAGTCGAGCGCCTCGCTCGCGACCTGGGCCAGGATCCACGGCTGGTTGCGACCGCCCTGGCAGCCGAGCGCGAGCACGGCGGCGGCGGACAGCGCCATCGTCGGGCAGAGCGTGTGCGGCGGGCGGCTGCCCGGGGCGATCCGTCCCGGGTGATCCGGCTCGAGGCGGAACGACGCCCCGCGATTGTGCAGCACGAGACCGGTTCCCGGGTCGAGCAGACCCGATCCGAAACTCTCAAAAACGCTCTGGATCAGCGTGACCGCGTTCCCGTCGTCGTCCACCGCCGTGACCGCCACGGTGTCGCCGGTCGGTTTTGGCTCTTCCGGGAGCGAATCCGATCGTTCGGGATCGGGCGTGAGCATTGCGGCCAGCTCGATCGGGCCGGTGCGCGGGTCGCCGAGCAGCGCGTCGCGGGCCTGCCGGGCGCGCTGGGAGGCGGCCAGCAGATCGTCGGCGCCGACGACCGCCAGGAACGTCGGCCCCTGCACCGGCGGCGGCGCGGCATGCCAGGTGACGTCGCCGATCGTCCGGGTGAGCGGCGCGACCACCTCGGCCCGGTGGGCGGCCAGGTCGGCGGCCACCAGCGGGCTGCCCAGCTTGCGGAGGCCCTCGGCGAGTCGCCGGCCCAGCTCGCCCTCGTAGAAGGACCGCCAGTCGGCTCCGATCGCGGTGAGCGTTTCGGCGAGCACCGGCTGGACGAGACGGCCGTCGCCGCGCATCAGGAGAGCGGAAAGGCCCGGATCCGACCGAATCGCGCCGATCCGATAGGCGATCGCCCGCCGCAGCCCGGGGCTGAACGGAACCCCCTCGGCCGCGAGCCGGACCGCCGGCGCGAGCAGTTCGCTCAAAGTCAGTCGCGCACCGAACCCGGCGATCGCCGCCCAGCCGGCCACCACCCCGGGCACCGTGATCGTTTGCGGCCCGTCGAACGGCATCCGATCGCCGGCCGCCCGCAGCCCCGCGCCATCCACCGCCGCCGCGGCGGCCCCGATCGACAGCACCGCCCGCGGCATCCCGGCCACCTCCGGAGGCCAACCTCGCGCGCCCCAATCCGCCTCCGGGGCGCCCGGCACCCCGCCCGCCTTCGGTGCTCCCGCCGCCCCGCCCGCCTCCGAGCCTCGCGACACCCTGCCCGCCGCGCCTCGCGGTACCCCGCCCGCCGCGCCTCGCCATACCCCGCGCGCCGCGCCTCGTGGTGCCCCGCCCGCCTCCGGGGCTGGCGACGCCTCGGCCGCCCCCGAGGCCCAAGCTGGCGGCATCCCGGCCGCCGGGGGCGAAAGCGGCCCGCCGGCGCTGCCCACGCGGACGATCGCGACCAGATCACCCCCGGCCGAGCACTGATGCGGGTAGGCGACGGCGAGCGCCCCGGCCGCGGCAAGCGCCGCGTCGAAGGCGTTGCCGCCGCGGGCGACCACCTCCCGCGCGGCCTCGACCGCGGCCGGATGGGGTGCGGCAACCGCGACAGCCATCGTTCCTCCCGGGTGATCGGCGACTGAGTCGATCCTAGGGACGCCGTCCCGTTCCGGTCAGCGCGACGATGGGGTTTTCGAGTGCTCGCCGGACACCTATCCTGCTGCGATGGCGCACATCGACCTCGGCGTTGACGAGCAGGCGTTCCCGGGGATCCAGGGGCTGCTGCAATACCGGCCGGAGACGGGGCGGCCGCTGATGATGCTGGCCGAGGTGCTGCTGCGGGGGCCGAGCACGCTGTCGCCCGGGGAGCGGGAACTGATCGCCGCCTATGTTTCCGAGCTGAACGAATGTGCGTACTGCGCGGCATCACACGCGGCGTTCGCGGCGGCTCAGCTCCCGCAGGGCGTGCGGCTCGTGGACGAGGTACGGGCCGATCTGGAGACCGCGCCGATCACTTCCAAACTTCGGTCGCTGCTGCGGATCGCGGCCGCCGTGCGCGAGGACGGCCGCAGCGTGACCGCCTGGCTGGTGGCCGACGCGCACGCCGAGGGGGCCACCGACCGGGAGATTCATGACACGGTGCTGATCGCGGCGGCGTTCAGCATGTTCAACCGGTACGTGGACGGGCTGGCCACGCTCACCCCGGATGCGCCGGAGGCCTATCTGCACGGCGTGCATCGGATCGTGCGCGACGGCTACCTGGCGCCCCGGAACCCGCCGCCGTAGTCGGCCGGCGCCCCGCACCCGGCAGACCACGATCACGGCCGCCGTAGTCAGTCGGCGCCGCGCACCCGGCGGACCACGATCACCGCGGCCGCGAGCAGGGCGACCGGCACGGCGGCCAGGACCCCGATCAGGCCCGCTCCGGTCGGTGTCGTGCCGGCGTCGGAGGCCAGCAGGGCGGCGAAGGCGAGACCGCAAACGATCGCCGCACCGATCGCGGTCACGGCCCGGCGCGGCCGGTGCGGAGCGAGGATGACCCGGTTCAGCGCGAGCGCGAGCAGCGCGGCCAGGCCGGCGCAGAACGCGGTGACGAACGCCGCGTGATACCAACCGGCCGCGGTGAACCGGTGCGCGCGGGGCAGCGTCCAGTTGGTGCGCGGATGGTCGGCGGTCAGCCACAGGGCCTGCGAGGTCGCGCCGGCCGCCCCGGCGAGCACGGCCGAGGTGACCGCGAAGGCGCGATCGGCGCGGGCCGGCGGCAGGGCGCGGACCGCGTACGTCAGCAGGCCGGTCATCGCCGGAAGCGCGAGCGAATCGCCCCAGGTGACGCTGGCGAAGGCGAACGGCCCGGGCAGGCCGGGCACGCGGCGGCCGAACGTCCAGAAGAGACAGAGCGCGAGGAAATTCGCCGCGAGCACCAGCAGAGCGGCCGCGACCGGTACCGTCGAGGCACCAGGTCGAGGTGCGGGGGACGCGGCCACGTGGTCAGGATCGCACATTTCTCGGACGCCGCCGCGGACGGCGTGAACGGCATCGCCGCGTCGATCCGGCTGCTCACGTCGGAGATGGCGGCTCGCGGTCACTCGAGTCTGGTGGTGAGCACCGGGCGCGGCGACATCCGGGTGCCGGCGCTGCCGACCGGGATGGGTGACTTCCGGTTCTCGCTCTTCCCGCTGGTGATGCGCCGGAAGGTGCGCGACTGGCGGCCCGATGTGGCACACGTGCACACGCCGGGACCGCTCGGCGCGGCCGGGCTGACGGTCGCCCGCGAGCTGGGCATCCCGGCGGTCTACACGTACCACACCGACGTGCACGGCTATTCGGCGTTCTACTACTACCCCACGCTGGTCATCCGGGCCGGCACCGCGATCTACGCCCGCTCCCTGCCGCGCGGCCCCAAGGTCAAGGGCCTCGGCAGGTACGCGGCGGTGGCGGCCGCCAATGTGCGCGTCTTCGAGGCCGCCCGGGTCATCATCCTGCCCACCGCGACGGCCATGCGGCACTGCCGGACGGCGGCGCACTACGCGCACAAGACGCGGGTCATCGCCACGCCGCCGCCGCATCGGACGACCGTTTCCGATCGGCGGGACCCCACCGTTCTCTTTGTCGGCCGGGTCTCCGCGGAGAAGGGCATCCCGCTGCTGCTGGACGCGTTCGCCCGGCTCCGGCGGGAGCGGCCGGACGCTCGGCTGGTGCTGGCCGGGCCGGTCTCCCGGCGGCTCGGCCTGCCTCGGCGGCTCGCCCGCGCGGGCCTGACCGAAGACACGGCGGTGACCGGCGCGCTGCACGGCGACGAGGTGCTCGCGGTCTATCGCCACGCCGGCGTGTTCGCCTTTCCGTCCACCACCGACACCCAGGGCATCGTGCTGCACGAGGCGGCCCTGGCCGGGCTCCCGATCGTGCTGGTCGACCGGGAACTGGCGGCCGCGCACCCGCTCGGCGGGGCCGCCCGGCTGGCCGAGCCCACCCCGGAGTCGCTCGCCGCCGCCTTGCGGGCCGCGCTCGAGAACGATCCGGGCGACGCCGTCGAGCGGGCGCGGCGGATCGCGTACGCGGAAACGCCCTCGCTCTTCGCGGATCGGACGATGGACGCCTACCGCGACGCGCTCACGACCGATCGAGAATGAGCTGATGGACGTCGATCTCGCCGGAGACGAACCCCGCCTCGCAGTACGCCAGGTAGTACTCCCAGGTGCGCACGAAGATGTCGTCGAAGCCGAGCGATCGAACCCGATCGGCATTGGCCAGGAAGTTCCCCCGCCACGCCCGTAGCGTCTTCGCATAGCTCCAGCCGAACGCGCGCTTCTCGGCCAGCCGCAGCGAGGTGCCCGCGGCCAGCTGCCGCTCCACCTCCTCGGTCGACAGCAGCACGCCGCCGGGGAAGATGTATTTCTGCACCCACGTGTACGTGTCGGCGAACTCCAGCCGGTCGTCGGGCAGCGTGATCGCCTGGATGCCGGCCCGGCCGCCCGGCGCGAGCAGCCGATCGATCGCGCCGAAGTAGTCGGGCCAGTACTTGCGACCGACCGCCTCGATCATCTCGACGCTGACCACCACGTCGTAGCCCCGCTCGTCGGCGAGGTGCCGGTAGTCCCGCAGCTCGATGGTCACCCGGTCGGCGACACCCGCCTCGGCCACCCGCCGCTGGGCCAGCTGCTGCTGCTCGGTCGAGATGGTGATGGTGTGCACCTGGGCGCCGCGCCGGGCGGCCCGGATGGAGAGCTCGCCCCAGCCGGTGCCGATCTCCAGGACCCGGGTGCCGTCGCCGACGCCGGTCAGGTCGAGCAGCCGATCGATCTTCCGGCGCTGGGCGGCGGCGAGGTCCTCGTCCTCCGGCCCGGCGAACAGGCCCGACGAGTACGTCATCGTCTCGTCCAGGAAGAGCGCGAACATCTCGTTCGACAGGTCGTAGTGGCGCTGGATGTTGCGGCGGGCGCCGTCGACCGTGTTCTCCTCCTCGGCCGGCGATCGCGCGCCGTGCAGCGGCTGCAGCCAGGGCACGTGGCGCAGCTTGGCCAGCTTGCGGTAGCCGCCGAGCGAGCCGCTCATCGCCGCCGCGGCCGCGGTGAGCAGGCCGGTCAGGTCGTCGGCGTACCAGTCGCCGGCCTGGTAGGCCTCGCCGAGCCCGATCAGCCCGGTGGTGCCGATCCGGCGGTAGAACGCTTCGGGCCGGCGCAGCCGCAGCACCGGCGGGCCGGGGGGTTGCGGCGCGTCGCCGGTGACGACCCGGACCGGGATCCGGCCGGCGACGAACTTCAGCAGCGCCCTGGCGGCGGTCGCGCGCAGCGGGGCGCGGGGTACGCGCTCCACATCGGGCCAGCTGGTCGCGGGAGTGGTGGGGACGCCGGTCTCCGTCATAAGCAGCAGCCTCGGCGATCCACACCGCCCCCGCAAGAGCTCATCAGATAGTGATCATCTAACCGCAACCAGTACGGGCCGGCGTCCCGGCCAGGCGGTCCCGGCTCCACCGCATCAGGTCGGGCAGCAGCGGCGAGTCGCCGGCGAAGATGCCGACGTGGTCGCGGCCCGGATAGGTGCGGTAGTCGACCCGGGTGCCGGTCGCGCACAACTGCCGGACGTACGCGTCCTGCACGGTCGCCGGCACCGTGGTGTCGGCGGCGCCCTGACCGATCAGCACCGGCACGCCGATCGGGTGGGCCGGCACGTTCTGCCGCAGCCGGTCGCCGAAGGCGCCGGTGTCCGGCCCGGCCGACCAGATCGACCGGCCGCCCAGCAGCACCGACAGGCCGGAGAGGTACACCTTCGGATCGTCCAGGCAACGGCCGGCCAGCTCCCGGACCGGCGCCCGCGCGCCGGCCCGCACGTACGCGTCGAAGTGCACGTCGGGATAGATCTCGCTGTATGCCTGGATCAGGTACGCCGCGTAGATCCCGTCGCCCCACAGCCGGGCCAGCTGCGGCAGGCCGCTGCCGGGGGCGAGCGCGGCCACCCCGGCCAGCCGGGCCGCCGGTGCGTAGGACGGCGCGATGATCCCGCTCCACAGGGCCGCGTTCCCGCCCTGCGAATGCCCCCACACCAGGGCCGGGCCGCCGAGGGTGAGCCCGCCGACCCGGCCGGCCGCCGGCACCGCGTCGAGCAGCGAGCGGGCCGCGCCGATCCCGCTCAGGAACGGGTGCGGGCCGCTCGTGCCCAGCCCGGGGTAGTCGGGGGCGATCACCACCCAGCCGGCAGCGAGGACCGCCGCCACGTCCGGGATCGAGTCGACGCCGACCGGGTCGGACCCGAGCGACGGCGCGCAGCCGGGGACGATGCCGGTCGCGCCGTGCGCCCAGACGACCACCGGGCGCGGCCCGGCCGGCGCCGCGCTCGCCGCGACGACGACCGCGCTGGCCACGGTCGCGCTGCCATTCTCCCGCGTGGTCGTGTAGAGGATCCGCCAGGCGTGCGCGCCGGCCGGGACGTTCCGGGCCAGCGGTTCGCTGCGCAGGAGCGTGCCGTGGCCGGCCGGCGGATCCTTCGGGGCGGCGTAGAAGGCGCCCGGATGCGGGTCGATCCATTGCACGGCCAGGCCGGCGGCGAGCAGCACGGCGATGACCGCGGCGGCTCCCGCCCGCCACCAGCCCCGGGCCGCCACGAGCAGGCCGGCCACGGTGAGGAAGGCACCCGTGGCGTACCCGGTGGTCGACGGCCGGAACACGCCGACGAGGGCGACCACGACGCCGATCGCCGTCAGCAGCCAGGCCTGCGCGGGTGCGGCGGCGCCGCGTCGCCGGCCGAGCGCGGCCGCGACGTGGGTGGCCGGCGGGCCCACGATCAGGACGCCGGCGACCACCATGGCCACCTCGCGCATCGTCACGTCGGGCCGGGTGACCAGGACGGCGCCGGCCGCGGCGACGGCGACCGCGACCAGGCCGCCCCACGGCAGCGCGGTCAGCGCGAGCAGCGCCAGCCCGGCCGGCTGCAACACCGCCAGGGCCGCGGCCGAGGTCCAGTCGCCCAGCAGCACCACGGCCCCGGCCGCCGCGGCGAGCAGGCCGAACACGACCGCCGGCCACCGGCGCCCCCCGACCGGCGATAGCCAATTCACGCCCGCAGTCTGTCACGGCCGGCTGACGGAGCGTGCCGCCCGTTCAGGCGGTCCCGGCTCCGTTCGAGCCGCGCGGAATGGCCGAGTTCCCGGTTCCGGCGGTCGGCTCAGAACACTCGGATGAACACCCGGTCGTATCGGGTCAGCGGGAAGCTGCCGTCGTCCGTGCCCTCCAGGATCGCCGAGATGGTCTGGCCCGGTCGTGCGTCGGCGGGCACCGTGACCGTGCCGTGCGGATCGATCACCACCGCTCCCGGATAGGTGCCCTCCTCGCGGTACTGCCACCACTTGGTGGTCACCCGATCGCGATCGGGATCGGCGACCCGCGCGGAAAGGCGCACGGTCGACCCCGGTCGCGCGCGAACGACCGGACCCGACGCGATCCGGACCGAGGGCGCGTGGTTGCCCTCCGCGTAGTGCGGCGTGAGCGTCCACTGGATCCGGGCCGCGAAGTCGTTCTGCGCGGCCGCCGCCCAGCGCAGCGTCGTGTAGTTCGCGACCTCCGCGCCGGTCGGGTCCTTCTCGGTGGCGGCCGGCTTCCACAGGTTGGGCGAGGTGCTCACCTGGGTGACCCGGCCGCCCCAGCCGCCGAGCGAGAGCGACCGGATTCCGGTGTCCAGCAACGGGTTGAAGGCGACGTTGTCCCCCTCGGAGAGGAAGTCGTACGGGCCGAGCGGCGGGCACCAGCCGGTCTTCGCCGCGACCGGGTCACCGAAGATGTCCAGCGGATCCCCCGGCATCGACTGCCCGTCCAGCCACGAGCGGTACAGCGACCCGTACGGCCCGGTCTGGATGTTCCGCCTGATCCACGCGCCGCTGAAGTAGACCTGGTCGGCCGGCCGCCCGCGGATGTTGCCGGTATTGCCGAAATTGCAGTTGTAGCCCCAGGTCGCGTAGCCGGCCGACAGCTCCTCGACGCGGATCTGTGGCCAGTTCGGCGCGATGTAGTTCGCGTACGTCTCGTCCTGGAACCCGCTGGCCAGGATGACCGCCTTGGCCGAGACCGCCTGCTGGATCCGGTGCCACTGCGGCGTACCGGAATAGCGCTCTTCGATCGATTTGAACGCCCGGGCGATCGTGTTGGTCCCGCCCCACGCCTGCAAGTAGAGCGGCCGCGGGTCACGGTCGAGCAGAAGCGATCGGATCAGATCGGATCCGGGCGTGTCCTGCGCCATCTCGCCCTCGAAGACGATGTTGCCGGTCCGCACCTTCGAGAGCAGCCGGGCCGGCGTCGGATAGTCCGCGTCGTGCCGCTTCAAGTTCGGATAGACCTTCGCGTACGCCGGGAGCACCTTGTCCTGGATCGTTCGCGTGCCGGTCCAGCGCCACGAGGTTTGCGGCGTGGTGTACTCGCGCCCGGGCAGGAAGAACTTCGTCCCCTGGCCGTCGCCGGCCCAGTGGAAGCGGCTGCTGGTGTAGACGATCCCCTGGGTGTCGACATCGTCGGTGTAGAGCAGGTACCGGATCAGCGACGCGAGGTCGTCCTGCTCCATGTCGATGGTGACGACGGTCCGCGGTTTCGCCGTGGGGTAGGAGTGCGCGGACGCCGGCGCCGCCGAGGCCGCCAGCAAAGCGCCCGTCGCGAGCAGAGCCGTCGCGAGACGCCTCATTCCGGCGCCTCCCCGAAGAGCGCGGCCTGCACCAGCCGCTGGGCGGCCATCGCGTCCTGCCGCTCCTGCGCCTCGGCCAGCGCCGCCGTGTCGAGCCGGTCGAGCGCCCGGTGAATCCTTTTGAGCGTGGTGATGGCCGTGTTCGCGGCGTCGACCGAGTCCTCGCGGAACGGGAACTGGTCGAGCTGCCACACGCCCTCCCAGTTGTTCTTCCGCAGCGTGTGGAAGAACTCGAAGATCTCGGTGAGGTGCACGGTGCCGACCACCAGGTCGTCGTCCCAGCCGCGCAGGTTGTCGTTCACATCCATGCCGTAGAGCCGGCCGTGATCGATGATGAGCTGCGCGGCGTCGGCCGGCGACTCGCCACCGTAGAGGCTGTGCCCGAAGTCGAGCAGGATGCCGACGTTGTCCAAGCCGATCTGCTCGATGCCCAGAAGGGTGCGCGCGGCCGAGTCCCAGGTCATCTTCACCCGCGGCTCGCGCGGCTTGTACTCGATCGCGAAGCGCAGGTCGGGGTGCGCGCCGGCCAGTTCCCGCATGCCGTCCACGGCCAGCTTCCACAGCGTGCGGTGGTCGACCTGGAACGGATAGTCCCAGCCGTCCTGACCGGGCCAGATCTTCACATAGTCGGCCCCGAGGTCGCGCACGATCCCGGCCGCCTCGTGCATAAGATCAAGAGCAGCCTTGCGTACGCCCGGGTCCGGGTTGGTGAAACTCCCCCGGCTGAACCTGCGCAGATAGATCTCCGGCGTGATCCCGATCGCCTTGAGACCCTGCTCGGCGAGCGCGTCCTTGACCTCGCCGAGTCCCACGCCGGGGGTGAACGGGTAGTTGAGGTCGACCACGGACAGGTCGTCGACCCGGCCGGCCAGAGCGATCGCGTCGAGCGTGGTTCGGGCCGGGCCGTAGCCGTCGGAGGCGTAGCGGTCGACGTAGGTGGCGAAGTGCCAGAGGCCGGCGCCGAAGACGGGGTACTCGGACATGTCAGCTCCCTTCCAAGGGGGTGCGGGCCCGGCGCACCGCGTCCCGCCAGGCGAGGCGGGCGGCCGGGTCGCGGGGACCGGGTTCGAAGTCGTCGTAGTCGAGGGACCAGTCGGTGAGCCCGCCGGCCAGGAACGCGGCGCCGAGTGCGGAGAGGTTGGCCGCCCGGGCCCGGCGCACGGGCACGCCGGCCAGGTCGGCCTGGATCCGCATGAGCAGGTCGTTGGCGCTGGCCCCGCCGTCGGCCAGGATCCGATCGGCGCCGCCCATCGCGTCGATGACGTCGGTGACCTGATGGGCGATCGATTCGAGCGCGGCGCGGGCCAGTTGCGGCGCCTTGGTGCCCAGCGTGAGCCCGCTGATCAGACCGACCGCGGTGTCGTCCCACCAGGGCGCCGCCAGCCCGCCGAACGCCGGGACGAGATGAACACCATCGCTGGACGCGTTCAAAGCCATTTGTCCGACCTGTTCGGCTGACAAGCCCAGCAGATCGGCCAGCCAAGCGACGGTGGAGCCGGACGATCGGATGTTGCCTTCGGCGGCGAGCCGATCGTTCCAGGCAACCGTGAGACACACCGCGTCGCCGTCGACGGAGCCGAGCCGCATGACCGACGATCCGGTTCCGTAGGTGACCTTGACCCCCGGCACGCCATGCGCATACAACGCCGCGTGCGAGTCGCCGAGCACCGCGGTGATGGGCAATCCGGCGAGCACTCCCCCGCGTTCCGAAATCACCCCGAGGGCGCCGGCCGAGGGTGTGATCACCGGCAGCGCCGAGGAGGGAATCCCGAAGATATCGAGCAGCTCCGGGCTCCACGTACCCGCCCGCACATCGAGAAGCTGCGTGCGGGACGCGTTGCCCACCTCGATCTGATGGCTCCCGGTAAGCGCATACATCAGCCAGGAGTCGACCGTACCGACCACCGCGCCGGGCGACCGGTCGAGCAGCCACCGCAGCTTGGCCGCGCTGAACATCGGGTCGAGCGGCAGCCCGCTGATCTTCCGGATCCGGCCCGCGAAACCCCGCAACGAGTCGCAGTACGCCCGGGTGCGCTGGTCCTGCCAGCCGAGCACGGGACCGGCCGGGCGCCCGGTGGCCCGATCCCAGACCACCGCCGACTCGCGCTGGGTGCTGAGCCCGACCGCCGTGACGGCGCCCCGATCAAAACCGTTCATGCACGAGGCGGCCGCGGCGAGCACGCTGGCCAGGATCTCGTCGGCGTCCTGCTCGACCCAGCCCGGCCGCGGATAGCGGATCGGCACCGGCGCGCTCGCCTCGCGCACGATCGCTCCGGACCGGTCGACCAGCACGCACTTGGTCGAACTGGTCCCCTGATCGATCGCGAGAACGAAGTGGCCGGTCATCAGCGCGCCAGTTCCACGGCGGCGGCGCGGATGTCGGCGGCGGTCAGCTTGAAGTGCTCGAGCAGGAACGCCGTGCTGCCGGTCGGCGCGAACTCGCGGTGCACGCCGAGCATCCGCATCGGCACCGGGCTGGGTTCGGTGACCACCACCGCGGCGACCGCGGCACCCAGCCCGCCGGTGGTCGTCGCCTCCTCGGCGGTCACGATCGCTCTCGTCTCCCGCATGGCCGCTCGGATCGCCTCCTCGTCGAGCGGCGCGATCGTCGACATGTTCAGCACCCGCACCGACACGCCCCGATCGGCGGCCTCGGCGGCGGCCTCCAGGGCGCGGGAGACCATCGTTCCGGTGGCCACCACGGTCACGTCGTCGCCGTCGCGCAGCCGGGTCGCCGTGCCGAACGTGAACGGACGCGATCCGGTGACGGCCGGCACCTTGAAGCGGGCCACCCGCAGGAAGACCGGGGTGGCCGCGGCTGCTGCCCACCGTACGGCCGCCTTGGTCTCCTGGGGGTCCGCCGGAACGACGATGCCCAGCCCCGCGATCGCCCGCAGCCAGGACAGGTCCTCGATCGAGTGGTGGGTCGGGCCGAGTTCGCCGTAGGCCATGCCCGGGCTCATCCCGCACAGGACGACCGGCGATTGGGAGTACGCGACGTCCGCCTTGATCTGCTCCAGCGCGCGCCCGGTCAGGAACGGCGACGCGCCGCAGACGAACGGGATGTAGCCGCTGAGCGCCAGCCCCGCGCCGACCCCGACCATGTCCTGCTCGGCGATCCCGACATTGATCATGCGGGTCGGGAACTCCTTGGCGAACTGGACGAGATTGCTGGAGCCGACCGAGTCGTTGCAGACCGCCACGATCCGCTCGTCCTCGTGCGCTAGTTCGATCAGTTGCTCGGCAAAGGCGACCCGGCAGTCAAAGAGCTCATCGACGGGCGCGCTCACCGGGCCAGCTCCACGATCGCGCTGTCGATCTGCGCGGGAGACGGCACCTTGTGGTGCCATTCGACGCGATCCTCCATGAAGGAGACGCCCCTTCCCTTGGTCGTATGGGCAATGACGCAGGTCGGACGCTCGCTCCGGGGCGCCGTGAACGCGTCCAGGAGGGCAAGATGATCATGCCCGTCCACCACGTGCACGTCCCAGCCGAACGCGCGGAACTTGTCGTCGAGCGGGTCGAGCGCGTTGGTCTCCTCGGTCCGCGCGCCCTGCTGGAGCCGGTTGCGGTCGACCACCGCGGTGAGGTTGGCCAGGCGGCGGTGCCCGGCCGTCATCGCGGCCTCCCAGTTGCTGCCCTCCTGCAGCTCACCGTCCCCGAGCACCACGTAGACGTGCCGGGCCGAGCCGGCCAGCCGCCCGGCCACCGCCATGCCGACCGAGACCGGCAGGCCGTGGCCGAGCGGGCCGGTGTTCGTCTCCACGCCCGGCACCTTGACCCGGTTCGGGTGGCCGTTGAGCGCCGACAGCGGGGCGGCGAAGGTGTCCAGTTCCGCGGGCGCGAAGAATCCACAGGCGGCGAGCGTCGTGTAGAGGGCGCCGGCGGTGTGACCCTTGCTGAGCACGAACCGATCGCGATCGGTCCAGTCCGGCTTCTCCGGGTCGATCCGCAGCACGCCGAAGAAGAGCGTGGTGAGGATGTCGAGGACGGACAGGTCGCCGCCCACGTGACCCAGTCCGGCCCGGCCGATCATCCGCAGATCGGTGGCGCGGGACCGGTCGGCCCGCTCCCGCAGCAACTCGCGTCGTCGCTCGGGCGCGGCGTCGGCTATCTCCTGCCGGAGTCGGCGCCAGGCGGCGGCACTACGGGGGTCGGCGACCAGCATGGGGTGTCCCTCTCTGAGTTCGGAATCTGTTTCAGGAACCGGTGACCGAGAAGTTCGTGACCGACTTCGCGTTGTCCGGGTTCACCAGCACGCAGTCGACCGACTGCTTCTCCGGCTGGTCGGCCTTGCCGTTCTTGAGGTACGCGTCGGCCTGGTCGACGGCCATCTCGGAGATCTTGCTGGCCGGCTGGAGCACGGTCGCCTTGATGCCGTTCTTGAGGATCGACGAGACCACGTCCGGGCTGCCGTCGAAGCCGACCACGATGATGTTCTTCTTGGCGGCCTGCACCGCGGCGAACGCGCCGAGCGCCATGGTGTCGTTGCCGGCGATGATGCCCTTGATGGCCGGGTGCGCCTGCAGGATCGTCTGGGTCTTCTGCAGCGCCTCGGTCTGGTCCCAGTTCGCGCTCTGCTGAGCCACCATCTTGAGGTCCGGGTACTGGTCGAGCACGCCGTGGTAACCCTGCGAGCGGACGCCCGCGTTGGTGTCCGTCGGCTTGCCGGTGAGCTCGGCGTACTCGCCCTTGTTGCCCATCAGCTTGGCGAACTCGGTGCCGCCGAGGCCGGCGCCCTGGGCGTTGTTGGAGACGATCTGGGCGACCGCGACGCCGGTCTTGTTGATCTCCCGGTCGACCAGGAAGGTTGGAATCTTGGCGTCCTTGGCACGCTGGATCGCGGCCACTGAGGCGTCCGCCCCGGCGTTGTCCAGGACGATCGCGGCGGCCTTGCGGGAGATCGCGGTGTCGATCTCCTGGCTCTGCTTGGTCGGGTCGTCGTCGTGGCTGAGCACCAGGGTCTGGTAGCCGAGCTTCTTGGCCTCGGCGGAGGCGGCGTCCTGCTCGGCCTTGAAGAAGACGTTGTCCGGCGACGGCGTGATGATCACGATGAGCTGGGACGCAGGAGCACTTCCCGCTGACTTGTCTGATTTGTCGCTGGAGCCGCACGCGGCGAGCGCGAGGAGGGACGCAGTGCCGACCGCCAGGAAGATTTTTCGATACATGAGCGAGTTGTCCCTTCAGCTGGTGCGTTTGGTGAGGGAGGACTGGAGGCGCTGCTGGGCCTGCTCGGTGATGACCGCGAAGACGATGACGGCGCCCTTGACCACGGACTGCCAGAAGGTGGAGACCCCCACCAGGACCAGGCCGTCGCTGAGGAAGCCGATGACGAAGGCGCCCATCACGGTGCCGATGACGGTCCCGCGGCCGCCGCTGAGCGCGGTGCCGCCGAGGACCGCCGCGGCGATCGCGTTCAGCTCGTAGGTGGTGGCGGTGTCCGGGTACGCCGCGCCCAGCTCCGAGGTGAGCAGCAGGCCGGCCAGGGCGGCGCAGGCCCCGGAGATGACGTACACGGCGATCTTGATGCGGTTGACCCGGATGCCGGCCAGGATCGCGGCCCGCTCGTTGCCGCCGACCGCGAAGATCCGCCGCCCGAACGGGGTCTTCGTGGTCACGACGATCGCGGCGGCCGCGACCACGATCATGATCCAGACCGCCACCGGGATGCCCAGCAGGCTGTCCACCCCGATGAAGTGAAATCCCTCGTTGCCGCGCGCCGGCGTACCGGAGAGATCGGGGTAGGTGCCGCCGTTGCTGTGCAGCTGGGCCAGGCCGCGCGCGACATAGAGCATGCCCAGCGTGGCGATGAACGGTGCCACCTTGAACCGGGTGATCACCAGGCCGTTGACGGCGCCGACCAGCGCGCCCACCGCGATCCCGATCAGGATGACCACGGCCGCCGAGAAGAAGACCGTGCCGCCCGGCACGTTCAGCCCCTTGAACAGCAGCCCGCCGGCGACCATGCCGGCCAGCCCGGCGATCGATCCGACCGACAGATCGATCCCGCCGGTGAGGATGACGAACGTGACGCCGATCGCGAGGATCGCGTTGATGGCCACGTGCTTGGTCATCAGGATCAGGTTGCTCTGCGTCAGGTACTCCGACGAGATCGCGCTGAAGAAGACCACAAGCAGCACGAGTACGACGAGAGTCCGCCCCCGCAGCAGCAGGAGCGCCGCCTTGGCCGGCGCGGGGTGGCGGGCCGGGCCCGGCGGCGGAGCGGCCGCACCGGTCGCGGGCGCGTCGACGTGCGTTTCGGTCATGCGGAGGCCTCCAGGACGCTCTCGGACGCGGAGGCGGTGACCAGCGCCTCTTCGGTGACGGTCTCGGCGGTGAACTCGGCGGTGATCCGGCCGCGGGCCATCACCAGCACCCGGTCGGCCATCGCGATCACCTCGGCCAGTTCGCTCGAGATGAACAGCACTCCGCAGCCGCGCGCCGCGAACTCGGCCATCAGCGCGGCGATCTGCGCCTTGGCGCCCACGTCGATGCCCCGGGTCGGCTCGTCGAGCAGCAGCACCACCGGCTCGGTCAGCAGAGCCCGGGCGAGCACGACCTTCTGCTGGTTGCCGCCGGAGAGCGCGGTCACCGCCGCCGACAGGCCCGGGATCCGGATGGCCAGATCAAGGACCTTTTCCGAGGCCGTACGCTGCTCGGCACCGCCGGAGAGAAGCCCGCCCCGGGTCAGGCGGGCCACGGTGGCGAGCAGGATGTTGTCGCGGACGGACATGGTCGGCACCAGGCCGTCGCGCTGCCGGTCCTCGGGGACCAGCGCCAGGCCGGCCGCCATCCGGGCCTGGACGGTGCCCTCGGTCTCCGGCCTCCCCTTGACGGTCACCGTGCCGGTAACCGCTTTCCGGGAACCCATCAGGCACTCGACCAGTTCGGTGCGGCCGGCGCCCATCAGGCCGTAGACGCCGACCACCTCGCCGGCCCGCACGGTGAGCGAGACGTCGTGCACCGGCACGGCGCCGGGCACGCTCAGATCCCGTACGTCCAAAAGGATTTCGCCGGTTTTCGAGCTGTTGCGGACGTAGAGCGAATCGGGATCGCGGCCGACCATCTGGCGCACGATCCAGCCGGTGTCGGTGCGGCTCATCGACTCGTGCGCGACCAGATCGCCGTCGCGGAAAACGGTTACCCAGTCGCCGATCCGGCGGAACTCGTCGAGCTTGTGCGAGATGTAGATGACGGTGACGTCCTGCTCGCGCAGGTCGGCCATCACGTCGAACAGGACGTCGACCTCGTGGCTGGAGAGCGCCGAGGTGGGCTCGTCCATGATGAGGACGCGGACCTCCTCGAGGAGCGCCCGGCCGATCTCGACCAGTTGCTGCTGGCCGATCGGGAGGTCGCCGACGATCGCATTCGGATCGAGTTGGTCCTGGCCGAGCCGTTTCAGCACCTCGTGGGCCCGGCGACGCTGCGCGCGCCGGTCCACGAAGCGCCGGCCGCGGCGCAGTTCCCGGCCGGCGAACATGTTCTCGGCGATCGACAGGTTGGGGAAGAGGCTCAGCTCCTGATGGATGATCCCGATGCCGCGGGCCTGGGCGTCGCGCGGGCTCGCCAGCACCACCGCCTCGCCGTCGAGGAGGATCTCACCACCGGTCGGCTGCTCGGCGCCGGAGAGAATCTTCATGAGCGTGGACTTGCCGGCGCCGTTCTCGCCGACCAGGACATTGACCTTTCCGCGGTACGCCGTGAAGGTCACCTCCTTGAGCGCCCGCACGCCGCCGTAGTTCTTGCTGATGCCGCGCGCCTCGAGCAGTCCCTCCGGAGGTCCGGCGCTCATGACAGGCTCAACTCGGTCGGGACGACGACCATGGTGCCGGGGCTGAGCGACGAGAACGCGCCGTAGAAGGCGACCTTCTTCCCCTTCGCGGCCCGCACGTCGACCTTGGCGATCACATCCGTCTTCACCTTGGCGTTGATCTGATTGGCCACGCCGGCGTAGTCGATCTGATTGGTGAAGTCGCCGAACGCGATGAATCCGACCGCGTCCCGGATCGCGGTGCCGGCGATGACCGGGCCGGTCGCGATGGTGACCTTCGTGTCGCCCACGATCACCGTCATCGGGCCGGTGGGCACCGACGTGTCGATCGCCGTGACCGTTCCCGATCCCTTGACCAGATACGCGTACGGGCTGCCGGTGCCGGACTGATGGCCGTACCGCTTGCCGGCCGCCGCGGGATCGTTCGCGATCGCTTCGGCCACCGTCGCGATGTCGACCGCCTTGTCGTGCACGGTCGGCACGATCCGCGCCGACCAGTTCTCCGCGACGTACGACCTCGGGTCGGCGCCGCCGCCCGCCTTGGCCACGGCGGCCTGGCCGTCCTTCTCGTAGACATAGACGCCCGGCACTTTCGAGCAGCCGGCCGTGAGCGCCGCCACGAGGGCGAGGACGGCGGTCCGGCGAACGGGAATGCGCATGCTGAATATCCATTCACTGGCGACTGGCCATGCACCTACTGTGTACGCTCGATGTCACGCTTGTCAACGGGGTGCGCCCGGGACTGTCGGCATCCGAAAGGGCGGCCGCGAGCTGTACCACGACGCACAGCCCGGAAGCGCCTCGCGGGCTTGCGTTGCAGCAAGCTCGCTGTGCTCGGCGGGGCGGCGGTTTGTGCGGTTGGGGAGCCGTCGTCGCGTACGGGAAAATTGCTGGAACCGAATCCCCTGGCCGCGGCATACCGGGGTGAATGGATATTCTTCCTAGTCGCACGCGACGCACGGGAGGATCACGGGTGGACGGCTACACCGCGGAGATCGCAACTGATCAGATCCGGCTGCTCACGAAGGTCGCGCGGATGTACCACGAGCGCGGGATGCGGCAGCCGCAGATCGCGCAGCAGCTGCACATCTCCCAGCCGCGCGTGTCGCGGCTGCTCAAGCGGGCGGTCGAGCTCGGCATCGTGCGCACCACGGTGATCGCGCCGCGCGGCGTGTATGCGGAGCTCGAGGAGCAGATCGAGCAGGCGTACGGGCTGACCGAGGTGATCGTCGCGGACACCGACGACCACGCCGACGAGGCGCAGGTGATCCGGGCACTCGGTGCGGCGGCGGCGGTCTATCTGGAGACCACGCTGATGGGCGCCGAGCGGATCGGGGTGTCGTCGTGGAGCTCGACGATCCTGGCCACGGTCGAGGCGATGCACCCGCGGCCGACGCCGGTCGCCGAGCAGGTGGTGCAGATGATCGGCGGGGTCGGCAACGTGACCGCGCAGACCCAGGCGACCCGGATCACCGGCCGGCTGGCCGCGCTGACCGGCGCGCAGGCGGTGTACCTGCAGGCGCCCGGCCTGCTCGCGTCCGGCGACATGCGGCAGATGTTCATTTCCGATCCGAACATCGAGCCGGTCCTGCGCGCCTGTGACGACCTGACGATGGCGCTGGTCGGGATCGGCAGCATCGAGCCGTCGCCGCTGCTGCGCGAGAGCGGCAACGCGGTGGCCGAAAATGAGCTGCCGGCGCTGCGCGCGGCCGGAGCGGTCGGGGATGTGTGCATCCGGTTCTTCGACTCGGACGGGCGGCACATCGATTCGGAGCTGGACGACCGGGTGCTCGGCATCGCGGCGGACACTTTGCGATCGATTCCGCGGCGGGTGGCGGTGGCCGGGGGCGCGCGGAAGAGCACGGCGATCCGGGCCGCTCTCCGGGGCGGCTGGGTGAACGTGCTGATCACCGACCTGCAGGTGGCCCGCGGGTTGATGGACCGGAGTTGACCGGCCGGCGATCGGTCGTTGATTTCGCGAGCGTCAGGACAGCACGGGGAACAGATCGGTGGAGGCGCGGCCGGTCGACGCCTCGATGAAGTCGATCGGGGGCGCGATGCGGGCGAGCACCTCGGCGGTGTGATCGAGCCCGCTCGCCGGGACCTCCGGGGTCTGGCCGAGGGCGTGCTGCACGTCGAGCAGGTGGATGGTCGCCTCGAGGATGCCGATGCTGACCGCCTCGGCGAGCGGCAGGACCGCGCGGCCGAAGTAGTCGACGGTGACCTCGCCGAGGCCGCGAGCGGTCGCGATCGCATTCGGCCCGGTCGTGGCGAACTGGTCGACGAGTTGCTCGATCGTGTACTTCCGCGCGTCGTCGCGACCATTGTCGGCGACTCGATCGCGCGTCGTGTTGGCGATCCCGTCCGGCACGTTGAACTCGGCGAGCAGCGCCGCGGCGGTGTCGTGGGTCGGCGCGGCGTCGGTGACCCGGCCGACGAGGATGGAGAAGCCGAACGGCCAGCCGGCCGAGTGCGCCCAGAGGGCCCGCAGGTCCCAGCCGTCGAGCCGGGTGGGCCGGCCCCAGTCGGCGTCGGTCAGATCCTTCCCGGTCGCGGCCCAGACCGACCAGAGCGCGTCCAGGGTGGTGAGGCGGTCATCGATGGACATTGCTCGACCTTAGCCACCCGGCCGGGCCGCGGGGAGGGGAACTGACCAGCCCGTTCCCGCCGATCCGCGGCGGCCTAGTCCACGAGCGAGTCGGAGGCGTGCCAGGAACGCCACAGCGCGGCGTATTCGCCGTTCGCGGCCACCAGCTCGTCGTGGCTGCCCAGCTCGGTGATCCGGCCGTCGCGCATCACCGCGACCGCGTCGGCGTCGTGCGCGGTCTGCAGCCGGTGGGCGATCGCGATGACCGTCCGCTCGTGCAGGACCGCGGCGAGGGCCCGTTCCGCCGTGCGCGCCGCGGTCGGGTCGAGCAGCGCGGTCGCCTCGTCGAGGATGACCGTGTGCGGGTCGGCCAGCACCACCCGGGCCAGCGCCAGTTGCTGCGCCTGCGCCCCGTCGAGCGGGTGTTCGCCCAGGTCGCGGTCGAGATCGTCGGCCCAGTCGGCGCCGACCGTAGCAAGCGCTTGGCGCAGCTGCTCGTCCGGCGCGGCGAGCATCAGGTTGTCCCGCAACGACTCGCGGAACACGTGGTGCTCCTGGGTGACCAGCACGACCTGGCGGCGCAACTCATCCGGCGGCAGATCGGCGATCGGCACCCCGCCCACCGTGACGGCGCCGGCGGTGGGCCGGTCGACGCCCGCGATCAGCCGGCCGAGGGTGGACTTGCCGGCGCCGGACAGGCCGACGATCGCGAGCCGCTCCCCCGGACGCACGGTCAGCGCGACGTCGTGCAACACATCACGACCGATTTCGTACGCGTACCGCACGCCCACGACCTCGATCCGATCGTCCTGTGGCTTCGCGGTCGCCACCGGCGGCGGAACGGGAACGGCGGCCAGCCCCTCGACGCGAGCGAAGGAGGCGCTGCTCGACTGCAATTGCTCGATCCAGATCAGCAGCGTGTCCAGCGGTCCGACCAGCTGCCGGAGGTAGAGCACGGCCGCGCCGACCGTGCCGAGGGTGACCTGTCCGTCGAGGTAGAGCAGGCCGCCGAGCAGCAGCACGAGCACGGCCGGCACCGCGTACGAGGTCTCCACCAGCGGAAAGAACACCGAGCGCAGGGCGAGGGTGGCCATCCGGGTGCGACGGGTCTCCTCGATCGCCGCGTGCCCGGCGTCGAGCCGGCGCCGCCGCAGGTCGAACGCCTCGACCGTGCGGGCGCCCTCGGTGGTGGCGGCCAGTTCGTCGGCGAGCCGGGAGTTCGCCGCGCCCTCGGCCAGATACGCGTCCCGGGCCCGGCGCAGGTACCAGCGGGTGACGAACCAGATGCCGGAGAGGCCGAGCACGCCGACGCCGCCGAGCAGCGGGTTGACCAGCAGCACCGCGCCGATGATGAAGAGCATCTGGACGATGCCGACGAGCAGGTTGGGCAGGATGTCGCGCAGCGTGGTGGCGACCGCGTCGATGTCGGTGGTGCCGCGCGCGGCCAGGTCGCCGGCCGGGACGCGTTCGATCACGGCGGCCGGCAGAGCGAGCGCCCGGCGCAGGTAGCCCTCGCGGATCCGCGCGGCGGTGCGCTCGCCGAAGCGGTACGCGATCGCCAGCGCGAAGCGGGACAGCACCATCTGGGCGATCGCGCAGGCGAGCACGCCGAGGGCGAGCCGGTTGACCCGGTCGTCGCCGCCGCCCGAGGTGACCGCGTCGATGACCCGGCCGAGCAGGAACGGTCCGCCGAGGGCGGCCAGCGCGGCCAGGGCGTTCAGCGTGACCATGGCGGCGACCGACGGGCGATCGGCGGCGAGCAGGCGCAGCGCGGCCCGCCCGACGGCCCGCTGATCGGCGACCGGCAGGGCGCCGCTCACGAGTCCTCCCCGAACACCCGGGTGACGAGCGACCGGTAGCCCGGCTCGGCGGCGAGCAGCTCGCGGTGCGTGCCGGTGGCGGCGACCCGGCCGTCGACCAGGTAATGCACCACGTCGGCCCGGTCCAGCAGCACCGGCGAGGTGGTGGCCACGACCGTGCCGCGGCCGGCCCGCGCCGCGCTGAGCCGCTCGGCGATCGCCGCCTCGGTGTGCGCGTCGACAGCCGAGGTCGGCTCGACGGTCAGCAACATCTCCGGGTCGGCGTAGACGGCACGGGCCAGCCGGACCCGTTGCCGCTGGCCGCCGGAGAGGTTGCGGCCGCCCCACTCGACCTCCCGATCGAGTTCGGTCGCGACGTCGTGGGCCACCGCGGTGGCGATCGCCGATCGCACTCGATCGTCGTCGGGGTCGTGCTTGCCGGCCACCACGTCGCGCAACGCGCCGGCGAACAGGTCGGCGTCCTGATCGGCGACCAGGATCCGATCGCGCACGGCCGGCTGGGCGAACTCCTCGAGCGGTCGGCCGCCCCAGGTGGCCCGGGTCGGACCGTATCGGCCCAGGCGGTCGACGATGGCGGCGGCGTCCTGCGGGCTGCTGCCGGCCAGGGCGGTGAGCCGGCCCGGCTCGGCGACGACACCCGAGTCGGGATCGATCAGCGCGGCCGGGACCTCGGCGGCCGGCGCCCCGGACGGGTCGTCCTCGGGAAGGCGAAGAAAATCGGTCACCCGCCGGGCGGCGACCAGGCCGTGGGTCACGTCGAAACCGCAGAAGATGAGCACATTCACCGGGATGACCAGCATCGCGGTGTATCCGTAGACCGCGATCAGTTGACCGACGGTGATCTCGCCGGACGCCGCGAGCCGCGCGGCCAGCCAGATGACCACGGCGAGGAACACCACGGGCAGCCCGTCGCCGAGCGCGCCGATCCAGCTCGACGGCCCACCCACCCGGTAGCCCTGGTCGCGCAGGGCCGCGGACTGCCGCTCGTACCGCTGCAAATGGGTTTGTTTCCCGCCGAGGCCGTTGAGGATGCGCAGCCCGCCCAGCGTGTCGACGAGGCGGCCGTTCAACGCGCCCTGCCGCGATCGGTAGCGGGACCCGGCGCGCTGGGTGCGGCGCAGCAGCGGCGCGACGATCAGCGCGAGCACGGGCACGCCGATCAGCACGACCACGGCGAGCTTCGGCGAAGTGCGATCGAGCAGGATCGCGACGATCGAACAGGCCAGCACGGCTGCCACGCCTATGCCGCCGACGTTCATCGCCCGGCCGATCGTCCACACGTCGGAGATACCGATCGTGACCACTTCGCCGGAGGTGACCCGCCTCGGCAACGCCGCGCCGAGCCGGGTCGCGTGCGTCATCACCAGATCGGCGGTACGCAGCGCGGCCGCCAGGCGCAGCTTGGTCATGCTGCGGTGCCGCATGATGCCCAGGCCCGCGCTCGCGATGCCGGTGACCAGAACCGCCGCCGACCAGAACAGCAGCGCCTCGACCCGGTGCGGGTGCAGGCCGCGATCGATCGCCTGCGAGATGAGGTACGGCGTGAACGCGAGGCTCAGAAACCAGAGCGATCCGAACATGGCGCCGAGCCCGACCCGTCCCTTGTGCTCCCGCGCCAGCCACCACAGAAAACTTGCCGGTCCCCGTGTCATCACCCAGTAATCCTGTCAAATCCCCCAAGCGAGTTTCGAAGCTCTTCCGGTGACCTAGATCGCCTTCGCCGCGGCTCGGGCTAGGTGCGGCAGTACAGGGCGTCCGGGGTGCGGGAGCTGCCGATCCGGCCGGTGTAGGCGATGCCGGCCGCGTACTCGCCCGGTGCGCACTGGCCCTTGTAGTTGCCGGTGGCGAAGTCGCCGCCGGGGTTGCCGGACGGCCGGTTGTCGCCGCGGTCGAACCACACCGTCCGGCCCGCGCCACTTCCGATCGCGGTGGCCGGGACCGCGCAGATCACGCTCGACATCGCGGCGCCGCGCACGGCGTAGCCGGCCAGGTAGTCGCCGGCCGGGCACTGCAGCTTGCGGTAGCCGGAGGCCCAGTCGGCGGTCACGAAGCGCTCGTCGGTGACCACCTGGTAGCCGGTCACCGTCGCGGTCACATCGGTGCACAGGCCGCGGTTGCCGGTGTGCGCGATCCCGGCGATGCGCTCACCGTCCGGGCAGGCGGCCTTGCGGGCGCCGGTGTCCCAGTCGGGCCGGTCGCGGAGCGTCGACGACTGGACGAAGTCGCCGTGATCGGGGCTGAGCATCTGCCACCGCCGTACCGGATCGATCACACCGGTGCGGCCGTCGCTGGCGATCAGCCGATTCCAGATGTCGGTGCGCCACGCGTCGCCGGTCGAGCGCTGACCGTTCCGATCCCAGAACAGCAGCGCCCAGTTGTTGCTGGCGCGCGTCTCCGACCAGCCCACCACCGGCCAGTACGCGAAATCGGCGTCGGCCCGGATCAGATAGTCGACGAAGTTGGAGAACCATTCGCGCTGTTTCGATCCGGCCGGGGAGCTGCCGTCCACGCCGAACTCGCTGATCCACAGCGGCGCGGTGAAGTGCTGCCCGGACTCGGCGGAGACGAAGAACGCCTCCTGGTAGAGCACGTTGTACAGATCATCCCGGCTGAGGTCGCGGTAGCGCGGGTCGCTGGTCTCGCCGATCCCGGTCGCGCCGCTGTGGTTCGGTCCGGTGTAGTCGTAGAAGTGGGCGGAATAGACCAGCTTCCCGGATTCCACCAAAGTGTGCGAAAGCGATCGCGCCGGGGTCAGCGTGGGCCGCCCGTGCGCGAAGCCGTCGACCGGGATCCCGGTCCAGTTGATCCCCTCGACGATGATCAGCAGGTTCGGGTTGGCCTCGCGCAGGATCCGGTCGCCGAGGTGCTGCGACGCCGCGAACCAGTCGTGCTCGTCGCCGCTTCCCCAGTTCGGGTCGTCCCACACGTCCCGGCGCACCTCGTTGTACAGGTCCGCGCCGACCACCAGCGGGTTGTCCCGGTAGCGGCGGACCATGGCCAGCCAGTTCTCCTCCCACTGGCCGGTGCTCTGGCTGGCGTTCCACCGCTCATTTCCGTCCACGCCGCAGCACCAGCGGGTCGTGTTGGTGTGGTTGTTCAGGATCACGGCGAGCCCCGCGCCGGTCAGTGCGGCGACTACCTCGTCGTACACCTGAAGTGGGGTCTTGCCGTTGAATTGGGGGTTGGCGGCGGCGCCGGTGACCGGTTTGGGGTCGGTGATCATCTCGTCGGAGAACGGCAGGCGCACGCTGTTGAGGCCGATCTCGCGGAAGCTCGACACGATCTGATCGATCGGGGCCCGATCGAGTCCGAGCGGGATGCGCCCCGAGTTCTCGCCGGCGTGGTGGTTGGCGTCGTCGTCGACGTCGCCCGAGCCGTTCCAGGTGCCGCTCGCGCCATGCCAGTTGCCGGACTTGAGCTTGAAGCGCACGCCGGTCGCGTCGACGATGTAGCGGCCACGAGTGCTCAACGGCGGCACGAAGCCGGCTTCACCGGTCGCGATCGCTCGCAACGCACCGGTCGCGGTCGTTCCCACGGCAGTCGCTCCGGCGCCGCCGGCCGTGTTCCGCGCGGCGAGGCCGACCCTCGGTGGCGGCGCGGCCTCGGCAAAGACCGGCACGCTCAGCGGGCCGGCAAGGACAAGCAGCAGGGGTACGAGGGACGCGCGCACGGCCATGATTCATCGACCTCCGCGCATATCTTGGCGTGCGGGCGGCGGAATTACCAGGATTGTTTACCGATGCGGCCGCGAGATCGGGCCGGCCGGACCGTTCACCAGGCCGGCCGGCCCCGTTCGCCAGGCAGCCCGGCCGCAACCAGGCACGGAAGCGACCGGACCACGTTCAGCGTCTCGCTCGGCGAGTATCTCGCCCAGCAAGTATCTTGCTCAGCTAGTATCTTGCTCAGCTAGTATCTTGCTCAGCTAGTATCTAGCTTGGCTAGTATCTTGCTCAGCTAGTATCTCGGCGGGCTAGTATCTCGCCGAGCGAGACAGTGGCGGCGGCAGCCGGGCGACGGGGGCCTGCCGCCGCGAGCAGGGGCCTATTCGGGTTTGACCGCTGCTCCGGAGTGGGCTTCCCGTCGCGCCGCCGGCTCGGACTGCGCGCCGGCGCCCGGGTCCTCTTGGTCGTCGTCGAGCATGGTGGACTCGTCGAAGGGCAGCTCCCCGGCCAGAACCAGTCCGGCCCGCTCGCGATCGATCTCCCCCGTCCAGGTGCCGATCAGCACCGTCGCCACCGCGTTGCCCGCGAAGTTGGTCAGGGCCCGCGCCTCCGACATGAACCGGTCGATGCCGACGATCAGCCCGACCCCGTCGACCAACTCCGGCCGGTGGCTCTGCAACCCGCCCGCCAGCGTCGCCAGCCCCGCGCCGGTCACCCCGGCCGCACCCTTGGACGCAATGATCATGAAGAGCAGCAGGGAGACCTGCTGGCCGATCGACAGCGGCTCGCCCATCGCCTCGGCGATGAACAGCGACGCCATCGTCAGGTAGATGGCCGTCCCGTCGAGGTTGAACGAGTAGCCGGTCGGCACCGTGATGCCGACGACCGGCTTGCTCACCCCGAGGTGCTCCATCTTGGCGATCAGCCGCGGGAACGCCGTCTCCGACGAGGACGTGGACAGGATCAGCAGGAATTCCCGGGCCAGGTACCGCAGCAGCAGGAGGATGTTGACCCGGGCGAAGGTCCACAGGATCGCGCCGAGCACCCCGAAGACGAAGATCGCGCAGGTCACGTAGAAGCCGAGCATGATCTGGGCCAGGCTCTTGAGCGCGTCCACCCCGGTGGCGCCGACCACGGCGGCCATCGCGCCGAACGCGCCGACCGGGGCCAGCCACATGATCATGGCGAGGATCTTGAAGACCAGGCGCTGGGTGACCTCGATCGCGCGCAGCACCGGCTCGCCGCGCCGGCCGAGCGCCTGCACGGCGAAGCCGACCAGCAGCGCCACCAGCAGCGCCTGCAGCACGTCGCCCGCGGTCAGCGCCGAGAACAGCGTCTTCGGAATGATCCCGAGCAGGTAGTCGGCGGTGCCCTCCTTGCCGGCGGTGCCGACCGCTTTCTGCCCGGCCGCGGCGACCGTGTCGTTCAGGTGCAGGCCCGATCCGGGGTGAATGATGTTGCCGACGATCAGACCGATCGCGAGCGCTACGGTCGACATGACCAGGAAATAACCGAGAGCCAGGCCGCCGACCCGGCCGACCTTGGCGGCCTGCCGAATCGATCCGACTCCGAGCACGATCGTGCAGAAGATGACCGGAGCGATCATCATCTGGATGAGTTGGACGAATCCGGACCCGATCGGCTTGAGCTGCACGCCGACGTGGGGGAAGAGCAGGCCGACCGCGATGCCGGCCAGCACGGCGACGATAACCGCCAGATAGAGGTAGTGGGTGCGGTCCCGCCGGACCCGCGGGGAGGGCGTCTGGGTCTCCATGACGCAGAATGTGTCCTACGTCTCACCGGGAGGGCACCATTGCGTTCATTTTGGTCGCTGACCGGAAACACTTGGCGCACCGGAAACACGGGGAGCACCGGAAACACGGGGAGCACCGGAAACAGGGAGAGCGCCGGTAACAGGTGGAGAACCGGAAACAGCTGGAGCATCGCCCGGCAACTGTTCGTCCTGCAGGTGCTGGTCGTCACGCTCCTGGTCGCCATCGGCACGGCCGGAGCCGTCCTGCTCGCGCACGCCGACGCCGAGGACGCCGCGATCGATCAGGTCAAGGGCATCGCCACCGCGGTCGCCCTCTCCCCCACGGTCGTCGCCGCGGTCCAAGGACCAGATCCGACCAAAATCCTTCAGCCGTACGCCGAATCGGTCCGCCGCACCACGCACACGACCTTCGTGGTCGTGATGGCGACCGATCGCACCCGATACACGCATCCGACCGTGTCGTTGATCGGCCAGCCCTTCGTCGGCAGGATCGACACCGCCCTGCGCGGTGGCATCGTCGTCGAGACCCACAGGGGCTCGCTGGGTGAGTCGGTACGAACGGTCGTTCCGGTACGCGACCAGTCCGGCAAGGTGATCGCCCTGGTCTCGGTCGGCATCATCACCGCCGCCATCAACCAGAAACTGCTCAGCCGGACCCCCGCCGTCCTGCTCGCGACCGCCCTCGGCCTGCTGCTGGCCGCGGCCGGCTCCGGGCTGCTCAGCCGACGGCTGCGGCGGCAGACGCACGGCCTGGGCCCGGCCGAGATGACCAGGATGTACGAGTACCACGACGCCGTCCTGCACTCGGTCCGCGAGGGCCTGGTCGTGGTCGACCGCGCCGGCCGGGTGACCCTGGTCAACGACGAGGCCCGCCGCCTGCTCGACCTGCCCGACGACGCGCCGGCGACCACCCTCGAACTCCCCCGCGAGGTCGCCGCCCTGCTCGCCACCAGCACGACGCCCGCGGCGGCTCCCGGAAACGATCGCGCCGACGACCAGCCCGTCCTGGTGGGTGACCGCGTCCTGGTCGCCAACCAGCGCGAGATCCGCTCCCAGGGCCAGGCCATCGGTTCCGTGCTGACCCTGCGCGACCACACCGAACTGCGCGCGCTCACCGGCGAGCTCGATTCGGTCCGCGGCCTGACCGAGGCGCTGCGGGCCCAGGCCCACGAGGCCGCCAACCGCCTGCACACCGTCGTCACCATGGTCGAGCTGGGCCGCAAGGACGAGGCGCTCCGGCTGGCCACCGCCGAGCTCGCCGTCGCTCAGCAGCTCACCGACCAGGTGATGGGTGCCCTCGACGAGCCGGCCCTGGCCGCCCTGCTGCTCGGGAAGTCGGCGCAGGCCGCGGAGCGCGGCGTCCAGCTGATCGTGGATGATGCGTCCCGGCTCGACGGCGAGCGGCTGCCCAGCCGTGATCTGCTGACCGTGGTCGGCAACCTGGTGGACAACGCGCTCGAGGCGGTGGCCGGCACCGACCCGCCGCGGACCGTGACCGTGCTGGTGGTCGAGGAGGACGGCGAGGTGCTGGTGCAGGTCAGCGACAACGGCCCGGGCATGCCGGAGCACGACGTCGCCGCGGCGTTCCAGCGCGGCTGGTCGACGAAGGAGAACGGCCGCGGGGTCGGCCTGTCGCTGGTGCGCCAGGTGGCCGAGCGGCACGGCGGCACGTACGCGGTGACCGGGCGGACGGGCGGCGGGGCCGTCGTCACGATCCGGATTCCGGTGCGCGCATGACCGCCGTCCGGGTGCTGGTGGTCGAGGACGATCGGCTGATCGCGGAGGCGCATGCCGCGTACACGGGAAAGGTTGATGGTTTTGACGTCGTGGCGGTGGCGCACACCGCTCAGCAAGCGATGGCCACCCTCCGGTCGACTCCGGTCGACCTGATCCTGCTCGATCTGAACCTGCCGGACATGAACGGACTCGAGCTGACCCGATCGCTGCGGGCCGCCGGGATCGGCACCGACGTTCTGGTGGTCACCTCGGCGCGCGACCTCGCCGTGGTGCGATCGGCGGTATCGCTCGGGGTCACCCACTACCTGCTCAAACCATTCACGTTCGCGACGTTCCGCGAAAAACTGCTCGGATACGCTCGCTACCGCAGCCAACTCCAGGGCGCCGAGCCGGTGGCCGCACAGCACGAGATCGATCGGGCGTTCGCGGCGTTGCGCGGCGGCTCGCTGCCGAAGGGGCTCGATCAGTCCACGCTCGATCTCGTCCTCGGCGTGTTGCGAGCGAACGAGACCGGCTTGTCGGCGGCCGAGGTCGCCGCTCGGATGGGCGCGTCCCGGGTGACCGCTCGCCGCTACCTCGAACACCTCGCCGAGACCGGCCGGGTCGCGCGCAGCCCGAGATACGGCGGCCCGGGCCGCCCCGAGGTCGAATACCGCCGCCTCCGATGAGTCGAGCACGGTCCTATGGCAAGTTGGACACCAACAACCGCGAGGCGAAGGGGACCCCGACCATGCCCGACTACGACGTGATCGTGCTGGGCGGCGGCGCCCCCGGCGAGCACTGTGTCGGCGACCTCGTCGACGGCGGCCTGCGGGTCGCGGTCGTCGAGCAGCGCCTGGTGGGCGGCGAGTGCTCGTATTTCGCCTGCATCCCCTCCAAGACCCTGCTGCGACCGGGCGAGGCCGTGCACGAGGCCCGGGAGGCCGCCGCGACCGCCGAGGTCGACGTCCAGGCCGCCCTCGCCTGGCGCGACTTCATGGTGTCCGACTACAACGACGCCGGCGCGGCCCGCTGGCTGACCGACAACAACGTCGATCTGATCCGCGGCCACGGGCGGCTGGCCGGCCCGGGCGCGGTCGAGGTCGACGGCGCGCGCTACACGGCCCGGCACGTCGTGCTGGCCACCGGCTCCGACCCCGCGATCCCGCCGGTCCCGGGCCTGGCCGAACTGGACGGCGTGTGGACCAATCGCGAGGCCACCGCGATGAAGGAGGTGCCGCGGCGGCTGCTGGTGCTCGGCGGCGGCCCGGTCGGGGTGGAGCTGGCCCAGGCGGTGCGCCGCTTCGGCGGCGAGGTGGTGCTGGTGCAGACCGGCGCCCACCTGCTCCCCCGCGAGCCGGCCGCGCTCGGCGACGCCCTGGCCGAGGTGCTGCGCCGGGACGGCATCGAGATCATTCTTGACGTACGGGCGACCGCCGCCCGCCAGGACGGCGAGGATTACGTGCTAGTCCTCGACGACGGCCGGGAGCTGCGCGGCGACCGCCTGCTGGTGGCCACCGGCCGCAGGATCCGGGTGGACGACCTCGGCCTGGAGACGGTCGGCGTCACCGGCGGCCCGCGGGGCATCCCGACGGACGCCCGGCTGCGCGCCGCCGAGAACCTCTGGGTGATCGGCGACGCCACGGGGCAGTTCCTGCTCACCCACGTCGGCAAGTACCAGGGCGAGGTGGTCGCGTCGAACATCCTCGGCGAGGTGCGCGAGGCCAACTACGACGCCGTTCCGCGGGTGGTCTACACCGATCCGCAGGCCGCCGCGGTGGGCGCGACCGAGGCGCCGTACGTCGGCACCGCCCCGCTCAACCAGATCGCCAAGACCGAGACGTACACCCGCGAGTACGCCTCGTCGAACGGCTTCCTCACCCTGCTCAGCGACGGCGAGGTGCTGACCGGGGCGTACGCGTTCGGGCCGGAGGCCGGCGAATGGCTGCAGCAGGCGACCGTGGCGATCCGCGCGCGCGTGCCGCTCGACGTGCTGCGCGACACCATCCAGCCGTTCCCGACGTTCTCCGAGATCTTCGTGAACGCCCTCAAGGCGCTGCGATCCGAGATCAAATAGGTGAAGGGTGGGGCCCGCCCGGTGGGCCCCACCCCCGTCCGAGCGTCAGCTACCGGTGACGGTGACCGTCGGCGCGGTGTTGCTGCCGCTGTAGGTGCCCTGGAAGCCGAACGACACCGACGCGCCGGCCGGGATCGAGGCGTTCCAGCTCACCGGCGTGGCCGAGGCCGAGGCGCCGGACTGGGTCACCGTGGCGTTCCAGGCGTTGGTGATCTTCTGGCTGCCGCCGTACGTCCAGGTGGCCGTCCAGGTCTTCACCGCGGCGGTGCCGTTGTTCTTGACCGTGACCGTGGCGACGAACCCGCTGCCCCAGTCCGAGTCGATGTGGTACGTAGCGGCCAGCGTGCCGGTCCCGCCGCCGCCCGCCTGCGTGGTCGCGCTGACCGCGGCCGACGCCGCCGACTGGTTGTTGGCCGCGTCCCGGGCCTTCACCGTGTACGAGTACGCCGTGCTGGCCGTCAGCCCCGTGTCGGTGTAGGTCGTCGTGGTCGACGTGCCGACCTGGGTGCCGCCGCGGAAGATCAGGTACCCGGTGACCGCCGTGTCGTCGGTGGACGCCGTCCAGGACAGGCTCACCGTGCTCGAGGTCGTGCCGCTGACGGTCAGGCCGGTCGGCGTGCTCGGCGGGGTGGTGTCGCCGGTGCCCGTGCCGCCGGTGCCGAACAGCTCCGAGTACACCGCGAAGGCCATCGCGATGTCGGCCTGCGCCCAGAACCGGTGGTACGTGAAGGACGGCGCCGCGCCGCCGTTCAGGTACGCCTGCACCTTGGCGTAGTCGGGGTCGCTCTGGTAGAACGACCGGATCGAGATGAACGTCGAGCTGGAGTTGATCGTGTCGCCGTTCGGCATCTTGCCGGTCCAGCCGGAGGGCACGTAGACCGCGTCGTCGAACCGGTTGTAGTCGGTGCGGGTCTCGGCGATCGCGATGCCCTTGCTGTCGGCGTGCGCCGAGAGGGCGTCCAGCAGGTTCTTGCCCAGCGTCTGCGCGGCCGTGTTGCTCGCCGCCTTCGCGTAGTAGAGCAGGGCCTTGACCAGGCCGCCGGCCACGCCGACGTCGGTGCCCGACTCGGCCACCGTGACGTGCAGGCTCGCGTTGGCGCCCGGGCTCGACGGGTTCCAGGTGTCCGGCTGGCCCGTCCAGCTCAGCGTGGACGGGATCGAGAAGGTGCCGCCGGTGCCGACCGTGACATGCGCCGAGACCCAGCTGACCCACTTGTCGAGGATCGGCTTGATCTTGGCGTCCTTGGTCAGGTAGTAGTACTCGGCCCAGCGCTCCATGCCCCAGACCTGCATGCCGAACCAGTTGTTCGAGGGCGGGTCGTGGTAGACCGGCTCCCAGTCGTACGCCATGCCGTAGAAGGTCGGCGTGCCCGCGGGCGGGGTGCCGTACTGGCCGTCCCAGCTGTTCGTGCAGCCGCCGGCGATGCCGCCGTCCGGGGACTGCAGCCACTGCAGGAACTCGATCTGCCGGGAGAGGCTGGTCGCCCAGTCCGACTTGCCGGTCGAGCTCTTCGGCGCGATCGCCGACTCGGTGGACAGCGCGTACGCGGCCACCGGGTTCTGGTAGCCGTGGTGCGCCGAACCGTCGCCGATACGCCAGGCCCAGCCGCCGCCCGGCTCCGCGCCGCCCCACGCGTAGTACCAGCCGAGCAGGTAGTGCTGCGAGTTGCGGCCGCTGCCGGCGGCACAGGTGGAGGCGCCGACGCAGTTGCCGATCTTCTTGAAGTACTTGTCGAACATCGCGTACCGCAGGTAGTCGCCCATCTTGGCGGCCTTCGCGACGGACGCGGAGATGGCGCTCGCGTTGCCCTGCGCCGAGGCCCACCGGTACGCCCAGTAGGCGGCCTGCACGGCGCGCGCGTCGGCGTCCGGCGCGTTGGTGTACTTCCACTGCTTCGAGTACGACGAGTCCTTGACGAACAGGTCGAGGTAACCGTTCGTGCCGCCGTACTTCATCAGGTCGGTGCACGGCTGCGGGATGGTCTCCCAGACCGACTCCTGCGAGCCGCGCTGGTAGCTGTTGATGTAGCACGGGCCGGGCGCGCTCGGGCCGTTCTCGGCGCCGGTGCCGGCCGTGTTGCCGTAGCCGTAGACGTTGTCCACGTCGATCAGCCAGTGCATGCCGTAGATGTCGGAGGTCCCGTACGCCGAGGACAGCTCGCCGGCGATCGGGTCGGCACCCACCGCCACCGAGGTGTCGATCGGGCTCGGGTACTTCGACGGGTCCGGCCACTCCGGGATGTACGACGCCGGAGCGCTGGCCTTGTACGACGAGTTGGTCGGCTGGTCGGTCGAGGTGGGGATGATGTACTTCTCGGCGGCCGCCCACGCGTTGTTGAACGGTGCCCAGTCCCCGGTCACCCGGCCGTAGGTCGCCTCGAGCCACATCCAGTAGCTGAACGCCTCCGAGGTCGACTCGTGGCCGTGGTCGGGGGCCTCGACCATGAGCTTCTCGACCGAGTGGTAGGGCACTCCCGCCGAGCTGAAGTAGCCGCTCGCGGACGCCTTGATCTTGTTGTACTGATCCAGGAACTTCTGCCCGTACTCGTCGACGGCGGCGGCCGCGGCGGAGGTGGATCCCGTCGCGGCCTCGGCAATCCGCGGGGTGACAGTTGCAGCGACGATCGCACCGCCCACGGCGGTCACGAAGCCTCTGCGGGACAACGGAGCCATGCAGTCCTCCTAGCGAGGGGGAGCAGCCACCCACGGCGGCGACGGCAACGGGGTCACCACGGGCGGCGTGAGGAACCAGGTCCGAAACATCTCGGTAATATCGAGGTGCATCGTTACATGGGAGCGCTCCCAAGAACAAGGCCAAACCCAGATCAACTTCCAGGCGAACGTACGAGGCTCAGCCCGGCCCCCGCCTGCCCGGGCGATCTCGCTGCCGTCCCGGCCCCGTGCCGCCCGCATCCGGGCTCAGCTGCAACTCAGGCGGGCCCATCCAGGCGAAACACCGGCTGCCTCCCGCCGCTCAAGAAGCGCGGGTCAGGCGGGCTACCGCCCGCTGCCGCAGCGCGAAGGCCTCCTTCGCGGCGTCGCGCAGCCGGGCGACCAGCGGCGAGCGCGAGCGGCGGGCCCACGGGACCGGAACTTCCGTCGTGCCGTATTTCTGTTTGTACGAATTGCCGCCGACGAAGTCGAACTCCGTTACGCCGCGTCCGCGGGCCCATCGCAATGCGTGCCAGATCAATGCCTCATTGGGGCGCAGGTGCTGGTCGGGCCGATAACTCGCGCCGCCCCAGAAATACATGGTGCGGTGGTACCAGGGCAGCACCGCCGTGGCGATGCACCGGCCGCCGGGCTCGCGGGCGCGGAGCAGCAGCAAGTGGCCGGCCGGTTCGAGGTGGCGGATCAGCGCGCGGACCCGGTCGATCGAATAGGTGGGCACGAGATTCTGTTTGGCGAAAACGTCGCGCAATTGATCGTAGAAATCTGCGGCGAACGACGGGTCGCCGTGCACCTCCTCAATGACGACGCCGGATTTTCCCGCCTTACGGATGTTCCGGCGGCAGGCCGGCGCCATCGCCCCGAACAACTGGTCCTCGGTCGGCTCGAGGGAGATCACCGCGGTCGGCGCGGCGTCCCACCGGAAGCCGAGGCCCGCCAGGTCGGCCGCCACGAACGACCGGTCGCGGATCTCCACGTGCGCGCAGCCGAGCGTGCCGAACGCGTACGGCAGCAGGGCCTCGAGCGCCGCCCGCCGGGACACCCCCGGCCGCAGGTTGAAGCCCTGGTACGACGTGGTCCAGCCGGCCATCGGGCTGCCCAGGATCCGCAAGCCGAACCGTTTGGTGACCAGCCCGGTGAAGTGGCCGACCACCTCCTCGCCGTCGTGCACGGTGGCCAGCACGGGCGTCGCGCCCTGCGCCTCGGCGACGAACGCCAGCCACTGCGGAGTATGGAAGATCAGCCGGTCGGCGAAGGAGGAGCGGTCGCGCCACAGCGCCGCGGACGGTGGGGCCGGTCGTAACGCCAGCATGTGATCCCCTGGGAGAAAATGGTCCGACAGCCGGATGATGCGCCACCGTAAACCAATTAAGCAAGGGTGTCATAAGTGATGTGAAAATCCCTCACATTCAATATGACAATTGCTACTGACGATGCCCGGCATTCATTTGTCAAGGTGAGTGACATGCGGTCGCCCACCCCGATCCAACGACGCCTGAACGAGCTCGGGCTGCGCAGCCGGCTGCGCCGGAGCCCCCGGCTGCAGGGCCGCATCCTCGCCGCGGCCGGGGCCCGGAAGCGCCTGCCGGCCGCGACCGGGCTGTTCTTCCCCTTCTACCACGACGTGCCGCCGGAGTTCGCCGCCGGCCTGCGCCGTCACCTGCGCGCCTTCGGCGAGCTGGGCCCGCTGGTCTCCTGGGACGCGGCGATCGAGGTGCTGACCGGCCGCCGCCCGCTGACCGGGCCGACGTTCTGCCTCTCCTTCGACGACGGCGACCCGACCTGGCGGGACGTGGTCGTGCCGGTCCTGGCCGAGCTGGGCGTGCCGGCCACCTTCTTCGTCACCACCGGGCTGATCGGCCGGCCCGGCAACCTCGGCTGGGACGACGTGCGCGACCTGCTCGCCGCCGGGCACGGGGTCGGCTCGCACTCGATCACCCATCCCCGGCTCGCCGACTGTGACGACGAGACCGCCCGCCGCGAGATCGCCGACTCGAAGCACGAGCTGGAGGACGAGCTTGGCGTCGCGGTCCGGGACTTCGCCGCGCCGTACGGGAACCCGGTGGTCGATCTTCGAGACCGGCACGTGCGAGCGGCTCGGGCGGCCGGGTACCGCAGCTTCGCCACCACGCTCCGGCCGGCCATGCGGACCGGCGACTCTCCGATGTGGATCCACCGGCAGGGGCTGCACCCCGCCTGGCCGCTCTGGGCAGTAAGGACCCGGGTTCATGACTGACACGCGGATCTTCCTCTCCCCGCCCGACGTCAGCGAGGTCGAGCGCAAGCTGCTGCTGGAGGCGTTCGACTCGAACTGGGTCGCGCCGGTCGGCCCCGATCTGGACGCGTTCGAGGCGCAAGTGGCCGAGCTGGTCGGCGTGCGGCACGCGGTGGCCCTGGCCAGCGGCACCGCCGCACTGCACCTGGCGCTGGTCGCGGCCGGCGTGCGGCGCGGCGACACCGTGCTGGTCCCGTCGTTCACCTTCGCCGCCACCGCGAACGCGGTGATGTATCTCGGCGCCCGCCCGGTCTTCCTCGACTCGACCGCGGCGAGCTGGAACGTCGACCCCGACCTGGTCGCCCAGGAGCTGCGCGCCCGGGCGAGCGCCGGCCGGCTGCCGCGCGCGGTCGTGGCGGTCGACATGTACGGCCAGTGCGCCGACTACGAGCCGCTGCTGGACGCCTGCGATCGCTACGGCGTGGCCCTGATCGAGGACGCGGCCGAGGCGCTCGGCGCGTCCTACCGCGGGCGGGCGGCCGGCTCGTTCGGGCTCGCCGGCGTGCTCTCCTTCAACGGCAACAAGATCATCACCACCGGCGGGGGCGGCATGCTGCTCACCGACGACGGCCGGGTGGCCACCCAGGCCCGGCACCTGGCCACCCAGGCGCGCGAGCCGGTCCCGCACTACGAGCACCGCACGGTCGGCTACAACTACCGGCTCAGCAACCTCCTCGCCGCGGTCGGCCGCGGCCAGGTCCAGCGCCTTTCCGAAATGATCGCGGCCCGGAAGGAGACCGCCGGCTTCTATCGGGCCGCGCTCGGCGATCTGCCCGGCCTCACCTTCATGCCGATCGCCGACTACGGCTTGCCGAACTGGTGGCTCACCTGCCTCCTGGTGGACTCCCAGAAAACCCGCGACCAGCTGCTGGCCCGCCTCGCCCGGCACAACATCGAGGCCCGGCCGGCCTGGAAACCGATGCACCTGCAGCCGGTCTTCCGGGACTGCGTGATGCGCGGCGGCGAGGTCAGCGCCGACCTGTTCCGCCGCGGCCTGTGCCTGCCCAGCGGCTCGGCGCTCACCGAGCACGACCGGGAGCGCGTGGTCAGCGCGCTGCGGGAGGGGTGACGAGCGTGCGCATCGTCTACATCCACCAGTACTACTGCAATCCCGGGATGACCGGCGGGATCCGCTCGTACGAGCAGGCCCGCCGGCTCGTCGCCCGGGGACACCGGGTCGACGTCATCACGACCGACATCGACGGCGGCGGGCGGCGGGTCACGCGGGACGAGGGCGTCACCGTTCACTGGTATCCCATCCCGTACTCGAATCACATGTCCTATGCCCGCCGGCTGCGCGCCTTCGCGGAGTTCATGGTGCTCGCGGCGGCGAAGGCCGCCCGCTTGAAGGCCGATCTGGTCTTCGCCACCAGCACTCCCCTGACCGTCGCGGTGCCCGGCGTGCTCGCCGCGAAGCTGCGCCGGGTGCCGTTCGTCTTCGAGGTGCGCGACCTCTGGCCCGAGGTACCGATCGAAATGGGCGCGCTGCGCAATCCGATCGCCCGCCGGCTCGCTTGCGGCCTCGCCAACTTCGCCTACCGCAACGCCGCCGAGGTCGTCGCGCTCTCGCCGGGCATGGCCGCGGGCGTGACCGCCCGAAGGCCACCGACCAGAACCACGATGATTCCCAATGCCGCGGACATCGAGCTGTTTTCGGCCGTACGACCGGCAGCCGTGCGCGCCTTCCGCGCGGAGCACCGGTGGCTGGGCGATCGGCCGCTGATCGTCTACACCGGCGCGCTGGGCGCGGTGAACGGCGTGGAGTACCTGGTGCGGGCCGCCCGCCGGATGCGCGAGCTCGACCCCGGCCTGCAGGTGCTCATCGTCGGGCACGGCCGGGAGTGGGAGTCCACGAAGGACCTGGCCGCATCGCACGGGCTGCTCGACACGACCGTGCACATGTGGGAGAAGGTGCCGAAGGCCGACCTGCCGGTGATCCTGGCCGCGAGCACGATGTCGAGCAGTTTCGTCCGGCCGATCCGCGCGCTGTGGGACAACTCGGCGAACAAGTTCTTCGACGCGCTCGCGGCGTCCCGGCCGATCGCCATCAACTACGGCGGCTGGCAGGCCGACCTGCTGAGCGAGTCGGGCGCCGGGCTGGTGCTCGACCCGGCCGACGCGGAGGAGGCGGGCAAGCTGCTCGCCGACCGGCTGCGGGACGACGACTGGTTGCGCCGGGCCCGGGACGCCGCGCACCGGCTCGCCGTCGAGCGGTTCTCCCGCGACCTGCTCTTCGACCAGTTCGAGACCGTGCTGACCAGGGCGTACGCCGGAGGGAAGAGCGTTGGAGCTGCGTGAGTACGTCCGGGCGTGCCGCCGCCGCTGGGCCTGGCTGGTGGTGCCGGTGCTGATCGCCGCCGGTCTCGCGGCCGGGCTGGCGCTGTCCACGCCGCCGGCCTACCGGTCGTCGATGGTCCTGTTCATCACCACCGACGCCACCGATCCGGACTCGAAGGCGAGCCGGCTCAATTCGTACATCGCACTGCTCACCGGCCCGCGGGTGGCCAGCACCGTGGTCGAGCGGGTCGGCCCGCCGCTGACCGAGGACCAGGTCCGCGCAAGCCTGACGGCCCAGGTGCAGGACGGCACCGATCTGCTCGTGGTGAGCGCCACCGACCCGTCGGCGGTCCGCAGCCGGCAGATGGTCACCGCCGCCACCACCGCGCTGATCACCCTGGCCAAGCAGCTCGACCCGCCGCCCACCGGCGGCGGCACCAACGCGACCAACGGCCCCACGCCGTCGGTCACCATCGCGCAGGACCCGGTCACCGCCCGCGAGCCGGACAACCTGGTCCGCAACACCGCCTTCGCCGGGGTGCTCGGCCTGCTGATCGGCGCGATCGCGGTCGCCGTGCGGGAGGCCACCCGGCGGACCGTGGCCGAGGAGGACGACCTGCGCCGGCTCGGCCTCGGCACGGTCGGGGTCATCTCGCTGGGCCGCTCGTCCGGCCTGCCCGGCGAGGCCCTCGCCGAGGGCTTCCGCCGGCTGCGCAGCCTGCTGCCGGCGATCGGGGACGGCCCCCGCGGCGCCTCGCTGCTGCTGGCCGGCAGTCATCCCCGGGAGGGCACCACCGCGGTGGCCTGCGGGCTGGCGATCGCGATGGCCGAGACCGGCGCCCGGGTGGTGCTGGTCGACGCGAACCTGCGCACCCCCGGCGTCGGCCGCTACCTGGCGATGGACCCCGGGCCGGGCCTCGCCGACGTGCTGGCCGGGCACGCGTCGGTGCGCTCGGTGCTGCGCGACTCGCTGGACGGCCGGCTCACCGTGCTGCCGTGCGGGCAGAACCCGGCCGACCCGGGCGAGCTGCTGGCCTCACCGCGGCTCGGGGCGGCGATGCGGGCGCTCGCCGAGACCTTCGACGTGGTGCTGGTCGACGCGCCGCCGCTGCAGGGAGTCGCGGACAGCGTGGTGCTGAGCAAGGTGACCGACGAGGCGCTGCTGGTGGTGCGGGCCAACCACACCCGGGTGGCCGACGTGGCGCGGTCGCTGGACCTGCTCGAGCGGGTCGGCGCCCGGCCGGTCGGCGCGGTGCTCAACGCGCTGCCGCGCAAGCTGCCGACCGGCGCGGTGTGGCACCGCGAGCGCGCGGCGATGCCGGGTTCGGCGGGGCTGGGGCTGGTGACCGGCGAGGACTCGGTCAACGAGACCCAGGTGATCCTGCCGGACACCGGGCCGGTCCGCGGGCAGGCCCGGGTCGTCCGCACCACGATCGGGCACCGGCCGCGCGGCCGGGCCAGCGTGGTGGTCAACCTGGAGCCGACCGGCGAGCCGGAACCGCCGAACCTGCCGGTGCAGCGAGGCGCCGCCGAGGCGGCCCTGGACGTGGACGTGGCCCAGGACGAGGAGGTCTGGGAGGACGACCCCTCGACCGACGAGGCGCTGGCCGACGCGAAGCCGCGGTCCGATGACTGAGCTGCGGGTCGCCGACCCGCTCGCCCGGCTCGGTGATCGGCTGCGCGACCCGTACGTCCAGCTGGTCGCCTCGCAGCTGCTGATCGGGGCGGTCGCGCTGGCCGCCAACGTGATGATGGTCCGGGCGCTGACCCCGGCCCACCGCGGCGAGGTCGCGCTGATGCTGCAGGTGGTCTACCTGGCGACGCAGGCGCTGCTGCTGGGCACCGAGCGCAGCTTCGTGGCGGCCTACCCCGACGTGCCGCCGGCGGCCGCGGTCCGGGCCTACGCGCGGCTGCTCGTCGTCCCCTGTGGACTCGGGGTGGCGGTGGCCGCGGCGTACGCGATGCTCGCCCCGCCCAGGCTCACGCCGGGACCGGTCGTGATCGCTCTGCTCACCGGCTATGCGCTGGTCGAGGCGGTCAGCCTGGCCGGCCGCGCGGTCACCATCGCGATCGGCCGGGTGCACGACTTCCTCGCCTCGAGGGTGATCGAGTCGATCCTGCTGCTGGCCGTGATGGCCGTGCTGTTCCTGGCCCGGGTCGACTCGCCGGAGCTGTGGCTGCTCGCGTACATCCTGGCCTGTCTCGTCCCGACCGTCGGCTACCTGGCGTTCTGGCTACGACTGCCCGGCGGGACGATCGAAAATGACCAGAACCGGTTGGTACGCCGGCAGGGGGCCGCGCTGTTCCCGGCGGCCATCTCCAACATGGCGATGCTGCGCTCCGACCGGCTGGCGCTGCCGGTGCTCGCCTCGACCACCGCGCTCGGCCTCTACACCAGCGTGGCCACCATGACGGAGCTGTTGGCGTGGCCGCTGCGGGCGTACGCGGACTCCCGGCTGGGCCGCTGGCGGACCGCGCACCAGAAGGGCGAGCTGCGCACCCGCCCGGTCGTGACCGCCGCGATCCTGTACGTCGTCCTGGTCGGCCCGGTCATGGCGGCCGGCATGTACCTGCTGATCGTCCCGGTCTTCGGCCACGCCTACGCGCCCGCCAAGGCGGTCGTGCTGCCGCTGGTCGCCGCCGCCGGCCTGTACGCGATCTCCCGGATCAGCCTCGGCCTGCTCGTCGCCAAGGGCCACGGCACGCTCGTCTCGGCCGCCGAGATCGCCGGCTTCGCGGTCAGCTTCGCCGCCTACCTGCTGCTCATCCCCCGGCACGGCATCCTCGGCGCGGCCTGGGGCTCGCTGTTCGGCTACGGCGCCGGCCTGGTCTTCGCGCTGGCCGTCGGCGCGCTCGCCCGCGACCGGATCCGGGTGGGTGCGACATGAGCGACCGCAAGTGGTGGCACCTGCCGCCGGTGTTCTTCGCCCCGGCGTTCATCCTCATGCTGATCGCGATCGGCGGCCGGTTCACCCTGGACCGGGCCGGCTTCCCCGATCTGGCCTGGGTGGACCTGCGGGTGGTCGGGCTGGCCGCCGGGCTGGCCGTGCTGATCGCCGACATCGCGCGCCGCCCGCGCCGGGAGCGGTCGGGTTACCGCCGCGAGGGCTGGCTGGTCGCCACCGTGCTGTTCTTCGTCTACCAGATCGCCTCCGGGCTGTGGGCGCCGCCGGCCGCCCGGGTCGGGCCGCAGACCGTCGACCTGGTGCTGATGGCCGCGCTGACCGTCGCCCTCTACCTGTACGCGATCGGCGACCCGGCGATCGTCGTGCACTACACGTTCTGGCTGTTCTACCTGGCCGGGATCGTCTTCGCGCTGGCCGCCATCTTCATCGACGGCCCCGGCGAGCAGGGCCGGTACTCGGCGTTCGGCGGCGGCCCCAACGTCTTCGTCCGCATCCAGATCCTCGGCATCATCAGCGCGGTCGCGCTGTTCCTGCACCACCGGCGCAAGTGGCTGCTGGCGGCCGTGCCGCTGTTCGTGCTGGCGGCGGTGCTCTCCGGGTCGCGGGCGGGCCTGCTGGCCGGCGGGGCGATCGGCCTGGCCGCGCTGTTCAAGCAGCGCCACCGGCTCAAGGCGGGCGCGGTCGTCACCACCTGCCTCGGGCTGGTCGTGGCCGGGGTGGTCGCCTGGCAGTTCGCGCCGCCCGCGTTCACCAGCCTGTTCGAGGAGCGGTTCGTCCAGCAGACGGTGCAGCAGCACTACCTCTCCGACCGGACCAGCATCTGGCAGCAGGCGGTCAGGCTGGCCGTCGAGCACCCGTTCGCCGGCGCCGGGCTGGACGGCTTCTACGGCACGATCGGCATCAACCAGGGCGTCGAGTACCCGCACAACTACCTGCTCGGCGTCGCGGCCGAGGGCGGCCTGATCGGCATCGCGCTGCTCGGCGCGGCAATCGCGCTCTGGGCCGGAACGATCCGCGGCGGCGGATTCCGGCCGCGCGAGACCGGCCTGTCCGTGGCCGCGGCGGTGTTCGTGGCGCTCAGCAGCCTGTTCTCCGGCGACTACTACGACGCCCGCCTCGCCTGGCTGTTCGCCGCGATCGCCGCCGCCGCGGCCGTGGTGCCAGCGGCCGTTCCCGATCGGGAGCCGGTGCCGCTATGACGACCCGGCGAACGGTGTTGACGCTTGGTGCGGCCTCGCTGCTCGCCGCGTGCGGGCGCGACGACGAGGTCCCCGCGATGATGAAACCCTTGCCGGCGCCGTCGGTCGCGCCGCCGCCGGTCGCCAAGCTGCGCTCGGTGGCGGACTGGACGAGCGTCTTCATGCAGAGCTGGGACTACCAGTTGCAGAGCAGCCTGCCGCTGTCCCGTTCGGCCGACAGCTGGGACCACTACGACCTGTCCTACTCGGTCGACTCGTGCGTGGCGATGTTCCGGGCCACCGGCGACGGCCGCTACCTCGACCGGGCGCTGGGGTTCGTGGAGAACGTGGCGGCCGCCGCCGCGCCCTCGGCCTCGCTGCGGCACAGCAGCTTCCACGACAAGTACCTCGGCTGGGCGTCGTCGAAGAACGGCGAGGACGGCGACGAGGTGCCGCTCTACGAGAGCTACTTCTGGCGGTACGGCACGGCCCTGCTGGTCGCGATGCGCGACGCGAAGGCGCAGAACGATCGCTACCGGAGCCTGCTCGACTTCGCCGAGGTGCAGGTCTTCGAGAAGTGGTACTCGCGCGGCCCGAAGGACACCGTCTACCGCGACGTGACCCACCTGTCCGCGCACTGGGCGCTGATCGCGCTCAACCTCGCGCAGATCACCACCGACGCCGGTCGCAAGGCCCGCTACCTGGAGGTGGCCGGGAACTTCGACCAGCGGATGCACGGGCAGTTGCGGCGCAATCCGGTCGAGCCGACAGCCTACTTCTGGGACGACAACTGGGGCTCGGCAAAGCGGCCGGGGCAGGACGTCAGCCACGGCAACGGCGTGATGGCGTACGTGCTGGAGGCCCGCTCGCGCGGCACCGCCTGGACCCGCGCCGACATGATGGGCTTCTCGTGTCTGCTCACCGAGGTGATCTGGCCCGGGGGAACCACGTATCGGGGCTATGTGGACGGTAGCGGCTCGGACAACGGCTGGTTCTCGGACGGGTTCGTGAAGGTCGGGCGGTACGACGCGGCGGCACAGATGCGCCTCGACTCGCACCGGGTGGTCAACGATCAGTTCGCCGGGAACATGGCGCTCAACGCCAAGGTCCTGCGCAAGGAGGGAAAATGACCGGATCGCTGCTCGGACCGGACGCGCCGGAGTGGGCGGACGCGCTGCCTCGGCTCAGGCACGACATGTACCACGAGCCGGCCTACGTGGTGCTCGATGCGGCCCTGTACGGCGGTTCGCCGGCCGCCTTCCACTACGAGGAGGACGGACACGTCCTGCTCGTGCCGCTGATCGTGCGTCAGATTCCGGATATTTCTGAAAAGGACGCGCTTTCCCCGTACGGGTATCCGGCGCCCGTGAGCGACACCGACGATGCCGCCTTCTGGAGTCGAGCGTGCGCGTCGATGATCTCCACGCTCGCCCCCGCGGGGATTGTTTCGGTATTTGTCCGAATGCACCCGCTGCTGCCGGCCTCACTCGACGCCCTCGGCGAGCACGGCTGCCTGGTGCGGCACGGGGAAACCGTCTCGATGGACCTGACGATCAGCCTCGACGAGATGTGGAGCCAGACCCGATCGGACCACCGCAACCACGTCAACCGGGCCCGCCGGGCCGGCACCAAGGTGGTCTTCGACGACTGGGACCGGCTGGCCGAGTGGGTCGCCGTCTACCACGACAACATGCGCCGGGTGGGGGCCACCGACTACTACTTCTTCACGTACGAGCATCTGGCCGCCCTGCACGAGGCGGTCGGCGACCGGATGCACCTCGCCGTGGCGCTCGAGGGCGACGAGGTGGTCGGCGGCAACACGTTCTTCGAGCACGACGGCATCGCCACCGGCTACGTCTCGTCCACCCGCCGGGCCAAGGGCCGGTACGCCGACGAGATGCTGTACGACGAGGTGCGCCGCTTCTGCAAGGCGCGCGGGGACACGGTGTTCCACCTGGGCGGGGGCAAGGGCGGCAGCAACGACTCGCTGTTCTTCTACAAGTCCGGCTTCTCCCCCGGCCGGCACGCCTTCCACACCTGGCGACTGGTGACCGATCCCGTCGCGTACCGCACATTGGTCTCGGAACGCCGCCCGCAGGCGGACCCCGACGACCTCACCGCAACCTTCCCGTCCTACCGATAGGAGCCTCCCCCATGCGCATCACCTGCGTCGGCGGCGGTCCCGCCGGCCTCTACTTCGCGATCCTGGCGCGCAAGGCCGGGCACGAGGTCACCGTGCTGGAGCGCAACCCGGCCGGCGTCACCTACGGGTGGGGTGTGGTGTTCTGGGACGACCTGCTCGACGACCTGTTCCGGCACGACCCGGTCAGCGCCCGCCGGATCTGGGACGCCGCCTACAAGTGGGACGAATACGAGGTGCGGGCCGCCGGCAAGGCGGTCAACCACCTGGCCGGGTACGGGTTCAGCCTGGGCCGGCACCGGCTGCTCGACATCCTGTCGGCGCGCGCGGCCGAGCTGGGCGTGGAGCTGCGCTACCGATCGGAGGTGAGCGATCTGCCGGGGGCCGATCTGGTGGTCGCCTGCGACGGCGCCGGCAGCCGGATCCGCGAGGAGAACGCCGCGCACTTCGGGGCCGAGACCGCGTACGGTCGCAACCGCTACATCTGGCTCGGCACGCCCAAGGTGTTCCGCACGTTCACGTTCGGCTTCGAGAAGACCGAGGCCGGCTGGATCTGGTTCCACGCCTACCCGTTCACCGAGGAGGCGAGCACCTTCATTGTCGAGTGCACGCCGGAGACCTGGGCCGGGCTGGGCTTCGACGAGCTGACCGGCCGGGACGGCTGCGATCGGCTGGCCGGCATCTTCGCCGCCCACCTGGACGGCGAGCCGCTGATCGACCAGCGGGCGGAGAGCGGCGGCACCGGCTGGCTGAGCTTCCGCCGGGTCACCAACCGGCGCTGGGACCTCGGCACCACGGTGCTGATGGGCGACGCCGCGCACACCACCCACTTCGCGATCGGTTCCGGCACCAAGCTGGCCATGCAGGACGCGATGGCCCTCGCCGAAGCGATCACGACCCCGACGGGGTCCGGGTTCTCCGCGCCGTCCGGAGGACCAGGCGCCGGTGGCGGCACAGCCGATGACCTGCCCGCGGCACTCGAACGCTACGAGCACACCCGCAAGGCGGCGCTGGCGCCCCTGCAGCAGGCGGCGCTGGCGAGCAGCGAGTGGTTCGAGCGGATGAACGAGTACGGCGACCTGCCCAGCAAGCAGTTCTCCTACGCGCTCTCCAACCGCCGCGGCGAGTACCCGCTGTGGCGCTACCTGCTGCACGTCTCGACGCAGAGCGGCCCGCCGCGGGCGGTGCTGCGCTGGGCGCTGACCCTGCGCCGCTGGAGCCGCGCCCGGCGCCGCTCAGGCGATGCCGGCGCCGACGGTTTCGGGGGCGGCGAGCAGCACCGCCGCGACCCGGCGCACGTCGGCGGGTGAGCAGCGGTGGTCGACGGGGACGGTGAGCATCCGCGCGGCGAGATCGGCCGCCTCGTCGTCCCCGCTCCACACGCCGCCACGGTCCTGCCGCCAGTGCACCGGCGCGTAGATCCGGTGCGCCGCGAGATGACGTACCAGGTCGTCCCGTCGTTGCTGATCGGCGCAGATCAGTTGCGCGCGAAACGGACCGGCCGTGACCGGCACCTCGGCGGCCAGCGCGCGAGCGTTCTCGATCCCCCGCTGCCGTAGCCCGGCCGCGTCCAGCAGCGGCAGCACGGCGGCGGTGAACGCGCTGACCGGGCCGGCGTTGCCGAGCAGGGTGTGCTCGCCGCGTTGCTGCAGCCCGCGGAAGTCGTCCTTGGCGACCGGGCGGCCGTCGAGCCAGGCGGACTTGAGCAGCATGCCGGCCAGCTTGAGGTGAGCGCCCTCGCTCTCCGCGCCGGCCGGCCGCGGCAGCTCCGCGCCCCGCGGCGACCACAACAGGCCGCCGTCGGGGACCGGCAACGTCTTGCGGAGCGAGGCGACGGCGAACGCCGCCCGGGAGTTCCGCGCCCACCCGCTCAGCGGATCGTGTGAGTGGTCCTCGATGACGGTGACCGCCGGGTGGGCCGCCATCCAGTCGTTCCACGGCTCGCCGCGGTCCCGCCCGAACAGGTTCTGGGCGAGCACGAGGTCGCCCGGGCCCGCGCGCAGCGTCTCCCATCGCGGGCCGCCCCGGTCCGGCAGATGCCGGTACCAGGCGATCGGTATCTCGGCGGAGAGCGCCTCGGCGACCCCCATGCAGAAGTACGACGGGACGTGCAGCCGGCCGCGCGGGCGAAGGTGCCGCAGCAGGGCGGTGAGCGCGCCGCAGCCGGTGGCGAACAATTGGCTGACGGGGGGCAGCCAGTCGTCGCCACCGGCAGTCAACGCGGCCGGATCCCAGTGGAACTCCGAACCGATCTCACGCGGCCCGATCTCACGCGGCCCGATCTCACGCGGCCCGATCTCACGCGGCAGGGCGTACGTCATGTGCCTGTCGCCTTTGGATGTTGAGCTCGTCGACGTGCACCGGCGGCTCGCCGCGCTGCAGCGACGTCGCGGTCCGCCACAGGATGCGCAGGTCGAGCGCGGGCGACCAGTGGTCGACGTACCACCGGTCGAGCACGAACCGCTGGGCCCAGTCGATGTCCTCGCGGCCGTTCACCTGCGCCCAGCCGGTGATGCCCGGCCGCACCTCGAGCCGCCGCCGGTCCTCGGCGGTGTAGTTGGCCACCTGCGGCAGCACGTCCGGCCGGGGACCGACCAGGTTCATCTTCCCGGTCAGCACGTTCAGCAACTGCGGCAGCTCGTCGAGGCTGGTGCGGCGCAGGAACCGGCCGCAGCGGGTGATCCGGGGATCGTTCTCGAGCAGTCCGAACGGGTCACCGAGCCCGATCTCCTCGGCCATCTTCACCGAGTCGTGCACCATCGACCGGAACTTGTACATCCGGAACGGGACACCGTCCCGGCCGGCCCGATCCTGAACGAACAGCACGCCCTTGCCGTCGGCGATCCGGATCCACGCGGCGATCACGAGGAACGCCGGCGACAGCAGGATCAGGGCGAGGGCGGCGACTACCCGGTTGGCAACGTCCCAAACTGTTCTGGTCACAGCGACTCCACGGTCGGTCCGGTCAGGCGGCGGCGGGTGTCCAGCACGTATCCGGCGTGCCGGGTCACCAGGTCGAGGTCGAAGGCGTCGTGGTCGGCGAGCAGCAGCACCGCGTCGGCGGCGGCCACCTGCTCGGCGTCCAGCGGCACCAGCGTCACCCGGGGGTCGACGTGCGCGTCCTCGACCACGTGCGGGTCGGCGGCGCGCACGTCGGCGCCCATCTCCAGCAGCAGTGCGGCGATCCGGCGGGCCGGCGACTCCCGGGCGTCGCCGGTGTTCCGCTTGTACGCGAGGCCGAGCAGCAGGACGGTCGAGCCGTTGACCGCCTTCCGCCGCCGGTTGAGGGCGGCGACCAGCCGGCGTACCACGTAATCGGGCATGTGGTTGTTGATGTCGTTGGCCAGCTCGACGAAGCGGAAGCTCTGGCCGAGCGCCCGCTGCACCCGCCAGGACAGGTAGGACGGGTCGATCGGCAGGCAGTGGCCGCCGACGCCCGGGCCGGGGACGAACTTGTGGTAGCCGAACGGTTTGCTGGCGGCGGCGTCGATCGCCTCCCAGACGTCGATGCCGAGGTCGTGCGCGTAGACGGCGAGCTCGTTGACCAGGGCGATGTTGACGTGCCGGAAGGTGTTCTCGAGCAGCTTCGCCAGCTCGGCCACCCGGGTGTCGCTCACCGGTACGGTCGCGTCCACGATCGATGCGTAGAATGCCCGAATTTTCTCCAACGAAGCGGGATTTATACCGCTCACGACCTTGGGTGTGCTGACCAGTGTCCACTCCCGGTTCCCCGGGTCGATCCGCTCGGGGCTGTAGCCGAGGTGGAAATCCTCGCCGGCGACCAGGCCCGAGCCCTCCTCGAGAATCGGGGCGACCAGGTCGACAGTGGTGCCGGGATAGGTGGTCGATTCCAGCGCCACGGTCGCGCCGGGCCGCAGATAGCGCGCCAGCGTGCGAGCCGCCTCGGAAATGTACGATAAATCGGGCATGCCCTCGCGGAGCGGCGTCGGCACCGAGATGACCGCCACGTCGAAGCCGGCACAGGCACGCGGGTCGGACGCGGGGTGGAACGTTCCAGCATCCAGGATCTCCCGCACGGTTCCGGAGGCGACGTCGTCCACATAGGATTCGCCGCCGGCGAGCCGCTTGACCCGCTCCTCGTCGACGTCGAAACCGACCACGTCGTGTCCGACCTGGGCCGCCCGGACCGCGAGCGGCAGCCCCACGTACCCCTGCCCGACCACCACGACTCGCATTCAGTGCCTCCCGTTCCGATGGGCCACGGTCAGCGCCGGGCTCTCCGCCAGCCACCGCAGCACCGCGATCAGGTCCTTGCGCGCGGCGGTGGGATCGAGCAGCGATAGCACCGCGCCGTCCAGGGGTGGCACCGGCACCTGCGACAGCAGCGGGTGATGCGGCCGCCGGTCCTCCTCCCCCGGCCCGAGCAGCACCTCGCGCAGCTTCTCGCCGGGCCGCAGCCCGGTGTAGACGACCTGGATGTGCCGGTCGGCGGTCTCGGCCAGCCGCCGGGCCACGTCGGCGATCCGCACCGGCTCGCCCATGTCCAGCACCAGCACCTCGCCCGCGCTGTCCAGCGCGCCGGCCTGCACGACCAGCCGGACCGCCTCCTGCACGGTCATGAAGTACCGGGACACCTCGGGGTCGGTCACCGTGATCGGCCCGCCGGAGGCCACCTGCGCCTCGAACGCGGTGAGCACCGACCCGCGGCTGCCCAGCACGTTGCCGAACCGCACGCTGCAGTAGGTGCCGGGCGACGCCTCGTCGGCGGCCGCGGTGAGCCGCTCGGTGATGCGCTTGGAGTAGCCGAGCACGCTGCACGGGTCGGCGGCCTTGTCGGTGGAGATGTTCACGAACCGCTCGACGCCGTGCCGGAGCGCGGTCTGCAACATCTGGTACGTGCCGAGGATGTTCGTCTTGAGCGCCTCGGACGGGTGCATCTCCAGCAGCGGCAGGTGCTTGAGCGCGGCCGCGTGGAACACCACCTGCGGCCGATGCTCGCGGAACACCTCGTCCAGGCGCTGCTGGTCGCGGATGTCGGCGACGACCAGGTTGCGGTCGTCGAGCAGGCCGCGCCCGTCCAGCGACAGCTGCACCGCGTGCAGGCCGGATTCGTCCCGGTCCAGCAGCACCAGCCGGGCCGGGCGGAACTGGTTGACCTGGCGGCACAGTTCCGAGCCGATCGACCCGCCGGCGCCGGTGACCAGCACCCGCTTGCCCGCCAGGTACCCGGCGATCGCCGCCAGGTCGATGCCGATCTCGCGGCGGCCGAGCAGGTCGGCGTGGCTGACCGGGCGGATATCCTCGATGCGCACGGTGCGGCCGAACAGCTCGACCACCGGGGGCACGACCTTGACGTCGACGTTCATCTCCCCGGCGAGGGTGCTCAGCTCGCGGACCAGCTCGGCGCTCGCGCTCGGGATCGCGATGAGCACGGCGTCGGCCCGGTACCGGCGGATCACCTCGGGCAGCGCCTTGCGGTCGCCGGTGACCGGCACGCCCATGATGCGCAGGCTGCGTTTCCGCGGGTCGTCGTCGAGCAGGGCGACCGGGACGTACGGGCTGGACGGCGTGCGCAGCATCGACCGGACGACCTGGGCCGCCCCCTCGCCCGCGCCCATCACCACGACCCGGCTGCCCTGCTCCGGCGACGGGCGCAGGCGGGAATCCTGCAGCAGGCGCGCGGTGTAGCGCACTCCGGCCTGAAGCACCAATGCGATCAGGCCGGAGGCGATGATGGCCGAGCGCGGCACCAGCCGGCCCAGCAGCGTGTCGAGCAGGAACACCGCGGGCGTGGTGAGCGCGGCGGTCTTGGCGAGCGCCGCGATCTCCTCGAAGCAGCCGTACGACCACCGTCCGGTGTAGAGCCCGAACCGCATGCCGGCCAGGCTCTGCACGACGGCGGCGACCGCGGCCAGTTCCATCAGCCCGCCGCAGTCGACGTACCCCACGTCGCCGTCGTGCCGCAGCAGCGTCGCGATGAGCATGGCGACCGCGAGGGCCAGCCCGTCGGCGCCGGCTCGCGCGGCCCGTCCGGGAAGGGCAGTCCGCCACAGCGAACTGCCCGGCCGCCATTCACCAGGCGCGGCCCTCCGTAACTCCATCGGGTGCCCCCTGCCCGCCGTAAAATGCTTCTCCATTCCCTTTTCGGAGAGTGCCAGCAGGGCACGGGACAGCCACAGTAGCAATTGTCACGACCAATGTGAGGATCATTCATGTTCGCCGCGGACGTGCTGCTACCAGGACTTTTAGGCGCTCCAAGGTGGCCGTTTGGCCGAATAAGGAACGTGAAGGTTCTTTCATGTTACTTATGACATTTGCATCTACCATTGCGCGCCGCCGCTTGACAGCGTCGATTCCGGGGTGTCGGAAAATGGAGTCGGCATGAGAGTGCTGCATGTCATCAGCGCGCTGGCCGAGGGCGGACCCGAGCATCAGCTCCGCCTGCTGGTGCGCCGCCTGCCGCACGAGAGCGAGGTGGTCACGCTCTCCCGCCCGGGCGCGGTCGGGGACGCGCTGCGGGCCGGCGGCACCACCGTGCACGAGCTCGGCGACGTGCGGGACTTCGCCACGGTCGTACGCCTGCGCCGGCTGATCCGCCGCGGCCACTTCGACCTCGTGCACACCCACGTCCACCGGGCGTGCGTGCCCGGCCGGTTCGCCGCCCGGCTGGCCGGCGTGCCCCGGGTGGTCGCCACCGAGCACGACCCGACCGGCGAGGCGGGCCGCTTCTACCGGGCCGGCGAGCGGCTCGCCCGGGTCACCATCGCGGCCACCGCGTCGGTCGCCGACCGGCTGCGCGGCTGGGGCGTGCCGGACAACCGGATCGCGGTGATCCCCAAGGCGGTCGCCGCCGACGAGTTCACCTTCGACCCCGCCATCCGCGCCGCGGTCCGCGCCCGGCTCGGCATCCCGCCCGGCGCCGCGGTGGTCGGCGGCGTCGGGCGACTCGAACCCGGCGAACGCTTCGACCGGCTGATCCGTGCCGTCGGCGAGGTGCCCGGGGCGACGCTGCTGCTGGTCGGCGACGGGCCGGCCCGGGACGCGCTGGAGCGGCTGGCCGACATCGAGGGCATCGCCGACCGGGTGGTGTTCGCGGGGGCGGTGGCGCACGCCCGGGAGATGCTCTGCGCGATGGACGTCTTCGCGTCACCGAGCGAGCGCACGTACGGGCTGGTCGTGCTGGAGGCGCTGGCGGCCGGGCTGCCCGCGCTCTACGCCCGGTGCGAGCCGCTCGACGCCCCGGCCGCCCGGGTCGAGGGGGTCAAGCGGCTCACCCCGCACGACCGCGAGTCTCTGCCTCGGGCCCTGCGCGTCGAGTTGCTCTGCTGCGCGGAACGCGGCTTTCGCCGGTTGCCGCCTCGTACGGCCGGCACCCGCTACGATGCCGATCATCTGGCCGACGAGGTCGACCGCGTCTACGAACAGGCCGGCCGCCGTCTCTGACCCGGTCGATCCCGTCTACTGGCCGGCTACGGCTGTGACTTCAAGGGAGATACGGCCCTGCCCGCGGCATGCCGACGGCATGGGTGGGAGCCGAGCCGGAATCGATCGCCATAACGGTGATACCGCGTCGGGCGAACAGCCCAAGGGAGCGCTCGTCCGTTCCGGCACGCGACGGTGACCTCCTTGCCACCCTGTGAGTGGTACGGCACGATGACCGCGTGGACGGTGATTTCCTGGTGAATGTCGTTTCGGATTCTCCGGTGTCCGATGAGGAACTGGCCGAAGCGACGCGAGATCTGCGCGACGACCTCAATGACCTGCGCGGCGTCGAGGCCGGCGAGGTGGCCGGCCCGCCCGCCGAGGGCACCCGCGATCCCGGCACCATCCTGCTCGGCGTCCTCGGCGTGAGCCTGTTCGGCGTCCCGACCGCGTTGCGCGCCAAGGCCGACTTCGATCGCCTGGCCAAGCGCCTCGACGAGGTCCTCCGGCGCTACCAGGAGCGGCACAAGGGCAAGAAGATCACCATCGACCTGCCGGACGGCACCAAGCTCGACTCGGAGAACCTGTCCGAGGAGGGCCTGGCCAAGGTGCTGCGCAATCTTCCGCAACGGTCCGGCGCCGCGGTGCAGGAGCGGAAGAGCGGCAATTGAAACTCGCGCTGCTGATCGGCGTCGGCGCGTACCAGAATGATCGATTGCCGAACCTGGACTCACCCACCAGTGACGTCAAGGAATGGGCGAAGATTCTGGCGAGTCCGGAACTCGGCGCGTTCGATCGGGTCCTGCTCTCGCAGGACGACGATTCGCAAACCCTGCAGGACAAGATCTACGACTTCCTGACCGCGGCGAAGCCCGACGATTTCCTGCTGCTCTACTATTCCGGCCACGGCCGGCTGCACGAGGGCCGCCGCCTCTATCTCACCGCGACCTCGACCGATCCCGATCGCCTGCCGCCCACCTCGGTGCCGAGCGACGAGCTGCGACACTGGATCGACGAGTGCCGGGCCGGCGAGCTGGTGCTGATCCTCGACTGCTGCCACGCCGGCGCGTTCGCCGACCTCAAGCAGCGCGGTGACCGCAGCCGGATCGTGCTGGTCTCGGCCGGCGCGACCGAGCTGGCCCACGAGGGCGACGGCTACAAGCAGCACGCGCTGCCGTCCGCGTTCAGCGGCCCGTTCCTGGAGGGGCTGCGCACCGGCGCGGCCGACAGCGACAACAACGGCATCATCAGCGTCCGCGAGGCCTTCGAATACGCGGCCGTCCGGATGGTCGACCGGGAACGCCCGCAGACCCCGCAGATGCGCGCCGCCGGGGTGGGTGACCTCATCATGAGCAACGCGCCGCGGCGGCCCGAGATGATCCCGCGCGACGTCATGCTGCTGACCCGCAGCGCGCTGGCCTCGGCCCGGGCCCTCGCGGTGGACGAACTGGGCGCCTGGCTGCAGCGCGAGCAGCGCACCCGGGCTCAGCTGGCCGCGGTGATCGAGACGCTCGAGGACCTCGGCCGCGACGAGGACGAACGGGTCTCCGCCCAGGCCCGAGCGGTGCTCAGCGGCCGGGTGCGGGCGGCCCGCGAGCAGCTCGCCGTCGACGCACCGGTGGAGGCGCCGGCCGATCGGGGCGCGCTCGACTGGCTGGCCGGCAGCACGTTCTACGAGCTCGAGGTGCGCTCGTTCGTCGACTCCGACGGCGACGGCCACGGCGATCTGCAGGGCGTCACCGAGAAGCTCGACTACTTGCAGCGGCTCGGCGTGGACTGCCTGCTGCTCACCCCGATCATGTCGTCGCCCTCGGTCAGCGGCGGGCGGGACATCGCCAACTTCACCAGCATCGACACCGGGCTCGGGCAGCCGTCGCAGCTGCTCCAGCTGATCGGCCTGGCCCACCGCCGCGGGATGCGCATCATCCTCGATCTGGTGCTCAACCACACCAGCGACCAGCACGACTGGTTCCAGCGGTCGCGGCGGGAGCCGGACGGCCCGTACGGCAATTTCTATGTCTGGAGTGCCTCCGGCGAGGGCTTCGCCGAGGCGGCGCAACCGCTGGGCAGCAACGAGGGCGGCTGGACCCACGATCCCGTACGCGGGCAGTATTTCTGGCACCGCTACAGCCCGCACGAGCCCGACCTCAACTACGACGTGCCCGAGGTGGGCGCCGCGATGCGCGAGGTCATGGAGTTCTGGCTGGAGCAGGGGGTCGACGGCCTGCGGCTGCTCACGGTGCCCTATCTGTTCGAGCGCACCGGCACCGAGAGCAAGGGCCTGTCCGAGACCCACACGTACCTGTCCGGCCTCCGGGAGTGGATGGACACCCGCTATCCCGGCCGGGTGCTGATCGCGTGGAGCGACGCGTGGCCGGAGGACGCCGACTCCTACTTCGGCACCGACGACGCGCCCGAATGCCACCTGGTCATGTACGCGTCGCTGATGCCGAGCCTGCTGCTGGCGATGCGGCGGCAGGCCCACCGGCCGGTGTCCGGCGTGCTCTCCCGGATGCGCGCGGTCAGCGGCGGCCGGCACTGGGCGGTCTTCCTGCGCAACGGCGACGAGATGCCGCTAGGGCTGCTGCCGCCGGCCGAACGGGAGGAGCTGCTGCGCGAGCACGCGCCGCTGGCCCGGATGCGGACCGAGGCGGGCATCCGGCGACGGATGGCGACCCTGCTCGACAACGATCGCGGCGAGCTGGAGCTGGCGTACGCGCTGCTGATGTCGATGCCCGGCGTGCCGATCCTCTACTACGGCGACGAGATCGGCATGGGGGAGAACCTGTCGCTGCCGGGCAACCTGGCGGTCAAGACGCCGATGCAGTGGGCGCCCGACCGCAACGGCGGCTTCTCGATGGCCCAGCCGGAAAACCTGCCGGCCCCGCTGATCCACGAGTCGGCGTTCGGCTACATGGCGGTCAACGTGGAAAATCAGCTGCGCGCGCGGTCGTCGCTGCTGCACGCGGTCACCCGGCTGCTCGACGCGCGGCGCGGCTTCGCGGCCTTCGCCAGCCCCGAGTTCCGCATCGTCCGCTCGACCAACCCGGCGGTGCTGGCGTTCCTCCGCGGCGAGGGCGGCGAGCAGGCGCTGTGCCTGTTCAACTTCGCCGCGACCACCCAGACCACCACGCTGTCCCTGCCGAGCTTCGGCGGTACGATCCCCCGCGAACTGACCGGCGGCGCCGAGTTCCCGCGCATCGCCGACTCGGGCGACTACGACGTCGGCCTGGTCGGCCACGGCTTCTTCTGGTTCGCCGTCTCGACACCCTGACCCGGGCGTCCGGGATCATGCCTGATCGAGCCGCCGCAGGACGGCCATCGGCGACCCGATCTTCCGTCGATGTGCTCACCCGCCGAACCCGAGGTCCCTTGGTTGACACCGGGTGGATCAGCTCGTCTTGGGCCGGGCCCGCCCGGCGGCCGGGGTCGGAGCCGGTGTTGCAGCCCGCGGCCCTGGCACACCGGGGACTTGGCTGACTCGTACGGTCAAAGGCGCGGAACGGAAACGCTCAGAGCTTGGACCGCCTACCCCGCCTATCCCCAGACTTCTTCGGCGGTTTCGACGATCAGGCGGAGTTTGGCGACCTCCTCGTCGTAGGTGAGGACGTTGCCCTCGACCGTCGAGGAGAAGCCGCACTGGCCGGAGAGGCAGAGTTGTTCGAGGGGTATGTACTTGGTGGCCTCGTCGATACGGCGCTTCAGGGTGTCCTTCGACTCCAGCGTGCCGCGCTTGGTGGTCACCAGGCCGAGCACGACCATCTTGCCCGGCGGCACGAAGCGGAGCGGGGCGAAGCCGCCCGAGCGTTCGTCGTCGTACTCCAGGAAGAAGCCGTCGACCGCCAGCTCGCTGAACAGGGCCTCGGCCACGAAGTCGTAGCCGCCCTCGGCCGCCCACGACGAGCGGAAGTTGCCGCGGCACATGTGGGTGGTCACGGCGAGCTCGGCGGGACGGTCGGCGATCGCCGCGTTGATCTGCTTGATGTAGCGCAGGTGCTGGTGTTCGGCGTCATCGCCGCGCTGGTTGAGCAGGGCGCGCTGGGCGGGGTCGTTCAGGTAGGCCAGGCTGGTGTCGTCGAGCTGCAGGTAGCGGCAGCCGAGCGCGGCGATCCGGCGGACCTGTTCGGCGTACGCGGCGCTCAGATCCGACCAGAACTGCTCATGGTCGGGGTAGACGGCCGGGTCGATCGCGGCCATCCCACCGCGGTAGTGCACCATGCTCGGCGACGGGATGGTCAGTTTCGCGGTGACGCCGTCGCCGACGATCCCGTTCAGGAACGTGAAGTCGTCGCCGAAGATGGTCTCGTTCAGCCGGACCGGGCCGTCGATCGCGAGCGCGGCCGACTCGAAGTCGAGCTCGCCGGCCGCGTTGCGGAAGTGCACCTGGATCTTCTCGCTGGTCGGGTGGATGCCGCCGAGCCGGTAGATGAAATCCATGTGCCAGGACGTACGGCGGAACTCGCCGTCGGTGGCCGAGCGCAGGCCGACCTCGCGCTGCATGCGGACGACGTCGCGGATCGCGTCGTCCTCGACCGCGCGCAGCTCGTCGGCGTCGATCTTGCCGTCGGCGCGCTGCTGCCGGGCGTCGAGCAGGCGCCGCGGTCGCAGGAGGCTGCCGACGTGGTCGGCGCGGAACGGCGGCGTGTCGCGAAGCGTCATCGCAATAACCCCCAAGCGGGAAGAGCCTGCCCGGGAGCATACGCCCGCTTGGTGAATGTTTCAGATAGTCGTTCACGGAGTCTCGCGGTCATTTCGGCTGGCCGCGGCGAAGATCCGCTACATCCGCCTCGGTCGATCGGCTATCTCTTCGTGTGTCGCGTGACACAGGGCGTTACGTTGAAGCCGTGAGCAAGTCCGCCAATCCTTTCGGCCGGCAGCTCCGAAATGAACGCGCAGCGGTAGAGAGGGTTCGCTAGGACGAGGTGGTGTCATGATCCGGGTTCTGGTGGTGCGGGACGAGGGATATTTCGGGGTCCCGGTGCGCGCGCTGATCGAGTCCAAGCCCGACATGCACTTCGTCGCGACGCTGCCGCTGGACGCCGGCCTCGTCGAGCGGTCGGTGCAGCTGTGGCCCACGGTGATCGTCTTCGACACCGAGTACATGGTGAGCCAGCTGCTGCCGTTCGCCACCGACCTGCACGCCGCGATCCCGTCCTGCGCGATGCTCGTGCTCTCCGATCCGGCCAAGCGCGGCATGCTCCCGCCCCGGCGCCGGGCGGCCGGGCTCAACTTCCTGGTGAAGGGCGCGTCCGAGACGCTGCTGGCCGACTCGGTACGCCGGCTGGCCAACGGCGAGCGGGTGGTGTCGCCGATGCTGCAGGCCGCGTCGCTCAACGCCGATCGCGCGCTGAGCACGCGGGAGCTGGAGGTTCTCGGACTCGCGGCGGAGGGCGAGTCGGTCAAGGACATCGCCAGCCGGCTGTACCTGTCGGGCGGCACGGTCCGCAACTACCTATCGGCGATCATCTCGAAGACCGGGGCGCGCAACCGGCTGGACGCGATCCGGATCGCTCGTAAGGATGGCTGGCTGCACTGACCGCACGCCGCTCGCCGGGCCGACGTACCGTGGGTCGGGATGCGAAGCTTCGTCGTTCCGGGGCCGCCGATCCTGCTGCCGCTCGGTGTGCTGCTCATGGTCGTCGCCTGGGTGACGCTGCGGCCGCGGAGCCCGGTGCGCCTGGCGGCGGCGTGGCTGGCCGCCTGGTACGCGGTGGCCGTGGTGGGCGCGACCCTGCTGCCGCTGCACGTGTCCTGGGGCGCCGAACCGCAGTACTTCCGGATCAATCCGATCCCGTTCACTCACGTACGGCCGAGCGATTCGGTTTTGAACGTCGCGATGACGTTGCCGTTCGCGGCGATCCTGTACGTGCTGTTCGGGATTCGCACCAAAATGCGCGTGCTCCGGCTCGGCCTGCTGCTCAGCGCGTCCATCGAGATCACGCAATGTGTGCTGATCCTGACCGTGCACGACAATCGATGGGCCGAGGCGAACGACATCGTCGCGAATGTGCTCGGCGTCTATCTCGGCTATCTGGCCTTTCACCGGCTGCTGCGCCTGGGCGCCGTGCGCCGGCTGGTCGAGGCGGCCTCGGCGCCGCGCCCGGTGCCCGAGCCAGGGTGATACCCGGGTGCGACCCGGGCCCGGCGTGGGCCAGGCTGGGTGCATGACCGACGTGAGCGGGAAAGTGGCGGAGTTGGCCGCGCTGTTGAAGGACACGGCGGAGCACCACGGCTCGTTCGAGGCCGTGGCGCCGCCGCACGACTGGTGGGACTGGTACGCCGCGTACATGGTGGCCCGGCAGAACGGCGAAGCCGAGCCGGAGGCGGTCGCGTCCGCCGGCAAGTACATGGCCGAGGTGAAGGGCGTCGTAGTGCCGCCGGAGGGAATCAGCCGAAGGTGAAGCTGTAAGTCTCCGCGCCCGGGTCGAGGAAGGTGATCTCGGCGGTGCGGTCGGCGATCGGGCCGGGCTGGCGGATCAGCTGGTAGAGCCGGCGGTCGCCGATCTCGCCGTGCCCGTCGGGGCCGACGTCCTCGCCGGCCGCCTCACCGGGTTCCAGGCCGTCGAGCAGCAGCCGGAAGCGGGCCGGGCCGGGGGCGCCCATCACCAGGTTGAGGTCGCGGGCGTGGAAACGGTTCAGGATCCGGCCGCCGGCCGCGTTCGCCGTGGTCGCCTGCTCCCCGATCGTCCAGTCGCCGGCCAGCGCCCACTCGTTGAGGGCCAGCCGGTCGGGGGCGTCGTAGCTGTGCGGCTTACCGGGGAAGAATCCCGACGGCGAGGCGAAGCGCTCGGAGCGCTCGTAACCGGTGTAGTTCTCCGGCGAGCGCAGGGTGGCCCAGTCGGCGGCGACCTCGACCGGTCGCGGTTCGACCGACACGACCGTGCGATCGGAGTCGTTCAAAAGACGCTGGACCGCCATTTCCGTACGGGCGTACTCGCCCTCGCCGAAGTGGTGGTACCTGATCCGGCCCTCGCCGTCGGCCAGGTAGAGCGCGGGCCAGTAGTGGTTGTCGAACGCCTGCCAGACCGCGTAGTCGTTGTCGAGCGCGACCGGATAGCCGACCCGGTCGCCGGTCGCCTCGCGGCGGACGTTGGCGAGGTCGTGCTCGAAGCCGAACTCCGGGGTGTGCACGCCGACCACGACCAGGCCCTGGCCGGCGTACTTCGCGGCCCAGGCGCGCACGTAGGGCAGCTGGCGGAGCCAGTTCACGCAGGTGTACGTCCAGAAGTTGACCAGCACCACCCGCCCGCGCAGGTCATCGCCGGTCAGCGGCGGCGAGTTGAGCCAGCCGGTCGCGCCCTCGAAGCCGGGCAGGTCGCCCTCGACCGGCAGTCCGGCCGCGGATCCGTGCAGCCAATGTGGCATCTCTTCCCCCTGTCTCGGATGATGCGTTCACGATGGCAGGGCGGGGGCCGGCGGCGCACCCGTGACGTGCCCTGGTTCCGCCCGGGAGCGTGCGATGGTGACCGCAAGCGCGTTGGCCGTCACCACCAGGCCCATGCCGATCCATCGGTGCGCGGCGGGGATCTGGCCGAGCAGGGCGACGCCGGCCAGCGTGGCGAGCACCGGGTGGCAGCTCATGAAGACGCCGAACAGCCGGGCCGGGACGAAGCGGAGCACGATCAGGTCGGCGGCGTAGGGGACGGCCGAGCTCAGCAGGCCCGCGGTCACGGCGTACCCGATGCCCCCGGTTTTGATGACGACCAGGATCGGGAGGTAGAGCAGGACGCAGCAAGTGGTCGCGACCGCGGGGGCCTGCAAGCCGGGGAGGCGGGCGCCGGCCAGGCGATTGAGCAGGATGTACGCCGCCCAGCAGGCCGCCGCGAGCAGTCCGAGGCCGACGCCGAGGTGGTCGCTCGACGAGCCGGGCAGGACCAGGACATAGACGCCGATCGCGGCGATGGCGGCGCAGAGCAGATCCGATCGGGTACGGGAGCCGGCCAGCGCGACGGCGAGCGGGCCGAGGAACTCCAGGGTGACGGCGAGGCCGAGGCCGACGCGGTCGATCGCGGTGTAGAGGCTGAGGTTCATCGTCGCGAAGACCAGCGCGAGCAGCAGGGTCGGCCACCATTGCGCCCAGGTGAAGCGGCGGATGTCGGGACGGGCGGCGGGCAGCAGCACGACGGCGGCGACCACCTGCCGGACGGCGACCACCCCGGCCGGCCCGATCAGCGGGAAGGCATGCGCGCCGATCGCGGCGCCGACCTGGTTGCTGGCGGCGCTCGCGAGCATGGTCACGACGCCGGCGGCGGTCTTGGCATTCACCGGCTCAGCGTGAGCGTTTCCGATCGGCGAGAGAAATGAGCGAGGCGTCGCACCTATACGCTTGGCGCATGAATGTGCAGCTGCGTCAGCTGGCGGCGCTGGTCGCGGTGGCCGACGCCGGCACGTTCACCGAGGCGGCGACCGAGCTGGGCCTGTCCCAGGCGGCGGTGTCGCGCGCGATCGCCGGACTGGAGGCCGTGTTGGGCGCGCGGCTGCTGCAGCGCACCACCCGGCAGGTGGCGCTGACCGCGACCGGGGCCCGGGTGCTGCCGGCCGCCCGGCGCGTGCTCGAGGAGGTGACCCATCTCGAGCGGACGGTGGCGAGACAAGATCAAGAGCTGCGGATCGGGTACGCCTGGGCGGCGCTCGGCAAGCACACCCGGCGTCTGCAGCGCGCGTGGCAGTCGGCGCACCCGGGCGTCCCGCTGGTCTTCGTGCAGTCGGGCACGGCGACCGCCGGCCTCGCCGAGGGCGTCGCCGACGTGGCGGTGCTGCGCCGGCCGCTCGACGACGACCGCTTCGAGACGACGCCGATCGGTTCGGAGGCGCGCTACGCGGCGGTCGCGACCGACAACGCGCTCGCCCGGCGGCGGTCGGTGCGGATGGCCGAACTCGCTCGCTACACGGTCGCCCTGGACAGCCGGACCGGAACGACCACGCCCGGGTTGTGGCCGCCGGGCGGCGCGCCGGCGTCGACCCGCGAGTCGCACGGGGTGGACGAGTGGCTGACTCTGATCGCGGCCGGTCAGGCGGTCGGCGTCACCTCGGAGGCGACCGCCAACCAGAACCCGCGGCCGGGCGTCGCCTATCGCGCGGTCCGGGACGCGCCACCGATCGAGGTACGGCTCGCCTGGTGGCGCGACGACCCGCCGCCGCGGCTGGCCGAGCTGATCGCGCTCGCGCGCTCGCTCATTTCCGGGCGCTGACCCCGCCGCCGCACGGCCGCCGGGCGGATCGCGATGGCGCACTCGCTCATTTCCGGTCGCCGAGCGGGGCGCCCGACCCGCCGATCGAATCCGATCGCGTTCGATTCCCGATCGCCTTTGCTCGGTTTCGGTCGGGCCGCCCCGACAGAGCCGCCGTCAAAGCCCCATCTTGCCGGTGACGTCGGCGATCGCCTCGTCCAGGATCGCCACGCCCAGGTCCAGCTCCTCCGTCGACGAGGTCAGCGCGGGCGCGATCCGGAACACGCCGCCCATCGCCGGCAGTTGGACGACGTTCATGTGCAGGCCCAGTTCCAGGCAGCGTTGCGTGACCGCGGCGCCCAGTTCGTTCGCGGGCTCCTTGGTGTGGCGGTCGAGCACCAGCTCCAGACCGACCAGCAGGCCGCGCCCCCGCACGTCGCCGATCACCCGGTGCTGCTGACCAAGACCGAGCAAACCCGTTCGGAGGTACGCACCGAGCTCCGCGGCCCGCCGATCGAGTTCGTTCTTTTCCAGCACGTCCAGGACGGTGTTCCCGACCGCCGCGACGAGCGGATCGGACACGTGCGTGGTGAAGAACAGGAATCCGCGTTCGTGCGCGACCCGCTCGATCTCGGCACTGGTCACCACCGCGGCGAGCGGCAGCCCGGCGCCGAGCGTCTTGGAGAGCGTGAGGATGTCCGGCACCACGCCGTCGCGCTCGAACGCGTACCAGTCCCCGGTGCGGCACAGCCCGGTCTGCGCCTCGTCCAGGATCAGCAGGCCGCCGCGCTCGTGGCATTTGTCGCGCAGCGCGGCCAGGTAGCCCGGCGGCAGGTCGAGCACGCCGCCCGAGCTGAGGATCGGCTCGACGATGACGGCGGCGAGGCTACCCACCGACTGCGCGTCGAACAGCTCGAACGAGTAGTCCAGCTGCCGCCGCCAGTCGAGCCCGCCGTCGGCGTCGGTGAAGTCGGGCCGGTACGCGTTCGGGGTGGGGATGGCGAAGTTGCCGGGCGCGGCCGGGCCGTACCCCTTGCGCCCGGAGGAGTAGGTGGCACTCGCCGCCGCCTGGGTCATGCCGTGCCAGGAGCGCGCGAACGAGACGATCTCGTGCCGCCCGGTGACCAGCTTCGCCATCCGGATCGCGGCCTCGTTCGACTCGGCGCCGGTGGTCAGCAGCAGCACCTTCTCGAGCGGCTCGGGCAGGGTCCCGGCGAGGCGGCGGGCGAGCTCGACGACCGGCCGGCTGAGCATGCCGCTGAACAGGTGGTCGAGCGTGCCAACCTGGCGCTGCACGGTCGCCACCACGTCGGGGTGCGAGTGCCCGAGGATGGCGCTCATCTGCCCGGACGTGAAGTCGAGCAGCTTCCGGCCGTCGGCCGTGTAGACGAAGCTGCCCTCGGCCCGCTCGATGATCTCAGGCACGAAGCGGCCGGCGCCGGAGTAGCGGACGAGATGACGCTCGGCATCGGACCAGAACGAATCAGTCATGCCCTCGACGCTAGAAACTGCCCGAGCGTCACGTCCATCTCACCTTTCCGCCGCTGCTGTTAAGCGGAAGCGCACAGATATCACTCGCTGAACTAGTTACTCGCCCCGCGAGATACTCGCCCCGCGAGATACTCACCCCGCGAGATACTCGCTCGGCGAGACAATCGGGTTATGACGCTCAATCCTTGGCGGTTGCGCCTGCTCGCCGACCTCGCCACCTACGGCACCGTGCGAGCGGTCGCGCAGCGCGGCAATCTCAGCCCGTCGGCGGTCTCCCAGCAGCTCGCCACGCTGGAGCGGGAGACGCACACCACGCTGCTCGAGCGCACCGGCCGGCGGGTGCGGCTGACCGCGGCCGGGGTGCTGCTGGCCGGCCGGGCCCGGGAGATCCTCGCCGCCATGGAGGCCGCCGAGGCCGAGTTGCGGGGGCTGGCCGACGAGCCGGCCGGGACGGTCACGCTGGCCGCGTTCCAGAGCGCCGTGCACGCGCTGGCCGAGCCCGCGGTGGCCCGGCTCGCCGAGCGGCATCCGGACGTCACCGTGGTGCTGCTCGAGCTCGAACCGCACGACAGCATGCCCGCGCTGCGCCGCGGGGACGTGGACGTCATCATCACCACGACCGACTTCGTCGGGGCCGAGCTCGACCCGGCGATCGACCTGGTGCCGATCGCCGCGGACGAGATCGTGCTGGTTCTGCCGGACGGCCATCCACTGACCGCGCAGGAGGTGGTCGGCCTCGAGGCGTGCGCGGCGCAACGGTGGACCTTCGACGTGACCGGGTCGTACATGTCCGAGCTGGCGACCCGGCTCTGCCGCGAGGCCGGATTCGAGCCGTCGGTGATCTGCCGGTTCAACAACTACATGATCGCGTTGCAGCACGTGGAGAAGTCCCGGTCGATCGCGCTGCTGCCCAGCCTCGCGATCGATCCGCGCTACCGGGTGGCGACGCGGCCGCTGGACCCACCGGTCACCCGGCGGATCACCGCGGCCGTGCGCCGCCCGGCCACCCCACGCCCGGAGGTGACCGCCGTCCTCACCGCACTCCGATCTGCCGCGCCCCAGTAAGCAGAGCAGCGCGTAATGGTGCGCAGAGCGGGGCGTCATGGTGCGCAGAGCGGGGCGTCATGGTGCGCAGGGGGCGTCATGGTGCGCAGAGCGGGCGGCACGGTGCGCAGAGCGGCGCGGCACGGTGCGCAGAGCATTAGGAGCACGCCGGAGCCCTCAGGCCGGCACGGCGGGCAAGTTGGCGAGCGCCGCCGACACCGCCTCCCCGGACAGCTCGTGGTCGACCATGTCCCCGGCCAGGAAACGACCATAAGCGGCCAGATCCAGGTGCCCGTGCCCGCACAGCGCGGTCAGGATCACCTTCTCCTCCCCGCTCTCCTTGCAGCGCAACGCCTCCTCGATGCAAGCCGCGAGCGCGTGCGTAGGCTCCGGCGCCGGAATGATGCCCTCCGCGCGCGCGAACCGGACGCCCGCCTCGAAGCACTCCTTCTGCGTCTTCGCGACCGCCTCGATCAGGCCGAGCTCGTAGATGTGCGAGAGCAGCGGCGACATCCCGTGATACCGCAGGCCACCGGCGTGGATCGGGTCGGGGATGAACTCGTGCCCAAGCGTGTGCATCTTCATCAGCGGGGTCATGCCGGCGGTGTCCCCGAAGTCGTACGCGTAGATGCCCTTGGTCAGCGAGGGACAGGAAGCGGGCTCGACGGCGCGGATCGTGGGCGCCATCCGGCCGGCCAGCTTCTCGCGCAGGAACGGGAACGCGAGGCCGCCGAAGTTGGAGCCGCCACCGGTGCAGCCGACGATCACGTCGGGCGTGGCTCCGGCCTTGGCGAGTTGCAGGAGCGCCTCCTCGCCGATGATCGTTTGATGCAGGAGTACGTGGTTGAGCACGCTCCCGAGCGCATAGTTGGTGTCCGCGTTCTGCGCCGCGACCTCGACCGCCTCGCTGATCGCGATGCCGAGCGAACCCGGCGAGTCCGGATCGGTTTCGAGCACCTGACGGCCGGCCGCGGTCAGCGTGGACGGGGACGGGTGGATGGTCGCGCCGAACGTCTCGATCATGATTTTCCGGTACGGCTTCTGGTCGTACGAGGCGCGGACCTGCCAGATCTCGCACTCGAGGCCGAACTGGGCGCTGGCAAAGGCCAGCGCGGTTCCCCACTGCCCGGCGCCGGTCTCGGTGGTCAGCCGGCGGACGCCCGCGGCCGCGTTGTAGAACGCCTGCGGGACGGCGGTGTTCGGCTTGTGCGAGCCGGCCGGCGAGACCCCCTCGTACTTGTAATAGATCTTCGCGGGGGTGCCGAGCGCCTTCTCCAGCCGCCGGGCCCGGTAGAGCGGCGACGGCCGCCAGAGCCGGTAGACGTCGAGCACCTCCTCGGGGATGTCGACGTAGCGCTCGGCGGTGACCTCCTGCTCGATCAGCGCCATCGGGAAGAGCGGGGCGAGATCGTCCGGCCCGACCGGCTGCAGGGTGCCGGGGTGCAGGACGGGCGGTGGTGGGCTGGGCAGGTCCGGCACGATGTTGTACCAGCGCCGCGGCATCTCCGATTCGGTCAGCAGGATCTTGGTGGCGTCGTCGCTCATCCCCCGATCATCGTCGCTCGCGGTCCCGCTGGGGAGTGTCACCGCAGCAGGCCGAACACCACTCCCCCGATCGCGGCACCGATCGCCGCGCCGACGATCACCTGGGCCACCGTGTGGTCGCGCAGCCGCACCCGCGACCAGCCGACGGCAGCGACCACGACCACGGTGACCAGCAGCGCGGGGCCGTAGATGAGCACCAGGACCACCGCCGAGGCGGCCGCCACGCCGGCGTGGATGCTCGACTTCCAGAAATGGTTGATCGCGGTGGCCACCGCGCCCCCGGCGAACGACGCCACGATCAGCGCGACCAGTTCGCGGGGCGCGTGGGTGGCCAGCAGCAGCGCCAAACCGATCAGGACCGATCCCAGGCCGAAGAGCAGCGGGCCGGTCCGTTGCGCGCGCTCACCGATGTGCCGATCGCTCAGCCGGCCCCGGCGCACCCCGCGCAGGATCATCGCGTACGGGATGACCGCGCAGAACAGGCTCGCCAGGAGCCCCCACCCGAGGCCCTTCACCGGCGATCCGGCGGCGTGCAGGCCGACGATGAGCGGCAGCACGGCGGCCAGCACGGCCGGGGCGAACACCTCGGTGAGAACCCGCGCGACCTTGTCCATGATCGGTGACGCTATCCGAGCCCCGCGGCCCTGGCGCACGATGGTGGGATGACCCCACCCGATGTCATCGAGGACCTCGCGGCCGAGCAAGACCACGTCGAGGCCCTGCTCAGCAAGCTCTCCCCCGCCGACTGGCTGACCCCGTCGGCGGCCGCCGGCTGGACGATCGCCGATGTCGTGCTGCATCTCGCCCAGACCGAGGAGGGCGTCGCCGCGACGCTCGGCGCCGGCCCGCCGACCGTCCGGTGGGGCGACTACGGCTCGACCGTGGACGAGGCGATGGCGGCGATGGTCCGCAGCCAGCGCGCCGAGCCGGCCGAGGTCTTCGAGCGCTGGCGGGCCGCCCGTCGCGCCTCGGTCGCCGCCCTGCGCGCCGCCGATCCGCAACGGCCGGTGCAGTGGGTCGCCGCGCCGCTCAAGCCGCCCGCGCTGGCCACCACCCGGCTGGCCGAGCACTGGGCGCACGCCGCGCTGGACATCGCGCCGCCGCTCGGCCTCGACTATCCGGACACCGCCCGGCTCCGCCACGTCGCCTGGCTCGCGCACCGTACGCTCCCCTATGCCTTCCGGGTCGCCGGTCATCCCGTGGTCGAGGTGTTCTGCGACCTGACCGCGCCGGACGGCTCGGCGTGGCGGTTCGGCGATCCCGCCGCAGAGAACGTCATCTCCGGCTCCGCCGGCGCCTTCTGCCGGGTGGGTGCGCAACGTCTCGCGCCCTCCGCCTCCGGGTTGCAAACCAAGGGTGCGTACGGCGAGGTAGCGCTGAATGTCCTGCGGAACTACGCCTCCACGTAATTTGCCGGTTTACTGCCTTCTCGCACTCACGGTCACGCCCTCACCCTGCGTACCGATCACCATAGCGTCACCGGCGTCCTACAGGCTGCCAGCCGGACGGCGGTGACCTGCGTTTTCGCCAAGATCCGAAAGCGGCTTTCCGGATCACCCGAGGACACCCCGAAAATTGCCGACCAGCAGGGCAGATACAGATCACTTAAGGATTACTAAAGGAACCGCGGCGCCCGGCTATTCGCTATTGACCCCGGGACCATCATGTGGGGCGTGGCGATCGAATCAAACGACTTCACGGTTCCCAAGCATAGACGCAGGGCGAATCCGCGGCTTTATCACGAGGGCGGCTCGTCGACAAGTGCGCACCCGCGCACCGTTGAATACCAAGAAGAAGTGTTGGACGTCGGGCGCGGCGAGGCAATTCAGGGACTGACCCACGACGTGCTCATTCGCCGTTCGCTCGAGGTCTCGCCGAACGGCTTCATCACCATCATCAGCATCATCCAGGGGGTGGCCCTCGCGCTGCTCGCCCAGAACACGTTCGAGAAGCCGTCCGTGCTGGTCGTCGCGCAGAGCGTGGCGCTGATGATGGTGTTCGTGGTGGTTTTCTACTTCTACCTGACGATGAGCGTGATGCTGCGCTGGGCGCCGAGTTTCCTGGACAGCTTCCTGCCATTCGCGATCGCCGGCCTGGAGATTCCGCCGGCGTTCTTTCTGGGCAACGCGGCCGGGTGGAGCACGTGGCTCGCCGCGCTCTGGTTCGTGATCGTGGCCGGCCTGTGGACGACGGCGAAATGGTCGCCGCCCTCGCATTTCGGCCGGACCCGGCTCGCGCACACCCGATGGCACCAGCTGCAGCGCGAGTTGCAACTGAGCACTGGCTGCGGCGGCTTCGCGGCGGCGCTGTGTGCTCTTTACGCCGCCTTCGCACCCGGCCACCGGCTCGCCTTCGGATTGTTCAGCACGCTCACCGTGCTGGTCACGGTCGGCGTCGTGGTGTGGCGGATCGAGATCCGGTCCGCGCAGATCCACTCGCTCTACGGGGTCAATCGGCCACCGTTCAACTAGCGGCTCAGAAGGCATTGCGCTCCGTGGCGGTGCGGCCTACGTTAACGTTCACATCCACGTCCTTCACTGCTTTGCCGGCGACGCTCCCCGGCGTACGGGAAAGGAGGTTCTGGCCTTTCTGCCCTGTCCTTTCGCCACGGAAGAGGTCACCATGGCACATTCCCGCCCGCGCAGAGGGCTGCTCGCGGTCGCCGCCACCGGCGCCCTGGTAGCGAGCCTGTTCGCCGGCGCCGGCAGCGCACAGGCGGCCACCACCGGCCCGTGCGACATCTACGCCTCCGGCGGCACGCCCTGCGTCGCCGCCCACAGCACCACCCGGGCCCTGTACGGCAGCTACACCGGCTCGCTCTACCAGGTCCGGCGCGCCTCGGACAACGCCACGGCGAACATCGCGCCGCTCAGCGCCGGCGGCGTGGCCAATGCGGCCGCCCAGGACTCCTTCTGCTCCGGCACGTCCTGCGTCATCACGATCATTTATGACCAGTCCGGCCGGGGCAACAACCTCACCCAGGCCCCGCCCGGTGGTTTCAACGGGCCGGCCGCCGGCGGCTACGACAACCTCGCGAACGCCACCGCCGCGCCGGTCACGGTGGGCGGCCACAAGGCGTACGGCGTCTTCGTCGCGCCCGGCACCGGCTACCGCAACAACCACACCAGCGGGATCGCCACCGGCGACGCCGCCGAGGGCATGTACGCCATCCTCGACGGCACCCACTACAACGGCGGCTGCTGCTTCGACTACGGCAACGCCGAGACCAGCAGCACGGACACCGGCAACGGGCACATGGAAGCCATCTACTTCGGCAACATCAAGGTCTGGGGCTACGGCACCGGCAACGGCCCGTGGATCATGGCCGACCTGGAGAACGGCCTGTTCTCGGGCGTGAACGCCGGCTACAACGCGAACGACCCGTCGATCGGCAACCGGTTCGTCACGGCGGTCATCAAGGGCCAGCCCGGCCACTGGTCGATCCGCGGCGGCAACGCTCAATCCGGCTCACTGTCCACGTTCTACAGCGGCGCGCGGCCGAACGTCTCCGGCTACAACCCGATGCACAAGGAAGGCGCCATCATCCTGGGCATCGGCGGGGACAACAGCAACGGCTCGGCCGGCACCTTCTACGAGGGCGTCATGACCAGCGGCTACCCGAGCGACGCGACCGAGAACTCGGTGCAGGCGAACATCACCGCCGCCGCGTACGCGACCGGCGGCGGCACCAGCACCGGCCCCACGGTCGGCTCGACCATCTCGCTGCGGGCCACCACCGCCTGCTGCACGACCCGCTACATCAGCCACTCCGGGGCGACCGTCTCCACCCAGGTGGTCAGCTCGTCCAGCTCGTCGGCGGCCAAGTCGCAGGCGTCCTGGATCGTCCGGTCGGGCCTGGCCAACGGCTCCTGCGTCTCGTTCGAGTCGAGGGACACCGCGGGCAGCTACCTGCGGCACCAGAACTTCCAGCTCTACCTGCAAGCCAACGACGGCAGCTCGCTGTTCGCCAACGACGCGACGTTCTGCCCGCAGGCCGGGATGAACGGCCAGGGCAACTCGTTCATGTCGAACAACTATTCGACCCGATACATCCGGCACTACAGCAACAACGTCTACATCGCCAGCAACGGCGGCTCCAACGCGTTCGACTCGTCGAACCTGTGGGCCGACGACGTGAGCTGGGTCGTCACGGCCCCCTGGACGCCCTAGCTCGCCTCCCGGCCGCCCGGGCCGGTCATGGGCCCGGGCGGCCCCCTTAAGATCGATGTTTCGACAACTTTCTATTCTGGATGTTCGGCCCATGCCGGGCGACCACCTCGTGCGATCCGATCCAGGAGACCGGTAAAACCGTTCGACCTAGGAGGGACCGTGCGCACACCATCCCGTGCGTTACCGGCAGCCGCCACTCTGCTTCTCGCCACCACGCTCGTCCTGGCCGCGCCGGCCGTCGCCCAGGCCGCGCCAAGCCCCTCGCCCGGCGACGACGGCCGGCACCAGACCGTCGACAACCGACACGGGCTGATCGCGCCGACCGCTCGGCAACGCGCGCTCGCGATCGCCGCCGGCGCGACCGCCCGGTGGAACACCTTCGGCACGCCGTCCGCGCTCACCCCGGCCGCGAAACCGCTCGCAACCGGTCTGTCCGCGGACCCGATCGCTGCCGCCCGCGCGTACGTCGACGCGAACCGGGACCTGCTCGGCCTGACCGAGCGCGGCGCGGCGGCGCTCGACCTGCTCACCTCCGCGCCGCTCGGGGCCGGCGCGGCGGTGCTCTTCCGGCAGCACTTCGGTGACCTGCCGGCCGGGCACGACGGGCTGCTCGCGCTCGGCGTCCGCGCTGGACAGGTCTGGTATGTGAGCTCGTCGCTCGCCCGGGACGCCGAGACCCCCGCGCCGGCCACGGTGCCGGTGGCCGACGCGCAGCGCCGGGCCGCCGCGGACGCGGGCCTGGCGGACCCGACCGTGCTGGCGAGCCGCCTGGTCGCGGTGCCCACCGCCGATCGGGGCGCCCGGGCCGCCTACCAGGTGACGCTCGGAGCGGGCTTGAGCGGCGCCGATCCGGTCGCGTACACGACCTATGTGGACGCTCGCGACGGCGGCGTGCTGCTGCGCGAGAACATCGTCGATGCGGACTCCGACGGCGGCGAGTGGTCGGCGTTCCCGCTGTCGCCGCCGACCGACTACTCGTCCCGCGACACCCGCCAGACCTGGTGCTCCGAGCCGTCGCGCGGGTGCGACTACGTGAGCGGGACGGCGTGGGATGTCTTGACCGGTTCTTCGACCCACACCACGGCGGGCAACAACGCGATCGCGGTGCAGAACTGGAACTCGAACGATCCGTTCACGGTCGGGACCGAAACCGCCACGCCGCGGCCGGACCGGGACTACGACTACCGGTGGGCCAACCAGTGGCAGCGGGCGCAGTGCTCGCCGGCCGTCTTCGACACCGCGCAGCGCAACGACATCGACGCGGCCCGGACCAACCTGTTCGCCCTGCACAACCGGATGCACGACTGGGCGTACCAGCTGGGCTTCACCGAGAAGACCTGGAACATGCAGGACGACAACCTCGGTCGCGGCGGGCTCGGTGCCGACCGGGAGCAGGGCAACGCGCAGGCCGGTGGGATCAGCGGCGGGCCGCCGGACTTCGCGGCCCGGGACAACGCCAACCAGATCACGCCGCCGGACGGGCAGGCGCCGATCACCAACATGTACCTGTGGCAGCCGATCGCGGGCACGTTCTACGCGCCCTGCGTGGACGGCGACTACGACATGTCGGTGGTCGGGCACGAGTACACGCACGCCATCACCAACCGGATGATCGCCGGGCCGGACGCGGGGCTCAGCTCGCCGCAGGGCATGAGCGAGAGCTGGTCGGACCAGATGGCGATGGAGTACCTCAACGAGAACGGGTACGCGCCGCGCGGCCTCGGGGCGTACACGATCGGGCAGTACGTCACCGGGGACCCGATCGCCGGGATCCGGAACTACAACATGAGCGCGAGCCCGCTCAACTACAGCGCGATCGACTACGACTTCGTCGGGCTGCAGGTGCACGCCTCCGGCGAGGTGTGGACGGCGACGAACTTCGACATCCGGGCCGCGATGATCAAGCGGTACGGGGCGGGCACGCCGGCGCTGCAGAAGGCGTGCGCGGCGGGCCGGGTCGCGGTGACCTCCTGCCCGGGCAACCGGCGCTGGGCGCAACTGGTGTTCGACTCGTTCCTGCTGCTGGCCAACAGCGCGAACAGCATGGTGGACGCCCGGGACGCGCTGCTCGGCGCCGACCTGGTCCGGTTCGGCGGGGCGAACCAGGCGCTGCTGTGGAACGCGTTCGCGAAGCGCGGGCTGGGCGAGGGCGCGGTCAGCAACGGGGCCGCCGACGTGAACCCGACGCCGAGCTTCAGCTCGCGGTACGCCGCGCCGGCGGTGATCGCCTTCCGGCCGGTGGACGAGCGCGGCCGGGCGGTGCCGAATGCGAAGCTGTTCGTCGGCGACTACCAGGCGCGGGCGGTGCCGGTGGCGGACACCGACCCGGCCACCGCGCTCCCGGACACCGTGCGGCTGGTTCCCGGGACCTACACGTTCATCACCCAGGCTCCCGGGTACGGCGCGGCGCGGGTCCGCGCGACCTCGTTCCACGCCGGGCCGGCCACGCTGCCGGTGCGCATGCCGGTCAACCTGGCCTCCGGCAGCGGCGGCGCGACGGTGACCGGGGACGGGGTCAACCTGGCCCGGCTGGTGGACGACGACGAGGCGACGAACTGGGCGTCGCTGGGCAGCGCGGTGGCCGGCAAGCAGGTCACGGTCGACCTGGCCGGCGGGGCGCAGAGGATCCGGCGGGTGCAGGTGAGCGCCATGCTGCGGCCGCCGATCCCGGCCGACCCGGACGGCGCCACGCAGAGCCGCTACTCGGCGCTGCGGCAGTTCCGGGTGCTGGCGTGCACCGCCTCGGCGGCGGTGACCTGCGCGGACGCCGCCGATTTCCGGCCGGTCTACACCAGCCGGGCGGACGCGTTCCCCTCGGTGGCACCTCGCCCCCGCGCGCCGGAACTGATCGTGCGGTCGTTCCCGATCCCGCCGACCACGGCCACGCATCTGCGGTTCGAGGTGCTGGCCAACCAGTGCACGGGCGGCCCGGACTACGCGGGTGAACTGGACGCCGATCCGCGGGCCGGCACCGACTGCGGCACGGCCAGCCCGCAGGCGCTGAACGTGCGGGTCGCCGAGTTCCAGGCCTTCGGCAGCTGATCGATCCGGGGCGGGCCACCGGGCCCGCCCCGGCATCAGTACGAGTGGTTCGCTTCCCAGTGCGTCCACGCGCCGCACGGCGTCTGGTACTTGCCCCGGATGTACCCGAGGCCCCACTTGATCTGGGTGGCCGGGTTCGTCCTCCAGTCGGATCCGACCGAGGCCATCTTGTTGCCCGGGAAGGCCTGCGGGATCCCGTACGCCCCGTTCGGGTTTTCGGCCTTGTGGTTCCAGCCGCTCTCCTTGTTCCACATGTTGTTCAGGCACGGGAACTGGTCGATGCCGTAGCCGGCCGCCAGCATCAGCGCGCAGCCGGTGGCCCGGTTGCCGCCGAACTCCTTGCACGACGTCGGAATCGGCCCGTTGTACGGGACCGTGCCGCCGGACGCCTTCGCCTTGTCCGCGGCCTTCTTCGCCTTCGCGGCCTGGGCCAGGTCATGGGCCTTGCCGGCCACGTTCGTCGCCTCGGCCGACGCCTTCTCGGCGGCCTCCGACTCGGCCTCGCGCTGCCACGCGCGGGCGGCCACGTGCTCGTTCTGCCGGGCCTTCAGCAGCTGCATCTCGTCGGTCTGGACCTGGAAGGAGAGATCGACCGGGCCGCTCGGCCGAGCCGGGCGGCCCTCGCCGAGGTAGAGGCCACCGGCGGCGCCGGCCACCAGCAGGACGACCGACGCGACGCGCGCGCCGATCCGGCTCCACTGCCGATCCACGATCTTCCCTTCGCCGGGGGCCGAAGGCGGCGCCGGGGCGCGCCGCACCGCGCATAGTAACGGGCGCCGGAAGTAGCTGAAGCATCCCTCACCGGCGGCCCTCGCGCGGGCTCGCCGAGGGCGACTTTTCGTAACCCTTGGGTTGCACCCACGTGACACGCGTACCAGGCCGCATCGTGGCGTCGGCCCTGGGCATCACCCTGAGACTCTTCGCCCTCGGCCTGCTGCTGGCGACGGTCCTGGGCGTGGCCCTCGGCGCGGCGCTCGGCTCCTCCCGCTCGCTGAGCCGCGCCCTGAACCCGCTCTTCGAGTTCATCCGCGCCACTCCCGCCGCGGCGATCGTCCCCGCCGCCCTGGTCCTCTTCCAAGCGAACACCAAAACCGAAATCGGAATCATTGCGTACGGGACGGTCTGGCCGATCCTCCTCAACACGGCCGCGGCTCGTGCCTCGTTACCCGTCCTCCGCCTGGAGATGGCCGACTGCCTGCGGTTGAGCCCCGGCGACCGGCTCCGCAAGGTGGTCCTGCCGAGCCTGCTGCCCGAGATCGTCATCGGCGTCCGGATCGCCGTCCCGGTCTGATCGTCACGCTGCTGGTCGACTTCCTGGTCGCCACCGGCGGCATGGGCTACCTGCTGGTCCAGTACCAGCAGAGCGTCATGTTCCACCGCGCGCGGGTCGCGAACTGCTCGGGCCGCAGGTGCGGCGGCGGCCCGATGGCCTCCAGCTGCCGGATCGCCCGGCGGTGGCGCCGCGCACGGGCGGTGGTGAGCGCGAACCGGTAGGCGTTCTCCTCGATGGCCGGCCCGTCGATGTCCATGCCGACCGTGACCAGGGCCGATACCAGGTCGGGCCGGCGCGCCGCGGCGTACGCCGAGATCGTCGCGCCCATCGAGAACCCGGCCACGACCGGGGGCCGGCCGAAGCGGTCGGCCAGGATCGTGAGCAGCCGCACGGTGTCGTCGACCATCGCCTCGATGCTCAGCGCGGCCGCCGACCGCAGGGACCGCCCGCACCCGCGCTGATCCCAGTAGACGACGGTGAAGTCGTCCTCGAGCGCCAGCCGCCGGAAGGCCGGCACCTCGTTGAGCATCGGCAGGCCGGGGCCCATCTGCACCAGCAGCAGCGGCGGGTTGCCCGCCCTCGCGGCCCGGATGCGGATCCACTGCGTGCTGTCGCCCAGGTCGACGGACTCCCGCCGGTCGAGTTCCATGGCGCCACGCTCCCGCCGTTTCGGCCACCTCGATGACGTTAGACCCGGGGTTCGGCTACTCTTCCGGCCGGTGTTCCGGCCGGTCTTCCGGCCGCCTGGAGGAGGTAGGGATGAACGTGTCGTCGCTGGACCTCTCCGTGGTGACGCCGATGTACAACGAGCGCGAGGCGGTCGACCACTTCGTCGCCCGGCTGCGGCCCGTCCTCGACCGGCTCGGCCTGGCGTACGAGGTCGTGGCCGTCGACGACGGCAGCCGCGACGCGACCGTGGCGCGCCTGCTCGAGCTGCGGGCCGGCTGGCCGCAGCTGCGGGTCGTCGCGCTGCGCCGCAACGTCGGGCACCAGGCCGCGCTCGCCGCCGGGCTGCGCTCGGCCCGCGGCGACTACGTGGTCAGCATCGACGCCGACCTGCAGGACCCGCCGGAGACGATCGGCGACATGCTCGCCGTCGCCCGGGAGAAGGCCGTCGACGTCGTGTACGGGGTGCGCCACGACCGCAGCTCGGACACGATCTTCAAGCGGCGTACGGCCGGCGTCTACTACTGGACGATGCGGCGCCTGGTCGGCCCCTGGGTGAGCGACCAGGCCGGCGACTTCCGGCTGATGAGCCGCGCGGTGGTCGACGTGCTCAACGACCTGCCCGAGCAGCGGCCGGTCTACCGCCTGATGGTGCCCTCGCTCGGCTTCTCCAGCGCCGAGGTCAGCTACGTGCGGGCCGAGCGGGTCGCCGGCGAGACCAAGTACCCGCTCAGCAAGATGATCAAGCTGACCCTGGACAGCGTGACCAGTTTCTCGGCGACGCCGCTGCGGATCGCCACCTGGCTGGGGCTGCTCAGCTTCCTGCTCTGCCTGGGCCTGATGGTCAGCGCGCTGGTGGCCTGGGGCCTGGGCGCGGTGGTGCCGGGCTGGACGTCGCTGTACGTCGCGGTGCTGCTGCTCGGCGGCGTCCAGCTGATCTGCCTGGGGCTGCTCGGGGAGTACATCGGGCGGATCTACGCCGCCGTCCAGAATCGGCCGCCCTTCCTCGTCGCGATGGACACCGAAGCCGCGATGGACACCGAGGTCGCGATGGACACCGACGACGCCGAGCCTCAGATTTCGTTGCCCCAGAAGTAGCGGCACACCATCTCGACCCGCTGCAGCTTGACCTTCTGCTCGTCGGCGGTCATCAGCGGCGCGCCGGCCGAGGGGGCGAAACCGGCGTTCGGGGCGAACGCCACGTCGACGCTGCGGCGGTCCGCGATCTCGTCGGCGATCGCCAGCAGGTCGTCCATCGGCTCGGGGGCGGGCACCGAGACGTCGACGATGCCGAAGCTGACCGCGATGCCGGCCGGGATGTCGTCGAACGGCAGCCGCCGGGCCGGGCCGGCCGGGAAGTCGACGCACAGCCGGTGGAACGGGTCCCGCCGACGAGCCGGTCGAGCGCGCCGGGGTCGTACCCGCTCTCCGTCGTCGCGAACGGCCCGTGGTCGGTGAGATCCAGGCCGACCCGGAAGTCCGGCGGCGCGCCGAGCCCGGTGACCGCGGATCGGTCGGCCGCGATGACCGCCTCGAGCACCGCGCCGGCCTCGGCCACCCGGGCCCGGCCGTCGGCCGTGAGCAGCGGGACGAGCAGCGGGTTGCCGAGGGTCACGTACGCCACCCCCTGCGCGGCCAGCGCCGCGATCTCGGCCCGCAGGATCGCGGCCAGTTCCTCGCCCACCGGCTCGACCGTGCCCGGGCCGGCGGACGGGTCGCTCAGCAGCGCCAGGTAACCGGGCGAGGGCAGCGTGCCGAAGACCGGGCGATCGACCGTACGCAGCAGCGGCTCCTCCTCGTGCTCGGCCAGCCGCCCCTCGGCCGCCAGCGGGCCGCGGACCGCCCGGCGGCGGGCTGGGGCGATCCCCACCAGGTCGGCGATCGGGTGCTCCGGGGCGGCGTCCTCGAAGCCGTCGACGTGGTCGTGGACGACCGACTCGAAGTGCTCCCGCCGGAACTGCCCGTCGCCGACCGCGGAGAGGGTCAGGCGCCGCTGCTCGTGGGCGGTGGCGACGGCCGCGTCCCGCTCGGCCGCCGCGCTCGACACGGCGTTGCCGGACGCCCGGGCGGACCGGAGCTCGGCCGGACGGACCAGGCTGCCGTGCTGGTCGATGTGGTACTGGAAGTCGTCGGCCACGGACCTCTCCTCCGGCGCTGGGGCGGTGAATCTCGCCGAGGCTATGACAATCGCCGGAGGGCAGGTACGCCGTCGCGCGCATCCCATGGTGAAACACGCGAAGTTCTCTTTCGGGCCATCGCAGGGTAGGGTCGGCCCCCGATTCTCTGGCCCCCGCGCGCCCGCGCCATACTTCGGAGCGCGGGGTCACCAATCAGTCGGGAGCATCGTGTCACTGGTGGCATTGTCGGTCGTAACGCCGATGTTCAACGAGCGCGAGGCGGTCGATCACTTCGTGGCCCGGCTCCGGCCGGTGCTCGACGGGCTCGCCGTGCCGTACGAGGTCGTCGCGGTCGACGACGGCAGCAGCGACGCCACAGTCGCGCGGTTGCTGCAGCTGCGGGCCGACTGGCCGCAGCTGCGGGTGGTGGCGCTGCGCCGGAACGTCGGACATCAGACGGCGCTGCGTGCGGGCCTGCGGGCCGCGCGCGGCGAGCACGTGGTGAGCATCGACGCCGACCTGCAGGACCCGCCCGAGGTGATCGGCGAGATGCTGGCCAAGGCGCGGGCCGAGCAGGTCGACGTGGTCTACGGCGTACGCAGCGACCGCAGCACCGACACGGTGTTCAAGCGCCGGACCGCCGGCGTCTACTACTGGATGATGAAGCGGCTGGTCGGGCCGTGGGTCAGCGACCAGGCCGGCGACTTCCGGCTGATGAGCCGCGCGGTGGTCGACGTGCTCAACGACCTGCCCGAGCCCCGCCCGGTGTACCGGCTGGTGGTGCCGTCGCTCGGCTTCTCCAGCGCCGAGGTCGGCTACGTCCGCGAGGACCGGGTCGCCGGCAAGACCAAGTACCCGCTCAGCAAGATGATCAAGCTGACCTTCGACAGCATCACCGGGTTCTCCGCCGCGCCGCTGAAGATCGCGACCTGGGTCGGGCTGCTCAGCTTCGTGCTGTGCCTGGTGCTGATCATCACGGCGCTGGGCGCCTGGAGCGTCGGGACGACCGTGCCGGGCTGGACGTCGCTGTACATCGCCGTCCTGCTGCTCGGCGGCATCCAGCTGATCTGCGTCGGCATGCTCGGCGAGTACATCGGCCGCATCTACGCCGCGACCCAGGGCCGGCCGGCTTTCCTCGTCTCCTTCGACACCGACCAGCAGGAGCCGGCCGGGTTCGCGGTCGCCGACCCCTTGCCCGACGACCCGGCCGACCGGCTCCAGCGGGAGCACGAGACCATCTCCTGACCCCGCGCGCTCATCCACGGCGGATGAAAGCGCGGCCGCATCCTTGTGCCCGCCGGCATTGACCTGGGACTATCCGGAAATCCCAGGGGCCGGAGGGCCGGGTCATGAGCACAGAGGCGACGCTGGTCTTCCTGACCGTGGTGGGCGCGCGGTTCGTGGTGCCGCTGTTCATCCCGCGCTACCCGCTGCCGGCGATCGTCACGGCGCTGGTCCTCGACGGCATCGACCAGTCGGTGTTCCAGTGGTTCGGCTACGATCCGCCCGGCTACCAGGGCTACGACAAGGCGATGGACATGTTCTACCTGTCCGTCGCCTACCTGTCGGTGCTGCGCAACTGGACCAGCCGGCCGGCCTTCCAGGTCGCCCGTTTCCTGTTCTTCTACCGGCTGGCCGGCGTGGTGCTCTTCGAGCTGCTCCACAACCGGGTCCTGCTCCTGATCTTCCCGAACACCTTCGAATACTTCTTCATCGCGTACGAGATAGTCCGCCTGAGATGGAACCCGGCCCGGGTGAGCATGCGTCGCTGGGTGATCACCGCCGGGTGCATCTGGGTCTTCGTCAAGCTGCCGCAGGAGTGGTGGATCCACGTCGCGCAGCTGGACTTCACGGACACGGTGGCCGCCCACCCGGTGCTGATCCCGATCCTGGCGGTGCTGGCGGTCGGGGCCGCGCTGTGGATCTGGCTGTGGTTGTGGCCGCGGCTGCCGGAGCCCGCGTGGAAGCTGCACGTGGCGGCCGATCCGCTGCCGGTCGAGATGGACACGGCGGCGGAACGGGACCAGTGGGTCTCCCGGCACTGGCGGGTCTGGTCGGCCGCGACGCTGGAGAAGGTGGTGCTCATCGGGCTGCTCTGCGTGATCTACGGCCAGGTGCTGCCCGGCCGGCGGTCGAGCGACCTGGAGCTGTTCCTGGGCATCGCGGCGTTCGTCGTGGCCAACGCGGCGATCAGCCTCGCGGTGGCCCGGCGGGCCGGGAGCGTGGAGTCGGCGGCGGCGGCGTTCGGGCTGCGGGCGGTGGTCAACGTCGGGTTGGTGGTGGGGGCGAGCTGGCTGCTCAACCAGTTCGGCGGCGATCTGAACCTGGCGGTGGCGCTGTTCTTCGCGCTGCTGCTCAGCCTGCTGATCACGCTGGACGACCGGTTCCGGCCGGTCGGTCAGCTGCGGCTCGAGTCGGCCTTGGTCGCATCGCGGCCATGATCTGGGCGGCCTGGCGTTCGTCGGTGGTCTCGCGTCCGTGCTCGCCGGCCGGGGCGGAGCTGCCCAGGGCGATGCCGACCGGGTCGCTGACGGTGCGTTTCGCCGAGGCGTGGATCGCGTCCACGCCGGTGCGGAGGATCGCGTCGACCAGTCCGGGGTGGACTCCCCCGCCCGCCATGATCTCGATCCGGCCGGCGGCGGCGCGGACCGCGCTCGCCAGCCGGGGCAGGTCGGTCGCCGAGGCGAGGATGCGCCACACGCCGAGCCGGATCAGGGTCTCGATCTCCCGATCGGGGTCGGTGAGCGTGTCGAAGGCGCGGTGAAAGGTCACCGGCAACTCACCGGCGGCCTCGACGACCCGCTCGATGAGGTTGGTGTCCACCCGGCCCGCCCGAACCCCACCGACCACCACCCCGGCGACGCCCAGCCCGACTTTCCGGATATCTCGGGTTATCAACCGCACTTCGTCGGGGTCATAGGCGAAGCCGCCGGGGCGCGGCCGGATCAGCACGTGCACCGGCGGGATACCGGGCGTCTCCAGGGCCGTCTCGATCAGGCCCCACGACGGGGTGAGACCGCCGAGCGCGAGCGCCGCGCACAGCTCGATCCGGTCGACGCCTAGCCGCGCGGCCACCTGAAGGCCGTGCGGATCCTGGACCGCGAGCTCGAAATCCACCATGCCCATGATCGGATCCTATCGACTGCGATAAATTTGGGAGCGCTCCCCGCCCGTACTGGAAGGAAAGTTTAATAAAACGCCTGTCATCGCGGCGGGCTCCGAAGGCACGATGATGGGCTCATGTTCGGCCGACACCGCAATGTGGACCGCATCGCCGCCCTGGACCCGGACCGGGACCACCTGGAGATCTACCAGATCTCGGCCGGGCTGGAGTTCCCCTGGGACTACACCCGGGCGCTGGAGTTCGCGCTGTTCCGCACCTATTGCGTGCCGACGATCTCCCGGCTGCTGGCCGCGACCGGCGAGTTCGAGAAGCGCCCGCAGCAGCGCTACGACGACACCGCGCTGCTGATGGCCGAGATCGCCGCGCACGGCTACGACTCCCCACGCGGGCGTGAGGCGCTGCGCGTGGTGAACCGCGCCCACGGCCGCTACGCCATCGCCAACCAGGACATGCTCTACGTGCTGTCCACGTTCGTCTACGACCCGATCGCGTGGCTGGCCCGGTACGGCTGGCGGCCGCTGCACGAGCACGAGCGCCTGGCCGCGTTCCACTACTACCGCGCGGTCGGCGCCCGGATGGGCATCCGCGACATCCCCACCGAGTACGACACGTTCGCCGCCTTCAAGCGTAACTACGAGGCCGAGCACTTCGTCTACTCGGACACCAACCGCCGGGTGGGCGAGTACACGGTCGGCCTGTTCGCCGCCTGGTTCCCGGGCTTCCTGCGGCCCGCGGTGCGGCTGGGCGTCCGGGGCATGCTCGACGAGCCGATGCTGCGCGCCTTCGGCTTCGACCCGGCCCCGGCCTGGGTCGGCAGGATGGCGTCGGCCGGCCTGCAGGCCCGGGCCGCGGTCGTACGCCTGCTCCCGCCCCGGCGCCGCTCGGTCCTGGGCGTCGCCAAGCGCAATCGCACCTACCCCGGTTATCCGACCGGCTACCGCCCGTCCGACCTGGGCGCGCCGGCCCCGGCCCCGGAATAGAGGCGGTCGATGGTGTCCGCGTAGCGCTCCTGCACGACCCGCCGGCGCAGCTTCAGGGTGGGCGTCAACTCGCCGCTCACCGGCGACCACACCGTGGGCAGCACCCGGAAGGCCTTGACCTGCTCGGGGCGGGCCAGCTGGGCGTTGGCCGCCGCCACGGCCGCGCCGATCTCCGCCAGCACGGCCGGGTCCGCCGCCAGCGCATCGACCGGGACATCGGCGAGGCCCCGGGCGCGGGCGGTTTCCTCGTCGAGGACGATCAAAGCGACCACGTACGGGCGCCGGTCGCCGATCGCGACCGCCTGGGCGATCAGCGGGTGGGCGCGGAGCAGGTTCTCGATCTGGGCCGGCGCGATGTTCTTGCCGGCCGAGGTGATGATCAGTTCCTTCTTGCGGTCGGTGATCGTGAGGAACCCGTCGTCGTCGAGCGCACCCACGTCGCCGGTCGCGAGCCAGCCCTCGTCGTCCACGACCGGGGCCACCCCGCCGTCCGGGCGCAGATAACCGGCGCAGACCAGCGGGCCGCGTACGAAGATCTCGCCGTCCTCGCCCAGCTTCAGCTCCATGCCCGGGTTGACCCGGCCCACCGTCCCCGTACGGAAATCGTCCGGGGTGTTGAGCGTCGCCGTGCCGGTCGTCTCGGTCATCCCCCAGACCTCCAGGACGTCGACCCCGATGCCGGCCAGATAGCGCAGCACCTCGACCGGGATCGGCGCGGCGCCGCTGCCCGCCCACAGCATGTTGTCCAGCCCGCGCCGGGCCCGCAGCGGCCGCAGCACCAGCTCGTCGACCGCCCGGAGCCGGGCGGCCAGTTCCTCGGGAACCTCCCGTTTGGCGGCGCGCAACTCGTGGACGCGCCGGGCGAGCGCGCTCGCGTTCTCCACCGCCGTGCGCACCGGCGGGTCGGCCGCGGCGAGCTGGGCCTGCAGGCCGGCGACCATCTTCTCCCAGATGCGCGGCACCCCGAAGAACGAGACCGGCCGCACCGCGACCAGCCCGGCGAGCAACTGGGCCGGGTCGGGGCAGATCGTCACGTGCCCGGCCCGGTAGATCGGGTTGTAGATGCCCAGCATCCGCTCGGCGATGTGGGCGAGCGGCAGGTACGCCAGCGAGGGCGTGTGGTCGGGGGTGGGTACGGTCGCCTCGAGCGCGACCGCCTGGTAGATCACGTTCCGGTGGGTGAGCACGACGCCCTTGGGGTCGCCGGTGGTGCCCGAGGTGTAGAGCAGGGTCACCGGCTGGCTCGGGACAACTTTGCGCCAGGTCGCCTCGAACACGGACGGGTCGGCGCGGTGCAGCTCGGCCCCGCGCGCCGCGGCCTCCTGCAGCGAACCGCCCACGACCAGCACCCGCGGCGGCTCGGCCAGCGAGTCCAGGATCGGCTTCCACCGGGCGAGCGCCTCCGGCGACTCCAGGACCAGGAGCTTGGCGGCGCTGTGCTCGGCAAGGTAGCGCAGCTGGCCGGGGGCGAGCGTCGCGTACAGGCTGGACGGCACCGCGCCGAGGTGCGTCGCGGCGAGGTCGGCGATCCAGTGCTCGGGCCGGCCGGACATCAAGATCAGCATCCGGTCGCCGGCGGTCAGCCCGAGCTCGGACAGCCCGCGGGCCAGCCCGGCGATCCGGTCGTGCAGCTCGCGCCAGGTGTAGGTGACGTCGCTGCCGAGCATGCTCAGCGCCGGCCGGTCGGCGAATTCCGTGGCGTTGCGGTGCAGCAGGGCCGGGATGGTCAGCCCCCGCACTTTGTCGGCGCACCGCTCTGCTAAGTCGGTCGCGGGCTCCATGGCGTCCTCCTCATCCGTCGGCGGAGATCGTTGAGGTAGTGGTCCTTCGCCGCCTCGCGCACCCGGTCCGGCAGGCGCGGATACACCACGGACGTCGCGGCCAGGCCGGCGTCGAGCAGCCGTTCCCGCCGCGGCGACCAGGAGAAGCGGTAACCGGCCCGGATCGGCTCGGGCAGCAGGCCGATCGTCACGAACCGGTGGCCTGGCAGGCCCGGCCGCAGCCCTACCGGGAACTTCCGCGGCCGCATGAGGGCGTCGGCGATGGCTCGCGCTTCGGCGCTCACCGCCAGCGAGGAGATCATTTCTTGCCAGTACGTCGTGAAGGCCGCCCGATCCGCCGGCCACGCGGACTCCGGACAGCCGATCGCCGTGGCCAGCACGGCGTACTGCCGGAAGCAGGCATCCGCCTCGGCCTCCGAGAGCGGCCCCACCACCCGCCGGTAGAGCACCATGGCGGTGTCGTACAGCGTGGCATTGACCCAGACCTGCAGCTCGGGGTCGTCGGCGAAGTAGCCGGGCCCGGTCACCCGGCGGTGCATCGCGGCGACGGCCCGGCTGACCGTCCGCGCCTCGTCGCGGGTGCCGAAGAGCACCCCGTAGAAGTAGCTCATCGTGCCACGCAGGCGGTCGAGCGGCCGGTCGGCGAAGTCGCTGTGCTCGTACACCCCGCGGGCGACGCCGGGATGCGCGATCTGCAGCAACGTCGCCCGCCCGGCCCCGGCGAGCAGCAGCCCCTCGCGAGCCACCCGCCGGATGACCGCGGCGTCGTCGAAGAGACCGTCTACCATTCCGGCAACGTAAACGACGAATAGCTCCGAGTGAAGGCCCGCACGTGCCCCGCTCGGCCGGACACCTTTGCCGGGCTCACCCGAACTCTTCAAGATCGACGCCTTCAGCTCGATCTAGCAAGAGCGCTGTCCGGAGCGAGCAATAACTCATCATCCTTGCGCCGGCGACCGCGCCGGCGACCGCGCCGGCGACCGACATGACGGGAATGCCCGGCAGGCCGAGCCGTGATGTCGTCCGCGGTCCACCAGTTGGGAGAGGATCCCCGCAATCCGGGACAGCCGCGAACGTCCACACCGGCACCGTGAACGACGGCGTGCGTGACCCCTACGGCGACTCGCTCGGCGAGATACTCGCTCGGCGAGATACTCGCTCGGCGAGATACTCGCTCGGCGAGGAAGCGGGCCTCGACCCCGCCGGGTCGAGGCCCGCTTCGCCGTCAGGCGGCCGGGCGGTAGCCGGCCGGGCGGGTGGTGAACGTGCCGCGGCCGTGGGTCTGGCTGCGCAGCCGCGTGGTGTAGCCGAACAGCGCGGCCAGCGGGACCGTCGCGGTGACCGAGTCGCCGGTTGTGTCGGTTATCTGGCCGCGGTGGGCGGCCAGGTCGCCGAGCACGCTGCCGAGGGTGTCGGACGGCGCGGAGACCGTCACGTCGGCGACCGGTTCGAGCAGCACCATCTCGCAGGCCTCCAGTGCCTTACGCAGGCCGAGCTTGCCGGCCGTGCGGAAGGCGAGTTCCGAGGAGTCCTTCGGGTGGGTGCCGCCGTCGGTCAGCGTCACGTGCACGCCGACCACCGGGTGACCGCCGAGCGGGCCCGCTTCGAGAGCCTCCCGGCAGCCGGCCTCGACCGCCCGGACGAACTCGGCCGGCACCCGCCCACCGGTCACCGTCGACGAGAAGCCCGCGTCGCCGGCCGACGCCAAGCCCACCGCGTTGCCAGCCGCCGACGACGAGGGTGCACCGCCGGCCGACGACGACAAGCCCGCCGCCGGGCCGGCCACCGACGACGAGGGTGCGCTGCCGGCCGCCGATGAGAAGCCCGCCGCCTTGCCGGCCACCGACGACGAGGCCGCCGGCGGGTCGGCTGGGAACGCCGACGCCGACGCCGGTGCCGGTGTCGGAAGGGCGGGGCGGACGTCGAGGACGATGTCGGCGAACTGGCCGGCCCCGCCGTCCTGCTTGGCGTGGCGGTAACGGAAACCGGTGACGCCGCGGGCGACCGTCTCCCGGTGCGCCACCTGCGGGCGGCCCACGGTCACCTCCAGGCCGGCGTCCTGGCGGAGCTTCGTCACGGCCACCTCCAGGTGCAGTTCGCCCTGGCCGGCCAGCAGGGTCTGGCCGGTTTCGGCGTCCACGCGTACGGACAAGGACGGATCCTGTTCGACCAGCGTGACCAGCGCGGTCGCCAGGCGCGGGGCGTCGGCGCGGGTGCGCGCCTCCACCGCGACCGACACCAGCGGCACGGCGATGCGTGGCCGTTCGAGCAGAACGGGGTATTCGCGGGTGCACAGGGTCGTGCCGGGACGGGCCGCCTTCACGCCGGCGACCGCGACGATGTCACCGGCCACCGCCTGGGCGACGCCGGTGTGCCGGTCGGCCTGCACCCGCAGGATGCGGGCGACCCGCTCGGGGCGTTGCGCGAGCGCGTCCCACACGAGGTCCCCCTTTCGTAGCGTGCCGTCGTAGATCCGCAGGTACGTGAGCCGCCCGGTGCGCGCGGAGTGCACCTTGAACACCAGCGCGGCCAGGTGCCCGGCGGGGTCGCCGGCCGGCGCCGGCAGGTAGTCGACCACCGCGTCGAGCAACGGTTCGACGCCGATCTGGCGGTAGGCCGAGCCGCACAGCACGACCACCGCCGCCCCGGCGAGGGTGAGGTCGCGCAGGGCCCGGCGCAGGGTCGCATCCGACATATCGTCTATTTCCGCTAGGGCACCGACATGCCGCTCGGCAACCGCCTCCTCAAGCCGCCGCCGCGCCGCGAGGATCGCCGCGCCCGTTTTGTCGGCCGCAGGAGTATTGCCGTCGACGGTGGCACCGCCGAGCGACCCACGATCGAGCGGCTCCTCCTCAAGGATGCCGTCGGCCCAGGTCAGGCGACGCATCCCGACCAGGTCGACGACGCCGGCCAGCGACCCCTCGCGCCCGACCGGCACCTGGACCACCAACGGCTCCGCCCCCAGCCGGGCCCGAATGTCCGACACCACCAGGTCGAGATCCGCGCCGAGCCGGTCGAGCTTGTTGACGAAGACGATCCGCGGGACCCGGTACCGGTCGGCGACCCGCCACACCGCCTCGGTCTGCGGCTCCACCCCGGCCACGCCGTCGAACACCACCACCGCGCCGTCCAGCACCCGCAGCGAGCGCTCGACCTCGTCCGCGAAGTCGACGTGCCCGGGAGTGTCGATCAGGTTGAGCCGGTGGCCGGCCCAGTCGCAGCTGACCGCGGCCGCGAAGATGGTGATGCCGCGGTCGCGTTCCTGCGGGTCGAAGTCGGTGACCGTGGTGCCGTCGTGCACCTCGCCGCGCTTGTAGGTGGCGCCGGTGGTGAACAGCATGCGTTCGGTCAGGGTGGTCTTGCCGGCATCCACGTGCGCGAGGATGCCCAGGTTGCGTACACGCATGATTCTCGGTCTTTCGAAAGGCTTGGACGACGGACGGCGCCCAGCCCGACCGGCCCGGCAAGCGAGCGGTCAGGCGCGTCCAGCCCCGGTGGCGCGCCCGGGACTGGGCACGCCGGAGACGAGAATCAGCTCGAAACGCGAAACGGGGGTGGGGGCAACGGCGCTGTTACGCATCGCTGGCCCCCTCCCCCCGTGTTCGCGTCAATGCAGGAAGGGTACGAAGATCACCCGCGAGGGGCGACCGAATTTCCGGTCAGTGCATCATCACCGGGGCCTCGGCACCCTCGCCGGCCGCGGTCACCTCGGCCGCTTCCTTCTTCCTCGGGAGGAAGGCGATCGGGATGAACGTGCAGAGCACCAGGAAGAAGCCGACCGTGAAGGTGTGGGCGAAGCTGTCGGCCACGAACTTCAGGCCGTGCTCGATCACCGGCAGGAGCTGCGGCGGCGTCTGGGCGCCCTGCTGGTGGGCGATGGCCAGGCCGGCCTCGGTGACCGGCGCGCCCGTCTTCGGGTTCGTCACCCCGGGGACCGCCGCCGAGCCGTTGAGCTGGCTGGTCAGGATCACCGACATGGTCGCGGTACCGATCGAGCCGCCGATCTGCTGCAGGATGTTGACCAGGGTGGAGCCGCGGGCCACGTCGTGATGGTCGAGCGTGCGCAGCGCCGAGGTCATGATCGGCATCATCGTGCCGCCCATGCCGAGGCCCATCACGAACAGCGAGCCGCACAGCAACACGTACGACGTGTCGACGCCCACCTGGGTGAACGTGAAGAAGCCGAGCGCGATCAGCGCCATCGCGAACGGCACCGTGCGCCCGACCGGGATGCGGTCGGCCAGCGTGCCGGCGATCGGCATGGTGACCATCGCGCCGATGCCCTGCGGGGCCATCAGCAGGCCGGCGTGCAGCGTCGACTCACCGCGCACCTGCAGGAAGTAGCTCGGGAACAGCAGGCCGGCGCCCATGAACGCGATGATGAAGACGAACAGCGCGATCGTCGAGACGGTCAGCCGCTTGTTCTTGAACAGCCGCAGGTCGAGCAGCGGGTGCCGGGGCCGGAACGAGTAGAGCACGAACGTGACCATCATGATCGCGCCGACCAGCATGGTCACCCACACCTTCGGCGCGGTGATCGTGCCCTCCTGCGGCAGCGACGAGACACCGAACAGGAACAGCGCCAGGCCGGGCGAGAGCAGCAGCATGCCGACGAAGTCGAACGACTCGGACGGGGCCGGGCTGTCCTTGGGGAGCGCGAAGAACGCGTACACCAGGGCGACCGCGCCGATCGGCACGTTGATCAGGAAGATCCAGTGCCAGCTGGCCGCCTCGATCAGCCAGCCGCCGAGGATGGGGCCGCCGATCGGGCCGAGCAGCATCGGGATGCCGAGGACGGCCATCAGGCGGCCGATCCGCTTCGGGCCGGCGGCCCGGGTCATGATCGTCATACCGAGCGGCATCAGCATGCCGCCGCCGAGGCCCTGCAGCACGCGGTAGCCGACCAGCTGCTCGATCGAGGAGGCGGTGGCGCAGAGCGTGGAGCCGAGCGTGAACAGCACCAGGGCCAGCATGTAGAGCCGCTTGGTGCCGAACCGGTCGGCCGCCCAGCCGCTGAGCGGGATCACCGTGGCCAGCGCGAGCGTGTAGCCGGTGAGCGTCCAGGCGACCTGGGCGTACGTGGCGTTGAACTCGGTCTGGAAGGTCGGCAGCGCGACGCTCACGACCGTGATGTCGAGGATCGACATCACCGCACCGAGCACCACCACGCCGGCGATCTTGAATACTGCGGCGTCGAGTTTCTCGGGCGGCGCCGCCGCCGCTTGATCAGTCACAGGGGACTCCAGAGATCGCAATCACTGTACGTATCCCCTGGATACTGCCATCGATGGAGTTCGCGAGGCATCCCGTTTTCCGGCAGGGTGATGGCTGTCACTCAGCGGGTTCTCAGCGGGAAACCCGTCAAGCCGCGACGAGCTCCCGGTCCGGTTCGGGACGGGTTGCACCGGGAGCCATCAGAGAGGCCACGCTGAGGGCCCAGCGCATGCGCGGGGCGGCTGTCTCCGGGTAGTCACCGTAGGCTGCGGCCATCATGGCCACGCAACCGCGGGTACCCCCGCACGCGTGGACGGAAGCGGCGATCACGGCGGTGACGGTTGCGGCGGCGGGGTGGGAGCCGGTCGGCAGGTCGCTGGCGAAGAGGGCGGCGGCCCGGGCGGCGAGAAGCTGGCTGCGCATTTCGATCATCTCCGATGTCGTGTGCGGTTGTTGCCCTCAGAGTGCGCCTGGCCCGCCACTGATCGCCTCCGGGATTCCCCTGGACCCGGCGATCGCTTTCCCTTGCGGGCCTTACCTGAGAAACGTGCGAACACCGGAAACGGTTCTCTTCATCCCCGTAAGGAGGGCATCGCCTCGGTCAGCATCGGACGCCAATCCGACAGCGGCTCGACCCCCGTGCCCGCCCAGCGGCCATGACCCAGCACGCTGTACGCCGGCCGCCGCGCCGGTCGCACGAACCTGTCGCTGGTGGTCGGGCGGATCCGCGCCGGGTCGAGGCCGGCCTCCTCGAACGCCGCCCGGGCCAGGCCGAACCAGGTGGTCGAGCCGGCCGCGGTGCCGTGGTAGGCGCCCGGCTCGGCGCGCCCCTCGGACGCCGCCCGCCCCAGCGCCACCAGCTGCCGGGCCAGGGCCAGCGACCAGGTCGGCGAGCCCCGCTGGTCGTCCACCACGTCGAGGGTGTCGCGATCGGCGGCCAGCCGCAGCATGGTCCGCACGAAGTTGGGCCCGTGCTCGCCGTACAGCCAGGCGGTGCGCACCACGTAGCCGCCGGCGGCCAGCACCGCCCTCTCCCCCACGGCCTTTCCCCGGCCGTACGCGTTGAGCGGCGCGTGCGGGGTGTCCTCGGCGATCGGCGCGGTGGCCGTCCCGTCGAAGACGTAGTCGGTGGAGACGCTGATCAGCCGCTTGCCGGCCGCGTCGGCGAGGACGCGGACCGCTTCGCCGTTCACCGCCGTGGCAGCCTCCTCGGCCGCCTCCGCCCCGTCGACGTCGGTCCACGCGGCGGCGTTCAACACAAGATCAACACCTTCCACCGCATCTCGTACGGCGGAAGCGTCGGTGATGTCGAGCTCGTTGCGGGTGGCCGCGAGCACCTCCGGCTCGCCCGCCTCGGCCAGGGCCACGACCAGGTCGCGGCCGAGCATCCCGCCGGCGCCGGTGACCAGCCAGCGCTTGGCTCCCTCCACACGCCTGAGGGCGCTGGACTCCCGTGGTTGATCGCTGTTCATGCGGCCACCTCCACAGGCGGTTGGCGCTTCCTGGACCGCCCGATGGCGAGGTCTCCACGCCCGGTAACCGCCAGCCCGGCGGCCAGGATGTTCTTCGCGGCATTAACGTCAGCGTGATCGGCGTGCCCGCAGGCGACGCATCGGAAGACCGCTTGGTTCTCACGGTTTTTCCGAGCGATGTGCCCACAGTCATGGCAGCGGGTCAGGCGCTGCTGCAACCGCTTGGCCCTGCGCACCTCACCCGCAGTGGCAAACTCGCGGTCGATCAGACCGCCCTCGGAGGTTGCCACAGCAGCTACGGCGCCGCGGTCCACGCCGATTGGCGGCAGTTTGTCGGGCGCGGCGGGGGCTACGCCGTCGTCGACGCAGAACGACACATACCAGCGGCCACCGTCACGTAGCACGGTCGCGTTGCGCAGGACTCCGCCTGACGGGCGAGTCCAACGCAGCCGAACCCAGCCCAGCTTGGGCAGTTTCACCTGCCCCCAACGGCGGGTCAGCCGCACCATCTCCATCTGCTTCGGGTCAGGGAACCGGGACGCCGGCCGGGTCTTGGTCTTCGGGCGCCAGCGTACCTTTCCGGTGCCGTGGGTCTCGCACGCCCTATCCAGATCCCGCAGAGTCTGCTGCAGAATGTGCGACGGTGCCTCAGCTGGCCACGCCGAGTACGGGTCCTTCTTCGCCTCGGCCAACTGCCGGCCCTGCTCGACGTAGCCGATGGACCCGCCACGCCGGCGATACTCACGCCGCTGCTCCGGCCCCGCGTTCCAGACCGCCCGACAGGCATTGCCGAACTGTTCGGCCTGATCCTGCTGTCTGGAGGTCAACCTAAGTAGGTAACGACGTCCAGTCAGCATCTCAATAATCCTTCAACTGCTCGCCGCACCCAGCACCCGAGCCAGCGGCGCGCGCTGTGGCACCCGCGGCCAGCAGAGTGACGTGATCCGGCAGGATCCCCATGGCCGCGAACACCGCCCCCTCGTTGTTGACGGCCTCCGGTCCAACTCCTTGAGCCGGACCTCGATCCTGCCGCCAAGCACGTTACGCCGGTCCATCGAGCGTCAAACGCGTGACACGCAAGCTTGAACGATGTTGCTGCCCCACCCCGTGGTCAGGTGATCAGTACACGGTCCTGGGCGATCCAGCGCCGCGAGCGGCTTGCCCCACCAGCCCCACGACCAGGTGAGACTGAGGGGTCAGCACGCTACGTCCTCTGCATCAGAGCGCCGCCCGGTCCTTGAGCGGCTCCCACCAGGCCCGGTTGGCGCGGTACCAGGCGACCGTGTCGGCCAGCCCCTGCTCCAGCGTGACCTGCGGGGCGTACCCCAGCTCGTTCTTGATCTTGGTGATGTCGAGCGAATACCGGCGGTCGTGCCCCTTGCGGTCGGCCACCGGGCGGACCATCTCCCAGCCGGCGCCGCTGGCCTCGAGCAGCCGCTCGGTCAGCTCGCGGTTGCTCAGCTCGGTGCCGCCGCCGATGTTGTAGACCTCGCCGGAGCGGCCCTTCTCCAGCGCCAGCTGGATGCCCCGGCAGTGGTCGGAGACGTGCAGCCAGTCGCGGATGTTGCCGCCGTCGCCGTAGAGCGGCACCTGCTTGCCGTCCATCAGGTTGGTGACGAACAGCGGGATGACCTTCTCCGGGAATTGGTGCGGGCCGTAGTTGTTCGAGCAGCGGGTGACCACCACGTCCATGCCGTGCGTGCGGTGGGCGGCCAGGGCCATCAGGTCGGAGGAGGCCTTCGAGGCGGCGTACGGCGAGTTCGGCACGAGCGGCCACTCCTCGGTCCAGGAGCCCTCCTCGATCGAGCCGTAGACCTCGTCGGTCGAGACGTGCAGGAACCGGCCGACCCCGGCGGCCCGGGCCTCGTCCAGCAGCGTCTGGGTACCCAGCACGTTGGTGGTGACGAACGGCAGCGCCCCGGTGATCGAGCGGTCGACGTGCGATTCCGCCGCGAAATGGACGATCGCGTCGTGCCCGGGAAGCAGCTCCCGGAGCAGCCGCGAATCCGTAATGTCCCCCCGGACAAACCTCAGTCGGGAATCTGTCATCGGAAGGTTCTCCCGATTACCGGAGTACGACAGCAGGTCCAGAACGGTCACCGTGGCACCGGCCGCGCCGGCGAATTCGTCCTGCAAGAGGGCCCGCACGTAGGCCGAACCGATGAAACCGGCACCCCCGGTCACGAAAATCTGCACGGCTGGCGAGTGTACCGGTATCCGAGCCGTTGTTTAGTCTCCTTCGGTGCGCGGAATCCTTCTGGCCGGTGGAACCGGCTCCCGGCTGTGGCCGATCACGATGGCCATGTCGAAACAGTTGATGCCGATTTTCGACAAGCCGATGATTTACTACCCCCTCACCACTCTGGTATCGGCCGGTATCCGAGAGATCCTCGTGATCACCACCCCCGAGGACCAGCCGCTGTTCCAGCGCCTGCTCGGCGACGGCAGCCGGATGGGGCTGTCCCTCACGTACGCCATCCAGGCGAAGCCGGACGGCATCGCGCAGGCGTTCCGGATCGGCGCGGAGTTCATCGGCGACCAGCCGGTGGCGCTGGTGCTGGGCGACAACATCTTCCACGGGGTGGGCCTGGGCCGGCAGCTGGCCCGCTTCGCCCGGCCGGCCGGCGGGCGGGTCTTCGCCTATCCGGTGGCCGACCCGGAGCGCTACGGCGTGGTGGAGTTCGACGAGACCGGCAAGGTGCTGTCGATCGAGGAGAAACCCGAGAAGCCCAAGTCCACGTACGTCGTACCCGGCCTGTACTTCTACGACGCGGACGTGGTGCGGATCGTGGAGACGCTGCGGCCCAGCGCGCGCGGCGAGCTGGAGATCACCGCGGTCAACGAGGCCTACCTGCGGGAGGGCCGGCTCGAGGTGACCGTTCTCGACCGGGGCACGGTCTGGCTGGACACCGGCACGTTCCAGTCGATGGTCCAGGCGTCCGAGTACGTCCGGGTCATCGAGGAGCGGCAGGGCCTCAAGATCGGCTGTGTCGAGGAGGCGGCCTGGCGGCTCGGCTTCATCGGCGACGAAGAGCTGCGGGAACTGGCCACGCCGCTGCTCAAGAGCGGGTACGGTGACTACCTGATGGGACTGCTCGACGCCGGTCGGTACGGTGGCGCGCTGTGAAGATCAGACCGTTGACCATCGAGGGCGCGTACGAGATCACGCCGGTCCAGCACGGCGACGCCCGCGGCAGCTTCCTCGAGTGGTATCGCTTCGACGAGCTGGCCGAGTTCGTCGGCCATCCGCTCGACCTGGCCCAGGCCAACCTCTCCACCTCGGCGCGTGACGTCGTCCGCGGCATCCACTTCGCCGACGTCCCGCCCGGCCAGGCCAAGTACGTCACCTGCGTGAGCGGCTCGATACTCGACGTGATCGTGGACATCCGGGTCGGCTCGCCCACGTTCGGCGCGTGGGAGGCGGTGCCGCTCGACGACCGGGAGCGGCGCGCCGTCTACCTCGCCGAGGGACTGGGCCACGGGTTCTGCGCGCTGACCGAGGGCGCCACCGTGACGTACCTCTGCTCGAGCGTGTACCGCCCCGGGCACGAGCACGGCATCGACCCGCTCGACCCGGAGCTCGGCATCGTCTGGCCGGCCACGACGCCGCTGCTGTCCACGAAGGACGCCGCCGCCCCCTCGCTCGCCGAGGCGAAGGCGACCGGACTGCTCCCGGAATACGAGGCCTGCAACAAGTATGTCGCAGAGCGTAGTCGGATTTAATACATTCCGGCGTCCTCTTCGGACGATTGACCAGCACCCCGGATGAGGAGTATGGGTTACTGGTTCATCCCGCAATTCCGCGATAGTTGAATCCGATATATGCAGATGGCCCGGTACGCCCGATTTGCCCACGCTGCACCGCGTTTGGAAATGGCATCATCCGATTCGCCATTCCTCTCGCACGGAAAGGTGTAGCGACAGGACCACCGGAGTCATCAGGCTCTCCGATGAAGTCCGGGGGTGGACTGCCCGCCGGCTGATTTCTCACCCAGATAGTCTCGTCCTCCGGTGGCTACCCCGGAAGGCGCGGACCCAAACGGACCGTGGTTGACCGCCATCAATGACGGAGGACAGGCGTGCAGACGATCGACCCGGGTTCGGCCGTCGAGATCACCGAGGATGGACCCCGCTTCACAGCGGTTCGCCCGGCCGAGTTCCGGGCGCCCGCGACCCGCGCCGACTGGCGCGGGCGGTATGCGAAGACGCTGTACCTGATCGACTACCTGGTGGGCCTCGTCGCGGCCTCCTCCGCCCTGCTCCTCCGCTTCGGCTCGTACGGCGCGCAGCTGTTCCTCTGGAACTACCTGCTGCTGACGCTGCTGTTCCCGCTGGCCTGGATGGCGGTTCTCGCGATCAACCGGGCCTACGAGGCGCGGCACCTGTTCGTCGGCACCGACGAGTACGCGCGGGTGGTCCGCGCCGGCTTCGGCCTCACCGCCACGCTCGCCATCTTCTCGTTCGCCCTCGACCTGCGCCTGGCCCGCGGCTACGTGCTCATCGCGCTGCCGATGGCCACCGCGCTCGCGGTCGGCGCCCGGTTCCTGTTCCGCCAGCTGCTGCACCGCTCCTGGGCCACCGGCCAGCGGCTGCACCGGGTCATCCTGGTCGGGCACGCCCGCGCGGTCGCCGACATGAACCGCCGGCTGCACCGGGAGAGCCACCACGGCCTCGGCATCGTCGGCGCGTGCGTGCCCGCCACCCAGACCACCGAGGCGCTGCCCGGCCTGCCCGAGGTGTACGGCGACTTCGAGAACGTCGCCCTCGCGGTCAGCCTGGCCGGCGCCGACACGGTCGTCGTCCTCTCCTGCCCGGAGATCGACGGCCCGGCGCTGCGCCGCCTCGCCTGGCAGCTGGAGCGCGACGAGATCGACCTGATCGTGGCCAGCACGCTGGTCGACGTGGCCGGCGACCGCACCACGATCCGCCCGGTGGACGGCCTGCCGATGCTGCACGTCGAGCACCCGCGGCTCAAGGGGAGCTCCCGGGTGGTGAAGGAGGCCTTCGACCGGGTCGGCGCGCTGATGCTGCTGACCTTCAGCCTGCCGGCTCTGGTGGTGCTGGCGGTCCTGGTGAAGTTCGGGCCGGGCGGCCAGGGCCCGGTGATCTTCAAGCAGGAGCGGGTCGGCAAGGACGGCCGCCCCTTCGTGCTGTACAAGTTCCGCACGATGGTGGTGAACGCCGAGGCGAAACTGCAGGAGCTGCGCAACCTGAACGACAGCGACGGCGAGCTGTTCAAGATGCGCAACGACCCGCGGATCACCCCGGTCGGCCGCTGGCTGCGCCGGCTCTCGCTGGACGAGCTGCCCCAGCTGATGAACGTGCTGAAGGGCGACATGTCGCTGGTCGGGCCGCGGCCGCCGCTCGCCCGCGAGGTGGCCGGCTACCCGGAGGACATGCGCCGGCGGCTGGTGGTCAAGCCCGGCCTCACCGGCCTGTGGCAGGTTTCCGGCCGTTCCGACCTTTCCTGGGACGAGTCGATCCGGCTCGACCTAACGTACGTGGAGAACTGGTCCCTGGTCATGGACCTGGCGATCCTCGCCCGCACGGTCAGTGCGGTCGTCCGCAGCTCAGGCGCCTACTGACCGAAAGCCCTAGTGCAGTTGGGGTCAAACACTGCATAACATCCGTGCGCCTGTCCCGGCGCCCGAACCTTGGAGTTTTTGGATGCGAGTTCTCGTCACCGGCCACGAGGGTTACCTCGGCAGCGTGCTGGTGCCCCGGCTGGCCGAGGCAGGTCACGAGGTGGTCGGCCTCGACACCGGCCTGTTCGCGGACGGCACCATCGGGCCGGTGCCCGCGGACGTGCCGGCGCTGCGGGTCGACCTGCGTGACATCACCAAGGACCACCTGGCCGAGGTCGCGCCGGACGCGGTCATGCACCTCGCGGCGCTCTGCAACGACCCGCTGGGCGACCTGGACCCCGACCTGACGTACGACGTGAACCACCGCTCCACGATCCGGCTGGCCAAGGCGGCCAAGGAGGCCGGCGTCGAGCGCTTCCTGTTCTCCTCCTCGTGCAGCCTGTACGGGGCCGGTGCGGACGACTCGCCGCTGGACGAGAACGCGGGCTTCGCGCCGCTCACCCCGTACGGCGAATCGAAGATCCTCTCGGAGCAGGACCTGCTCCCGCTGGCCGACGACGACTTCTCGCCGATCTTCCTGCGCAACGCCACGGCCTACGGCTTCTCCCCGCGCCTGCGCGGCGACCTGGTGGTCAACGACCTGGTCGGGCACGCCCTGCTGGCCGGCAACATCGGCCTGCGCAGCAACGGCATGGCCTGGCGCCCGCTGGTGCACGCGGACGACATCGCCTCGGCGTTCATCGCGCTGCTCGAGGCCCCGCGGGACGTGGTGCACGCGCGGGCCTACAACGTCGGCAGCTCGGACGAGAACTACCTGATCCGCGACGTGGCGAACCTGGTGCAGGAGGTCGTCGGCGGCGAGGTCACCTTCGCCGAGGGGGCCGGCGCCGACGCCCGCAACTACCGGGTCACCTGCGACCGGATCGCGGCCGAGGTGCCCGAGTTCAAACCGCAGTGGACCGTACGCAAGGGCATCGAGCAGCTGGTCGAGAACTACAAGAAGTACGACCTGCAGCTGAGCGACCTGTTCGGCGAGCGGCACCAGCGGCTCAAGAAGATCAACGCGCTGCACGCGGCCGGCAAGATCGGCTCGGACCTGCGCTGGACGGAGTCCGCCCGATGACCGCTCCCGCGATGACGCGGCTCGACCTGAAGGTCGGGGACATCGTCGAGGTCCGCAGCGAGGCCGAGATCCTGGCCACGCTCGACGAGAACGGCGCGCTCGGCGCGCTGCCGTTCATGCCGGAGATGCTGCAGTACGTCGGCAAGCGGCTCACCGTCGGCAAGTCCGCGCACAAGGCCTGCGACACGCTCGAACGCACCGGCATCCGCAAGATGGAGAACGCCGTGCACCTGGACGGCGTGCGCTGCGACGGCGGCGGCCACGACGGCTGCGAGGCCGCCTGCATGATCTACTGGAAGCACGCCTGGCTCAAGAAGGTCGACTCCCCCGGCGCGAAGCCGGACGTGGTCGCCCACAACGAGCCGAAACTCCCCCAGCTCCTGCAGATCTCGGCCCGCCGCCCGGACGGCGAGGACGGCTCGCCGCGGTGGCGCTGCCAGGCCACCGAGATGCGCCGGGCCACCCCGGAGCCGATGCCGGTGCTCAAGCTCAGCCAGTACGTCGAGGACGTGCGCAGCGGCAACGTCGGCCCGATCTGGGCGGCGCGCACGCTGCTGGTCGGCGTCTACAACCGGCTGCAGGACGTCGCGCCCCAGCCGTTGAAGATCAAGGGCGGCAAGCACTTCGGCCAGCTCAAGGGCAGGGTGACCGGCAAGACCCCGACCGTGGAGACCGGCCTGCAGCCGGGCGACCTGGTCCGGATCAAGTCGCGCGAGGAGATCGAGGCGACGATCAACGCCGACAGCCTCAACCGGGGGCTCGGCATCGAGGCGGAGATGGCCCGCTTCTGCGGCCGCACCGCCCGGGTCGCCCGCCGGATCCACCACATCCTGGACGAGCACACCGGCCAGATGCTGCACATGAAGTCGCCCTGCATCGTGCTCGAGGGCGTCGTCTGCGAGGGCGCCCTGACCGGCGCCTGCCCCCGGGCGATCACCTCCTACTGGCGGGAGATCTGGTTGGAGAAGATCGAATCGGCGCCGGCGCCCCAGCAGCGGGGTGCCGACGTGGCAGGGGTACGTTGACCACCGAGGCCGCCCTCACCGAGCCGGCGCTGACCGACTCGATCGGCCAGAAGGCGGGGCGGGGCCTGCGGTGGAGCCTGGTCGGCACGTTCGTGACCAAGATGGGCTCCTTCGCGATGGGCCTCGCCCTGGCGCGCATCCTCGCGCCCGCCGACTTCGGGGTGTACGCCATCGCCATCGCGGCCACGGCCGTGCTCATGCACATCAACGACGTCGGCCTGATCGCCGCGACCGTGCAGTGGCGGGGCAAGCTCGAGGAGATGTCGCCCACCGCGGCCACCATGGCGATGGGGCTGGCGACCAGCATCTACGGGCTGTTCTGGCTGGTCGCCCCGATGTTCGCGGAGGCGGCCGGCAACCGGGAGGCCACCCCGGTGGTCCGCATCCTCGCCCTGATCATCGTGATCGACGGGGTCACCGCGGTGCGGGCCGGCGCGCTGATGCGCAACTTCCAGCAGGGCAAGCTGGTGACCGCCAACTCGTTCGGCCTGGTGGTCAACGCCGTCGTGGCGATCAGCCTGGCGCTCGACGGCGCCGGACCGTACGCCTTCGCCTGGGGTCAGGTCGCCGGCGCGCTGCTCACCGGCATCCTGATCTTCAAGTTCGGTGACGTGCCGTTCAAGTACGGCCTGGACAAGGCGATCGCCAAGAAGCTGCTCATCTTCGGCGTGCCGCTGGCGGCCAGCCTGGGCGTCGAGGCGATCGTCACCAACGTCCAGTTCACCATCATCGGCCACCTCACCGGTCCGGTCCTGGTCGGGTTCTACCTGCTGGCGTTCAACGTCTCCAGCTGGGCGCAGAACACCCTGGGCCAAGCCATCCGGTACGTGTCGGTGGCGGGCTTCTCCCGGCTCTCCGAGCATCACGACGACGCCCTGAGCGACGGGGTCCAGCGCTCCATGCCGCTGCTGGTGCTGGTGGTCGCGCCGATCGTCGCGCTGACCTCGGTGCTGGCGGCGCCGCTGATCGAGCTGCTGTACGGCCACGAGTGGAGCCCGGCGGCCACGGTCCTGCAGATCCTGGTCGGCCTGACCCTGGTCCGGATGACCACCGGCCTGTGCATGGACGCGCTGATGGGCGCCGGCGCCACCAAGGCGACCCTGTGGCTCAACCTGGGCTGGGCGGCGGTCCTGTTCCCGGCCCTCTGGGTGGCCACCAAGATCGGCGGCATCCACGGCGCGGCGATCGCCCAGACCGGCGTCGGCTTCCTGGTGGCGGTGCCCCTGGCGGCATTCGCCCTGCGCAAGAGCAACGTGTCGCTCCGCCCGGTGGCGGCCGGCATCGCCCGCCCGGTGCTGGCGGCGATCGCGGCCGGCCTGGTCGCCTTCGTGGCGATGCGCTACGCGGGCGGGCCGTGGGCCTTCACCCAGCTGGCGGTGGGCGGCATCGTGGGCCTGGCGGTCTACGTGCCCCTGGCGATCCCCCGCGACCAGCTCAAGCTGTGGGTCGGCCTGGCCCTGCGCCGCAAGCCGGCGGCCGCGGTCGCCCTCGACTGATTCTCCGGTACGGCTGAGGCCGGGTGGCGGGGGCTCTCCCCGCGGCCCGGCCTTTCTCTCGCCGACCTCCGGTAACGCTGCTATTTCTCCTCGGTCTTGACCGACGTGGCGGTCACGCTGCCGTCCGCGCCGGTCGCGCCCTGGACGGTTACGGACTGGCCGGCCTTGACGTCGGCGAGTTCGCCGTCGGTGGCCGTGGAGACGGCGGTGTTGCCGTCGGTCTTCACGGTCAGCACGGTGCCGTCCGCCCTCCGCACGTAGATGGTCGTGCCGTCGACCTTCGTCACGGTGCCGGTAGTGCCGGTGGCCGGGGTGCCGGTCGTTGCCGTGCCGCCCGGCTGGCCACCACCCGGGAAGCCGCCGGTGAAGCCGGCCGCCGGCCCGGTCGCGGTCGTCGACGCGACGCCCCACAGTTTCTCGGCCGTGATGCCTCCGACGAAGCCGCCGACCACGATCAGGAGCGCACCCAGCGCCACGGTGATCCGGGTCCATCGGCGTTTTGGAGCGGCGGTCATAGCGGAATCCTCACTCATAGCGTGCACTGCCTTGGGGAAACTCACGGGCCGGCTCCGCCCGCGGGCGGGCCGCCGTCGCCGCCGGGACCGCCCCCGCCGCCCAGGTTGCTCAGGCTGCCGCCACTCGAAGTGCTGCCCGAGGTGGTGGACGTGGTGGTGACGAGAACCTGCTCGCCGGCCTGCACGCCGGACTTGATCTGCGTGGTGGAGTCGCCCACCAGCCCGATCTGGACCTCCCGGACCGTCCGCACGCCGTTGGCGACGACCGTGACCGTGTGCCGGGTGCCGGACGTGGTGATGGCCGCGGAGTTCACGTAGGTGGCGTCGGCGACGTTGCCGGAGGTGATGGCCACCGACACGCTCTGGCCCACCCGCGCCCCGGCCGGGTTCTTGTCGATGCTGAGCGTCACCCCGTAGGTGACCACGTCGTTCGAGGTGGTGCCGGACGGGTCGATCGCGATGACCTCGCCGGTCGCGGTGGCACCGGCCAGCGCGGTCCAGGTGATCGTGCCGGCCTGCTTCTCCTTCAGCGTGGTCGCGTCCGCCTCGGCGAAGTCGGCGGTCACCTGCAGCTTGCTCAGGTCGGCGATCTCCACGAAGCCGGACGAGGACGATCCCGACGAGGACGAGTCGGACGAAGAAGACGAGCCGGATGAGGCTGACGAGCCGGATGAAGAGGATGAGTCGGACGAGGAGCCACCGCCCGAGGCCGAGCTGCCGATCGTGCCGCTGACCGCGGTGACCGTGCCGGCCATCGGGGCGGTCAGCACGGTGCCGTCCACCGCGGCCTGGGCGTCGTCGACCGCGGACTGGGCCGACTCGACGTCGGACTCGGCGCTGGACGTGTCCGAGCCGGCGGCCTCGGCGCGGGTGAGGGCGTCCTTGGCGGTGGTCAGGTTCACCTCGGCCGCCGTCAGGCTCCGTTCCGACGCGGCCGGATCGACCTTGGCCAGGACCTGCCCCTTCTTGACCACCTGGCCGACCTTGACGTCGATCGCGGTGACCACGCCACCGGTGACGAAGCCGGCCGAGGCGGTCTCGGCGCTCTCCACCGTGCCGTCCGCGGTCACGGTCTTGGTGACCGTGCCCGTTTCCACCGTCACCGTGCGGGCCGCGGCGCCGGCGGCGGTGCTGCCACTCTTCGGGCCGGCCAGGGCCTCGTACGCCCAGAAACCCCCGCCCGCGATGGCGACGGCGAGAACGGCGTTGAGCGCCACCGAGGGACGTCGCAGGTCGAAGCGCGCTGGCATGGCCACACTGTGGCGGCCGCCCCTGGCAGGACATTCTGCGACACCTGTGGAACAGCTACGAAACCGGGTTTGTCACGAGCGTGAGCGGCGGCAGCGAGGGTGACCGGCCGCCTGGACCGGCCTGCCCGCGTTGCAGCACAGCCCGGATGCGGGCGGCACCGGGCCGGGACGGCAGCCAGCTCGCCGGAGAAGGCGGGACTTGTCCGACGCGTACGGTCAAGGGAAGTAGATCTGAAGTTAGCTGACGCGGCCGGCGAAGGAACGCGTTGCCGAGGTGCGGACCATGCGCTGGGGGTGGGTCAGGCGCCAGACCGTGCCGCACATGCCGACGGTCAGGCCCAGTGTGGTGGCGAAGGTGAGGAACGCCAGCGAGTCGAAGGTGGCGGCGACGATCAGGCCCATGAACTGGGTGGAGATCAGGGCGGCGCACAGGTGCCGCACCTCGCGCTCCTTCGAGCGGCGCAGCGCCATCCAGGCCACCGTGATGGCGGTGATGTGCAGGGCGGCGTAGGCGATCGCGCCGACGATCCCGTTGTTGAGCAGGATCTCCAGCCACATGTTGTCCATGATCTGGTACTGCGGGGAGACCCAGGTGCCGGTGCCGCGGCCGAGCCAGGGGCGCTGGCCGATGTAGTGGAACGCCATCGGGTAGCGCTCGTAGCGGACCGAGATGGACGAGTTGCCGGTCGGGTTGTCGAACAGGTGCAGCAGGGTGTGTACCAGGCCGCCGGTGGCCGCGGCGGCGCCGGAGATCATGATGGTGAGGACGACGCCGATGTTGTAGCGCATCCGCCAGGTCCAGAGCGGGACCAGCGCGACGAACATGATGACTTCGGAGATGATGCCGGTACGCGAGATGGTCGACGCGATGCCGGCCCCGATGATGATGCACGAGGCGATGGCCATCCAGCGGCGCTTCGGGACCCGGGCGAAGATCGCGAAGTGGATGGCGAACGGCAGCACGAGGGCCAGGTACGCCGCCATCTCGATGTAGTGCGACGTGGTGCTGGCGACCCGGACGCCCGAGCCGCGGTCCTCGAGGACCGGGACCCAGCCCTTCTCCTGCAGGCCCGGGATCAGCAGATAGTTGCTCAGGTCACGGCCGAGCAGGTACTCGACGACGCCGAACAGGGCGACGAAGGTGGCCGAGACCACCAGCACCTTGAGCAGGGTGCGCAGCTTCAGCCAGTTCGGCAGGCCGTCGGCCGCGGTCAGCAGGGCGCCGCCGAAACAGCAGAAATAGATCATGGTACGGTCGGCGGCATTGGCTTCCATCGATGTCAAGCCGCGCAGGAAGCCGACCGCGTAACCGAGCAGCAGCACGCCGAAGTAGCCGAAGAAGGCCCATCGGATCGGCTGCGGCCCGACCATCACCAGACCGGGGCTGAATCGCGTCACCGCCCACCAGAGGAACAGCAGGAAACCGATGACCAGTGCGGGCCGGCCGACATCCGTGGCGCCGGGCAGGACCTCGCGGGCCGGGATGACCGCCAGCAGCACGAACATCAGGCTCAGCAGCACGGCGGCGTCGATGTACGTCGGGCGCCGGCGGGTCGCGTACGTCCGCTCGTACAGCAGCGAGGGTTCCAGGTCGGCCGGGTCGGCCAGGCCGATCGTGCTCGTCGTCACACTCACTCACACCTTGTCAGGGAGCCGGCCGCCGACTCCTCTTGAAGCACCGCAGCATTCCATCACGCCGAGGCCGCCGGGACCACCGTAACCACAGCCACCAGCGCACGACGAATGCGTCACGAAGATGACCGGTCGGCTGAGTCGTCATGCCGACACGCGGCTCAACCCCGGCCGACCAGCACAACGACGAAGAGGCACTTGGTTCGGCCGATCTACCGATATGCCGACCTTCGGCCTCGGCTGAGGATTGCTGGGCCAGCGACCCGAATCGAACGAATCGACAGGAACGGAAGAGCACTGTTGGTGACCAACCCACCATCGACCGTCACTCTCACCGTGCACGGAATCGGCTCACCGGTCCGTCCGCTGGACCCCGGTGAGGACGAGGTGTGGGTCACGGTGAAGCAGTTCGAGGACGTGCTCGACGCCGTGGCCGGCCGTACCGACGTCCGCCTCACCTTCGACGACGCGAACGCGTCCGATGTGGAGATCGCCCTGCCGCACCTGATGAAGCGGGGCCTCACCGGGCAGTTCTTCGTGCCCGCCGGTCTGCTCGGCCGGCCCGGCCGGCTGACCGAGGAGAACGTCCGCGAGCTGCTCGACGCGGGCATGACGCTGGGCTCGCACGGATGGGCGCACTGCGACTGGCGCCGGCTGAGCCCGGAGCAGGTGCCGGACGAGATGACCAAGGCGGCCGAGGTGCTGGCCGGGTTCTCCGGCACGCCGGTCACCGAGGTCTCGGCGCCGTTCGGCTCGTACGACCGGCACGTGTTGCGCCGCCTGCGGGAGGCCGGCGCGACGAAGGTCTACACCAGCGACACCGGCCGCGCACACCCCGAGGCCTGGCTGCACGCCCGCACCAGCCTCCGCGACACCATCGACCGTGCCTGGATCGACCAGGTCCTCGACGGTAAGCCGTCACTCCCCCGGCGCGCCCGCAACCTCGCGGCGCGCACCGTCAAACGACTCCGTGGCTGAGCTCCCGCCAGGGCTGATCAAGGAGAGCACGTGACCCTGCCCGAATCCAGCGACGGTCCCGACGGCGGCGTCGCGCGCGTCGCCGCCGTCATCGTCACCTTCAACAGCGGCGCGGTCCTGGAGGGCTGCCTGCGCTCGCTGGCCACGCAGACCGGTGTCGACCTGGCCGTCGTCGTGGTCGCCGACAACGCGTCCAAGGACTCCTCGGTCGCGATCGCCGAGGCGGCCGAGGGCATCCCGGTCCGCGTGGTGCAGGTCGGCCGCAACGCCGGGTACGCCGCCGCGTTCAACGCCGGCGCCGCCACCCTGGAGCTGCGCAAGCTCGACGCGGTACTGGTCCTCAACCCGGACTGCCGGCTCCGGCCGAACACGTTGCAGCTGCTGGCCCGCGCCCTGCGCCAGCCCGGCCGGGCCATCTCGGCGCCCAAGCTGGTCAACCCGGACGGCACCCTGCAGCCGTCGCTGCGCCGCACCCCGACGGTGCGCGGCGCGTGGGTCGAGGCCATCGTCGGCGGCGACCGGGCCGGCCGGATCGGCGAGCTGGTCTTCGATCCGAAGGCGTACGAGGTGGCCGGGCCGGTGGCCTGGGCGACCGGCGCCGCGATGCTGATGTCCGCGCCGGCGATGCGCGAGCTCGGCCCGTGGGACGAGTCGTTCATGCTGTACAGCGAGGAGACCGAGTACTGCCAGCGGGCCACCGACAAGGGCTGGTCGCTGTGGTACGAGCCGGAGGCCGTGGTCGAGCACATCGGCGGCGAGTCGGGCACCAACCCGACGCTGTACTCGCTGATGATGGTCAACAAGGTGGTGCTGTTCCGGCGCCGGCGCGGGCCGGCGGCGGGCCTCGCCTACCATCTCGCCGTGCTGCTCGGCGAGACGATCCGGGCGGCGACCGGCCGGCCGACGTCCCGGGCGTCGCTCGCCGCCCTGCTGCACCCGTCCCGGCGGGAACTGCTCATCGCCTCGCTGACCGGGAGCCATCCGTGAGCGGGGCGCGCATCGTGTCGCTGCGTACCGTCGGCTTCGACGAGCTGGGCAGCGCCGAGACGGATGCCTGGCACCGGCTGCGGGCCGCGAATCCGGCGCTGGACAGCCCGTATTTTCATCCCGGCTTCGCCGCGGCGGTGCACGCGGGCCGTCCGGTGGAGGTCGCGGTCGGGCGGGACGAGCGGGGCGAGGTCGCCGCGCTGCTGCCGATGCACCGCGAGGGAGGCGTGTTGCTCCCGGTGGGCTGGCCGGGCGCCGACTTCCAGGGGCCGATCCGCGCGCCGGGCACGGCCTTCCCGGCGGTGAAGCTGCTCGCCGGCGGCGCCAAGCGGTTCGCCTTCGACCACCTGCTGGAGCCGAACGAGGACTTCGCGCCCTGGTTCGAGTCGAGCCGGCCCTCGCCGTACCTGGACTGCGCCGGCGGCATGGAGGGTTACCTCGGCCGGGCGTCGAAGAGCGGCAGGGACAACATGGGCCAGGCCCGCCGCCGCACCAACAAGGCGGAGAAGCAGATCGGGCCGGTCCGGTTCGCGGCCGACGTGGTGGACGAGAAGTCGCTCGCCGCCGTGGTGGAGCTCAAGCGCGGGCAGTACGCCGCGACCGGCGCCACCGATTACTTCGCCCGCCCCGAGCGGGTCGACCTGCTGACCCGGCTGCTGCACACCCGCGGCACCGAGTTCGCCGGCATCCTGTCCACTGTGCACGCCGGCGACCACCTGCTGGCCGCGCACTTCGGCATGCGCTCCGGCGGGGTGCTGCACTGGTGGTTCCCGGTCTACGATCCGCAGTTCTCGTCGCTGGCCCCGGGCTGGATCCTGCTGCGCGAACTGGTGGGGGCGGCGCCCGAGCTGGGCATCGAGCGGATCGACTTCGGCCGGGGCGACGACGAGTACAAGCGGCGGGCCAAGACCGGCGAGGTGCTGGTCGCCCGGGGAGTGGTCAGCCGCAACAGCGCGTACCGGGTGGCGCGACGCGCCCGCAATTCCATGATCACCGCGGCGAAGTCGTCGGCGTTCGCGCCGCAGCTCCGTCGCCTGGCGCGCCGCCTGCGCGCGAACAACCGCTAGGGGGAAGTCCATGAGGATCAGCGTTTTCGGGCTCGGCTACGTCGGCAGCGTCTCCGCCGCGTGCCTGGCCGAGCGTGGCCACGAGGTGGTCGGGGTCGACGTGAACCCGACCAAGGTCGAGCTGCTCTCGCGCGGCCAGGCGCCGGTCGTCGAGGAACGCATCGGCGAGCTGACCGCCGAGGTCGTCGCGGCCGGCGCGCTGCGCGCCACCACCGACGTCGCCGAGGCGATCAGGGCCACGGAGATCTCGCTGATCTGCGTGGGCACGCCGAGCGCGGCCAACGGCAGCCTGTCCACCACGTACCTGGAGCGGGTGGCCGAGGAGATCGGTGGCGTGCTGGCCGGGCTGGACCGGTGGCACACCGTGGTGTTCCGCAGCACGATGCTGCCGGGCACCTGCACCGACCTGCTCATCCCGATCCTGGAGAAGGAGTCCGGCAAGACGGCGGGCGTCGAGTTCGGCGTCGCGGTCAACCCGGAGTTCCTGCGCGAGGGCTCGAGCGTCAAGGACTTCTTCGACCCGCCGAAGACGGTCATCGGCGAGCTCGACTCCCGCAGCGCCGACGCGGTTTCCCAGATGTACGAGGGCCTGCCGGGCGAGACCTTCCGGGTACCGATCGCGGTCGCCGAGATGGCCAAGTACGCGGACAACTGCTTCCACGGCCTCAAGATCGCCTTCGCCAACGAGCTCGGCGCGATCTCCCGGGCCCTCGGCGTGGACTCGCACAGGATGATCGAGGTCTTCCTGGCCGACCGGAAGCTGAACATCTCCCCGGCGTACCTCAAACCCGGTTTCGCCTTCGGTGGTTCCTGCCTCCCGAAGGACCTGCGCGGCCTGGTGTACGCGGCCCGGCGCGCCGACGTCGCGGTGCCGCTGCTGTCGCACGTGCTGCCCTCCAACGAGGAGCACCTGAAGCGGGCGATCGAGCTGGTCACCGCGACCGGCAAGCGGAAGGTCGGCCTGTTCGGGCTCTCCTTCAAGCCGGGCACCGACGACCTGCGGGAGAGCCCGCTGGTCGAGCTGGCCGAGCGGCTGCTGGGCAAGGGCTACGACCTGAAGATCTACGACTCGAACGTCGCGCTGTCCCGCCTGATGGGCGCGAACCGCGAGTACATCGAGGGCCGGCTGCCGCACCTGAGCGACCTGCTGACCAACAACGTCGACGAGGTGTTCGAGCACGCCGAGGTGTGCGTGGTCGGCTCGACCGAGCAGGTCGTCGTCGACGCGCTGGCCGAGCCGGGCGACAAGGCCGTGGTCGACCTCGTCCGCCTCCCCGACGCCGACGCGCGCCGGACGACCGAGGGGTACCAGGGCCTTGGCTGGTAAGGGAAAGCACGCGCTGATCCTGGTCGAGAACCTCTCGGTCCCGTTCGACCGCCGCGTCTGGCAGGAGAGCCTGGCGCTGCGGGCCGCGGGCTGGGAGGTCAGCGTCATCTGTCCGCAAGGGACGAAACGCGACACCGAGGCGTACGCCGAGATCCAGGGTGTACGCATCTACCGCTACCCGCTGAAGGCGGCGGTCGGCGGCCCGCTCGGCTACCTGCAGGAGTACGGCAACGCGCTCCGGCACACCCGGCGGCTGATCCGCAAGGTGGGCAAGGTCGACGTGGTGCACGCCTGCAACCCGCCGGACCTGTTCTACCTGCTGGCCAAGCGGCTCAAGCGGCAGGGCGCGAAGTTCGTCTTCGACCAGCACGACCTGGTGCCCGAGCTGTATCTCTCCCGGTTCAACCGCGGCGAGGACGCGCTCTACCGGGCCGTCTGCTACCTGGAGCGGCAGACCTACCGCCTGGCCGACGTGGTCATCGCGACCAACGAGAGCTACCGCGCGGCCGCGCTCAGCCGGGGCGGCAAGCGGCCCGAGGAGGTGTTCGTGGTGCGCAGCGCGCCCGCGGTCGAGCGCTTCTTCGAGGTGCCGCGGGACGACTCGATCCGTGGCGACAAGCCCTACCTGCTCGGCTATCTGGGCGTGATGGGCCCGCAGGACGGCGTCGACTACGCGCTGCGGGCGCTGGCCAAGCTGCGGGACGAGCAGGGGCGTACGGACTGGCGGGCGGTCTTCGTCGGCGGCGGCGACACCTTCGACGCGATGGTCGCGCTCGCCGCCGAACTGGGCCTGGCCGACGTAGTGGAGTTCACCGGCCGGGTGTCCGATGAGGACCTCGTACGCTACCTGTCGGCGACCGACGTGTGCCTCTCCCCCGACCCGCTGAACCCGCTCAACGACGTCTCCACCATGAACAAGGTCATGGAGTACATGGCGATGGGCAAGCCGATCGTCTCCTTCGAGCTGAAGGAGGCGCGGGTCTCGGCGGGCGAGGCGGCGGTGTACGCGCCGGCCAACGACGAGTCGCAGTTCGCGAAGCTGATCGCCAATCTGCTCGACGACCCCGAGGCGCGCCGGCGGATGGGCGAGATCGGCAAGGAGCGGGTCAGCGGCCCGCTCTCCTGGGAGCACTCGGTCAAGTCGCTGCTGGCGGCCTATGCGGCCGCCGTCGGCGCGCCGTCAGTTCCCCGGCAGCGTGACGCGGGTGCTGGCATCGCTCGCCCAGACGTCGCCGCGACGGTTCCGCAGCCGCGTCAGAGCCCGGTCGAGGACCAGCACGGTCAGGTAGCAGCCGGCGTCGACGACGCCCACCCGCCGGTCGCGGACGAGCCGGCCGAGGGCCCCTAGCGTGATGCTGCTCTCCGGGCCGGTGCGGCCCAGCTCGACGAGTTGTTTGTTGCCGCGCCGGACCCGGACCCGCCGGTTCAGGTACGACCGGACCGTCCGGGCCGGCTTGACGACCGAGTGCGCGGACCGCACGACGACCCGCTCGTGGGGGGCGAAGCTGGCATGAACCAGACCATCGTCGGAGATGACGTCCGGCATCGGAAACACCCGTTCGTGGCCGGCCTCGGTGAGCACGTAGACGCCGACGCCGGCCAGGACGCGGTTCGGCGCGATCAGCGCGTTGTGCACCTTGTGCACCCGGTGGGCGACCGGCCCGGCGCCGGTGAGGTCGAGCTCGGGCACCGGGGCGCAGGCCAGCACGCCCGGCTGCGCGCAGGCGGCGACCAGCTCGCGGACCGAATCGGCGTCCAGCCGCACGTCGGCGTCGAGGTAGGCGCGCGGGAAGGTGGCGCACTCGGCATCCCCGATACGCAGCGCGTTCGGCTTGCCGGGGGTCGGGGTGTCGAGCACGCGGACGCCCTCGACGGTCGCCGCCGCGGCGGCGGTGCCGTCCTTGCAGGCGTTCGCCACCACGATGATGTCGAACTCGCCGGGCTTGCTGCCGTCGAGCAGGCGGCGCAGGTTGCCCGCGATGACTGCTTCCTCGTTGTGGGCCGGGATCACGATGCTGACTGCTGGCTCGGTCACGCCGGTCAGGATAACCACAAGACTTCCCGGAGGGACCGATGACGGTCGAGGCATCCGCCGCTTCCGCGCCCCAGCGTCGGGTCACCGGCTTGGACGGCATCCGCGGTCTCGCCGCGCTGTTCGTGGTCGTGCATCACACGTACCTCGAGTCGTTCCCCGGCTATCCGGTCAACACCGGGCCGTCGTGGCTCGTCTGGCTGCTGTACGGGCATCTCGCGGTGGTCGTCTTCATCGCGTTGTCCGGCTTCTCGCTCGCGGTCGCGCCGGCCCGCCGGGACTGGCAACTGGGCGGCAAGGCCCGGTTCGCGCATCGGCGGGCCTGGCGCATCCTGCCGCCGTACTGGGCCGCGCTGATCTTCAGCGTGATCATGGCCTGGGCGGTCGTGCCGCAGCCCGGCTCCGCGGCGCCGGACGGCAAGGCGGTCGCCGTCTACGGCCTGCTGCTGCAGGACGTCTTCGGCTCCTCGGTGCCGAACGGCGCGTTCTGGTCGATCGCGGTCGAGGCCCAGCTGTACATCGTCTTCCCGCTGCTGCTGCTGACCGTACGCCGGATCAGCGGGGTGGTCATGGTGACCGCGGTGACGATCGTGGTGGTCACGATCGGCGCGCTGGCCCCGCACGTGCACGTGGTGAGCATGCTGATGCGGTTCACCCCGCAGATGGCCGTCCTGTTCGCGCTGGGCCTGGCCACGGCGGGCATCCTGCGGGCCGGCGACCGGGTGCGGAACCTGCCGTGGCAATGGTTCGCGGTGGCCGCCACGGTGCCGGTGGTGATCCTGTGCGTCGTCGAGGGCACGGTCTGGTGGGAGCGCGAGCACTTCTGGGCCGACCTGGCCTGGGCGCCGGCGATCGGGCTGATGCTGGTGGCGGTGGCGACCGGCAAGGCCCGGATCTTCAAGAGGTTGCTGGACACCGCGCCGGTACGCGAGCTGGGTAAGTTCTCGTACAGCCTCTACCTGATCCACGCGCCGATCGTGGTGGCGATCAGCGAGAAGGTGATCGGCCCGCGGATGCAGCCGGGCCTGCCGCGCTTCCTGGCGACGCTGGCCATAGTGCTGCCGCTGTCGCTGGTCGGCGCCCGGTTGTTCGCCGCGGTCTTCGAGATCCCGTTCACGCGGTACCGCAGCTGGTCGGCGCTCCGCGACGCGTTCCGGGCCCGCTTCGGCCGTTCCGCGGTCGCGGCGCCGACCTCGCCCGCTGCGCCGACCTCGCCCGCGGCGCCCGCCGCGCCGGTGATCGCCCTGACCACCTCGGCCGAGAAGGAGTAGCCCGGGCGCTCAGGCGATGCGCGGGCCGGGCCACGTGGGCGCGCCCAGCTCGCGGGAGATGGCCCGGGCCGTCTCGCGCAGCGCCTCGCGTACCGGGGGCTCGACCGGCCAGGCGGTCGACGGGATGACGACGCCGATCGCGCCCACCACGCCGTCGAAGGCGTCGAAGATCGGGCTGGCCAGCGCGCACTCGCCGAGCACCGCCTCCTCCGCCTCGGCGGCCACGCCGGTGGCGGCGACCTCCTCCCACTGGGCCTCCAGCGCGGCGAGGTCGGTGAGGGTCTCGCCGGTCATGCTGCGCAGCGGCGCGGCCTCGCCGACCGCCTTCTGCGCCTGGGCGCTGAACGCGGTGATGGCCTTGCCGAGGGCGCTGGCGTGGGCCGGGATGACGATGCCGACCTCGGGCATCTGCCGGCTGCCGTCGGGCCGGGGCTCGTGGTGGATGATCACGATCTCGTCGATGAGCAGCACCCCGGTGCGGACCGCGTAGCCGGTGCGCCGGGCGAGCTCGCCCGCCCAGGGCGCGGTGCGCGAGCGCAGTTCGAGGGTGTCGAGGTAGACGTTCCCGAGCAGCAGCACCCGGGGGCCGAGCATGTAGCGGCTCGAGCCGCGCTCCTGGACGACCATGCCGTGCCCGACGAGCGTCTTGACGATGCCGTGCACGGTCGAGGCGGGCAGGCCGAGCGCGGCGGCCAGCTCGGAGAGGGTCATGCGGCGGCTGCCCTGCAGCGCGCTGAGCACCCGTACGGCCCGGTCGACGGACTGGATCACCACGCCTCCTCTTTTCCGGCTAGCCCCATTGTGCCCGCAGCCTGTGAAGCCATGTCGAAGACCCCTTGTCAGTGCCGTGTCAGCGGCGTAGCGTGCGTCACACGTTCGACATTATCGAATGTTCGTCGACATCATCGTAAACCCTTCGTTGCAGGAGGCCGACATGGCGGACGAACCGACCATGACCCAGAAACTTCTCACCGAGGTCGTGGGCACCGCGCTCCTCGTCTTCATCGGGGTGGGCTCGGTGCCCGCGACGCTCATGATCAACGGCAAGGCCCCGTTCACGATGGCGGACCTCGGGGTGATCTCGTTCGCGTTCGCGACGGTCGTGGTCGCGACCGTCTACGCGTTCGGCCACATCAGCGGCAACCACATCAACCCCGCCGTCACGATCGGCCTGGCCGTCACGAAGAAGTTCCCGTGGAGCCAGGTGCCCGCCTACCTGGGCGCGCAGGTGCTCGGCGCGGTCGTCGGCGCCACGGCGATCCTGGGCGTGCTCGGCCACAAGGCCAGCGACGTCGGCCTCGGCGTCGCGTCCTACTCGGGCATTCCCACCGTGCAGGCGTTCACGGCCGAGTTCGTCGGCACGTTCATCCTCGTCCTGACCGTCTTCGGGGTCATACACCGCAAGGCCGCGCCCGGTTTCGCCGGAGTGGCGATCGGCCTGGTGGTGTTCGCCGCGATCATCCCGGTCGCCCCCGCGACCGGCGCCTCCATCAACCCCGCGCGCACCTTCGGCCCGATGCTCGTGCAGCAGCTGGCCGGCGGCACCGTGCACTGGAACCAGCTGCCCGTCTACTGGGCCGCGGAGCTGCTCGCCGGCGCCCTGGCGGGCCTGCTCTACGGCGTCCTGAGCCGCACCCCCGCCGACCGCCCCGCAGTCCTGTCCGACGAGCGCGTCCCCGCCTGACCGTCGCCCGACCTGAGGAGGTTTCCCGATGAAGAAGATCATCAACGACCCGTCCACGGTCGTGTCCGACGCGCTCAACGGCGTCGAGGCCGCCCATCCCGAGCTCAAGGTCGACCACCAGAACAAGGTGATCTACCGGGGCGACAGCCCGCGCCACGGCAAGGTCGGCATCATCTCCGGCGGTGGCTCCGGGCACGAGCCGCTGCACGGCGGGTTCGTCGGCCTCGGCATGCTCGACGCCGCCTGCGCCGGGGAGGTCTTCACCTCGCCGGTGCCGGACCAGATGGTCGCGGCCACCAAGCTCGTCGACGGCGGCGCCGGGGTGCTGCACGTGGTGAAGAACTACACCGGCGACGTGCTGAACTTCGAGATGGGCGCCGAGCTGGCCGCCGCCGAGACCGGTGTGGAGGTGGTCGCCGTGGTCACCGACGACGACGTGGCGGTGCAGGACAGCACCTGGACGGCCGGCCGGCGCGGCGTCGGCGTGACCGTCCTGCTGGAGAAGATCGCCGGGGCGGCCGCCGAGCAGGGCCGCGGCCTGGCCGAGGTGGCCGACGTCGCCCGCCGGGTCAACGCGAACGGCCGCAGCATGGGCGCGGCGCTGACCAGCTGCACGGTGCCCGCGGTCGGCCACCCGACCTTCGAGCTCGGCGACGACGAGTTCGAGCTCGGCGTGGGCATCCACGGCGAGCCGGGCCGGCAGCGGCTGCCGCTGGTGCCCGCCCGGGAGCTCGCCGAGCTGCTGGTCGAGCCGATCCTGGCCGACCTGCCGTTCGACTCCGGCGACGGCGTCATCGCCTTCGTCAACGGGCTGGGCGGCACGCCGTTGATCGAGCTGTACGTGCTGTACGCCGAGGTCGCGCGCATCCTGGCTGCACACGGCGTCACGGTGGCGCGCTCGCTGGTCGGGCCGTTCATCACCTCCCTGGACATGGCCGGGGCGAGCGTGACGCTGCTGAAGGTGGACGACGAGTTGCTCGGCCTGTGGGACGCACCCGTGCGTACGCCGGCCCTGAGGTGGGGAATCTGAGAATGACGAACAGTGTGACCGGGGCGGCGATCGACGGCTGGCTGCGGGCGTTCGCCCGGCTGGTGGCCGAGCACGAGGACGAGTTGACCCGGCTCGACGCCGCGATCGGCGACGCCGACCACGGGGCGAACATGAACCGTGGCCTGACCGCCGCCGCGGTCGCGCTCGACGAACTGGCGGCGGGTGATCCCCCGCCGGCCGCCGGCCCGCGCCTGACCAAGGTCGGCATGACCCTGATCTCCACGGTCGGCGGTGCCGCCGGTCCGCTGTTCGGCACCTTCTTCCTGCGGATGGGCAACGCGCTGGCCGAGCAGGAGACGCCCACGGCGCTCGCGGCGGCACTGCGGGCCGGCCTGGCCGGCGTCGTCCAGCGCGGCAAGGCCGAGGCGGGCGACAAGACGATGTACGACGCGCTGGCCCCCGCCGTGGCGGCCGTCGAGACCGCGCTCGCCGCCGGGGGCTCCCTGGCCGATGCGCTCGCCGCGGCGAGCAAGGCCGCCGAGGACGGCTGCGCCGCGACCGTCCCGCTGGTGGCCCGCAAGGGCCGGGCCAGCTACCTCGGCGAGCGCAGCGTCGGCCACCAGGACCCCGGCGCGACCACCGTGAGCCTGTTCTTCCGCGCCGCGCTCGACTCCGGGGTGGCCGGATGAGCGTCGGCATCGTCGTGGTCTCGCACAGCCGCGCCCTGGCCGGGGCCGCGGTCGACCTCGCCGCCCAGATGCTCGCCGGGCGTGACCTGCGCCTGGCGGTCGCGGCGGGCCTCGACGAGACCACCCTCGGCACGGACGCCCTGCAGATCAAGGCGGCGGTGGAGCAGGTCGACGGCCCGGACGGCGTGGTCGTCCTGATGGACCTGGGCAGCGCGGTGCTCAGCAGCGAGCTCGCCCTGGACCTGCTGGACGACCCCACCGGGCGGGACCGGGTGACGCTGTCGCCCGCCCCGATCGTGGAGGGGCTCGTCGCGGCGGCGGTCGCCGCGGCCGGCGGCGCCTCGCGGGCGGAGGTGGCGGCCGAGGCCGTCGCCGCGCTGCGGGCGAAGCGCGAACACCTCGGCGAGCCGGACACCGACCCCGGCTCGGGTCCCGCGCCGGGCGAGCCATCGGCCGGCACGGAGATCACCGGTCGCCCGCCGGACGAGCCGGCGGCCCACGCTGAGGTCACGGTCGAGAATCGCCACGGCTTGCACGCCCGGCCGGTTGCCCGGCTCGTCGCGCTCGCCCGCGAGCACGACGCGCGGCTGAGCCTGCGCAACCTCACGACCGGCGCCGGCCCCGCCGCGGCGACGAGCCCGACGCAACTGGCAACCCTCGGCGCGCAGCGCGGGCACCGGCTTCAGATCGAGGCCACCGGCCCGGCGGCACGGCAAGCGCTCGACGCCGTGATCGCGTTGGCGCACGACGGTTTCGGGGACGACGACCGCTCCGCCGAGCCGTCGGCCGGGTTGGCCTCCGTCACGGCGAACGACTCGGTCTCCGTCACGGCGAACGACTCGGTCTCCGTCACGGCGAACGACTCGGTCTCCGTCACGGCGAACGACTCGGTCTCCGTCACCGCGATCGGCAAGGCGAACGGCTTGGCGGCCGGCCGCGGTCCGCAGGCGGTCTCGCCGGGCATCGGAATCGGTCCGGCCCGCTTCTGGCGCCCGGCCCCGACCCGCGACGGCGCCGTGCCCGCCCCCCGCAACGGCACCGGCGTCTCCGGCCCGCGTCCGGTGGGCGCCGAGCTGCGCCGCCTGCACGAAGCGCGGGACGCGGTGCGCCGCGCCCTCGCCGGGCTGGCGGCCAGCACACAGGCCGAGCTGGGTGCCGCCGAAGCAGCGATCTTCGCCGCGCACGAGGCCATCCTGGACGACCCCGCCCTCATCGGGCCCGCCGAGGCGGAGATCCGCGAAGGACACAGCGCCCAGGGCAGCTGGGCCCGGGCCGTCGACGCCGCCGAGCGGGCCTACGCCGCGCTCGCCGATCCCTACCTGCGCGAACGTGGGCAGGACGTGCGCGCCGTCGGCGACCAGGTGCTCGCCGAGCTCACCGGCGCCGGCGCCGGCGGCCCGAGCGGGGACGGGGTGCTGGTCGTCGCCGACCTCACCCCGGCCCAGGCGGCGGGACTGAACCGCGAGCACGTCACGGCGATCGTGCTCGCCCACGGCAGCGCCACCTCACACGCGGCCATCCTGGCCCGCTCCCGCGGCATCCCCGCGGTCGCCGGGGCCGGCGACGACGTGCTGCGGCTGCCCGAGGCCACCGCGCTCATCGTCGACGGGACGGCCGGGCTGCTGCTCGTCGACCCGGCGGCGGACGTGCTCGCCCGCTACCGGGGGGCCGCCGCCGAGGAGGCCGAGCGCGCCGCCGCCGAGCGGGCCCGGGCCGGCGAGCCCGCCGTCACCCGCGACGGCCGGCGCATGCATGTCGAGGCGAACCTCGGCTCGGTGCCGGACGCGCTCGACGCCGCCCGGCTCGGCGCGGACGGAGCCGGCCTGGTCCGTACGGAGTTCCTCTTCCTCGACCGGGAAACCGCTCCGACGGTGGCCGAACAGGAGCAGCTCTATCGCGCGATCGCCGAGGCCCTGCCCGGGCGACGGGTGACCTTCCGGACCCTGGACGTCGGCGGCGACAAGCCCCTCCCCTACCTGCCCACCCCGCCGGAGGCGAACCCCTTCCTGGGCGTACGCGGGGTACGCCTGGCGCTGGCCGCCCCGCACCTGCTGCGCGACCAGCTCACCGCCCTCGTCCGGGTCGCCCGCGAACACCCGCTCGGCATCATGGTGCCGATGGTGAGCACCCCGGGCGAACTGCGGCAGGTACACGCCGTGCTCGACCAGGTGCTGACCGCCGAGACGGACGGGACGCGCCCGCCCGGCCTCGAACTCGGCGTCATGATCGAGGTACCGGCCGCGGCCCTCAAGGCGGCGGCCTTCGCCGGTCTCGTCGACTTCGTCAGCATCGGCACGAACGACCTCACCCAGTACACCCTCGCCGCCGAGCGCGGCCACCCCGGACTCGGCGCCCTGGCCGACGCGCTCGACCCGGGCGTGCTCCGGCTCGTCGAGGCGGTCTGCCGGGCGGGCGCGGGCCGGTTCCGGGTCGGGGTCTGCGGCGAGGCCGCCGCCGACCCGCTCGCCGGCCCGGTGTTCGCCGCGCTCGGCGTCACCGAGCTGTCGGTCTCCCCCGCGGCACTGCCCGCGGTCAAGGCCGGCCTGCGCGCCGCCGACCTGACCGCCCTGGCCGACCGGCTACCCGCCTGCCTGGCCCTCCCGGACGCCGCCGCGGTCCGCGCCGCGCTGACCCCACCGCCGCCATGAGGAAACCACCGCCAGGCGGCAGGCAGGCTGCCGCCGCCGTGACGAGGCCGCGCCGCTGCGGCTGAGGGGTCGGCGGGTCGGCGTGAGTGGCTGCCGCCGCGGTGAGCGGCGGCAGCCAGGGTGACCAGCCGCCTGGGCCGGCCTGCCCGCGTTGCAGCTCAGCCCGGATGCGGGCGGCACGGGGCCGGGACTGCAGCGAGATCGCCGGGGAACGCGGGGACTTGTCCGTCCCGTACGGTAACGGGAATTTGATCTAGATGGTGAGTTAGTCCTCCGCGGCCACCGAGCCGCCGCCGGTTTGCCATTTGTTGCCGGTCCAGACGTTGCCTACGCCGTTGGAGTTGAAGCCGGTGACCGGGCCGTACATGCCGCATTTGCCGTTCGTGCCGCGCTGGAAGGTGTTGTTGCGGATCACCACGTGGTTGGCGTGCGGGAACGGCTTGGTCGACGAGTCGCCGCCGTAGATGCAGTAGGACGAGCCGGTGTTGGCGCCCAGGAAGTTGTCCTCGGCGATCACGTCGGCGATGACCGCGAAGTCGGGCAGCAGGTTCAGGTCGCCGGTGCAGCCCTCGCCGACCTTGTTGGCCGGGGGCTGGCACAGGATGAAGTTGTGCCGGATGCGGATGTTGTGGCCGCCGTTGGAGAGGAAGCCGCCGAGGTGCCAGACGGCGGTGGCCGGCAGGTACTGACCGTGCAGGTAGGAATCCTGGATGACGCAGGTGGAGGATTTCTCGCCGCACTGGGCGCTGGTGACGCCGCCGTGGATGTTGTCGCGCAGCAGCGTCATGTTGCCGTAGCTGACCGCCGCGTTCGGCTTCGTGCCGGCGTCGACCTCGGAGTCCTCGAGCGTCAGCGACCAGTTGCTCGAGCCGGCCCGGTCGGTGTCCAGGAAGACCAGCCCATTGATCTTGCTGCGCTTGACGGTGACGTTCGCGGCCAGGATGGTCAGGTCACAGTTCAGCGTCTTGCTGTCGATCACCGTGCCGGCCTTCTGGATCGTGCAGTTGCCGGTGTAATTGCTGAGCTTCGTGCCGGCCGGGACGCCGGTGTTGGTCGGCCCCGGCCAGCCGGCGATGTAGGGATCGTGGGCCGACTCGGTGGCCTTGGCCGCGGCCTTCTTGCTGGCCGAGGCGCTCGGCTTCGCGCTGGCCGAGGCCGACGCCGAGGCGCTCGCGCTGGGGGCGGTGCTGCCGGCCGCGCTCGTCGCCGCGGCGCCGCCGAGAGCCGCCGGCGCCGGGGACGTGGCCGGGTCGGCCTTGTCGTTCGAGGTGCGGGTCAATGCCACGTAGCCGCCGACCAGCAGGACCGCCAGGGCGGCCAGCGCGACCACCGGCAGCCAGAAGCGACCGGAGCGGGAGGACGGGGGTATCTCGGGCGCCTGCGGCGGGGTGTTCGTCGGGGTGGCCGTCATCGGACTGACTCCAGACTGGTGAACGTTGATACGGAACGCCAAAGACCCGGCCGGACCTGCGCGGTCCGGCCGGGTGCGGTCCTGCCTCGGGACGGTGGCAACGGGTCGCGGCCTCACGCCCCGCCGGCGGGCACGCCCGCGGCCAGCAGGTTGACCAGGAACGCCACCGTGGTCGGCGCGGGGGTGCGGGTGCCGTCGAGGATCCCGTCGAGCCAGGCCCGGTCGAGGATCTTCTGCTCGTACAGCGCCTCCGCGGCGGACGGCTCGGCCCGCCAGTGCCGCAGCACCAGCTCGGCCATGCCGGCCGCGCCCAGCTGCGGGTTGCGGCCGCGGACCAGCCGCTGGCGGACCTTGCGGCTCGCCTTACGGGCGGTGACCGCGGCGATCGAGACCCGGGTGGCCAGGTCGCGGCTGCCGAGCCGGGCCGGGATCAGCCCGGAGTCGAGCGGTATGCGGGCCAGCTCCGGGTCGAGCCGGGTCATCAGCCGGCCGAGCAGCAGCGAGTCACGCTTGTCGGCCGGGGCCACGGCGAGCGCGAGCTCGATGAAGCGCCGGTCGAACATCGGGTTGACCGCGTACCGGCGGACCGCGGCGGCGCTGCCGTGCGCGGCCGACCAGCGGTGCATCCGGTGGTACAGGTAGAACTGGTCGGTCGCGCGCAGCCAGTCGCCGGGGGCGAAGAGCTCGGCGAGCGCGTTCTCGGTGCCCTCCCGCGCCTCGGCCAGGAAGCCGGGGTCGAGCGCGCCCTCCTCGACCGCCTCGTTCGCGAAGATGCGCCAGTGCGCCAGCCGCTTCACCAGCTTGGCCGAGGTCTCGGCGCCGGTCGGCTGGCCGGAGTAGTAGAAGCCGCGGGCCACCTCGCCGCCCAGGCCGGAGAGCCGGTGCCCCTGGTCGAGGCGCGCCTCGGTGAGCAGCAGCGGGGCCAGGGCCATCGGGCTGGCCAGGCACTCCAGGGCGCCGGCCGCGAGCATCGACACCGCGTGCGCCTCGGCCGGGGTGGGGTGCTCGTCGTCGAGCCGATGCACCTCGTGCCGCATGTCGTACTGCTTGCAGAGGCGGGCGGCGATCACCACGTCGGGGTGGTCGGGCTCGCCCAGGGTCAGTGCCCGGCGGCCGGCGCGCAGCTTCTCCGGGATCGCGCCGAGCAGGATGCGCGAGTCGTGGCCGCCGGTCAGCTGGATCACCGAGTCGGGGTGGGCCTCCACGTACGCGGTCTGCCAGCGGACCAGGATGTCGGCCATCTCGGCGACCGCGTCGTCGACGCCGGGGGCCGGGCCGTCCTGGGCGACCGGCTCCGCATACTCCCGGAAGCGGGCCTCGCCGCCGGAGAGCGTGACGATGGTCGCCGGCGGCAGCGAGCGCACGTCCTCGAAGATGGTGCGGTCGCCGACCTGCCAGCCGATCATCGCCTGGGCGCCGAGCCCGGCCCGGTCGAGGCCACGGCCGGTCAGCACGGCCAGCGCTCGGGCGCTGGTGGAGACGGCGGCGATCCCGTCGCCCTGCCACCAGAACAGCTGCCGGTAGCCGAGCCAGTCGTTGGCGACCTGGACCGGCGCGCCGGCCGCGGCCCGGTGGGCGGCGGCGAACGGGGGCAGCAGCTCGGCGAGCGGGCCGCCGGCGGCGATCAGGGCGGGGATGTCGGCGGTGGAGAGCTCTTCCTCCCGGGTACGCAGCAGCAGGCTCAGCCGTACGGTGAAGGCATCCCCGAGCTCGCCCAGCACGTCCAGCTCGTCGCGGCCGGCGAAGGCGACCCAGCCGTCCGCGGACTCGTCGACGCGGTCCACCGCGGCCTCGTCGTCGGCCAGGCACGACAGCACGGCCGCCGAGGGGCGCGGGAGCCGCGCGGCGGCATGGGGCGCGACCGAAACCGCGAGGAACGCTCTCATGTCACCACAACGTAGTGAAGGGGGTGGGTCGCCCCCATCGGTCGGTCGGGCAGCCGACCTTGACGCATCGGCCCGGTCACCGGGCGGGGCTCGCCATCCGGACGAGCTTGATGCTGCGGCGGCGGATCAGCTTCCACTGCCGGGTGAGATACCAGTCGCGGGCCGCGGCCAGGGCCCGGCGCCGCTGCTCGGCGGTGAGATCGGCCTCCCGGACGACGGCCGCGGTCTCCTTGTACTGCAACGCGTTCCGCATCCGCCACTGCCAGGCCGGGACGTTGAGCAGCTTGCCCAGCTTGGTCACCGAGTCGTCCGGCCAGTGCCGGTAGGCGAGCACGTCGTGCACGTGGGCCCAGGGGCCGGCCAGCGCGAGCTTGCCCGCGAAGATCTCGTCCTCGTGCAGCATGTTGCGGCGCGGGATGGCGGCCACCACCTCCCGGCGCATCATCGAGTAGAGCGGGTCGATCGCCAGGTGGCCGGCGTTGAGCAGCCGCATCATCTCGGCGAACCGGTCGGCCGGGTCGTCCGAGCCGAGCGCGGTGCCGTCGTAGTAGCCGCCGACGGAGACCGTGCCGTCCCGCGCCGTGTACTCGATGCCCATGGTCACCAGCACCAGGCGTGGGTCGGCGTCGAACACCGCGGCGCAGCGGCTCGCCATCTCGGGGTGCACCCGGTCGTCGTCGCCGATCCAGCGGAAGTACGTGCCGGTCGCGTGCCGCATCGTGTAGATGAAGTTGTTCATCAGGCCGATGTTCTCCGGCTGGCGGTGGTACTTGACCCGGTCGTCCTGTTTCGCCAGCGCGCGGCACACGTCCTCGGTGTCGTCGGTCGAGCCGTTGTCGGAGATGAGCAGCTCAAGATCCGGGTACGTCTGCGCCAGGACCGAGTGCACCACCTCGGTCACGCGGGACGCCGCGTTGCGGACCGGCAGGCCGATGGAGACCAGGTGGGACATCCGGAGTTCCTTCCTCATCAATGCCGAGATCCACTTGACGGAGCAGGCCCAGAAGTGCCGCCGCGACCGACGCGCTCCCCGACAGGGCCAGCAGGCGCCCCGCCGTCAGCATGGCGGTGGCGTGCTCGCCCGGATGGGCGTCGAGCAGCGTGACGGCGACGGCGACGCCCGCGCCGGCGAACGAGAGCACCGCCACGCCCGCGCAGGCCGTGGCCAGCGCCGCGCGCAGCCCGCGCCCGAGCGGGCTCGGCAGGGCCGCCGGGCGCACCTTACCGCACCGGGCGAGCACCGCGACGGCCGCGGACGCATAGCCGACCACGATCAGGCCGGCGCCGATCGTATCGCTGGGCCGATGCCAGCTCGCCGTCACGGTCGCCACCCCGACACCCGCCGCGAACAGGGACGACACCGCCACCGCGAGGCCACGCACCCGGTAGGGCACGACCAGCGCCAGCCCGCACATCAGGGCCATCGCGGTGGTGGTGTGCCCGCTCGGGAAGCTCTTGTCCTCCCGCCGGTAACCGTGGCTGAGCAGGATCGGCCGCGACCCGTACCGCTGGATCAGCTCGGCGGTCACCATCGCCGCCACGATCGCCGCGACCGCGAGGGCGGCCAGCAGGAACCGGCGCCGCATCGCGCCGATCAGGAAAATGATCAGGATCGCGACAACCACCGTCGGGACGGAAATGACATCCAAAGTGTCGAGCGCATCTGTCTGTTCGGCGCTGCCGGCAATCGCATCGGCGGCGCGGAGCACATCGTCCTCGAAGAGTTGGCCGGTCGGGGTGTGCACGGCGAGTGCGTAGACGGCAATCAACATTACGACACATGCGACACCCAGGACCAATGCCCTGTGCCATACCGATAACGCCGCAGCTCGCACAACCCCGACCCTATCTCGGCACCGCAGGGCGTACCTTCAGTGCATTCCCAGAAATGGGGTCTGTGAATTATCCGTCAGTTCCCGCTAGGCTGCCCTCGGCGTCCGCAAGGATTTCCCGCGTCCCGATATGAAGACAAGAGCGAGGAAACCGTGACTGAGGCCGTGACCGAGGCTGTGCCGGAGGAGACCGAACCCGAGTCGATCGGCCGGAAAGCGGGCCGGGGCGTGGCGTGGGGCCTGCTCGGCAACGCGCTGACCCGGATCGGCTCGTTCGCGACCAGCCTGGCGCTGGCCCGGCTGCTGGTCCCGCACGACTTCGGGGTGTACGCGGTGGCCCTGGCCGCGATGCAGCTGGCCATCCACGTCAACGACGTCGGCCTGATCCCGGCCACCATCCAGTGGCGCGGCAAGCTGGAGGAGATGGCGCCCACCGCCGCCACGCTGGCCGCCTCGTTCAGCTTCGTGGTCTACGCGATCGCCTGGTTCGCGGCGCCCTGGTTCTCGCACCTCTCCGGCGTGCCCGAGGCGACCTGGGTGGTCCGGGTCTACACCGCGACGATCCTGATCGACGGCATCACCGCGGTCCGCAGCGCCTACCTGCTGCGCACCTTCCAGCAGGGCCGGTACGTGCTGGCCAACGCGGCCGGCGTGGCGGTCAACGCGTTCGTGGCGATCGGGCTCGCGCTCGCCCACACCGGCCCGATGGCCCTGGCCGGCGGCCAGCTGGCCAGCTCGGTGGCGACCGGGATCATCGTGTGGTGGTGGGCCGGGCTGCCGCTCAAGGTCGGGGTGAACTGGCAGATCGCCAGGAAACTGCTGATCTTCGGCGTGCCGCTGACCGCCAGCCTGGCCGTCGAGTCGATCCTGGAGCAGGCCGACAAGGTGGTGGTCGGCCGGGTGACGGGGGCCGGCGTGCTCGGCATCTACCTGCTCGCGGTGAGCATCTCGAGCTGGACGCCGGGCATCATCGGCAGCGCCGTGCGGTTCGTCTCGCTGCCCGGCTTCGCCCGGCTCTCCGAGCACGGCGAGGACAAGCTGACCGCCGGCGTGACCAGCAGCCTCTCGCTGGTGTTCCTGGCCGTGATGCCGATCGCGGTGCTGCTGGCGGCGCTGGCCGATCCGCTCGTACATTTCCTGTACGGCGACAAGTGGCTCGCGGCCGCCGAGGTCCTCCGCTTCCTGATGATCCTGATGGTGGTCCGGATGGTGACCGGGCTCTGCATGGACATCATGATGAGCACCGGTGCGACAAAATGGACATTGGTCGTCAACACCGGCTGGCTGGTGATGGCGATCCCGGCCCTGTGGTTCGCCACCAAGTGGGACGGGGCCGAGGGTGCGGCGGTCGCGCAGGCCGGGGTGGGCGTGCTGGTCGCGGTGCCGCTGGCCGGCTGGGCGCTGCACCGGGTCGGGGTGCGGACCGGGCCGCTGGGCCGGCGCATGATCCGCCCGCTGCTCGCCGGGGCGGTCGCCGCCGTGGTGGCCGCGTCGCTGAGCGTGGCGCTCGCCGGGACCGGCGCGTTCGTCCAGCTGGCCGTCGGCGGCACCGTGGGCCTGCTCACTTATGTGATGCTCGCCATTCCCCGCAGCGACCTGCGGGCCTGGATCGCGGCGGCCCGGCGCCATCGGGTGGCGTCCGCCTGATCGGGTACGCAATATCGATTTAACAATTACGCCGTTGGTCCCCCGGACATCGGCCGAAATGACTATGGCGCGGCCCCACCGCGACGTGTTTCGTGCAGAGAATAGGGAATTACGACCCGCGTGGCCGCACCATGCCCGCCGTAGAATTGCGCTCCCATTCCCTCTGGAGGACCGATGGCGAACGCGTTTCGCTTCAGTACGAACATGCCCGCCCTCACCGGATCGATGCCGGAGTGGCGCGACCGGCTGCGGCGGATCGAGGACCTCGGATACTGGTCGGTAGCAATTTCGGACCACTTCACCGCCGGCTGGAAGATGGAGCCGGTGGTGGCGATGACCGCCGCCCTGGAGGCCACCACCACGCTGCGGGTCATCCCGCTGGTGCTGGCCAACGACTACCGCCACCCGGTGATGCTGCACAAGTCGATGGCCACCCTCGACGTGCTCTCCGAGGGCCGGGTCGAGATCGGCATCGGGGCCGGCTGGATGGAGAGCGACTATCAGGCCGCCAATCTGCCGTACGATCCGGCGCCGGTGCGGATCGAGCGGCTGGGCGAGTCGGTCGAGGTGATCAAGGGCCTGTTCGGGGCCGAGCCGTTCTCGTACGTCGGCAAGCACTACGAGGTCACCGAGCTGGACGGGCTGCCCAAGCCGGTGCAGAAGCCGCACCCGGAGGTCCTGATCGGCGGCGGCAGCCGGCGGGTGCTCGAGCTGGCCGGCGCCTCGGCCGACATCGTCGGGATCAACCCGGTGATGCGCCGCGACCGCGCCGACGGCCTGGCCCTGCTCGACCTGACGTCCAAGGGCGTGGCCAGGAAGGTGGCGATCGCCCGGCGGTCCGCGAGGGCGGCCGGCCGCGATCCGGACGCCCTGCGCTACCACACCTCGATCCGGTCGCTGCACATCACCGACGTCCCCGGCTCGAAGCGCTGGGTGTCGAGCATGGCGACCGAGGTGACCGATCCGGCGGTTCTGGCCGACTCCCCGGCGGTGCTGCACGGAAGCGTGGCATCCTGCGTGGAACAGCTGCGGCAGCGCCGGGACGAGTACGGTCTCGACTACTTCCACCTGGGGGGCGACCCCGTCGCCGCGGCGCCGGTCGTGGCTCGCCTTTCTTCCTGACTCGCATTTCAAGGAGAGACAGTGTCCCGTACGTGTGACGCGTGTGCCGAGGGCACCCTCGTGACCTTCGCCGACCTCGGCGACATCCCGGTCCTGTGCGGCGTGCACTGGGCCGACGCCGGGGCCGCCGCCGCCAGCCCCGTGGGCCGGATGACGCTGGGGTACTGCCCGAACTGCGCGTACGTGCGGAACCTGGCGTTCGACCCGGCGGTCCTGGTCTACGACAAGACCATGGACACCAACCTGCACTTCTCCCCCGCGTTCCAGGCCTTCTCCGCCGAACTGGTGAAGCACCTGGCCGGGCGGTACCAGCTGGCCGGCAAGAGGGTGCTGGACATCGGCTGCGGGCAGGGCGAGTTCCTGCGCGAGCTGTGCCACCATTCCGGCGCTACCGGGGTCGGCTACGACGCGATGTACGCGGGGGTCGAAGGGCCCGATCCGTCGGGCGCTGAGTTCCACAGTGGATATGCGCCGCGCGGCGCGGAGTTGCCTTCTTTCGACTTGTTCACGTCGCGGCACTGGTTCGAGCACATTGCCGACCCGTACGAGTTCCTGGCCGATCTGCGGGCGCAGGCCGGGGATCGGGAGGTGCACGGGTACATCGAGGTGCCGGACGCGGTCTACGACCTGTCGACGGCCGGGTGGGAGGTCATCTATCCACACGTGTCCTATTTCGACGCGTACTCGCTGGTGCGGATCGCCGAGCGGGCCGGGTGGCGGGTCGAGGACACCGGCACGCTGTTCGGGGGGATGTTCCGGTTCATCGAGCTGTCGGCCAACGCCGGCGACCGGCCACGCCTCGGTGACCAGCCGATCCCCGGCCCCGCCGAGAAGGAGCGCCAGCTGGCGGCGGTGAGCACGTTCCAGGAGCGCAACGCGGCCGAGCAGAAGCGCTGGCGCTCGCGCATCGCCGAACTGGTCGAGGCCGGCGCCAAGCCGGTGATGTGGGGCGCCGGCTCGCGCGGCGTGCAGTTCCTGACTTTCGCGGACGCGGACAAGCGACTGGCGGCGGTGGTCGACGTGAACCCGCGCAAGTGGGGCCGCTACCTGCCCGTCACGGCGCACCGGGTGGACGACCCCGCGACGCTGACGTCGCTTCAGCCCACGGCCGTCATCATCACGAACCCGTCGTACCAGAAGGAGATCGCCGCTGCCCTGGTCGAACTGGGTGTGGAGGCCGAGCTCCTGATCGCCTGACCCGCATACGAGAGTGGCCGAACCCGCCGGGTTCGGCCGCTCCCGCGCCGCCGCCTTGCGTAGCGAAGCCGCAGGTCGGCAACGCCTCCCGGGGCCCTTTGCTCTGCTTACGTATACGCACCGAAATCGAATGGGCCTTCGGTTTCGGTGCATATGAGTAGGCAGAGCAAAGACATCCCATGTGCTTAGGTTGTCAAGCGGCGGCTTGGTTGGGGTGGTGTGACCAGGCGGTGGTCTCGTTGTAGGGGGTGCCGGTTTTG
>NZ_JOJL01000011.1 GCF_000721705.1 Actinoplanes subtropicus
CCCCGGCAGCCACCGCTACCACGTCACCGACCTCGGCTGGCGCACCGCACAACTGTTCACCCGCACCTACACCCGACTCCTAAGACCCGGACTGGCCCACCTCATGACCACCAGCCCCACCACCCCACCCGCCATCCGCCACCGCCTCGACCAACTCCAAACCACATTCGACGACTACGCCCGCCACGCAAACTTGATCACCTGAACACGACTCCCCAAATCAAAAATCCGCGACCAAGCCCTCTAGGAAGTCGCGCAGGGCGGCCGCGTCGGCCCGGCCGATCCACTCGTAGGTTCCCCGCAGCTGGTCGGCCATCTGCTCGACCGTGGTGACGGCCACGGTCAGATCGCCCCACGGCATGCCGACGTGCAGCAGGGTGCGCACGATCCCGGCCGGCAGGTGCGGCCCGCCCCCGCCGGTGGCCCGCAGCAGCAGGCCGCCGGTGGAGACGTCCTCGACGTACCCGGTCACCCGCACCAGCCGGCGGCCCGGCTCGGAGTCGACCTGCGCGGTGCCGGTCGCCGGGTACGTCCCCGGCCGGCGCGGCGCCTCCCGCCGCTGCACCACGTCGGTGGGCAGGTCGCCGGCCACCGTCAGCCGGCCGCCGCGCAGTTCGGCCTCGACCCAGGTCACCCCGGCGCTGGTGACCAGCTCGAGAACGCCGCTCCGCCGGGTCGCCGGGTCGTCGAGGCTGAGCACCGGGATCGGCGGCAGGCCGGCCACGAAGTCGGCGTGCACCGCGGCGAGGGTGACCAGGGCCAGATCCGGCCCGCCGGGACAGCGCAGGATGAGGGTGCTGCCGGCGGGCACCGTGATCATCGGATCCTCCCGGGTTCTCACCCGACGGTCTCACGGCCGGTCGCGGCGGCGCGTCCGAACGGCGGGAATCCGGCACGCTCTCACGGCCGGTCGCGGCGGCGCGTCCGAACGGCGGGAATCCGGCGGGGCACGCCGGGCCGGTCTTGAGGCGGGCGTGTTGCCTCGCGATCCGGCCCGGCGTGCCGGCCGAGCCGCCCGCGAGCCCGCCACCCCCGCGGGCGGCACGGCCGAGTGTCCCGCGGAGTTCTTCCGCATTTCTTCCGTACGGGCGCCGCTCAGCCGCCGGCCGAGGCACGCAGGATCGGCGGGTTGAGTGTCGTGCCCCCGCCGGCCCGGTAGAGGGCGGCCGGACGGCCCGCCTCGGAGGTCTTGTGCGCACCCGTCGGCTCCACGAAGCCCGGCGTGTTGATCACCTTGCGGCTGAAGTTGCGCGGGTCGAGCTCGTGGCCCCACACCACCTCGTACACCCGGCGCAGGTCGCCCATGGTGAAGACCGCTCCGCAGAAGGCCGTCGCCAGCGTGGTGAACTCGAGCCGGCTGCGGGCCTGCTCGACGGCATCGTCGAGGATCCGGTCGTGGTCGAAGGACAGGGTGCCGCGGACCCGGTCGACCGGCTCCCAGGCGGCGCCGCGCGCGTCCGAGCCCGGGGTGGGCAGCGGCAGGTCCGGCATGATCGCGAGGAAGGCGACGCTGACCACCCGGCCGCGCGGGTCGCGGTCCGGCGCGCCGTAGGCCTTGAGCTGCTCGAGGTGCAGGGCGGTCGGGTCGAGCCCGGTCTCCTCGGCGAACTCGCGGGCGGCGGCCTCGGGGATGTCCTCGCCCTCGCGCAGGAAGCCGCCGGGCAGGGCGGGCCGGCCGCGGAACGGCTCGTTCGCCCGGGTGATCACCAGGACCGCGAGCGCGCCCTCCCGTACGGTCAGGACGGCGACGTCGACCGCGAGGCGGAGGTACGTGTGCTCCCGCTCGATCACCCGCCGAGCGTACTGAAATTGTCTATCTGACACAAACTAGTGCGGGCGACCGGCGGCCCAGATCTGCTCGAGCTCGCCGAGGAAGTGCTGGTACCAGGGGTGGTCCCGGCCGGAGTGCAGGGCCATGGCCGGCTCCGTGCCGCCGAACGTGTGCGAGTAGATGTCCACGTGCAGGCGGCCGTCCGCCTGGCGGCCGTTCACCGCCAGCAGCCCGAAGGCCGGCACGAAATCCAGCAGCCGCACCTCGAGGCGGCCCCGGCCGGGCGCCGCGGCCAGCTCGTCGAGCAGCGCGAGGGTGGGGCGGAGCCGGTGCGCGAAGACGTGCGCGGCGTCCGGCGCCGTGCTCCGCCGGGCCGCCTCGCCGAGCACCGCGCCCTCCGGGTCGATGACCGCGACCCGGACGGTGCCGCCCTGTCGCAGGCACTGCGCGAGCGCGGCGGCATGGTTGCGGACGGTCCGGTTCAGCGTCACGCCGACGATGTCGATCTCCCTGGCCCCGGCCAGCGACGCGTCGGCGCCCGGGGCGGAGGGGTGCAGCAGCCGGTCGGCTGGCGGCGGGTCGACCAGGTGCTGCCGGGTGAGCCGGACCAGCCCGCCGACCTGGAACCGGGCGTGCAGGACGCCGCCGGCCAGCACGCCGAGCGTGGCCAGGGTGGCGCCGGACAGGGTCGGGCCGTCGGCGACGTCGAACATGCCGAGCGTGCCGACGGTGAGCGAGACGACGAGAGCGGCGATCAGATCGAGGGACTGCCAGATGCGCGCCATGACTGCGATGCTACCAAGAGTTAGTGTCAAGATGACAATAAGTAGTTTCCCGGCGCCGGAGCAGCAGCCGGCGGCCGATGTGCGGGCGCACCTCGTCGGGGGTCAGCCAGGCCGGGCCGGCCGGTGACCGGGCGGGCAGCGTCGGCGTGCCCCGGCCGGAGGGGTGGACCACGACGACCGCACCGATCTGCCGCCGGTGGACCAGCCGGCGCAGCAGCCGGACCGAGCCCAGCAGCGGATGGACCGACTGGCCGATGTACGTGCCGTCGCACAGGACGCGACCCTGCGCCGTGACGGTGTAGGCCCCGGACGGCCAGGCCACCGACTCCACGAGCAGCACGTGGGAGGCGGTGCAGACGGCGAAGCCGATCCGCGGCGAGTACTTCGTCGGCCGCACGCCGGCGAAGACGCGGACGCCCGGGGTGTCGGCCAGCCGGCCCAGAAGGTCGCCGGTCCGCGCGGCGGCCTCCCGCGCGCTCATGCCGATCGGCCGCAGCAGCCGGTTCTCGTCGTCGACCAGAGCGTCCAATGTGCCGCGCACCCGATGAGACATGGCGCACCCCCGTCACGATGTGCTGATGGGACAACTGCTCCCCGCGATTCGGTCATGGCGAGCTACCGGTTTGCTTCCGCGGGCGCCGTCCGCTGGGGGTGCCAAATGGCCGTCACGGTAATGGCTTCCGGCTGACTTGGCACCTACGGTGGCGGCTCGGCGTTGTGGCGGCAACGAAGTGGACAAGCTCATGCGGTTCCGGATCCTCGGAGATCTCGAAGTTCGTGACTCCGGCGGCGGCGAGGTCGTGCTGCCCGCCGGGCATACCCGTGCGGTGCTGGCCACGCTGCTGCTGCGGGCGAACCGCCCGGTCGCCACGGAGGACCTGATCGCCGCGGCCTGGGGCGAGAAGGGCGTCAGCCATGCCCAGCTGCACAAGGCCGCCTCGGCGCTGCGCAAGAGCTTCGGCGTCCCGCTCAAGACCCACAACCGGTACGGCTACGAGCTGGTCGCCGCCGAGGACGACCTGGACCTGCTGATGTTCCGCCGGCTGGTCGGGGAGGCGGACGAGCGGCGGGACGGGTCGGATGCGGAGATCGCGACGCTGCGGGCCGCCCTCGCGCTCTGGCGCTCCGGCCGGCCGCTGTCCAACGTGCGCCTCGAGTCGGCGACCGCGGAGATCGAGGCCCTGCGCCGCCAGCGTAAGCGCGCCGCGACCCGGCTGTTCGGGCTGGAGATCGACCGCGGCGGGCACGCCGGCGTGCTGGAGGACCTGACCCACTTCGCGACGGAGTTTCCGGACGACACGAAGCTCTGTGCGCTGCTGCTGACCGCGCTCTACCGCGACGGTCACGTGGAGGGGATCATCCCGGCGATCGAGCGGTACGAGGCCGCGAGCGAGGCGCCCGACCAGGGGCTGCGCCGGCAGGCGTACGCCATGGTACGCGGCGACGTGCCCGAGCCGGCGGTCCCGGCGCCCCAGCAGCTGCCGCCCCGGCCGCCGTACTTCGTCGGGCGCGACGGCCTGCTCGCCGAGGTGCGCTGGCTGCTGCGCGAGCCGCGGCTGCCGGTGCTGGCGATCACCGGGCCCGGCGGCATGGGCAAGACCGCGCTGGCGCTGCAGGCCGGGCACGAGGCCGCGGGGTCCTACCCGGACGGGCAACTGTGGGCGGACCTGTGCGGGACCCGGGACCAGCCGGCCGACCCGGCGGAGGTGCTCGCCGAGTTCCTCCGGGCCCTGGGGGTGCCGGCCGTGCCGGAGACCCGGCGCGAGCGGGCGGCGCTGTACCGCTCGGCGATGGCCGGGCGCCGGGTGCTGGTGCTGCTGGACGACGCCGCCGACGGCGCCCAGGTGCGGGACCTGCTGCCGGGCGGCGGCCGGAGCGTCGTGCTGATCACCGCGCGGCGGCGGCTGCCGGATCTCGGCGCACCCGCGCACCACGTGGCGCCGCTGGGCGCGTTCGACGCGGTCACCGCGGGGGAGCTGTTCCACCGGATCGCCGCGGACGGGCACGTCGACCTGGCCGGCGAGCAGGAGGCGGTGGGCGACGTGGTGCGGCTCTGCGGGGGCCTGCCGCTGGCCGTCCGGATGGCCGCCCTGCTGCGGGTGGAGTCCTACCACCGCTCCACCGGTGAGCTGCTGCGCCGGCTGGTCGAACAGGGACCGACCGCTTTCGCGTACGGCGAGGAAAGCCTCGCCCGCACCCTCGGCGCCGGGCTCGTGCCCCTGGACGACCGGGCCCGCCGGCTCTTCCTCGGCCTGGGCCGGCTCGCCCTGCCGGTCTTCGCCGAGTGGACGGCGGCCGCGGTGCTGGACGAGCGCGGCCCGGCGGCCGGCGAGGCGCTGACCCAGCTCGCCGCGATCGGCATGGTCGACCCGGTGCCCGGCGAGGCCCGCTACCGCTTCCACGACCTGACCCGGCAGTACGCCCGGGGCCTGGCCGACACGGCGCCGTCCTGGGCGGCGGGCCTGGGCGAGCCCGCGCTGCGGGTGTGCCGCGCGCTGCTGACCCTCACCCGGCACGCGCACACCGCGTTCTACGGCGGGGACTTCGACGTGACGCACGGCGCGGCGGCCGATGCGCCGGTCCCGGCGGCCGAGCTGGCCCAGGCGGCGGCCGAGCCGCGGGTGTGGTTCGAGCGGGAGCGGGCCAACATCCGGGCCGCGGTCGAGCAGGCCGCCGAGCTGGGCAGCGCCGACCTGTGCTGGGACCTGGCGGTCTCGGCGCACGAGTTCTACGCGATCGGCGGGTACTTCGACGACTGGCGGGCCACCCACGAGGTTGCCCTCGCGGCCTGCCGGGCGGCCGGCGACCGCCGCGGCGAGGGGATCGTGCTGACCATGCTGGGCATGCCGCCGCTGGTCGCCAGCGGTAGCGCCGGGGTGTCTGGCGTCCCCGAGCTGCAGCGGGCGGTGGACCTGCTCGCCGAGACCGGCGACCGGCACGCCCTCGCGGTGGCCCAGCGGACCCTCGCCAACGCGCTGCGGCGCAACGGAGAGCTGGCCCGGCCGCTCGAGCTGTTCACCGAGGCGCTGGCCCACTACCAGGAGAGCGGCGACGTCGTCGGCAGCCAGCAGGCGCTGCGCTTCGTCGGGCAGACCCACCTCGACGGCGGCGACGCCGAGGACGCCGTCGCGGTGCTGCTCGAGGCGGAGAAGCTGGCCCGGAACAGCGGTCAGGCCCGGGTGCTCGCCCCGGCCCTGTACTGGCTCGCTCAGGCGTACCTCGCCGGCGGCGACCGGCCGGCCGCGGCCGCGGCGTTCGACGAGGTGCAGCGGCTGTCCCCGCCGGACAGTGGCCTCGCGCACGCGTACGCGCTGCACGGCCTCGGCGATCTGGCGCTGGCCGGGGGCGACACCGGGACCGCCCGCCACCTGCTCGAGCGGGCCGAGACGCTCTCCCGGGAGGCCGCGGACGCCGGCCTGGAGGCGCGGGTCTGCCTGTCGATCGCGGCGGTGGAGGCCGCCGCCGACCGGCCCGACGACCGGCTGGCGGCCCTACGGCGGGCCTTCGGGCCGATCCGGGCGTCCGGCAACCGGTGGCTGGAGATGCTGGTCCAGGCGGAGCTGGCCGACGCGTACGACCGGATGGGTGACGCCGGCGCGGCCCGGACCGCCCGCGACCGGATCGCGGAGCTGTACGACCAGGGAGACGTGCCACCGGGGGACCGCCGCTTATTGTCTTCTTGACACAAACCTCGCCGCGGGCTTAGTGTCATTCTGACAGTAAGGCTGGTGCCCCGAACCGGGGCGGACGACCAGGGCGAGGCGCCGGCCGCGCTGTCGATCGCGCGCGTCGGCACGCGCGGGGAGGTCGGCCAGCCTCCGTCGCCGCCGTTCGGCCGGACCAGGCGAACGCGTGTGCCGCCCCAACCGTCAACCGCAACCTTTCGGAAAGGAAAGGTCATGCGCGCACGTCACCGTTACTTCCTGCTGACCATCGTCGCGGCCGTCGTGGTCGCCCTCACCGGACAGGGCGCCGCGGCGCCGGTCACCTCCGCCGTCGGCTGTCCGGGCAGCACCACCTGGGACAACGTCCTGCAACGCTGCGTCTGACGCCGGGACAGGTACGCCGGCGGCACCCTCGGGTGCCGCCGGCGCACTCCGTCCGGGACCGTCCGGCAGCGAGGTCCGGGACCGCCTAGCGGCGGGCCGGCCGCCGGTGCGCGGCCCACCAGCCCAGGCCCAGCGCCGCCCCGGCCGGGATGGCCGCGACCAGGACGAACGCGCGGAACAGCAGCACCCCGGCCAGCGCGCCGGTCGGGTCGGCGCCCAGGCCGATCAGGACCGTCACCGCGCCGGCCTCGGCCGGGCCGGCGCCGCCCGGGGTGACCACCACCAGCGTCAGCGTCCGCTCGGCGACCAGCCCGGCGAGCACCACCGCGGCCGGCATCGGCTGCCGGCCGACCGCCAGCAGGCAGCACCACAGCAGCGCGCCGTGCGCCACCCAGAACCCGGCGGTGCCCAGCGTCAGCGCCGGCCGGCGCCGCCGTACCAGGCCGCCGGCGCTTGCCAGCAGCTCGGACACGGTCGCCGGCCACCCGGCGCCGACCGGCCGGCCGGCGAGCCGGGACGCCGTCCGCGCGGTCAGCTCCACCAGCCGCAGCAGCGGCGTCGCCCGCCCGCACAGCGCCCACAGCAGCAGCGCGGCGGCCAGGAACGCGACGGCCGCGAACGGCGCCCACGCGCCGGCCGCCGGCGGGGCGAGGACCCCGGTGGCGAGCAGGGCGGCCAGCGCCACCGCCGGCATCAGCAGCCGGGCGATCACGTCGCAGGCCTTCGAGACCATCAGGTAGCGGGCGAAATCGAGCCGGCCGTGCCCCCAGGAGCGGACCATCGCGAGGTTCAGCGCGGTGCCGGCCAGGCCGCCCAGCGGCAGCACGGCCGACACGGCGCAGCCGGCCAGGTTCATCGAGACCGCGCGGCGGTGGCTCAGCCCGGGCAGCGCCGCGGCGAGCACGACCGCGTGCAGGGCGACCGCCGTCAGCCACAGGCAGCCGAGGCCGAGCAGCTCGAACCAGGGGAGGCCGCCGATCAGCCCGAGCGCGGCCGGCAGCGAGGCGCCGGCCGCCGACGCCCGGCCGATCGCCCAGGCCGCCACCGCGAGCACCAGCACCGCGAGAACCGCGCGCCGGACCTTCTTCGTACGGGCGGTCGCCGCGGGCGCTGATGCTTCGCGCTCGAGCACCGCCTCCGTCATGACCGCCTGCACCGAGCGGCACTGCCGCAAGTTGCGCATCCAGGCCGCAGGCGAGGGCCAGAAGGGCATGACCAAGTAGGCACTGTCATGACCGGCACGGGAGCCTCCATCACTCGGCCGTATCGGACCCGGCCACGGTCGCAGCCGACGGCTGAGGGAACGCTGAAGGAGATGGTCGCAACCGCGGGCTACTCGCACGCGATCAGCGGCCGTCCGATCGGTGAACTCCCGCCGGGTTCAGGGAACCACGACCACCGGCCAACGGCCTACCCGGACCAGGCCGGCCGCGACCGAGACGCCGAACCAGCGGCGCCAGCCCCGGGACACGCCGACGACCACCACGTCGGCGCGGACCTCGTCGGCGATCGCGGCGAGGCTCTCGGTGGGACGGCCGACGCGGCTGACGAAGGCGACCGGTCCGGGGTTGTCCTCGGTGACCGCGCGGACCTCGGCCTCGACCGTACGGCTCAGGTCGGCGCGCAGCTGGGCCAGGAGCCCGCCGCCGCCCAGGACGGCCCACTCGAACGGGCCGGGGGTCATCACGTGCGCGACGACCAGGCGGCACCGTTCGCGGCGGGCCAGGCCGGCGGCGTACCCGGCGGCCCGCATCGATCCGGTCGAGCCGTCGACGCCGACCAGGACGACACGCGACATGCCGTCCAGTGTGACCGGTCCGTCGCCCGTACGATCGACGCATCATGGACGTCAGTGGTCACGCCCGGGCCGTGCTGGACGGGCTGCGCGCCTTCTACGAGGCCCCGCCGATCGCCGATCGCCGAGCCCGGTGCCGGTGCCGGTGCCGCGGCCGCGCTCGCGCTGTTCCGCGAGGTCGCCGAGCGGGTGCCGGCCTATCGCGCGCTGCTCGCCGAGCACGGCATCGATCCGGCCGGCGTCCGTACGGCGGAGGACTTCGCCCGGGTGCCGCTGCTGACCAAGGAGAACTACCTGCGCCGGCACCCGCTGCCCGAGCTGTGCCGGGACGGGCGGCTGGCGGGCGCGGACACCGTCGCGGTCTCGTCCGGATCGTCCGGCCGGCCGACCGTCTGGCCCCGGACCGTGCTCGACGAACTGGCCGTCGCGCGGCGCTTCGAGCACGCGTTGTACTCCAGTTTCCGCGCCGACGCTCGGCGTACGCTCGCGGTGGTCTGCTTTCCGCTCGGGTCCTGGGTCGGCGGGATGTACACCGCCGCGGCCTGCCGGCATCTGGCGGCCAAGGGCTATCCGCTCACGGTGGCGACGCCGGGCAACAACGTGGCCGAGATCCTGCGGGTGGTCGGCGAGCTCGGCCCGCTCTACGACCAGGTCGTGCTGGCCGGTTACCCGCCGTTCCTCAAGATCGTCATCGACGCCGGCACCGGCTGGGAGCGGTATTCGATCAAGCTGCTGCTGGCCGGCGAGGTGTTCAGCGAGGCCTGGCGCGACCTGGTCGGGCGGCGGGCCGGAATGACCGGCGCGGTGACCGATTCGGTGTCGCTCTACGGCACCGCGGACGCCGGCGTGCTCGGCAACGAGACGCCGCTGAGCGTGACCGTGCGCCGGTTCCTCGCCGGGCGGCCCGAGCTGGCCGAGGAGCTGTTCGGCACCCGGCGGATGCCGACCCTGGTGCAGTACGACCCGGCGGTCCGGTTCTTCGAGACGCACGAGGGAACGCTGGTGTTCACCGGGGACGGCAGCGTGCCGCTGATCCGGTACCACATCGCGGACGACGGCGGCCTGGTCCCGTACGAGGAGATGATGCACTTCTGCCGCGGCCACGGCTTCGATCCCATGGCGGAGCTGGCCGAGCGGGAGACGGCCCGGCTGCCGTTCGTGTACGTCTTCGGCCGCTCGCTGTTCGCGGTGTCCTTCTTCGGCGCCAACGTGTACCCGGAGAACGTCGCCGGTGCCCTCGAGGGCGACGCGGTCAACTCGTGGGTGACCGGGAAGTTCGTGCTGTTCGTCGACGCCTCCGGCGAGCCGCGGCTGCGGGTGGTGGTCGAGATCGCGCCCGGTGCCGTGCCGCCGTCCGGCGCGACGACGCTGCTGGCCGAGGCGCTGCGGGCCGACCTGCGGCGGCTCAACAGCGAGTTCGCCAACTACGTGCCCGCCTCGCACCAGACGCCGGTGGTGGAGCTGCGGCCGCCGGGCGACCCCGAGTACTTCCCGGCCGGCGTGAAGCACCGCTACACGCGGCCGTAGTGCTCCGGTCCGGTACCCTTGCCGGGCCTGTCGCCGACACCCGGACCGAGGATGACCACGACATCGAGCACGGCACTGCCCGCCCCCGAGGTCGTCATCGAGCTCGGCAGGCTGCGGCCCCAGCTCGTCCGGGGCGCTCGCGTCCTCGCCGAGACGATCGCGGTGCCGACCCTGCTGCTGTGGGTGTCGCTGCAGACCGTCGGCCTGGGCTGGGGCCTGGCCGTGGTGATCGGCTGGTGCGCCCTCGCGCTCGGCCTGCGCCGCCTGCTCGGCCACCCGCTGCCGGGCACGCTGCTGCTGAGCGCGGGCATGCTGTGCGGCCGGGCGGTGCTGGCCCTGGTGCTCTCCAGCGCGCTGGTCTACGTCCTGCAACCGGTGGTCGGCTCGGCCCTGCTCGGCGTGCTGTTCCTGGGCAGCGCGGCGATCGGCCGGCCGGTCACCATCCGGCTGGCCCGGGATTTCGTGTCGCTGCCCGCCGAGCTCTTCCACGACCCGGGGATCCGCCGGCTGTTCACCCAGGTGACCGTGGCGTGGGGCGTCTCCCGGCTGCTCGACGCCGGGCTGAGCCTGGGCCTGCTGCACTGGGGCGTCGGCTTCGGGCTGGTGGCCCGCCCGTTCTTCAGCGGTCTGCTGAGCGCGCTGACGATCGCCGCCTGCTCGGTCTGGGCGCTCCGCACCCTGCGCCGGATGGGCGTGCAGCTCCGGCTGCGCTCCCGGAAGACCTAAACCATTTCCCGGTACGCCGGAACGCCCAGCAACTCGTCGACCGTGACGAACCGGTAGCCGCGCTCGGTCAGCCCGTCCACGGTGAGCCGCACCGCCTTCACCGTCTGGGTCCGGTCGCCGACCCGCCCGTCGAAGCCGTCGTGGAAGATCAGAATGGTGCCGGGCCGGGTCTGCGCGATCGCCCGCCGGGCCATCGCCGCGCCGTCCCGGTGGAACACCTCGAGCGGGTGGCAGAACACCCCGGAGACCGGTTCCAGCCGCCGCTGCCGGAGCATCCGCAGCAGCGCGGGCTGCCGCCACAGCCACGGCGTACGGGCCAGCGCCGGAGTGCGCCCGAGCCGCTCCCGCAGCACCTCCTGGGTCCGGTCGACCTCGCGGCGGAAGGCGCCCGGCCGCAGGTAGGTGCTGAAGCGGTGGGTCAGCGAGTGGTTGCCGATCACGTGGCCCGCGGCGGCGATCCGGTCGGTCGCCGCCGGGTAGCGCTCCACGCAGCGGCCCACCTGGAAGAACGTGCCCCGGATGCCGCGGCTCTCCAGGAAATCGGCGATCTCCGAGGTGTACGGCTCGTTCGGCCCGTCGTCGAAGGTCAGCGCCACCACCCGCTCCGGTTGCGGGGCCCGGTAGGGATAGCGGCCGAACACCTGCGACTGCGGGAGCATGAACAGGGCGTACGCGAGCAGCAGCGCGACGATCAGCGCGAGCGCTACCAATGGAGGCCCGCCGGCACGGTGTGCTGCTGGACGTAGTCGACCGCGGTGTCCGCCTTCTCCTCCAGGTAGGTCCGGGGAGCCTGGAACGCGAACAGCGCCAGCGTGGCGACCAGCGCGGCGGCGGCCAGCCGGAGCCGGGGCGACGGCTTACGGCGGCTGTTGCCCCGGAAGACCGGCGCGGAGCCGATGACCCGGCGGCCGGTGACCCGGTTGAGCACGTACGCGGAAAGGTAGAAGACGAACAGGCAGACGAAGACGTTGTAGAAGAACCCGCGGGTGAACCGCCGCCCCGAGGTGAAGGTCGGGTTGGTGTGGTCGTAGACGACCCGGCCCTCTTGCCGCATCCGGCGCAGCAGGTCCAGTTCGTCGCCGCCCTGGGTCAGGTGCAGGTCGTAGCCGGTCCAGCGGTCCCGGCGGAAGGCGATGTTGGTGGCGCTGACGTAGTAGGTGCGGCCGGTCGCGCGGTAGACCGCCTGCACGGCGCCGAAGAGCGAGCGGGCGAAGACCCGGCCCCAGCGCGGGCCGTCGGAGTACCGGCACGGCCCGACGACCGCCACCACCTCGTCGTCCGACCGGAACCCGCGGTCGATCTTCGAGAGCCAGTCCGGCGCGTACGTGGTGTCCGCGTCCGCCGAGACGACGATCTCGCCCCGGCTGGCCACCGTGCCGGCCTCGCGCGCGTTGCACACCCCCGGCGCGGACTCGGTGACCACCCGGACGCCGAGCTCGCGGGCGATCCGCGCGGTGTCGTCCGTGCAGTTGTTGTCCACCACCACGATCTCGTACGCGCCGGCGAAATCCTGCCGCTGAAGCGACCGGATCGCCTCACCTATGTACGCCGCCTCGTTGTAGCAGGGGACGACGACGCTGAACCGGAATGTCATGGCCATCACTGTGCTGCCCCCAGGCGAGCCGAACCATAGATGATCACCCGGATTCAACCCCGAGATTTGGGGGCCGGTCAACTGGGGTAGGCGGCGCCGTTGATGTTCAGGCGGATCGCGTAAACGGAGGTGGTGGCGGTGATGAACAGGTGGTTGCGCCGGGCTCCCCCGAAGGCGAGGTTGGAGGTGACCTCGGGGACGTGCAGTTTGCCCAGCAGCCCGCCGTCCGGCGCGAAGCAGTGCAGCCCGTCGTGCGCGGCCGCCCAGACCCGGCCCTCGGTGTCCAGCCGCAGCCCGTCGAACGTTCCCGCGTCGCAGGTGGCGAAGACCTCGCCGCCGGCGAGCTTTGCCCCGCCGTCGACGGTGAACCGCCGGATGTGCCCGCGGCCCGAGTCGCCGACGTACAGGATGCTCTCGTCGGCGCTGAAGGCCAGCCCGTTCGGGCGCTCGAAGTCGCCGGCGACCCGGTCCACCTCGCCCGCCGGGCCGATCCGGTAGACGTGGCAGCCGTCCAGCTCCGAGGGCGCCCGGATGCCTTCGTAGTCGCTGTCGATGCCGTAGCTGGGATCGGTGAACCAGATGCCGCCGTCGGAGTGCTCGACCACGTCGTTCGGGCTGTTGAACCGGTTGCCCCGGTACCGGTCGGCCAGCACGGTCAGCGATCCGTCGTGCTCGATCCGGGTCACCCGGCGGGTACCCTGCTCGCAACTGACCAGCCGGCCGAGCCGGTCCAGCGTGCGGCCGTTCGCGTAGTCGGCCGGCGCCCGCAGGACCCCGACCGCCCCGGTGGTCTCGTCCCAGCGCAGGACGCGATCGTTCGGGATGTCGCTGAAGACCAGATACCGGCCGGCCGGCACGTACGCGGGGCCCTCCGTCCACCGGCCGCCGTCGAAGACGCGCTCCAGCCACTCGTCGCCGCCGACCTTCGCGAAGCGCTCGTCCAGAACCTCGAACCGTGCCCTGACCTTCTCCACCATGGTCCTCTTTCTACTCCGCGTTTTTCCCGCCGTACCGTGCAACAGCCGGCGGGGCCCGTCTCGTATTTGTGGATGTGAGTCTGCTGCGGCGGGGAGGGTGGCCGGAATTTTGGAGTTCGACGACTACGTGAGGTCGCGCGGCGCGGCGCTGGTGCGGTTGGCGCGGCTGTTGACCGGTGACCGGCATCGCGGCGAGGACCTGGCGCAGGAGGTGCTGGCCCGGGCGTTCGTGCGCTGGCCGGCCATCTCGGCGGCGCAGTCGCCCGAGCCGTACCTGCGCCGGATGCTGGTCAACGCGGCGATCACCCGCTGGCGGAAGCGATCCAGCCACGAGATCGCCGTGGCCGACACCTTCGACACCGCCGGCGCGGCGGATCTCGAGGCGGAGCTGGTCGAGCGGGACGTCCTGTGGCAGCACGTGCGGCGGTTGCCGGCCAAGCAGCGGGCGGCGATCGTGTTGCGCTACTACGAGGACCTGCACGACGCGTCGATCGCCGAGCTGCTGGGTTGCACTCCGGTGACCGTTCGCACGCAGGTGCGGCGGGCGCTCGCGACCCTGCGTACCCAGCTGGGTGCCGACCTGGAGCTGTACGCGAAGGAGGGAACGCGATGACCGACCTGGATCGAGCCCTGCACAGCACGCTGACCCGTGTCGCGGAGGAGGACGTGCACGTCGAGCGGCTTCTCGCCGGCGCACGCGCGAGCGGCATCCGTTACCGCCGCCGCCGGCGGATCGGCCTCGGGGTGGGCGCGAGCGTGTCGGCCGGCGCCGCCGTGCTGGCGCTCTCGATGACGGTGACGGCCGCGGTGGGCCGGAGCGCGGGGCCGGGGCCTGCGCCGGGGTCCGGGTCCTCCGCGGCGCCGCCGTCCGCGCCGCCGCGCTTCACGCCGACGCCGAGCGCGGTGCCGATGACGACGGTGCCAACGCCGCCGGTGGTCGCCGGTGGCGTCTCGGCAGCCGACTCGGCCGCCGAGGTCGGCCGCCCGCTCAGGCTGCACCTCAGCCTGGACCGGGCGCCGTTCCCGACCGACGACGCGCAGTACCAGCAGCTGATCGGCGCGCGGCAGGAGCTGCTCACCGTCGACGGCACCGATCACGGCCGGGGCCGCGAGCTCACCGTGCGGGTGGGCGCCACCACCCAGGACTGGGAGCCGCTCTCCGGCACGCACCAGGCCGTCGTCGTGGGCGGACGCCCCGGCACGCTCGCCGGCGACGCGCGGAATGTCGTCCTGCGCTGGCGGGCCGCCAACGGCCTGTGGCTGCAGGTGGCGGGCGCGCGGGACGCGGCCGAGGCCTCGGCGGTCGCGGCCGGCGTCCGGCTGGACCGCACCTATCGATGCGCCGCGCCGTATCGGCTGCCGTCGCTGCCGGCCACGATGAAGCCGGAGAGCTGCTCGGTGGTCTTCCACGGCGGCACGGCCGGCAGCATGCTGAGCGTGACCGACAAGACGTTCAGCATCCTGGTCACCACCGAGGCCGGCCGGGTCGCGCAGCCGAACGAGAAGCTCGGCGGCCGGCCCGCCCGGGTCGTGCAGCACGCCGGCGACGGTGGGGCGCCGATCATGGAGGTGACCGTCGACGAGGACGGTGCGGTGCTCTCGCTGACCGCCTCCGGTCAGTACGACCCGGCGGTGGTCCGCCGGATCGCCGCCGACTGCGACTGGACCGGCGGTTCGGACCCGTCGACCTGGCGGTGAGGGTCCCCGCCCGGGGCGGGGACCCTCACCCATCGGGGGTGAAACGGATCAGGTCAGGGCGGCCGTGTAGACGTTGGTGTGGTTGTCGGTGTTGTCGGTGGAGGCCATGAAGATCTTGTGGTCCGCCACCGCCATCGGGCCGCCGAGGTAGCCCATCTGATCGCCGAACGTGAGCAGCGAGATCGGCTGGCAGACCGCGGCGCCGCAGCCCTTCAGGTTGTACGAGAAGAAGCCGGAGTCGACCGGGAACCCGTTGGCCGGGCCCTTGCCGACGAGCACCACGTCGCCGACCACGACCGGTGGGGAGGCCGGCGCGGTGGCGAAGCTCAGGCCCATCCAGCTCGGCTGGCACTGGGCCTGGCCGCAGCCGGCCAGCGGGTAGGCGAAGACGCCGCCGATGAACCGCGGGTCGATGGTGTCGTTGTCGCTGGCGAGCAGCGTGTTCCCGGCGATCGCCAGGCCGCCCTCGACGCCGAAGCCGCCGGTGAAGTAGCTGCGCAGCGGCTTGCAGGTCGCCTGCCCGCAGCCGCCGCCGGCGAACGCCATCAGGTGGAAGTCGGTGTTCACGCCGTCGCCGAACAGCGTCGACGAGCCGGCGAACACGGTGGTGCCGGCGATCGCGAGCCCGCTGCCGGGCCCGCCGGCGTCGGCGGTCCAGGCGGGCTTGCAGGTGGCCGTGCCGCAGCCGAGGGCCGGGAAGGCCAGCAGCCGGCCGGTGAACAGCTCGGGCGTCGACCGGAACGACTCGACGTACACGTAGCCGTTGCCGACCGCGGGCGTGAGCAGGTTCTCGTTCGACGCGCCCACCCCGGTCCACAGCGGCGAGCAGACCGCCCGGCCGCAGCCGGTGGCGCGGAACGCGTACAGGTGCCCGGTGAAGTCGCCGACGTAGGCGATCCCCCCGGCGACGGTGACCGATCCGGTGGCCCCGTCGAGCATCCGGCCGGTCCAGACCGGCTGGCAGGTCGCCGCGCCGCAACCGGCGGCCGGGAAGGCGAACAGCGAGTGGACGTTGGTGGAGGCGACGAACACCAGGCCGCCGGCGACCGCCGGGGTGGCGTCGATGCTGCCGTCGATGTGCGCCTTCCAGAGCGGTTCGCAGGAGGCGTCGCCGCAGCCGGCGCTGGCGAAGACGGACAGGTTGCCGTCGAAGTCGGTGATGTAGAGGCGGCCGCCGACGACCACCGGGCCGCCGTGGTTCTGGCCGTTGTCGTCGAAGTGGGCCTTGGACACCACCTTCACGTTCGCGATGTTCCGCGAGGTGAAGGCGTTCTCGGCCGGGTTCGTGCTGGTGTGCAGCGCGTTCTGCCCGTACTGCGGCCACTCGTTGACCGGGGCCGCCGTCGCGGCGGCCGGTACGGCCAGGCCGGCGACGACCAGGGCCAGCATCGTCAGGTACCGGAAAGCACGCAAAGTTCCCCCAAACTTCGTGCCGTCAAATGATGACTGTCAGTGTCCGTCCGACGCTGGAGCGCGACTGGAACGACGCTGAAAGGGGCAGTCAGACGGCGGGGCTTTCAGGGGACGGGGGCTTTCAGAGGGCGGGGCCGAACAGGCGGCGGGCCTGATCGGCTCGCAGCCCGACGAAGGTGCCGGTCGCCGAGACCAGGATCGTGCCGGGGTCGGCCTCGGTGGCGATGGTCCCGGTGGCGGTCACCCGCCGGCCGGCCACCTCGTCGACCACGGCGGTGAGCCGCAACGGGGTACGCAGTGGCACCGGCGCCCGGTAGCTGGTGTCCAGCCGTACGGTCATGCCCGGGTTTCCGGAGGCGCCGACGGCGTGGCCGAGGATCTGGTCGAGCAGCATCGCGCTCACGCCGCCGTGCGCGAAGGTCGGCGGCCCCTCGAAGGCCAGCCCGAGCGTGCAGCGGCCGATCGCCACCCCGCCGGCCACCTCGATGTGCAGCGGCGGGGCGAGGGCGCTCCCGTGGCCGGTCACCGGGTTGTACATGCGGACGCCGCGCAGCAGGTCGTCGACGGCCGGCACGGCGGCGCCGCGGGCCTGCTCACCGAGGCGCGCGGCGACCGATCGGAGCTCGCCGGCGGCCCGCAGCAGCTCGGCGGCCGGGGCCTCGGTCTTGGTGGCGTGCTCGATCAGCGTCCGCAGCGCCTCGCCCAGCTCGCTGATGGCCTCGCGCCGCGCGGTTCGGGTGTCGTCCACAACCAACAGCATCGCCTGCTCACCGCTCTCATGACCTAGTGAATCAAGTCACACTGCTATAACCTGTTCTAGTTGCTCGATCGAGGGAGGAACGCGATGACCAAGGTGACCGTCGAGGCCGATGCCAAGGCAGATCCGCAGCGGGTGTGGGACGTGCTGGCGACCCCGGCACGGGTCCCGGAATGGAACACGATGCACGAGGGATTCACCGGCGATGTGCCCGCGACCCTCGGCGAGGGCGACACGTACAAGCAGAAGGTGAAGCTGATGGGCATGCCCGCCGAGATGGCCTGGCGGGTCACCACGGCGGCCGCGCCCGGCCGGCTCGAGCAGGCCGGCGACGGCCCGATGGGCGTTAAGGCGAAGAACGTCTTCGTGGTCGAGCCGACCGACGCGGGCTCGCACATCACGTACGAGATGGAGTTCGTCGGCCCGGCGCTCAAGGGCCCGATGGCCGGCATGCTGGAGAAGCAGGCCGGCGCCGCGGGCAAGCAGGCCCTGGAGAAGCTGGTCGGGCTGGTCGAATAGCCAGGCCCTACCGCAGCAGCAGCCGGCTGGCCAGTTCCAGGTGATTCGCCACGTCGTTCGCCGAGGCGCGGCGGGTCACCCAGGCCACCAGGTTGGAGAGCCACACGTCGCCGATGACCCGGGCCTTGGCCCGGTCGTCGGCGGTCGGCTCGCCGTCGTGCATGGCGCGCGTGAACATCTCCTCCATGAGGCGGGCCACCGCGTTCACCTCGGCGCTCGCCGAGGGGTCGGCGAACATGAACGCCCGGGTCATCGCCTCGGCGAGCAGCGGCTCGCGCTGCATCGACCGGGTCACCCGGGCGAGCACGAACTGCATGCGTTCGTGCGCGCTGTCGCCGGGGATCGGCTTGCGCTCCAGCTTCTCCTGGATCTGCTCCAGCTCCAGCGCGAGCGCGGACACCAGCAGGTGGATCTTCGAGGGGAAGTAGCGGTACAGCGTGCCGAGGGCGACCTCGGCGCGCTCCGCGACGGTGCGCATCTGCACCGCCTCGTAGCCGCCCTTGGACGCCAGCTGCAGCGTCGCCTCGAGGATCCGGCGGCGCCTGTCCCGCTGGGCGGCGGAGCCCTGCTCGCCGTCGAGCGTGCTGCGGACGGCGCCAGTACTGGTATTCGTTCTCGGTGCTGCCATCGTTACCTCTCGCGGCGGCTCGGGTCCTCCCATCAGCGTAGCAACGGATTGTTTCGCCGCTGGAACTGAAACGTGTTCTAATGGCGGAATGGGTCCGGACTTCGCGCTCGACGAAGCTCAGGAGGCGATCGTCCGCCTCGCCGGCGAGGTGCTCGGCGACGACACCGGCACGCCGGAACATCTCTGGAAATCCCTCGGCCAGGCCGGGCTGCTGAGCCTCGCGGCGCCGGCCGAACTGGGCGGCGCCGGGCTCGGTGTGGTCGAGACCGGTCTGCTGCTGACCGAGATCGGGCGGCACGCGGCGCCGGTGCCGGCCTGGTCCACGCTGTCGCTCGGGGTGCTGCCGGTGGCCCGCTGGGGCAGTCCGGAGCAGCAGCGTGACCTGTTGACCGGCCGCGTGCTGACCGCCGCGCTGGGCGCGCCGGGGACCGGAACCGATCGGATCAGCGGGCAGTGGAGCGTGGCGCCGGATGCCGACCGCGCCTACCGCGTCATCGTGCCGACCGAGGCGGGGCTGGCGTTGGTCGATCCGGCCGGGCCGGGCGTGACGCTGGAACCGGTCCTGCGCCTCCGGGACGCCCCCGTGGAGCCGATCGGGGGCGATGCAAAAGCTTTGCGGAGGTACGCCGTGGCCGGGGCCTGCGCGCTCGGTGCCGGCGCGCTCGCCGGTGCGCTGGCGATGACCGCCGACCACGTGCGGGACCGCCATCAGTTCGGCCGGCCGCTGGCCACGTTCCAGGCGGTCGCCCAGCAGATCGCCGACGTCTACGTGGCCTCCCGCACGATGCACCTGGTGTCGCTGGCGGCGAGCTGGACCCTCGACGACGAGGACCTGTCCACCGCCGCGTACTGGCTGTCGAGCGAGGCGCTGCCGGCCCTGCGCACCTGCCACCACCTGCACGGCGGGCTCGGGCTCGACGTCGAGTACCCGCTGCACCGGCACACCGCCCTGGTCCGCGATCTGGTTCGCCACCTGGATCGGATGGGAGCCGACGGTGTTCATCGACCTGACTGAGGAGCAACACGACCTGCGGGCGCGCCTGCGGGCGTACCTTCGCGAGGTTTTGTCCGCCGAAGAGCGCACGGCGATGCTGCGCGAGCGGCACGGCGGGGTCTACCGCGAACTGGTGCGGCGGCTCGGGCGCGACGGGTGGCTGGGAATGGCCTTTCCGCGCGAGTACGGCGGGGGCGGGCTCGGGCCGATGGAGCAGCAGATCTTCGTGAACGAGGCGGCGCGCGCCGACGTGCCGCTGCCTGCGGTGACGCTGCAGACCGTGGCGCCGACGCTGCTCGCGCACGGATCGGACGAGCAGAAACGGTTCTTCCTGCCGCCGATCCTGGCCGGGGAGTTGCACTTCGCGATCGGTTACACCGAGCCGGAGGCGGGGACCGACCTGGCCGCGCTGCGCACCCGGGCGGTGCGCGACGGCGACGAGTACGTGGTGAACGGGCAGAAGACGTTCACCACGGGCGCGCACGACGCCGACTATCTGTGGCTGGCCTGCCGGACCGATCCGGACGCGCCGCGCCACAAAGGACTGTCGATCCTGATCGTGGACACGGCCGATCCGGGCTACTCGTGGACGCCGATCATCACGTTCGACGGCGCGCACCACATCAACTCGGTCTACCTCAACGACGTCCGGGTGCCGGTGTCGCGCCGGGTGGGCGCGGAGAACGGCGGCTGGCGGCTGCTCACCACCCAGCTCAACCACGAGCGCGTCATGCTCGGCCCGGCCGGCCGGCTCGGCGCCATCGTCGACCGGGTCGCGGACTTCTTTCAAGGTCAAGATCACTCCGACGTACGCCGGGCGCTGGCGCGCGCGTCCGCCTGCCTGCGGGTGAACGAACTGCTCAACTGGCAGGTGGCCGGCGCGGAGCCGAACGCGGCCGACGCCTCGGCCACCAAGGTGTTCTCCTCGGAACGGCTGCTGCGGCACGCCCAGGAGCTGGAGGAGGCGGTCTGGCGGCACGGCGACCCGGCCGATCCGGCGACCGCCGAGTTGCTCACCTGGCTGGATGTGCAGGCCAAGCGGAACCTCGTGCTGACCTTCGGCGGCGGGGTCAACGAGATCCAGCGGGAGATCATCGCGGCGGCGGGGCTCGGCCTGCCCCGGGTGCCGAGGTAGGGGGTTTCGGGTGGCGGAGTCGATCGAGGAGGCCGCGCACCGGATCGCGGCGGCCGGGCCGTCGCCGGCGCGGGTGGCCCGGGATCCGGTGAACATGCCGGCGATCCGCGACTGGCTGGCCGCGATCGGCGACACCAACCCGGTCTACGAGCGGAAAGGGCTTGCCCCGCCCGCGATGATCCAGGTGTGGACCATGCCGGGGCTGCTCGGGTTCCGGGATCCGGCCGACCCGTTGGGGGCCATGTCGGCGGTGCTCGACGAGGCGGGCTTCACCTCGGTGGTCGCGACCGATTGTGCGCAGACGTACCACCGCTACCTGCGCGAGGGGGAAACGGTCGCGGTGACCGGCCGGCTCACCGACGTGATCGGTCCGAAGAGGACCGCGCTCGGCGAGGGCTGGTTCTTCACCACTGAGAGCACCTGGGTGGTGGGCGACGAGCCGGTGGCCGGGATGCGGTTCCGGATCCTGAAGTTCCGGCCGGGCACGGCCCGGCCGGCCGGGCCCGTTTCGCCCCCGATCCGGCCGGTGATCGGCCAGGACAGCGCTTTCTTCTGGGACGGTGTCTCGGCCGGCGAGTTGCGAATCCAGCGGTGCGGTGACTGCGGCGCGCTGCGGCATCCGCCGGGGCCGGCCTGCCCGCGGTGCGGGGCGCTGAAGCCGGAGTATGCGGTGGCGTCCGGGAGCGGGCGCATCCACAGCTACGTGGTGCACCACCATCCGCCGCTGCCCGGGCGGCGGTCGCCGGTGGTGGTCGCGCTGGTCGACCTGGACGAGGGAGTGCGGATGGTGGGGGAGGTGCTCGGCGTCCGGCCGGACGAGGTGCGGATCGGCGACGAGGTGCGGGCCTTGTTCGCGGACGGGCTGCCGGTGTGGCGGCCGGCCGGGCAGGTGGTGCTACCGCCATTTTCGCTCGAGGTGACGCCGACCGTCGTGGTCAGCACGGCGCTGGCCACCCGCGACTTCCAGGACGTGCACCACGACCGGGACGCGGCGGTGCGGCGCGGCAGCAAGGACATCTTCCTGAACATCCTGACGACGACCGGGCTGGTGCAGCGGTATGTGACCGACTGGGCCGGGCCGGGGGCGGTGCTGAGCGGGATAGCGATCCGGCTCGGGGCGCCCTGCTACCCGTACGACACGCTGACCTTCACGGGCACGGCCTCCGGTGGTGCGGTCACGGTGAGCGGGCGGACCGCCGGCGGCGAGCACGTCTCCGGGACCGTGCGGGTGGCGTCGTGATCGCGGGGGCGGCGGCGATCGCGGGCATCGGGGCCACCGAGTTCTCCAAGGACTCCGGGCGCAGCGAGCTGCGGCTGGCGGTCGAGGCGGTGCGGGCCGCGCTCGACGACGCCGGGCTGCAACCGTCCGACGTGGACGGGCTGGTCACCTTCACCATGGACGACAACGCCGAGACGGCGGTGGCCCGGGAGATAGGCGCGGGCGAGCTCACGTTCCTGAGCCGGATCGGGTACGGCGGCGGGGCCGCGTGCGCGGTGGTGCAGCAGGCGGTGCTCGCGGTGGCGACCGGGGTGGCGCGGACGGTGGTCTGCTACCGGGCGCTCAACGAACGATCCGGTCGCCGCTTCGGGCAGGCGACGATGGCGCCGGGCCTGGACGCGAGCTGGCACTACCCGATGGGGCTGGCCACGCCGGCGGCGATGGTGGCGATGGTGGCCCGGCGGTACATGCACGACTACGGCGCCACCACGGAGGACTTCGGCCGGGTGACCGTGGCGGCCCGGCGCTACGCGGCGACCAACCCGGCCGCGTGGTTCTTCGGCCGGCCGATCACCCTCGACGACCACCAGGCGTCGCGCTGGATCGCCGAGCCGCTGCGGCTGCTGGACTGCTGCCAGGAGAGCGACGGCGCGGTCGCGGTGGTGGTGACCTCGGCGTCGCGGGCCCGGGACCTGCGCCGGCCGCCGGTGGTGATCGCCGCGGCGGCGCAGGGGAGCGGGCCCGACCAGTTCACGATGACCAGCTACTACCGCGACGACATGGGTGCGTTGCCGGAGATGGGCGTGGTCGGGCGGCAGTTGTGGAGCCAGTCCGGCCTTACGCCGGGGGACGTCCGGGCGGCGGTGCTCTATGACCACTTCACCCCGTACGTGCTGCTGCAGTTGGAGGAATTGGGTTTTTGCGGCCGGGGTGAGGCGGGGCATCTGATCGCTTCCGATCGGCTGCCGATCAACCCGAACGGCGGGCAGCTGGGGGAGGCGTACATCCACGGCATGAACGGGATCGCCGAGGCGGTGCGCCAGATCCGGGGCACGGCCGCCAACCAGATCGCCGGCGACGGGCCGGTGCTGGTCACGGCCGGGACGGGGGTGCCGACGAGCGGCCTGATCCTCAGCGCGGCGTGATGACCGAGTCGGCGAGGGCCGGGACGTCGTCGCGGTCGGCGACCGTGGTCAGCAGGACGAGGCGGCCGTCCTCGCGCCAGATCCGGGTGCGCAGGGTCTCGCCGGGGAAGACGACGCCGGCGAACCGGGCCGAGTAACCGCCGAGCCGGTCCGGGTCGCCGTCGAACTCGGCGTCGATCGCCGCCTTGGCCACGACGGCGTACGTGCACAAACCGTGCAGGATCGGTCGCGGGAAGCCGGCCCGGTGCGCGAAGGCCGGGTCGACGTGCAGCGGATTCCGGTCGCCGCACAGCCGGTACCAGAGCGCCTGCCGCGGATCGGTGGGCGAGAGGACCTCGTGGTCCGGAGCGCGATCCGGCACCGGCACCTTGGTGGACGGGCCACGGTCGCCGCCGAAGCCGCCCTCGCCCTTCGCGAAGATGGTGTTCCGGCTGGTGAACAGGTCGGTCACGGTCTCGGTGACGATGACCGCGGCGGTGCCCTTGTCGTGGACGGCGGCGATCCGTGAGCGCGCACGGCAATGGCCCGTCACCGGGATCGGGCGGTGCAGCACGAGTTCCTGCCGGCCGTGCACGACCCGGGCCAGGTCGACGTCGATGCCGGGCATCTTCACCGCGGGCGGATCGGTGTCGCGCAGCGTGGTCGCGACCGTGGCGAAGGTGGGCAGCACGCCGCGCAGCGCGTCCTCGTACACGTAGGACAGTTCGTCCGGGCCGGCGCCGACGGCCAGGTGGTACAGCAGCACGTCGGTGCTGTCCCAGCTGAGGTCGCGGCCGGGCAACTCGGCGCCGACGGCGGTGGCGGGGTCGATCGGCATCAGCCCTCCTCGGCGGGATCGAGCGAAGTCGGCTTGCCCGCCGCGCTCGCCGCCGGATCGAGGGCGGCGAGGTCGAGGGCGGCCAGGTAGCCGAAGGTGATGGCCGGACCGAGGGTAGCGCCCGCGCCGGCGTAGCTGCGGCCCATCACGGCCGCGCTGGTGTTGCCGGCCGCGTACAGGCCGAGGATGGGTGTGCCGTCCGGGCGCAGCACCCGGGCCCGCTCGTCGGTGCGCAGGCCGCCCTTGGTGCCCAGGTCGCCGGGGACCATCCGGAACGCGTAGAACGGGGGCTTGGCCAGCGCGCCCAGGCAGGGGTTGGGCCGCTGGCGGGGGTCGCCGTAGTAGCGGTCGTACGCCGAGTCGCCGCGGCGGAAGTCCTCGTCCAGGCCGGCCGCCGCGAACCCGTTGAACCGCCGCACGGTCTCGCCCAGCGCCCCGGCCGGCACGCCGATCGCGGCGGCCAGGTCGTCGAGCGATCCGGCCCTGTGCGCCACCCCGGCGGCGAACCAGCGGCGTGGCAGCGGGGCGCGCGGCCCCCGCCCGGCGAACAGATAGCGGTCCCGGTAGGTCTGGTCGGCGATCAGCCAGGCGGGCAGGGTCACCTCCGGCGACAGCATGGCGTGCACGGCATCGACGTACGGCGCGGACTCGTTGACGAAGCGCTTGCCGGTGCTGTCCACCAGCAGACAGCCGGGCTGGTTGCGCTCGGCGAGGCAGAAGTACGGCCCGCCGGTCAGCGGGATCGACGGCCCCCACCACGCCTCGTCCATCAGGTCGAGCGCCGCGCCGAGCTGCGCACCCGCCTCGATGCCGTCGCCGGTGTTGCCGGCCGCGCCGACCGTCCACTCCGTGCCGATATCCTGATATTTCCGGCGCATCGCTTCGTTGTGCTCAAAGCCGCCGCTGGCCAGCAGCACGCCCCGCCGCGCGCGGAACGTCCGCTCACCCGACCGCACCCCGACCACCCGGACCGGTCCGTCACCGTCCGCGAGGATCAGGTCGGTCATCGGGGTGTCGAGCAGCACCGGCACGCCCGCAGTCCGGAGCCCCGCGCGTAGCCCGCCGGCCAAGGCCTGGCCCAAGGCGAGGCGCCGTCGCCCCAGCAGCCGCGCGGCGAGGCCCCGCCCCGCCAGCTTGGCCGCGGTGAGGACGGCCCGCGGGTGCCTGGTCCCCAGCGACAGCCACCGATAGTCCACCTGGGTGACCGCGATCCCGTCCGGCGCCGCCTGGTACGGCGGGGCCAGCCGGTCCAGATCGGCCCCCACCAGCCGGGCGTCCAGCGGCTTCGGCTCGACGCTGCGCCCGGCCGCGACCCCGCCCGGAGCCTCGGGGTAGTAGTCGGCATAGCCGGGCACCCAGGCGAACTCGAGCGGCGTGTGAGCGCTCACGAACGCGAGCACGCCGGGCCCGGCGGACAGGAACGCGTTCTGCCGCGCGGCGGTCGCGTCCGGTCCCGCGACGTGCGCGAGATAGCTCGTGGCGTCGCCCGTGATGCCGGCCCGCGCGAGCACCTCGTTGCCGGGCATCCACAGGCCGCCGCCCGAGCGTGCGGTCGATCCGCCGTACGTGGCCGCCTTTTCCAGCACGACCGCGCTCAACCCGTGGTGCGCCGCGGCGAGCGCCGCGACCATGCCCGCGCCGCCGCTGCCGACCACGACAACGTCGTATTCCTCTTCCGCCACCGTCACTAGAACAGGTTATAGTTTTTCCGTGGACGCCACCACCGGGCCTTGGGATGAGACGGCCGACGTCGTCGTGGTCGGTTTCGGCGCGGCCGGCGCCTGCGCCGCGATCGAGGCCGCCGATGCCGGCGCCCGGGTGCTCGTTCTCGACCGTTTCGGCGGGGGCGGGGCGACCGCGATCTCCGGCGGCGTCGTCTACGCCGGCGGCGGCACCGCGCAGCAGCGGGCCGCCGGCGTCACCGACACCCCGCGGGCGATGTACGACTACCTGCGCCAGGAGACCGGCGACACGGTCACGGCCGGCACCCTGCGCCGGTTCTGCGACGAGAGCGCGCACATGGTCGACTGGCTGGCCGGCCTCGGCGTGCCGTTCGACGCCCGGCTGTGTCCGTACAAGACCTCGTATCCCACCAACCGGCACTACCTGTACTACTCGGGCAGCGAGACCGCGTTCGCCGACGTGAGCCGGCCCGCGCCGCGCGGCCACCGGGTCTACGCGCGCGGCACCTCCGGCCGGGTGCTGGCGGCCCGGCTGGCCGCCGCCGCGCGCGATCGCGGCGTCGGCGTCCGGGCACAGACCCGGGCCGAGCGACTGATCACCGAGCCGGGCACCGGCCGGGTGACCGGCGTCGAGTGCCGCACCCTGCGCGGCGCGCCGGCCTGGGCCCGGCTCGCCCACCGGGTGCTGCACCGCTTCTCGGTCAAGCCCGGCGTCTACCTGCCCGGCCTGGGCCGCGTGCTGCACCGCCGGGTGGCCGCGATCGAGCGCCGCTACGGCCGCCCGCTGCGGATCGGCGCCACCCGCGGCGTCGTGCTGGCCGCCGGCGGCTTCGTCTTCAACCGGCAGATGATGCGCGAACACGCCCCGGACTACCGCGGCGGCCTGCGGCTGGGCACGCCCGGCGACGACGGCTCGGGCATTCTCCTCGGCGTCGCGGCCGGCGCCGGCACGGCGTTCCTCGACCGGGTCAGCATCTGGCGGTTCCTCACCCCGCCCTCGGCCATGCTCGGCGGCCGCCTGATCGACCGGGACGGCAAGCACGTCTGCGACGAGACCCGGTACGGCGCCGCGATCGGCGAGGCGGTCCTGCGCTCGCCCGGCGGCCGGGCCTGGCTGCTGCTGGACGCGCCGGCGCTCAAGGAGTGCCGCCGTCAGGTGTGGTCGCAGACCCTCTGGTTCCAGCGCTGGCAGGCGTACTGGCTGCTGACCGCGGGACGGGTCAGCGGCCCGACACTGGCGGCGGTCGCCCGCCGGGCCGGCGTGGATGCCGCGGGACTGACCGACTATGCCGGCACCCCGCCGTACTCGATGATCGATGTTTCGGTCCGGAGCCGGGTCGCCGCCCCGGCGCCGATGCTCACCCTCGGCGGGCTGCGGGTCGACGAGGAGACCGGGCAGGCGGTGGGCGTGCCGGGGTTGTACGCGGCCGGCCGCACCGCCGTCGGCATCTGTTCACGCAGCTACGTCAGTGGGCTGTCGCTGGCCGATTGCGTCTTCTCCGGGCGCCGCGCGGGCCGGAGCGTCGCATCCGAGGACCGTGGAGGACTGCATGCTCACCGAGGCTGACTGCCGCGCGCTCGCCGACCGGCTGCGCGACGCCGAGCGCGACCGGGCGCCGATCGCGCCGCTGGTGCACGACCGGCCGGAGCTGACCGCGGCCGACGCGTACGCCATCCAGCTTTTCAACATTCATCGCCGCGGGGGCACAGTGGTGGGGCACAAGGTGGGGCTGTCGTCGAAGGCGATGCAGCAGATGATGGGCGTCGACGAGCCCGACTACGGGCACCTGATGGCCGACATGCGGCTGTCCGAGGAGGAACCGGTCGACGCGGGGCGGTACTGCTTTCCGCGGGTCGAGATCGAGGTGGCCTTCCTGCTCGGTGCCGACCTGCCCGGCCTCGGCTGCACCGAGGCGGACGTGCTGGCCGCGACCGAGGCGTTCGCGCCGTCGATCGAACTCATCGACAGCCGGATCCGGGACTGGAAGATAAGCCTGCCGGACACGATCGCCGACAACGCCTCCTCGGCCGGCTTCGTGGTCGGGTCCGGTCGCGTGCCACCCGGCCGGATCGACCCGCGCGGCATCGACGCCGTGCTGTACCGGGGCGGCGAGGCGGTCGCCCGGGGCCGGTCGGACGCGGTGCTCGGCAATCCGGTGACCGCGGTCGCCTGGCTCGCCCGCACGGTCGCCGGCTTCGGCGTGCAACTGCGGGCCGGTCATCTCATCCTGCCCGGCGCCTGTTGCCGCGCGGTCGACGCGCGGCCCGGCGACGAGTTCCATGCCGTCTTCACCGGCCTCGGCGAGGTCCGGCTCAGTTTCGAGAAGGTGATCGGGTGACCGCCACGGCAGCCATCGTCGGGTCCGGCAACATCGGCACCGACCTGCTCCACAAGCTCTTGCGATCGAATCTGATCGAACCGCGGTGGATGGTCGGCATCGATCCGGAGAGCCCGGGTCTGCGCCGCGCCGCCGACCTCGGGCTCGCGGTCAGCGCCGCGGGTGTCGACTGGCTGCTGGCCCAGGATCCGTTGCCCGACCTGGTCTTCGAGGCCACCTCGGCGGCCGTGCACTCGGCGGCGGCGCCACGCTACGCCGAGGCCGGGATCCGCGCGATCGACCTCACCCCGGCCGCGGTCGGGCCGCTCGTGGTGCCCGAGGTGAACCTTCGTGAGCACCTCGGCGCGCCCAACCTCAACCTCATCACCTGCGGCGGGCAGGCGACGATCCCGATGGTGCACGCGGTCTCCCGATGCACGCCGGTCGCTTACGCCGAGATCGTGGCGACCGTGGCGTCGCGCTCGGCCGGGCCGGGCACCCGGGCCAACATCGACGAGTTCACCCGCACCACCGGCCGGGCGCTGGAACTGGTCGGCGGCGCCGCGCGGGGCAAGGCGATCGTCGTGCTCAACCCGGCCGATCCGCCGCTCATCATGCGCGACACCATCTTCTGCGCGATCGGGCCGGAGGCCGACACCGAAGCGATCGCCGAATCGATCCGGAAGAGGGCCGACGAGGTGGCCCGCTACGTGCCCGGGTACCGGCTGCTCAACGAACCACAGTTCCACGACGGCCGGGTGGCCGTCTTCGTCGAGGTCAGCGGCGCCGGGGACTTCCTTCCGCCGTACGCGGGAAATCTGGACATCATGACCGCGGCCGCGGTCCGGGTCGGGGAGGAACTGGCGCGATGACCGCCGACATCAGGATCACCGACTCCTCGCTGCGCGACGGCTCGCACGCCAAGCGCCACCAGTTCACCGTCGACGAGGTGACCGCGGTGGTGGCGGCGCTGGACGCGGCGGGCGTGCCGGTGATCGAGGTGACGCACGGGGACGGCCTGGGCGGGTCGTCGTTCACGTACGGACTCAGCCGTACGCCCGAACAGGAACTCATCAAAGCGGCCGTACGGACCGCCGAGCGCGCGAAAATCGCCTTCCTCATGCTGCCCGGGATCGGCCTGTTCGACGACATCCGCGCGGCGGCGGGGAACGGCGCCACGGTCTGCCGGATCGCCAGTCACTGCACCGAGGCGGACATCACCGAGCAGCATTTCGGCCTGGCCCGCCGGCTCGGCCTGGAGACGGTCGGCTTCCTGATGATGGCGCACTCGCAGCCGCCCGAGGCCCTGGCGAAGCAGGCCCGCATCATGGCCGACGCCGGCTGCCAGTGCGTCTACGTGGTCGATTCGGCCGGCGCGCTCGTGCTCGACCAGACCGCCGACCGGGTCGCCGCGCTGGTCGCCGAGCTCGGCGGCGACGCGCAGGTCGGCTTCCACGGCCACGAGAACCTCGGCCTCGGCGTGGCCAACTCGGTGCTGGCCGTGCGGGCCGGCGCGAAACAGATCGACGGCAGCACCCGGAGGTTCGGCGCCGGCGCCGGCAACACGCCGGTCGAGGCGTTCGTCGGGGTCTGCGACAAGCTCGGCATCGAGACCGGCGTGGACTTCTTCGCCATCGTGGACGCCGCCGAGGACGTGGTGCGCCCGGTGATGGCCGACGAGTGCAAACTCGATCGGATGGCGCTCATCATGGGGTACGCCGGGGTCTACTCCAGCTTCCTCGGGCACGCCTTCACGCTGGCCGAGCGCTACCAGGTCTCCGGCGCCGAGATCCTCGTGCGGGCCGGCGAACGGCGCCTGGTCGGCGGCCAGGAGGACCAGCTCATCGATATCGCCGTGCAGCTGGCCGCCGGTCGGTAGACCAGGCGTACTTCAGGACGCGGCCCTCGTGCCGCCACGCGGGGACCGCGTTCACCAGCCGGAACATCAGCCGGTACGGCAACGGCGACCGGGCCAGCAGCCGCGGGTCGAGCTGGCTGCGTTCCTCGGCGAGGCCGAGCCGGTCGTCGAACAGTTCCACCTCCTCCGGTTCCTCGATCGTCCAGCCCATGACCGCGCCGTACTTGCCGAACACCGGGCCCGGCCGCCGGTCGAGGCGCTGCTTGACCGCCCGCGAGTAGGCGTTGACCACCAGCTCGCCATCGGGGAAGTGCTCGACGACCTGCCGGATCAGGCGGCCGACCTGCTCCTTCGAGAGCCACATCAGCAGCGTGTCGGCCACCGCCACCACGGGCCGATCCGCGGGCACGCCCGCCAGCCAGGCCGGCTCGTCCGCCGAGGCGCCGATCGAGGTGTGCCCGGCGCGCGCCGGATACAACTGGTCGCGTACGGCGATCACTTCGGGCAGGTCCACATCGAACCAGGCGCAGCCCGGCGGCGGATCGATCCGGAACACCCGGCTGTCCAGCCCGCAGCCCAGATCCAGCACCACCGCGCCGGGATGACCGGCGAGATACGCCGCCACCCACTCGTCGAGGATGCGCGTCCGCACGGCGACGTTGAACCGGCCGGCGTCCATCGCCCACGAACGCAGCGAGGCGAAGTCGAAGTCGAGGCCCTGCACGACCCGAGCCGCCCACGGGTCGCCCAGGATCGGGTGCTTCTCCCGGCTGTCGAGCCACCGCAGGTACAGCGTGACGAGGGCGGTGACGCGCGTCCCGGTGAGATCGACGGCAACCTTCGGCCGGGTCGTCATCGTTGTCTTCTCCCGCCCGTGCCGGCCAGCATCCGGGCGGACACCTTGAGGCGCCTCGCCAGCCGGTACGTGTAGATCGGGCTGCTGCTGACGAATTGCTTGTAGAGGATCGCCGGCCGGCCGGTCAGGTACGCTCGGCGCGGCGTGTCGTCGGCGAAGGTGAACTGGATGACCGCGTCGCGCCGGCCGATGCTGACCGGTTGATGGACGTAGCCGAACCGGAACGGTCGCGGCTCGCGGCCGGCCAACTGCCGGGCGATCTCCTGGGCGGCGAACGCCCCGGTGGGAATACCGCTCTGGCAGGTGCCGTGGATGGTGCCCCAGCGCTGCCGCACCGCCGCGGCGTCGCCGACCGCGAAGACCTGGGGGTGGGAGACCGAGCGCAGGCTCGTGTCGGTGATGACCCGGCCGTGCTCGTCGATGCTGAGCCCGGCGGCCCCGGCCACCGGCGTCACCTCGACGCCGCTGGTCCACAGCACCACATCGGCGGGGAACGAGCCGCCGTCGGCCAGGTCCACGCCGTCGGGGCGCACCTTCGTCACCCGCACACCGGGGACGACGGCGACGCCGAGCCGCTCGAACCCCCGGTAGAGGTGGTCGCGCGCCCTGGGCCCCATCATGGTTCCCGGCGGTGTCTCGCTGACCAGGGTCACGGCGAGGCGCGGGTGCGACTCGGCGACCTCGGTGGCGGCCTCGACGCCGGTCAGCCCGCCGCCGCAGACCATCACCCGGGCGGCGCCGGGAAGCCGGGCGGCGAAGGCCTTCGCCGCGTCGAGTCCATTGAGGGTGTACGCGTGCTGGGCGACGCCGGGCACGGCCGCGGTCGCGGTGGCGCTGCCCACGGCGTACACGAGGGTGTCGTATTCCTGCCAGTCGCGATCGATTTCGACCGCTTGTCGGATCGGGTCGATGGCGGTGATCCGGCCCTCCACGAATCGGACGCCGGTGCCCGCGAGGATGTCCGGGATGCGATGGACCGGCAGGTCCTGCCCGGCCGCGATCTGGTGGAGGCGCAACCGCTCGACGAACCGCGACGAGGGATTGACCAGCGTGATCTGTGTTCCGAGGCGTCGCGTGCGCCGGGCCAGGCCGATGGTGGCCATCATGCCCGCGTACCCGGCCCCCGCGACGACGATCCGGTGCGGTGGTTTCCTCATGGTCCTCAGTCGAGCACCGGCGCCCCGGCCGGCGCCAACAACAAACCGTCGGCGCTGGACCAACAGATTGTTGTCGGTCAAGGTAGGGGTGTGAACCTCGACCTGAATCACGTTCAGGCGTTCGTCACCGCCGCCGACACGCTGCACTTCGGCCGCGCGGCGCAGCAGTTGCATCTGACCCAGCAGGGTCTGTCGCACCGCATCACCAGGCTGGAACAGGTCCTCGGCGAACGGCTGTTCATCCGGGACGGCCGCGGCGTCGAACTGACCGCGGCCGGGCGCCGCTTCCTGCCGCACGCCCAGCAACTGCTCGGGACCGCCGCGGCCGCGATCGCGGCGACCCGCCGGGGCCGGACCCCGCTGCGCGTCGACGTCTGGGGCCAGTTGCACGCACCGCTGCGCTGGATCGGCCGGCTGCCGGCGATCGATCGCGCGCTCCCGCTGGACATCAGCATGCGCCGCAACGCTCCGGCCGCCGTCGAGGCCCTCGACCGCGGCGAGATCGACGCCGCGTTCTGCATCCCACCCCGGCGGTCGCTGCCGCCCGGGCTGTCCCTCGCGCTGATCGGGTTGGATCAGTTGGGCGCGGTGGTGCCACCCGGACACGCGCTGGCAGGCCGGGCCGCGATCACCGCCCGGGACCTGCGCGGGTCGACGCTGTGGCACCCGTCCACCGGCAGCGACCCCGAGCTGATCGGCCTCTACCGCCAGCTGGCGGCGCGGTACGAATTGCGCTCCGACGAGAGCGGCAGCAACCTCGGCCTGCACCACCTGCTCGCCGGGCTCGCCGATCGGCCCGACCGGTTGGTCGTGCTTCCGCTGGCCATCGACCCGCGGTGTGTGCCCATCGTCGGCCCGGCGCCGTACAACGCCTGGACGATGATCTGGCGCACCGGTAACCGGGAGGAGGAACTGGCCCTGCTCCGCGTCGCGCTGACCCGGGCGGCCGTGGCCGACGCGCCACCCGAGTGGGACCCGGCCACCTGCTGGCTGCCGCCGTCGGAACTGGCCTACCTGTCGTCAGCCCAGGAAGACGGCCACGAGGTCGTCGAAGGTCTGCGGCTCCTCGTAGAACATCAGATGGACGCGGCCTTTCCCGATGGCGCGCTCGGAGCCGGGGACGGCACGGTATAGCCGCTCCTGGGCCGCCGCGGGCACGTGGCACCGAACCCCGTCGCCGGCGACCACATGCGGCATGGGCGACCCGCCTAGTAGTAGGTGACCTTCACGTTCTCGCTGCGGGCCACCGCCTGGCAGGCGAGGGTGTAGCCCTCGTCGAAGTCCTCCTGCTCGAGCACCTCGTTGTTGACCAGCTCGACCTCGCCGCTCAGCAACCGCAGCGCGCACGAGCCGCAATGGCCCTGCCGGCAGGAGAACGGCGGGTTGAGGCCGGCCTCGATGACCACGTCGAGCAAGCGCTTGCCCGCCGCCCACGGCAGCCGGTGGGTCTGGCCGTCGATCTCCACCTCGAGCGTGGCGTCGGTGCCGTCGCCCTCCTGGTCGATCTCGAACCGCTCCACGCGGATCCTTTCCTCCGGCACCCCGGCTTGCTGCAACGCCTTGCGGCTCACCGCCACGAAAGGTTCCGGTCCGCAGACGTACGCCTCGCGTGTCTTCGCCTCGGCGATCATCTCGGCCAGCGTGGCGGGGTCCGGTGCGCCGCGGTCGCTGTCCAGCCAGTGCGTGACGGTCAGCCGGTCGCCGTACCGCTCGCGCAGCGCGGCCAGTTCGGCACCGAAGATGACCGATCGCTCGTCGCGGTTCGCGTACACCAGCGCCACCCGGCCGCGGCCGTGCGCGAGCACCGACTTGATGATGCCCATCACCGGCGTGATGCCGCTGCCGCCGGCCAGCAGGAGCAGGTCGTCGTCGAGCGTCTCCGGGGTGAACTCGCCGGCCGGCGGCAGCAGGTCCAGGGTGCCACCGGCCCGGACGTGGTCACAGATCCAGTTCGACGCCTGTCCGTCCCGTACCCGCTTCACCGTGATCTTCAGGTCGGTGTCGGTGTGCGGGGAGCTGGAGAGCGAGTAGCAGCGGGCCACGTTGCCGCCGTCGCGCGGCACCAGCACGGTCAGGTACTGGCCGGGCCGGTAGGCGAACGCCGCGGCCAGCGCCGGCGGCACCGACAGGACCAGCGAGTGCGCGTCCGGCGTCTCGGCGATCACCTCGGCGACGCGCAGCCGGTGGACCATCAGCTCACCTCCAGCTTGCCCGCGCGCACCGCGTCGTCGATGCTGGCGCGCAGGTCGAGACAGGTCGGCACCAGCGCGGTCAGCCGGTTGGGGCAGGCCTTCGCCGCCGACGTCGTCCACTGCACGCTGGTCTGCTGCGGGCTCGACTTGCGGACCCGGACCAGGGCGTAGCAGCGGGCGCAGGACAGCTCGGCGTACCCGCCCTCGAGGTATTCCTGCCGCTCGGTGAGCATCATGCCGCCGTGTCGGCCTGACGGGCCATGTTGTCCTCGACCTCGGCGGTCCACGTCTCGACCGCCCGGGTGGTGTCGACCTCGAACTCGTACCGGGCCACCATGTCCTCGGTGACGTCCTCGACGTCCACGTAGAACTGCTCGTACCAGCGGCGCAGCTGGTAGACCGGGCCGTCCTCGGCGCACAGCAGCGGGTTGTCGATCCGGCTCTTGTGCTTCCAGATCTCCACGTCCTGCTCGAAACCGATCCCGATGCTCTTCGCGAACTTCGCCGCGGCCCGCTCGGCCTGCTCGGTGGTGAGGCCGGGCAAGCGCTTGACGATCACGCCCCACTGCAGCACGAACGAGTTCGCCGAGACCGGGTAGTGGCAGTTGATCAGCACCGATTCGACGTCGATGCCTTTGTAGTTGTTGTAGAGATAATCGATCATGTACGACGGGCCGTAGTACGCGGCCTCCGAGCGCAGCGTCGCGTCGCCGGACTGTTTCGCCGTGATCGGCACGTCCGGCCGCGGCCGGGTCTGCAGGAACTGCGCCGCCACATGACCCTCCATGACGTTCTTGAAGAAGGTCGGGAAGGCGAAGTGGATGTAGAAGAAGTGCGCCATGTCGACGACGTTGTCGATGATCTCCCGGCAGTTGGCGCCGTCGATCCGGATCGAATCCCAGGTCCAGGAGCTCCACTCGTCGGAGAAGGCCGCCTCGATCCGCGGGATGGCCAGCTCCGGCGGGGGAGTGGAGCCCTGCGGGTCGTTCCAGACGAACAGCTGGCGATTTTCCTCCAGGACCTGCCAGGAGCGGGTACGGGCGCGGGGCGGGACGCGATGCGCGTACGGGACCGCGGCGCACCGCCCGTCGCCGCGCCAGCGCCAGTCGTGGAACGGACAGGCCACCTCGTCGCCCTTGATGGTGCCCATCGTCAGGTCGCCGCCCATGTGCCGGCAGTAACCGTCGAGCACATGCAGCGCGCCCGCCGAGTCGGCGAAGACCACGAGCTTGGTGCCGAATGCCTCGATCGCGTGCGGTTTGCCGTCCCGGAACGAGTCGGCCAGGCCCAGGCAATGCCAGCCCCGGGCGAACCTGGCCGGCAGCGCCCCGGTGTCGATCGTGCGTGCCTCCGCGCCGTCGCTCATGTGTCGCCCCCCAGTTCGGCGGTAGCCCGTCAGGTAGAACGTGTTCTAGTATAGGGACCGTTGAGTTCGCCAGCCAAGCCAGCGGAGGGTTCTCATGGAAGGCGCCGCAGCGGTCGCGTCGGGCGTGCAGGAACTGCTACCTGTTCTGAGGGACCGGGCGCAGGAGACGGAGGACCGGCGGCAGGTCTCCGCCGAGACGCTCAAGTCGCTCGCCGCGACCGGCTTCTTCCGGCTGCTGCAGCCGGCCCGGTTCGGCGGCCTCGAGGCCGATCCGATCGACTTCCTGACCTGCGTACGCGACATCGCGAGCGCCTGCGGGTCGACCGGCTGGGTCGCGTCGGTCATCGGGGTGCACAACTGGCAGCTCGCGCTCTTCCCCGCCCAGGCCCAGCAGGACGTCTGGGGCGAGGACCCGGGCACCCTGATGTCCTCGTCCTACGCGCCGACCGGCAAGGTCCGGCAGGTCGAGGGCGGTTACCGGGTGAGCGGCCGGTGGAGCTTCTCGTCCGGCTCCGAGCACGGCAGCTGGGTGCTGCTGGGCGGCATCGTCCCGCCCGGTGAGGACGGCGCTCCCGCCGATTTCCGCACGTTCCTGATCCCGGCTCAGGACTACACGATCGAGGACGTCTGGCACACCATCGGGCTGCGCGGCACCGGCAGCAACGACATCGTGGTCGCCGACGCGTTCGTCCCGGCGTACCGGTCGCTCAGCTTCGCCGACACGGCCCGCTGCTACGGGCCCGGCCAGGAGCAGAACACGGCGCCGCTGTACCGGATCCCGTACGGCTCGATCTTCCCGTACTCGATCACCACCCCGGTCATCGGGATGGCGACCGGGGCGTACGACGCGCACGTCTCCTACATGCGCGAGCGGGTCCGGGCCGCGTACGCCGGGGTGCGCGCGGCCGAGGATCCGTATTCGCAGGTCCGGGTGGCCCGCGCGGCGGCCGACATCGACGCCGCCTGGAATGCGCTTTCCGCCAACATGACGGAGCTGATGGCGCTGGTCCGGGCGGGGGAGAAGCTGCCGATGCGGTTGCGCCTGCGGGTGCGCCGCGACCAGGTGCACGGCACCGAGCTGGCGATCCAGGCGATCGACCGGCTCTTCGAGAACTCCGGTGGCCGGTCCATCTACCAGACCCATCCGATCCAGCGGTACTGGCGGGACGCACACGCCGGCCGGGTGCACGCGATCAACGACCCGGAAAGAGCGCTTTCCATGTACGGGCGGGGCGAGTTCGGCCTGTCCGTCGCCGACGCGATGGTGTGAGGCTGCGATGACTCTCCATTTCCACCGGGCCGGACCGGCCGGTACCTCGCCGGTCGTGCTCTTGCACGGCGGCGGGCCGGGTGCATCGGCGTGGAGCAACTTCGGCCGTACGATCCCGGTCTTCGCCAAACGCTTCGACACCGTCGCCGTCGACCAGCCCGGATATGGCGGGTCCGAGTTGGGCGACATCACGGAGCAGTACTTCACCCACTCGGCCGACGCCCTCGCCGCGACCCTGGACGAGCTCGGCCTGGAGCGGGTCGATCTGATCGGCAACTCGCTCGGCGGCGGCACCGCGGTCCGGTTCGCGCTGCGCCACCCGGCCCGGGCCGGGAAACTGCTGCTGATGGGCCCCGGCGGGCTCAGCCTCAACGTGTTCGCCCCCGATCCCACCGAGGGCGTCAAGCGGCTGGGCGCGTTCGGCGCGGGCCCGAGCCGCGATCGGCTGGCCGCGTTCCTGCGTACGCTCGTCTTCGATCCCTCGCTGATCACCGACGAGCTGATCGACGAGCGTCTCGCCGCCGCCTCCACCCCGGCCGCGCTGCACGCCCTGCGCGCGATGGGCGCCTCGTTCACCGACCCGGCGCGATACGAGGACGGCATGCTCTGGCGCGAGGCGCACCGGCTGCGCAACGAGGTGCTGCTGGTCTGGGGCCGGGAAGACCGGGTCAATCCGCTCGACGGCGCGCTGGTCGCGCTGAAGGTGATCCGCCGCTGCCGGCTGCACGTCTTCGGCGGCTGCGGGCACTGGGCGCACCTGGAGAAGTTCGACGAGTTCAACCGGCTGGCGTTCGACTTCCTGGAAGGGGACAGGTCGTGAGTCTCATCCGATCCCTCGGCTACCTGCGGGTCGAGGCCACCGACATCGACGCCTGGCGGGCGTTCGGGGTCAAGGTGCTCGGCATGGTCGAGGGCCGCGGTCCCGACCGGTCGGCTCTGTATCTCCGGATGGACGACCTGCCGGCCCGGATCGTGGTGGTGCCCGGTGAGCGCGATCGGCTGGCCGCGAGCGGCTGGGAGCTGGCCGACCCGACGGCGTTCGGCAGGCTGGTCTCCGCCTTGGAGGAGGCCGGCGTCGCGGTCAAGACCGCCGGGGGCGACGAGCTCGCCGATCGGCGGGTGGCCCAGATGGTCAGCGTGGACGACCCGTCCGGGAACCGGCTGGAGTTCTACTGCGGCGCCGCGCTCGACAGCCGGCCCGCCCTCGGCGCGTACGGGACGAGGTTCGTCACCGGCGATCAGGGGATGGGGCACGTGGTGCTGCCCGCCTTCGACGACGCGGCGTCGCTGCGGTTCTGGGTCGACGTGCTCGGCTTCCGGCTGCGCGACTCGATGCTGCTGATCCCCGAGACGATCGGCCTGCCGCCCGGCGACCGGCCACTGTGGATGCGTTTCCTCGGCTGCGGCCCGCGGCACCACAGCGTCGCGCTGGCCCCGATCCCCGCGCCCAGCGGCCTGATCCACCTGATGACCGAGACTGCGACGATCGACGACGTCGGCCTGGCGATGGACCGCTGCGCGAAGAACAAGGCGCCGATGATTTCCACGCTCGGCCGGCACGCCAACGACCATATGATCTCCTTCTACGTGCGGACGCCGAGCGGCTTCGACATCGAGTACGGCACCGGCGGGCTGACCGTCGACGACGCCACCTGGGTGGCCCGGCAGACCACCGCGCACAGCGTGTGGGGGCACCGGTTCGCGGCCGGCGCCGGGCACTGAGGCCGGGGTGAGCGTCATCCCGGCCGGGCTCGACTCGCGGGAGTTCCGCCGGGTCTTCGGCCACTTCGCCACCGGCGTCACCATCGTCACGACGGCCGACGAACAGGGGCCGGCCGGGTTCGCGTGTCAGGCGTTCGCGCCGCTGTCGCTCGACCCGCCGCTCGTGTTGTTCTGCCCGCAGGCGGGGTCGCAGACCTGGCGACGGATCCGGCGTACGCAAATGTTCGGGGTCAATGTTCTGGCCGAGGGACACGACGAGGTCTCGCGCGCGTTCGGGGGCCCCGGACCGGACAAGTTCGCCGGCGTCGACTGGTCGCCGTCGCCGGCCGGCATGCCGATCCTCGCCGGGGCGCTCACCTGGGCGGAGTGCCGGGTGGAGGCGGTCCATCCGGGCGGCGACCATTCCATTGTGGTCGGCCGGGTGCTGACGCTCGGCGAGTGCCGTGGCGACGGCCCGCTGCTGTTCTTCAAGGGCCGTTACCACGCGGCGTCACCGGTCGCGGCGACCGCCGAACCCGAGGTGGTCGACACGTTGCTGGCCTGGCCCCGGCACACCGACTGGATGTAGCGGACGTACGGGCGTCAGGGCAGGTCCATCCGGTACTGGAGGAAGCCGGGGTTCTCGGCGACCGGGGTCGCGTTCTGCTCAGGTCAGCAATGTCGCCGCGAGCCGGTCGAGGTGCTCGCCCGGGGAGCCGAACAGTTGTGCGTCGGCGTAGGCGCGGCGCAGGTAGAGGTGGGCGTCGTGCTCCCAGGTGATCGCCAGGCCGCCGTGCATCTGGACCATCTCGGCGGCGATCGCCTGGAGCGTTTCGGAGCAGTGGACCTTCGCCATGGCGGCCAGGGTGCTGGTTTCGGGGCTGTCGGAGACCAGCGCCTCGGCGGCGGTCCAAGAGGCGGTGGTGGCGGCTTCGAGACGCAGGTAGGCCTCGGCGAGACGGTGCTGCAGGACCTGGAAGGAGCCGATCGGGCGGCCGAATTGGACGCGCTGCTGAACGTATTCGTGCGTCTGGTCGAAGGCCCGGGAGGCGGCGCCGATCTGATCGGCGCTCAGGGTGACGCAGGCCAGATCGCGGAGCCAGGTCAACGGGCCGCCGTCGCCGATCCGGCGGGCGGGGGCGCCGGCGAGCCGGATGGTGGCCAGCCTTCGGGTCGCGTCGAGGACGTCGGCCGGTTCCACGGTGACGCCGGGCGCGTTCGGTGCCATCTCGTAGAGGGCGTCGTCGGTCGCCACGAGGAGGGTGTCCGCGGCTTCGGCGTCCATGACGTGGTGGGCGACGCCGGTGAGCCGGCCCGCGTCGTCGGCGGACAGGTCGCCCCGCCAGGCGAGCGCGGCGATCCGGTCGCCCGCGCACAGGGCCGGCAGCAGTTCCTCGTCGCCGGCGCGCAGCAGTGCCTGGGTGGCGAGCACGCTGCCGAGCATCGGGCCGGGGGTGAGCTGCCGGCCCCATTCGGTGAGCACGATGTGCGACTCGAGCAGGGAGGCCCCGGCCCCGCCATACGCCTCGGGAATCGCCAGCCCCGCGACGCCGATCTCCTTGCACAGCCGCTGCCAGAGGCCGGCGTCGTAGCCGGCCGGTTGCTCGATCGCCGCCCGGGCCGGGTAGCCGGCGAGCAGGCCGCGCACGGCATCGCGGAGCGCCCGGTGTTCCTCACTGAGTTCCATGCGCATACTCCCTGGTCAGTTCCGCCATGACCCGTGCCCGGTGCTGGGCCGGGGTGCCCCAGGACAGGGACAGCGCCCGGACCTTGGTCAGATAGCGCGCCAGCCCCTGCTCCTCGGCGTACCCGATCGCGCCGTGCACCTGCAGCGCCGCGCGGGCGGCCCGTTGCGCGGCCTCCGCACAGGCCACCTTGGCCGCCGAGACGTCCCGGGCGGTGAGCGTGACCGCGGCCGCGTGCAGCAGCGGCCGGGCGAACTCGAGCGCGACCGCCACGTCGGCCAGCCGGTGCTGCACGGCCTGGAAGCGGCCGATCGGCCCACCGAACTGTTGCCGTGTGTGCGCGTGCGTCACCGCCGCCTCGAGCAGCGCCCGCCCGGCGCCGAGCAGTTGTGCGGCACAGGCGAGCGCGCCCAGGTTCATCGCACGGCCGGTCGCCGGGCAGGCCGTGAGCGTGCACCCGGCGGACACCTCGAACAGCCGCCGCGTCCGGTCGAACGACGGAGATGCCCGTACGCCTGCCCGCCCCACCCCGGCCGCCTCGCCCTCGACCAGCAGCACCAGGTCGGCGGCGTCGGCATCGGCCGCGTACGGCAGCCACGGTGGTGCGGCGAGCGTCGCGAGAACTCGCCCGGCCGCCAGCTCGGGCAGCCACTTCTCCGCCTCACCGGACTCGGCCAGCACCGTGGGCACGGCGGCGAGTGACTCGGCGACCGGACCCGGCAGCGCATGATGTCCCAACTCCTCCGCTGCCACCACCAGATCGGCCGCGTCGGCGCCCAGCCCGCCGAACCGGACCGGCACGGCGAGCCCGGTCACGCCCAGCTCGGCCAGCAGCGACCAGATGCGCCGGCCGGGCCCGTGGTCGCCCTCCGCCCAGCGCGCCGCGGCCTCGGGCACGTGCGCCGACGCGAGCAGGTCGTGCAGCGTGGCCCGGAACGCGGTCTGCTCCGGAGACAGGACCAGCCTCATCGCGGTACCCCCGTCGCTCGGGTGGCGGCGAACGCGCGCCGGACCGGGGCGCCGCTCATCGGGGGAGTCCCAGCACCCGGGTGGCGACGAGGCCGCGCTGGATCTCGTTGGTGCCCGCGTAGATCGGGCCGGCCAGCGCGAACAGATACCCGTCCGGCCACGCCGGGTCGATCTCCGCGTGCGGGCCGAGCACGTCCAGGGCGGTCTCGTGCAGCGCAACGTCCAATTCGGACCAGAACAGTTTGGTGAGGCTCGCGTCGCGGGTTGGAAGATCAAGGGCGGCAAAAGCGTGCATCCGGTACGCCTGGGCGCCGAGCCACGCGTCCACCACGCGATCGCGGAGCCCGGTGTCGGCCGGGTCGCCGTGCTCGCGCCACAGGTCGGCCAGTCGCCGGGCGGCCGCCAGGAAACGGCCGGGGCTGCGCAGGGTCAGGCCGCGCTCGTGGCCGGCCGTGCTCATCGCCACCCGCCAGCCGTCGCCGGGCGAGCCGATCACGTCGGCGTCCGGAACGTACACGTCGTCCAGGAAGATTTCCGCGAAGCCCGGGTCGCCGTCCAGCTGGCGGATCGGCCGCACGGTGACGCCGGGCGCGCGCAGGTCGAACATCAGATAGGTGAGGCCGCGATGGCGCTCGGCCTCGGGATCGCTGCGGAATAGCCCGAACGCGCGATCGGCGATGACCGCCCGCGAGCTCCAGGTCTTCTGCCCGGAGAGCAGCCACCCGCCCTCGGTGCGCCGCGCCCGGGAGCGGATCGCGGCCAGGTCGCTGCCTGCCTCCGGCTCGGACCAGGCCTGCGCCCAGACCTGTTCGGAGCGGGCCATCGGCGGCAGGATCCGGTCGCACTGTTCGGGCGTGCCGTGCGCGAACAGCGTCGGGGCGAGCAGGAAGAGGCCGTTCTGGCCGATCCGGGCCGGACCGCCGGCGGCGTGGTACTCCTCCTCGAAGAGCAGCGCGTGCAGCGGCGGGACCGCCCGGCCCCCGTACCGCTCCGGCCACGACACGACCGCGAGCCGAGCGTCGGACAATGTGCGTTCCCAGGCGCGGTGTGCGGCGTCGCCCTCCGGAGTGTCCACACTGGGCAGACGCTCGGCGGGAACATTGGCCGCCAGCCAGTCGCGCACCTCGTCGCGGAACGCCAGCGCGTCCGCGTCCAGGTCCAGGTTCACGAGGCGGCCCTCACGAGGCGGCCTTCTTCATCGCGGACGGGTCGAGACCGGCGAGCGGGTTGCCGGTGACCTCGGCGTTGTGCGCGTGCGCGACGTGGTGCAGCCCGAACACGGAATCCATGCCCGCGCGCATGCCCATCTGATCCTCGCACTGGTTGACCGCCCGTTTGGCCAGCGCGAGACCGAACGCCGGCATCGCGGCGATCCGCTCGCCGAGAGCGCCCACGGCGGATTCCAGCTCGGCGCGCGGCACGACGCGATTGACCATGCCGATCTCGTACGCCCGGCGCGCGTCGAACCGGTCACCGGTGAACAGCACCTCCCGGGCGAACCGCGGCCCGAGCACCCACGGATGGGCGAAGTACTCGACGCCCGGGATGCCCATCCGCAGCACCGGGTCGGCGAAGAACGCGTCCTCGGCGGCGACGATCAGATCGCACACCCAGGCCAGCATCAGTCCGCCCGCGATGCACGCGCCCTGCACCATCGCGATCGTCGGCTTCGGGATCTCCCGCCACCGCCGGCACATCCCGAGGTAGACCTCGATCTCCCGGGCGTACCGCCGGTCGGCGCCCGCCTTGTCGGTGTGGTCCCACCAGATCCCGGCGCGGCGGGGGAACGTGGTGTCCGCGTCGCGCTCCGGGGTGCCGATGTCGTGCCCGGCCGAGAAGTGGTCACCGGCGCCGGCCAGGACGATCACCCGCACGTCACCGTCGTCCACCGCGCGGGCGAACGCCGCGTCCAACGCGTACGTCATCTTGGAATTCTGTGCGTTCCGATACCGCGGCCGGTTCATCGTCACGACGGCCAGCGGCCCGCGGCGCTCGTAGAGAACCTCGTCAGGCATCGGCGGCCTCCGCGCGCAGCAGGTATTTCAGGACCTTGCCGGAAGCGTTGTGCGGCAGCTCGGCGCGCAGCTCGACCGAGCGGGGCACCTTGTAGCCGGCCAGCCGCCCCCGGCAGAACTCGATGACTTCCGGTTCGCTCAGTTCCCGGCCGGGGCGGCACACGATGTACGCCCGGCCCACCTCGCCGAGCCGCGGGTCGGGCAGACCGATCACGGCCGACTCGGCCACCCCGGGCAGCCGGGCGAGGGCGCGCTCGACCTCGGCCGGGTACACGTTGAAGCCGCCGCAGATGTACATGTCCTTGAGGCGATCGGTGATGGTCAGGTAGCCGTTCTCGTCGAGCCGGCCGATGTCGCCGGTGTGCAGCCAGCCCTCGGAATCGATCGCCTGGGCCGTGGCGGCCGGGTCGTCGAGGTAGCCGAGCATCGCGTTCGGCCCGCGCAGCAGCACCTCGCCGCCCGGTTCGCCGATCCGCACCTCGAAGCCGGCCGCCGCCCGTCCGCTGGTCTCCGCGACGGTCCGCGCGTCGTCGCCCGGCCGGCACATGGTGGCCACCACCGCCTCGGTGAGCCCGTATGCGGTGAGCACGTCGGCGCCGAGTTCCTTGCGCATCCGTTCGACGAGCGCTGGTGGCACGGTGGCCGCGCCGGTCACCGCGAGCCGCAGGCTGGACAGGTCGTGGCCGCCGGCGTCCGGGTGGTCCATCAGGCTGGTGTAGAGGGTCGGCGGCCCGGGCAGCACGGTGATCCGCTCGGCGGCGATCAGGCCGGCCGTGCGCGGCACGTCGAAGACCGCTTGCGGTACCACCGTCGCGCCGCTGCTCAGGCAGGCCAGGATGCCCGCCTTCAGGCCGAAGCTGTGGAAGAACGGGTTGATGACCAGGTAACGGTCGTCGGGCCGCAGCCCGGCGATCCCGGCCCACGCGGCGGCGACGGCGAGGGACTGCCGATGCGCGCTCATCACGCCCTTGCTGCGCCCGGTGGTGCCCGAGGTGAACAGGATGTCCGCGACGTCGTCGGGCGCGACCGCGTCGGCCCGCGCGTCGGCCCTGCCCTCGGGCACGTCATCCCCGCACGCAAGGAAGGTTTTCCATTCGTCGGGGAGCGTGACGATCAGCCGGGGGAGGGGGATGCCCTCGTCCGCCGCGGCGGCCCGCAGCGCGGCGAGGCGGTCGACGCCGAGGAACGGCCCGGTCACGACCAGGCCGCCGGCGCCGCTGCGGTGGATGATGTCGAGCGCCTCGACGCCGGTGTATCGGGTGTTGACCGGCACCAGGGTGAGGCCCGCGTAGCTGGCGCCCAGGGCGGTGAGCATCCACTGTGCGCCGTTCGGCGCCCAGATCGCCAGGCGGCCGCCCGGCTGGAGACCGTACCCGATCAGCGCCCGCGCCACCGTGCGCACCTCGGCGTGCAGCTGCTCCCAGCTCCATCGCCCGCCGCCCGGCTCCACCAGGGCCGGCGCCGGGCCGAACTCGCGGGCCGCCTCCGCGATGGCAGCCGGGATCGTCGAGGTCACCGGAATCTTCGAGGTCACCGGGCCTCCTGACCGGGCCGGAATGGATGGTCAGCCAAGCAAGTGCTTGGTAGGGTGAGCCTACGCGCGGAGCGGGAGGCGACGCCAGTGGACGATGACCAGGAGTTCAGGCGCGAGATCCGCGACTGGCTCGCCGCGAACGTGACCGGCGAGCTGCGCGGCGCCGGCGGCGCGGGCCGGGAGAACGAGGCCTTCGAGCAGCGGCTGGCGTTCGCCCGCAAGCTGTCCGCGGCCGGCTGGAGCACGCTCGCCTGGCCGGTGGAGCACGGCGGCCGCGGCGCGTCGCTCGCCCGGCAGGTCATCTTCCACGAGGAGTATGCGCGATCCGGCGCCCCCGGTCGCGTCGACCACATCGGCGTCACCATGGTGGGGCCCACGTTGATGGCGCTCGGCTCCCCGGAGCAGCGTGCGCGCTTCCTGCCGGGCATCGCCTCGGCGACCGAGCTGTGGTGCCAGGGCTATTCCGAGCCGGGCGCCGGCTCCGACCTCGCGGCGGTGACCACCCGCGCCCGGCTCGAGGGCGACGAGTGGGTGCTCACCGGGCAGAAGGTGTGGACGTCGCTGGCGCACGTGGCGGACTGGTGTTTCGTGCTGGCCCGCACGGCGCCGGTCCCCGCCGGGGCGTCCCGGCACGCCGGGCTGTCCTACCTGCTGGTGCCGATGCGGCAGCCCGGGGTCACGGTCCGGCCGATCCGCCAGTTGACCGGCGACAGCGAGTTCAACGAGGTCTTCTTCGACGAGGCCCGCACCTCGCGCGACCTGGTGGTCGGCGAGCCGGGCCAGGGCTGGCGGGTGGCGATGGCCACGCTCGGCTTCGAGCGCGGCGCGGCCACGGTCGGCCAGCAGGTCGGGTTCCAGCAGGATCTGGACGATCTGGTGGCGCTGGCCCGCCGCACCGGCGCGGCGGACGATCCGGCCGTGCGCGAGCGGCTCACCCGCGCGTGGATCGACCTGACGGTGTTGCGCGCTCACACGCTCCGGGTGCTGGCCGCGCCGCCGGCGGTGGGCACGGCCTCGGTCATCAAGCTGTTGTGGTCGCGGTGGCGGCAGGGAATCGGCGAGCTGGCGATGACCGTCCTGGGCCCAGCGGGGATCGCCGCACCGTCCGGTGACGCCGAGGTCGATCGGTGGCGGCGGCTGTTCCTGTTCAGCCGGGCCGACACCATCTACGGCGGCTCCAACGAGATCCAGCGGGGCATCCTCGCCGAGCGCGTCCTCGGGTTGCCGCGCCAGGACCGCCGATGACGCCGATCCCGCCACCGAAACCTCCCGACGGGCATGGGCTGCTCGAGGGCAAGGTCGTCGTGGTCACCGCCGCGGCCGGCACGGGGATCGGGAACGCCGTGGCCGAGCGCTGTCTGGCCGAGAGCGCTCACGTGGTGCTCAGCGACAGCCACGTACGCCGGCTCGCCGAGGCACACGACCGGCTGGCGGAGACGTACGGGAAGAAGGTCTGGTCCGTGCCGTGCGACGTCACGGACGAAGGGGCGGTGCGAGCGCTGGTGCACGGCGCCGTGAGCGCTCACGGGCGGCTCGACGTGATGATCAACAACGCCGGGCTGGGCGGCAACCGGCCGGTCACCGAGATGACCGACGAGGAGTGGTCCCGCGTCCTGGACGTGACGCTGAACGGCACGTTTCGCTGCACGCGCGCCGCGCTGACCCAGATGATCGCGCAGGGCGGCGGGGGAGTCGTGGTCAACAACGCGTCCGTGCTCGGCTGGCGCGCCCAGGCCGGGCAGGCGCACTACGCCGCCGCCAAGGCCGGTGTCATGGCGTTCACCCGATGTGCGGCGCTGGACGTGGCCGCACACGGCATCCGGGTCAACGCGGTCGCGCCCAGCATCGCCGCCCACCCGTTCCTGGCCAAGGTGATGAGCGAGGAGGAGCTGGCCGGCCTGGCCCGTCGCGAAGCGTTCGGCCGGGCCGCGTGGCCGTGGGAGGTGGCCACCGTCATCGCGTTCCTGGCCAGCGACTACGCCTCGTACCTCACCGGCGAGGTGATCTCGGTTAGCAGCCAGCATCCGTGAGCGCTCACGTGGTGTGGCGGCTGCGGGTGGCAACCGGCTGCGTGCTGCTCACCGCGCTGGCGTTCTGGCAGCAGCCCGGCCGGATCGTGCCGGACACCAAGGTGGACCTGGTCGTCGCGCCCGGCGCGTGGCTGGCCCGGGCGCTGCACGCGTGGGACCCGGTGGGCAACTTCGGCCAGATGCAGAACCAGGCGTACGGCTACCTGTGGCCGATGGGCCCGTTCTTCGCGGTCGGGAAACTCATCGGCGTGCCCGAGTGGGCCGTGCAGCGACTCTGGTGGGCGCTGCTGCTCTGCACGGCGTTCACCGGCGTGGTCCTCCTGGCCGGCCGCCTCGGCATCGGCACCCCGGCGGCGCGACTCGCGGGTGGCCTGGTGTTCGCGCTTTCCCCGCGCATCCTCAGCGAGCTGGGCCCGGTCTCGGTCGAGGCGTGGCCGAGCGCGGTGGCGCCGTGGGTGCTGCTGCCGCTGGTCGCGCTCACGGCGGGCCCGGTCCTGGGCCGTCGACCGCGACCGGTCGCGAACAGCGAGCGGTCGGACGAGGAGTCACCGGGTGGTGGATGGCGATCGGTCGCACACGGCGAGCGGTCGGACGAGGTGTCGCCTCGTCGCCGATGGCCATGGGCTGCGCGATTCGGGCGTGCTGACGACCCTGTTCCGGGCCGGCGGCTGGTGCGGGCGGTCGCGCTCTCCGGGCTCGCGGTGGCCACGGCCGGTGGGGTCAACGCGACCGCCGTGCTCGCCGTGCTGCCGCTGCCGTTGCTCTGGCTGCTCACGGTGCGTCCGCTGCGGTGGCGGCTCATCGTGGCCACGGCCTGGGGGATCGCCGTCGGCTGCGCCACCGCGTGGTGGGTGGTGCCGTTGTTGCTGCTCGGCCGGTACAGCCCGCCGTTCCTGGAGTACATCGAGACGGCCGCGACCACCACCCGGACCACCGACGTGGTGAGCACCGTGCGCGGGACGTCGCACTGGCTGGCGTACCTGACCGGCGCCTACGGACCCACGTGGCCGGCCGGTTGGCGGCTGGCGACCGAGTTTCCGCTGGTGGTGGCCACGATGGTGGTGGCCGGTCTGGGTCTTGCCGGCCTGGCCCGGCGCGGTATGCCGTACCGGCGCTTCCTGATCGCGGCGGTCCTGGCGGGCATCGCGGCCGTCGGGCTCGGACACCTCTCCGGTGTGCCCGGCCTCGGTGCCGTGAGCGCTCACGGGTGGCTGGACCACGGTGGCGCGCCGCTACGCAATCTCCACAAGTTCGATGTGCTGCTCCGGCTGCCGCTCGCCCTGGGGTTCACCCACCTGCTCGGCACGGTGCTACGGGCCGTGCACGTTGCTGCCGGGCGCAAGACGGACGCGCACACGCGCGACACGCACACGCGCGACGCGTACACCCCGATCGCGGACACGCCAGACGCAGACGCGCGCAGCGCACCCGCCCACCCGGCCGTGCACGTGCAGCCGGCACGCCCACCGGCTGTGCGCCTGCCGATCGCGCGCATCCGAGCTGTCACGCTCGTCCTCGCCGCGGCCACGGCCCTCGCCCTCCTGGCCGGGCCCGCTCTGGGCGGCAACCTCCCCGGCTCCGGCTCGTTCACCGACGTCCCCGGCTACTGGCGCACCGCCGCCACCTGGCTGAACGACCACACCGGCACCGGCCGGGTCCTGGTCGTCCCCGGCGCCCGCTTCCCGAACTACCTCTGGGGCGCTCCCGGCGACGAGATGGTCCAACCGCTGCTCACCGCCGACTGGGCCGTGCGGAACTCGATCCCGCTGGTCCCGCCCGCCACCGTCCGGCTGCTGGACACCATCGAATCGGCCCTGGCCACCGGCCGGAGCCAACCCGGCCTGGCCACCCTGCTGTCCCGCTCCGGCGTCCGCTACCTGCTGCTCCGAGCCGACCTGGACACCGGCCGCTCCGACTCCCAGCGACAGCTGACCGTGCGGGCCACCCTCGACGCCTCACCCGGCCTCCGCCCCGGCCTCAGGTTCGGCCCCGACGTGGGCGGCCAGCCCTTCACCTCCTTTGTGGACCGCGGCCTGGACGTCCGGGTCCCCGCCCTGCAGGTGTACGAGGTCGACCAGCCCGCCGCCCCGATCGGCGCCTACGACCTGAACGACGTCCAGACCGTGGTCGGCGGCCCCGAATCCCTCCTGCAACTGGCCGACGCCGGCCGGCTGACCGCCGCACCCACCGTCCTCGCCTCCGACCGGCCCGCCGACCTGCGCACCGGCGCAACGGTGGTCACCGACGGCGAACGCCGCCGGGAGGTCACGTTCGGCCAGGCCAGGGACAACACCTCGGCGACGATGACCGCCACCGAACCGTGGCGCCTCGCCCAACCGGCGCACGACTACACCTCGACCGACTCGACCCGCTGGCAGACCGTGGCCCAATACCAGGGCGTACAGGAGGTGAGCGCTTCCAGCTCGTACGCCCAGGCCCTGCCGCTGGCCGCGAACCGGCCGGAACACCTGCCCTTCGCGGCGATCGACGGCGATCCCGGCACGTCCTGGCGGTCGGCGCCCGGCACCGTGGCGGTGGGCCAATGGCTCAGCGTCGCCCTCGACCGCCCGCGCGTGCTGAAACAGGTCCGGATCACCTTCGATCTCGGCGCCGACGCCATCCCGACCCGGATCGGCGTGCGGGCCGGCGACGAATGGCACGAGCTGAACGTCTCCGGGGAGACGGTGACCGTGCCGCTGGACGGCTGGTTCCCGGTCAGCCGGCTCACCGTCGTGATCGAGGCGGTGTGGAGCGTCCGGCTCGGCTACGGCGGCGTCGGCATCGCCGAACTGACCATCCCCGGCGTCCGGGCGGCGCGCACCCTGGTGCTGCCCGCCGAGCCGCGAGGCTCCGGGGACACCCCGGTCTCCTTGGCCGATCGCGCACCGGCCCCGGCCGTGCTCCTCGAGGCGGCCCCGTCCGTGCCGTCCTGCTTCTTCCTCGCCGGGCACCCGTACTGCGCGGCCGACGCGGCCCGCGGGTCGGAGGACGGGACCGTTCTCGACCGTACGGTGCCATGGTCCTTGAACGGTGTGTACGGCGCTCAGCTGTGGGGCCGGCCGCGCGCCGGACCCGCACTCGACGCGCTGATCGATCGCACCTTGGCCGGCCCGGACACCCCGCGCGTCACGGCGTCCTCGACCGGCGTCGCCGATCCGGCGGCCCGGCCCGGCGCGGTGGTCGACGGCGACCCGGACACCACCTGGTACGCGAGCGACGAGGACCACTCGCCCTGGCTGCGTCTCGACTGGGTGTTCCCGCGGCTGATCACCGGCCTGCACCTCACGCTCGGCCCGCGGGCCGCCGCCGCACGGCCGTGGTCGGTGACCGTCCTGACCGACTCGGGCCCGCGCAGCGGCACCCTGGACGCGGACGGAACGCTCACTTTCGACCGCGCGGTGTACACCGACGACATCACCGTCCTGTTCACCGGCGGACCGGTCGCGACCTCGTTCGATCCGTACGCCGGCGACTTCGAGCGCCTCCCGGTCGGCGTGAGCGAGCTGACCGTGCTCGGCAAGGGCGGCCCGGCACGCCTCGCCGGGGGACCGGCCACCGTGGTCCGCCTCCCGTGCGGCAGCGGCCCGACCCTGGAGGTCAGCGGCAAGACCATCACTACCGCGTTCGCGGCCACCGTCGCCGATCTGGTCCAGCGCCGCGAGCTCCCGATGCGACTGTGCGCAACCGACCAGATCCGACCGGACGCGACGGCCGGCCCGGTGCGCGTGGTCGCGACCGCGAGCACCGAGGCCGAGCCGACCCGGATAGCGCTGCTGCCCGCCGCGGGCACGGCGGCCGCGACGCCGGTCGACAGCGTGCTCTCGATCGATCGCTGGCAGCCCGATCGGCGGCAGGTCACGCTCGCGCCGTGGGCCGCCTCCCGCGTCCTGGTGCTGCGCGAGAACACCAACGCCGGCTGGCGGGCCCGGATCGGCGGCCGGGCGCTGCGACCGATCGTGATCGACGGCTGGCAGCAGGGCTGGATCGTCCCGGCCGGCCTGTCCGGCACGGTCACCATCGATTTCGCCCCGGATCGCTGGTATCGAGCCGGCCTGATCGGCGGCGCCACCCTCGCCGGACTGGTCGCGCTCGCCGCGATCCTGCCGTTCGGCCGGGTGCCGGCCATGCCGGTCCGGAAGAAGCGGCGGCGCGACCTTTTCCTGCTCTTCCTGGGCGCCGTCTTCCTGGTCGTGGCCGGCGGCTACGCCGCGGCCGCAACGGCCCTGCTCGGCGTCCTGGCGCTGCTCATCTTCCGCGGCCGGCCATGGATCCGGCGGGCCGAGCGGTGGGCGCCGGTGATCCTCTGGGCGCTCGCGTGCGTGTTGTCGCTGCGCGCGGCCACGCCGCACATCGCGATCGGACCTCAGTTCGCCGGGCTGGCAGCGTTCGCCGCGCTCTGGCTCGGCGCGCTGCCGCCGGCACTCGGCCGCGCCTCTGCGCCCGGCGGCGCCTCGGCCGGAGACCCGCCCGCGGAAGCCGGCGATGCCCCCGCGGAGACCGGGGATGGGCCCGCGGTGACCGGAGTTGGGCCCGCGGAGACCGGCGATACGCCCGCGGAGACCGGAGGTGCGCTCGCCGAGACCGGAGCCGGAGATGGCAAAACCTGAGCAGGCTTACGCCGGCGGCCCAGCAGTTGCATCGGCTGCTCGAGTCCGTACCAGCTGAGCGTCGCCAGAGCGAGCGCGCCCGCCATCGTGAGCACATACGTCCGGATCAGCCCGGCGACCGTCGGCGCGCCCATCACCGGACGCAGCAGCACCAGCACGAACGGATGCCAGAGGAACAGCCCGTACGAGACCAGACCGAGCCACCCGGCGACCGGTGAGGTGAGCGCCGCGCCGATCGGTCCCGATCGGGCGAACGCGACCGGCAGCACGACCGTCACCGAGACGGCGAGGAACAGCACCATCCGGGTCGCGAACTGCCCCGGCGTCGGCTCGTCGAGGCCGCGCGGGCCGGTCAGCGGCGTCGAGGCGATGACGAACAGCCCGGCCGCCAGCGCCCAGCAGGTGAGCGGCGCCTTGGCGGCGACCTCGGCCAGGCGCGACGGGCGGCCCGCATCGGCGGCCACGTGCACGGTGGCGAGGACCATCCCGCCGGCGAACCACGACGCGAACGCGGGCAGCCAGGTCGTGTGCAGGCCCATGTCCAGCCCGCCCGCGGCCATCGCGGCGAGCCAGCCGCCGGTGACGACGGCGCCGAACACGCACAGGAGCATGACCGTACGCATGGGGCGCCATGAACGGCCCACGGCGAGCACGCCCAGCACCGGCAGCAGGAGGTAGAAGGCGGCCTCGACGGTCAGGCTCCAGGTGTGCCCGAGCGCGTCGTGCAGGTGGCCGCGCCCGTAGAACTGGGTGAAGGTCGCATACCGCACCCACTCGCCCCAGGACACCCCGGCGTTGCCCGGCAGCACGAGCAGGCACACCGCCACGGTCAGCCAGTAGGCGGGCAGGATCCGCAGCGCGCGCCGCCACAGGTACCGGCGGGCGCTCGGCCGGGGAGCGCCGTGCGCCATCGCGTACGCGTACGGCCGGAACAGGAGGAATCCGGAGAGCACGAAGAAGATCGCGACGCCGACGTCGAGCCGCGCCACCATCCCGCCCCACGCGCTGCTGCCGGTGAAGCCGGTGGCGAATCCGACGTGGACGGCCACCACCGCGGCGGCCCCGCCGGCCCGCAGTGCGTCGAGGGCCGGCAGGCGGGGTGGCGCCGATGCGGAAGACATCGTTCTCCCGGGGTTTCGCAGACGGTTACGCGGCAGTAGATTGTAACAAGTTCTACCTCGGAGGGGGTGCGCTCATGCGGCGGGTTGCCGGTGCGATGCTCTTCGGTCTCGGATTGCTCTGTGTGGTCGCCGGCGCGGCGCTGGCGTGGCTGATAGTGCCCAGGCTCAAGCAGGTTCCCTATGACATGAAGCCCCCGGATGTCGTGCTCAACGCCCCGGGAGCGACGTTTGTGAGCGCTCGTACGCTGCCCAGCGGTGCCCCGTCGATCACGGTCGAGCAGGGCACGCTGCGGAACATGACCGGCGTCAAGCCCGACTACAAGGCGGCCGCCGACCTCACCGGAAGCCTCGCCGGCAAGACGCTGATCTGGAACGTGTATCAGGCGACCGACTGGGTCGAGCAGAACCAACCGATCAACCGATCGGAGAGCCGGATAGCGCTCGACCGGCGGTCCGGCGCCGCCGTGCCGTGGAAGGGCCAGTGCTACAACGACGTGAAGGTCGGCAAGCAGGACGCCAGCACCTGCGAGGAAGGCAACATCAGCTACACCGGGCAGCTCTATCTCTTCCCGTTCGGCACGAAAAAGACGACGTACCAGTACTTCGACGGCACCCTGCGCAAGTCGCTGCCGATGACGTACCAGGGCCAGGAGAAGGTCGCCGGCCTCCAGACGTACCGCTTCCAGCAGACCGTGCCGCAACAGAACCTCGAGGTCGACCAGCAGACGCTCAGCGGCCTGCTCGGCTTCCTCGCGCCCAAGGCCAAGACCGGAACGATGAACTACGAGGCCTCCCGTACGCTGTGGGTCGAGCCGGCCACCGGCGCGATCGTCGCCTACACCGACCGCGAGCACCGCCAGCTCGTGCCGGACGGCGGCCAGCCGATCGACATCCTCAACGCCACCTTCCAGTACGACAAGGCCACCGGCGACACGATCGTCGACCAGGCCCGAAGCGGCCGCACCGAACTGCTCGTGTTCGGTCGCTACCTGCCGATCGGCCTGCTGGTCGCCGGCCTCGTCGCGATGGTCGCCGGGGTGATGGTCACCCGGCGGGTCCCGGCTCCGGGACGGCACGCCGCGCCGGAGACCCCGGCGCCCGAGGCGTCCGCCGTGCCGCAGGGCTGAGCGGCCGTAGCCCGCCGTGCCCGCCGCGCCGGCCCGCCACATCCTCTTCCTGAACTGGCGGGACACGAACAACCCCGAGGGTGGCGGCTCCGAGGTCTACACCGAGCGGATCGCGGCGGAACTGGTCGCGCACGGCCATCGGGTGACGCTGCTGTGCGCCGCACACGGCGACGCGCCCGCCGAACAGGTGTTGCCGAGCGATGTCCACGTTCTGCGGCGCGGCGGCCGGCACACCGTGTACCTCCGCGCGGCGCTCACCTACGTGGCCGGCGCGTGTCATCTCGGCCGGCTGGCCGCCGGCGTGCGCGGCCGGCCCGACCTGATCGTGGACGTCTGCAACGGCGTGCCGTTCCTGTCCCCCCTGTACGCGCGATGCCCCACGGTCGTCGTGGTCCACCACGTGCATCGCGAACAGTGGCCGGTCGTCTTCGGCGACTGGCGCGGCCGGTTCGGCTGGTGGCTGGAGTCCCGGGTCGCGCCGCGGGTCTACCGTCGCTGCCGCTACGTCACGGTCTCCAAAGCCACCCGCGACGAACTGGTCCGGCTGGGCGTCTCCGCCGCCCGGATCTCGATCATCCAGAACGGCCTGCCCGGCCCGAGCGAGGAGCCGGTCCGGCGCGCGGCGTACCCCTGCCTCGTGGTCCTGGGTCGCCTGGTGCCGCACAAGCGGGTCGAGTACGCGCTGGACGCCCTGGCCGCGCTCGCCGGCGAGCTGCCCGACCTGCGCCTGATCGTCGCCGGTCGCGGCTGGTGGGAGCCGCGGTTGCGGGAGTACGCCGCCCGGCTCGGGGTGGCGGACCGCACGGAATTCGCCGGCTACGTGACCGAGCAGCGCAAACACGAGCTGCTGTCGCAGGGCTGGCTGGCGCTGGTCCCGTCGCTCAAGGAGGGCTGGGGCCTGACCATCATGGAGGCGGCGACCCGCGAGACCCCGGCGATCGCCTTCCGGGGCGCCGGCGGCGTGTGCGACGCGATCCGGCACGGCCGCACCGGCCTGCTCGCCGACGATCCCGACGACTTCATCGCCAAGGTCCGCTGGCTGCTGACCGACGACGGCGCGCGCCGCCGGATGGGCGAGGCCGCGCGCCGGTACGCCGAGACCTTCACCTGGCCGGCCGCGGGCAACCAGCTGGCCACCCTCGTCGACGGCGTGCTCACGTCCGACCACCGGGCGCCGTAGAAGTCCCGGCCGCACATGGTCGCTCCGCACCGGTCGCCGTGCGGGCTGCCGCCCAGAATCGTTCAGAGCGCACCCGTTCGCGAGCGCACCCGTTCGCGAGCGCACCCGTTCGCGAGCGCACCCGTTCGCGAGCGCGGCCGTTCGCGAGCGCGGCCGTTCAGACTGCGTCGCTCGGCCGGGTCGCCGCGTGCCGTTCGGAGCGGCGCCGGCCGTGCGCCGATCGGTGCGTGGCCGGGTCAGCGGGCGCCGTAGAAGTTGGGCGGGTCGAGCGGATCCTCCGCCGCCCTGCCGCCCTGACCGTTCGCCTTCGCCTCGTCGGCCATCTGGGTCGCCACCTTGCTCGCGGACGGGTTGAGCGCGGCCATCGCCGCCGCCACCCCGACGACCGCGAGCAGCGCGCCGACCGCCGCGCCGACGATCAGGGTCGTGAACCTGCCCATTCCTGCCTCCTTCTGATCGATTTGGTACGCGCGAACCGCCGCCACCCCGCGACCACGACCACCATGCCGGCCAGCAGGTAACCCACTAGCGCCGACAGTCGATCTCCGTCCGGAGCGGCGGCCGCATAGCCCGGATTGCGGTACAACACCAACGCCGGTCCACGATGGACCTCGGTAAGCGCTCCCAGCCCGGCCGGCGGCACGCTCCCGCCGGTGTCCCGCTGCACAAGCACCCACCGCACATGCTCATCCGCGACCGGGCGACCATCCGCGAGCCGCGCCCGGATCTCCGCCGCCGCCGCGCTCTCCCCGCTGAGCACCGTGTCGCCCACCCGCAACCGGTCGTCGGCCACCACCGGCGCCGCAAGATAGCGGCCGGCCGGGTCATAAACGATCGCCCCCGAGTTCCACGGATAGGCGCGATAGGCCGACATCGGCAGCGAAACCACCGGCCCCGGATCGGCCCGCACCGCCGCCGCCACCGTCTCCCACTCCGCCGGATACTCGACCGGCCGCAACTTCCCGCCCGCACCCCACGCCAGATCGGGCAGCGCCACCACCGGCAGCAGCGCGAGGCCGGCCAGCACGACCCGGCCGCCCGTTCCCGGCACCCGATCGGCGATCCGTTCCGCCCCGAGCGCGAAGCACAGGACCAAGCAGATGGCGTACGGGATGAGGAACTTCTGTCCGTCCCGCAGCAGCCCGGCCCCGGGCACCTGGTCGACCACCGCGCGCAACGCCCCGGAGGTGCCCGGCACCGCCCCGAGCGCGGACACCAGCAGACTCCCGCCGGCCAGCCACGCCAGCCGGGTCGCCGTGCCCTCGGCCCAGCGCCGCCGCAGCGCCCCGAACCCGAACCCCGCCAGCACGAGCAGTCCGGCCGTCACGAGCGGAACGAGCGGCCCGCTCCGGCTCCCCGGCACGGCGGCGGCGTTCCAGATGCCCCCGGTGCCGGCCAGCGCGGCCGGCATGCCACCCCAGTTCTCGCCCCGCGCCGCGAACGCGCCCACCGCGCCCGGGTCGGAGGTCGCGAGCGCTCCCGATCCGGCCGCGACCACCACCCAGGGCGCGTTCAACGCCGCAACCGCGACCGGCAACACCGGCACCGGTCGCCATGGGCGGGGCCCGGCCGGGCCGTGCGGGGAGGACCCGGCCGGACGTACGAGAACGACGGTCGTGACCAACGCGATCAGCCCACCGGTCGGGGTCACCGCCGCGCAGGCCGCCGCCAGCACGACCCGGGCGCCGGCGCCCGGCCGCCCCAGCCGGACGTCGCGGGCCGCCCGGATCAGCCACGGCATCGCGGCGTAGCAGACGAGCAGCCCCCACTGCCCGATCAGCAGGCGCTCGGCCAGGAACGGCGTCCAAGCGTACCCGATCGCCGCGACCACCCGGGCCGGAGCACGCCGCGCCGGGACCAGCCGTCCCGCTCCGATCGCCGCGGCGGCGAGCACGGCGGCGAGCACCACCCGCTGCACCAGCCAACCCGGCGCGACCACCGCGGACAGACCGACCAGAGCGTCCTGCGGCACGGCCCGGGGCAGCGTGCCGGCCGGCGCCAGCAGGTCCCAGCGCAGCGGCTGGCGCGGCACGAAGACCATGTCGTAGCGCAGCACGTAGCCGGCCCGGGCGAGCGGCGCCAGCACGGCCACCACGACGGCCGCCGCGCAGGCGTAGAGCATCCGGCCGTCCCGGGCTACCCTGGGCGCACCTTCCGGAGGCACAGTGGACTCTTCGCCGGGCATCACCACTTGGGGACGGGCGGGCCTGCTCGTCACCGCCGCCACCGCGGCGGCGAACCTGCTGGCGTACCTGCCGCCGCTGCTCGCCACCCGCCGGCTGTCGCCGGCCGATCTGGGCGCGCTGGCCACGGCGCTGGCGCTGGTGGCGATCGCGACGATGCCGGGTGTCGGGCTGCAGACCGCGGTGGCGGTGGCGACCGCTCGCTCCGGTGTGCCGGTCGGGGCGTCCCGGCTGGCCCGGCTGACCGCGCTGGCCTGCGGGGGAGCGCTGTTGCTCGGCACGCCGCTGCTGTCCGCCGTGCTCCGGTTGCCGCTCGGCCTGCCGCCGCTGCTGGCCGCGATGACCGTTCCGGCCGTGCTGGCGGGGCGGCCGCTCGGCCTCTTCCAGGGCGCCGAGCGTTTCGGCCGCCTGGCCGCCGGAACGGTGGTGCTGGCCGTCGGGCGGTACGCCGGGGTGGTGATCGGGCTGGCCGCCGGGTTCGGGCTGATCGGCTCCTTCGCGCTCGGCGCGCTGGTGGCCTGGTCGGTCCCGCTCCTGCTGCGGTGGCTGGCGCCGCCCAGGGGCGACGGGTCCGCCGGCGTGTTGCGCGGGCGGGCGGTTCTCGCGGCGGCGAGCGCGTCGATGGCCATCCTGGTGGCCTCCTACGCCGATCTCATCCTGGCCCGGCGGCTGCTGCCGGCCGGCGAGTCCGGGGCGTACGCGGTCGGCGCGGTGCTCACCCGGGCCGCCATCTGGGCTCCGCAGGTGGTGACCATCCTGGCCCTGCCGAGGCTGGCGCGCGGCGGTGCCGCATTTTTCGTCGGGCTGAAGCTCTTGTTCGGGGCGGGCCTGGTCCTGTTCGCCGGTACGGTGCTGACCGGCGGTTTCCTGGTCGGCGTGATCGGCGGCGGCCGATATGCCGCACTGGCCGGCCTGGCGCCGTACTTCGTGCTGCTCGGCGCCGTGTACGCGATCACCGTGTTCCTGGTCAACGCCCGGATCGCCGACGGCGCCCGGTGGCCCGCCGCGGGGGTCTGGACGGCGGCGATCGGCCTGGTGGTCCTCGTCCTGGTGGTCCGCCCGGAGACGGTGCCGGAGCTGCTGGTCTGCGCGACCGGCGCGGCCGTCCTGAGCGCGGTGTCGACCGCTGCCGCATGGTGGGCGCGCTGGTCGTCGTTCATATCCGCTCAATGATGGTCGCCGTGGACATCGCCCCGCCCGCGCACATCGTGACCAGCGCCGTCCGCCCGCCCGACCGCTCCAACTCGTGCAGCGCCGAGCCGAGCAGCCGCGCCCCCGTGCTGCCCACCGGGTGACCCAACGCGATCGCCCCGCCGTTCACGTTGACCCGGTCGGGATCGGCCTTGTGCACCGACAGCCAGGAGAGCACCACGCTGGCGAACGCCTCGTTCACCTCGACGATGTCGACGTCCTCGATCTTCATCCCAGTCCGGGCCAGCACCCGGTCGGTGGCCGCGATCGGCCCGTCGAGGTGGTAATACGGCTCCGCCCCGACGAGGCACTGCGCCAGGATCCGGGCGCGCGGCCGCAGCCCCAGCCGGCGGGCGTGATCGGCCTCCATCACCAGCACCGCGGCCGCCCCGTCGGAGATCTGCGACGAGGTGCCCGCCGTGTGCATGCCGTTCGGCAGCACCGGCCGCAGCCCGGCGAGCCCCTCCATCGTGGTCTCGCGGAGCCCCTCGTCGCGGTTCACCGCCCCGACCGGGATCACCTCGCGGTCGAAGCGTCCCTCCCGCCAGGCCCGGGCCGCGTTGGCCTGCGAGCGTACGCCGAAGGCGTCGAGGTCGTCCCGGGTCAGTCCGCGCCGGGAGGCGATCCGCTCGGCCGCCACGTACTGGTTGGGCAGGTCGATCTCCCACGACGAGGGCCGGGGGAGACCCGCCTCGCCCAGGTTCGCCCGCAGCGGCACCCGGCTCATCGACTCGACCCCGCAGGCGACCCCGGTCTCGATGGCGTCGGCCGCGATCAGGCCGGCGATCAGATGTGTCGCGTGCTGCGCCGATCCGCACTGGGCGTCCAACGTGGCGCACCCGGTCGCGTACGGCAATCCGGCATGCAACCACGCCGTACGCGTGATGTTGTTGGATTGCTCGCCGCCCTGCGTGACGCACCCGCCGATCGCCTGCTCGACCTCGCCCGGATCGATCCCGGCGCGGTCGAGCAGCCCCCGTTGCGCCGCCCCGAGCAGTTCGGCCGCGTGCAGGCCGGCCAGCGCGCCGCGACGGCGCCCGATCGGCGTGCGAACCGCGTCGACGATCACCGGAACGCCCACGGCGGCCTCCAAGATCTCCAAATCTAGAACGTGTTTCTATATCAAACCACAATAGGCATACCGCTGGGAGCGGAGTGCGTGTTTGAATCGGTAGAACCTGTTCCCGTAGGAGGAGCCGTGGCCGAGCCCCGTGTCCCCACCGGTATCGACTTCACCGACCCGGAGATCCTTGTCCGCGGCATCCCGCACGCGGAGTTCGCCGAGATGCGGCACAACGCACCGGTCTGGTGGATCCCGCAGCGGCGCGGCAGCGCCGGCTTCGACGACGAGGGCTACTGGGCGGTGACCCGGCACGCCGACGTGATGGCCGTGTCGCGCGACAGCGAGACGTGGTCGAGCTGGGAGAACACGGCGATCGCCCGGTTCCAGGCGGACATGCCCCGGGATCGCATCGAGATGCAGCGGTACGTGCTGCTCAACATGGACCCGCCGCAGCACACCCAGCAACGATCGATCGTGTCCCGCGGCTTCACCCCGCGGGCGATCAACAGCCTGCGCGCCGCCCTCAACGAGCGCGCCGAGCGGATCGTCGCCGAGACGGACGCCTCGGACGTCGGCGACTTCGTCACCCAGGTCGCCTGCGAGCTGCCCCTGCAGGCGATCGCCGAGCTGCTCGGCGTGCCGCAGAGCGACCGGAAGGACGTCTTCGACTGGTCGAACGCGATGATCGGTTATGACGACCCGGAGTACAGCGCCGCGAGCGATCCGCTCGAGCCGGCGATGGAGCTGCTCGGCTACGCGATGAAGATGGCCGAGGAGCGGCAGGAGTGCCCGCGCGACGACATCGTGACCACCTTGGTGAAGGCCGAGATCGGCGGGGAGCACCTGTCCACCGACGAGTTCGGATTCTTCGTGCTGATCCTGGCGGTGGCCGGCAACGAGACGACGCGCAACGCGATCTCGCACGGCATGCTCGCGATGCTGCAGCACCCCGATCAGTGGGCCGCGTTCAAGGCGACCCGCCCGCGCACCGCGGTCGACGAGATCGTCCGGTGGGCCACGCCGGTGAACGTCTTCCAGCGCACCGCCACCCGGGACACCGAGCTCGGCGGCCAGCAGATCAAGAAGGGCCAGCGGGTGTGCCTGTTCTACGGCTCGGCGAACTTCGACGAGGAGGTCTTCGACCACCCCGAGCGGTTCGACATCACCCGCAGCCCCAACCCGCACCTCGGCTTCGGCGGCAGCGGCGCGCATTTCTGCCTCGGCGCGAACCTCGCCCGGCTGGAGATCGATCTGATCTTCAACGCGATCGCCGACCACATGCCCGACATCGCCCTGGCCGGCGAGCCCGAGCGGTTGCGCTCGGGCTGGCTGCACAGCATCAAGCACTTGCCGGTGCGGTATCGCTGACCACCCACATCGAGAAGAACTGCGATCCGCCGCCGTACGCGTGACCCAGAGCGGTCCGGGCCCCGGCCACCTGGTGGTCGCCGGCCCGGCCCATGACCTGCATGGCCGCCTCGGCGAAGCGCAACATGCCGGAGGCACCGATCGGATTCGAACACAGCACCCCGCCGGACGGGTTGACCGGCAGTCGCCCGCCGATCCGGGTCTCGCCCGATTCGGTCAGCTTCCAGCCGTGCCCGGCCTCGGCGAAGCCCAGGTTCTCCAGCCACATCGGCTCGAACCAGGAGAACGGCACGTAGATCTCGGCCACGTCGACCTGTTCGAACGGGTCGGTGATGCCGGCCGCGTGCCACAGAGCATGGGACGCCTCGGCGCCGGCCCGCGGGTTCACGTGGTCCTTGCCGGCGAAGAAGGTCGGCTCGGTGCGCATCGCGGTCGCCCGGATCCAGGCGACCGGGCGCTCGCTCGCCTCGGCCGCCTCCTGGTCGCCGATCACCACCGCGCACGCGCCGTCCGAGGAAGGACAGGTCTCGTCGTACCGGACCGGGTCCCAGAGCATCGGGGAGGCCTGCACCGACTCGACGGTGATGTCCGGCTGCCGCAGATGGGCGTACGGGTTGAGCGCGCCGTTGCGCCGGTCCTTCACGGCGACCAGCGCCCCGATGTGCCCGGGCGCGTGCGACCGCCGGATGTACGAGCGGATGTGCGGCGCGAAGTAGCCGCCCGCCCCGGCCCCGATCGGCGCGGTGAACGGCGGCTGGACGGAGAGCGCCCACATCGCGTTCGACTCGGACTGCTTCTCGAACGCGACCGCGAGCACCCGCCGGTGCACCCCGGCCCGCACCAGACTGGTCGCCACGATCGCGGTGGCCCCGCCGACCGACCCGGCCGTGTGCACGCGCAGCAGCGGCCGCCCGCTCGCGCCGAGCGCGTCGGCGAGGAACAGCTCGGGCATCATCACGCCCTCGAACAGGTCCGGCGCCTTGCCCAGCACCACCGCGTCGATGTCCGGCCAGTCCACCCCGGCGTCCTCGAGGGCCCGGTCGATCGCCTCCCGGCACAGCCCGGCCATCGACACGTCGGTACGTCGCGTCCGATGGTGCGTCTGCCCGGTCCCCAGCACGGCCGCTCGTCTCACGATTCCGCCTCCAGCACGCAGATCAGGTTCTGTTGGAGGGCCGGGCCGCTCGTGGCGTGCCCGGCCGCCTTCCGGGCCCGGCCGGTCATCACCTGTTCGGCGGCCATGCCGATCCGGGCGAGGCCGGCCGAGAACATCGGGTTGCCGCACAGCGCGCCGCCCGACGGGTTTATCCGCACCCGATCGCCCAGGCCGAGCGCCGCGCGCAGCAGCAACTCCTGATGGGTGAACGGCGCGTGCAACTCGGCCACGTCGAGGTCGTCCGGCAGGCCCGCCGCCTCGGCCGCGGCGCTCGCCGACGGGACCGCGGTCAGATCGCGCTCGCCGAGGCCCTGCGGGTCGATCCGGTGTGCCACGCCGGTGATCCAGGCCGGTCGCTCACGGTGCCGCCGGGCGCGCTCGCCGCCCGCCAGCACGAGCGCGGCCGCGCCGTCCGACACCGGCGCGCAATCGTGCCGCCGCAGCGGATCGGCCACGTACGGCCCGGCCAGCAGGTACTCCGGATCGGCCGGCCCGGACACCTGCGCGTACGGATTCGTGGTCGCGTCCGCGCGGCTGCGGGCGGCCACCTCGGCCATCGCCCGCTCGGTGACGATCCCGGCGTCCAGCGCCAGCCGGGCCTGCAGCGCGGCCACGCTCACCGAGTCCGGCCAGAGCGGCGCGGTCACATACGGGTCGAGTTGCAGCGCCAGCACCCGCCGCAGCAGGCCGGCCGACGACTTGCCGAACCCGTACACCAGCGCGGTCTCCGCCTCGCCGGCGAGGATTTTCACGTACGCCTCGTAGAACGCCCACGCGGCGTCCATCTCCACGTGCGACTCGCTGATCGGCGGGAACGCGCCGATCGCGTCGACCGCGTTCACGAACGAGAACGCCCGCCCGGCCAGGTAGTCGGAGGAGCCGGAGCACCAGAAGTCGACCTCCCGCCGGCCGAGGCCCGCGGATTGCAGGGCTTCCTGGAAGACCGGCACGAGCGTCTCGACACCGCTGGTGGTCCCGGCGGACGGCCGGTTGGCGGCCTGGGCAAAACCGATGACGGCGACAGTTTCGCTCACAAGTGATCCTCGTACGACTCGTAGGGCGCGTCCGGCTCGCCGGTCGGCAGGAAGTGCGCGATGTTCGTCGGGCTGGTGGTCCACTCGGCCCGGTCGCGCCAGACCGCGGCCACCCGCATGCCCATCCGCACCTCGTCCGCGGGCAGGCCGAGGATCAGGTGGGGGATGGGCATGTCGGCGCCGTCCAGCAGGATCTGCGCCACCACGTACGGCGGTTCCAGGCGCTGCCCGGCGAACGGCACGTTCACGACGCAGAAGGTGGTGACGGTCCCGTGCTCGCTCACGGCGACCTCTTCCTCGGTCGGCACGCCGTCGGCCGGGCAGACCCGCGGCGGCACGTAGACCTTGCGGCACACCGGGCAGCGCTGCCCGAGCAGCCGGCCCTCCGCCAGCTCTCGCAGGTAACGGCCTTCCTCGGGCGAGGTGGTGTGCGTGTAGGCCAGCCGGATCGGCGTCGTCATGATGGTGACCGGGTCGCCGCCGGATTCGGCCGGCGCCGCGGCGGTCTCGCCCGGGGCGAAGCACTCGATGTCGCGAATGTGCCCGTGCGGCGAGGAGGACCAGCGGATGTGCACGCGCATACCGGTGTGCATCCGGTCTCGCGAGCCGGCGTCCACGGCGTGCAACAGGGCCGTGTCCGCGCCGTCCAGCCGGATCAGCGCCCACCCGAACGGCCGGTCCAGCGGCTGCCCGTCGAGCGGCCGATCGGTCCACGTCCAGCTGACCACCGTGCCGGTCGGCTGCACGTCGACCAGCTCGGTCACCGGCGCGTGGGTGACCGGGTCGTATTCGAGCGGCGGCACGTGGATCCGCCCGTCGGCGGTGCGGCTGCCGAGCACCCGGCGGTCGCGCAGGCCGGTCATGAATCGGCCCAGGACCGGGCCGAGCGAGCGGGTGTAATCGAAGCCGATCTCCAGCGGGGCAGCGAGCACGGTTTCCACGTACGCAAGTGAAACACGTTCTAACTTGGTGCGGCAAGGTTGGCCGATGGGCCGTCTTCCCACCGCTGGAACGCGTTACCGATCGGCGGTCAGCATGCCTGGCCGTTCAAGGTCAGAACGGTCGGCGGGGCGTCGCTGGTGTGCCAGGCGCCCTGCAATCCGAACGACGTGGCCGCGCCGGGGTTCAGGACCCGGTTGTACGCGAGGTTGGTGGCCACCACGGCCGCGCCGGACTGAGTGACCGCGGCACTCCACGCGCCGGTGACCACCTGGTCGCCCGGGAACGTGAAGCCGACCGCCCATCCGGCGACCGGTGCGGTCCCGGTGTTCGTGATCGTGACCTCGGCGACGAATCCGCCCGGCCACTCGGAGAGCCGCCGATAGGTGATCTTGCAGCCCGGCGGAGGGGCCGATCCGATCGGCACCGTCGCGGTGCGCGTGTCGGCGACGGCGCCACCGGCCGTCAGCTGGACGTTCACCTGCAGTCCGGTGGCCGAGCACGACGCGAACGTGGAATAGGTCAGGGTGGCGCGGCCCGTCCCACCCGCCGGTAGGGTCAGCGGCACGACGAGGGGATCCATGGCGATGCAGCCCGCCGGGATCCCGCCGCCGGGCCCGGTGAATCGCCCGTACCACTGGACCTGGGCGGTCAGGGCGGCGGCCGTGCAGTTCTGCGCGGTGACCGTCGCCTGGACGGAGTCGCCCGGCGTGACGACGGGCGGATCGAACGTCAGCGACACGATCTCGGCGCTGCCGGTTCCCCCGCAGGTGGCCTGGGCCGGTCCGGCCACCGCCACGGCGGCGCCGGCGATCAGGGCAAGCAGCATGACGATTCGCGCCGATCGGTACATGGGGCTCTCCAGGTCGGGGCACGGTGAACGGCCGCAGTCGCGGGTTCCATCGACAAGCGTCGCTTTATGTCCCGGCCTGGTCAAGGTGGTAGCCCGACAAGATCTTGCGAAGGTCGGTGCGCGCTCCGCTAACGCCCGTGGAATTGGGGCGCGCGCTTCTCGATGAAGGCCCGCGGGCCCTCCTTGGCGTCGTCGCTGCGGAACACCGCCATGCCGATTTTGGCCTCCACGGCGAACGCGTCCTCCTCGGCCATGCCCTCGGTCTCCCGGATCGTACGTAGGATCGCCTGCACCGCCAGCGGACCGTTCGCGGCGATCGCCTCGGCGAGTTCGAGCGCTTTCGCCAGGGCCTGCCCGTCCGGCACGACGTGCCCGACGAGACCGACCGAGTGGGCCTCGGCCGCGCTCAGCTGCCGGCCGGTCAACAGCATCTCGGCCGCGATCGTGTACGGAATCTGGCGCACCAGCCGCACCGCCGAACCGCCCAGCGGGAACAAACCCCAGCGCGCCTCGGCGACCGCGAAACGCGCGCTCTCGGCCGCGACGCGTACGTCCGTGGCTTGCAGAATCTCGGTCCCGCCGGCGACCGCCGGCCCTTCCACCGCCGCGATCAGCGGCTTGCTCAGGCGGCGTCCCTTGAGCAGCGCGTCGATCCGGGACAGGTCGGCGCCGTCGAAGTTGTCGCCGGGGTGCGACTGGGTCATCGCGCGCAGGTCGGCCCCCGCGCAGAACGCCCCGCCCGCGCCGGTCAGCACGCACACCCGGATCGCCGGATCGTCGTCCACCCGGTCCCAGGCTTCGCGCATGATGGCCATCATCTCGGCCGAGAGCGCGTTGCGGACCTCGGGACGGTTCATCGTGACGATCAGGATCGGTCCACGTTGCTCGACGAGGGCATGCGATTCCACGGCGAACCTCCGGGCGGCTGGGGCTTGTCACGAACAATAACAGGTTCTACTTTCTGGTGATGGCGGCAAATATTGCGGACCTGTTCGAGCACGCGGTCGACGCCTTCGCCGACCGCACGGCGGTGTACTTCGGCGAACAGGCGATCACCTACGCCGAGCTGGAGGAGCGCGCCAACCGTCTGGCGCACCTCCTGCATGATCGCGGAGTGCGCCCGGGCGACCACGTCGGCCTGTACGCGGGCAACTCGATCGAGGCCGTAGTGGCGATGATCGCCGTCTACAAGCTGCGGGCCGCGGTCGTCAACGTCAACTATCGATACGTCGAGAACGAATTGCACTTCCTCTTCGCCGACGCCGAACTGGTGGCCCTGATCCACGACCGCCGGTTCGCGCCCCGGGTCGCCGCCGTCCGGGACGCCTCACCCGGCCTGCACACCGTGGTCGTGCTGCCGGACGGCTCCGACGCGGAAACCGGCGACGTTCTCTACGAAGAGGCGCTGGCCGCCGGCGACCCGCGCCGGGATTTCGGCGAGCGTTCGCCCGACGACATCTATCTGCTCTACACCGGCGGCACCACCGGCTATCCGAAGGGCGTGCTCTGGCGTCACGAGGACGTGTGGCGCACGCTCGGTGGCGGCGTCGACTTCATGACCGGTGTCCCGCTCGAGGACGAGTGGCAGCAGTCCATCCGCGGCGCCGCCGGTGACGGGCTGGTCCGGCTCTGCCTGGCCCCGCTGATTCACGGCAACGCCCAGTGGGCCGCCCTGATGGGCCTGTTCGCCGGCGACGCCGTGGTGATGCTGCCGCACTTCGACGCCGACGAGGTCTGGCGCGCCATCGACCGGCACCGGGTCAACATGATGGTGCTGATCGGCGATGCGATGGCGCGGCCCATCATCGAGGCGTACGCGGCCGGCGACTACGACGGCTCCTCGCTCGGCTCGGTCAATTCCAGCGGCGCGCTCTTCTCCCCAGTGGTGAAACGACAGTACCTGGAGCTGTTCCCGGCCGCGCTGGTCACCGACGCGATCGGCGCCTCGGAGACCGGCTTCACCGGGCTGGGCGTGGTCGCCGACGTGCCCGGCGGCGCGGTGGAGGAGCCGCGGGTCATGCCCGGCCCGACCACCGTGGTGCTCGGCGACGACAACAAGCCGGTAGCGCCCGGCGAGATCGGCCGGCTGGCCAAGAGCGGCTACCTCCCGCTCGGCTACTACAAGGACCCGGTCAAGACCGCCCGGCTGCTGACCGAGATCGACGGTGTCCGCTACGCGTTCCCCGGCGACCTGGCCCGGCTCGAGGAGGACGGCACCATCACCCTGCTCGGCCGGGGCGCCACGTGCGTGAACACCGGCGGCGAGAAGGTCTTCCCGGAGGAGGTCGAGGGCGCCCTGAAGACCCACCCCGACGTCTTCGACGCGCTCGTCATCGGCCTGCCCGACGACCGCCTCGGCCAGCGCGTCGCCGCCCTCATCCAGCCCCGCCCCGGCGCGAAGGTCGACCTGGTCGCCGTCGAGGACCACCTGCGCCATCAGGTCGCCGGCTACAAGGTGCCGCGCGCGGTCTGGCTGGTCGACGAGATCTCCCGAACGATCAGCGGCAAGGCCGACTACCGCTGGGCCCATCAACACGCCGCGGAAAACCCGGCCGAGGAGGTCAGCCATGCGGACTGAGCTGTGCGAGCGGCTCGGCATCGAGCACCCGATCGTCGGCTTCAGCCCGTCCGAGCACGTGGTCGCGGCGATCAGCCGGGCCGGCGGGCTGGGCGTGCTGGGCTGCGTCCGATACAACGAGGCCGACGAACTGGAGCAAGCGCTCGCTTGGCTCGACGAGGCGACCGACGGCCGCCCGTACGGCGTGGACGTGGTGATGCCCAGCCATGTGCCCACCGAGGGCGCCGCGACCGACCTGGACAAGCTGATCCCGCCGGGCCATCGCGACTTCGTCGAGCGCACCCTGCTGCGCCTCGGCGTGCCGCCGCTGGGCGTGGACGAGTCCCGCCGGGCCGGAGTGCTCGGCTGGCTGCACTCGGTGGCCCGCTCGCACGTCGAGGTCGCGCTGAACCACCGTCCCCGGCTGATCGCGAACGCTCTCGGCCCGCCCCCGCCGGACGTCATCGCCCAGGCTCACGAGCACGGACTGCTGGTCGCCGCGCTGGCCGGCCGGGCCGACCACGCCCGCAGCCACGTGGCGAGCGGCGTCGACCTGGTGGTGGCCCAGGGCTACGAGGCCGGCGGGCACACCGGCGAGATCGCCAGCATGGTCCTGGTGCCCGAGGTGGTCGATGCGGTGGGGGAGGGCGTGCCGGTGCTCGCGGCCGGCGGCATCGGCAGCGGCCGGCAGATCGCGGCCGCCCTCGCGCTGGGCGCCCGCGGGGTCTGGATGGGCTCGGTCTGGCTCGGCACGGCCGAGTACCAGACCACGGAGGCGCTGCGTGAGGCGCTGCTGAAGGCGCGATCGAGCGACACCGTACGCAGCCGCATCTACTCCGGAAAGCCGGCCCGGCTGCTGCGCAACCGCTGGACCGACGCGTGGAACGAGGACGAGGCGCCGAAGCCGCTCCCGATGCCGCTGCAGAACCTGCTGGTGGCCGAGGCGCACACCCGGCTGATGGAGTCGGGCGACCCGACCGTGGTGCCGATGCCCGTCGGCCAGATCGTGGGCCGGATGAACGAGGTACGCCCGGTCGCGGACGTGCTCGCCGATCTGGTCACCGAGGCCGACGAGACGCTCGCCCGGCTCGGCAAGCTCGTCCCGTAGGAGGGTCAGCCGCCGTTGGCGGAGAAGTGCATGTAGTCCTTCAGCGAGTGGTAGTCGCCGCCCCACTTCCAGCCGATGGCGGCGAACGCCTTCACCACCGGGCCGTCCGGCAGGATCATGCCCGGCCGGACGGTGCCCCGATCGAGGTACGAGGTGGCCAGCTCAGGCAGCACGATCTCGCCCTTGTGGTACGGGTTCTGGAACGGGTTGACGTCCACGGCCAGCCCGTAGGAGTGCTGCGACCAGACCTTCGAGTCGCGGACCGGGCGGCAGGCGTACGCGTCGGTCATGTTGTCGTCCCCGGTCGGCGGGGCGGTGAGCCCGGCCGCCCCGGTGACCCGCATCCCCTCGATCGGGTACCCCTCGGCGAACAGCCGGCCGAACACTTTGACCAGGCCCTCGGCGGCGCTCTTGTGCACCAGCATCTCGCCGGTGTGCGCCAGGCCGTCGAAGCCGCGGAAGCCGACCGTCACGTACCGCAAATCGGCGGATTTCACCGGGCAGGCGCTCGTCCAGCTGGAGCGGGCGAGGACGCTCGGCGGCACCGACTCGATCGTCGAGTGGAACCGGCCGTCGGCCGGTGGCGGCAGGTAATCGGTCGTGATGATCGAGCGGTTCCGCAGCTCGGGAGGGGTGGCCTGGGCGGCGGCGAAGCCGTTCGACCCGACCGGCAGCACCCGTTTGCCGAGCCAGGCCGGGGCGGCGGTGGCGTTGCCGATCCGGGTGACCGACGGGCTCGGCTGGGCTGATGCGGGGGGCGCCGGGGTGGCGGCCGGTGCGGTCGGTGCCGTCGCCGGCCCGGCGGGCGGCGCGCCGGAGCAGCCGGCCGCCACGCCGCAGGCCAGCAGGGTCGTCGTCAGTCGCCGAAGTCGCACCGGGCCAGTCTGCCTCGCGGTTTCGACCCCGGCGACTCAGAGCACGACGACCGCGCGGCCGGTGAGCGTGCCGGCGGCCAGCCGCTCGTAGGCCTCCTCGACCTTCTCGAACGGGAACTCCTCCACCTGGTTGCGCACCAGCCCGGCCCCGGCCAGCGCGATGACCTCCTGGGCGTCGGCGATCGTCGAGCCCTGGAACGTGTAGACCTCGCCGTCGCGGGGCAGCGTGCCGAACCAGGGCCGCTCGAGCCGCCCGCCGGCCGAGCCGATCAGCCCGTACGCACCGCCGGGCCGGACCGCCGCGATGCCGGCCGCAATCGTCTGATCACTTCCGACGAAGTCGAGCACGGCGTCGGCGCCGAGCCGGCGGGGGAGCAGCTCCACATCGGACATCACCTCGTGGGCGCCGATCGTTTCCGCGTACGCGACGCGGCCGGCCAGCGGGTCGACGGCGATCACCCGGGCGGAGGTCAGCACCCGGAGGAACTGCACCGCGAACGCGCCGAGCCCGCCGGCGCCGATCACCACCGCGGCGCCGCCCGGCACGATGCGGTGGAGCGCCCGCCGCACCGCGTGGTAGGCGGTGGCGCCCGCGTCGGTCAGCGGCCCGGCGTGCCGCGGGTCGAGGCCGCCCAGCGGCAGCACGCCGCGCCGGTCGGCGAGCACGTACTCGGCGAGGCCGCCGTCCCGCCCGTAGCCGCGGCCGGTCAGGCCGTGCGGGCAACCGCTTTCCAGCCCGCGCACGCAGAACCAGCACGTGCCGCAGGAGGCGGTGGCCGCGAGCGCGACCGGGGTGCCGTCGTCCAGCCACCCGGCGGTCTCGTGGCCGAGCGTGAACGGCATCTGCCAGGCCAGCTTCTCGCCGACCGGGCGCGGCATCTGCCGCATGGTCAGATCTGATCGGCACAGCCCGCACCCGGCCACCCGCACCAGCACCTGCCCGGGGCCGGGCGACGGCACCGGCACCTCCTCGTGCGCCGGGGCCGCGCCCCAGTCGGTCAATCGGAACGCCCGCATCGTTCAAGAGTGAAACACGTTCTAGCGTCGGTCAAGCGGCGCCGATGGGTACGTTGACCCGAGATTAGAACGCGTTCTAGCATGAACCGTGCTTACCGAGCCGTTCGCCGAAGCCATCGCGGAAGCCGAGCGCGTCGTCGCCGGTGCGCCGCACATCCGCGGTCCGCAAGACCTGATCGAGGGCCAGGACTACCTGGCCGGCGGCATCCGGGCGTCGATCCAGATGGCGTGGGCGTTCGACCGCGACTTCCCCTATTTCGTCCGCTCGACCGGCCCGTACACGAAGATGGGCCTGGACAACCCGGACACGCTGTATTTCCACGCCTGGCTGCGCGACGACGCCGAGTACGTGGTGACCGGCCGCCGGGGCGGCACCGCCGATCTGAGCTTCCAGGTCCTCGACGGGTCCTACTCGCCGGTGAACGTGCCGGGCAGCCTCGCCGCGTTCGACGACCGGGCGATCGACATCGATCCGGACGGCTCCTTCGAGATCCGGTTCGGCCCGGGCCTGTCCGGTCGCAACGCGTTCCCGCTCGCGCCCGGCTCGGCGATGCTGGTGGTGCGCGAGGTCTTCAGCGACTGGGCCACCGAGCGCCCGGGCATGCTGCGCATCCATCGGGCCGATCGGGTCGGCCAGGCGCCGCCGCCGCTCAGCCTGGAGACCATCGCCAAGCGGTACGCCGTGGCCGGCAAGATGCTGGTCGGCCGGATCCGCACGTTCCTGGCGTTCGCCGAGCGGTTCTACCTGAACCTGCCGGTGAACACGCTGACGCCGCCGCGGCTCACCCCCGGCGGGCTGGCCACCCAGTACTCCTCGGTCGGGCACTACGAGCTCGCCGACGACCAGGCCATGGTGGTCACCGTCCCGGCCGGCGACGCGCCCTACCAGGGCCTCCAGCTGGGCAGCATGTGGTACGTCTCGCTGGACTACATCAACCACCAGACCAGCCTCACCGTGCCGCAGGCGCGGGTCGATCCGGACGGCATGATCCGGTACGTGATCAGCGAGCGCGACCCGGGCCTGGCGAACTGGATCGAACGCACCGGCCACGATCGCGGCTACATCCAGCTGCGCTGGCAGCGGCTGTCCCGCGCGCTCACCGAGGCCGACGGCCCCCGATCGGAAGTGATCGCCGTGGACGACCTGCCCAAGCAACTTCCGTACTACGAACCGATCGATTCCGTGCAGTGGCGGGACCGGATCGCCGCGCGGCAGGCCGCCACCGCGGCCCGGATGCTGGGCTGAGCCGTGCTGCTCGCCGACAAGGTCGTGCTGGTCGCCGGGGTTGGGCCCGGGCTGGGGCAAGCGGTCGCGGTGCGCGCCGCGCAGGCGGGGGCCGACGTGGTGCTGGCCGCCCGTACCGGGTCGTATCTGAGCGAAGTCGCCGGGAAGGTGGAGGCGGCCGGGCGGCGAGCGCTGGTGGTGCCGACCGATCTCACCGACGACGACGCGTCCGCGACGCTCGTGCGGTCCGCGCTGGCGGAGTTCGGCCGCGTCGACGGCCTGGTGAACAACGCCTTCGCGATGCCGCCGATGCGCAGCCTGGGCAAGGTGGATTTCGAGGAGCTGCGGGCCAGCTTCGAGGTCAACGTGCTGGCGGCGCTGCGGCTGACCCGGCTGCTCACCCCCGCGCTGGTCGAGTCGGGCGGCGCGGTGGTGATGGTGAACTCGGCGGTGCTGCGCCACTCCCGCAAACCGTTCGGGCCGTACAAGCTGGCCAAGGCCGGGCTGCTCGCGGTCGCGCAGAACCTGGCCGGCGAGCTCGGGCCGCGGGGCGTACGCGTCAACTCCGTCGCCCCCGGGTGGATCTGGGCGGACAGCCTGCGCTGGTGGTTCGACTACCAGGCCGAGCAGCGCGGGGTGCCCTCGCAGGAGATTTACGACGAGGTCGCGGCCACCACCGACCTGCGCCGGCTGCCCGAGCCGGACGAGGTGGCCGACGCCGTGCTGTTCCTGCTCTCCGGGATGGCCCGCGGCATCACCGGGCAGTGCCTCGACGTCAACTGCGGCGAGTTCCACCACTGAGGGGGGCGGCATGCAGAGCGAGCGTACGGATGTCGGCACGATCGAGGACCTGCACGCCTCCGCCACCCGGCTCACCGGGCTCGACGTTTTCGGCGACGACTCCTATCGCGAGGGCATGGCGACCCTGCTTTCCGCGTACCGGACGGAAGCGGCCCTGACCCCGGCGGGCAGCAAGGCGTTCCGCGGCATGCTGCGCGCCGCGCTGGTTTCCCGGCTGCTCAGCGAGGCGGCCTGGCGGCAGTATCCGGAGCACGCCGGCGTGCCGGTGACCCGGCCGGTCTTCGTGACCGGGCTGCCGCGTACCGGCACCACCGCGCTGCACCGGCTGCTCACCGCCGACCCGGCGCACCAGGGTCCCGAGCTGTGGCTGACCGAGGCGCCGCAGCCCCGGCCGCCGCGGGAGACGTGGGCGTCGAATCCGTTCTTCGCGGCGCTGCAGGCCGGTTACGAGCAGCATCACGTGGCCGACCCGGAGTTCATGGGCGTGCACTACATCGCGGCCGATCAGGTGGAGGAGTGCTGGCGGCTGCTCGTGCAGTCGATGACCTCGGTGTCCTTCGAATGCATCGCGCACATCCCGTCCTACTCGCAATGGCTCGATTCGCACGACTGGACCGACGCCTATCGGCGGCACCGGCGCAACCTGCAGCTGATCGGGCTGAACGATCTCGATCGGCGCTGGGTGCTGAAGAACCCGAGCCACCTGTTCGCGCTGGACGCGCTGCTCGCCGCCTACCCGGACGCGGTGGTCATCCAGACCCACCGCGCGCCGCGGACCGTGATCGCCTCGGTGTGCAGCCTGAACGCGCACGCATCCGAGGGCTGGTCGGGACTGTTCCGGGGCGAGGTGCTCGGGCGGGCGCAGCTGGAGCTGTGGTCGCGCGGCCTGCGAAAGTTTGCGATCGAACGTGCGGGGCACGACCCCGCGCACTTCGTCGACGTCGACTACGACGATTTCGTCGCGGATCCGATCGGCACGATCGAGTCCGTTTACGAGCGGATCGGATCGACCCTGACCGCCGAGGCCCGGGCCGCCATGACGTCGCTGCAGGCCGGGCCACGTGGCCCGGCCCACCGCTACGATCTGGCCGACTTCGGCCTGACCCCGGCCGATGTGGACGCCGCGTTCGAGTAGCCCGTCAGGTCAGGTTGGCGATCACCTCGTCGGCGAAGCGGCGGATGCCGTCCTTCTTGGCGGCTAGGTCACCGTCGAAGCCGACGCCGTAGAAGCGCCACGGGACGACGATCGCGTCGGTCACGCCGATCTCGGCCTGCTGGCGGAAGCCGTCCAGGCCGAACCGGTCGATGCAGACCGCCTGGATCTCGAACGGCTCGTCCGCCCGGCCGTACTCGGCGCGCAGCGCGCCCAGCCGGTCGATGACCTTACGGAGCTCCGCGAAGCGCATCATCGCCGACGACCAGCCGTCGCCGACCCGGGCCGCGCGGCGCAGCGCCACCCCCGCGTGGCCGCCCACGTAGATCGGGACCGGCGCGGTGGGCGCCGGGCTCATCCGCAGCTTGCCGAACTCGAAGTGCTTGCCGTGGTACTCGACCATGCCGCCGCCGAGGATCAGTTTCAGCACCTCGATCGCCTCGTCGCCGCGCGCGCCGCGATCGCTGAACGGGGCGCCGCACCACAGCGACTCCTCCGGCGACCAGCCCAGCCCGACGCCGAGCCCGAACCGGTTGCCGGTCAGGTGCGCCACCGAGCCGACCTGGCGGGCCAGCAGCACCGGGTTGCGCGGCCCGAGCTTGAGCACCTGCGTGTAGAACCGGATGGTCGTGGTGGCGGCGCCGAGCGCGGCGGCGGTCACCAGCGGGTCCGACCACGGCGTCTCGGCGTCCCAGAAGCGGCTGCCGTCCGGCGTGTACGGATACTTCGCGCTGACCTCCTCCGAGTAGAAGAGCGAGTCGGGCAGCGCGATCGACGAGAAGCCGCACTCCTCGGCGGTGCGCGCCAGGTCGATGAGCTGGTCGAGGGGGCTGAGCGCGATGCCGAGGCTGAACTTCATCCGTTCTCTCCTAAGGTGGCGGCGAGCGTGAGCAGTTGACCGGTGGCGCCGCCGAGCAGGAACTCGTGGTACTTGGCGGCCAGGAAGTAGCGGTGCAGCGGGTACTCGACGTCGACGCCGACGCCGCCGTGCAGGTGGACGGCCGTGTGCGCCACCCGGTGGCCGGCCTCCGCCGCCCAGAACGCGGCGGTCGCGACCTCGGCGGCCGCCGGGCGGTCGGCGGCGAGCAGCCAGGCCGCCTGCCAGATGGTCAGCCGGAGGGCTTCGCCGTCGACGTACGCGTCGGCCAGGCGCTGCGACACCGCCTGGAACGATCCGATCGGTTTACCGAACTGGACCCGGGAGCGAGCGTATTCGGCCGTCATCTCCAGGGCGCGCTCGACGACGCCGAGCTGGGCGGCACAGGCGCCGATCGTGGCGTGCGCGCGAAGCCAGGCGGCCGCGCCCTCCAGCGGCTGGCCCGCCGCCCCGGAAAGCCGCAGCAGGCCCGCCCCGGGGCCGCCCTCGACGCGCTGCGGGTCGACCTCGACCCCCGGGTCGCCGGCCCGCACGAGGAACACATCCGGCCCGGAGGGCACCAGGATCAGGCCAGCGCGATCCGCGGCCGGGACCGCGGTGACCTCGCCGTCCAGGACCCAGCCGGCGCCCTCGGGGCGGGCGTCGACGCAGTCGGCCGTCGCGGCGGTCAGCACCGACTCGCCGCGGCCGGCCGGTTCGGCCCACTCGGCCACCTGCTCGTCGGTGCCGAAGCGGGCCAGCGTGGACGCCGCCGCGACGATCGACGGCAGGTACGGCACGGTCGCCGCGGCCCGGCCCAGCTCGGCCAGGATCGCGCACTGTTCGAGCAGCCCGTAGCCCTCGCCGCCGGCCCGCTTGGGCAGCGCCGCGGCGAGCACGCCGGCCTCGGCCAGCGCCGGCCACAGTGGACGACCGGAGGCCACCAGGTCCCGGGTCAGGGTGGCGAGATCGCGCGCCTCGCCGCTGAGCGTGAAGTCCATCGGAGCCCCCTAGACTCTGATACGCGGCCTAACGCCGGATCGGCTGGCCGAGTGCCCCGGCCGCGATGATGTCCCGCTGCACCTCGTTCGTGCCGCCGCCGAAGGTGAGGATCAGCGAGGCGCGGTGCATCCGCTCGATCCGCCCGGCCAGCAGGGCGCCCGGCGAACCGGTGCGCACCGTGGCGGCCGGGCCGAGCACCTCCATCAGCAGGCGGTACGCCTCGACCGCCAGTTCCGTGCCGTACACCTTGCCGGCGGAGGCCCACACCGCGGCCGGCGCGCCGTCGTCACCGGCGGCGACCCGCCAGTTGAGCAGTTTGAGCACCTCGGTCTTGGCGTGCACCCGGGCCAGGTGCAGCCGCACCCACTCCAGGTCGGTCCGGCGGTTCTCGACCGCCCATGCGGTCACCTCGTCGAGCGCCCGACGCAGCGGCGCGGCCGGGGTGAGCGCCACCCGCTCGTGGTTGAGCTGGTCGGTGATGAGCCGCCAGCCCTCGTTCTCGGCGCCGACCCGGGCGGACACCGGCACCCGCACGTCGCTGTAGTAGGTCGCGCTGGTGGTCGGGCCGGCCACGGTGTGCACCGGCGTCCAGGAGAAGCCGGGCGCGTCGGTCGGCACCACGAGCATCGAGATGCCCTTGTGGCGGGGCGCGTCCGGGTCGGTGCGGCAGGCCAGCCAGACGTAGTCCGCGTACCGGATCAGGCTGGTCCACATCTTCTGACCGTTGATCACGTACTCGTCGCCGTCGCGGACCGCCCGGGTGCGCAGCGCGGCGAGGTCGGTGCCCGCGCCGGGCTCGGAGTAACCGATCGAGAAGTGCACCTCGCCGGCCGCGATCCGGGGAAGCAGTTCGGCGCGTTGCCGATCGGATCCGTGCCGGGCGATGGTCGGCCCGACCGTGTAGATGGTCAGGAACGGCACCGGCACCCCGGCCATGGCCGCCTCGTCGGCGAAGATGAGCTGGTCCATCCGGGACCGTCCGCGGCCGCCGTGCTCGACCGGCCAGCCCAGCGCCAGCCAGCCGTCCCGCCCCAGCTGCCGCACCACCGATCGGTACGCGTCGCCGTCGCCGTACTCGCCGTCGTCGTCGGTCAGCGCCGCCCGTAACTCGGGCGTCATCAGCTCGGCGAAGTACGCGCGCAGCTCCCGGCGTAGTTGCTCCTGCTCCGGTGTGTATCCCACGTGCATGGTGGCCGCCCGGTGTCATAGATTAGAACCTGTTCTAGTAGAGTCCATCCGGCGGAGGGGCGTCAACCGTGGAGAGGGCGTATCTGGTCGGGGCGGTTCGATCGCCCGTCGGCAAGCGCGGCGGCGGGCTCGCCGCGGTGCATCCGGCCGACCTGGCCGGGCAGGTGATCGCGGCGCTGCTCGATCGGGCCGGCGTCGATCCGGCCGCCGTGGACGACGTGGTGCTGGGCTGTGTGGACACGCTCGGGCCGCAGTCCGGCGACATCGCGCGGACCAGCTGGCTGGCGGCCGGGCTGCCGGAACACGTTCCCGGGGTGACGGTCGACCGGCAGTGCGGGTCGGGCCAGCAGGCCGTGCACTTCGCCGCCCAGGCGGTGATGAGCGGAACGGCCGATCTCGTGGTGGCCGGCGGCGTGCAGAGCATGAGCCAGGTGCCGATCGGCAGCGCGATGGCGCCGTCGGGGCCGTATGCCGGCTCGGCGGGCTGGCGGGCGCGGTACGGCGAGCAGGAGGTGTCGCAGTTCCGCAGCGCCGACGACATCGCGGCGAAGTGGGCGCTCTCCCGGGCGGATCTCGAGGAGTGGGCGCTGTCGAGTCACCGGCGGGCGATTCACGCGATCGACGCGGGCTGGTTCGGCGCCGAGATCGTGCCGGTCGGCGCGTGCGGCACCGACGAGGGGCCGCGCCGGGACACCTCGGCCGAGCGGATGGCCGCGCTCGCCCCGCTGCGGCCGGGCGGGGTCACCACGGCGGCGGCGTCCAGCCAGCTCGCGGACGGCGCGGCGGCTCTGCTGGTCGCCTCGCGGCTGGCCGTGAGCGCGCACGGGCTGCGGCCGCGGGCGGTGGTGCGGCACCTGTCCGCGCGCGGCGGTGACCCGGTGCTGATGCTGACCGCGCCGATCGAGGCGACCGCGCACGCGTTGCGGAAGGCCGGGCTGCGGATGAGCGACATCGACCGGTTCGAGGTGAACGAGGCGTTCGCGAGCGTGGTGCTCGCCTGGCTGCGGGAGACCGGAGCCGACCCGTCGCGGGTGAACGTCAGCGGCGGCGCGATCGCGCTCGGCCACCCGCTGGGCGCGACCGGCGCGCGGCTGCTCACCAGCCTGCTGCACGAGTTGGAGCGCACCGGCGGCCGCTACGGCCTGCTGACCATGTGCGAGGGTGGCGGCCAGGCGAACGTGACCATCATCGAGCGGATGTGAGCGCCGCGATCCGGTCGTCGGCCTCCTTCATGATGCGGTCGATCAGGTCGGCGCAGGAGGGCAGGTCGTCGATCAGGCCGACCACCTGACCGGCCGACATCACGCCCGACTCGGGCCGGCCGTCGACCATGGAGGTGCGCAGCAGCGCCGGCGTGTTGGCCGCCATCAGCGTCTGCGCCCAGGAGAGTTCCCGCCCGTGCCGCGCCGCCCGGCCGGCCCGCAGCAGGGCCGGCCAGGACAGCCCCGACTCGCGGCGGAACGCGGCCGCGTGCCGCGCCGACCGGAGCAGGCCGGCGAGCCGGTTGGCGCGTTCCAGCCCGTCCACGAACGGCGTCCGCAACACCCGGTGCGGCACGCCGTCGACCCGGGTGGTCACCACCGTGCCGGTGACCGTGGCGGCCAGGTACTGCCGCTTGACCTCGGGGCCGACCGGGCTGTCCGAGGTGAGCAGGAACCGGGTGCCCATCGCCACCCCGGAGGCGCCGTACGCGAGCGCCGCCACCAGCCCCCGCCCGTCGAAGAAGCCGCCGGCCGCCACCACCGGGATGCCGACCGCGTCCACCACCTGCGGCAGCAACAGCGTGGTCGGGACCGGCCCGGTGTGCCCGCCGCCCTCGCCGCCCTGCACCAGCACCGCGTCCACGCCCCAGGAAGCCACCTTCTCGGCGTGCCGGCGGGCTCCCACCGACGGCATGGTGAGCACGCCGCCGTCGGCGCAGCGACGGATGAGTTCCCGGCTGGGCGCGAGCGCGAACGAGGCGAGCCGGACCCGTTCCCGGATCAGCAGGTCGATCCGCTCGGCCGCGTCCGGCGCGTCCGCGCGTACGTTGACCCCGAAAGGCGCATCGGTGCGCGAGCGAATCTCCCGGATGGTCTCCCGCAGCCTGTCCAGGGTCATCGTCGCGGACGCGACGATCCCGAAGCCGCCCGCCGCCGAGGTGGCCGCGACCAGGCCGGCGCCGGCGACGTAGCCCATGCCGGTCTGCACGATCGGATGGCGGCAGCCGAGCAGTTCGGTGAGCCGGGTCCTCACCGGATCTCCTTCTCCCGCAGGCCTTCCGGGTCGAGCCGCTCGCCGATGAGCTCCAGCTCCTCGGCCGTCGGCCGCCGGGTCGACGGCACGTCGGACGGGATCGTGAGCGGAAACCCGGTGGCGGCCTGGACCTCGGCCACCGACACGCCGGGGTGCACCGAGCGCAGCCGCATCGAGCGATCGGGCGTGGCGAAATCCAGCACCGCCAGGTTCGTCACCACCACCCGGATCTCGATCGCGCCGCGGTCATGACCGACGCCGCTCACCATGTCGACCTCGGGCACGAACACGCGCGGCGCGTGCCGGGGCACCCAGTAACTGGTGGCGTGGTTGACGGTGTTGCCCGGCGCGCCCCGGACCCCCAGGAGCTGCCGTTTCGGGCGGGACCAGTCCCCGATGCAGGAGATGTTCTGGTTGCCGAACCGATCGATCTGGCTCGCGCCCATCATCACGTGCCGGGTGCCGGCCGCCACCACGGCGAACACCGCCCGGTACGGCAGCCAGCCCTCGGCCTCGTCGTCGCGCAGCAGCGTCGCCTCGCCGTCGGTCAGCAGCAGGCCGGGAGCGAAGGTGAGCTGCGCCAGCCGCGCACCGAGCCGGGGGATCAGGCCGGTCGGCGAGGCCAGCACCGCGCCGTCGCCGCGCCACGCGTCGGCGCACGCGACCACGCAGACATCGGCCCGGGTCATCGCGCCGCCACCGCCTTCTGGTAGCTCTCCTCGTCACCGTCCAGGTAGGCCGATCGGAACTGGTCCCAGCCGGCCGTCGCGTACTCCCGCTGGAACGACTCGTCCCGGTCGTAGTCGGGCACGCAGCTGGTGAAGTGGGCGCCGCGTGGGGTTTCCACGACCCCGTCCACCATCATCCGATTGAGCAGCAGCCCTTGCGGCGGGCCGGAATCCATCAGCTCGGCGGTGCTCACCAATCGCTCACAGGAGACGTAGCGGCGCTTGGCGGCCAGGCAGAACAGGTCGTCGAAGTATGGGTCGGGGCCGAGGTAGCGGGCGTTGCCGGAGGGATCGGCGCGGTTCAGGTGGACCAGCGCCGCGTCCAGCGTCAGCGCCGGCATCGCGACCAGTTCGGTGTCGTCGGCGTACGGCGATCGGATCGTGCGCAGCGAGGGGTTGACCCGCATGACGTCCGAGCCCAGCCCGGCCCGGATCGGCAGGAACGGCAACCGGTTGGCGGCCGCCAGCAGCCCCCAGTAGAGCATCCCCTCGTCGTACTCGGTCAGCTCGATCGCGCCCTCCTGGCGGGCGCGGCAGAAGTGTGGCTCGAGCGCGATGCTGTCCAGCGAGACGAAGCCGGTGACCACCCGGCGCACGCACCCGTACGCGATCAGCAGCCCGACATCCGGCCCGCCGTAGGTGACCACGGTCAGGTCGCGCAGGCCGGCCCGGCAGATCGCCCGGACCAGCGCCATCGGCTTGCGGCGCGAGCCCCAGCCGCCGATCCCGATCGTCATCCCGTCGCGCAGCTCGCCGACCACGTCGCCGGCCGTCATGACGATGTCCACGTCAGCTCCCGTCGACGAATCTCTGCCGGGCGCGGTCGCCGGCGCCGTTGAGGTTGAGCTCGAAGGTGAAGCCCTGCTCGAACCGGTACGACCGCTTGACGTCGACCGGGTCGATGCCGTTCAGCGCCTCCTTGGCCCGGCGGATGACCACCGGGTCCTTGGCCGCGATCTCCTCGGCCACCGCCCGGGCGGCGGCCCGCTGCCGGCCCACCGGCACCACCTCGTGCACCGTCCCGAAGCGGTGCAGATCGGCGGCGGTGACCGGGCGGCAGGTGTAGACCATCGCCCGCATCAGCTGCGGCGGCACCAGGCGGGCCAGGTGGGTGGCGGCGCCGAGCGCGCCCCGGTCAACCTCGGGCAGGCCGAAGGTGGCGTCGTCGGCGGCCACGATCAGGTCGGCGTTGCCTACCAGGCCGATGCCGCCGCCGAGGCAGAAGCCGTGCACCGCGGCGATCACCGGGACCGGGCAGTCGTAGACGGCGGCGAACGCGGCGGCACAGCCCCGGTTCGCGGCCAGCAGCACCTCGTGGCCGGGGCCGCGCTGCATCTCCTTGATGTCCACGCCGGCGCAGAACCCGCGGCCCTCGGCGGACAGCACGACCGCCCGGGTCGCCGGATCGGCCCCGGCCGCCGTCACCAGGTCGGCGACGGCCAGCCAGCCGGCCGCCGGCAACGCGTTGACCGGCGGGAAATCGATGACCACCTCGGCGACCGCGCCGCGGTCCAGGTGTACGCCCACCGCGACAGGCTAACCTAGCGCTTGCTTGGTCGGCTACCATCGGCCGATGGACTTCACCGGCCGCGCGGTGGTCGTCACCGGCGGCACCAGAGGGATCGGCGCGGCGATCGCGTCCGCCTTCCGGGAGGCCGGCGCCCAGGTGCTGGTCTGCGGTCGCCATGAGACGGCGGAGTTTCGGGCCGACGTGCGCGATCCGGAACAGGCCGCGGCCCTCGTCGACGCGGCGGTCGAGCGATTCGGCCGGCTCGATGTCGTGGTGAACAACGCGGGTGGCGCGCCGGCGGCGCCGGCGGCCACCGCCTCGCCCCGGCTGCACGCGAAAATCATCGAGCTCAACCTGATCGCCCCGCTGCACGTCGCCCAGGCGGCCAACGCGGTGATGCGGAAGCAACCCGGCGGCGGTCTGATCCTCATGGTGGGCAGCGTCAGCGGCACCCGCCCGTCGCCCGGCACGGCCGCCTACGGCGCGGCCAAGGCCGGCCTGCACCACCTGGCGACCAGCCTGGCCGCCGAGTGGGCGCCGGCGGTGCGGGTGAACAGCGTGATCCCGGGCCCGGTGGGCAGCGCCGGGCTGGACCCTTCGGCCGTGGCGCGCACCGTGCCGATGGGCCGGCCCGCGACGCCGGAGGACGTGGCCGGCGTCTGCCTGCTGTTGGCCTCGCCGCTGGCGGCCTACGTGACGGGCGCGGCGCTGACCGTCCACGGCGGCGGCGAGTGGCCGGGCTACCTCCCGAAGTTGCTCAAAGCAGGCGACGGTGATCCCAGCTGACCACCCGGCGCGGCTCGACCAGGTAGGCCGATCGCTTGGCGGCCGCGTGCGCGACATAGTCGTCGAGCACCTCGGCGTCCTGCCCGGCCATCCGGCCGGCGATCAGCTTGCCGATCGCGGTCACGCCGGCGAGGTCGTCGATCCGGGTCACCGATCCGGTCACCTGCACGCCGCGCAGCTCGAAGTAATCGTCGCCGTCCTCGACCAGGCAGGTCACCCGGGGGTCGCGGGCGAGGTTGCGCGCCTTCTGCGAGGCGCGGTAGGTCCAGAACGCTATCCGGCCGTCGCGCATCCCGTAGAACATGCTGACCAGGTGGGGCGTGCCGTCCGGGTTGATGGTGGCGAGCTGGAGCTTCCGGCCGTCTTCGAGCAGTTTCTGTGCCTCGTCGGGCGGCATCGTCACGGTGTCGCGCTGCTTCACGAGTTCTCCCCGAACGTGGCGTCGGCCAGGGCCATGGTGTCCTCGCAGACGAAGCCGGGCGCCGGCGGGTCGGCGGTGAAAACGCCGCTCAGCGTGGCGTCCAGCTCGTCGGAAGTCCACTCGCCGGCGGTGGCGCGGAAGGTCTGCCGGATGGTCGGCGGGTCGAGCACGGCCACCACGTCGCTGTGCACGACGAAGACCTCGCCGTTGACGCGTTCCCCGGCCGGACCGGCGAGCGACACCACCAGCGGGGTGACGCGCTCGGGCGACATCGGGTCGGGGCCGTCGGGGGCGGGACCCATCAGCTCGCCGGTCATCGCCGTGCGGGCGCGCGGGCAGATCGCATTGGCGCGCACGCCGTAGCGGGCGCAGCCGCGAGCGGTGGCGACGGTGAGCCCGACGATGCCGCTCTTGGCCGCCGCGTAGTTGGGCTGCCCGGCCGAGCCGAGCAGGAAGGCCTCCGACGAGGTGTTGACGATCCGGGCGTACACCGGCTTCTGCTCGGCCTTGCTCAGATTCCGCCAGTACGCCGTGGCGAGCCGGGTGGTGACGAAGTGACCGCGCAGATGGACGCGGATCACGGTGTCCCATTCCTGCTCGGACATCGAGAAGATCATCCGGTCGCGCAGCACGCCGGCGTTGTTGACCAGGATGTCGAGGCCGCCGTACGCCTGCACCAGCGCCTCACCGATGGACCACTCGGCGACGTCACCCGGGCGGACCGTCGCCTCGCCACCGCCGTCCCGGATGTGCGCCGCCACCGCGTCGAGGCCCGGGCCCGGCAGGTCGTTGAGCACCACCCGGGCGCCGGCGGCCGCCAGCGCGATCGCCTCGGCCGCGCCCAGCCCTTGCCCCGCGCCGGTGACGACGGCAATCTTTCCGTCGAGGGAGGTCATCTCAGTACCCCGGCCCGCTGAGCAGCCCGCCGTCGGCGACGAACTCGGCCCCGGTCGTGTAGGACGACTCGTCCGAGGCGAGGAAGGCGACCAGCCGGGAGATCTCGATCGGTTCGGCGAACCGGGCGATCGGCATCGCCTTGAGGAACGCGGCCGGATCGATCCCGGTCATGTGCTCGGCCGCGCCCAGCGACATCGAGGTCAGCACGCCGCCGGGGTGCACCGAGTTGACCCGGATGCCGGCCGGGCCCAGCTCCTGCGCCGCCGACCGGGTGACGCCGCGGATGCCGAACTTGCTGGCGCTGTACGCGGACAGCCCGGCCGCGCCGGCGAATCCCTCGATCGACGACACGTTCACGATCGAGCCGCCGCCGCCCGCGGTCATCACCGGCGCCACCGTGTGCACGCCGAGCCAGCAGCCCACCAGGTTGACGTCGATGACCCGGCGGAACTCGGCCGGCTCCATCTCGGCGATCGACCCGTGCCGCAGGATCCCGGCGTTGTTCACCAGAACATCCAATCTGCCGTACGTGTCGAGCACCGCGGCCACGGCGGCGGACCAATCGGCCTCGCTCGTCACGTCCTGGTGCACGTAGTGACAGCCCTCGAGGCCGTCGGCGACCGCCTGCCCCTTGTCGTCGAGCACGTCGCCGATCACGACCCGGGCGCCCTCGGCGACGAAATGCCGGGCGTGCGACTTGCCCATGCCGCGCGCGCCACCGGTGATGAGTGCAACCTTGCCATCGAGACGTCCCATCGGGCCCCCTCCTACCAAGCGCTTGCTTGGGAGGAGGGTAGCACCGTCAATGCGCGCTGATGCCGACGAAAAGCAGGTGCAGCAGTCCGGTCACGATCTCGTCGGTGCTCCACGACTGGCCGCGGCTCTGCTTCCACGACGTGGGGATCCACAGGATGTCGCGCAGCAGCCGGTAGATGAGCCGCGCGTCCAGATCGGCCCGGAACTGCCCGCTGCGCTTGCCCCGCTCCAGCTGGTCGATCCAGGTCTGCTCGATCTCCTTCATCGCCGTCCGCAGGTAGGCGAAGCGTTTCTGCGCGCTGAAGTAGGCCCAGTCGTTCTGCAGCATGGTGAGGGCGGCCCGGTGCCGGCTGAGCGCCGCCGTGCTGGACCGGACCATCCGCTCGATGGCGATCCGCGGGTCGTCGGTGCCGGCGACCGCCGCCCGGTACCCGCCGAGTACGTCGTCGAGGAACTCCCGGAGGATCTCGTCGCCGATCGACTCCTTGGAGTCGAAGTGGTGGTAGAGGCTCCCGGAGAGGATGCCGGCGGCGTCCGCGATCTCGCGAACCGTGGTGGCCCGGAAACCCTTCTCGGCGAACAGGTCGGCGGCCAGCCGGACCAGATGGGCGCGGCGCTCGGACGCCGGCGCGGCCTTCTTCGTGGTCGTCACCCGGCCGATCGTACTTGCCCAATCGCTTGCTCGGTTCCGGAGCGGCCGATAGCGTAGAACGCGTTCTAGTTTCCAGAGGGGGTGGCGAGGTGCGGGCAGCGGTTATCCACGGGATCGGCGACCACGAGAAGCTCGACATACGCGACGATGTGACCGTGCTCGGTCCCGGCCCGGGCGAGATCCGGATCCGCGTGCGCGCGGCCGGCGTCTGCCACTCCGACCAGTCCGCCCGCGACGGCGGCCTGCCCCAGCCGGTGCCCGCGGTGCTCGGCCACGAGGCGGCCGGCGACGTGCTCGAGGTCGGCGAGGGCGTGGACGACCTGGCGCCCGGCGACCGGGTGATCGTCAACTGGCTGCCGTCCTGCGGCACGTGCGCCGAGTGCGTGCGCGGCATGCCGTATCTGTGCATGACCCACGTGATGACCGGCTACGCGATGCCCCGATTCATGGCCGGCGACCTGCCGGTGTTCGGGATGGCGGGCTGCGGCGCGTTCGCCGAGGAGATGGTGGTGCCGCGGATCGGCGCCGTGCAGATCGACGCCGATGTGCCGTACGAGGTGGCTGCCCTGGTCGGCTGCGGCGTGATGACCGGCGTCGGTTCGGTCGTCAACACCGCTCAGCTGCGCCCGGGGGAGACCGCCGTGGTGATCGGTTGCGGCGGCGTCGGCATCGCGGCGATCCAGGGCTGCCGGCTCTCCGGCGCGTCCGTCATCGTGGCCGTCGACACCGTCCCGGCGAAGCTCGAGGTGGCCCGCCGCTTCGGCGCCACCCACGCGGTGACTCCCGACGGGCTCAGCGACCTGGTCGGTGAGGTCACCGCCGGCGAGGGCTTCGACTACGCCTTCGACGTGGTCGCTCTGCCGCAGACCTTGCGGACGGCATGGACCGCGACCCGCCGCGGCGGCTCCGTCGTCGTGGTCGGCGCCGGCCGGCCCGAGCACCAGGTCGAGTTCACCCCGTTCGAGCTGCTCTTCGAGGGCAAGAGCATCATCCCGTCGATGTACGGCTCGGGCCACCCGCCGCGCGACTTCCCTCGCCTGATCGCCCTCTGGCGCGCCGGCCGGCTCGATCTCGAGGGGATGATCAGCCACCGGATCCGGCTCGAGGAGGTCGAGGACGCGCTCGCCAACCTCGGCCGCGGCGACGTCATCCGCCAGGTGATCGTCCACGACGCCGGCGCCTGACATGCGGCTGGGCATTCAGCTCGGGTACAGCGGGGAGGGGTTCGCGGCGGCCGTCGAGGAGGTGGTCGAGTTCGAGGCGGCGGGCGCCGACCTGGTCGTGGTGCCCGAGGCGTACAGCTTCGACGCGGTCAGCCAGCTCGGCTACCTCGCCGCCCGGACCAGCCGGATGCAGCTCGCCTCCGGGGTGATGCAGCTCTACACCCGCACGCCGACGCTCACCGCGATGACCGCGGCGGGTATCGACTACGTCTCCGGCGGCCGGTTCTCGCTCGGGCTCGGCGCCTCCGGGCCGCAGGTGATCGAAGGCTTCCACGGGGTCCCGTACGACGCGCCGCTCGCGCGGACCCGGGAGGTGGTGGAGATCTGCCGGCGGGTCTGGCGCCGGGAAGTGCTCGTCCACGACGGCCCGCACTACCGGATCCCGCTGCCGGCCGATGCCGGGACCGGCCTCGGCAAGCCGCTCAAGCTCATCAACCGGCCGGTCCGCGACCGGATCCCGATCCTGCTGGCCGCCATGGGCCCGCGCAACGTCGCGCTCGCCGCCGAACTGGCCGAGGGCTGGCAGGCGCTGTTCCTCGACCCGGCCGCACTGTCCCGGGTCTTCGGGCCGGCGCTCGAGGAAGGCCTTTCCCGGCGTGATCCGGCGCTCGGGCCGCTGGACATCATGGTGCCGCTGCCGTTCGCGGTCGGCGAGCCGAGCGAGCGGTTGCTCGGCCGGCACCGCGCGCAACTGGCGCTCTACATCGGAGGGATGGGGGCGAAGGGCCGGAACTTCTCCAACGACCTCGTACGCCGCTACGGCTACCCGCGGGAGGCGGCGGCGGTCCAGGAACACTTCCTGGGCGGACGGCGGGCCGAGGCGATCGCCGCCGTGCCCGAGCCGTTGGTGCGCGCCACTTCGCTCGTGGGCGACCTGGCCTCGCTGCGTGCCCAGGTGGCCGCGCTGGCCGCCGCCGGCGTCACCACGCTGCTGGTTTCCCCGTTGGCCGCCGGCCGCGCCGAGCGGGTGAAGGATATCGCCGATTTGAAACAAGTTCTAATTGACGCATCCCTTTGACATCTTGTTAACAGTGGGCTGATAGTAGAACGCGTTCTAGCTCCAACTTCCAGAGGAGCTCCGCGATGTCCGCACACCTCAATCGGCGCCAGGTCCTCACCGGCGCCGCAGCCATCGGAACCGGCCTCGTCGCCGGTTCGTCCGCGCTCGGCATTCCGGCGCGGGCCGCCCAGCCCAGCTACGACGTGGTGGTCATCGGGTGCGGCGCCGCGGGCATGACCGCGGCGCTGCGCGCGAACAAACGCGGGCTGAGCGTTCTCGTGGTGGAGAAGGCACCCACCTTCGGCGGTTCGGCGGCCCGCTCGGGCGCCGGCATCTGGATCCCCAACAACCAGGTCATCCTGGCCGCCGGCGTGCCGGACACCCCGGCCAAGGCGGCCGCCTATCTCGCCGCCGTGGTCAACGGCGACGTGCCCACCGCCAAGCAGCAGGCGTTCCTCGACAACGGGCCGTCGATGATCGACTTCGTGCTGGCGAACAGCCCGCTGCGCTTCCGCTACATGTCCGGCTACTCCGACTACTACCCCGAACTGCCCGGCGGGATGCCGCAGGGCCGCTCGATCGAGCCGGACATGTTCGACGGCAAGTTGCTCGGCGCGGAACTGGCCAACCTGAACCCGGCGTACCTGCCGACGCCGGCCGGCCTGACCGTCTTCAGTGCCGACTACAAGTGGCTCAACCTCGCGCTGGTCAACGTGAAGGGCACCGCCGTCGCGGCCGAGTGCGTCGCCCGCTACACCGCGGCGGTGGCGGCCGGCAAGACGCCGCTCACCATGGGTCAAGCGCTCGCCGGGGCACTGCGGGCCGGGCTCGTCGCCGCGGGCGTACCGGTCTGGCTCAACACGCCCCTTACCGACCTGCAGCTCGACACCAGCGGCCGGGTCACCGGCGTTGTGGTCACCAAGGACGGCGTCGCGACCGGCATCACCGCCAACCGCGGCGTGCTGGTAGCGGCCGGCGGTTTCGAGCACAACCTGGCGATGCGGCTGGCCTACCAGCGGCAGCCGATCGGCGTCGACTGGACGGTGGGCGCCAAGGAGAACACCGGCGACGGCATCCAGGCGGGGTTGCGCGCGGGCGCGGCGACCGACTTCCTGGACGACTCGTGGTGGGGCCCGGCGATCCCGCTGCCCGAGGAGCCGTACTTCTGCCTCGCCGAGCGCACCCTGCCGGGCAGCATCCTGGTGAACAGCGCCGGGCAGCGGTTCGTGAACGAGGCCGCGCCGTACAGCGACGTCGTGCATGTCATGTACGACAAGAACGTCGTCACGCCGGACATCCCGGCCTGGCTCATCTTCGATCAGAACTACCGCAACCGGTACCTGTTCCGGGACGTCGCCCCGCTCCTGCCGTTCCCCGACTCCTGGTACAGCTCGGGCGCGGTCTTCAAGGAGTACACGCTGAGCGCCCTGGCCGGAAAGATCGGGGTCTCGTCGTCGGCGCTGTCGGCCACGGTCTCCCGGTTCAACGGGTTCGCCTTCGCCGGCAAGGACACCGATTTCCACCGCGGCGACAGCGCGTACGACCACTACTACACCGACCCGGCGGTCGTCCCGAACTCGTGCCTCGCGCCGCTCTGGCTGCCGCCGTACTACGCCTGCAAGATCGTGCCGGGTGACCTCGGCACCAAGGGCGGCCTGCGCACCGACCCGAAATCGCGGGTGCTGCGCGCGGACGGCTCGGTCATTCCCGGCCTGTACGCCGCGGGCAACTCCAGCGCCGCCGTGATGGGGCACAGCTATGCGGGCGCCGGCTCGACGATCGGCCCCGCGATGACGTTCGGCTACATCGCCGCCAACAGTCTCGCCGAGGGGGCCTGAGAGATGGCCAGTCGTCGCACCCTGCTCAAGGCCGCCGCGCTCGGCGCGCCGGCCGCCGCGTTGCTCGCCAAGGCCTCCGCGGCCGGCGCCGCGCTCGCCTCCGGCGACCACGTCCCGGCGCTGGTGATCGGCAGCGGCTACGGCGGCGCGGTCACCGCGCTGCGGCTGACCCAGGCCGGCATCGCCACCGCCATCGTCGAGATGGGCATGGCGTGGAACACCGCCGGCTCGGACGGCAAGGTGTTCTGCAACATGCTCAACCCGGACCAGCGCTCGTACTGGTTGCGGACCACGACCGATCAACCGGTCGGCTATTTCCTCGGCATCAGCGCCAACAAGACGATCCCGAAGTACACCGGCGTGCTCGACTCGGAGAAGTTCGCCGGCATCCGCGTCTACCAGGGCCGCGGCGTCGGCGGCGGATCGCTGGTCAACGGCGGGATGGCGGTCGTGCCCAAGCGCGACTACTTCACGCAGATCCTGCCCTCGGTCGACGTCGCCTCGATGTACGACACGTACTTCCCGCGGGCCAACGCCGGGCTGGGGGTCAACGCCATCGACACCGCCTGGTTCGAGACCGCCGACTGTTACCAGTTCGCCCGGGTCAGCCGCGCCCAGGCCAACGCGTCCGGCTACACCACCACCTTCCTCAACAACGTCTACGACTTCGACTACATGAAGAAGGAGCAGGCCGGCACCGTGCCCCGGTCGGCGCTGGCCAGCGAGGTCATCTACGGCAACAACTACGGCAAGCGGTCGCTGGACAAGACGTACCTGGCCACGGCGGCCGCCACCGGCCGGCTGACCGTCACCGCCCAGCACGTGGTCACCGCGGTCGCGCCGAACGCCGCGGGCGGCTACACGGTCACGATGAATCAGATCGACACGACCGGCGCCACGGTGGCCACCAAGACGGTCCGGGCGGACAAGGTGTTCTTCGCGGCCGGCAGCGTGGGCACCAGCAAGCTGCTCGTCGCGATGCGCGCCCAGGGCCTGCTGCCGAACCTGCCGAGCGCGGTCGGGCAGGGCTGGGGCAACAACGGCAACGTGATGGTCGCCCGGGCCAACCACATCTGGAACCCCACCGGTGCCGTGGAATCCGGGATGCCGGCCATGGGCATCGACAACTGGGCCGACGCCGCCGGGCCGGTCTTCGCCGAGATCGCCCCGTTCCCGGCCGGCACCGAGCTCTGGATCAGCCTCTACCTGGCCATCACGAAGAACCCCAACCGGGCCGCGTTCAGCTTCAACAGCTCGACCGGCGCGGTGGACCTCAGCTGGCAGACGGCGTGGAACCAGCCCGCGATCGACGCCGCCAAGCGCGTCTTCGACACCATCAACGCGAAGCAGGTGACGGTCTACCGCAGCGACCTGTTCGGCGTGAACAAGGTCTGGGGCGACGACTTCACCTACCACCCGCTCGGCGGCTGCATCCTCAACCAGGCCACCGACAACTACGGGCGGCTGCCCGGCTACCCGGGCCTGTACGTGACGGACGGTTCGCTGATCCCGGGCAGCACCGGGGTCAACCCGTTCCTCACCATCACCGCGCTCGCCGAGCGCAACATCGAGAAGATCCTGGCCACCGACGCTTTCTGATCGATCGGGCGCGGCACCCGGACGGGTGCCGCGCCCTGATCGGCCGAACGGATCGGTCAGTTCTGCGGCGGGACGTCGCCCGGTCCGCTGCCCCACGTGGCGCTCGGCGTGGTGCTGAGCGAATAGGTCAGGTGCGCTCCCGCCGTGACCGCCCGGGCCGGCAGCCACGCCTTCGTGGTCGACCTTCCGTCCACCCGGAGACCCGCGATGTAGTGCGCCGATGCGGTACCGGGGGCATCGATCACCAGTGATCGCCCGCTAGCCAGGCGAACCTCGGCGTGCGGGAACAGCGGCGTGGTCAGGACCAGTTCGGCCCGGGTCGGCACGGCCGGGTAGAGGCCCAGCGCGGACAGCACGTACCACGCGCTCATCGTGCCGGCGTCGTCGTTGCCGGGGATGCCGCCGGTCCCGCTGCCCCACTTCGTGTCGATGATGGCCTTGACGGTCTCCTGCGTCTTCGAGGCGGCGCCCAGATAGTTGTACAGATAGGGCGTCTGGATGTCCGGCTCGTTGGTGACGTCCATCCGGGTGCCCTTGGTGGCGCTCAGGTCGAACGTGCCGTCCGGATTGCGGAAGAACGAGTCCAGCCGTTGCACGGCGATGTCGTCGCCGCCCATCTTCCGCGCGAGCGTGGTCAGGTCCGAATAGACCATCCAGGTGTACTGGGCACTCGTGCCCTCGACGAACCCGCTGCCGGTGGAGGGGCTGAAGCCCTCGGCCCAGGTGCCGTCCCGGTACTTGTCGCGCATCCAGCCGACGTACGGGCTGTCGATCGGCGCCGGCGTCGGCACCGCCGGATCGGCCAGTTCGAGCTCGCCGAGCTGGACGATGTCGGCGCCGCCGTTCTTGGTGACAGTCAACCGATAGGAGGTGTACGGCTGGGGACTGGACACCGAGTAGACCCGGGTCTGTCCCCGCTTGTCGAAGGACTGCCCGGTCTGCGAGTCGACGGTCGTCCAGGTGCTGCCGTCGTTCGAGCCCTGCAACTGCCAGTCGGCCGGATCGCGACCGGGCTCGTCGTTGCCGCTGGTGAGCGCGTACTGGTCGACCGTGCGCGGCGCGTCCAGCTGCGCGGCGATCCAGCCGGTGGTGGCGAAGGTGAGCCACTTGGTGCCCTTGTCGCCGTCGAAGGCCTGCGCCTTGCCCTCGTTCGGCGCGTTCTCGCCGCTCGCCGTGATCGCCGTGATGTGCTCGCGGATGTTGTGCGCGAGCCCCGGGTCGGCCTGGGCGGCCGGGTCGTAGACGTTGCGCCAGTTGTGCGAGCGGTCGAGGAACGCCCGGTACGCCTTGCGGTCGCCGAGCGCTCCGGCCAGTTGCGCGATGCCGTAGTCGGCGGCCGCGTCCTCGAGCGTCTCGGCGGCGCCGCCCCAGCAGTGGCAGTCGTCGGCCGGCACGTAGCCGTTGGTCAGCGCGAAGTCGAGCGCCGGGCGCTGGCCGACGCACTCCACGTTGCAGCCGTCGTCCTTGGAGTCGTTCGCGGTCGGCACGGTCGCGGCGTGCACCAGCGACGCGAGTGCGCCGCGGGCATCGAAGTCGCGCGCGCCGAACGCGTACATCGCGGCGATCGCGGCGGCCGACGGGTCGCCGGACATCACCGAGGTCTTGCCGTGCTCCAGCAGCCAGCGGTCCCACTCGCCGCCGCGCTGGGTGGCGTAGTTGAACAGCGACTGCGCATAGTCGCTCGCCTGCCGCTGGTCGAGCATGGCCAGAAGTTGTACCTGTGCGCGGTACTGATCCCAGCCGGAGAACGTGCCGTACTGCGCACGCTGGCCGTGCGCCAACCGGTGGATCTTGTCGTCGGCGCCGTAGTAGCGGCCGTCGGCGTCGCTGGTCAGTGTGGGCTCGAGTGCGGAGTGGTAGAGCGCGGTGTAGAACGTGGTCAGCTGATCGGTCGTACCGCCGCCGATCCGGACCTTGCGCAACCGATCGGACCAAGCCGACCGGGCCTTCGCCCGGATCTGATCGAAACCGGTCCGGTCGGGGGACTCCACCGCCAGGTTGCGCTGCGCGCCGGCCAGATCGGTGTACGCGATGGCCACCCGCATCGTCACCGCCGTGGTGCCCGGCGCGAACGTGACATAGCCGCCCGAGCCCTTCCCGGCGACCGGCCGGCCGGTCGCGCTGTAGCCGCTGCCGCCCTGCGCGTCGGTGCTGTCCGGGGTGAGCGTGCCGTCCTTCCAGGTGCCGGTGGCCGCGAACGGCTGGTCGACCTTCGCCACGAAGTGCAGCGTGTAGTACGCGTGCGAGTTGTCGGTGCTCTGCGGGCCGCAGAAGTTGCCCGCGCTGACCGAACCGGTGATCGTTCGCGCCGACGGATCGATGTGGACGGTCGCGTCGGTGCTGCCGGTCTCCGACAGCGAGGTGCGGAACAGCAGGCTGGCCGGCTTGTCGGCGGGGAAGGTGAAGCGGCCGATGCCGGTCCGGTCGGTGACCGTGAGCTCGGCGCCGGCGCCGCTGTCCAGCCCGACCCGGTAGTAGCCGGGCTCGGCGGCCTCGTTGGCGTGCGCGAACGTGCTCGCGTAGACCGAGTCGGTGGTGTCGGCGCTGGGCGAGGTGGCCGGGCGTCCGACGAAGGGCAAGATGGGAATGTCGCCGTTGGCCCCGGAACAGCCGACTCCGCTGAGGTGGGTCAGGCTGAGGCCGCGGATCCTGGTGGCGGTGTACTGGTAGCCGCCCGGGGCCGGGGTGGAGATCTGGCTGCCCCGGGAGGTCTGCGGGCTCCAGGCGAGCATGCCGAACGGCTTGACCGCGCCGGGATAGGTGTTGCCGAGGTTGGTGGTGCCGATGAACGGGTTGACGTAGGAAACCGGATCGGTGCGGTCGGCCGCCCGGGCGGCGGCGCCGGTCGGGATGGTCAGCGCCAGTCCGGAGAGAGCGGCCAGGACACTTCTGAGCATGAGGACTTCCTTCCTGACAACGATGTCAATGACAACGATGTCAGGCCAGAATCGATCTATATACAGGAATATGTCAATGACCTACGATCGCGGGGGACGCGTCTGCGTCCCCCGCGGAGGAGTCAGCAGGCGCCGTTGTCCGCCCAGACGTCCCACTGGCCGCTGTGCGTGGCCGGCGACTCGTTCTGCGTCCACCATTTCGCCGTGTACTTGTGGCCGTTCTGGCTCACCTGGTTGCCGGCGACGTACACCGCCGTCGCGCTCCAGGCCGGCACCGTGCACGTGCCCGGGTTGCCGGTGGTCGGGCTCGTGGTCGGAATGGTGGTGGGCGGCGTCGCGCCGGCGAACCGCGCCGTGTAGGTCGTGAACTCCCACGCGCTCTGCGGCACGCTGCTGCACGTGCCCGACGTCGTGCTCTGGTTCGGATCGGCGCACTGCCGATCGCGATTGACCGACCAGAACGTGTAGCGGGCCAGCCCGTGGCTGGTCGCGTAGTCCAGGGTGGTCTGGAAGTCGGCCTGCCGGAAGTACTCGCCGGAGTCGCTGCGCCCGTTCATCTGCGAGATGCCCTCATGCGCGTACGCCGTGCCGCTGTCCCACCCGAACGTGTTCATCAGGAGGGCGTGGAACTGCTCGAGCGCGGCCACCTGCGAGCTCGCCCCGCTGAACCCGCCGTCGAACGGCATGATCGAGTAGTTGGCCGGCGTGAAGCCCTGCGACTTCGCCTCGTTGAGCATCTGGGTGCCGAACCAGCCGGTGCCGGACGCCGTGCCCGCGGTGGTGATCGATACGTACAGCCCGGGATTGTTCTGCTGCAGGATCCGGGCGGCACCGATCTCGTTGTGCACGGCCGCGGTGTTCTCGTACTCGGGCTCCTCGAGGTCGAAGTCCATCGCCTTGAGCCCGTACTTGGTGACGACCTGCTGATAGGCGGCCGCGGTCGCCTCCGGCGTGCCGCAGGTCTGACCGAGCTTGGTGCCGCCATAGCCGCCGATCGAGACGCTCACGTCGCCGCCGTTCGAGCGGATCCGATCGATCAGCGCGCCGGCGTCGGAGTCGGACGAGACCGCTCGGGTGCCGTCCCAGGTCGGCGAGCAGCCGCCGCCGTTCGGGGCCAGGATGAAGGCCAGCTGGAAGGCCTTCTGGCTGGTGGCGTTCATGACCTCGACCGGATCGGGCGGGCTGTTGTCGAACGGCATCAGGTAGGGGGCGGAGGCGTACCAGTTGCTGCTGAGGGTGGCGGCGCCGGCCTGCGTCGCCACGGCGACACCGGCCGCTGTGAGGGCCAGGGCGCCGGCCCCGGCTATGAACAGTCGTTTCATGAGGCCTCCCGAAACCTTTAACAAAGTTTCTTAATCGTTTCGGGGGGCGCGCACCCATGACAGATGTCATGGTTCGTCGACGACCGTCAATTCCTCCGGGCGTACGCCCCGGACACGCGGGCGGTGGCGAGGTCGATCAGCCGGAGCACATCCTGGCTGGTCCGGTACGACCGGTCGTTCCAGGTGGTGAGGTCGCGGACCCGGGCGGCCCGGACCAGCGGCGGGGTCAGCGGGCCGACCGGGTCGCCGGTGGCCTCGGCATCGAAGAGCGCGTTCCAGAGCGCGTCGAGGGCCGGGTACGCATACTCCGGGCGGGAGCTCAGCCGATGCGCGCCATGCACCACCGCGCCGACCAGGCACGCCTCGACGACGCGGCGATGGTCCAGCCGGGTCGGGAAGAACCGCTGGGCCAGGCGGCGCCGGCCGCGCGGGGTCTCCATGACGAACCAGGTGCGCTGGGTCCAGCCGAGGGCGACGACCGCTCGGGTCGCGTCGAGGACCGCCAGGGCGTCCTGGTGACGCTGGGTGCCAGGGGCTGCGAGCTTCGAGATAACGGGCACGTTCACCTCCAGGTCAGGCCTCGATTGTCACGCGCCTCCAGTGGCTCGCGCCAGGCCGGACGTGATCCGCCGCTCAGGCCGCCACCGGCCGGTCCAGGTGGGCACGGGCGGCGGCGATCGCCAGGCGGGCGTGCTCCTTGCCGCCGACCTGGGCGACGAGCTGGGCTTTCGGGATCTCCAGGGCGTACGGCAGCCCGGGCGGCAGCGCGCCGAGAATCCCGTGGATGTCGATCCCGCCCTCGCCCGGGAACAGCCGCTCGAACCGGGCCGTGTGGATCAGTCCCTCGTTGGTGGCCGGCACCCCCGGCGGGGCGTCGCACACGTGCGCGAAGTGGAACCACTCGGCCGGCAACTGCCGCAGGTCGGCCACGCTCGATCCGGAGCGCGCGAAATGGAGCAGGTCGATCAGGATGCCGGCGTTCGGCCGGTCGGCGCCGCGCAGCACCCGGACGGCCGCGTTCAGGTCCGGCGTCTCGGTCCAGGACGGGAACTCCAGGTCGACGGTGAGCCCGAGCGGCCGGGCCATCTCGCACAGTTGGGCGAACCGATCGGTTTTGCGCGCCCGGTCGGGATCGGGCAGCTGGGTGATGACGTGCCGGGCGCCCAGTTCGGCGCCGGCCTCGAGGAAGCGCTGGAAGTCGCGGGGGTCGTCGTCCGGGCCGATCCGGGCGAGCTCGATGTCGAGCACCTCGATCCCGGTCGCGGCCAGCCGCACCTTGGTGGTCCGCATCAGGCCCGGATCGGTCGCGAGCGGGTAGTGCGGCTCCACCGGGGTGACCCGGGTCAGCCGCAGGCCCACGTACCGGTAGCCGGCCTCGGCCGCGGCGTCGACCAGTTCGGGCGGGGACAGGCTGAGCGCGGTCAGGTGTGCGAGCGAGAAGTCGTGGCGCTGGTCCGGGACGGAATGCCGCAGCCGGAGCAGCCGGCGCTCGCGGTGGGCCGCCATCCGGACGGGCGCGCCGGTCGGGCCGCCGTAGTCGGCGTACGCGTCGACGCGCTGCACCACGGCGAAGCAGACCCGGTGGCCGAGCATCTCGGTGTAGAAGTGCAGGTAGGCGCCGTGCTCGTCGCGATCGTAAAGGATCGAGTTGGCGCGGAGGGCGGCGAGCAGATCGGGCGGGAGCGCGAGCCGGGCGTCGAGGTCGGCGTAGTAGTTGTCCGGGATGGTCAGCAGCGGGGCGCCGAGCGCGCGCATCGCCTGAGCGCTCGCGATCGCGTCGGCGGTGCCGAACGCGACCTGCTGCGGGTCGGGGACCACCGGCGCCCAGTCGCCGCGGCGCATCGGCGCGGTGTTGAGCGTGATCCGTACGCGATGGCCGGGGTCGCTCGCCGCCCGGCTGCGGATCGGCCCGAACGGCGCCGCGATCTCGGCGGTCTCGCCGGCGCCCAGGCCGAGCACGGCCCGGTAGAAGAGCGTCGCCTCGTCGAAGTCGTCCACCGAATCGGTCAGCGAGACGTGGTCGGTCCCGCCGATCAGATCACCGCCGGGAGCGCCGACCGGTTCGAAGTCGCGCAGCCAGGCCTCGTTGCTCACCAGGAAGACCGAGGTGCCGTCCGGCGCCGCGATCGACGCCAGATCGGCCTCGCCGGGCTGCCGCAGGCGGGGGAGCACCGGCGCGAGCAGCCGCTCGGCCCGATCGATCGACCGGGCCGGATCGGCGGTCCCCACCGCCAGCGCCACGATCGTCGCCGTCCCGGGCGCGACACCCCGGGCCGCGGCGAAGTTCAGCAGCACCCGCGCCCGCCCTTGCTGCCACAGCTGGACCGGCTTCGAGCGATGCTGACCGGCGTGCGCGAAGCCGAGCGCGGCGAGCGCCCGCGCCACCTCCGGCCCGGAGACCGGGTCGACCGCCAATTCGGTGAAGACGATGCCCGACAGCTCCGGCGCGGCCGGGAGCACACCCTCCCGCAGCGCCAGCAGCGATCGCATCCCGTTGATCGCCGCGTGCCGGGGATCCGACTGCCGGTACACGTCGTTGGACGCCTCGAGCGAGAGCGGCCCATCGTAGCCGGTGCTGAGCACCCGGCCGAGGAACCCGGCGACGTCGAACGAACCCAGCCCGGGAAGGAGCCGGTGATGCCGGCTGCGCTCGGCCACGTCCATGGTCGGCCGCGGCGAGTCGGCCAGTTGCAGATGGAAGATCTTCGAGCCGGGGATGACCCGGATCCCGGCCGGATCGTCGCCGCGGGAGAGCACATGGAAGCTGTCCAGGCACAGGCCGAGCGCGGGGTGGGCGGCCCGGCGCACGATCCGCCAGGCGTGCGCATAAGTGTTCACGAAGCGACCCCACGCGAGGGCTTCGTACGCGATCCGTAGCCCGCGCGCCTCGGCCCGGGCCGCCAGGGCGTGCAACTGCTCGGCGGCCAGGTCGTCGTCGTCCACCGCGTCGGCCGAGGTCGACGAACAGACCACGACCGTTCCGGCGCCGATCCGCTCCAGCACGTCGAAGGTGCGCTCGGCCCGGCGCAGATTAGCCGCGAAGGTGTCCGGCGGGACCGCCTCGAAGTCCGGGAACGGCTGGTACGCGTCGACCGTGAGCCCCCGCCGCGCGCACTCCTCCCGGATCCGTCCCGGCGACCAGGACGAGGTGACCAGGTCGCTCTCGGCCAGCTCGACCCCGTGGAACCGGGCCGCCGCGACGGCGGCCAGCTTGTCCTCGAGGGTCCCGGACAGGCAGTCGGTGGCGATCGACATCCGGTGATCGGCCATGGCCGTCCCCTCCCGGCGAGTGAACGTACTGGTTAGTTCATTGAGGATAGCTCCTGGTCCGCCTCGCGGTCCAGCGGTACCGCTCAGTGGGCCTGTGATCGGTCCCCGAGAATGGATCGGCCGACGTATTCGAACGCCTTTGTTCGGCAATGTCGAACGGCGGCCTTCGCCCTGACCGTGTTTTTCGAGAATTGTCAAAATGATCAAAGAGGAATGGTACGCGCGAGTAACTTCCGCGAATCCGGAGTCGCCCGCCTCCGTCTATACCGGACCGTTTTGCATGCATCAAGGATCCGCCGAGATCACCCAAGTCAGCATGATCCGTGCCCTAAGTGGACAAAGGTTGCTCTTCCCGTGCGAAGGTGATCACGTGAAGAATGTTAACGAGTGATGACATCGATGTCCGTGAACTCGCTTGTCAGGTGGATATTTCCGTGGCGTAACACGGCGCGATCGGGGTAACGAGCCGGTCAGCTATCACCATCGTCAATGCGTGTCAATCAATCCGGGCGTCCGGCAGAGGACTTCATTGCGGGACGGCAGGGAACCTTAAGTTTCTCTTAGACTCGCCGTCGGCCCGCTCCCCGAATGGACTCGCATCTGCCAGGAGGCGCCCTGATGGCCCTGGTTCGTCCCGCGTACCGCCGAGCGCTGCGCACCCTCCTCGCGACACTGGCCGCCGGCGCTCTCGTCGCCGCGATGCCGGCCCCCGCGAACGCCCAGCCCCCCTCGCACCCCGGCGCCGCGCCGCAGGTGGCCGGCTACGGCCAGGTCGCGCCGCCCAAGGTGACGCGGCCCGCCCCGCTGCCGCGGCGCACCGGCTCGGTTGCCGTCACGCGTACCGCCGCCAAGAGTCTCGCCGCGGCCGGCGCCACCGATCGTGTCGCGCTGCGCGCGCTGGTCGTCGCCACCGACAGCAACGACTTCGGCGTGCCCACGCTGACCGCGACCCTCGACCGGCTCGGCGTCGCCTACGACGTGCTGTACGACGCCACCACGACGGTCACCACCGACACCCTCGTGCGCTCCGACGGTGTCGGCCGGTACAACGCGATCCTGCTGACCAACAGCATGCAGCTGTACGCCTCGGGCGGCAGCTACCTCACCGGCCTGGACAGCTCGGAGTGGAACATTCTCTGGGCCTACGAGCGGAACTACGGCGTGCGCCAGGCCGCGCTCTACACCAGCTACGGCACCTGGCCGGAGGATTACTGCCTGCAGTCGGCGGGCGAGACCTCGGTCGGCGACACCCCGCTCAACGTCTCGCTCACGCCGGCCGGCGCCGGGGTCTTCGACTATCTCCAGCCGACCGCCACGATCCCCGTGCAGCAGTCGTACGTCTATCGGACCAGCATCGTCGCGGGCTGCTCGGCCGACGCCACGCTCACCGACGGCACCAATGTGCTCGGTGTGCGCACCACCTCCACCGACGGGCGGGAGCGGCTCGCGCTCACGTTCACGTCCAACCAGTACCTGCTGCAGTCCGACCTGCTCGTGCCCGGTCTCATCCGGTGGGCGACCAAGGGCCTCTACCTGGGTGAGCAGCGGCACTACCTGAACGTCGACATCGACGACTGGTTCAACACGTCCGATCACTACTACCCGGACGGCCACGTCGAGTACACCCCGGGCTGGCAGGTCACCGCGCACGACATGGTGAACCTGGACAACCAGCAGATCGCTTTGCGCACCCAGTACCCGCAGGCGGCCCCGTTCGAGTACAACCTCGCCTACAACGGCGCCGACATCGACCCGTTCGCCGGCAACCAGTGCAGCCCGGACGGCGACGCCACCCAGCTCACCGCGACCACGAAGTGCCTCGAGACGCACTTCCGGTGGCTGAACCACACGCTCAACCATCCCGAGCTCAACGCGACCGACTACGCGACGACGTACGCCGAGATCAACAACAACCGCACCGCGGGCAAGGCGATCGGCCTGACCCCGCCGGACGACGTGCTGAAGACCCCGGAGTACTCCGGCCTCGGCGTCTACACCCAGGACCCCAACTGCGACACCTGCGTGCCCGTAGACCACGGTCTGACCGGCTCCAACCCCAACCTGCTGCAGGCCGCGAAGGACCTGAACATCAGGTACCTGCACGGCAACATGTCGTTCGCCAGCCACGTGCCGGCGCACTACAACGCCAACATCGTGCACCCGATGGAGCCGAGCATCTCGGTGGTCCCGGACTGGCCGACGAACATCGCCTATTTCGTCACCACGCCCGACGAGGAAACCGCTTTCTACAACTCCTTCTACGGACCGAACGGCAAGTTCCCGTACTGGCCGACCGATCGCACGTACGACCAGATCGTGGCGTACGAGGGCGGCATCGGGCTGCAGCACGTGGTCGAGGGATCGATCAACACAAACACCTTCCACATCGCCAACACCAACGACTACGGCTCCGGCCGGACGCTGGTCGGCGACTGGGTGCAGAACATCGTGAGCCGGTACGCGTCGTACTACACGACGCCGCTGCTCAACCTCGACTGGTCCACGCTGGCCGGGTACACGGCGGAGCGGGACGCGCACTTCGCCCAGCTCGGCGCGGGCGTCGACCCGGTCTACGACCGGTCGGCGGGCACGGTCACGGTGACCTCGCCGCTGGCCGGGACGGTCGAGATCACCGGGGTGCAGGGTGCCTCGTCGCGCACGTACGGCAGTGACGTCACGACACCGGTGGCCCTCGGCGCGAACACGGCCGTGACGCTCGCCGCCGTGCCGCGAGCCTGAGCCGGCGGGCCTCGTGCGCGTCGCGTTGGTGTCGGAGGGGACCTACCCGTACGCGATGGGCGGTGTGAGCATCTGGTGCGAGCAGCTCATCCGCGGCATCCCGGACTACCGCTGGGAAGTCGTGGCGCTGACCGTCGACGGGACCGAGAAGGCGGTCTTCGCCGCACCGGACAATCTCGATCGCGTTCATTCCATCCCGCTGTGGGGCGGCCGGGGCACCGGCCGTCCCACCGCGGGCGGGACGCGGCCGGGCGCGGCGTTCCGGGAGTCCTACGAGGTGTTCCTCCGCGCGCTCGTCACGCCGCTCGAGGCCACCGGCAGCGACCAGGCCGCGGCCAGCCGCAGCCTCTTCCTGCTCGCGCTGCGCGGGCTCTACGAGTACGCGGCCACGGGCGGCGACCTGAGCGCCGCGCTGCTGTCCAACGACGCCGTCGGGATGACCCTCGACGCGTGGCGCGAGCTGCGCGTCGAGGAGACCGGCCCGGCGCCGACCGTGGCCGACGCGATCGAGGCGGCCTGGCTCATCGAGCACATGCTGCGGCCGCTGAGCGCCCCGGTGGTCGAGGCCGACATCGTGCACTGCTCGATGAACGGACTGTCCACCCTGCCCGCGATGACCGCCAAGTGGCGGCACGGTACCCCGCTGGTGATGAGCGAGCACGGCATCTACCTGCGCGAGCGGTACATCGCCTACCTGCACGAGGACGCGTCGCACGCGGTCCGGGTCCTCGCGTTGAGCTTCTTCCGCTCGCTGGCCGGCGCGGCGTACCTGATCACGGATGTGCTCGCGCCGCACTCCGCGTACAACCGCCGCTGGCAGTTGCACAACGGGGCCGACCCGGAACGCATGTGGACGATGTACAACGGGGTGGAGCCGGCCGAGTTCCCGCGGGCCGTCGCCGAGCCGGAGGCGCCGACCATCGCGTTCATGGGCCGGATCGACCCGCTCAAGGACCTGCACACGCTCATCCGCGCGTTCGCTCTGGTCCGCGAGCAGATCCCGGCCGCGCGGCTGCGGATCTTCGGCGGCACCCCGGCGGTCAACCGGATCTACCACGAGTCGTGCGAGCGGCTGATCGGCGAGCTCGGTCTCGGCGGGGCGGCGGTGCTCGAGGGCCGGATCGGCAACGCCGTGGACGCCTACCACGCGGGCAGCATCGTGGCGCTGACCAGCATCTCCGAGGGATTCCCGTACACCGTGGTCGAGGCCATGGCGTGCGGTCGGCCCACGGTCTGCACCAACGTCGGCGGGGTCGCCGAGGCGGTCGGCGACACCGGCATCGTCGTCGCGCCGCGCGACCACGCCGCGGTGGCCGAGGCGTGCGTGCGGCTGCTCCGCGACGACGAGCTGCGGCACCGCCTCGGCGCCGCGGCGCACGCCCGGGTCATCGAGCACTTCACCCTCAGCCAGTCGCTGCAGATGTACCGCAACGTCTACGAGGGACTGGCCGCGCCGCTGCCGGGCGCCGAGCCGCCACGCGTCCTGCGGCCCGCCGTGCCGGTCGACCTCCGGGGCGGCGCGCGATGACGATCGACGAGCTGAAATCCGTCGAGGAGACCGCGCCGCCGCAGCACACCGTCGTGCTGCCGCGGGTCTCGACCGATCCGCTCGACGAACTGGTCGACCGGGTCCGGCCGGCGCTGGCCCGGGCGGTCGACGCCCTGCAGGTCGCCGCGGCGCTGGAGGCGGATGGCTGCACCGATCGGGTGGCCCGCGTCGAGTACGGATTCCCGGACGTGTTCGCCCTCGCCGCCGAGGTGTTCCGCCGGCTCGGCCCGCCCGCCGAGGCGACGGCCGAGCCGGCCGGGGCGGCGCACGGGTGGCGCGCCGCGCTGCGGTTGCTCGCGCACGGGCCGCTCTACGCCCTGCCGGCCGCCGTCTTCCCGGCCGTGCTCGCGGTGCTCGACCAGCGCGCGGTGATCCCGGCGCTGGTCGTGGCGGGCGTGTTCGGCTGGACGGCGGCCGGCTCGGTGGCGTTCGCCGCGTACCGCCTGCTCGGTTCGTACCGGCCGGGTGCGGCCGCCCGCCTGCTGCGCGTCACCCTGCTCGCCGCGCCGGCGGCCGGCGCGCTGGCCGGGCTCGCGGTGGCCGGCCTGGCCGGCGGCGGCTGGGGGCTGGTCCTGCTCTGCGCGTGCCAGCTCGCCTACCAATTGGCCGGCACGGTGCTGATGTTCTACCGCCGCGAGGCGCTCCAGGCAGCGGCGATGGCGCCCGCGGTCCTGGCCGGGCTGGCGTATCTGGCGGCCGGCCCGGCGATGCGCCCGGCCGCGCTGGTCACCGCGGCCGCCGGCCTGGCCGCGGCGTTCGCGTTCGCTCTTCTGGCCACCCGCGGCCACGGCGAGAACGAGCGGCCGGCGCGCGCGGACCTGTCCGGACTGGCCGGCGTCACCTGGTACGGCCTCTGCTCGGCCGTCCTGCTGCTGCACGCCTCGGCGCCGTACCTCAACTCGCGGCTGGACCTGGCGATCGCGGTGGCGCCGCTCATCCTCGCGATGGGCTTCGTCGAGTGGCGCGCCGAACGGTTCCAGGCCGAGGCCGTCGGGCTCACCCGCCGCAGCCACAGCCCGCGGGAGTTCGGCCACGGCATGTGGTGGCTGATCGGCAGGGAAACGCTTGCCTGCCTCGCCGTACCGGCCGCGCTCGGCCTCGTCCTGCTGGCCGGGCTGGACGCGGCGGGCCGGCTGACCGGACCGGGCGCCCTGATGGTCGCCGCGCACGTCGTGCTCGGCGGCGCCTACTACTCCGCGTTCGTCCTGGCGGGCTTCGAGCGGTTCGGCTGGCTCTGCGCCTGCCTGCTCACCGCGATGGCGGCGCACGTCGGGATCGGCGCCTGGCTCGGCGCCGCGCCCCTGCTGGGCCGGACGTCCGCTCCGACGGCCGACACGGCGCTCTACCTCGGCAGCACCCTCGCGCTGCTGGGCCTGTTCCTGCTCGGCCTGCGCCCGATCCTCGGCCAGGTCCGGCACTACCGGTAGATCACGACCTTGGGGAGGCAGATCTGCGATGCAAGCGGTCATTCTCGCCGGCGGCAAGGGCGTACGGCTGCGGCCGTACACGACCACACTGCCCAAGCCGCTCATGCCCATCGGTGACAAGCACGCGATCCTCGAGATCGTCCTGGACCAGCTCGCCGGCTGCGGGTTCACGTCGGTGGTCCTCGCGATCAACCATCTCGGCCCGCTCATCAAGGCCTTCGTCGGCGACGGATCGCGCTGGGGCCTGACCGTCGACTACATCGAGGAGGACCGGCCACTGTCGACGGTGGGCCCACTCTTCGCGCTGAAGGAGAAGCTGCCCGACGAGTTCCTGGTGATGAACGGTGACGTGCTGACCGACCTGGACTACGCCGACCTGCTGAACCAGCACACTCTCAGCGGGAGCGGACTGACCGTGGCGATCGCCGAGCGCACCCACCGGATCGAGTTCGGCGTGCTCGACGTGGAGGCGTCGCGTGTCGTCGGCTTCCGCGAGAAGCCCGACCTGCGCTATCAGGTGAGCATGGGCGTGTACGGGATGTCCCGGCGGACGCTGGCGCCGTACCCGCCCGGCCGGTCGTTCGGCTTCGACCAGCTCGTGCTGGACCTGCTGGCCCGCGGCGAGAACCCGGCCACGTACCCGTTCGCGGGGTTCTGGCTCGACATCGGCCGGCCCGAGGACTACGACGAGGCCAACCGCAGCTTCGAGGAGAACCGGGGGAAGCTGCTGCGGCAGCGGGAGGGCGAGCCGGTATGAGGCGCGTCCTGCTGTTCGGGTCGTCCGGGTTCATCGGCGGCCGGGTGCGCGCGGCGCTGGCGGACATCGGCGAGGTGGTCTGCCCCGGCCGGGACCGGCACGACCTGGTCCACGGCGACGTCGCCGAGCTCACCGGGGTGATCGCCGAGGCGGCGCCGGATGCCGTGGTGTGCTGCGTGGGAGCGCTCACAGGCTGCGCCGAGGAACTGGTGCGGGCGAACACGATGGTGGCGGCGAGGCTGCTCGAGGCGGTGGCGGCGGCCGCGCCGTCGGCCCGCCTGGTCCGGCTCGGCTCGGCGGGGGAGTACGGCGTCGTGCCGCACGGGCGGTCGGTGGCCGAGGACGATCGGACCGAGCCGGTGGGCGCCTATGGGGTGAGTCACCTGGCGGCCACCCGGCTGTTCGCGCTGGCCGGCGAGGTCGACGCGGTCGCCGTGCGGGTGTTCAATCCGATCGGCGCCGGTCAGCCGGCCGAGAACGTGCTCGGCCGGGCGGCGTTGCGGATCAGGGAAGCGCTTGCCATCGGGTCGGCGGAGATCACGCTGGGGCCGCTCGGCGCGTACCGGGATTTCGTCGACGTCCGGGACGTGGCCGCGCTCATCCGCGCGATCGTGCTGGCGCCGGAGGTGCCCGGTCGCGTCTACAACGCCGGCAGCGGCCGGGCGGTGACCGTGCGCGAGGCGGTCGGGCTGCTCGCGGCCGAGGCGGGTTGGACGGGCAGGGTGCACGAGGCCGGTGCGGGTCCGCAGCGGTCGGCCGCGGTCGACTGGATCCGGGCCGACATCTCGCGCGCCGGCCGTGACCTGGGCTGGGCGCCCGCCCACGACCTGGCGGAGTCCATCAAGGACATCTGGGCCGCCGAAACCTCGAAATGACCCGTTCATGGCGTACGGCGGGGATGGTCGCCGCGGCGGCGGTGGTCGTGGCGTTCGCCGTCACGGTCGTCGTCGTGGTGACCCGCACGCCCGCTTCGCCGCCCACCGCAGCGTCGCCGCTCACCGCCACGCCACCGGCCACGGCCTCGGCGGCGTCGCCGCGCACGGCCACGCCCGCGCCGCCGGTCACGCGCCCACCCGCGGCCACGGCGCCGTTGCTCGGCATCCGCGACTGGGCGTATCAGTTGCAGGACTATCCGGGCGGCCGGCTCGATCGGCTGGCCGGCGGGCCGTACCAGCTGATCGTGGTCGACCTGGCCCGGGACGCGGCCGCGGACTACTTCACCGCCGCGGAGATCGCCCGGGTCCGCGCCACGGGAAAGCGCGTACTCGCCTACTTCGAGATCGGCAGCATCGAGAACTTCCGGCCGGAGTACTCGCAGCTGCACCGGGCGGCGCCCGACCTGATCGCCAACGCGTGGCCGGAGTGGCCGGGCGAGTACTTCACCCGCTACTACGATCCGCGCTGGTGGTCGATGGTCGTGCGGCCCCGGGTCGACCGGGCGTTGCGCGCCGGGTTCGACGGCGTCTATCTGGACACCCCGCTCGCGTACGAGCAAATCGATCTGAAAGCGACGCAAGGCCGCGACCGTGCCGCCCTGGCGCGCGACATGGCCGCACTGATCGTGCGGATCAGCCGGTACGCCAAGGCCGCCCGGCCCGGCTTCCTGATCGTCCCGCAGAACTCGCCCGAGCTGCGCCACCAGCGGGGATACACCGCGGCGATCGACGGCATCGGCATGGAGGAGCTGTTCTACGAGGCCACCGACGAGCGGTGCGCCCAGGACTACTGCGCGGAGAACCTCGCCGAGACCCGTGCGCTGCGCGCCGCGGGGAAGTTCGTGCTCGGCGTCGACTACGCCACCCGGCCGGCCGACGTGCGCGCGGCCTGCGCCCGGTACGCGACCGAACATTTCGCCGGCACGGTCACCGTGCTGGGTCTCGACCGCACCACCCCGCCGTGTCCCGCACGCGGCGCCTAACCGGAACCGGAGGAGAAGAATGCCTCAGACGATCGGGGTCGTCGGGCTCGGCTACGTCGGGCTCACCCTGACCGCGGCGCTGGCCGACAAGGGGTTCGTCGTGCACGGCGCCGACGTGTCGCCCAGGGTGATCGACAGCTTGTCGCAGGGCCGCTCGCACATCTTCGAGCCGGGCGTCGCGGAGATCTTCGCGGCCCGGATCGGCCGCGGCATCCACGTCGCCGCCGAGTTGCCGCGCGACACCGTCGACGTGGCCGTCATCAGTGTCTCGACACCGGTCGACGAGTCCACGCGCCGACCGAACTTGGCCAACCTGGCGGCCGCGGCCCGGAGCGTCGCGGCGACCTGCCGGCCCGGCACGCTCGTCGTCGTCCGCAGCACGGTGCCGATCGGCACGAGCCGCCGGGTGGTGCTGCCCGAACTGCGCGCCGCGTGGGGCGATGACGTCAGGCTGGTGATGGCGCCGGAGCGGACCATCCAGGGCCAGGCGCTGCGCGAGCTTGTCGAGCTGCCGCAGGTGGTCGGCGGGCTGGACGAGGCGAGCCGGCGGGCCGGGGCGGAGTTCTTCCGCGGGCTGGTGAACACCGTCGTCGAGGTGTCCGAGCTGGAGACGGCTGAGATGGTGAAGCTCTCCAACAACTGCCACACCGATCTGATCTACTCGTTCGGCAACGAGATCGCGCTGATCGCCGAGCAGCACGGCTTGGACCCGCTCGAGGTGATCCGGGCGGCGAACCTCGGCTACCCGCGGCCCGACCTGTCCAAGCCGGGCTACGTCGGCGGCGGCTGCCTCTCCAAGGACCCGTACATCATGCTGGACAGCTCCGGCGGGTACCGGCCGTTCCTGGTCGGGAAGGCCCGCGAGCTGAACGAGTTCCTGCCGGTCCACGTGGCCGAGACGGTGGTGCGGCAGCTTCAGGAACTGCGGGGCGCGACGCGCGGCGCCCGGCTCGCCGTGCTCGGCTGGGCGTACAAGGGGTGGCCGCCGACCGACGACATGCGCGGCACGCCGATCGCCGCCATGATGCCGATCTTCTCGGCCGCCGGGATCACCGTGACCGGCCACGACCCGATGGTGCACGACGACGTCATCCGGCAGTACGGCGGCGAGCCGATCAGCCTGGACAAGGCGTTCACCGACAGCGACGCCATCCTGGTCATCAACGACCATCCCGACTACCGGGCGATCGAGGTTACCGAGGTGCTCGGCGCCGGCCGCCCGGCGCTCATCTACGACTCGTGGCGGGTGCTGGACGGCCCGGCGATCGCCGCGGCCGGCATCCGCTATGCGGCTCTCGGCTACCTTCCGCGTACGGGAAAGGCTCTGGCATGAAGGTTCTGCTGCTGGGCGGCGCCGGGTTCATCGGCCTGCATCTGGCCCGCCGGCTCGCCGCCGACGGGTGCGAAGTGACCATTGTGGACGACTTCTCGCGCGGCCGCCGGGACGCCGAGCTGGCGGCCGTGTGCGCCGACGATCGCGTCCGGATCGTTTCGGCCGACCTCACCGATCCGGCCACGTATGCCGCGCTCCCGCACGGCTGGGACCAGATCTACCTGCTCGCCGCGGTCGTCGGCGTGCGCAACGTCGAGCAGGATCCGGCCCGCGTGGTGCGGGTCAACACGCTGGTGGCCATGCACACGGTCGAGTGGGTCGCGCCGGGCGAGCGGGTGTTCTTCGCCTCCACCAGCGAGGTCTACGCCGGCGGGGTCGACGCGGGCGTGGTTGCGGTGCCCACCGCCGAGAACGTGCCCACGATGATTTCCGACATCACCCAACCCCGATTCGCGTACGCCGTGAGCAAACTCCTCGGGGAAGCCGCTTTCCTGCACACCGCCCGGGCCCGGGGCTTCGAGGCGGTCGTGGGCCGGTTCCACAACGTGTACGGCCCTCGGATGGGCGCCGACCACGTCATCCCGGAGATGGCGCTGCGCGCGCGGGCCGGCGAGGACCCGTTCCGGGTGCCCGGTGCCGATCAGTTCCGAGCGTTCTGCCACGTCGACGACGCGGTCGAGGCCATGGTGCGGCTGATGGCGACCCCCGAGGCGGCCGGTCAGATCGTGCACATCGGCAACGATCGCGGCGAGACGAACATCGGCGATCTCGCCAAGCTCGTCCTGCGGGTGGCCGGCTCGGGCGCGACCATCAAGGCCTCGCCGGCGCCGCGCGGCTCGGTGACCCGCCGCTGCCCCGACCTGACCCGCCTGCGCGACCTGACCGGGTACGAGCCGAAGGTGTCGCTCGAGGACGGCGTCCTGTCCACCTACGCCTGGTACGCGTCGCAGGGGAGGCCGGCATGACCGCCTGCACCGAGCGGCACCTCCGCAAGCTGCCCGCCCAGGCCGCAGGCGAGGGCCAGAAGGGCATGCCAAAGGAGGGCACAGCATGAGCGACACGCCGCCGATCTGGTTCTACTACGGCAACGGCCATCTCATCGAACTGGCCGAGTACCCGCGGGTCGTCCTGCAACCCGACTTCTACACGCCGGCCGAGCTGAAGTACCTGTCCGGCGAGGGGGTGCAGACACTCGGCTACCTGTCGCTGTCGGAGGACCAGGGGCCCCCGGCGCCGTGGCAGCGGACCGAGAAGAACCCCGACTGGGGCGGCTCGTTCGTCCATGTCGGACACCCGCAGTGGGTGGAGCACGTGGTCGGGCAGGCGCGGGCGGCGAAGGAGGCGGGCTTCGACGGGCTGTTCCTCGACACGCTGAACGTGGAGCTGACCTTCCCGGAGGACGTGCCGCACCTGCTCACGCTGGTGGCTGCGCTGCGCGCCGAGGTCGGGGACGGCTACCTGCTGGCCAACCGCGGTTTCGGCATGCTGCCCCGGCTCGCCGAACTGGTCGACGGGGTGGTGTTCGAGTCGTTCTCGGCGCGCTGGACGGACGACGGCTACGCGCCGTGGCCGCCGGACGTGCTGGAGTTCCACGCCCAGATCGCCGAGCAACTGCTGCGGTTGCAGCTGGACCTGTACGCGCTGGACTACGCGGACACGCCGGGGCTGACGGACTTCGCGGTCCGCCGGGCGCGGCAGTTCGGCATGCAGTGCGTGGTGAGCGACCGGGCGTTGTCGCGGGTCTGAGGCGGCGGCCCTCGACGGCCGGCTCGGCTGACCGGCCGGCGTGAGCTGCGGCTCATGGCGGCCGGCGCGCCGATCGACTCGCCCGCGGAGAGCTACTGTCGGATCGTGTCAGTAGCTCTCTCCCTGCTCGACCTCGCGCCGATCCGGCGCGGCCAATCCGCCAAGGACAGCTTCGCCGCCTCCGTCGAGCTGGCCCGCGCCGCCGAGCGCAGCGGTTTCCGCCGGGTCTGGTACGCCGAGCACCACAACATGCCGACCATCGCCTCCTCGGCGACCAGCGTGCTGATCGGGCATGTCGCCGATCACACCGAGTCGATCCGGCTGGGCGCCGGCGGCATCATGCTGCCCAACCACTCGCCGCTGGTGATCGCCGAGCAGTTCGGCACGCTCGCCGCGCTGCACCCGGGCCGGATCGACCTGGGCCTCGGCCGGGCGCCCGGCAGCGATCAGAACACGATGCTCGCCCTGCGCCGCAACCCGGCCTCGGCCGACACCTTCCCCGACGACGTGCTCGAGCTGCAGGGCTACCTGAGCGGCCACACCCGGGTGCCGGGCGTGCAGGCAGTGCCACGGGCCGACGAGATCGTCCCGCTGTATCTCCTCGGATCGTCGCTGTTCGGCGCCCAACTCGCGGCGCGCCTCGGACTCCCGTACGCCTTCGCCTCGCATTTCGCTCCCGACGCCCTGCACCGGGCGGTGGACACCTATCGGGACACCTTCCGGCCGTCCGAACAGCTTGCCCAGCCGTACGTGATCGCCGGGGTCAACGTGTTCGCGGCCGGCGAGCACGACCGCGCCGTGGAGCAGATGCGGGTGGCCTACCGCGCGCGGACCCGGGCCTTCATCGCTCGCGGCCCGCTCGGCGGCAACTTCACCGACGCCGAGATCGACGAGTTCCTGGCCTCGCCGCAGGGCTCGCAGCTGGCCTCGATGACGCGGTACACCGCGGTGGGCACCGCCGACGAGGTGACCGAATATCTGACCGCTTTCGCGAAGAGCTGCCAGGCGGACGAGCTGATCACGACGCATCAGGCGCCGGAGACCGCCGATCGGATCCACTCCATCGAGCTCGTCGGTGGCCATTGGTGAACGATTTCGTGGCGGTCCGGGCGTAGGCCGGCTGCACTCGGAGTCGCTCAACGCCGATCCGCGACGACTGGGCGGCCACCCATCCGCGCACGATCGCCCGCCGCCCCCGCAACACCGGACTTCTTACGTCCGGGCACGAAGAACGCCGCGATCAGGGCGGGCAGGCTCAGCGCGATCGACCAGGCGAAGGCGTGATCGAACGCGACCGCCGGGTCGGCGGCGTGCGCGGCCAGCCCGCGCTGCAGGAGCACGGCCAGGATCGCGGTGCCGAACGACCCGCCCAGCTGCTGCATGATCCGGGTGGTGGTGCTGGCGTGCGGGACCTGCGGCTCGGCCAGTCCGTCGTACGCGCCGAACAGCACCGCCATCATCACCGTGCCCAGCCCGGCGCCCCGGACGACCAGGGCGCCCGCGAGCAGGACCGGGCTGGTGTGAGGCCCGGCGAAGGCGAACGGCAGCGTCCCGGCGATCGACAGCAGCACCGCGGTGAGCACCACCACGCGGGCGCCCCACCGTTCGGCGAACCCGGCGACGGCCCGGGACAGCGCGATGCCGACTCCCTGCGGCATCATCAGCAGCCCCGCGGTGACCACGCTGTCGCCGCGCAGCTGCTGGTAGTACAGCGGCAGGAGCAGCAGCGCGCCGAACGACGCCATCCCGGTGAGGAACATCAGCACGCTCGCCGCCGAGAACGTCCGCACCTTGAACAGCCGCAGGTCGACCAGGGGTTCGGCCGCGCGCAGGGCCTGCCGGAGAAAGACGCCGAGCAGGACCGCTCCGCCGATGAGCGGCAGCAGGACGGCCGGATGGGCGACGCCACCGCGGTTGCCGAGCTCGCTCAGGCCGTACACGATGCCGGCCAGAGCGGGGGAGAGCAGGAGCAGACCGATCAGATCGAGCCGATGGGTGCGGTGGCCGGCGTCGAGCGGCAGAAAGACCGTGGCCAGAACGATCGCGGCGAGGCAGATCGGCGGGTTCACGTAGAAGATCCACCGCCAGGACATGTGGTTGACGATCAGGCCGCCGATCACCGGTCCGAACACCGGTCCCAGCAGGGCCGGCAGGCTGACCAGCGCCATCATGTTCCGCATCCGCGCGCCGCCGCCCGCGCCGCCGGTGGCGCCCCCGATCAGCAGCGTCTGCATGATCGGGATGAGCAGGCCGGCCGCGATGCCCTGCAGCGCGCGGAAACCGATCAGCGAGCCGGTGTTCCAGGCGAGGCCGGCGAGCACCGAACCGGTCAGGAACAGCCACAGCGCGGCCAGCCAGACCCGGCGAGCCCCGAACCGTCGCGACGCCCACCCGGTCACCGGGATCGCCATCGCCATGGCCAGCAGATATCCGGTGCTGACCCATTGGATGGTGGAAACCGTGGCGCCCAGGTCCCGGCGCAGCGTGGGGATCGCCACGTTGACGATCGTGGTGTCCAGCAGCGGGGCGATCAGCCCCAGGACGATCACCAGCGCCACGACCAGCGGGCTGGTCTCTCGGTGTTTCATGGGCTTCCCTTTCCCGAATAAGAGACGATGCGTCTCTAAGTCGGAATGGTAGGCTCGGGTCGTAAGAGACGCAACGTCTCTTCTCAGGGTTCTCAGGAAGGCGGTGCGCCGTGCCGAGCAGGCGCCGCGGGGAAGAACTGGAGGCCACGATCCTGGAGGCGGCGTGGGCCGAGATCCGGGAGAACGGTTACCAGCGGCTGACCGTCGAAGGCGTTGCCGCCCGGGCGCACACCGGCAAACAGGTGCTCTACCGCCGCTGGCCCAACCGGGTACGGCTGACCGTCGCCGCGATCCGGCACGCCCTCGGCCCGCTGGTGCCCGAGGTGCCGGACACCGGCTCGCTGCGCGGTGACTACCTCGCCGTGCTGCGCGCGATGGCCGCCCGGGCCCGGCACTACACGCCCGAGCTGCTGTACGGCCTGCTCTCCGAGATGCCCGAGTTCGGCGGCGAGGTCTTCGCCACCCTTCCCGAGGTCATCACCCCCATCCTGCGCAACGCGGCCGCCCGCGGCGAGATCCCGACCGCCGATCTGCCCGAGCGGGTGGCCGCCTTGCCGCTCAACCTGATCCGCTATGAGGGCCTGCGCAGTCCCGGCGCGTGGCAGGTCCTCGACGAGGCCGCCGCCGACCGGCTCTTCGCCGAGATCCTCGACCAGATCTTCCTGCCCCTGGTGTGCCGGCCCGATTGCTGAGCGTCACGCCGCCGTGCCCGGCTTCGCCGTAAACCTCATGATTTCCTTAGAGGAGTCGTAAGTTCGGCGGTGTTCATAGCATCGGTCCCTAGACTGCCTCCCGCCCGAACCGGGCTCAGTCGAGCGTGGGGAGAACCGTTTTGAGGCCTGGCACCGGAACCGCCCTCACCCTGTTCGCGGCGGCCCTGTTGCTCGCCTCGGCGCCGGTGGCGGCACACGCGGAGGCGAAGGACGGCGCGGCCAGCACGCTCGATCTCGACTTCGTCCGGCGCGTGCACGACACGGTCCTCGGCGTCGCGCCGGCCGCCGCGCTGGCCAAGGACATGAGCGCGGCCGCCGCGGTGAAGACGCTCGCCGCTCGGGTCGACACCGAGGACGCGCAGCTCGGCACGCTCGCCCGGACCACCGCCGCGACGCTGAAGCTGACGCTGACCGATCCGCTGCCGGCCGACGAGAAGGCCCAGTTGGCGACGCTGCGGCAGCACACCGGATCGGTTTTCGACGCGTACTTCGTGAATTATCTGTGGTCGTTGGACAGCGACCTGTTGCCGGTGGCGACCACGGTGCGCGCCACCACGAAGAACGCCGCGGTGCGCAAACTGTCCGAACGGGCGGAAGCGATCACCACCGGTCAGCTGCCGCTGCTGCAGAAGTCGGGCCTGCTGCGGACCGCGGTGACCCCGGCCGCGTCCGCCCCGGCGGCCGCGAAACTGCCCGGCGGCGTGCCGTACAACCAGGACCTGATGGCCAAGGCGCGCTCCGGTGGTGGGTCCTTCATGGCAACCATTCCCGTACGCCTGGGGGTGCTGGCCACCGCGCTGGTGGTGGTGCTGGCCCTGACCTGGCGGCTGCGCACCCGGTCGCGGCGCCCGCGGCACTCCGCGGAGGTCTACCCGGTGGGCGTGACCCGGCGGCCCTCCCCGACGTCCTCGTCGCGCTAGCCACGCCACCACCGCGGCGCGCACCAAGAGACGCTCGAGCGCGTGGCGCACCGCTCCGCGGACGTCGGCGCACGGCGCCCGCTTCTCTCGCCGCGCGAGTATCTCGCCACGCGAGTATCTCGCCACGCGAGTATCTTGCTGGCGAGTATCTCGCTCGGCGTGAGTGTGTCGGGGTTCACGCCCTCGTCGGTGTCGCGGGCGGGCTCGTCAGCGTCCCGTTCGTGGCGGCGGGGCCGGTGGCCGTCGGTGGCGGAGCGGGCGTCAGAGCCGGGATGCGTCGGAGGGCGGCAGCCAGGAGACTGCTGAGCGCCACGAACGCGGCGGCCAGCAGGACCACGGCCGGCCACGCGCCCAGCGTCCATGCGACGCCGGAAAGACTGCCGAACACCGACGAGCCGGCGTAGTACGCGACCAGGTAGAGCGAGGCCGCCTGGCCGGCCGGTACGCCACCGAGGTGGGCGCGGACCGGCACCCAGCCGCTGGCCACGCCGTGCACGACGAAGAAGCCGGCGGTCATCACGGCCAGGCCGCCGATCACGTACGGCAGACGGTCGGGCAGCGTGAGCAGCAAGCCGATCGCGGTGAGCGCGCATCCGAACGGCAGCACCGCGCGCCGGCCGTAGCGGTCGGCCAGGCGGCCGGCGAGCGCGGAACTGAGCGTGCCGAGCGGGTAGACCAGGAACACCGCGCCGGCCGCGCCCGCGCCCAGCGCGAACGGGGTGCTGGTGAGCCGGAAACCGATCGCGTTGTACACCGACACGAACGCGCCCATCGCGCACGCTCCGATCGCGTACAGGATCAGAAGTGCAGGGTCGGTGAGCGCGCGGCGGGTCATCACGGCGGTCGGCCGCGCGACGAAGTTGCGCGACGCCGGCAGCAGCGCGGCCACGACGGCGGCGCAGGCCAGTCCGACGGCGGCGACCGCGGCCAGCGCCCACCGCCAGCCGAGCGCCTCGGCGACCCCGCCGGTGATCAGCCGGCCGGCCATCCCGCCGAGCGCGGTCCCGCCGATGTACAGGCCGGCCGCCCGCGCGTGGGTCTCGGCGTGCAACTCCTCGCGCAGATAGGCGGTGGCGACCGCGGGCAGGCCGGCCAGCGTGACGCCTTGCAGCAGCCGTAGGACCAGGAGCGCGTGCCAGCCGGGCGCGGCCGCGCAGGCGAGCCCGGCGAGCCCGGACAGGCTCAGCGACAGGTGGATCAGGCGGGTGCGGCCGATCCGCTCGGACAGCGGGCCGGTGACCAGCAGGGTGACGCCGAGTCCGATCGTCGCCAGCGACAGGGACCAGGAACTCTGCGCGGGCGTGACGTGGAACGTGCCGGCGAACTCGGGCAGCAGGGCCTGAACGCTGTAGAGCAGGGCGAACGTCGCCAAGCCCGCGGCGAACAGGGCGAGCACGACGCGGCGGTAGCCGGGCTCCCCGGCGCGATATCCGATCACTCCCGCCACGGTCCGCGTTCCGAGTGCATACGTCCAATGCATAAGAAAGGTGCTTTCAATACGCCGTACGTATGATGTCTGGTCATGGAGATCGAGGAGTTGCGGGCCCTGCTGGCGCTCGGTGAGCATCGCCACGTCACCGAGGCGGCGACGGCGCTCGGCCTCAGCCAGCCGACGCTGTCCCGGCTGCTCGCGCGGATCGAGAGCGAGGTCGAGGCGCGGCTGTTCGAGCGGGATGCCAGGGGCGCGCATCCGAATCCGCTGGGCGAGCTGACGCTGGCGGCGGCCCGCGACATCGTCGACCGGTACGACCGGCTGCGGCGCGACCTGTCCGGGCTGCTCGATCCCGAGGCTGGGACGGTGCGGCTCGCGTTCCTCGACTCGATGGCCACGTCGCTGGTGCCGCGGATCCTGCACGACGTGCGGCGGCGGGCGCCCCGGATGCGGATCGAGCTGCGCCAGGAGCCGGGCCACGAGATGCTGCGCGACCTCGCGTCGGGGGTCAGCGAGCTGGCGGTCACCGCGGGACCACCGCAGGGGCCGTACGGGTGGATCGCTCTGCAACGGCAGCGGCTCGTGCTGATCGTCCCGCCCGGTCACCGGCTGGCGTCGCGCCGCAACGCCCGGCTGGCCGACGTGGCGGGGGAGGACTTCGTGACCATTCCGGGCGGGTTCGGCTTCCGGGAGCTGGTGGACGACCTGTTCGCGGCGGCCGGGGTGGTGCCGCGGGTCGCCTTCGAGATCGGCGACCTCGCGACGGTCGAGGGCCTGGTCGGCACCGGGCTCGGGGTCGCGCTCGTGCCGTCCCAGTTCGCCGGCGCGTCGGGGACGGTCGGGCTGCCGGTGTCCGCTCCCGGCGCCGAGCGGGTGGTCGGCCTGACCTGGCGGGCCGATCGCACGCTCGGGCCGGCCGCCGCGCGGTTCCGGGATCTGGTCGGGCAAGCCGGCCCGTACGAGACCCTTCGCTGAGCCGTAGTCCGATTGTCGATCTCGGGGCGGGACGGATAAAGGTCCCCGGCGGAGAGCTCTGTCGCGTCAGGTACTGGACCTGATACAGTAGTCGGCGTGATGGAGGATGTGTTCGCCGCCGACCTGTTGCGGGGGCATACCGACACGATCGTGTTGGGGGTGCTGCGCGATGACGACCGGTATGGCTTCGAGATCTTCAAGCGCATCCGGGATGCGACCGGGGGGCGGCACGAGATCAAAGAGGCGACTCTCTATGCGACCTATCGGCGGCTGCTGAAGGACGGGCTCATCGAGGCCTACTGGGGCGACGAGAGCCAGGGCGGCCGGCGCAAGTATTACAAGATCACCGATGCCGGGCGGGCCGTCTATCGGCGGAACGTGGCGGCCTGGGCGCTCACCCGCGACCTCATCGACTCCCTGCTCGACCTCGACCAGAAGGCCGGCGACTCGGCACCGGGAAGGCGGTCATCGTGACCAACTCGCATGACACCGACGTGCACCGTCTGCTCGACGAGGCGTTCATGGGGATCGAGATGACCCCCGAGCGGCAGGACCTGAAGGAGGAGGTGCGAGCGAACCTGATCGCTCGCGCCGCCGAGCTCGAGGCCGGCGGGATGGCCGCGGAGGCGGCGGCGCGCCAGGCGATCGGCGAGCTCGGCGACGTGCGCACGATCCTGGAGGGCACCGACTCGTCCGGCCAGGCGCTGCCGCCGAGGGTGCGGCCGCGACCGGATTTCGTGCTGCGGACCGTCCTGCTCTCGGCGGTCGGGGTGACCGCGACGGCCGTGCTGGCGCTGGCCGCGACGGCCGGGGGCGTTCCGCTCGCGGCCGAGGCGGTGGCGGCGTTCGTGGTCGCGCTCGCGGTGGGCGCGGTGACCGCGGACGCGCTCCGGCAGGAGACGACCAGCAACCACCCGATGCCGGCCGATCGTGCGGCCGGTTACGGCGTGGGCGTGTTCCTCGTGCTGGCCGGGCTCGCTTGCGGGTGGCTGTATGTGCGCGGCGGCGGCATCGGCTGGGTGCTCGGCGGGATCGCGCCGGTGCTGGCCGGCGCCGGGCTCCTGAGCTATCTCGGCGCGACGCAGACCAACCGGCACAAGCAGTGGGTGATGCGGATGGCCGAGTCACACGCCGCGGTCGGCAACCGGTTCACCGAGGATCCGTCGGCCGCGGCCCGGTTCGGCATCTACACCGTGATCGTCTGGATCGTCGCGCTGGCCGGGTTCGTGCTGCTCACGCTCACCGTCGGCTGGCTGTGGTCGTGGCTCGCGATCGTCGGCGGGGTCGTCCTGATGATGGTCCTGGTCGCCCGCATGCTGTTCATCCCCACCGATACGACCCGCACCTAGGGAACAGCCGTGGCCGCGGTGCGCCAACACCGCGGCCACGGATGACACACCGGAATTGTCGACCGAGGCGGCCGAGCGACCGTGCGTGCCCGCAGCAACACGGTAGCTCACGCCTCCCTGCGAAGGAGCGCAGAGCGCATGATGTACCTACCGGAACCCGCCATCGAGGCGGTGGAGCTGGGCAAGACGTACGGCAGGACCGTGCACGCCCTGACCGGCCTGAGTTTCACGGTCCAGCCCGGCATCGTCTTCGGGCTGCTCGGCCCGAACGGCGCCGGGAAGTCCACGACCGTTCGCATTCTCACCACGCTCGCCCGACCCGATCGGGGCCAGGCGCGGGTGCACGGCATCGACGTGGTCCGGCAGCCCGATCGAGTGCGCCGGCTGATCGGGTACGTGTCGCAGAAACCCGGTTTCGACCCGGTCGCGACCGGTCTCGAGAACCTGGTGCTCCAGGGCCGGATCCACGGCGCCTCGGCCCGGGACGCCCGGGCGCGGGCCACGTCGTTGCTCGACCGGTTCGACCTGAGCGGAGCCGGTCGCCGGCGGGCCGGCACCTGGTCCGGCGGCATGCAGCGCAAGCTCGACGTGGCGATGGGGCTCATGCACCGGCCGCGGGTGTTGTTCCTGGACGAGCCGACCACCGGGCTCGACCCGCAGGCGCGCCTCGACCTGTGGGCGGAGATCGGGCGACTGGCCCGGGAGGACGGGCTGACCGTGCTGCTCACGACGCACTATCTGGAGGAGGCCGACCACCTGGCGGCGCGGCTGGCGATCGTCGACGCCGGCCGGGTGGTGGCGACCGGTACGCCGGACGAGCTCAAGACCGAGCTCGGCGGCGACACGATCCGGGCCGGTCTCGCCCGGCCGGCCGACGCCGATCGGGCCCGGGCGGCCATCGAGGCGCTCCCGGGCGTCGGCACGGTCGTCACCGAGGGCGGGGCGCTGCACGCGCGGGTCGGCAACGGCGCGGCCGTGCTGCCGACCGCGTTGGCCGCCTTGGAGTACGCGGGCGTCGCGCTGGCGTCGATCAGTGTCGCGCAGCCCTCGCTCGACGACGTGTACCTGCACTACGCCGGCCGCAGCTTCGACGAGGCGGACCGGCTCGGAACGGATGCGTCCCGCTCGTCCGAGGCGGTGGCGGCATGACGGCCGCGATCACGCATGCTCGACTGTTGACCGGACGGTCGCTGCGGACGCTGTCGCGTCAGCCGGCGTACCTGCTGTTCACGCTGGTGCAGCCGATGGTCTGGCTGCTGCTCTTCGGGCAGCTGTTCCGGCGGATCGCCGAGCTGCCGGGGTTCGGCGGCGACTACCTCGCCTACCTCACCCCGGGCGTGGTCGTGATGACGGCGATGATGAGCGCCGGCTGGGCGGGCACCGCGATCGTGCAGGACATGGAGCGCGGGGTGATGGACCGGACGCTCACCTCGCCGATCAAGCGGCCGGCCCTGGTCGTCGCGGGGCTGACCCATCAGGCCCTGATCACGATCGTTCAGTCGCTCATCATGTTCGGGACCGGGCTGGCGGCCGGCGCGCGGTATCCGGGCGGGAGCGCCGGGCTGCTGGTGGTCCTGTTGTGCGCGATTCTGATCGCGATGGTGTTCGCCGGGCTGTCCAACGCGGTCGCCCTGCTGGTGCGCCAGCAGGAGGCGCTGATCGCGGTGGCGCAGTTCCTGGTGCTGCCGCTGGCGTTCCTGTCCTCGATCATGATCGCGCCGGAGCTGATGCCGGGCTGGGTGGCCCGGGTGGCTCGGTTCAACCCGGTCGACTGGGCGGCGGTGGCCAGCCGGGAGGCGCTGCGCGCCACGCCCGACTGGGGGCTGGTGTTCGAGCGGGTCGGGTTGCTGGCGGCGCTGGCCCTGCTGATGGGATGGCTGGCGGCGCGGGCCTACCGCACCTATCAGCGATCGCTGTAACGCTGTGCCGGGATCGGTGGTCGCCGGTGCGACCACCGATCCCAGCCGCTACGGTTCGGCGGTGCGGGTACGCGAGTTTCGAGCGGCCGACTGGCCGGCGGTCTGGGCGATCGTCCGCGACGTCGTCCGGGCCCAGGAGACGTTCGTCTACGACCCGGAGATGAGCGAGGACGACGCGCGGGCCGTCTGGATCGAGCGGCCGCCCGGGCTGACCGTGGTCGCGACCGAGGGCGATCGGGTGGTCGGAACGGCCAAGATGGGTCCCAACCGATCGGGGCCGGGTTCGCACGTCTCGACCGCGAGCTTCATGGTGGCGGCCGACGCGCGCGGGCGGGGTGCCGGGACCGCGCTGTGCCGCTTCGCGATCGATTGGGCGCGGGCCGGCGGGTACGCGGGCATGCAGTTCAACGCGGTCGCCGAGAGCAACCGGCCGGCGGTCGAGCTCTATCAGCGGCTGGGGTTCCGGATCCTCGGCACGGTGCCGCGGGCCTTCGCCCATCCGGCGCTCGGGCGGGTCGGTCTGCACCTGATGTACCTGGAGTTCTGAGCGGTCACCGGGCGGGCGTGGCCCGGGCGCCGGTGCGGGCGGCCTCGCGGACGGCCTCGATCGCGGCGGCCTGGGCGATCGCGTCGGCGCGGCCGAACGGAACGGCGGCTCGTCTCCGGTTTCGATCGCGTGCGAGGCCGCGGTGAACTCCAGCCGGTACGCGTCGGTGCTGTCCGGGCCGGGCGCGAGGTGGCGCTTTCCGGTCGGGTCGGCCAGCAGCCGCTCGGTGTGGCCGTGGCGGTCCGGCTCGACGTGGCCGAAGCGGCAGATCCACGGATCGGGAATGGTGATCCGGCCGTGCGTCCCGATCAGTTCGAGCTCGTCGCGGCGGGGAAGCCGAGCGCCACGTCGAACTGGGCCAGGACGTCGCCGGACAGCGCGAGCGTGGCGGCCGGCCGCAGGTCCGACCCGGCGGCGCCCTCGGCCGGGTCGGTTACCTGGTCGGCGGCGACGTGCAGCGGCTCGCCGCCGAAGAGCCGGATCGCGCTGACGCGGTGGCAGCCGAGATCGAGCACGGCCCCGCCGCCGAGCCGGCCGATCCGGCGGATGTCGCCGGGCGGCACGTCGCCGGCGAGCGCGGCGCGGATGTGCGCGAGCCGGCCGATCGCGCCGTCGGTCACCAGCGTCCGGGCGAGTTTCGGCAGCCGGCAGATCCCGGATCGCCGCGGCGACGACCCGCCCGATCGCGGCGGCGGACAGCATTCCCCAGCGGACGGCCGTCCCCACAATCAACGCGCACGGTCGGCTGAATGCGACGGCCACCCGATCGACAATTCCGCGCGCACCCGGTCTGATGTGCTCATGCTCGCCATCCGAGCCGGCCGCCTCTTCGACGGCGTCGACGCCGCCGCGGTCGAGTGCCCGCTGGTGCTGATCGAAAATGGCCGGATCCTCGCCGTACGGTCCGGCACGGAGCCACCGGCCGGCGCGGAAGTGGTCGACCTGGGCACGGCGACGCTGCTGCCCGGGCTCATCGACTCGCACGCCCACCTCGTCTTCGACGCGAGCGCCGACCCGGTCGGGCATCTGGACGGGGCGAGCGACGCGGACGTTCTCGTCGCGATGCGCGCCCGCGCCCGCAGCGCGCTGGCCGCCGGCATCACCACCGTCCGCGACCTGGGCGATCGCGGCTACCTGGCGGTCAAGCTGCGGGACGAGCTGGCCGCCGACCCCACGGCCGGGCCGCGGATCCTCGCGGCCGGTCCGCCGATCACCACCGATCGCGGTCACTGCTGGTACCTGGGCGGCGAGGCGATCGGCGGCGTCGACGCGATCCGCGCGGCGGTGCGCGAGCACGCCGAGCGCGGCGTCGACGTGATCAAGCTGATGGCCACCGGCGGCGAGCTGACCGCGGGCACCGCGTCGCACGTGCCGCCGTTCGAGATCGCCGAGCTGCGGGCGGCGGTGGACGAGGCGCACCGGCACGACCTGCCGGCGACCGCGCACGCGCACGGCGCCGGCGGCATCGCCAACGCGGTCGCGGCGGGGGTGGACATGGTCGAACACGGCACCTTCATGACCGCCGACGGCGCCGCGGCCGATCCGGTGGTGGTCGAGGCGGTCGCGCGGGCCGGCATCCCGATCGGTGCGACCATCGCGCTGCGGTCGGCGCCGGGCATCGCGCCGCCGCCGCGGATCGCCAAGATGCTGCCGCTGTTGCTCGCGGTCTTCCGGGACCTGCGCACGGCCGAGATCCCGCTGGTGTGCAGCAGCGATTCCGGGATCGCGCCGACCAAACCGGCGGACGTCCTGCGGTTCGGTCCGGCGATGATGACGACGCTGCTCGGCGACCCACCGGCCGAGGCGCTGCGCGCGGTCACCTCGCTCGCCGCCCGGGCGTGCTGGCTCGGCGACACCAAGGGCCGGGTCGCACGGGGCTACGACGCCGATCTGCTCGCGGTGGACGGCGATCCGCTGGCCGATCCGGCCGCGCTCACCGCGGTACGTGCGGTGTTCCGCGCGGGCGTGCGGGTGCGCTGAGGCCCGCACCCGCCTCACGACCGGCGGCGGGAGCCGCGGTGCTGCTCGAGGTAGGCCTCGAGGTGCTCGGCCGGCATCGGCGCCCCGAGCAGCTCGCCCTGGCCGAGCCGGCAACCGGCCGCGCGTACGGTCTCCAGGTCACCGGGCTCCCGCAGGCCGCCGGCGATCACTTCGACGCCCAGCCGGCGGCCCAGCGTCATGGTGACCTCCAGGAACATGCCGGCCTCGTCGAACACCTTCCGATCGATCTTGAGCAGGTCGATCGGCAGCACCCGCAGGCGGCTCAGCGAGGTGGGCCCGGCCCCGAAGTCGTCGACCGCGGTGCGGAGGCCGTCGGCGCGCAGCCGGCCCAGCTCGGCGGCGACATCCTCGTGCAGGTCCTGCTCGGTCACCTCGATCACCAGGGCCGCCGGCGGGAGCCGGTACAGCTCCAGCGCGGTCCGCAGGGACGCCTGGAACGAGGCGTCGGCGAGGCCGCGCGGGCGCATGGCGAGGGCCAGCCAGAGCTCCTCGTGCTGACGGCGCCAGCCGGCCAGCAGGCGGCAGGACTGCTGCAGCGCCCAGTCGCCGATCCGGCCGAGCAGGCCCAGGTCCTCGGCCAGCGCGAGCAGCTCGCCGGCGGGGACCGCGCCGAGTGCCGGATGCCGCCAGGCGGGCAGCGCCTCGACGCCGGCCGGCCGGTCGCCGGTCAGCTCGGCGATCGGCTGGAAGGTCAGCCGGAGTTCGCCGCGCGCGACCGCGCCGGGCAGGTCCTGCTCCAGTGTGGAGCGGCGCAGCAGGCGGGCCTCCATCTGCTCCTCGTACCAGTCGACCGCGCCCGGCGGCTCGGACCGGACCGAGCGCACCGCCAGGGTCGCCCGGCGGATCACCTCGTCGATGCCGGCGTCCGGGACCAGATCGGTCAGCCCGGCCCAGCCGGACACGTGGGCGACCGTGCCGGTGATCTCGTACGGCGCGGACAGCGCGTTGACCAGCTGGCTGGCGAGCAGATGGGCCCGGACCGCGCCGCGGCGGGTCAGCACCGCGAACCGGTGCTCGCCCAGCCGGGCCGGCACGTCGCCGCCGGTCACCCGGGCCCGCAACCGGCCGGCCGCCTCGACCACGACCACCTCGGCCAGGTCCGGGCCGTGCAGGTCGGCGATCGCGGTCAGGCCGCCCAGCTCGATCACGATCAGCGCGCCCGCGTCCGGGATCAGCTCGCTCGCCCGCCGCAGCCCGTCGGAGTTGGCCAGGCTGGTCTGCCGGTCGAGATGGGTCGTCTCCTGCAGCGCCCGTTCGAGACTGCGGACGTTGCTCACGTCGCGGACGTGCACGACCAGGCTCTCCCCGGGTTCGGCGGGGTCCGCGCCGTCGGTCGTCCACTCGGTGTCCCGCCAGGCGCCGAAGCCGTCGCGCAGCCGGACGGCGAGGCTCCCGGCGTCGGCCCGGCCCGCCATCCGGACGGTCAGGGCGGCGTGCACGGCGTCGGACTGATCGGGATGGACCAGGGCGGTCGCCGATCGGCCCAGCACGTCCTGGTCGGAGAGGCCGAACTGGCGGGCCGCGGCCGGCGACTGCCAGCGCACCGCGAGGTCGGCGTCCAGCACCATCGCCACGTCCGCCGAGCCGAAGACCAGGCTGCGCAGCCGGTTGCCCTGCACGGTGAGATGGTCGGCGTGCCGGCGCAGGGCGATCGCCGACACCCATTCACGGGCGCCCACGGCGGCGATCGCGGTGCTGCCGAGGACGATCGACATGGCGTCCAGCCGGCCGCCGTTGACCAGGTGGTAGACCGTGATCAGCGCCGCGCCGAGCACCGGCAGGGTGAGCAGCGGGAAGCCGGCCGAGGGCTCGCTGCCGGCCGGCGGGATCGGCCGCGCGTCGGGGCGGATCCGGGTCGTTCCGTGCCACATCAGCGCGGCGGCAACGGTGCTCGCGAGACCGGCCGCGATCGCGGCGAGGACGGCGTTCGGCTGGCCGGTGAAGTCCTGACCGATCGTGAACGCGGCCAGGCAGACCAGCGACAGCGCGGCTCCCGGCGCGCACCAGCGCAGCGCCGAACGGTGCCGGATCGCGTGCACGCCGGCCACTGCCACGGTCGCCGCCGCGGCGCCGCCGAAGATGAGCGCGGTGACCGCGCCGCCGCGGTGGTCGAACAGGAACAGCCAGGGCAGGAAGATCAGGCAGGCGGCGACGCCGATCGCGTCCAGCGTCAGGCGCAGCCGGGCCAGCAGGTCGCGGCGCTGCGGCGGCCGCAGGATCGCCGGCAGGCAGGCGCCGGCCACGAAGAACAGGCCGACCAGCGGGATCTCGGCCGGTAATGGCACCCCGGCGACCCGGACGCCGGGGGCGACCAGGACGGCGATCCCGCTCGCCGCGCCGATCACGGCGGTGAGCAGGATGCCGCCGGCCAGCGCAAGGGCCCGGAATCGCGGACCGGCCGACCGCCCGGTCAGGACCGCTCGGATCATGGCCACGCCGAAGGCGCCCGAGCAGGCCGCCAGCAGGCCGGCGCCGGCCCGGGCCGGGAGCACGGCGAGCAGCGCGATCACGACCACGATCGCGCACGAGGCGAGCAGCACCGATCGGCCCGAGGGCCGGCCGATCGGGCGGGAGGGGGGTCCGCCGTACATCGGCCGGTTCAACGACGGAGGCCGGCTGGCGGTTACGGGCTCGGGCGGGAAAATTTCACCGCACACCGCTCATCAGCCGCTGCAACGGCTTGCTGATCAGCCAGAGCAGCAGGCCGATCACGATCGCGATCGCGCCCAGGATGCCGAAGTACGCCGTCTCGTGGTCCTCGCTGTAGTAGCCGGCCAGCGTCCCGGAGAGCGCGGTGCCGAGCGCCACCGACAGGAAGAACAGCGCGACCATCTGGGTCCGGAAGGCGGCCGGCGCGAGCTTGGTCGACACCGACAGGCCGACCGGGGAGAGCAGCAGCTCGGCGATGGTGAAGACCAGGATGATGCCGGTCAGCCCGAGCAGCGGGACGCTGTTCGGGCCGCTGCCCGCGAACGGCAGGAACAGCAGGAACGCGATGCCCATCACGATCGTGCCGGCCGCGAACTTGACCGGCGTGGACGGCTGCCGGTCGCCGAGGCGCAGCCAGATCGCGGCGAACACGCCGGACAGGACGATGATCATGACTGGGTTGATCGACTGGACCCAGGAGACCGGCATCGTCCAGCCGAACAGGTCCCGGTCCAGCCGCTTGTCCGAGTAGATCGTGACGACCGTGAACTGCTGCTGGTAGAGAGACCAGAACGCGGCGCTCGCGATGAACAGCGGGATGAAGGCGAACACCCGGCGGCGTTCCGTGCCATCGACCCGGTGGCTGGACAGGATCACCGCGAAGTAGGCGATCGCCACCAGGATGCTCAGCAGCACGACGATCGTGGACAGGTGCGCGGCGGGCAGCAGCCCGGTCAGCGCGAGCACGGCGATCAGCACGATCGCCACCCCGGCGAGCGCCACGACCAGGGGCAGCCGGCGGCGGGGGAGCGGGTTGGCGACCGTACGCGCGGAGCCGGGCAGGTTGCGGCGGCTCAGCGCGTACTGGGTGAGCCCGATCGCCATGCCCACCGCGGCGGCGCCGAAGCCGTAGTGGAAGCCGGCGTCCTGCTGGAGCAGGCCGGTGAGCAGCGGGCCGAGCAGTGCCCCGAGGTTGATGCCGAGGTAGAACAGGGAGAACCCGGCGTCCCGGCGCGGGTCGTGCTCGCCGTAGAGGGTGCCGACGATACTGGTCGCGGTGGCCTTCACGCCGCCGCTGCCGAGAGCGATCAGGATCAGTCCGATCGCGACCCCGGTCAGCCCGGGGATCAGCGCGAGCGCGAGGTGACCGCACATGACCAGGATCGCGCTGCCGAACAGCACCCGCTCGGGGCCGAACATCCGGTCGGCGAGCCATGCGCCGATCACGGTGGCCAGATAGACCGACCCGCCGTACGCGCCGACGATGCTGGTCGCGGTGTCCTGATCGATGCCGAGGCCGCCGCGGCCGGCCTCGTAGTACAGGTAGATCAGCAGGATGCCCTGCATGCCGTAGAACGAGAACCGTTCCCAGAGCTCGACGCCGAACAGGTTGGCGAGCGCCCGCGGCTGCCCGAAGAAGGTCTTCTCCCGCTTCTCCACCGTCACCGTCATGACTCACGCTTACCCCGGATCGCCGGGTTCATTGCTGCTCGGCGATGCGCGCCAGCCTCGGCAGCAACCAGGGCGCGATGAGCCGCTGGACCGCCTCCGGGGTGTAGTGCAGGCCGTCGCTGCGGACCCGCAGGCCGCCGATCCGCCAGGTGAACCTGCCGCCGGGGCAGACCAGCGGGTCGATGTCCAGGACGGACACCTGATCGGGGCGCTCCGCCGCGACCGTACGGAGCAGGCGGTTCCACGCGTCGACGCGCTGCGGCTGGTCCTCGGGGTAGAGGCTGCCGTCGGGCCGCTCGGCGCGATGGGTGTACGCGGCGGTCAGCAGCACCACGGCGGCCCCGCGCGAGCCGGCGATCCCGATCGCGGCGCGCAACTGCCCGATCAGGTAGGCGTCGTAGCCCGGCTCGCCGACGTGCTGGTAGCTGCCCTGGTAGCGACGGTCCATCAGCTCCCACCGGTTGAGTTCGATGACCGCCACATCGGGCCGGTCCTGATCGATACCGCGCTGCCAGCGGGCCGGCCACGACGTACAGCCGGGGTAGTTGGTGTGCGGTGTGCCCTGCTCGAGGATGTCCGGCAGGGTCGCGATGCCGCAGCCCTGGATGGCGCGGACGCTGGTCCACAGGCCGGGGTGGGCGGGCAGATACGTGCCGATCACCCAGGAGACCGAGTCGCCGAAGAAGGTGACCCGTGGCTCGTGCGGCCGCTCGGTCAGGTCGTCGCGGGCCTCGATCGGATTGACCTTCCGGTTCGCCGCGGCCGGCTGCCGGGCGACGCTCGGCGGCTCGACGACCACCGGCGGCGCGGCGGCGACCGGCCGCGCGGGCGGCGGCGGGGTGGCGGCGACGGCGATGACCGCGACCATCGCGGCCAGCGCGCTCGCGGTGACGGCGCTCGGCACCAGCCGGGGGAGGTGGCGCCCGAGCGCGCCGCGGCGGATCGGCTGCTCGATCGCGTAGTAGCTGACGAGCGCGACGGCCAGCGTGCCGCCCAGCCGCACGGCCAGCAGCGGCCAGCGGGACAGCCCGGTGCGATCCGCGGTGACGAAACAGAACAACGGCCAATGCCAGAGATAGACGCCGTACGAGATCCGCCCGAGCCCGGCCAGCGGCGGCACGCTCAGCGCGCGGGCGATCGGGGCGTGCGGCTCGGCGATCACATGCGCGACCACCACGGCGGTGGCCAGCGCGGCGACGGTCAGCCCGCCGTGGTACAGCCAAGCGGCGTGGTCGTCGGCGGCGTGCCACAGCCAGAGGGTGAGCCCGGCGGCGAGGGCGGCCGGGAGGCCGAGCCGCCGGGGGAGGGACGCGCCGCCGAGCGCGGCGAGAGCGGCGCCGATCAGCAGGGCCTGCGCCCGGGTGTCGGTGCCGTAGTAGTCGCGGCCGATCGCGTCCGGGCGGTACAGGACGACGCAGAGCACCTGCGACCCGGCCGCGCCGGCCAGGCAGAACGCCAGCAGCGCCGCGCGCGCCCGGCGGGCCGCGAGCCAGGTCAGCAGGCCGGCCACCAGCAGGGGCCAGAGCAGGTAGAACTGCTCCTCGATGCCGAGCGACCAGGTGTGCTGCAGGGGCGAGGCGGTCGCCGTGGCGGCGGCGTACCCGGTGCCGCGGAACATCATCCGCCAGTTCGCGGCATAGCCGAGGGCGGCGAACGCGTCGGTGCGCAGCAGGCCCAGCGCGTCCGGGTCGCCGGCCAGCAGGAACCGCCCGGCGACCACGGTGGCGAGCAGGGTCGCCAGCAGGGCGGGCAGCAGGCGGCGCGCTCGGCGTACCCAGAAGGTGGTGATTTTCGATCGGTCCGCGAGCAGCAGGGACGTGATCAGGAAGCCGGAGAGGACGAAGAACGTGTCCACGCCGAGGAAACCGCCGCCGACGCCGCCGACCCCGGCGTGGAACAGCACGACGGCGGCGACGGCGAAGGCCCGGAGACCATCGAGCGCCGGGCGGTAACCGAGAGCCGACCGGGATCGGTTCAAATCAGACATAAGGGCGGCAGGATACCCGATGTGGATGGAGGTAAACGGGGTTTGCCCGTCCGTGCGGTGGGCACCTCGAATCTCGTGACTACATCTACTTCAACGCCGACCTCGGAACTGGTCAATCAGGCCACCGCGCAGATAGCGACACTTGTGCGCGATGAGCTGGCCCTGGCCAAGTCCGAGCTCGCCGAGAAGGGGAAGCGTGCCGGGCTCGGCGGCGGCCTGTTCGGGGCCGCCGCGGTGCTGGCGCTCTACGGGCTCGCGCTGCTGCTGACCCTCGCGGTCGTTCTGCTCGATCTGGCCTGGCCGCTGTGGCTGTCCGTGCTGGTCGTGATGGCGGTGGTCGTCGCGGCCGCCGGTGTGGCCGCGCTGATCGGCCGCGGTCAGCTCAAGCGCGCGACGCCGCCGCTGCCCGAGCAAGCGATTGGTGAGGTGCAGGCGGACGTACGAACGGTGCGGGCCGCGGCCCAGGAGGGACGGCGCTCATGAGCATCGAGCCGGAGTTGCGGGCGGAGATCGAGCGGACCCGCGCGGAGTTGGGCGAGACGGTCGAGGCGCTGGCCGCCAAGGCCGACCTGCGGGCGCGGCTCCAAGACAGCGTGGCCGACGTGCGGGCCCGGCTGCGGGACAGCGCGACCGACGTGTGGACCCGGCTGCGGGACAGCGCGGCCGTGCGCCGGGCCGCGCCGCCGGCCGTCGCCGCGGTGGCGCTGGCGACCGGCATCGTCCTGGTGGTTCGCGGTCGCCGACGCTGAACAGTTTCGAGGGGAAGGACCCATCATGCGGATCGTCAAGTTCGCCGCCGGATTCGCGGCGGGTTACGTGCTCGGCTCCAAGGCCGGGCGGGAGAAGTACGAGCAGATCGCCGAGGCGGCCCGCCGGATGCGCGGCAACCCGACCGTCCAGCAGGCCCAGCACAAGGCCAAGGACGTGGTGGGCGCCGGCGTGGACACGGCCAAGGCGAAGATGGACCGCCGGCGGCCCAGGCCCAAGCCGGTGGAACCGGTGGAGCCGGTCGACCTCACGTCGCCGGTGTGATCCGGGCCCGGCCGGCCGTGTGGGCGGCCGGCCGGACGCCGGTCAGATCGCCTTCGAGGGCGCGATGTTCTGGTTGAGGCGGAACAGGTTGGTCGGGTCGTACTCGTCCTTGACCGTCACCAGACGCTCATAGGTGGTCTTCGGGTAGGCGGCCCGGACCCGCTCCTCGGTGCCCTCGCCGGTGAAGTTCACATAGGTCGCGGCGTCCGCGCCGAGCGCGTCGGTCGCGCCGCGGGCCCAGGCGACCGCCGGCGGGAACGAGTCGGCGTCGGCCGAGCGGGCCACCACGTTCAGGATGAACTCGCGGTCCCGGGTGCCGAACGCGGTCGCGTCGCCGGGGACGCGGCCCATCGCCCCGCCGAGGTGGTGGATGTGGATCTCGGTGATCGGGTTCGGGATCCGGTGGAACTCCTCGACGATCCGGCCGGCCGCGTCGTCCAGGTCGTCGAAGAACGCCGACCGGAAGTAGTTCCACATGCCGCGCGGGTAGAGCGGGTCGAGCAGGGCCTGCTGCGCCGCGTACGGCATCGGTCCGAAGAGATCGGTCACCACCGGGGCGAGACCCCGCAGCGACCGGGTGGCCGCGTCGCCGTCCTCGGGGCGGCCCGCCCACATCGCGCCGACCGCCACGATCGGCTTGCCGTGCACCTCCTCGGGGAGGAACGGGGCCGGCGGCGCGGTGGTCATGTTGATCAGCGCGGTCAGGTCGTCCGGCGCATTCGCGGTGGCCGCGCGGAACCCGTGCAGGATCTGCTCGGCGTGCTCGCCGGGGTAGAAGACCAGGCCGCCGAAGATGGTCGGGCCGACCTCGTGCAGGCGCAGCTCGAGCGAGGTGACCACGCCGAAGTTCCCGCCGCCGCCGCGCAGCGACCAGAGCAGTTCCGGTCGTTCCTGCTCGCTGGTGTGCAGATACTGGCCGTCCGCGGTCACGATGTCCGCGGCGATCAGGTTGTCGCAGGTCAGACCGCACTTGCGGACCAGCCAGCCGATGCCGCCGCCGAGCGTGAAGCCGCCGATGCCGGTCGAGGAGATGATGCCGCCTGTCACCGCAAGCCCGAACGCCTGCGTCTCGGCGTCAACGTCGCGCCACAGGCAGCCACCCTGCGCCACGACGGTGCCGCGGCCGGGGTCGACCCGGATGCCGTTCATCGGGGAGAGGTCGAGCACGAGGCCGCCGTCCACGGTCGAGAAGCCGGGAATGCTGTGCCCGCCGCCGCGGACCGCGAGCGGCAGGCCCTCGCTGCGGGCGAACTCGACCCCCTTGAGCACGTCCGCCACCCCTTGGCAGCGGAGGATCAGGGCCGGTCGCCGGTCGTGCGCGCCGTTCCAGATCGACCGCGCCTCGTCGTAACCCGGGTCGTCCGGGCGGATCAGATCGCCCCGCAGGGCCTGCGCCAGCTCGCCGAGCGTGGCTTCGCCAAAGGTGTTCATGCCGACCGACGCTAGGAACGCGCTCTTAGCCGCCGCTTAGCAACGCCTCAGCGCGCGGTGAGCCGATCCGGCAGCCGAGGCGGCCGAACAGCGCGTGCGCCGCCCGCAGGTGCTCGCCGGGGGCGCCCAGCTCGGCGGCGAGCAGCCGGGACCAGGCCTCGAGCCGGAGGAAGCCCTGCGGCTCGAACGCCGCGACCGCCCGCTCGGTGAGCACTCGCGCGCGGTGCCGGTCGCCGCCGTACAGCTCGATCACCGCGAGGTCGAGCAGCGCGCCGCCGACGCCCGGCGCGTCGTCGACCGCCGTGCTGCGGTCGAGGGCCATCCGGGCGTACCGGCGGCCCCCGGCGACATCGCCGGCCGCGGCGGCGAGCAGGCCGAGGTTGGCCAGGCTGAGGTTCTCGCCGCGGCGGTCGCCGAGCTGCTCGCGCAGGCGCAGCGCCTCGCGCAGGTGCTTGTCGGCGGCGTCGAACAGCCGCGCGTCCCGCTCGACGCAGCCGAGGTGGTTGAGGGCGTGGGCTAGCCCCGCGGTGTCGTCGATCCGGGCGAACCCGTCGGCGGCGCGTTCGACGGTGTCCCGGGCGGCGGTCAGGTCCCCGGCCAGCCGGTGGGCGTAGCCGGCGGCCGACAGCGCGTAGGCGTGCCCCTGTACCGCGCCGACCCGGCGGCCGAGCAGCCACGACTCCTCGAAGACCGGCACGGTGGTGTCGCCGATCGGGGCGAGCGGCAGGCACACGGTCACGGCCGGCAGGAACGGCCCGGCCGCGGCGTCGACCCGGCCGAGCGCCCGCAGGCACTCCGCGAAGCGCTCGCGGGCGAGACCGGTGTCCTCGCGGAACAGCGCGGCCAGGGCGGCCAGCCAGCGGGCGGTGGCGGTCAGCGGCGGGTCCGGCGTGGGCGCGGTCAGCGCGATCCGCTCGGCCTCGTCCACCTCGGCCACGCCGACCAGCAGGATGCCGCGCATGAGCCAGGCCCGGGCCACGTCGACGGCCGTGCCCGACCGTTCCGCGTCCGCCACTCCGGCGTCGCCCAGCTCGGACAGCCGCCGGCCGATGCCGAGCCGGCCCGTCAGCACGGCGAGCGCGAAGACCGCCCGCGATCGCTCCGGCGACGGGGCGGCGGCGGCCGCGAGGGCGCGTTCCAGCCAGCCGGCGCCCTCGACGAAGTGACCGCGGGAGAGCCAGTACCGCCACAGGCTGACCGTCAGCTGCAGCGCCCGCGCCGGGTCGTGCCGCAGCGCCCAGGTCAGCGCGGCCCGTAGGTTGTCGTGATCGATGTCGAGCAGTTGTGGCCGCTCGGCCACGATGCCCGGGGCGTCGTCCGGGTCGCTCTCGGCCGCCAGCCGGGCGAAGTACCGGCTGTGCGCGGCCTCGAACGCCGCCTCCTCGCCGGCGGCGGCCAGGCGCTCCCGGGCGAGCTGCCGGATCGTCTCGAGCAGCCGGTACCGGGAGCGATCGCCGGCCGGCTCGATCTGGACCAGCGACTTGTCGACGATCCGGCCCAGGCAGTCGAGAACGTTCACGTCGTCGCCGGCGCAGACCCGCTCGGCCGCGGTCAGCGAGAAGCTGCCGGCGAAGACCGCGAGCCGGCGCAGCAGGATCTGCTCGTCCGGGTCGAGCAGGGCGTGGCTCCACTCCAGCGCGGCCCGCAGCGTGGCGTGCCGGGTGACCTCGCCGCGGCGGCCCAGCAGCGACAGCGCGCCGGTCAGCCGCTCGGCGATCTCGGCCGGTTCCAGGTGCGACATCCGGGCCGCGGCGAGCTCCAGGGCCAGCGGGATGCCGTCGAGCCGGCGGCAGATCTCGGCGATCGCGGGCGCGTTGGTGTCGTCGAGGGCGAACCCGGGGCGTACGTCCCGGGCCCGCTCCACGAACAGCCGCACCGAGGACAGCGCGGCCGGCCGGTCGTCGTCGGCCGGCACCTCCAGCGACGGCACCCGGAAGGTGACCTCGCCCGGGACGTGCAGCGGCTCCCGGCTGGTGGCCAGCAGGGTCACGCCCGGGCAGGACCGGCGGACCGCGACGGCCAGGGCGGCGCAGGCGGTGAGCAGGTGCTCGCAGTTGTCCAGGATCAGCAGCAGGGTCCCGGTGGCCAGGCGGCCGACCAGCGTACGCAGCGGATCGGAGCCCGCCGCCGGTTCCAGGCCCAGGGCGGCGGCGACCGTGTCGGCGACCAGGTGCGGGTCGGTGACCCGGGCCAGGTCGGCGAACCAGACCCCGTCGGGATAGGAGCCGATCAGCCGGCGGGCGGCCTCCTCGGCGAGCCGCGTCTTGCCGGCGCCGCCGACCCCGGTGAAGGTCAGCAGGCCGCCGCGGACGAGCAGGCGGTGCACGTCGGCGATCTCCCGCTCCCGGCCGACGAAACTGGTCAGCGGCGATCCGAGGTTGTTGCCCGGCGTGCCCGGCTCGTCGGTCAGCATCCTGCGGTAGAGCCGCCGGGTCTCCGGGTCGGGGTCGGTGCCGAAATCGGCGAGCAGATCGTCGCGGAGCCGTTCGTAGCGGGCGAGCGCCTCCGATCGGCGGCCGGCGGCGGCGAGATGACGCATGACGACCCGCACCGCGCCCTCGTGCCGCGCGTCGATCGCGAGCGCTCGTTCCGCGGCGTCCAGGTCGTCGAGGTCGACCAGCGCCGCGCAGAAAAGCGATCTCAACTGCTCACGCCGCTCGGTCGCCCAATCCTCGAACCGGTCCTCGGGCAGCAGGTCACCGGTGTAGGCGGCCACGGCGGCCCGGGACCGGCCCTCGCGGGCCAGCCGCTCGAACTCGAGCACGTCGACCTCGACCGGCCCGAGCGTGACCACGTCCTCCCGCAACGTGAGCACGTCGCCCAGCACCCGGCGGGCGACGTGCAGGGCCTGGTGCAGGTTGTTCGCCGCCGACGCGGGATCACGCCCCGGCCACAGCAGCTCCAGCAGCACGTCCCGGTGCATCTGCCGGCCGGGCGCGAGGGCGAGGAGTTTCACCAGCGTACGGGCCTTGCGCAGGCGCCACTCGCGGGCGGGGACGGGCGCCCCGTCCCGGTCCACCTCGAAGCCGCCGAGCAGGCGGATGAGCACGCGGCCCAGCGTAACGACGCACGCCCGGCCGGTCCGTCAGGTGCGCGTCACTGATCGGATGCCGAGCCGGGCTCGGCCATCCGGCGGTGCATCTCGGCCTTCGCCTTGTCCGGCAGCACCTTTCCCGCCACCCCCTGTGCCCTGGTCCTGGCCGAGCCGGCGACCACTTTCTGCTTGTCCTTCATCAGCGCCCGGAAACCCTGCTCGGCGACGAGCGCCGGGTCGTCCTTCGGGCCCGCGCCGACCTTCGTGTCGTCCATCTCGGCGCGGTGGAAGAAGTTCGTGTCGGTCGGGCCGGGCATCAGCGAGCTGACGGTCGCGCCGGTGCCCTTCAGCTCGGCCCGCAACGCCTCGGCGAACGACTGCACGAACGACTTCGACGCGTTGTGGACGGCCTGGTACATGCCGGGCATGGTGGACGCGATCGACGACGTGAACAGCACCGGCCCGGTGGCCCGGTCCACCATGTCCGGCAGCACCCGCTTGGCGAGGTGCACGGTGGAGGTGACGTTCACCGCGATCACATTCAGTTCGTCGTCCAGATCGGTCCCGGTCGTGAAGTCGCCGCCGATCCCCCGGCCCGCGTTGAGCGCGATCGCGTCGACCGGCCGGCCGGTCTCCAGGATCGACGCGTACACCTGCTCCACGCCCTGGTAGGTCGCGAGGTCCGCGCGGACCGCGACCACCGAGGTCCCGCCGTCCCGCCGCAGGCCGGCGGCGGCCTGCTCGACCGCCGCGTCCTCGGTCAGATGTAGCGGCGGGGCGCCGCGGGGCCGCGGGGGGGGTCCAGCGGGGCCAGCCGGGGCCCGACCCCGCGCGGGCGGGGGCGCCCGGGGGGGAGCGTGTTGCGCAGGCCGTCGCGCCGGCGCCTCGAGCGGTCCCGCACCGGCGACGCGGCGTGGTGCACGACCAGGTCGGCCCGGTAGCAGAGCTCCCAGCCGGCGGCGAGCAGATCGGTCGCGAGCAGTTCCTCCTCGCCGCCGAGCCACAGCCGGGCGCTGAACCCGCCGGCCGCGCGGAAGGCCTCCCGCCGTACGACGGACGCGCCGGCCAGGAAGCTGCCGAGCGCCGGTCCGGGCAGCCAGCCCGGGCCCGGAACGGGGGAGTCGCGCAGTTCGGCGACGATCGGATCGTCCTCGCCGCCCGGCTCGACGACGATCCGGGCGTTCAGCACGGCCAGCCGCGGGTGCGCGTCCAGCAGGGCGGCCGCGCGGGCCAGACTGCCCGGCTCCCACCAGGTGTCGTCGTCGCAGAAGGCGACGTAGGGCGTCCGGAGCCGCTCGACGCCCAGGTTGCGGCCGACCGCGCCGGCGTTGCGATCGAGGGCGAGCACCTCGACTTCGGGAAACCTTTTCCGGACGGCGTCGGCCGTGCCGTCGGTGGAGCCGTTGTCGACCAGCACGATCGGCGGCCGCTCGGGCAGTTCCACGAGGCGGGCGACCGCGCCGAGCGCCTCCGGCCGGCGTTCATGAGTGATCACGACGACTCCGATCCGCTCCACGAAGCGTGGTGTACCCCGCGGCTCCCGTGGTACTCGGCCCGGCATGGACCACGCGCCGGTGACCGGCCCGCCGCTGCCCGAACATCTGCAGGTCGAAATCACCTCGGCCTGCAACCTGCGCTGCACGATGTGTCTTGTCCGCTACCGCCCGCCGGTGAACAAGCTGGCCGGGGCGATGCGGCCGGAGCTGTTCCGGCGGCTGGTCGACGAGGTGCCGGTGCGCCGGCTCACCCTGCAGGGCCTCGGCGAGCCGCTGCTGTCGCCGTACCTGCCGGAAATGATCGCGACCGCCGTCGGCCGCGGCATCCGGGTCGGCTTCAACTCCAACGCCACGCTGCTGACCGGCCGGCGCGCCCGCGAACTGGTCGAGTCGGGTCTCGACTGGCTGCACGTCTCGCTCGACGGCGCCGGTCCGGCCGTCTACGAGGCGATCCGCGAGGGCGCGTCGTTCGATCGGGTGGTCGGCAACCTGGCGGGCCTGGTGCGGGCCAAGCGGGAGCTCGGCAGCGCGACGCCGTGGATCCGGGTGGTGTTCGTGGCGATGCGTGACAACGTCGCCGACCTGCCGGGGCTGGCCCGGCTGCTGGCCCGGATCGGGGTGGACGAGTTGCGCGTGCAGAATCTCTCGCACGACTTCGCCGACACCGATCCGGCCGGCGCCTACCGGGAGATCCGCGAGTTCACCGCCGGCCAGGCACTGTGGAGCGACCAGGACACCGAGCGGGCCCGCTCGATGTTCGCCGAGGCCGCCCGGGTCGCGGCGCCGGCCGGCCTGAGGCTGCGGGTGCCCGCCCTGGCCGACGAGGGCGGCGGCAACTGCACGTGGCCCTGGGACGCGGCGTATGTGACCAGCGCCGGCCTGGTGCAGCCGTGCTGCATGGTGATGGGCGACGACCGGGTCGTTCTCGGCGATCTGAACCGATCGAGTTTCGCCGAGATCTGGTGCGGCGAGGCGTACCAGGACTTCCGCCGCCGGCTCGACAGCGCCGACCCGCCCGACGTCTGCCGCGGCTGCTCCCTCTACCGCCACACCTTCTAGAACCCATGCGGGCGTACGGGTGAGAAAAGCGCCGCGACGGGGGTAGAGGACCGGTATGGGCGCTGCCGGACCGCTCCTGATCGTCTATGTCGTCTGGGGATCGACCTACCTGGGGCTCAAGGTCGGACTCGAGACGTTCCCGCCGTTCACCCTCAACGCGGCCCGGTTCCTGGTCGCGGGCGCGCTGCTGTTCGCCTACTGCCGCTACCGGCGCTGGACGATGCCGGACCGGCGGGAATGGCGGGCCGGCGCGATCCAGGGGCTGCTCCTGCCGGCCGCGGGCACCGGCGGGGCGTGCTGGGCCGAGCAGACCCTGCCGTCCGGCACGACCGCGCTCTTCCTGGCCACGATCCCGCTGTGGATCGTGCTCGGCCGGCGCGTGATCGATCGTGAGCGCATCACCGTCCCGATCGGCATCGGCCTGGTCGCGGGCATCGCCGGGGTGGCCGTCCTGGTCCGGCCGGGCGGCGCGAACGACGCGCTCGCCACCGCGGTCGCGCTGGGCGGGGCGATGTGCTGGGGACTCGGCTCGGTCTACGCGGTGCACGCGCCCCGGCCGTCGCACGCCCTGCTGGCGAGCGCGGTGGAGATGGTGAGCGCGGGAGCGATCCTGGCGGCGCTGGCCGGGGTCGCCGGGGAGTACGGGCGGATCGGGGTGTCCGGCCGATCGCTGCTGGCCCTCGGCTACCTGATCGTGTTCGGCAGTGTGATCGCGTACACCGCGTACACCTGGCTGCTCGATCACGTCGCGCCGCGGGTCGCCGGCACGTACGCGTTCGTCAACCCGGTCGTCGCCGTGCTGCTCGGCTGGTGGCTGCTCGGCGAGCGGCTGGACGCCCGCGTCCTGATCGGCACCGCGGTCATCGCCGCCGGGGTCGCCCTGATCGTGCTGTTCCCCGCCCGTACCGGCGAGTCCGATTCATCGGACGAACCGGCGGTGCCGGCCCCGGCGCGGGGCAGGGGACGGTGAGGCGGAGTCCCGCTCAGATTTGACACCGCTGGCCACGCTGACGTTTGCGGGGGTCGCCGATCCGGGAATCGGGGCGGTGATGTCGGGTGGACCTGGGAGGTTTCGTGAGCGCTCACGACTACGTGGCGGCCGTCGTGTTCGGGGCGGTCATCGGGGTGGTGGCCCGGATCCTGCTGCCCGGGCGGCAGGGGATCGGGATCATCCTGACCGTCCTGATCGGGATGGGAGCGGCGGTCGCCGGCACCTGGGCCGCCGATCGGTGGGACCTGCGCAGCGGAAAGATGCTCACGGTGTGGCATCACCGGTACGACTGGGAGGTGCTCGCGGTGCAGCTCGGGATCGCCGTGGTGGGCATCGCGATCGCGGCGATGCTGGCCAAGGCGTTCTCGACCGAACCCGCGGAGGGCGAGCGGCGCCGCCGGTGACGCTCAGGAGGCCTTCTTCCTCGCCGGCGCTTTCTCGGCCGCGGCTTTCTTTGGCCGGTGTCTTCTTGGCCGCGGCTTTCTTGGCCGGTGTCTTCTTGGCCGCGGCCTTCTTGGCGGGCGCTTTCTTGGCGGGCGTCTCCTTCGCCGGGGACTTCCGCGACGGGGCCGAGCGGCGCTTCTGCGCGTTCTCGACGCTGCGCTTGAGCACCTCGAACAGGTCGGTGACGTTCGTCGGCTCGGGCGCCGGCTCGGCGACCGTGACCTTCCTGCCGGCCCGCTTCTGCTTGATCAGCTCGTTGACCCGGTCGGTGTAGGTGTCCCGGAAGTCCCGCGGGCGCCACGGGCCGGCCATCGAGTCGATCAGCTGCTGGGCCATGCTCAGCTCGTTCTTCCTGGCGGCGCCCGGGCGCGGCAGCCCCTCGATCTCCTCCTTCGGGTCGCGCACCTCGTCGGCGAAGAACATCGTCTGCAGCACCAGGAGGTCGCCGTCGGGACGGATCGCCGCCAGATACTCCTTGCCGCGCATCACCAGGGTGCCGATCGCGGCCCGGTTGGCGTCGGTCATCGCGTCCCGCAGCAGCCCGTACACCTTGGCGGTGTCCTCGCCGCCCGGGCAGAGATAGTAGGTCTTCTGGTAGTAGATCGGATCGATGTCGTCCAGGTCGACGAAGCGGTCGATCGCCAGGCTGCGGGAGCGCCCCGGCGCCACCGCGTCCAGTTCGTCCTGGTCGAGCAGGACGTACTCGCCGCCGCCGACGTCCGCGCCCTTGACGATGTCGTCGTAGTCGACCTCCTTGCCGGTGCGCTCGTTGACCCGCCGGTATCGGATGCGATCGGACGTGTCCCGCTCGAACTGGTGGAACGACACCTCGTGCTCGTGGGTCGCGGAATACATCGCGACCGGCACGGAGACCAGGCCGAAGGTGATCGCCCCGGTCCAGATCGGTCGTGCCATGGCTCCCCCCTCTCGGTTACGACTGGATACGACCGGTTACGACTGGCTACGACGCTCGATCCGGATCGGCCTGCACCTCGTCGTTGGTGCGGTCGCTCAGAACCGATCGCGGGTGCTCCTCCGGGTCCCAGCCGCTGACCGCGAACTGATCGCGTTTGTGCAGCAGCAGCCATTCCTCCTTGCCGCGCGCGTCGACCCGGGTGCGCACGAGAACGAACCGGCCGCGCAACTTAGCTCCGAACAGATCGAAATGGAGCTCACCGGCGGCGAGAGAGGCGTCCGGGTCCGCCGCGGAGGCCGGCTGCCAGGTCCCGTTGTCCCAGACGATCACGTCGCCGCTGCCGTACTGGCCGCCCGGGATCACGCCCTCGAAGCCGGCGTAGTCGAGCGGATGGTCCTCGACGTGGTAGGCGGCGCGGCGCACCTTCGGGTCCAGGGTCGGGCCCTTCGGCACCGCCCAGCTCGCCAGGACGCCGCCGACCTCGAGGCGGAAGTCGTAGTGCAGCCGCCGCGCCCGGTGCCGCTGGACCACGAACCGGCGGGTGGCGGTCTCGCCGCCGCCGGCGCCGGCCGGTTCGGGCGTACGAGCGAAGTCACGCTTGTCGCGGTACCGGCCGAGCGGATCAGCGGACGCCATGCCGCCGGTATACCCGCTCCTCGTCGTCTTTCACCAGCGGCGCCTCAGCGGGCGGCCAGGCCGGCGACGATGCCGGCGACCCGGTGGACGGCCGGGGACGTCTCGCCCGAGCGGGTGGCCAGGGCCAGATCGATGGTGGCGGCGTCGGTGAGCTCGACATACGCGACGCCGGCCAGGGCCAGGCTGCGCACCGGCGACGGCACCAGCGCCACGCCCAGGCCGGCCGCGACGAACACGACCAGCGTCGCCGTCTCGCCCACCTCGGTGATCGACGGCGGCCGGAACCCGGCCGCCGCACACGCCGCCAGCACGCGCTCGTGCATCGACGACCGGTGCCCGGAATAGTGCATCACGAACGGCTCCCCGGCCAGCTCCGCCAGGTCGATCCGGGCCCGCCCGGCCAGCGGGTGATGGTCGGGCAGCACCGCGACCATCCGCTCGGTGCGCAGCACCCGCAGGTCGACCGCGGGCCGTGCGAGGCCGTCCGGCCGCAGCACCACCAGGTCGTAAGACCCGTCCAGCAGCCCGTCGAGCAGCGCCGGGCTGAGCAGCTCGCCGTGCAGCTCGAGCCGCACCCCCGGCAACGCGTCGCGCACTTGGCGGGCGGCGAGCGGCAACAGGTCGTACGTCGCCGTGCCGATGAAGCCGACCGACACCCGCCCGGCCTGCCCCGACGCGACCTGCGCCATGTCGGTCGAGGCCCGGTCGACCGACCCGAGCACCGCATGGCAGTGCTCGGCGAAGCGCCGGCCCGCCCCGGTCAGCTCCACCCGGCGCGTGGTGCGGCTGACCAACTCCACGCCGAACTCCCGTTCCAGCTGCTTGACCTGCTGGGAGAGCGCAGGCTGGGCGATGTGCAGGCGCTCGGCCGCCCGCCCGAAATGTCCCTCCTCGGCGAGGGCGGCGAAGGCACGCAGGTGACGCAGTTCCATAATCGGACATTATCAATCATAGGCAATTCAGTATTGGAACCAATCGGTCCGCGAAACGTAGGGTGGGAACGTGACCGATGCTTTCCTGTACGCCGCTGCTCGCACGCCGTTCGGCCGGTTCGGCGGCGCCCTCGCCGAGGTCCGCCCGGACGACCTGGCCGCGATCGCGCTCAAGGGGGTGCTGGGCAAGGCGCCCGGCCTCGACCCGGCGGCGATCGGCGACGTGGTGTGGGGCTGCGCCAACCAGGCCGGCGAGGACAACCGGAACGTCGGCCGGATGGCCGTGCTGCTCGCCGGCCTGCCCGTGGAGGTGCCGGCGACCACGGTCAACCGGCTCTGCGGTTCGTCGCTGGACGCCGCGATGATGGCCTCGCGCACGATCGAGTCCGGCGACGCCGACGTGGTCGTGGCCGGCGGGGTCGAGTCGATGACCCGGGCGCCGTGGGTGCTGCCGAAGCCGTCCCGCGCCTTCCCGGCCGGGAACGTGACCGCGGTGTCGACCACGCTCGGCTGGCGCCTGGTCAACGAGAACATGCCGAAGGAGTGGACGATCTCGCTGGGCGAGTCGAACGAACTGCTCGCCGAGAAGTTCACCATTTCCCGCGTACGCCAGGACGAGTTCGCCGCGCGGTCGCACAACCTGGCCGACGCGGCGTGGGCGGCCGGTTTCTACGACGACCTGGTGGTCCCGGTCGAGGGCGTCGACCTGTCCCGGGACGAGGGCATCCGCCCGGGGTCGTCGGCGGAGAAGCTGGCCGCCCTGAAACCGTCGTTCCGGACGGCCGGCACGATCACCGCGGGCAACGCCTCGCCGCTCAACGACGGCGCGTCCGCCGTGCTGCTCGGCTCCGCGGCCGCCGCCGACCGGATCGGCCGCGCGCCGCTCGCCCGGGTCGCCGGTCGCGGGGTGGCCGCGGTCGAGCCGCCGATGTTCGGATATGCACCGGTCGAGGCCGCCGACCGCGCGCTGCGCCGGGCCGGTGTCACCTGGTCGGAGGTGGCCGCGGTCGAGCTGAACGAGGCGTTCGCGGTCCAATCGATCGCGTGCGTGGACGCCTGGGGCATCGACCCGGCGATCGTGAACGCGAAGGGCGGAGCGATCGCGATCGGTCACCCGCTCGGCGCATCCGGCGGCCGGATCCTGGGCACGCTCGCGGCCCGCCTGAAGGAGTCCGGCGAGCGCTGGGGTGTCGCCGCGATCTGCATCGGCGTCGGCCAGGCCCTCGCCGTGGTGCTGGAGAGCGTGGCGTCATGAGCGCGACCATTTGCGATTCGGCGGCCGAGGCGGTCGCCGGGATCGAGGACGGCTCGACGATCCTGGTCGGCGGGTTCGGCATGGCCGGCATGCCGGTCGAACTGGTGGACGCGCTGATCGAGCAGGGCGCCAAGGACCTCACCGTGGTCTCCAACAACGCCGGGAACGGCGACACCGGCCTTGCCGCCCTGCTGGCCAAGGGACGCGTACGCAAGATGGTGTGTTCCTTTCCGCGGCAGTCGGATTCCTGGGTCTTCGACGGGCTGTACCGGGCCGGGAAGATCGAGCTCGACCTGGTGCCGCAGGGAAACCTCGCCGAGCGGATGCGGGCGGCCGGCGCGGGCATCGGCGCGTTCTTCTGCCCGACCGGCGCCGGCACGTCGCTCGCCGAGGGCAAGGAGGTGCGCGAGATCGACGGCCGCACCTACGTGCTCGAGTACCCGATCCGGGGGGACGTGGCACTGATCGGCGCGCACGTTTCCGATCGGATGGGCAACCTCGTCTACCGCAAGACCGCCCGCAACTTCGGGCCGGTGATGGCGACCGCCGCCAAGCTGGTCATCGCCCAGGTGAGCGAGGTGGTCGACACGGGCCGGCTCGATCCCGAAGCGATCGTGACGCCGAGCATCTACGTGGACCGGGTGGTGGCGGTATGACCGCCTGCACCGAGCGGCACCCAGCCCGAGTAGACAAGCCTTCAGTCCGTCTTTGGGCGGCGGGCGGGGCGGTTGGATGGGGCATCGCAGGCGAGGGCCAGAAGGGCATGCCAGAGGAGGGCGCAGCATGAGCCTCGACAAGCACGCGATGGCCGAACTGATCGCGAACGACATCCCGCGCGGCGCGTACGTGAACCTCGGGATCGGCCAGCCCACGCTGGTCGCCGACCACCTGCCGGCCGACTCGGGCGTGGTGCTGCACACCGAGAACGGGATGCTCAACATGGGCCCGGCCGCCACGGGCGACCAGATCGATCCCGACCTGATGAACGCCGGGAAGATCCCGGTGACCGAGCTGCCCGGGTCGTCGTACTTCCACCACGCCGACTCGTTCGCGATGATGCGCGGCGGCCACCTCGACGTGTGCGTGCTCGGCGCGTTCCAGGTCTCGGCCGCCGGCGACCTGGCCAACTGGCACACCGGCGAGCCGGAGGCGATCCCGGCGGTCGGCGGCGCGATGGACCTGGCGATCGGCGCGAAGAGCGTTTTCGTGATGATGACGCTGTTCGCGAAGGACGGCTCGGCCAAACTGGTCGAGAAGTGTTCGTATCCGCTCACCGGCGTCGGCTGCGTCGACCGCGTCTACACGGACCACGCGACATTTCTGATCACGCCGGACGGCGTCGTGGTGCGGGAGACGTTCGGCATCTCGTTCGACGAACTCGCCGCGCGAGTTCCGGTCAAACTGCTCGCCCCAGCACGCTGATCAGGGCCTCGCGCAACACGTCGGCCGGCGCGCCGGGCAGGGCCGCGCTGCGGTAGCAGACGTGGTTGTCCGGCCGGACCAGCACGCAGCCGCTGTCGCCGACCTCGCGCAGCCGTGCCCAGTCGCCGTAGACGTCCTCGTACGAAGCGCCCGGCCCGATCGTCACCGCTGCCAGTGGCACGCCCAGGTCGGCCGCGACCGACGAGACGGCCGAGACCCACGGCTCCCCGCCGACCCCGGTGAAGAGCGTGAACCGGCCCTGCCCGCCGAGGTCCAGCGTGGACACCGAACGCCGGTCGCGGACCACCCAGGCGTGCGGGATCTTCGCGCCCGGCGTGGTGGTGGCGTGGTGGTAGAGCTCGTCGTCGCGCGGGTTCATGGCGGGGGCGGACCCGTCGGGGAGGACGGCGCTCGACTCGTACCGCTGATTGAGCTCGACGCCGTGGGTGTTGAACTCGTAGTTCTTGAACTCGATCGCCTCGCGCAACGCCGCCCGCTGCTTCTCCGCCTCGGGCCCGGCGTCCTTGCGCTTGGCCATGTTGCGGCGCAGCTCCGACGGGTCCTCGGTGGAGAGCATCCCGAGCGCCTCGAAGATGCGGGTGGTCTCGCCGATGCTGCGGTTGGCCCGGTCGACGATCTGCTTGCCGATCGGCGCCCGCTCGGCGGTGTAGGTGTCCAGCAGCTCCGGGCCGGCCACCCCGCGCAGCACCAGGGCCAGCTTCCAGGCCAGGTTGTAGGCGTCCTGGATGGACGTGTTCGAGCCGAGACCGTTGGACGGCGGATGCCGGTGCACCGCGTCGCCCGCGCAGAACACCCGGCCCTTCTGGTACGCCTCGGCGTAGAGGTGGTTGACCGTCCACGCCGAGGACGACTTGATGGTCACCGGCACCGAGTCGTCCCCGATCAGATGGTGGGCGATCCGCCGGGCGTACTCCTCGGTCAGGTCCGGGGGTTCGCCGTTGATGTCGTAACCCCACACGATCAGCCACTCGTGCCACGGCCGCACGCAGCGGACCAGGCCCATCCCGATCCCGCCGATGTCCGACCCGGTCTGCAGCACCCAGTACAGCGTGCTCGGCCGGTACGCGACGTACTTGCTGAGGTCGGCCTCGAAGACGATGTTGATGCTGCCCGCGACGCCCATCCTGCCGACCATCGGCAGCCCGATGTCCTCGGCCACCTTGCTGCGCCCGCCGTCCGCGCCGATCAGATACTTCGCCCGGATCCGGTACTCGTCGCCGCGCAACCGATCGCGAACGGTCGCCGTGACGCCGGACGCATCCTGCTCGAGCGACAGGTATTCCGTTTCGTAGCGGAACGACGTGCCCCGGGCGATCGCGTTGTCCACCAGCACCGGCTCCATCAGGTGCTGCGGCATGTCGCAGATGCTCGACGGCGAGGCCAGGTCGTGGTCGGCCTGCCGGGACGGATGGGTGTACCAGGTGTGCAGCCGGCCCAGCTCCTCGCCGGCCAGGCTCGAGCAGAACGGCGTGTCGCCCATCAGCCGCTGCGGCGTGGCCTGGGCGATCACCTGGTCCTCGAGGCCGGCGTCGCGCAGCACCTCCATCGTGCGCTGGTTGGTGATGTGCGCCCGCGGCGTGTCCGACAACCGGCCGTACTTGGTCACCACGATGTTCGGTACGCCATAGGTGCTCAGCAACAGCGCGGCGGCCCCACCGGCCGGCCCGCTGCCGACGATCAGCACATCGGTCTCGACATCCGTCATCGGCCCAGTCTCGGCGTCCCGCCCGGGGTCACGCCTGCACGTTCACGCTGCACAAACCGAGCGCGGCACAAAGCAAGCGCACGTTCACGGTGCAAGAAATGCGCGCCGGAGCGCCGCCGGCGTGGTACGCAGGTGTGCCCGCAACACCCGGGTCAGGTGCTCCTGGTGCGAGAACCCGCACCGAGCCGCCACCTCGACGATCGGCAACGGGCTGTGCCGCAGCAACCGGCACGCCTCGTCCACCCGCAGCTGGATCAGGAACTGATGCGGCGACTGCCCCGTGCGCGCCTTGAACTGCCGCCCGAACTGGCTCACGCTCAGCCCCGCCGCCGCGGCCAGATCGCGCAGCGGCAGCGGCTCGGCCAGCCGCGCCTCGATCAGCTCCCGCACGGCGGTCAGTTGCCGGTCGGTCAGCCCGCTGCGGGTTCCGGAAAGAGCAAGCGCGGGCACCGGGCGCACGCTGTGCCGCCGGGCCAGCTGCGCGGCCAGGGCCTGACCGAGATGATCCACGTACGTGCGGGCGGACGGCTCCCAGCCGCGCAGCACCCCGTCCAGGGTCAGCATCAGCTGCTCGACCAGCGGATCGAGGGCGCCCAGCTCCTCGGCCAGTTCCACCGGCGCGCCGTCGTGCGCCTCGCGCAGCGCGTCGTCGGTGAGATAGGCGTGCACGGTGTCCAGCGGCCCGCCCAGCTCGACGGTCAGGTCCTTGCCGGCCGGGTGCACGAACAGCCCGCCGGGCGGGACCACCCGCGACCGGGTCAGGCCGAGGTGCCCGCGGCGGACGGTGACCGGGCCGTCGAGGTGCAGGATCACCAGGTGGCTGGCGGCGCCCCCGAAGGACGCCTGGTAGGCCCGCTCGCTCTGGGTGGATACGTAGAGGCGCTCCCAGCCGAGCCCGCGGCTGGTCCGCTCGGGCCGCACCCATGGCTGCCGGAGGATGCCATTGGTGTCGGCGACCGTCAGCTCCGCCATCGCCACGTCATATCCCCGGACCGGCCGCGCGGTCAAGGGCCAGCCGACGATCTCGATGCGGCGATGCGGCGATGCGGCGATGCGGCGATGCGGCGATGCGGCGATGCGGCGATGCGGCGATGCGGCGATGCGGCGCGATGCCGCGTGATGCCGCCGGACACGCCGGGATTGCCGCCCGTGGCAAAATCTGCGGCGTGCGGATCGGGATGCTGGGCTCGTTCGAGGTACGTACGGACGACGGCGGCCTCGCCGATGTGCCGGGCGCCCGCCTGCGCGCGCTGCTGATCGCGCTCGCCCTCGAGCCCGGCCGGGTCGTCGGCAAGGCGACCCTGGTCGACTGGATCTGGGGCGAGCAGCCGCCGGCCGACGCCGCCAACGCGCTGCACCGGCTGGTGTCCCGGCTGCGCAAGGCCCTGCCGGCCGGCTCGATCGAGGGCCACACCGACGGCTACCGGCTGGCCGTCCCGCCGGAGGCGGTCGACGCCGTCCGGTTCGAGCGCCTGGTCGCCGCCGGCCGGCCGGGGGAGGCCCTCGGGCTGTGGCGCGGCCCGGCCCTGCAGGATGTCGGCCTCACCGACAGCGCCGCCTTCGACGCGGCCGTCACCCGGCTTGAGGAGCTGCGGCTGAGCGCCCAGGAGCAGTGGTACGACGCGGAGGCCCGGCTCGGCCGCGGCGCGGAGCTGGTCACCGAGCTGTCCGCGCTGGTGGCGGCGCATCCGCTGCGCGAACGGCTGACCGTCGCCCTGATGCGGGCGCTGGCCGCCGCCGGTCGGCAGGCCGAGGCGTTGCTGGCGTACGAGCGCACCCGCGAGGCCCTCGCCGACGCGCTCGGCGCCGACCCGTCGCCGGAGCTCTCCGCCCTGCACGTCGCTCTGCTGCGCGGCGAGGGCGGCCCGCGCAAGGAGGAACGGGCCACCAACCTGCGGGCCGAGCTGACCAGCTACGTCGGCAAGGAGGCGGACGTCGGCGCGGTCCGCGACCTGATCGGCGGGCACCGGCTGACCACGCTGACCGGGCCGGGCGGCACCGGCAAGACCCGGCTGGCCACCGAGGCCGGGCGGACCCTCGTAGGCGACGTGCCGGACGGGGTGTGGCTGGTGGAGCTGGCCCCCACGGGGCCCGGATTCTCCGCGCCGTCCGGAGGACCAGGCGCCGGCGGCGGCAGAGACTCCGACGTGGCGCTGGCGACGCTCGGCGCGCTGCGGCTGCGCGACTCGCTGCTCGGCGAGGCGCCGGACGCCGAGCCGATCGACCGGGTGATCGCCGCCCTCCGCGACCGGGAGGCGCTGCTCATCCTGGACAACTGCGAGCATGTGATCGAGGCGGCGGCCGCCTTCGCGCACCGCGTGCTCGGCGAGTGCCGGCGGCTGCGGATCCTGGCCACCAGCCGGGAGCCGCTCGGTATCACCGGCGAGGCCCTGTGGCCGGTCGTCCCGCTGGTCCTGCCCGATCCGGCCGCCGACCCGATCAAGATCGAGGCGGCGCCGGCCGTCCGGCTGCTGATCGACCGGGCCTCGGCCGTACGCCCGGATCTCGTCACCGACGCGGCCGCGCTCGCCACCATGGCCCGCATCTGCCGGGCCCTGGACGGGATGCCCCTCGCCATCGAACTGGCCGCCGCCCGGCTGCGCACGATGACCCTGGACCAGCTGGCCAACCGGCTCGACGACCGGTTCCGCCTGCTCACCGGCGGCAGCCGGACCGCGCTGCCCCGGCACCGCACGCTGCGCGCGGTGATCGACTGGAGCTGGGGGCTGATCACCGACGCCGAGCGGACCGTGCTGCGCCGGCTCTCCATCTTCTCCGGCGGCGCGAGCCTGGAGGCCGCCGAGCGGGTCTGCGGCGGGGACGACTCCGCGGAGGTGCTGGACCTGCTCACCGCGCTGACCGAGAAATCCCTGGTGGTCGCCGTGGGCGAGCGCTATCGCATGCTCGGCACCATCAAGGAGTACGCCCAGCAGCGCCTCGCCGAGGCCGGGGAGACCGAGCACGCCCGCCGGGCCCACCTCGCCTACTTCACCGAGCTGGCCGCGACCGCCGAGCCGCACCTGCGCCGGGCCGAGCAGCTGGAGTGGCTCGCCGTGCTGGAGGCCGAGCACGACAACATCGCCGCCGCCATGCGTGGCGCCCTCGCGGCCGGCGAGGCGGGCGCGGCGATGCGCCTGGCGGCCGAGGCCGGCTGGTACTGGTGGCTCGGCGGGCACAAGACCGAGGGCAACGAGCTCATCATGGCCGCCGCTGCCCTCCCCGGTGCGGTCGCCGACGAGACCCGGGCCGTGGTCTACGCCTTCGTCACCATGTTCCTCACCTCCGGGCATGCCGACCAGTACAGGGCGCAGGAGTGGATCCATCGGGCGTACGAGCTCGGCCGGCGGATCGAGGGCGCCCATCCGGCGGTCCGGTTCATCGCCGCGCTGGAACGCATGCTGCGCGCGCCGGCCGAGGCACTGAGCGCGTACGAGCCGCTGCTCACCGACGACGACCCGTGGGCCCGCGCGCTCGCCCGGCTGCAGATGGGCAAGATGCGGGTGATCACCGGACAGGGCGGCGCCGGGACGGACGCCTTCCTGGAGGCGGCCCTGGCCGAGTTCGGCGCGCTCGGCGAACGGTGGGGGATCTCCTTCGCGCTGACCGAGCTGGCCGGCCGCCTGGCCACCCGGGGCGAGTTCGGCGCCGCGTGCGCGCGCCTGGACCGGGCCTGCGCCGTGGTCACCGAGGTCGGCGCGATCGAGGACGTGGTGCCGATCCGCTCGCGGCAGGCGCAGCTGTACTGGCTGGCCGGGGACGGGCCGGCGAGCGTGGCTGCGATGGCGCAGGCCCAGCGGTACGCCGAGCGGGTCGCCTGGCCGGCCTCGCTGGCCGAGCTGGCCCTGGCGAAGGCGGAGCTCGCCCGGTGGCGGGGCGAGGCCGGCGAGGCTCGCCGGCAGGTCACCGCCGCCGCCGCGATGCTGGGGGAGGAGGCGAACTCCCGCGCCCTGCTGGAGGACCTGCTCGGCTACCTCACCGAGGACCTGGACGAGTCCCGCCGGCACCGGGCCGCCGCCTTCCGGGCGGCGACCGAGGCCGGGCACGCGCCGACCGTCGCCCGGGCGCTCGTCGGGGTGGCCGACCTGGCTCTGCGGTCGGCCGACTTCGCGCAGGCGGCGCGCTTGATCGCGGCGGCCCGCGGCGTACGCGGCCTGCGGGATCTCGCTCTTCCGGACGAGGACCGGATCGATCGCGAAACGCGCGACCGCCTCGGCGCCGGATACGCCGAGGCAGTCGCGGAGGGGGAGCGGACCGGCTGGGATCAGCTGGCCGGGGTCACGCTCGCTTCTTGAAGGTGGCGATCGCCCACAGGTAGCCGACCACGCCGATCCCTACGCACCAGGCGATCGCGGCGATCGCGTCGCCGGCGTGCACCGAGCCGGTCAGCAGCCCGCGGAAGGTCTCGATGATCGGGGTGAACGGCTGGTACTCGGCGAACTGCTTGGCGCCCGGGCCCATCTTGCCGGCCGGCACGATCGCGGTGCTCAGGAACGGCAGCATGATCAGCGGTACGGTGGCCAGGCCGGCCGTCTCCACGCTCTTGGCCGACAGGCCCAGCGCCACGGTGAACCAGCCGATCGAGAAGCCCACGAGCACCACCATCCCGGCCACGCCGAGCCAGTCCAGCGGGCTCGCCGACGGGCGGAAGCCGAGCGCGAACGCGGTGCCGGCGATGGCCGCCACGGCGATCACGTTGTTCAGCAGGCTGGCGATGACCTGGCCGGTCAGCACCGCGCCCCGGGAGACGTCCATGACCTTGAACCGGTTGATGATGCCCTTGGTCATGTCCGAGTTCACCGCGGTGGCGGTCGACCCGAGCCCGTAGCAGATGGCGAGGACGATCATGCCGGGCGTCGCGTAGTCCACGTACTTGACGCCGACGCTGAACGCGTCACCCAGCAGGTACACGAACATCAGCATGATCACGACCGGGAAGAGCACCGCGTTGAAGACGGCGGTCGGGTTCCGGAGGGTGTGCTTGAAGTTGCGGCGCAGCATGATCGCCGAGTCGCCGAGCGGGGATGCGATCGTGCTCATTTGGCGGAGACCTCCGTGTCGTGTCCGGTGAGGGCGAGGAAGACGTCGTCGAGGTCCGGCGTGTGCACGGAGAGTTCCTCGGCGTCGAGCGAGTACTCGGCGAGGCGGTCCAGCAGCGAGCGCAGCGACCTGGTGCCGCCGTCGCTCGCCACCCGCAGGGTGAGCGCCTCGTCGTCGCGGGCGGCGCCGGTCAGCACCCGGGCGGCGGCGTCGAGGGTGGCCGGGTCGGCGAAGCGCAGCCGCACGTGGCTGCCCGGGATCTGCCGCTTGAGCTCGGCCGCGGTGCCCTGCGCGACCAGGCGGCCCCGGTCCAGCACGGCGATCCGGTCGGCCAGCTGGTCGGCCTCCTCGAGGTACTGGGTGGTGAGGAAGACGGTGACCCCGCCGGCCACCAGCTCCCGGATGATGCCCCACATGGTGCGCCGGCTGCGCGGGTCGAGGCCGGTGGTCGGCTCGTCCAGGAAGATGATCCGCGGGTCGCCGACCAGGGTCATCGCCAGGTCCAGCTTGCGCCGCATGCCGCCGGAGTAGGTCGAGGTCAGCTTGCCGGCCGACTCGGTCAGCTCGAACCGCGCCAGCAGCTCGCCGATCAGCCGGGCGGCGCCGGGGCCGGCCCGGTGCAGGTCGGCCATCAGCCGCAGGTTCTCCTCGCCGGTCAGCAGCTCGTCGACGGCGGCGAACTGGCCGGTGACGCCGATCGCGGCGCGCACCGCCTTCGCCTCGGCGGCGGCGTCGTGGCCGGCGACCCGCACCGAGCCGCCGTCCGCCTGGATCAGCGTGGTCAGCACGTTCACCGTGGTGGTCTTGCCCGCGCCGTTCGGGCCGAGCAGGGAGAAGATCGTGCCGGTGGGCACCTCGAGATCGATGCCGTCGAGAACCGTCTTGTCCCCGAAGGCCTTGCGCAACTGCGAAACCTCAATCGCTGAACTCATGGGTGCAACGATCGGCGGCGGCCCTGTCACCGCTCTGACACGCCTCTGACACGACGGGGCCGCGGAGCTCCCAGGCCTCGGCGGTGACGTGTCCCGGGCCGGTGGCGCTCAGCCGCCAGGGCGCCCGGCCGGTCGGGTAGAAGCGCAGCGTGAGTACCCGGCCGGAGGACAGGTAGACCTCGGCGATCGAGCCGTCCACGATGATCCGCAGATCGTCGGCGGACGGGCAGGGCAGGGCATAGCTGCCCCGGGCGGCCCGGGGGTCGCGGGAGGCGTGGTCACGGTCGACGAGCAGCCGGCCGGACGCCGCGTCCCACCGGATGTCCAGGTGCTCGGTGCCGTCCGGCGACGTGTCGAGCCGCAAGCCGGCGCCGGCGGTCAGGGTGGCGGTGAGGTCGAAGGCGGGGCCGACCTCGCCCAGGTCGCCCGCCGGGCCGGTGCGGTGCACGATCCGCCTCGCGCGCAGGGCGAGCAGCTCGCGGGCTGGGCGCTGGTGGACGGCGCCGTCCGCGGTGAGGGTCACCTCGCGGGGCACGGTGAGGGCGCCCGCCCAGCCGGCCTCGTGCACCCAGTCGCCGCTTCGGGCCTCCGGGGTCCAGCCCCAGAGCAGCCAGCGGCCGTCCGGGGCGGGCAGCAGGGCCGGTGCGTAGAAGTCGGGCCCGTGGTCGAGCGGCACCGGCTCGGCGCCGGCCAGCCGCCCGTCCCGCTCGCGGCCGGGGTAGGCGACCACGTTCTGCGGTCCCCGCTCGGGATGCCACTGGCTGACGATCAGCAGGCCGCGGTCGCCGAAGGTCGCGTACTGCGGGCACTCCCAGCCGGTCGGGCCGGTGTGCAGCGGCCCGCGCGGGGCCCAGGAGCGCAGGTCGGGCGACTCGTAGAGGAACGCCGCGCCGCGCCCGTCGGCCAGGGCCGAGCCGACCAGCATCCGCCAGCGGCCGCCCTGCCGCCAGACGTACGGGTCGCGGAACATCGTGGTGCCCGCCGGTGGCTGGGCGAGCAGCGGCAGCGGCCGCTTGGCCCAGGTGTGCCCGCCGTCGCGGGACTCGGCCGTGGTGACCGGCTGCCACCAGCGGTCGTCGCGCCGGGCCGAGTAGAAGGCGAGGATCCGGCCGTCGTCGGAGATCGCGTTGCCGGACCAGCAGCCGTCCGCGTCGTCGCCGCCGGGCGTCGGCGCCAGCGCGACCGGCAGCAGCTCCCAGCGGACCAGGTCCCGGCTGCGGAAGTGGCCCCAATGGACGTCCCGGTGCTCGGGGCCGTTCGGGTTGTACTGGAAGAACACGTGGTAGAAGCCGTCGTGGAAGACCAGGCCGTTGGGGTCGTTGACCCAGTTCCGGGGCGGTCGCAGGTGGACGGCGGGCAGGTGCGGATCGGTGGACAAGCGGGGGCCTTTCACAAAGATGGAGGGGCTCAGCGGAAGGAGCCGGCCACGATGCCCTCGACGAAGTACCGCTGGGCGGCGGCGAAGATGAGCACACTGGGGATCAGCGCGATGACCACGCCGGCCAGGACGATCGAGACGCTGCCGGTGCCGAAGTAGCCCCGCAGCGACACCAGGCCGAGCGGCAGGGTGAACTTGGAGCTGGTCTGCAGGAAGATCAACGGCCGGAAGAACTCGTTCCAGTACGCGGCGTAGGTCAGCACCGCGAGCGTCGCCATCGGCGCGAACGCCATCCGGGCGTAGATCCGGGAGAACACCTGCCAGTGGCTGGCGCCGTCGACCCGCGCGGCCTCGCCGAGCTCGCGCGGCATCTGCAGGAAGTACTGCCGCATCAGGAAGGTGCCGAACGCGCCGGCCACCGCGGGCAGCACGAGCGACAGCCGGCTGTCGGTCAGGCCGAAGTACCTGATCAGCAGGAACACCGGGATGATGGTGGTCTGCAGCGGCACCATCATGGTGGCCAGGATGATCGCGAAGAGCGCCTTCTGCCCGCGGAAGCGCACCATCGCGAAGGCGTAGCCGCTCATCGTCGAGGTGATCAGCTGGCCGGCCACGATGAGCCCGGTGACCACGACGCTGTTCCCGATGAAGGTCGCCAGCGGCACCTTCTCGAAGGCGTCCCGGTAGTTGGACCACACCGGGTGGGTGGGTATCCAGTGCGGCGGCAGGTCGAACGAGCTCGCCGGGGTGCGCAGCGAGGTGCTGACGGCCCAGGCGATCGGGGCCACGACCAGCAGCGCGGCGACGGTCAGGACGAGCACGGAGAGCGCGGCTCGGATGCGGCTCACGAGTAGAACACCCACTTCCGGCTCACCGTGAACTGCACGGCGGTGATGAGCAGCAGGATCAGGAACAGCAGCACGGAGATCGCCGAGGCGTAGCCGAACTGGAGGTTCTGGAAGGCGGTCTGGTAGACGACCAGCACGGTGGTGTAGGTGGCGTCGCCGGGGCCGCCCTTGGTCATCACGTACGGCTGGTCGAACAGCTGCATCGCGTTGATCAGGCCGACCACGCTCGCGAAGAGCACCGTCGGGCTGATCAGCGGGAGTTTGATCCGCCAGAACAGCCGGGTGGGGGTGGCCCCGTCCACCCGCGCCGCCTCCAGGATGTCCGGCGGCACGGCGCCGAGCGCGGCGACGAACAGGATGAACGTGAAGCCCAGCTGCTGCCACACGGCGACCAGCACGATCGTCGCGGTGGCGCCGCCGGTCGAGCTCAGCCACGGCACGGCCGGCAGGTGCAGCATCGTGAGGTAGTAGTTGATCACCCCGAAGTGCTGGTCGAACAGGTAGCTCATCACGATCGAGATCGACGCGGCGGAGGCGAGCAGGGGCAGGAAGAACGCCGTACGGAAGATGGTCCGGGCGATCTTCGAGCGGCGCTGGGCGACGAGCAGCGCCAGGCCGAGGCCGAGGCCGACCTGCAGGGCCACGATGGCCACCGCCAGGCCGAGGGTCACCGCGAGCGACTTGGTGACCGTCTGGTCGTGCGCCAGCGTCCGGAAGTTGCGCAGGCCGACGAACTCGGGGCTGCTGATGACGTCCCACTTGAACAGCGCCAGGACGAACGAGGCGACGATCGGGCCGGCGGTGAAGACGAACACGGCGATCAGGGACAGCGAGGCCATCGCGTAGCCGAAGGCGGCCTCCCGGCGGGCGGCGCGCCGCCGGGAGGTGCCCGGGGTGGCCCGCGCGCCGCTGGTGTGCGGCGCGCGGACCGGGGTGACCGTGGACATCAGCCGGCCTTCGCGGCGGTCTCGAGGTCGGCCTGCAGCCCGTCGAGCGCGGACTGTGCGTTGCCCGAGGCCATGGCCTGCGTGGTGCGCTTGTTCAGGGCGATGGCCATGGCGTTGTAGTACGGCGGGGCCGGGATCGGCGCGGTGTTGTCGAACTTGGTCAGCGTGTCGTAGAAGACGTGCCAGTTCTTGGGGCCGGTATCGGCGTACTTCTGCGGGGTCATCATCGACTTGCGGGTCGGCGTGCTGGCGTTGCCGGGGATCAGCAGGTCGATGGTGGCCGGCTGGACCAGCGTCTTGAGGAACTCCCAGGCCAGGTCCTTGTTCTTGGACGACTGGAAGATGCCGTAGCCGGCCGTGCCGAACAGGTGCCGCTGGGTCTTCCACTTCGGGAAGTACTGCACGTCGAAGGAGCCGTCGGCCATGCCGGCGTTGTGCAGGCCGCCGGCCCAGAACCCGCCGCCGATCGCCGCGCCGATCTTGTTGCTCGCGAACAGGCCCTGCAGGGTGTCGCCGCCGCCGACGTCGGGCTGCGGCGACAGGCCCTGCTTCTGCAGCTCGATCATGAAGTCGAGGGCCTCCACGGTGGCGGCCGAGTTCGCGGTCGGGTCGCCCCACTTCCAGCCGCCGCCGCGGCCGGCCGCCGCCGGGTCGCCGGGGTAGAAGGTGTTCCACAGCCAGTCGCCGCCGTCCCATTTGCCCTCGGTCAGCAGGTTGCCGCCGTTGGCGTACATCCAGGAGGTCCAACTGCCCCACAGCCGGACGACCCAGTCCCAGCCGACCACCCCGCCGCCCTTCGCGGAGATCTTCCGGGCGATGGCGGTGAAGTCGTCCTTGGTCCAGGTTTCGGCCGGCTGGTCCACGCCCGCGGCCTTGAACAGCGAGGTGTTGTAGAACATGTTGCCGGCGTTGAAGTCGGTCGGCAGCTCGAACAGGTGCCCCTGGTACATCATCGCCTCGATCAGCGACGGATGGACGTCGGCGAAGAACGGCTTGAGCTCGCTCGCGTCCCGTTTCACGTACTCGTCGAGCGGCTGGGCGAGGCCCTTCGCGGCGAACAACTGGAGGCCCTCGGTCGCGACGCAGGCGATGTCCGGGGCGTTTCCGGCGGCGATCTGGGTGAGCAGCTTGCTGAAGAAATCGTTCCAGTCCGTACCGGAGGTCCCGGTGAACTTCACCGTGACGCCCGGATGCGCCGCCAGGAACGGTCCGGCCGCCTTGGCCGCCTTGTCGGCCGCGCTCTGGTCGCCGAAGAACGCGACGTTCAGCGTCTTGCCGCCGGACGAGCCCGACGACGATCCGGAGGAACAACCGGCCAGCAGGGCCGAGGCGGCGCCGGCCTGCAACAACAGGCGCCGGGAGATCTTTGCGGTCATGCGTGTACCCTTTTCGTATCTCTCGGGAATCGCAGGAGGACGACCGGTGCTGACGGTCGCCTGGGTGAGAGCTTCGCCGTCCCGAGGTCAGAGTCGGGGCGGCGGAGCAACCGATGCCCTTGTCACCAAGGGGCACCGCAACAGTTCGTGCGCGGCGGGGGAGACCTTGCCGAGCAGCAGTTCGACCGCTCGCGCCCCCATTTCGTAATGTGGCAGGGCGACCGTGGTCAACGCGGGAAAAACGCCCTCACAAATCAGTTCCTGATTGTCGAATCCGATGACCGACAGGTCGGTGGGAATGGCGAGCCCGAGCTCGGCCGCGGCTCGATAGGCGCCCATCGCCATCCGGTCGTTGAAGCAGAACAGCGCGGTCGGCCGCGGGTCCCGCCGGAGGATCTCGCGCGCCGCGCGGTAGCCGCCGGCCGTGTCGCACAGGTCGGTCACCACCAGGCCCGGGTCGAAGGCGACGCCCGCCTCGGCCAGGGCCCGCCGGTAACCCGCCAGCCGGCCGCCGGTGGCCGGGATCGGCTCCGCGTTGTTGACCAGCCCGACCCGGCGGTGGCCGTGGTCGAGCACCGCCCGGGTCGCGGTGTAGCCGCCCTGCTCCTCGTCGGGCACCACGGACGACACCGCCAGATCGTCGGAGCGGCAGTCCAGCAGCACCGTCGGCACCGCGCCGAGCCCGTCGGGGACCCGCACCACCCGGTGCGACATCGCCGCGTACAGCACGCCGTCGACCTGGCGCTGCAGCAGCACCTCGATCTCCTTGCGCTCCAGCTCGGGATCGCCGCCGGTGTTCAGCATCAGCAGCAGCAGGCCGCGCGCAGCGGCCGCCTCCTGCGCGCCGAGGATGATGCGCCCGGCGAACGGCGTGGTGGCTATCTCGTCGCTGACGAACCCGATCGTGTTCGACCGCTGCAGCCGCAGGCCCCGGGCCAGGTCGTTGGGGGCGTAGCCGAGCCGCTTGGCGGTGTCGACCACCCGCCGCCGGGTCTCCGGACTGATCCGCTTGCCCGCCACTTCGTTGAGGATGTGCGACACGGTCGTCACGGAGACGGCGGCCGCCTCCGCCACGTCCTTGATCGTCACCCGCCCGGCCATCGCCTGCCCAATCGTTTTGCCAATCCGTTGCGACGAGATTGCACCGTCCGGCCGCGCCTGTCAACAGCCGTTAACGGCCGTTGACAAAACGATTTGCCACGTTCACAGTGTGACGCACTCCACTGAAAAAACGTTTGGGCAGGTGTACGCATGAGGACAGCTCTCTTCGCGGCGGCCGTGCTGCTGCTCCCGTCGGTGCCGGCGCCGGCCGTCGCGGCGGCGGCGACCACCACCAGCTATCGGGCGGTGTACCACAACACCGTCCCCGGCTACTGGATGAACGACCCGCAGCGCCCGGTCTACCTCAACGGCCAGTTCCAGTACTACTACCTGTACAACGACGACTACCCGGCCACCGACCACACCAGCTGGCGGCGGGCCACGAGCACCGACCTCGTGCACTTCACCGACCAGGGCGTCGCGGTCCCCAAGGACACCACCGTCAACGGCAGCATCTGGTCCGGCTCGCCCGTGGTGGACACCGCCGGCACCGCCGGTTTCGGCAAGAACGCGGTCGTCGCGCTGGCCACCCAGCTGGACGCGACGAACAACGCCCAGGCCCAGTTCCTCTGGTACTCCACCGACGGCGGCGCCAGCTTCCGCCCGTACGGGACGGCGCCGGTCATCCCCAACCCCGGCCGGGCCGACTTCCGCGATCCCAAGATCATCTGGGACGCCGCCCGGAGCCGCTGGGTCGCCGTGCTGGCCGAGAACGACCGGCTCGGCTTCTACACCTCCACCAACCTCAAGACCTGGCAGAGCGTCGGGGAGTGGGTGATGCCCGGGTACGGCGTCCTGGAGTGCCCCGACCTGTTCGCCATCACCGCCGGCGACGGGACCACCAAGTGGGTCCTCGCCGCCTCCGCCAACGGCAAGGCGATCGGCCAGCCGAACACGTACGCGTACTGGACCGGCACCTTCACCGGGAGCGGCTTCCAGCCGGACAACGCGGCGCCGCAGTGGCTCGACCACGGCTGGGACTGGTATGCCGCCGTCACCTGGGAGAACCCCGCCAAGCCGAAGACCAGCCGGTACGCCATCGGCTGGATGAACGACTGGGACTACGCCGCGAACACGCCCACCTGGGCCAACGACGGTTTCAACGGCACCGATTCGGTCGTCCGGGAGATCCAGCTCGAGCATCAGGCCGACGGCAGCTACAGCCTGGTCTCCCAGCCGGTCGCCGGACTCGACAGCCTCGCCACCAGCACCACCGACCTGGGCACCGTCCAGGTCAACGGAAACGTCCCGCTGAGCTACTCGGGCGACGCCTACGAGCTCACCGCGGACGTCAGTTGGACGCAGCTCGACAACGTCGGGCTCCAGCTACGCCGCTCCGCCGACGGCACCCGGCATGCCGACACCGGCGTCTACCACGACTACGCGTACCTCAACCGCGGTAACACCGGCAACCCCGACACCTCCGGGCGCTACCTGGAGAGCCGGACCCCCGTCGACCCCGGGCGCAAAAATGTCAAGCTGCGCATCCTCGTCGACCGCACCACCGCCGAGGTCTTCCTCGACGACGGCCGCTACGTGCACTCCAGCGAGGTCTTCGCCCCGGCCGGCGACAACGGCATCGCCCTGTACACCGACGGCGGCAGCGCCACCTTCAGCAACCTGACCATCAAGACCCTCGGCCCGATCAGCACGCCGGCCACCCCGACCGGAACCGTCCTCGGCGACTTCGAGAACGGCAGCTACGGCGGCTGGACCAGCACCGGCACCGCGTTCGGCACCGCGCCCGCCACCGGAACCCTCCCCGGCCAGCAACTGGTCAGCGGCTATCTGGGCAGCGGCCTGGTCGACAGCTACCTCGGCGGCGACGCCGGCACCGGCACCCTCACCTCGCCCGCCTTCACGATCAGCCGCCGCTACCTGAAATTCCTCCTCGGCGGCGGGAACCACCCCAACAGCGCCGGCAACGCGACCACCGTCAACCTCATCGTCGGCAACCAGATCGCCCGCACCGCCACCGGCCGCAACGAGGAATACCTGCGCTGGACCACCTGGGACCTCGCCGACCTGCGCGGCAGGAGCGCCCGGATCGAGCTGATCGACAACAACACCGGCAGCTGGGGCCACCTCAACGCCGACCAGTTCCTCCTGACCACCTCGCCCTGACCCTCAGCCGGGCGGGGCGCAGCCGGCCGCGCGGTCCAGCAGCAGGGTCCGCTCCCGCTCGTTGCGGGTCAGCGACGCCGCCCGCTCGAACTCCACCCGCGCCTCGGCGGGCCGGCCCAGCCTGGCCAGCAGGTCGCCGCGCACGCTGGACGGCAGGTGGTAGTTGCGCAGGGCCGGCAGGGCGACCAGTTGGTCCAGCAGACCGCCGGATCTCGATGTTGGTCGGCGCGGCGCCCGGCGGCTGGATCGGGCAGCGCTTGAACCACTCGACGCACTCCTCGAGCGTCTTGGTTTCGACCAGGAAGAAGCCGCCGACGAGCTCCTTGGTCTCGGCGAACGGCCCGTCCACCACGGTCTTCTTCTCGCCGTCGAAGTAGATCCGGGCGCCCTTGGCGCTGAGGTGGATGCCCTCGGCGGCCAGGAGCACCCCGGCGTCCGTCAGCTCCTGGAGGAAGCCGCCCATCGTGGCGATTTCCTCGGTGCTCGCGGGGCGACCCGCCTCGCTGTCCGCCGTGGCCTTGGTGATAACCATGAAGCGCATTGCTGTCTCCTCGGATCGGGATGCCTCTCACCTAGGCGTCGATCGGCGGCCGGCCCACTCGACACCCTGCCAGAAAGTTTTCCGGCGCGATCGGGGTCGGGCGTACGGAGGAGGATCGGTGCCGTTCCGGATGGATCCCGGCACCCGCCGTGCAAATGCACGTGCATCCGCCTGTGCCGACGCACGTCCCGGTGCAATGCTGTTCCCATGGCGCGGGATGATGCGGAACGGCGGGTGTGGACGTTCGACGAGAACGACTATCTCTACGGCGCCGGTGCGCTGTTGATGATCGTCGAGAGTGTGGACTGGTCCCGCCCGCGGGTCCGGGACGGCGAGACCTGGTACGACGTGCAGGGGGTCGAGGTCACCTCCGACGGCCGGGTGGTCGGTCCGCGCCTGACCACCGTGAAGGCCAGCCGGCTGCGGACCACCAAGCACCACTAGGGTCTGGACTCCGCGCGCGGCGGAGCGCGAACCTGCGTACCCTGCGACGGATGAGAGCCATCGTCTACCGCGACAACGGCGGCCCCGAGGTGCTCGAGCTGGTCGATCGCGAGCCGGCCGAGCCCGGCCCCGGCCAGGTGCGGGTGCGGGTCGCGGTGTCCGGGGTGAACCCGACCGACTGGAAGACCCGCTCCGGCGCCACCAACCCGAAGCTGTACGCCGAGGTCACCCCCGGCCTGGACGGCGCCGGCGTGATCGACGCGGTCGGCCCCGGCGAGGACCGGAGCCGGATCGGCGAGCGGGTGTGGCTGTTCCTGGCCGGCGCCGCCCTCCAGTTCGGCACGGTCGCCGAGGCCGTCGTGGTGCCCAGCGACCGCGCCGTGCCGCTGCCCGCCGGCGCGAGCTACGAGCTGGGCGCGGCGCTGGGCGTGCCCGCGCTCACCGCGCACCGGGCGCTCACCGTCGCCGAGGGCGGGCCGAGCCGGCTGCGGCCGGGCGCGCTCGACGGCAAGGTGGTGCTGGTCGCCGGCGGCGCCGGGGCGGTCGGCCACGCCGCGATCCAGCTCGCCCGCTGGGCCGGCGCCACCGTGCTCACCACGATCAGCGGCCCGGAGAAGGCCCGGCTGGCCACCGCCGCCGGCGCCCACCACGTGCTCAACTACCGTGAGGGCGACCCGGCCGCCGAGATCCGCAAGATCGCGCCGGGCGGGGTCGACCTGATCGCCGAGGTCGCGCTGGGTGCGAATCTGGCCCTCGACCTGGCGGTGCTGCGGACGAGAGGGACCATTTCCACGTACGCGAACGACGGCGCCAAACGCGTCGAGCTGGACGTGCGGCAGAACATGACGCTGAACACCCGCTTCCAGTTCCTGGTGCTCTACACGCTCGGGTCGGAGGCGCTGGCGTTCGGCGCCGAGGACGTGGCCGCCGCGGTCGCCGACGGGGCGCTGCCGGTCGGCGAGGAGCACGGGCTGCCGCTGGTGCGCTTCCCCCTTGCCCGCACCGCCGACGCGCACCGCGCCGTGGAGAACGGCGCCGTCGGCAAGGTGCTGATCGAGACCTGAATCAGGACCTGGGGGCGTACATGATGACGGCCACCCCGGCCAGGCAGATCAGCGCGCCGATCAGGTCGTAGCGGTCGGGGTGGTAGCGGTCGACGGCCATCGCCCAGCCGAGCGAGCCGGCCACGAAGACGCCACCGTACGCGGCGAGGATCCGGCCGAAGTTCGCGTCCGGCTGCAGGGTGGCGACGAAGCCGTACGCCCCGAGGGCGGCGACGCCGGCGCCGATCCACCAGAGGCCGCGATGCTCCCGGACGCCCTGCCAGACCAGCCAGGCGCCGCCGATCTCGGCCACGGCGGCGACCACGAACAGCAGCAGGGACCGGATGATCGTCATGCCTCATGGGAGCACACGGTTCCCTGGCAACCGCAGCCGCAGGTGGCCGCCGCCCCGGCCGAGCAGCGGCGGTGCAGCCACCAGAGGCCGAGCGCGACGACGGCGAGCCCGGCCGCGACCGCGATCAGCGTCTGGCGCAGGAGCGCCGCCCCGGTGGTCGTGACCACGCCGGCCGCGATCAGCGGCGGCAGGGCGCAGCAGGCCGCGCAGGCCAGGCCGGCCAGCGCCCCGGTGATCCGGCCGGCGACGGGTGCGCTCATCGGGGCGCCCCGATGGTCAGGACCGGGATGGGGCAGTCGGCGCAGGTGCAGTTGGTCAGGCTGTCGCAGCGCGCGTCGACCACGGCGGTCAGCGTGCCCCGGATCGCGGTCAGGTCCGCTATCCGGGCGTCGATCTCGGCGATCTTGTCGATCGCCCGTTGCCTCAGGTCCGGGGTGGGGTGCCGGCGGCCGGCGGCGAGCAGGTCGGCCACCTCGTCGAGGGTGAAGCCGAGCCGCTGCGCCGCCTTGATCACGGTGAGCAGGGCGACCGTGTCCGGCGGGTAGAGCCGGTGGCCCCCGTTCGACCGGGCCGGCTCGGCGACCAGGCCGCGCCGCTCGTAGTACCGCAGCGTCTGGATGTTGACGCCGGCCCGCTCGGCGACCTCGCCGGTGCGCAGACCGCCGGGCATCAGGCCGGCACCGCCCGCGCGACCAGGGCGGCCAGGATCTCGGCGTACCGGTCGGGCACCCGGACGTCGAGCGTCAGGTCGTCGCCGTCGGTCGTGATCGTGAAGGCGAAGAACGAGCAGCACTCGGTCTCGCGGGCGGTCAGGTCGCGTACGGTCGCCTCGAGGCCGGCCGGCCCGCTCAGGTGCAGCCGGGCGTGCGCCGGGCCGAGGGTCTCGACCCGGCGCACGGCCGCGGCGAACAGGTTGTCGAACTCGGCGAGCCGGAACGGCCGCTCGGCGGTGGGCAGGGTGCAGGGGTCCATGCCCTCGACGGTAAGCCTGTACCCAGGTACCGGATGCAACCCCTATCGGACGCGGTGGAGCGCCAGGACCGGGATGGTGCGGACGCCGGCGGTCTTCTGCGCGTACTCGGCGAAGCCCGGATACCGCCGGGCCTGCTCGGCGTAGCGCTCGTCGCGCTCGGCGCCGGTCAGCTCGCGGACCTTGACCGGGTAGGTCTCGGTGCCGCGCTCGACGGTGCCCTCGCCGGCCGCGAGCAGGTTGTGGTACCAGTCCGGGTGGGTCGGCGCGCCGCCCTTGGAGGCGAAGATGTACATGATGTCGTCGTCGTCCTCGTCCGGGAGGTACATCAGCGGGCTGACCAGCTCGCGCCCGCTCTTCCGGCCGCGATGGTGGATCAGCACCATGGGGGCGCCGTCGAAGTTCCCGCCGACGCGGCCGTCGTTCGCCCGGAACTCGGCGATGATGGTCGTGTTCCAGTCGCTCATGAGATGATCTCTCCGGTTCTGGTGTAGTTCATGCCCTAGATAGTACAGATCACGAACCTTACTTCGGCGGTACGATGGCGCCATGCCCGCGAGCAGTCCATCCGAGCCGGAGGCCGACGCCCTCGCGCTCATCCAGCTCTCCGGGCTGGTGCAGGAGACGTTCGCGCGGGTGGCCGACAAGCACGAGTTGACCCCGGTGCAGGGCCGCATGCTGTGCGTGCTGGCGCGAAAGCCGTACGGGATGGCCGAGCTGGCCCGGGTCTTCGGCGTCGGCAAGGCGAATCTGACCGGCCTGATCGACCGCGCCGAGTCGCGCGGGCTGGTCGCCCGCTCGCTGGTGCCGGGCGACCGGCGGGCGATCCAGGTGCTGCTCACCGACGACGGCCGCCGCGCGGCGCGGGCCTTCCACCAGGAGGTCACCGCGGAGCTGGCGGCCTACCTGGACCCGCTGCCCTCCTGCGAGCGGGCGGCGTTCCGGGCCGCCGCGACCACCGTCGCCGGGGCGGCCGGCCACTGCGCCGCCTGGGATCCCGCCACGCCGACGCCGCGAGCCGACCCGGTCACGGGTTCAGCACGACCTTGACGCGGCCGTCCTGCTTGCGCTTGAAGATCTCGTCCGCGTGCGCCGCCTCCTCCAGCGGCAGCCGATGGGTCACCGGATCGCCGACCCCGCACCTTGATCGGGCCGAAGTGGGCCTGCGGCACCCGCAGGTACTCGGCCTGACCGCCGGGGACCTGGCCGTAGAGCTTGGTATAGCCGAACAGCGCGGCGCCCTTGTGCTGCCCGTACACCTGGGTGGTCTCGCACTGCGCGAAATAGCCGCGCGCGCACATCCAGCAGTCGCCGCAAGAGATGTTGAACGGGATCACCACCCGGTCGGCCGGCTTGATGTGGGTCACTCCGGTGCCGACCTCCTCGACGATCGCGTCGATGGCGATCCTCTCGATCTACCTGCGGCAGCGCGGCTCGTCGCAGTCCAAGGCGGTCGGCGCGGCGAACGCCGTGACCGGCGACGAGGACTGAATCAGCGGGCCAGCGCGCGCTCCAGCTCCGCCTTGGTCATCGACGAGCGGCCCTGGATGTTGCGCTTCTTCGCCTCGTTGTACAGCTGCTCCTTGGTGCGTCCCTGGGCGCCGGTGTGCGACCGCTTGCCGCCCCGGTGCCCGGACGACACGTCCTTGAGCGAGGACCGGCTGGCCGTCTTCGACTCGCCGGCCCGCGCCCGCTCCTTGTTCACGGTGCGCGCGGCGATCTCCTTGGCCCGCTTGGTGGAGCCGCCCCGCTCCTCGACGCTGTCCTTGATGTGCTCGTACTGCCGCTCCCGCTTGGGGCTGGATCCCGCTGGCATGACCGCCTCCCGGTTGTCTTGTCGTACGCCATCTGGATCCCCGGATCGGCTCGCCTGAAACGTCGATCGCCACCTGCGGCCGTGCCCGGTTGTCAAGACAATCGTCCGAGAGCCGCCAGAAAAGGGCGGTGGATTCGCGGCCTGGATAGCCTTGTCCGTCCCCAACTCAACGGTGAGGGTTTCGATGACGGAGCTGATTCAGATCGAGTTGCCCGACGGCGACATCGTGTGGGCGAGGGTCGCGGCCGAGGGGCCGAGCGATGTGGGCATCGGGGACCGGGTGTTGCCGCTCAAGGGCCTGACCGAGACCGTACGGTCGGTGGTCTCGAATGTGCGGAAGGGTCTGGACGGCGTGCCGCCGGACGAGCTCACCGCCGAGTTCGCGGTGGAGCTGGCGCTGGCGGAGGGTGGCGTTGTCGCCGCGCTCGTCGGTCTGCAGGCCAACGCGTCGGTGAAGATCACCGCGACCTGGTCGGCGAACCCGCCACAGTCGTAAGACGGCGAGCCACGTGGAGGCGTCCGACATCCCCGCACGGTTGCTGCTCGACTGCCTGGTGCGGATCACCGGCGAGAGGATGACGGGCAGCGGGTTCCTCGCGGCGCCCGGACTGGTGGTGACGTGCGCGCACGTGGTGGGCCGCCGCCGTACCGTCGCCGTCCGGCACGGCACGTCGGAGTGGGTGGGCGAGGTCCGGTACGCGTCCGCCCCGCCCGGACGCAACGAACTGTGGCCGTACCCGGACCTGGCGATCGTGGAGATACCGGCCGGCGCCGGCCCCCGAGCCTGCGCCTGGCTGGACCAACGGCTGCCGGCGATGCGATCGCATCTGCAGGTGGTGGGCTTCTCCGATGTCTATCAGCCGGAGCTGCGCCAGACCTCGGCGTCGCCGACGTTCGACGGACTGCACGATCTCGGTGGCCCGATGCTGATGCTGGGCGACCGCGAGATACCGGCGGGCATGTCGGGCGGGCCGGTGCTGAACCTGGCGACCGGCGGGGTGTGCGGTGTCGCCAAGGCCAGCCGGCTCAAGGGTGCCGCCATGGGTGGCCTGGCCGTGCCGATCTGGGCGCTGCGCGAGACCGACCCCGCGATGTACCGGCGGTTGATCCGGGCACACGATCGCTTCTTCGCCGAGGAGCGGGAATGGTCTGCCGCCAGCGACAAGCTCGCGCCGGCGAAGTCGCACCGGCTGCACCAGGACGAGGAACGTCAGCTGCGCGGGATATTGGCCGGGCTGCCGGTGCCGCCGGATCATCAGGACCGGTTCGTTCGCGCGGTCGGCCGGGAGTGCTTCGCCCCGCAGCGGCGGCTGGTCGACAGCGCCGACGTGATCACCGAGCTGGCGGTTCAGCTTCCACCTCCGCGGGGAGAACTGCCCTACGTGCTCCGTTACGCCGCCGATCTGGCCAGGGACCTGACCGGGAGGGACGCCCAGGCGATCCGCGACTGGGTTCTGCTCACGGCTGGACGGCTGCGGCTCGGGAAGGAGGCGACCGCCCGGTTGGCCGACGGAGCCGAGTTCGACGGGCCGTCCTCCCTGATGGTCCGGATCCGGCCGGTGGGGTCGGACCACGCCCGGTTCGAGGTGCGGATCTGGCGTTACTTCGACGCGTCGGCCGTGATCCCGGTGCCGCTGGAGAGCACGCCGCTCGGCATGACCGAGGCGATCCAGCTGGTGCGGGACGAACTGCCCCGGCAACTCGCGGCCATGGCACCGGACTGCGGCGACATCACGGTCGAGCTGTTCCTGCCCCCGGAACAGCTGGAGGAGGACTTCGAATCCCGGCCGCTCTGGCCGGAACAGCCCTGGTCCGCGCTGGGACGCAAGCACGCCGTCCTGGTCCGCGACCAGTCCCGCCTGGACAACGACCGGATCGCGCCGGAGTGGCAGAAGCGGTGGGCGGCGGGCGCCGGCCGCGACCTCGGGGCCGACGCCGACCAGGTGGCCTGCACCGACCGGCGCGGTCACGAGGCGGTGGAGGGCTGGCTGGCCGAGGACTATCGCCGCTGCGTCCTGGTGTTCGCCTCGTCCCCGTTCGGTTCCGGGAACCGGCCCGCGGTGGAGGTCGGTCTGCACAGCGGGGTTCCGGTGATGATGTGGCGCCGCGGCCACTGTCCCGACTGCCCCGACGACGGCTGCCCCGGCGAGTCGTTCGTGCGCCGGCTTCGCGAGGCGCTGTCCGGCGTCGGTCTCGCCGAGCTTCCCGAACGTGTGCGCCGGCTGCGTGCCCAGGCCGCCGGCACGACGTCGGCCGACCATTGCGGGGCCGACCTGGTGCTGTTGTACGACGACCCGTCGCGGCGGCCGCCGCGCGACCGGCTTGTCCGCCCTGAGGAGAACAATGACGACTGACCGCTGGCGGATCTTCACCGGCACCGGCGATGTCCACGACGGGATCGAGCGCCTGCCGGAACCCCCGCCGTGGCGCCGGTTCAACGGGGAGCCGGTGGCCGCGTTCGACCGGACCCCGACGACGCCGCACGGGCAGCGACGCACCGCCCTGGCCACCACCTATCAGGCCGATCCCAGCACGATCGACCTGGTCAACACCGCGTTGTACCTGCGCCGGCCGCTGCTGGTCACGGGTGAGCCGGGCGTCGGGAAGTCCACCCTCGCCTACGCGGTGGCGCACGAGCTCCGGCTCGGCGCGGTGCTGCGCTGGCCCATCACCAGCCGGTCGACGCTGCGGGACGGCCTCTACCGGTACGACGCGATCGGGCGGGTGGAGGACGCCAGCACCGGCGACGCGGCCGACGGCCACCTCGGGCGATACCTGCGACTCGGTCCGCTCGGCACCGCCCTCGTGCCCTATCCGATCCCCCGCGTACTGCTCGTCGATGAGATCGACAAGAGTGACTTCGACTTCCCCAACGACCTGCTGAACATCTTCGAGGAGGGTGAGTACGAGATTCCCGAGCTGGCCCGGGTCGCCGACACCACCCCGCAGGTCTGGTTGCAGCCCGCCGACCAGGGCCCGAAGGTTCTGGTCAACCAGGGACTGGTGGCCTGCCGGGAGTTCCCGCTGATCATCATGACGAGCAACCAGGAACGCGAGTTCCCGGCCGCGTTCCTGCGCCGGTGCGTGCGGCTGGACCTGCCGTCCCCGGACCACGCGCGACTCGGCGCGATCGTCGCCGCGCACCTGGGCCCCGACCGGGCCCGCAGCAGCGAGGACCTCATCGCCACGTTCCTCGCCCGCCGGGAGACCGGCGAGATGGCCACCGACCAGCTGCTCAACGCCGTCTACCTGCTCGACCGGGCGGCCGGCAACGACCACGGCGCCCGACGGCACCTGGCCGACCTCATCCTGCGCCAACTGAACTCGACCGCCTGACGATGTCGATCGACCAACTGCGGCTGGTCCTCGCCGCCGCCGGCCTCGAGCTGGACCCCTATCAGCTCAGCGACGCGCTCTGGCTCGCCGGGCACCTCCCGCGGACGGAGGCGGTCACCGCACCGCGAGGGCCCGGTGGCGTGGACGTGCCGCGGGCCGGCGGTGCCCAGCAGCCACCGGCGGCGACGGAGCCCCCGTCGCCGGCGGCCGATCCGGCCGGGCCCGACGATCCGGCCGACGCCGCGGCGTTGCATGCTCTGCTCCCGAGGCGCCCCCCGGAGGTCACCGGTGTCGGCGAGGAGCCGCCCTCCGAACAGGCGGACGCCGCGCCGGCGCACACCGTGCGGGTGTCCCCGCACCGGACGAGCCTGTCCACGCTGGAGTTGTTGCGGGCGTTGCGGCCGCTCAAACGGACGGTGGTGGCGCGCGACGCCACGGAACTGGACGAGGACGCGACCGCCCAGTGGTACGCCGAGCACCGCCGGTGGCGCCCGGTCACCCGGCCGACCGGCGACCGGGCGCTGGATCTGGCGCTCGTGGTGGAGAAGGACCCGGCCGGGCTCTGGACCGGCCTGAGCGCCGAGCTCGCCGAGCTGTGCCGCCGGCTCGGCGCGTTCCGCACGGTGTCCGTCCACACGCTGGTGGTGGATCCCACCGGGCACAGCCAGGTCACGCCGGACCGGCGTTCCGGCGCCGTGCACAGCCCACACCAGTTGCTCGACCCGGCCCGGCGCACCGTCGTCCTGGTGGTCAGCGACTGCGTCGCAGCGGGATGGCAGCACCCCGGCATCCATCGGGTCCTGCGCCGGTGGGCGCGCCGGGGGCCGGTGGCGATCCTGCAGCCTCTGCCCGAACGGCTCTGGTCGCGCACCTGTCTGCCACCCGTTGCGACCCACGTCACCGCGACCGGGTTCGCCCGCCCCAACGGGGAACTCACCGTGCGGCGCCGGGACTACCCGTGGCGGCGGCCGCGCCGGGAGCGCTACGCCATCCCGGTACTGGAGATCAGCCCCTCCTGGTTGAACCCGTGGGCGAGGCTGGTCGCCGGCGTCGCCGAGGGCGGCGTCGACACCGCCGTGGCGATTGTCAAGCCGGCCGGCGGCAGCCTCGCCATCGCACCGCTGCCGGCGCCGCGGACGCCGCCCCTGCAGCGCGTCCTGCGGTTCCGCGCCGAGGCGTCGCCGGAGGCCTACAAACTCGCCGGGTACCTGGCCGCCGCCCCCTTGCACCCGGCGGTCATGCACCTGGTCCACGGCATCATGCTGCCCGCGCCGGACCCCGCTCATCTCGCCGAGGTGCTCTACGGCGGCCTGGTCACGCCGGTGCCGTTCGCCGGCCCCGAGCCGATGTACGACTTCCTTCCCGGCGTACGCGACGTCCTGCTCGGGACGCTTCGCACCGACGAGGTGGCCCAGGTCCTCGACGACGTGTCGTCCTACATCGACAGGTCCGCGACCGACGCGCCGGCCATCGCGACACCCGGCCCGGACGGACCATTGCGGATCTCGCCGCTCAGCCGGCCCTTCGCCCGGGTCCGGGCGCAGGTTCTGCAGCGGCTCGACGGCAGGACGGAAGCCCAGGCCGCCGAGGAGGTGGCGGCCACACCGGAACGCCGGCCCGGGCCGCCGGTCACCAGCCTGCAGCACCCCGGCTCCCGCGTCCTGCTGATCGGCGACAGCGCGACGTATCCGCGGCTGCTGCCGGAGACGATGATCGAGCACGCGCAGGTCCGGCCGGAGGCGATCACCCAGTTGACCGGTCTCACCACGGCACAGCTCCTCGATCGCCTGCGCCGGGCGGCCCGCGAGACCTCGGGTCTGCTCTTCGTGCACTGGAGCGCACCGGCGGCGCACCAGGGCGACGGCCGCCGGCTGATCGCGACCAGTGACGGCTCGGCCGACTGGGACGAGGTGCTCGACGAGCTGGAACGAAGCGTCACCGGCGCCGCCGTCGTCATGCACACCGGCGACGGCCTCCGGTTGCGCCCGGGCGGCGTCGTGTCCGGCAAGGTCTATCAGCTGTCCACGCGGCCGCACCACATCGCCGACTTCGAGCACCTCCTGATCCACGGTCTGGCCGGCGGCCCGCCGCAGCTCTCGATCGAGGACATCTACAGCGGTCTGCACGGGGCTTCGCTGATCGGCGGCCGCGTGCCGCCGTCCCGGGTCGGTTCCGGGAACCGCATCGTCATCGTCCCCAACCGGGCGGAACAGCCGCCGGAACCGCCGGAGAGCCCGTCCGAGACGGTCTCCTGCAAGGTCACGATCTTGGGCGGATTCGGTGTGGGCAAGACCACGTCGATCGGCGCGATCTCCGAGATCACGCCGCTCACCACCGAGGCCGTCATGACCAACGCCTCCTACGGCATGGAAGACAATCGTCATGTGCCGGCCAAGGTGACCACTACGGTCGCGATGGATTTCGGCCGGTTGACCCTGGACCGCGACATCGTCGTCTACCTTTTCGGCCTGCCCGGCTCGACCCGCTTCTGGTTCAGCTGGGACGAGATCATTCGCGGATGCCTGGGTGCGGTGGTTCTCGTCGACACCCGGCGACTGGCCGACTCCTTCCCCTTCATCGACTACGTGGAGCAGCGAAACCTGCCCTTCGCGATCGCCGTCAACTGCTTCGACGGCCGGCAGCTCCACACGCTCGAGGATGTCCGTGAGGCGCTGGCCATCACCCCGGAGGTCCCGGTGGTCGCCTTCGACGCCCGCGACCGGTCCGCGGTGCGGCGCGTGCTGATCACGCTGCTCCAGCACGTCCTGCGCCCGGTGCCGGTATCCGGCGATGTCACAGATCGGGGGCCTGTCCGGTCTTGACGGGCGACGCAGCCCGTACCGAATGGAGACCGATCATGAGTGACGTCCGCAAGCTCGCCACCCTGCTGGACGACCCCGAGGTGCGTGACCTGGTGCGCGGGCTGGCCGGCAACCGGCCGGCCCGGCTGCGGGCGATCGTGCTGGAGCTGGCCGTGACCACGACTCCCGAGCAGTACCGCAGCTGGCTCGACGACGGCGAGCGGAACCACGCGATGACCACCGGCCAGGTGCGGGCGGCGGTCGGCGAGGAGCTGCTCGGCGACCTGGCCGACGCCGGCGGCAGCACGCCGGGCGCGGTCGCCTGGCAGCTCGCCGGGATCCTGCCCGACCTGGTCGACGCGGTCACCCCGGGCGGCCGGGTGCTGGAGGCCGACGTGCTGGCCCGGGAGCTCGGCCAGGTGACCGCCGAGGACGACCTCGAGGCGGGCGTCTTCGGCGAGTGAGGGGAGCGCTCATGTAAGGAGCTCCGGTACTTGATCAGTCCGGGGTTCCAGGGTTGCATGAGCATCCCGGTTGGTCCGGTGGGTGGCGTCGCGTTGGGCTCTGAGGATTAAGCCTCGTTCGGCTGATTGCCACCGCTGGTCTGGCCACGGATGCCCCGGATGAGGGAAGTGGGCCGGTCCGTGAGAGGCCGGGCCCGGTTGCAGCACATGAGTGGGAGCCGTCGTCAGGCTGCTCTGCCTCCTTGGGACCGTGGCTGTGTGCGGTGTTGACCCGCGCGGGCGGCCGGGGCGTGTGGATGGGGTGCTGAGCTGGGGAGGCGGTAAGTGCAGCGCAGGCTGGTAGGGATTGATCTGGGGATCGCGTCGGCGCACACGGTCCGGGTGCGTGATGAGGCCGGGCGGGAGGTGTGCCGGCGCCGGTGCGAGCCGACGGTGGAGAGTCTGAGCGTGGTCGAGCAGGCGGCGTTGGCTGGTGCGCAGGCGGGGACGCGGTTGGAGGTGGTGATCGAGCCGACCGGGCCGGCGTGGTTGCCGATCGCGGTGTTTTTCACCGCGCGGGGGCATCTGGTGTTCCGGGTCTCGAGTGCGAAGGCGGCGGATCTGCGCCGGTTTTTGTCCCGGCATGCGAAGTCCAACGGGATCGACGCGGACACCCTGGCGAGGTTGCCGTTGATCGATCCGGACGGGCTACGGCCGCTGGAGCTGCCGGACGCGGCCGCGGCGGCGCTGGACCGGCGGGTCCGGGCGTGTGACCGGCTGACCATGGCCGCGTCCGAGCACAAGGTGCGGATCAAGGACTTGGTCCGGCAGGTGCTGCCGTGCACCCCGCTGACCGGGGATCTGGGCAAGGCCGATCTGGCGGTGCTGGAACGCTACGCCGACCCGCGGGCGCTGCTGCGGCTCGGCCGGGCCCGGCTGACCACGCTGATCGGCAAGGCGTCCAACAACCACCAAGGCGCGGCGCGGGCCGAGCAGTGGCTGGCCGCCGCCCGGGCTGCGGTCGAGCTTTACGGCGAGCATCCAGCGGTCGCGTTCGCCGACCTGGCCGCGGAGATCGCGACCGAGGTGCGGCTGCTACGCGCTATCGACACCGAGCTGGCCGCGCACGCGGCCGAGCGGGAGTCCTGCTACCGGTGGGTCGACCCGCTGCAACTGGCCCGTAGCCTGCCCGGCCTGGCCGAGGTCGGCGGGCCGGCGATGACCGCGGTGATCGGTGACGCCGCCCGGTTCCCGAGCGCGGCGCACTTCAAGTCCTACCTCGGGCTCGCACCCCGGGCGTCGGAGACCGGGGACACCGACCGCAAGGGCCAGCCGATGTCCAAGGCCGGTCCCCGGCTCGCCCGAGCCACCCTGGTCCGGGCCGCGGACTGGGCCCGCAAACAAGACCCCCAGCTCGCCCGGATCTACCACCAGCAGATGGCCGAACGCGGCGCGCAACACCTCAAGGCCAGCTGCGTGGTCGCCGCCCGGCTCGCCGAACGGCTCTGGACCGTGATGCGCCGCCGCATGCCGTATGTCATCTGCGACATCGACGGCACCCCGGTCACACCCGAGCAGGCGAAACAACTCATCGCGCAGCAGTGGACCGTGACCGAGGACATCCGGCGCAGGCGACGCAGCAGTAAACACAGGGCGGGGAAGGCCCCTCAGCAAGCCCTCACGGGACATGACAAAGACGCTCGAAGCGTAACGAGGCGACCTTCCCCACGCCGATCCTCCGCGACGCCGCCGCGCAACGTCAAGCAACCAGCCCCTTGACAACCGATCCCCGATAGGGAATCAGCCGAAGAGCTGGCGCAGCCAGCGCAGGCTCTCCGGGGGCTGGAAGGTGGCCCCGCCCTCGTGCCCGTTGTACGGCCAGACCAGCAACTCGGTCGGGCCGGGGCGGTGGTTGAACGCGGCGTACACCGTCGACGGCGGGCAGATCGCGTCCATCAGGCCGACCGTGTAGAGGGCCGGGCAGCGGCCGCGGGCGGCGAAGTTGACGCCGTCGAAGTAGCTCAGCGTGTCGAAGATCTGTTCGACCTTGTCCCGGTTGGTCGCGCAGAGGTCGGCGATCTCCCGGTACGGGTAGGCGTCGGAGATCTCGGTGGCCCGCCGGAAGTAGGTCAGGAACGGCACGTCGACGATCGCGCCGGCGATGTCGTGGCGCAGGCCCGCCACCGCCTGGGCGATGCCGCCGCCCTGCGAGCCGCCGGCCATCACGATCCGGGAGCGGTCCACCTCGGGACGGGTCGCGGCGGCGTCGACGGCCCGGACCGCGTCGGTGAACAGGCGCCGGTAGTAGTACTGCATCGGGTCGAGGACGCCGCGGGTGATCAGGCCCACGTGCTGCGGGCCGACGCCGGGCAGGTCGGGGGTGTCGCCGTCGCCCTGGCCGCGCGAGTCCATCACCAGCACGGCGTACCCGGCGGCCGGCCAGAGCAGCCACTCGTGCGGGCGGCCGCGGCCCCCGCCGTACCCGATGAACTGCACGATGGTCGGCAGGGGACCGGTGAGCTGGCGGGGGACCAGGAACCAGGCGGCCACCCGCTGGCCGCCGGAGCCGGTGAAGCGCACGTCGTAGATGGCGACGCCGGGCAGCATCGCGTCGTACGGCTCGAAGGTGGGCGCCAGGTCGTAGCCGGCCGCCTCCTCGATGGTCTTGCGCCAGAACTCGTCGAAATCCGCCGGCTCCGGCACGTCGGGCCGGTAGGTCGCGAGGTCGGCCGGGGAAAGATCGAACTGCGCCATCAAGGCCTCGCATTCCTGTCCACGCCGGTGCGGTGGGGGCGGCGACTCGCCGACGAGCGTAGGAGAAGTGCTTCGGCGAATCAACACCCGCCGGGCAAAATTGTTCGTGAAATTGTCGACGAAATGGCGAGCGACATTGATGCATCGAGATGTGTTGCATTCCTTTCCTACTATCCCGAATGCGGCGACGAAGCCGCGTCCGACCGACGGAAGGAATCGTGCATGCCACGTCTCGGCAGAACCGTGCTGGTGACCGGAGTGGTCGCCGGCGTGCTCATCGCCGGGGCCGCGGCGCCGGCCGCGGCCGCCACCGCCGCCAAGAGCGATCAGACGTCCGCGCAGGAGCGCAAGCGGGTCGACAGTGTGCCCACGCCGAGACTCGGCTGGTACGACTGCTACGACATCGCCCAGTGCGCGATCACTCAGCTCCCGCTCGACTACGACAACCCCAAGGGCCCGAAGACCGACGTCGCGCTGGTGCGGATCAAGGCCAAGGACCAGAAGCACAAGATCGGCAGCCTGTTCCTCAACCCGGGCGGCCCGGGCGGGTCCGGTGTGGACATCGCGCTGTTCGCGCCGAACTTCCTCGACAAGTCGCTGCTCGACCGGTTCGACATCATCGGTTTCGACCCGCGCGGCATCGCCAGCAGCACCCAGATCAGGTGCTTCAAGACGGTCAAGGACCAGACCCCGGTGCTGCGGGACCTGAATGTCGCGTTCCCGTGGGGCAGGACCGAGGAGCAGAAGTACGTCGGCGCGGCCAAGCGGCTCGGCCAGGCGTGCTCGACCACGGGCAAGCCGCTCTCCGGCTCGATGTCGACCGCCGAGGTGGTCCGGGACATGGACGTCCTGCGCCGCGCGGTCGGCGACAAGAAGCTGAGCTACCTCGGCTTCAGCTACGGCACCGCGATCGGCCAGTACTACGCGAACATGTTCCCGGACCGGTTCCGGGCGATCGTGGTCGACGGCGTGCTCGACCCGGAGCACTGGGTCGGCACCAAGGCGACCGCGAACCAGGAGCAGGACGAGCGGTTGCGATCGGCCGACGGCGCCTACCGGGCGCTGCGGGAGATCCTCAAGCGCTGCGACGCGGCGGGGGAGAAGTACTGCGCGTTCGCGGCCGGCGACACGGTGGCCAACTTCGACACGATCGCCCGGAAGCTGCGCCAGAAGCCGCTGGTGGTCACCAACGAGAACGGCACCTACACGATCACGTACGCGGACTTCGTCGCCACCATCCTCGGCGACCTGTACAACGTGGGCGCCGGCGACTTCGTCACCCAGGACTCGCAGTTCATCTGGACGCTGCTCACCTCGAGCAGCCCGGCGGCGCTGGCCAAGGCGAAGGCCGGCGTGATCGACCGGATCCGGCGGGCCCGGGCGAAGAAGCCGGCCCGGGACTTCCCGTACGACAACAGCGTGGAGACCTTCACGGGCGTGGACTGCACCGACGCGCTGCACCCGCGGGACGCGGGCCAGTGGCCGGCGCTGATGGCGAAGGCCGACCAGCGGGCGCCGTACTTCGGCCGGGCGTGGGGCTGGGCGACCGCGCCCTGCGCGCGGAACACCTGGACCGTACGGGACGAGGACGCGTACACCGGGCCGTGGAACCGTAGGACCGCCGCACCGGTGCTGATCGTCGGCACCAAGTGGGACCCGGCAACCAACTACGACGACGCGGTGGCGGCCTCGAAGCTGCTGCCGAACAGCCGGCTGCTGTCGAACACGAACTGGGGGCACACCTCGTACGGCACGTCCGACTGCGCCAGCAACGCGATCGACACCTACCTGCTGACCGTCGCCCTGCCGGCCAAGGGGACCCTCTGCGAGGGCGCCTACCAGCCGTTCCTCGAGCCGCTGCCGGACGGCTCCGGGCTGCGGGCGTCGTCGGTGCACGCAACCGCCGCGCAGAACCACACCGCGCCGGTGGCCCGCCCGCCGCTGCCGTCCACGCTCGACGGCACCCGGTGACAACCGATCGGAAGTGAAAGCGCGGCGCCTGGAGACGGGCGCCGCGTTTTCGGTAATGACGACGGCCACCGATACGTCGTCCAGGGTGACCCCGTCCCCCAGGGAAGGCCGATTTCATGTCCCCTCGACGTCCGCCGGCCGCCGTCAGCTGCTCGTCGGCGCCGGCCGGTCCGTTCACCGCGGTCGGCGGCGCCCTGCTGATCCGCCTGCGCAGCCGCCACCGGGGCGGCCATCGCGCCTGACGAGCTGCGACTTTCATCACGCGATCGGCTCTCCGGGCAGGGAGCCGATAGCCGTGTCCCCCGGCGGTGCCCGATCATGGGTCGACGCCGGGCGGGGTGACCGGGCCCCGAGCCGAGGAGTTGGCCGAACGAATGCGCGGCACCGAGGCGCTCCTGCCGGTCGAGCGGGTGACGGCCGCCCAGCGCGGTGATCGCGAGGCGTTGCAGCGGCTGATCAGCGATCACCTGGCGATGCTGTACAACGTCGCCGGGCGGGCGCTCGGCGGGCACGCGGACGTCGACGACGTGGTGCAGGAAACGCTGCTGCGGGTGGTGGAGAACATCGGGCCGGTACGGGACCCGGCCCGATTCTCCGGCTGGATCCTCGCGATCCTGCACCGCCAGGTCGCCGACCGGATGCGCCGCCGGCACGCCTCGATCGCCCGGCTCAGCCCGCTGGACGCCGCCCGGGAGGTCGCCGACCCGGACGCCGACTTTGCCAAGGCGACCATCCTCCGGCTCGGGCTGTCCGGGCAGCGGCGCCAGGTCGTGGCGGCCGTCCGCTGGCTCGATCCCGCCGACCGGTTCGTGCTCTCGCTGTGGTGGCTGGGGATCGCCCGGACCCGGGCGGCGCCGGATCCGACCCGGACCGCCACCGCCCCCGCCCCGGTGGTCCGCTACGGCAGCGTGGTGGACAGCGTCGACGCCGCGCCGCCGGCCGGCCGCAAGCCGGGCAGACTGCCGGTCCGGCCCGAGGGCACGCTGACCGTGACGGCCGGCGTGGACGAGGATCCGCGCCCCGACGTCGTCTCGCTGATCCGCCGCGGGTAGTACGCGACCTACCGGGGCCGCGGCTACCTGCGGGTCGATTGGCAGGTCGCCTACACCCAGCGGGTCGGCCCCATCGCGATGCCGGCCTGGACCGGGCTGACCGGCAAGCTGTTCCACGTCGCCTCCGGCGGCGGCCGGCGCCTCGACGACCCGATCCCGGGCGCCTCTACGTGCACATCGTCGACCGGGCGAGCATCGACGCCGACCTGCGCGCCGCGCCGGTGCCGGGCGGGCTGCCGATCCGGTACGGGCTGGTCCGCGACCCCGGAACCGACGCGTGCCCGGTCCCGCAGTACGCCACCCGCGCGAACGCCGACCCGCTCACCGTCCCCCAGCGGAGTCACCTGGACTGAACCGGCAGCGACGGGTTGCCGGCGGGCACGAATCCGGACCAGGCGCCGGTGTGGTAGATCGTGGCGTGGTCGGTGCCGGCGAACACGTCCGCCTTCTGCGCCGGGGGACGGGCGCCGAAGACGATCTGCCGAAGCGCCGGGTTGCCGCGCAGCGCCCGCGCATCGAGTTCGGCGGCCCGGGGCAGGTAGACCGAGCGCAGCACCGGGTTGTCGGTCACCGCGTCGTCGCGCAGGGTCGACAGGCTCGGCGCGTACAGCCAGCGGAGGTTGCCGAACCGGCTGATCGCGCTCTTGTCGACGGTGACCATGGCGGGCAGGCGCAGCCCGGTCAGCAGCCCGTTGAGGCTGTTGATGCCCATGTACCGCAGCTTCGGGAAGTTGACCGAGAGCAGGGCGCCGCTGTCGTTGAGCCCGTTGCGGCCCAGGCGGGTCAGCTGCGGCGCGGTGAAGTACTTCAGGCTGGAGGCGTCGTCGAACCCGTAGTCGTCGATCGTCGTGGCCCGGGGCAGCACGACCTTGGTCAGCCCCTGGTTGCGGCGGAAGGCGTCGTGCGCGATCGTCCGGACGCTGGGCAGGTAGAGGACGCTCAGCTTGGCGTGTGGGGCGTGCCCGAAACCCATCACCCCGACCGTACGGACCGAGCGCAGGCTGACGTCGGCGAAGTTGTGGTTGCTGAAGGCCCCGTCCGGGACCGCGGTCAGGTCGTCCAGGATCAGGTGCCGGACCCAGGTGTCCCACCAGCCGTTGAACCACAGGTACGGGAACAGGCCGCCGCGCGCGGTCTGCCCGGCGCAGGCCAGCCCGGAGTCCGGGGTGCACTCCCGGCCGCCCTGGATGGTGCGCAGGTTGTAGACGTACAGCCGGGACAGGTTCGGCAGCGCCAGGTCCCGGCCCGCGGTCTGCAGGGCGCTCAGGTCCGCGTCGGCGAGCGCGGTCCCGCCGGTCAGGTACAGCGCGATGCCGCTCGCCGAGGCCAGCTTCCCCTTCCGGGCGGCCAGCCGGTCTTTGAGCGCGTGGGTGGTCACGTCGTACTGGAAGGCGTAGGTGCCGGCCGCCAGCGGCTGGTCGCCCGGCCTGGAGATCCGGGAGACATAGCTCTCGGTACGCCGGAGATCCGGGTCGCTCGCGAAGATCGGGTCCGGTCCCGGGTCGGCGGCCGGATCGGCCAGGACGGCGTTCGCCGCGTACGGATTCCCCGCCCGGCTCGACGGCCGCGCCGTGGCCGACGGGGAGGGTGACGGTGCGGAGGACGCCGTCACCGTGGGTGACGACGCCGGCGGGCTGCCGGTCGCCCAGGAGGCGGCGGCGGTCGGGGACGGCGAGCCCGTGTGGGACGAATTGCGCAGTGCGCCGAACGCGATCCCGCCCAGACCCGCCGCCACGAGCACGACCGCGCCGCCGATGACGGCGGCACGACGATGAGGTGAGGCCATGTTCGAGAAGACGCCGCGCACCGCGGCAGATTACCGAAACAAGATCGAGGGGAACAGCCCAGGTTCCTAGGAAGCTCGACGGCCTGTGACGGCGCTGAGCGGGCACCGGGCCGGGCCGGGTTGGGCGGCCGGGCCGTGGCGCGAGAGGATCGGCGTGTGGTGGGGCACGGGGAGACGGCGGGGCGGATGCGGGTCCGGGTGCTGAGCGCCTTCGAGGTGACTCGCGGTGACGCCGCCGTGCCGGTGCCCGGGGCCCGCGCCCGCGGCCTGCTGGTCCGGCTGGCGCTGGCCGGCGGCGCCCCGGTCGAGGCCGGCGCGCTGGTCGACGCCCTCTGGCCGGAGGAGCGCCCGGCCGACCCGGCCAACGCGCTGCAGTCGCTGGTCTCCCGGCTGCGCAAGATGCTGGGCGCGGCCGGCGCGGTGACCCCGACCGAGGGCGGCGGCTACCGGCTCGACGTGACCGCCGACGACGTGGATGCGCTGCGCTTCGAACGGCTGGCCGCCGAGGGCCGGGCCCGGCTGCGCGCCGGCGACCCGGGCGCGGCCGCCGACGGCCGCGACTCGCTGCGGGCCGGCGACCTAGCTGCGGCCGCCGAGCTACTGCGAGCGGCGGCGGCCTGCTGGGCCGGCCAGCCGGGCGGCGAGCCGGCCGTGGTCGCCGCCGTCGCGCCGGCCGTCGCCACCCGGCTCGCCCAGGCGCGGGCCGAGACCGAGGCCGACCTGGGCGAGGCCGAGCTGGCCCTGGGCCGGCCCGCCGTGGCCGCGACCGTGCTGTCCGCGTTGCTCGCCGAAAGCCCGGTGGACGAGCGCGCGGCCGGCCTGCTGATGGACGCGCTCGCCGCGCAGGGCCGGCAGGCCGAGGCCCTGGCGCTGTTCGAGCGGGTCCGGGAGGCGCTGGCCGACCGGCTCGGCGTCGACCCGGGTGTCGCGCTGCGCGAGCGGCACCTGCGCATCCTGCGTACGCCGGAGCCCGGCCCGACGCCCGCCGAGCCGGCGCCGGCCCCGGTCAAGAGCAACCTGCCCGCGGCCGTCACCAGCTTCGTCGGCCGGGACGACGACCTGGCCCGGATCGACACGCTGCTGGCCGGCGGGCGGCTGGTCACCGTGCTCGGGCCGGGCGGGGCCGGCAAGACCCGGCTCGCGCTGGAGGCGGCCCGGCGGCGCCGGCACGAGTTCCGCGACGGCGTCTGGCTGGTCGACCTCGCCGCGGTCACCGAGCCCGCCAAGGTCAGCGGGGCGGTGCTGGCCGCGATCGGGTTGCGCGGCGCCGCGATGTTCGAGGCCTCCGGCAAGCTCCGGGTCGAGGGCGACGACCTCGACGTGCTGGTCGACGAGCTCAACGGCCGGGAGAACCTGCTGCTGGTGGACAACTGCGAGCACCTGATCGACGCGGTCGCGCATCTGATCGCGGCGCTGCTGCCGCGCTGCTCCGAGCTGCGGGTGCTGGCCACCAGCCGGGAGCCGCTGGCCGTCGACGGGGAGGCGCTGGTGCCGCTCGGGCCGCTGACCGTGCCCGAGCCCGAGGACGACGTGACCGAGGCGAGGCGTACGGCGTCGGTCCGGTTGTTCACCGAGCGGGCCGCGGCGGTCCGGCCCGGTTTCGACGTCGAGCCGGAGACGCTGGGCGACATCGTCCGGGTGGTGCGGGGGCTGGACGGCATGCCGCTGGCCCTGGAGCTGGCCGCCGCCCGGCTGCGGACGTTGTCGCTGGCCGAGCTGGCAGCCGGGCTCTCCGACCGGTTCCGGCTGCTCACCACCGGCAGCCGGACGGCGTATCCGCGGCACCGGACGCTGCGAGCGGTGATCGCCTGGAGCTGGGATCTGCTGGGGGAGGACGAGCGTACGGTCGCCGAATGGGTCTCGGTCCTGCCCGGCGGTGTCACGGAGGCCTCGGCCACCGCGCTCTGCGCCGGGCGGGTGCCGGCGGCCGAGGTCCCGGAGCTGCTGGCCGCGCTGGTCGACAAGTCGCTGCTGCAGCTGGGCGCGGAGGCGGGCCGCTACCGGATGCTGGAAACCCTTCGGGAGTACGGGATCGAGCGCCTCGCCGAGCAGGGCACGTTGCGGACCGCCCGGGATCTCGCGGCCGGTTACCTGGCCGGGCTGGTCGCCGAGCTCGACCCGCGGCTGCGTGGCTCGGGTCAGCTGGTCGCGCTCGCCGAGCTGAGCGCCGAGTACGACAACGCGCTGGCCGCCCTGCGGCACCTGATCGAGACCGGTGAGGGCGACGCCGCCGTGGGCCTGGGCTTGAATCTCGGCTGGTACTGGCAGATGTTCGGCCGGCACGCCGAGGCCGCGTCCTGGCTGGAGGAGGCCCTGGCGCTGCCCGGTGAGCCGTCGCTGGACCGGGACTGCGCCGAGGCGATCATGCTGCTGAACCAGATCAGTTTCCGCGGCTCGGCGATGGACGAGGTGAACAGGGCCCGCGAGGCCGAGCTGCGGGCGCTGGCCGACCGGCTGAGCGGGTATCCGGACCTGGTCGGTATGCCGGCCGCGCTGGCCGCGATGACGCTGGTCTTCCTGGACCGGTTCGACGACGCGCTGGCGATCATCGACCGGCTGGTCGGCGGGGCGGACTTGTGGGCGACCGGTCTGGCCCGGCTGTTCCGGGCCCAGTTCGCCGAGAACAACGGCGACGTCGGCCAGTTGCGGGTGGATGTGGAGGGCGCGCTGGCGGTGTTCGGCCGGGTCGGCGATCGCTGGGGGCTGGCGACCGCGCTGCCGATGCGCGCCATGCTGCGGCAGTACGACGGCGACCTGGACGGCGCGCTCGCCGACCTGCGCCGGGCCCGGTCGCTGGCCCGGGAGTTCGGGCAGCTCAGCCTCAGCGACGAGATCTTCATCGACCTGCGCTGGGTCGACCTGTACATGCGGCGGGGCGAGACCGAGGCGGCGATCGAGATGCTCGCCGGGACCCGGGACCGGGCGGCGCGCGCCGGCTCGCCCGAGATGATCATCCTGGTGGACGCGCTGGAGGGCGGGCTGTGGCTGCGGATCGGCGATCTGGACCGGGCCCGGGAGCTGGTCGAGGTGGCCGAGGCGGGGCTGGCGGCCGGGCTGCCGTTCGCCGGTGATCACGGGACGGCGCTGATCGGCGGCGTCCGGGCGATGTTGTGCATCAAGCTCAAGGACGCCGACGGGGCGGCAGTGGCGTTGGAGCGGGCGTACGCGGCGGCGCTGGAGAGCAAGGACATGCCGATCCTGTCGATGGTCGCGGTGACCGCCGCCGCGCTGGCCGAGCTGCGTGGCCGGCCCCGCGAGGTGGCGCTGCTGCTCGGTGCGGCGTCCCGGCTGCGCGGCACGCACGACCGGACCGATCCGCAGGCGAACGAACTCGCCCAGCGCGGCCGGGAGGCGCTGGGCGAGGACGGTTTCGCCGAGGCGTACGACATCGGTTGGCAGTTGGAACCGCAATCGGCCTCGGCCCGGGTGGACCCGGCCCGGCTGCGCCAGGAGGCTTTGCCGGCGCCGGATCAGGCCCGCCGGGCGTAGGCCCGGAGCGCGAGCGGCACGAAGATCACCAGCAGGGCGGCCATCCAGACCACGGTCCAGAGCAGGTGACCGGCGACCGGGCCGCCGACCAGCAGGCCGCGGATCGTGCCGACCAGCGGGGTGATCGGGTTGACGTGCACGAAGGCCTGCAGCCAGCCGGGCAGCGTGCTGGTCTGTACGAACACGTTGCTGCCGAAGGACAGCGGGAAGACCAGCAGGAACATCACGCCCTGCACGGCGCCGGAGGTGCGCACCAGCATGCCGACCCAGACCGAGATCCAGCAGAAGCACAGGCCGAAGCCGATGGACAGCGCGACCGCGGCGACGGCCGGCAGGAAGCCGGTCTCCACCCGGAAGCCCATCACCATGCCGAAGCCGAGCATCACCACGCACACCGTCAGGTAGCGGACGACGTCGGCGGCGACCGCGCCGACCAGCGGTGCCGAGCGGGCCACCGGCAGCGACCGGAACCGGTCGAAGACGCCCTTCTCGATGTCGGCGTTGAGGTTCTGGCCGAGCGCGATGCCGCCCATCGCGAGCGACTGGGCGAGCATGCCGGGCAGCAGGAACTGCAGGTAGCCGTGCCGGTCGCCGCCGGAGATGGCGCCGCCGAGCAGGTAGGTGAACAGGAGCAGGAAGATCACCGGCTGCAGCGTCACGTCGATCAGCGCCTCCGGGGTGCGGATCGTCTTGATCAGACTTCGCCGGGCCAGCGCGACGCTGTGCCTCGCCAGCGCCGCCAGCGCGCCGCCGCGCGGCTTGTCGATGTCGCCGACGATGTTGCGAACGGGTACGTCAAGGGTCGTCATACGAGCTCAGCCTCCTTGGCCGGGGTGTCGTCGGTGTGGTCGCCGGTGAGGGCGTGGAAGACCTCGTCGAGGCTGGGCAGCTGCAGCCCGAGGTCGACGACCTCGATGCCGGCCCGGCGCAGCGCCGGCAGCGCCTCGTCGAGGGCGGTGTCCCCGGTGACGGGCACTAGGACGGCGCCGGGGCGGGCGCCGGCCGTCGCGTCGGCCGAGGCGTTGGTGCCGGGGGCGGCCACCCGGTCCAGCACGGCGAGGGTGTCCGGCACCCGGGCCGGGTCGGCCGGGCGCACCCGCAGGGTCAGGCCGCCGACGCGGCGCTTGAGCCCGTCCGGGGTGTCGTGCGCGATCACCCGGCCCTTGTTGATCACCACGATCTCGTCGGCGAGGGCGTCCGCCTCCTCCAGGTACTGGGTGGTGAGCAGCACGCTGGCGCCCTGGGTGACCTGGGTGCGCACGACGCCCCACATGTCCTCGCGCTTGGCCGGGTCGAGGCCGGTGGTCGGCTCGTCCAGGAAGATCACCTCAGGGTGGCCGACCAGGCTCGCGGCCAGGTCGAGCCGGCGCCGCATGCCGCCGGAGTAGGTCTTGGCCGGCCGCCCGGCCGCGTCGGCGAGGTCGAACCACTCCAGCAGTTCGGCGGCGCGCTTCCTGGCGTCCTTGGTGGTCAGGTCGAGCAGCTGGCCGATCAGCACCAGGTTCTGGGTACCGGTCAGGTCCTCGTCGACGCTGGCGTACTGGCCGGTGAGCCCGATCCGCCGCCGGACCCGCTGCGGCTCCTTGAGCACGTCGATGCCGGCCACCTCCGCGTGGCCGGCGTCCGGGCGCAGCAGCGTGGCGAGCACCCGCACCGCCGTGGTCTTCCCGGCGCCGTTGGGCCCGAGCACGCCGAGCACGGTGCCGCGGCGCATCGACAGGTCCACCCCGTCCAGCGCCTGCGTCGTCTTGAATCGCTTGCGGAGCCCTTCGGCCCGCACCACTAGATCTGTCATGGGAAGGAGCATGGACAGTGGCGCTGACAGACCGCGCACACGACGCTGATACGCCGCTGACAGCGCTTCGGCGGCCGGCAAATTCCAGATCAACTTCCGGTTCCCGTACGAGGATCGGCCAAGTCCCCGCCTACCAAGGCGATCTCGCTGCCGTCCCGGCCCCGTGCCGCCACCATCCGGGCTGAGACTGCAACTCGGGCGGGCCGGCCTGAGCGACACCCGAGCACGCTGCCGCCGCTCACGGCCGCGACCCCGGCCGCCAACCCAGCCGCTCGGTGCGATCCCAGGTCAGCCCCACCTACCCCGCGCCGCGCAGCCCCGAAACGGCCGGCACGGCTTTGCTCTGCGCACCCATACGCACCTACCCCGCGCCGGGGCAGCTCCGAAACGGCCGGCACGGCTTTGCTCTGCGCACCCATACGCACCTAAATCGAATAGCCGTTCGATTTAGGTGCGTCCTTGTGCGCAGAGCAAAGCGCCCACCCGGTGTGACTTTCAGCCGTAGTTGTCACCTTTCGGAGATACTTGTCACCGCAGGTTGATTCGGCTTGCGACTGGCGGTGAGCAGAAGCACGGTAGTTGTCGCCTTGGCAGGCTTGTTGTCACCTGCGCGATCAGGAGCCGATGGGATTGCGACCCCGGCAATAGATGGGTTCCCCGACTTTCTTGGCGGCTGCGGATCGACAGCAGTGTCGATCGTTTGGGCCCTCGCGTGCCGCGTCGCAGGCGAGGGCCGTAGATCGCGCTGCAGGTAGCTGGCCTGCCTTCTATCCACCGCTGTAGCGAGGAGCCGGCCGTGGACGAATGCGACGATCAACGCCCACGGTTCGACTGGATGCTCGAACCGACGGCGGTGAGCCAGGACCGTGCCCCGCGAGGGCCTGCACCGCATTACCCCGCGGGCTGGCCTCCGCGACTGGGCCGGTCAGGAGGTCCGGGTCGAGGCTGTGAGCGTGGTGGATACCGCGGCGGTGTAGCCAGCTCACGTGCTCACCGCTAACCCCAGCGCAGCCCAGCGGCGCGCGGTCGAGATCGGCCCGTGCAGCTCAGCGGCGGTACGGCGGGTGCAACGCCCGGACGCCTTGGCCACCGGCACAGCGAGGAGCGCCACACCCCAAATAGTTGGCTAGCCACACATCTGACGCTACGTTATGTGTCTAGCCACATAACTGCTGTCGTCGAAGGCTGAGGAGTCATCATGAAAGCCATCCAGTTCGACCGTTTCGGCGGTCCGGAGGTGCTGCACGAGGCGGACATCGAGGTCCCGCGGCCCGGCCCAGGCCAGGTCCGGGTCCGGGTGAAGGCGGCCGGGCTGAACGCGGTGGACGGCAAGATCCGCTCCGGGATGATGGAGGCTGTCCGCCCGACGGCCCTGCCCGCCGTCCCCGGTGGCGAGCTCGCCGGTGTGGTCGACGCCCTGGGTGAGGGCGTGCTCGAGGTGCAGGTCGGCGATGAGGTGCTGGGCTGGTCGGACACCGGCTCGTACGCCCAATACGCGCTGGCCACCACCGTGGCCGTCAAGCCCGCCGACCTCGACTGGCAGCACGCGGCCGCGCTGCCGGTCGCCAGCGAGACGGCCGAGCGTGTCCTGAACCTGCTAGGCGTCGCCGCCGGGGAGACCGTGCTGATGCACGGCGCGTCCGGAGCGGTCGGCACGGTGGCGATCCAGCTCGCCACGGCCCGCGGAGCACGCGTGATCGCCACCGCGGGCGCCGCCAACCAGGACTACCTCACCGCGCTCGGCGCCACCGCGACCCTTTACGGCGAGGGCCTGGTCGAGCGCGTGCAGGCGCTGGCCCCCGACGGCGTGGACGCGGTGTTCGACCTGGCCGGGAAGGGAGCCCTGGAGGACTCCATCGCCCTGCGGGGCGGTACCGAGCGGATCGTCACCATCGCCGACTTCGGCGCACGGCAGCTGGGTATCACCTTCTCCCAGGGGTCCCCGCAACGCTCGGCGGTCCGGCTGGCCGCTGTGGCCCAGGACGCCGCGACCGGCAAGCTCGTCACCACCGTCACCGCCTACCCGCTCGACCAGGCGGCCACCGCCCAGCAGGTCAGCGACGCCGGGCACGTGCGGGGCAAGCTCGTCCTGACCGTCGACTGAGCAGCCCTGCCCACCGCCTCCCCACTACCACCTGCTGCCCTTTGGCGGTGGCCGGCCCGGTCACCGCCCTATGGAAGGACCCTCATGCTGGAATCCCTGTGGACGCCGACCACTCTGGGCGGCATATCTCTGCCGCACCGCCTGGTCATGGCCCCCATGACCCGTGACCGCTCCACACCAGAAGGCGTACCGACCGAGCTGAACGCCGAGTACTACGCCCAGCGGGCCTCGCACGCGCTCATCATCACCGAGGGAACCCAGCCGTCGGCCGATGGCCAGGGCTACCTCCTGACCCCCGGCATCCACAATGACGACCAGATCGCCGGATGGCGCAAGATCACCGACGCCGTGCACTCAGCCGACGGCCGGATCGTCATCCAGCTCATGCACACCGGACGCATCGCACACCCCGACAACACCCCCCACGGGCGCCAGCCGGTCGCCCCATCAGCGATCCAGCCGCAGGGCGTGATGTTCACCGCCACTGAACCCCAACAGATGCCGACCCCCCGCGCGCTGTCGGCGCAGGAGGTCGCGGAGACCGTCGACGACTTCCGCCGCGCCGCGGCGGCCGCCGTCGAGGCAGGCGCAGACGGCGTGGAGATCCACGGCGCCAACGGCTACCTGGTGCACCAGTTCCTGTCCGACAACACCAATCAGCGCACCGATGGCTATGGCGGCTCGATCGAGGGTCGCATCCGCTTCGCCGTCGAGGTCGCCGCCGCGGTGGCTGGCGAGATCGGCGCCGGCCGCACCGGCCTGCGTATTTCCCCTGGAAACCCCTACAACGACATCGCCGAGTCCGACACCGCGCAGCTGTATCCGGCTCTCCTGGACGCCCTGCGCCCCCTGGACCTGGCCTACCTTCACGTGATGCACACGGGTGACGAGGCACTGCTGAACCACCTGCGCGCGCTGTGGCCCAGCACGCTGATCCTCAACCGGGCCGGGACCGACCTGCCCGTCCGCGCCAAGGACATCGAGAACGGCACGGCCGATCTCGTCTCTGTCGGCGCCCTCTCGCTCGCCAACCCGGATCTGGTCGAGCGGCTACGCTCGGACGCGCCGCTCAACACCCCCGATCCAGCGACCTTCTACGGCGGCGGAGTGGCCGGCTACACCGACTACCCCACCCACACCGCCTGAGGAACCTCACCATGCCCGTCCCCACACCCCGCATCCCCACCACAGCCGGCGACGGGCCGGTGAGTTACGCGATCTTCCAGCTCGCCCGCGCCCACCGCGGTTACGCCGCCGCCATGCTCCGCGAGATGGACCTGCACCCCGGACAGGAACTACTGCTGATGCACCTGCTCGACCGGGACGCTCAAACCCAATCCGAACTGCTCGAAAGCGTCGGCCTGGACCACTCCACCGTCTCCAAGTCCCTGCGCCGCATGCAGGACGCCGGTCTGATCGTCCGCGAGCCGGCCCCACACGACCGGCGGGTCCTGGTCGTCCGCCTCACCGACAAAGGCCGCGCCATGCGCGAGCCCTTGGCGACCATGTGGCGGGCCCTGGAGGAGGTCTCCGTGCGGAACCTGTCGGCACAGCGGGCAGAGTCCTTCCTCGACACCGCCTGCGCCATAACCGACGCGATCAACAACCGCTCGTCCTCCGCAGACCGGTCCCGGTAACGCAGCCGAAGCCTGCGGAAGTGTCGGGAGCCACCGCCGACCCTCCGCACACGTCAGGCGGACAAGGGACCGCGCCAACCGGCGTGCTTCGGCGGCGCTGGTGACAAGCAGCGCGCCCAAACGATGACAACTACCGTGCCTTGACGCGGCCAGAAGCCCAGGTCAGCTGGCGCCAGCGGTCACAACTATCGTACTTCGGCACAGGCGTTTTGAGACCCCGGGTGGCCATCCGCTGGGCTGATTAGAGATCCACGGAAGCCAGCAGATCCAGCAGTAGATCGGTGTTGCTGATCGCCGCCTGCAGTGTCTTTCGTGCTTCACGGAGCTTGCCGCCGTGGGCGGCGAGCGTGGCGACGTCGCCGGCCGCGACGGCTCCGTGGGTTGCTGCGGCAACGGCGAGGAGGGTCTGTAGTCCTTCGGCGGCCTGTCCGGCGGCCAGTGGGATGGGATCGGTCCGGCTTTCCTGAGCTATCGCCGGCAGCGGCGCGCAGGCTTTGCGTACTTGCCATCGGATGAGTTCGGCGCGCGCTGCGGGGTCGGCGGCGACGTCTGCGGCGCTCAGCAGCTTTTGCCAGACGGTGTAACGGGCTTCTCGGCTCAAGGGCAGGCTGTCGGCGGTCATCGCTTCGGATTGTGCTGCGCCGAGCAACGCGCTCGAGAGCCATGCCTGGTAGGCGTTCACGCCGCCGAGTTCCTCGATCGCGGCGGCTTGCTCGGCTGCTCCGTGCGGAACGTCGTCGAGGCCGAGTGCGTGCAGCGCCGCGAGGAGACGCTGTGCGGGAGGCTCCGTTCCATCTGCTCTGCCAGCCAGTTCCATGGGGGCAACGTATCGATGAACGGCCACCAGGTGTGGTAGCCACGCCTTCCGGTCTTCTGGTGGGTTCAGCGGAACCGGTCGACGGTGACGGGGATCATTCCCTGCTGCCGCATCTGCGTGGTCAGGCCGCGCAGCAGAACGCCGATCGCTTCGTCATGGTGTCCCACCAGATCACAGGTCACGTCCAAGCTCCAGGCGGCGCCTGCGGCGACACGGCGCAGATCCCAGCGGAAGGTGTCGCCGGAGACCTGGCGGCGGACCGCGCCGAGGACGCGGATCTCGGGATCCGCGAGGTCGCCGAGGACGGGCATTTGCCATGCCTCGCTGAGTGCCGCGAGACCGTCCGGGCTCAACTCGTCGGCGAACAGGATCCGGTAGATGCGCGTTTCGCGGAATCCGGGCGTGGCCTCGGACCCGCTCAACCGCAACGGGGCTGGTGGCTGGTCGGGAGGGGCACCGAAGCATGCCCGCAGGGCGGTCTCGTCCGGCAGGTCGGTGCCGCAAAGGTCCCGGTAAAGCGCCGCCGCCGTTGTTCGGCCGACGGGCGTCACTCGCTCACGCAGCGCGGCGTCGATGCGTAAACGTCGGCTGGTGGCCGACGCGTCGCGCCAGCGGCCCTCCGACCGGCTCCAGCCGCCACTTACCAGCCCGGCGGAGGAGTAGTCCTCCGCGAGCAGGAACTCTTCGGCCAACAGCCCTTCCAGCTCGCCGGCATGGTCGTGGACCACGTAGTAGTGCAGTGCGGGAGGGGAATCGGCTGTCCGCTGCGCAAGGGAAGTCGTCGTCACACGTCGATTTTCGAGCAGGACGGGGTGCTGCCGTTGTCCGGCTCGCCGGAGGTGCCGTTGTGACAATCCAGGGCTTCGATCGTCCGCTGGACCTGGCGGTTGATGATGTCGCGAAGTTCAGCGTGATGAGCCCAGGGGCGGCGGTGGAATATGTACCACTCAAAGACGAAACTCGTCCGGAAGCGATTGTCGGCTCCGGGCCTGACCGGCGGCAGGATACTGCCGGGTGCGAGCAGGTGCTCGCTGCTGGTCATGACGGTCCAGGCGACCCATGAGGCGAACCGTCGTTTGCGGTCTCCGCAGTCGGGGATGCCGGGCGGCAACGGTCGGGGCCGGTAGCGGTCTGCGACCAAGGCTCGCCAGTCATCGGGTGGGATGGACCAGTCGGCCAGCTGCCGCCGGCGGTTGCCGTAGTCGATCAGATCGGTGGTGACGTCGAGTTCGTCGGCGAGGTTGTTGAGTGCAGCGGTGAACGCCTGGGCGTTCGTGCTGTTCTTGAACCATTGGTTGAGCAGGGCGAAGGTGCCCCTGGCCATGCCGTCAGATAGTCCGAGGAGGTGGCCGGCTTGGGCATAGGTGCCGCCTTCGACCATGAGGACCAGGCGGATAGCGGCGGCGCGGCGCAGGAGTCGGCTGCCTGCCGGCAGCTGGCCGAAGAAGCGGTCGAACCAGGTGTCGGGTAGCCGTTGTGGAATGTGCCGGTGGTCGAAGTTCGCGCGGCGGGTGGGGAGAAAGCTGTGTATGCGGCTGGCCTTCGGAGACGGCGTGAACCTCAACAGGACAGGCTGCAGGGCCATGGTCAGGCCGGGCGAGACGTAGTGCTGGATCGCGGTGACCCGGCGGAACCAGGCCAGGCCGACGGGCGCGGCATCGACCATGGTGTGCATGTGCCGGGTGGCTGCGTCGGTGTCGTCGAGCGTGAGGAGGTGGTCGGCTGCGGCGTGACGTCCACCGACCGGTCGGACACCAGCGTCAACCGGAACCCGACCAGCGAGTGCGTGTAGACATCCAACGCCAGCGTCAGATGCACCGACACGGGCTCACCGAACACCGTCTCGCGTACCTTCACCGGCAAGATCGTCGTGTCCAGGGCGACGACCTGTCCCGGCCGGTGCACCACCACGTGCCCGCCCGGGGCCGGCAGTTCGGCCGTGCGCAGGTAGCGCTGCCGGGCCCCGCCGGGCCCGAACCACTCCCGCCAGACCAGCCAGAGGGTGCCGTAACTGGGAACCTCCTCCACCGCCTGGTCGCCGAACTTCTCCCGCACGTACTGGTGGATCATCCGCTCCCGGGTCCGCATACTCACCCGCGACCGATGCAGCGTCTCCTGGTGCACCGCGTGGATCGCCTCGCGTACCCGCTCACCGATGCTCGGGTGACCCGACCGATACCGTAACCACCGGTCGTCGGCGCAGCCGAGCGCCCCGAACCGGCGCCGGCGCATCTCCCACCGCAGCAACGTGCGATACCCCACCCGGTCCGGATCCAACGCCGCGAACTCGGCAACCTTGCGCCGCCGACGCTCGGTCACCGTCGTGGCCGCCGGGTCATAACCGGCCCGCGGCTCGCCAAGGGCCGGCCGCTGCGGGTCACCGCCGCGGAACCCCGTCTCCACCTCCAGCAGATGCGCGACGCGCAGCGCGACCCACTCCTGCTGCTGGACGGTCAGATCCCCCGACACCGCCGCCTGGCGCCCCCGACTCGCCGCCGGCACCGCGCTCGTGCGAGTCGACGCTCGGCAGTTCGGGTGCCCAAGCAGGAAACGGAAACTCACCGTCATCCGATCGCCGCCCGCGGACAGGAGCACCACCTGGGCGTGATGCGGCTCGGCCCGCTCGACCAGCCACTCCACGCCGTCCAACACCACCCCAGCCCCGGCCGACAGGTCGAGGACCGGATACCCGCTCACCGCAGCCAGCCCTCAGCCGCACGCACCAGCGTGGCGTCGCCCAGCGCCCGACTCCGATCCATGCCCAGCTGCCGATGCCACAGCAGATGCAGCAGGAGAGCCCGCGCCACCGGCGCAGGGCTCGTCGCCTCCGCGATCATGGCGAACGGCCGCGGGCCGGCCGCCAACGCCGCCCTGATCTGCGCCACCATGCCTAACGGGTCGGTCAGCGGTCGTCGCTGCGCCGACAAGGCGTCCAACGTCGACGCTACCGGCGAGCGCCACCCGGTCACTACCTCGTAGCGCCAGCCCAGCGTCAACGCCACCTCCGCCGTCGCGGCGAACGCCACCAGGTCATCCCGGCCGACCCTGGCCGCTGGTCGGACATCGATCAACCAGCGGTTCGCCCGGGTGAAGGCCAGGAAATCCGGCACGTGCTCCCGCGGCCCGGCGCCGGATACGTAACGAAGCCGCAGCGGCTGCGCCAACACATCCATCAGATCGCCGGCGAAGTCCAGCGCGAGCAGCAGTCGCGCCTCTGCCAACGACTCGAAGCCGTGATGCCGGCCCGTACTCACCAAGAACTGCAGCCCAGGCCGATGCCGCTGACCGCGCCGCCATCCAAACCGGCGAATCGGCTCACATCCCGCCGCCGGCATCGACCCCAGATCCCGTACCGGGCAAACCACCTCGCTACCGGCGTACCGCCACGCCGCCGCCCACCGCCGCGACCAATCAGCCCGACCATCCAGCTGGTCACGTACGCGGTCAAGCCCATCAAGCAGCACGGCCAGTTGATCCCAGCCGCACCTGTCTGACCAGGTACCGGGGCTAACCGGCTCCGTGCCCGCGCATGAGTCAACCCGAGCCCCAGCCGCCATAACTGAATCGAAGCGGACACAAGCCCACGCGTAACCCCCAATGAGCCCTACGGGTGACAACTACCGCCGAAAGCTCGCAGTAGTGACAAATAACCTCGAACAACGGTGACAACTATCGCCGAAACTTCAGTCCCGCCTCGCAGGCCACGGCCATCACCCGGTGACAACTACGGCTGAAGGTCACACCCGGGCATCGGCGCGACTCCCAGAGCCGTCGCGACCAGCAGCAGCGAGTTAGGTGCGTCCTTGTGCGCAGAGCAAAGGGCCCACCCGGGCATCGGCGCGACTCCCAGAGCCGAGTGGCGACCAGCTGCAGCGAGGTCGCGGCCAAACCCGCGGCCGCCGCATTCATCGCCGCCGTGAGCCGCAGCGTTCGCCGCCGTGAGCCGCAGCGTTCGCCGCCGTGAGTCGCAGCGTTCGCCGCCGTGAGTCGCAGCGTTCGCCGTCTTGGGCTGGCGGGGTGACGAGTGGTCGGGGACAGCGTGCCGGCTCAGGGGTGGGCTGCGGCGCACACCCGCAGGAATCCGTCGACGAGGGCGGTTGCCCGGCCGGCGGCCTCGCCCGCGAGGCGCTCGGTGCGGGCGAGCAGCTCAGCCACGTCGACGCCGCGCCGGGCGGCCTCGGCCGTGCCGCCGTTGGCGAGCCAGCCGGCCAGGGACGCGGTGGTCAGCTCCGGGTGGAACTGCAGGGCCAGGTTGCGGCGCAGCACGAATGCCTGTGACGCGGCCGGGTTGCGGGCCAGCTCGGTCGCGCCCGGCGGTAACTGCCAGCGATCGTAGTGCCACTGGAACCATGGGCCGCCCGGCACGGTGCCCTCGTCGTCGGTCTCGATGTCGGCCCAGCCGATCTCGGGGGTGTCGGAGCGGGCCACGCTGCCGCCGTGCGCGGTCGCCAGCAGCTGGCCGCCGAAGCAGATGCCCAGCACCGGCACCCCGGCCGCGTCGGCCTTGCGCAGCTGCTCGATCTCGGGCCGCACCCAGCTGCCGATCAGCTCGTGGTCGTACGCCGACCAGGGCGAGCCGAGCACCACCACCGCGTCGAACTCGGAGAACTCCGGGAACGCGGTGGTGACGCCGGGCGCGTGGAAGCTCTCGGCCGGCACCACCAGGTGGTCGGCCACCTGCCAGCCGAGCGCGGCGAACCGGTCGGCGACCGGCCCGGCCGGTGAGGCGTGGTCGTGATGGACGATCAGCACCCGCCGCTCAGAGGTGGTAGCTGTACTCACGGAACTCCCAGTCGGTCACCCACTGGCCGAAGCGCTCCAGCTCGTTGCGCTTGTACGCCAGGAACGTCGCGATGAACTGCGACCCGAGCAGGCCGGCCAGCTCGGTGTCCGCCTCCAGCGCGGCGATCGCGGCGGGCAGGTCGCCGGGCAGCTTGTCGGCCTTGCTGACGTCGTAGCCGTAGCCCTCCAGCTTGGCCGGCGGCTCCAGCTTGTCGCGGATGCCCAGGTACGCGGCCGCCATCAGGGCCGCGATCGCCAGGTACGGGTTGGCCGACGCGTCGCCCAGCCGCAGCTCGAGGCGGGCCGCCCGGCCGCGCTCAGGCGGGATCCGGACCATCGCGCTGCGGTTGTCCAGCCCCCAGTCGATCAGCCAGGGCGCGAGCGTGTCCGGCCCGAACCGTTTGTACGAGTTGACCGTCGGGTTGAGCAGCGCCGCGATCGCCGGGGCGTGGGCCAGCACGCCGGCGATCGCCGACCGGCCGACCTGGGACAGCCCGTCCTCGCCGCGCGGGTCGTCGAACAGCGCCGCGCCGTCCGGCCCCCAGCAGGAGAAGTGGATGTGGAAGCCGGAGCCGCCCTCGTCGTTGAACGGCTTGGCCATGAAGGTGGCCATCCGGCCCTGGATGCGGGCCAGCTCCTGGATCGCGTTCTTGAACCGGAACGCCCGGTCGGCGGCGTCCAGGGCGTCCGAGTGCCACAGGTTGATCTCGAACTGGCCGGAGGCGAACTCGTGGTTGGCGGCGACCACGTCCAGCCCGAAACCCGCCAGCTGGCGAAGTGCGGACAGCAGAGTGTTCTCCGGGTCGCCCTTGCGGCCGGCGACGTAGACGTTGCCGGTGCCCTCGCCGTACCGTCTCCAGCCGTTCGGCGCGGCCGGGTCCTGCTCCATGACGTAGAACTCGAGCTCGGGCCCGATCATCGGTTTCATGTCCAGGGTGGCGAACCGGTCGATCACCCGGCGCAGCACGGTGCGCGGGCTCTCCTCGCTCGGGGTGCCGTCCGGGTTGTAGAGGTCGGCCAGCACGTGCGCGACGCCCGGCTCCCACGGCACCGGCCGGATCGTCGACAGGTCGGGCACCGCCAGCACGTCGGGCAGGCCCGCGGACAGACCGCCGTCGATGTCCACGACGTCGCCCATCGGGGAGGTACCGTAGATCGAGCGGCAGAACGCGACGCCGTCGCCGGCGGTCCGGGCGAGGTGGCGGACCAGCAGGTCACGGCCCCGTTCGGCACCGATCAGGTCGCTGTACGCGAGGCGTACGACGTCGATGTTCTGCTCGGTGAGCTCCGCCTGCGCGGCCTCCATGGCGTGCGCGTCGACGTGCAGCATGGGCTGACTCCTCGGAAAAGGGCGTTGCAGAGATCGTACGGACCCAAACGACCCTGTCAATAGCTACCATCGCTGTCATGACCGACCACCACCCCCGGCTTGTCGAGACCGAGCGCGCGATGCGCGAGCACGTCGAGTCGCTCGGCCTCGACTTCGAGGCGGCGCACGCCGTGTCGAGCATCTACCGCGCGGCCAACGCGGTCCGGTCGTACATCTGGAACGAGCTGCTCCGGCCGTACGACCTGACCTGGACCGGCTGGGTGGTGCTGTGGGTGGTCTGGATCTTCGACGGGATGGAGACCCGGCACGCCGCCGAGGCCGCCGCGATCTCCAAGGCCACGCTGACCGGCGTCGCCAAGACCCTGGCGGCGCGCGGCTGGCTGGAGCGGCGCGGCCGCACCGACGACCGCCGGCTGGTCGAGCTGCACCTCACCGACTCGGGCCGGAAACTCATGGAAGAGCTGTACCCCAAGTTCAACGCGATCGAGACCAAGGTCGTCGGCCGGCTGTCCGGCCGGGACACCAAGGCCATGACGCAGAACCTCCGCGAGATCGTCACCACGATCGAGGAGACCGGGCTGCCCGGATGAGCTCCTCGAAGAGAGCGGCCTGAGCCGGGTCGGTGTCCGCGGTGTCCTCGGGATGCCACTGCACGCCACGGAACCAGCCGCCAAGATCGTCGGGGGAGAGAGTCAGCTCCTCGATCGTTCCGTCGGCGGCCCACGCGGTCGCCCGCAGCCCCTTGCCCGGCCGGCCGACGCCCTGGTGGTGGTAGCAGGAGACGGTCAGCCCGCCGACCACGTGCACGCTGCGGTGCGCGGCGGGAAGGTCCTGGATCAGGTCGCCGCCGCGGGCCACGTTGACCACCTGCAGCCCGCGGCAGATCGCCAGCAGCGGCATCCGGTCCGCCAGCGCGACCCGGGCCACCGCCAGGTCGAAGGCGTCCTGCACGTCGTCGACGTCGTACTGGCTCTCGTGCGGCTCCTGTCCGGCCCAGTGCGCGGCCAGGTCCCCGCCGCCGGGCAGCAGCACCGCGTCGGCGAAGTGCAGGCGGGAGCGCACCTCTTCATCGTCCGCCGGAAGCTGCGGATGGACGCTGACCGGCTCGCCGCCCGCGTCGTAAACAGCCTGGATCAGCTGGTACGCGTTGACCTCGGCCCGGAACCGCAGTGCCGAGGCGTGCGCGGAGAACCGGGCCGGGATCGCGATGACCGGCCGCCTAGCCAAGGCTGATCCACGTCGTCTTGAGGTCGGTGTACTGGTCGAGGGCGTGCCGCGACTTGTCCCGGGCCCCGCCGGAGAGCTTCACCCCGCCGAACGGGACGCCCATGTCGCCCTCCTCGTAGCAGTTCACCCAGACCGTGCCGGCCTTGAGCCGCCGCGACATCCGATGCGCCCGCCCGAGGTCCGCGGTCCACACGGCGGCGGCCAGGCCGTAGTCGGTGTCGTGCGCGATCCGCAGCGCCTCGTCCTCGTCCGCGAACGTCAGCACGGTCAGCACCGGCGCGAACAACTCCTCCCGGACCAGCGTGTTGTGCCGATCGGCCAGCACCACCGTGGGCTCCAGATAGAAACCTTCCCTGCGTACGCGGGATCCGCCGTGCCGCAGCGAGGCGCCCTCCTCCAGCCCCCGCGCCAGGTGCAGCCGCACGCGATCCAGCCCGGCGGAGGACGCCAGCGGCCCCATCCGCGTCGAGGGCAGCAGCGGGTCGTCCGGCTGCCAGGCGCCGGCCGCCGCGACGATCCGGTCGACCACCTCCTCGGCCACGTCCCGGTGCACCACCAGGCGGGACCCGGCCGTGCACATCTGCCCCGAGTTGAAGAAGACCGCCCACGCCGCCGCCTCGGCCGCCGCCGCCAGGTCCGGCGCGTCCGGGAAGACGATGTTCGGCGACTTGCCGCCCAGCTCCAGGTGCACCCGCTTGACGTTGCTGCCGGCCGCGTACCGCAGGAAGTGCCGGCCCACCGCGGTCGAGCCGGTGAAGGTCAGCACGTCGACGTCCGGGTGCTCGCCCAGCCGCCGGCCGACCGTCGCGCCGTCGCCGGAGAGCACGTTGAACACCCCCGGCGGCAGTCCCGCTTCGAGGGCCAGCGCGGCCACCCGCGGCATGGACAGCGGCGACTGCTCGGCCGTCTTCAGCACTACCGTGCAGCCGGCGGCCAGGGCCGGCGCGACCTTCCAGCCGCCGATGGTCAGCGGGAAGTTCCACGGCACCACCGCCGCGACCACGCCGGCCGGCTCCCGGGTGACCAGGGCCAGCTCGCCCTCGGTGGTCGGCGGCACCTCGCCCGCGGTCTTGTCGGCCAGCCCGCCGTAGTAGCGCAGGCAGCGGATCAGCGCCCGCAGCTCGATGTCGTGGGCGACCGTGATCGGCTTGCCCATCTCCAGGGTGACCAGCCGGGCGATCTCGTCCCGGTGCCGCTCGACCAGGTCGGCCAGGCGCAGCAGCACCTCGCCGCGCTCGCGGGCCGGCATCCGCGGCCACGGGCCCTCGTCGAACGCCCGCCGGGCCTCGGCCACCGCCGCGTCCGCGTCGGCCACGCCCGACCAGGGGATCTCGGTCAGCACGCTCCCGTCGCGCGGGGTGACGATCTGCCGGCGGTCACCGGTGAGCGACTCCCGCTCGACGCCACCGATGATCATCGGCGGGGCGCCCGGATGCCGCGGAACTCCCAGTCGCCGCCCTGCGCGGTGGAGAGGACCTCCTCGCTCTCGGTGGGCTGGGCGCCGACGTCCGTACGGATCGGGGTCGGGCCCTCCACGATGTGGTTGCGCAGCGTGCCCAGGCCCTCGACCTCGACCTCGACCACGTCGCCCGGGTAGACCGTGCGGGAGATGGCCGGCGTGCCGGACAGCAGCACGTCGCCGGGCTGCAGGGTGATCGTCCGGGCGATGTCGGCGACCAGGTAGTGCATGTCCCACTGCATCTCGTCGGTGTTGCCGTCCTGCCTGACGTCGCCGTTGACCAGCGTGCGGATCCGCTTGCCACGGAAGTCCCAGCCCTCGACCAGGCCGGGGCCGAGCGGGCAGAGCGTGTCCGCGCCCTTGACCCGCAGCATCGAGCCGGCGTCGGTGTCCCGGAAGTCGTGCAGCCCGTAGTCGTTGGCCACGGTGTAGCCGCGGATGTAGTCGCCGGCCTCGGCCGGGGAGATGTTCCGGGCGGTCCGGCCGATCACGATGCCGATCTCGCCCTCGTAGTTGAGCCACTTGCAGCCGGCCGGCCGGACCACCGCCGCGTCGTGCGCGTTGAGCGCGGACACCGGCTTGTGGAAGTAGGTGGGCGCGGCCGGCAGCTCCGTCATCATCTCCGCCACCCGGGACGCGTAGTTGAGATGGACACAGACGATCTTCGACGGTACGACCGGCGCCAGGTGGGCCGCGTCGTCGATCTTGATGCTGCGGCCGTCGTGCGCCACCAGCTCGTCGCCCTGGCGCGCGACGTCCACGACATTGCCGTCGAGGAGGATGCGGCGGGTCTCCCGCATTTTATCAGCCTTTCAAGACATTTGTCGGATATAGTCCGGGTCGGGGGCAGTGCGGTGCGGACGGGGAAAGCCGCCCGCCGGGCGCTCGAACCAGAGATGGGCCTGGCCGGTGCCGACCGCGTTCTCGTACTCGCCGTACTGCCGGCCGGCCGCCGTGCAGTCACCCTCGCCGAGCGCGCCGATCATCATGAGGTAGTGCCCGAACCGCGCCTCGGGCTTGTACTTGTAGAACTCCGGCATGGTGTCGAGGACCCGCGCGTGATCGCCGGCCGCGAGCCACTCGATGCGTTCCAGGTCCGCCCTGCAGGCCTCGGGCGTGAAGATGTGCTCCGGGCCGGCCGCCTCGTGGTCGCGCAGCTTCCGCAGCGGCCAGAAGGTGTGCGACAGGGCCCCGGAGGCGATCAGCAGCACCTTCCGGTCCGACTCGGCGATCGCGTCGCCCAGCGCCCGGCCGAGCCGCAGGTTGTCCTCGGTGTCCGCGGTCTGGCACACGCCGATCGAGATCCACCGTTTCTCCGGCAGCCCCTGGCCGAGGAACTCCCACACGTTCGTGGTGGCGTAGAAGATCGGCAGGTGGTCGTCGTCGATCGCGGTGATCCACGTCGAGTGGCCGGCGCCCTTCGACGCGATCAGGTGCGCCAGCGCCGGGTCGCCCGGGAAGTCGTACGGCCGCCGGCACATCCCGCGCGGCAACTCCTCCGAGGTGAACAGCCCGGCGCGGCGCTGCTGGGCGGTCACCACGAACTCGACGGTGGTGGCCCAGTGCGAGTCGAGCACCACGACGGTGTCGTAGTCGACGGTGTCGAAGACCTCCTGGCGCAGCTGCCGCAGGCCGGACACCAGGGTCGAGTCCACGCCATGGTTGAGATCGCGCCGCTCCCGCTCCGGCAGCACGATCGTGGGCACGTGGGCGACCAGCCCGGCCCCCACCACCTCACCCATGGCTCCTCCAACCGTCCGGGCTGAACACCGTGTTCTTGACGTCGCAGTAGAAGTCGAACGAGTACGTGCCGCCCTCGCGCCCGATGCCGGACTTCCCGCTGCCGCCGAACGGCGCGCCCAGGTCCCGCACGAAGAAGCAGTTCACCCAGACCGTCCCGGCGTTGAGTCGCGCACTGACCCGCTCGGCCCGTTCCGGGTCGCCGGTCACCAGCGTGGCGGCCAGCCCGAAGCGGGTGTCGTTCGCCATGCGTACGCCCTGATCCTCGTCCTTGAAGGTTTGGATCGTCAGCACCGGGCCGAAGACCTCCTCGGTGAGGATCTCGCTGCCCGGCTCGGCGCCGGCCAGGATCGTGGGGGAGTAGTAGAGGCCGCCGAGGCCGGTGTTGGGGCCGCCGCCGAGCAGCGCCTTCGCACCGCCGGTCAGCGCCCGCTCGACGAAGCCGCTCACCCGCTCGAAATGCTGGCGGCTGACCAGTGCGCCGACGTCGGTCTTCTCGTCGCGCGGGTCGCCCTGCACCAGTGCGCGGGCCCGCTCGACCACCCGGGCGGTGAACTCCTCGGCGATACCTTCTTGCACTAGCAGCCGGCATGCGCCCAGGCAGACCTGGCCGGCGTTGTCGAACTGCTCGACGGCCAGGTCGACGGCCAGGTCCAGGTCGCAGTCGGCGAAGACCAGCAGCGGCGACTTGCCGCCCAGCTCGAAGGAGAGCGGCACGATGTTCGGCGCGGCGGCCGCGGCGATCACCCCGGCGGTCGGCACCGAGCCGGTGAACGACAGCCGGCTGATTCCCGGGTGCCGGGTCAGCGGCGCGCCCGCCTCGGCGCCGGTGCCCTGCACGACGTTGAAGACGCCGGCCGGCAGCCCCGCCTCGTGCGCGATGTCGGCCAGCAGCGAGGCGGTCAGCGGCGCCCACTCCGGCGGCTTCAGCACGACCGTGTTGCCGGCCGCGAGGGCCGGGCCGATCCGCCAGGTGGCCAGCATCAGCGGCGCGTTCCACGGCGTGATGATCGCGGTGACGCCGGCCGGATCGTACGTGATCCGCTCGCGGTGGCCGCGCACCTCGAGATCCGGGTGCGCCAGCGTCTCGGCGTAGTCGGCGAAGAACCGGAAGTTCATCGCCACCCGGGGCATGACGCCGCGGCGGTGCGAGCGCAGCAGCGACCCGTTGTCCCGGGTCTCCACCCGGGCCAGGTCCTCCCGGCGCTCGTCGATCCCGTCCGCGACCCGCCGGAGGATCGCCCCACGCTCAGCGGCCGTTTTCCCCGCCCATTCCGGAAATGTCGCCCGGGCCGCCGCCACCGCTCGGTCTGCCTCCGCGGCGCCGCCGGCGTCGATGTCCCCGAGGTGCGCCTCGTCGATAGGCGAAATATCCGGAAATTTTCGGACGGAGGGCACGCGCTCGCCGCCGATCCAGTGCCGAGTGTCGATCTTGACACCCTCGACCTCGATCATTCTTCGTCCTTCCCTACCACGGCAAGCGTCTGCCCGCCGTCCCACACGACCCCGACCTGCCGGTAGTAGCCGCCGATGATCTCGTGTATTTCCAGCCGGGCGAGCTCTTCCGTCGGCGAGTCGAACAACCGCAGCTCGACGTCGCCGCTCCAGGCCTGTCCACCCTCGAAGGCCGCCGCGCCGGATCGGATGAGCTCGACATAGGCATCGGGGGAGCCTTTTTCGATGCCCGGGAAGAAGCGGTGGTGCGCCATCGGGTGCCCGTTGACGAAGCCGTTGGTCGCCGATTCCGAACGCAGCGTCAGCACCGCCTCGGCCAGCCGCCGGTCCCCGGCGGCGAGCGTCGCCCCGAACACCCCGCCCGGCCCGATCTGCGGGGCGGCCTGCGCGAACGGGTGCGGCCGGGTCTGCCACATCGAGCCCAGCTTCTTCGGATACCCCTGGTGCAGGCCGCGGGCGACGGCGAAGTCCTTGTCCACCCAGATGTAGACGCAGCGCGAGTAGGTCTGCCCCTCGAAGCTGCACCGCACCACCACGAACGCCTCCTTGTACTGCGAGCGCACCGGGTCGAGCAGCTCCTCCCGGCTCGACGAGCAGGACTGCCAGTCGGCCCAGATCAGCGCCACCGCTCCGGGGTCGTTCGGGGCCAACCGCAGCGGGGCCGGCAGCAACTCGGCGACCCGGGCCGGGTCGGTCCGGTACTCGACGGTCAGCAGGTCGCCCGAGTAGTGCCAGGGCGGCGCCGGGATCAGCGACGAGCCGCCGGACGCGGTACGCGGGTAGAAGAACCCCTTCATGTGCCCTCCTCAGAGCGCGAGCGTCAAGCGCGATCCGCGGCAGCGGGACACGCAGATCATCATCACTTCGTTCGAGGCGCGCTCGTCCGCGTCGAGCACCGAGTCGCGATGGTCCACCTCGCCGTCGAGCACCTCGGTCTCGCAGGTGCCGCAGATGCCCTCGAGGCAGGAGCCGAGCACACCCACCCCGGCCGCACGGACCGTTTCGAAGATCGACCTGCCCGGCCCGACGACCAGCGTGCGTCCCGAGCGCTCGAGCACCACCTCGAAGGGCTCGCCGGTCCTGTCCACGTCCGCGGTGAACCGCTCCAGGTGCAGGCTGCCCGGCGGCCACGACACGCAATGCCGCTCGACCGCCGCCAGCATGCCCTCCGGGCCGCACGCGTAGACCAGGGTGTCCGGCCGGGGCGTGCCGAGGATGCCGTTCAGGCCGAGCCGGCCGTGGGTGTCCTCGGGCACCAGGTGGACCCGGTCGCCGAAGGCCGCCAGTTCGTCGGTGAAGGCCATCGACTCGAGCGTGCGGCCACCGTAGTGGAGTTCCCAGTCGGCGCCGGCCGCCGACACCTCGCCGATCATCGGGAGCAGCGGGGTGATGCCGATCCCGCCGGCCAGGAACAGGTAGCGGGGGGACGCGACGACCGGGAAGTGGTTGCGCGGTCCCCGGACCCGGACCGTGGCGCCGGCCGCGAGCCGGTGCACCGCCCGGGAACCGCCGCGGCTGTCCGGCGTCTCCAGCACCGCGATCCGCCAGCAGCCGGGGTCGCCGGTCCGGCCGCACAGCGAGTACTGCCGGACCAGCCCGTCGCCGAGGATCAGGTCGACGTGCGCGCCCGGCGTCCAGTCCGGCAGGTCCTCGCCGGCCAGCGACAGCGCGACGACGCCCTCGGCCGCCGGCTCGACCTCCCGTACGACCAGGTCGGCCTCGAATTCGGCGGTCATCGGGTCTTGACCGTGACCGGGAACTTCTTGATCCCGTTGACGAAGTTGGAGCGGACCCGGGCGACGTCGCCGTTCAGGTCGATGCCGGCCAGCCGGGGGAGCAGCTCCTCGAACATCAGGCGGACCTCCATGCGGGCCAGGGCGTTGCCCATGCACAGGTGGGGGCTGCCCTTGCCGAACGTGAGGTGGTCGACGTTCGCCCGGCGTACGTCAAGCTGGTATGGATCTTGAAAGACGTCCTCGTCCCGGTTGCCGGACGCGAACCACATGACGACCTTGTCGCCTTCCTTGATCTCCTTGCCGCCGAGCGACGTGTCCCGGGTGGCGGTGCGCCGGAAGTGGTAGACCGGCGAGGCCCAGCGCAGCAGCTCCTCCAGGCCCGAGGCGATCAGCGACGGGTCCTCCTGGAGCAGGCGCAGCTGGTCGGGCTGCTCGATCAGGGCCAGCATCGAGTTGCTGATCGCGTGCCGGGTGGTCTCGTTGCCGGCGATCACCAGCAGCAGGAAGTAGTTGTCGAAGTCCTTGTCGCTCATCGCCACGCCGTCGTTGGGCAGTTTGTTGGCGAGCTGGCTGATCAGGTCGGTGCCGTCGCCGTCGCGGCGCCGGTCACGCAGGGCCCGGCCGTAGTCGAAGACGTCCTGCGTGGTGGGCGAGCGGAACGGCAGGTGCTTGTACTTCTCGCTCTCCGGCGAGTCGATCGTGTGCTCGATGAACTCCGGGTCGGTGTTGCCGACCATCTCGTTGCCCCAGGCGATCAGCTGCCCGGTGTCCTCGAGGGGTACGTCGAGCAGCCGGGCGAGGACCTGGATCGGGAAGTCGGCGCTGATCTTCTCGACGAAGTCGAACTCGGTGGCGGTCAGCGCCTCGTCGACCGTCCGCTTGGTGAGCTCGCGCAGGAAGCCCTCGTAGTTCTTCATCAGGTTGCGCGGGCTGAACTCCCGGGCGATCAGCTGGCGCAGGGCGAGGTGGCGCTGCCCGTCGGTCTCCAGGATCGACCGGCGGATGTCCATCAGATCGTCGTCGACTTCTTCGAGGTTCACGAATTTCTCCGAGGTGAACAGCGAAGTGTCCCGATCCACCGCCCAGATGTCCTGATATTTCATGACAGACCAGAAGCCGCGGTTGGGCGCCGCCTCCGCGGTCCAGTGCACCGGGTCCTCGCGGCGCAGCGTGTCGAACTGCGGCCAGCCCTCGTTGCGCTGGAAGCGGTCGTTGTCGGCCAGGTCGACCTCGTCCAGATTCATCGCGCTACCCTCCCGCGGCGAAAAGTCGTTCGGACCCAAACGATATGGGCGACGAAGGTCTGGCGCAAGGGGGCCCGATGGCCCTATGGTTCGCATCCAAACGTTCGTATACGAACGATGCCCGCCTCGACAAAGGACGGCCCGCATGAGCCAAGCCGAGCAGTCGAGCACCGAACGGCAGGAGGCGCACCAGCTGCGCCGGGGCAGCCTGGGCGTGCTCGCCATCTCCTTCTTCGTCATCTCCGCGGCCGCGCCGCTCACCGCGATGGCCGGTGGTGCGCCGGTCGCCATGCTGCTCGGCAACGGCAGCGGCATCCCCGCCGCGTACGTCGTGGTCAGTGTCCTGCTCTTGATCTTTTCGGTCGGGTACACCGCGATGGCCCGGCACCACACCAGCACCGGCGCCTTCTACAGCTACGTCACCCGCGGCCTGCGCCAACCGGCCGGCGGCGCCGCGGCCTGGATCGCGCTGCTCGGCTACAACGCCATGCAGATCGGCCTGTACGGGCTGTTCGGCTCGGCCGCGTCCGGCTTCCTGAACTCCCAGTTCGGCTGGAACGTGCCCTGGTGGGGGTGCGTGCTGGTGGCGATGGCGGTGATCGCCGTGCTCGGCTACCGCCAGGTCGACCTGTCGGTCAAGGTGCTCTCCGTGCTGGTGCTCGCCGAGTTCCTGGTCGTGCTGATCCTCGACGTGGCGATCGCGGCCAAGGGCGGCAAGGGCGGCGGCGCCCCGCTGACCCTCGAACCGTTCACCTGGAAGGCCTTCGCCTCCGGCTCGGTCGCCATCGCGCTGCTGTTCAACGCGGCCAGCTTCATCGGCTTCGAGGCCACCACGATCTACAGCGAGGAGGCGAAGGACCCGCGCCGCACGGTGCCCCGGGCCACCTACGTCGCCGTCCTGACGATCGGCCTGTTCTACACCGTCACCACCTGGCTGATGGTCAACGGCCAGGGCCCCGACGGCCTGGTCGACTACCTCGGCGGCCTCAAGCCCGACCCGACCGGCTTCCTGTTCGCCCTCTCCGACACCTACCTCGGCGGCACCCTCACCACGATCATGACCCTGCTCTTCGCCACCAGCGTCTTCGCGGCCCTGCTCGCCTTCCACAACGCGGTCGCGCGCTACCTGTTCGCGCTGGGCCGCGAGGGCCTGGTCCCGGAGCGCCTGGGCCGCACCCACCAGGTGCATCTGAGCCCGCACGCCGGCTCGGTGAGCCAGACGGTCCTGGCCCTGGTCGTCTTCGCCGTCTTCGCCATCACCAAGCAGGACCCGGTGCTGGCCCTGTTCACCTGGCTCACCCAGCTGGGCACGCTGGCGGTGATCATCCTGATGGCCCTCGCGTCGTTCGCGGTGGTCGCGTTCTTCCTGCGCCACCCCGGCCTGGACGGCAACCGCTGGCGCACGCTCATCGCCCCCCTGGCCGGCGGCATCGCCACGGCCGCGGTGGCGATCTACGCGGCCTCCCAGTTCGGCCTGCTGATCAGCAAGCCGGGCAGCGCCCTGAGCTGGCTGCTCCCGTCCCTGATCATCGTGGCCGCGGTGGTCGGCGTGGTCTCGGCCCTGGTCCTCAAGACCAAAAATCCGCGGCTGTACGAGGTGATGGGCCGCCACCGCGGCGACGCCTGACGCCTCACCCGAACAGGCGCGGCAGGGCTCGGGCGGTCAGCGTCATCCGGGTGAGGCTGGCCGCCGCCGCCAGTGCGAACGGCCACCGCAGCGCCGGGACCGTCGTCGCCGCGGTGGCCAGCAGGCCGGCGTCGAGCAGCAGCAGCACGAGGCAGCCGGGCGCGCTCGCCCTGGTCCGGCGGTAGGCGGTGCGGGCGGTCGCCGCGTACGCCAGCGCGGCGACTACCGCGACCAGCGCCAGGCCGAAGGCGAGCCGCAGCCCGGCCGGCACCGGCCAGGTCCACGCGTGCTCGCTGATCAGCAGTGTCGCCCAGCACGCTCCGACGACCGGGCCGCAGGCCAGCAGGATCAGCGCCGTGCGGCGGCCGGGCGACTGCCGCACGAAGGCGGCCAGCACCACCTCGGGTGCGCCGAACTCGGCGATCGCCGCGGTGGCCGCGGCGTCCTTGGCCAGGCCGGCGCTCAGCTGCCGGTCGTAGGTCTCGGCCAGCCCGTCGGCGAGCTCGGCCACCGCGTCGGCCGGCAGGTGCCGGGCGAGGCGCGCGAGGTAGTCGTCGATCAGGTCGTGGCCGGCCATGGTGCACCCTCCAGGAGGGCGGTGACGGTGGTGGAGAACTCCAGCCAGCTGGCCCGGTCGCCGGCCAGCCGGCGCCGGCCGGCCGGGGTCAGCCGGTAACTGCGGCGCCGGCGGCCGTCGGCCTGCGACCAGGAGCCGCTGATCAGGCCGGCCGCCGCCAGCCGGTGCAGCGCCGGGTAGACGGTACCGGTGGGCAGGTCGAACCGGCCGCCGCTGCCGTCCCGGAGCGCTTCCTTGATCGCGTAGCCGTGCCGCGGCCCGTCCTCGAGGGTGGCGAGCAGCAACGCGTCCAGGTGGCCCTTGAGTGCCTGCGCCTCGGCCTTCATCCGCGTCCCTCCATAGGTAGGTATGCTACTCTCGGCGCGTTAGGTAGCTAACCTACATATGGTCGTGGTTGCCATGGATCTCCACCTTCCCGACGCCGGCCCCCTTTTCCTCGCCGTGCTCGCGGTGCATGTGCTCGCCGGCGGCGCCGCGGTGGTGTCCGGCGCCCTCGCGGCGACCGCCCGGAAGCGGCCGGGGCGCCATCCACGGGCCGGCGCGGTGTATCTCTCCGCGATCTCGGCGGTGTTCTTGACGGCGAGCGTGCTGGCCACCCTGCGCTGGCGGGAGGACTGGCGGCTGTTCCTGATCGCCTGCGTGGCGGCCGGACTGGCCTGGTTCGGCCGGGCGGCCCGTCGCCGGGGGCGGGACGGGTGGCTGACCCGGCACGGCGGCGCGATGGCCGGCTCGTACGCGGCGTTGTTCACCGGCTTCTACGTCGACAACGGCCCGCAGTTGCCGCTCTGGGACCGGCTGCCGCACCTGACGTACTGGCTGCTGCCCGCCGCCGTGGCGCTGCCGCTGACCTGGCGGGCGCTGCGCCGCAACCGGGCCCCGGCTACCGAGGCGGAAGCAGATCGGCCAGCAGCGCCTCGATCCGCCGCCTGATCTCGTCGCGGATCGGGCGGACGGCCTCGACATCCTGGCCGGCCGGGTCGTCGAGCTGCCAGTCCTCGTAGCGCTTGCCGGGGAAGACCGGGCAGGCGTCGCCGCAGCCCATGGTGATGATGACGTCGGAGTCCTGGGCCGTCTCGTACGCCAGCTTCTTCGGGGTCTCGGCGGTGATGTCGATGCCGGCCTCGCGCATCGCCGCGACGGCGGCCGGGTTGATCCGGTCGGCGGGCTCGGAGCCGGCCGAGCGCACCTCGACCGCGTCGCCGGCCAGGTGGCGCAGCCAGCCGGCGGCCATCTGGGAGCGGCCGGCGTTGTGCACGCAGACGAACAGGACGCTGGGCTTGTCGCTCATCGGATCTCCTCGGGTGCCATGACGACGTCGTCGGCGGCGCTGCCGACGTGCGGATACAGGGCGAGCAGCAGCCCGGTGCCGGCGAGCAGGCCGGCCGCCTGGGCCAGGACGAACCCGGGGACCGAGGCGGGGGCGATGCCGGCGAAGGTGTCGGTGAAGGCGCGGCCGACGGTGACCGCCGGGTTGGCGAAGCTGGTCGACGAGGTGAACCAGTACGCCGCGCCGATGTACGCGCCCACCGCGGCGGGCGCGGCGGCCGCCCGGCCGGACCGGGCCAGCGCGAAGATCAGCAGGAGCAGGCCGGCGGTGGCGACGACCTCGCCGAGCCGGAGGTGGCCGGCCGATCGCTGCCTGTGCGAGATGGTCACCGCGTCGAGGCCGAACATCAGGTTCGCCAGGACCGAGCCGCCGATCGCGCCCACGACCTGGGCCACCGTGTAGCCGGCCAGCTCGGTCGCGCTCAGGCCGCTCCGCGTCCGGCGGCCCAGGAACCAGTCGGCGGCCGAGACCACCGGGTTGAAATGCGCGCCGGAGACCGGGCCGAAGGTCAGGATCAACGCGCCGAGAGCGAACGCGGTCGCCACCGAGTTCTCCAGCAACTGCAGGCCCACGTCGTGCGGGGACAGCGTGCTGGCCATGATGCCGGAGCCGACCACGGCGGTGACCAGCAGCGCGGTACCCAGGAACTCGGCCAGCAAGCGCCGCCGCAGCGAGATCAGGTGCATGACGAGGAACTCCGGTCGGTGAGGTGGTCAGGCTTCGAGGACCGGCGCCAGCCGATCGATGCGACCGGCCAGATCGGCGTACGCCGTCTCGAAGGCCTCGTCGGTGCCGACGCGCACCGGGTCGCGCACCGACCAGTGCAGCCGGGGCCGGGCCGCCGCGGTCAGCTCCTCGTGTGCGGTGTCGCAGACGGCGATGACCAGGTCACCGTCGTGCACCACCGCGGAGACGTGCGCGGTGCCGGCCGGATCCAGCGGCAGGCCGTGCCGGTGGGCCACCCGTACCGCCCGGGGATGCACGCGCGCCGCCGGGTTCGTGCCGGCCGAGGCCACCGGCCCGCCGACCCGGTCGCGCCACAGCGCGGCGGCCAGTTGCGAGCGGGCCGAGTTGTGGGTGCAGACGAAGACCACCCGCTCGGCGCCGGCCAGGCGCGGCGGGGTCAGCGCCGCGAGAGCGCGCGGTTCCAGCCGCAGATACGTCCGACGGCGGTCGCCCTCGGAGCGGGTGCGCACGATCAGCCCGGCCTCCTCAAGCACCTTCACATGGTGCGCCACCAGGTTGGTCGGCATGCCCAGATCGGCGCCGATCTCGCCGGGGGAGGCGTCGCCGACGGTCAGGGTGTCGACGATCGCCAGCCGGGCGGGATCGCCGAGCGCCGCGTGCACGCGGGCCCGCGCGCGCAGCGCCGAAGACTCAGCATTCATTGAGTCAATTTCTACTGACCTTCTAGCTCGGCGTCAAGTCGTCCCCGGCGGGCGTGAGCAGGGTCGCGAGCTGGCGCATCAGGGCCGGCCGGGGTCGGTAGTAGACCCAGCTCGCGCGGCGCTCGGCGTCGACCAGGCCGGCCTCGCGCAGGGTCTTGAGGTGGTGCGAGATCGTCGAGCCGGACACCTCGAACGACGGCGTCAGATCGCACACGCAGATCTCCCCGCCGGGCGCCGACGCGATCATCGACATCAGTTGCAGCCGGACCGGGTCGCCGAGCGCCTTGAAGGCCACCGCCAGCTCGGTCGCCGCGGCGGCGCCGACCCGCTGCTGCGCCATCGGCGGGCAGCACGGCACCGCCGAGTCGAGCAGGTTGGATGCGGCTGGTTTCGACATGCGTCGAGCTTGACATGTATCGAATCCGCGTGCAACTGTGGTTTCGACAGTCATCGAACTCGACAGTTATCGAAACCAGGAGGCTTGACATGAGCGACACCGACACCGACACCGCGGGCCGTAGCGGCCCTGGCAACGGCTGCTGCGGCAACTCGCCTCAGGCCACCCGCGGGGTTCCGGAGCCCGTGGCCGAGGCGCCCTGCTGCGGCACGCCGGCCGAGGCCAAGGCAGAGAACTCCTGCTGTGGCAGCTCGGCCAGATCCACCGCGGTCGCCGCCGGTCAGGGCTGCTGCGGATGACCTGGCCGCGGTGTGCCGTCTCGTGGTCGCCGGCCCGGCCGGCGAGCGGTAGACTTTCATCGTTAATCGGCGATAGACGATGAAGATGGTGAAACATGGCCGACCTGCTCGACCGGACGACAGCGGAGACGTACGCGTCGTGGTTCCGGGCGCTCGCCGACCCGTCGCGGGTGCAGATCGTGGAATACCTCGCGCGGCAGGGGCGGCCGATGCCGGTCGGCGAGATCGTCGCCGCCGCGGGGCTGGCGCAGTCCACCGTCTCGCAGCACCTGAAGATCCTCACCGAGGTGCGGTTCGTGCTGGTCGAGGCGGTCGGCAACGCCCGGCACTACCGGATCAACACGAACTGCGTCGCCTGCTTCCCGTCGGCCGCCGACGTGGTCCTGGGTCGCCCCGCGCCGACCGCGACCGGGGCCTGCGCATGAGCGACGTGACGATCCGGCCGATGACCGCCGCCGACGCGCCCGCGGTCCTGTCCATCTACCAGGCCGGCATGGACGGCGGCAACGCCAGCTTCGAGCACACCGCGCCCGCCTGGGCGGCCTTCGACGCGAGCAAACTGCCCGAGCACCGGTACGTCGCCGTCGGCGAGCACGGCACCGTGCTGGGCTGGGTCGCCATCTCGGCCGTCTCCGCGCGGCCCGTCTACGCCGGCGTCGTCGAGCATTCCGTCTACGTCGATCCCGCGGCCCGGGGGCGCGGGATCGGCCGGGCGCTGCTCGACGCGCTGATCGAGTCCACCGAGAAGGCCGGCATCTGGACGATCCAGTCCGGCGTCTTCCCCGAGAACGCGGCCAGCCTCGCCCTGCACCGCGCCGCCGGGTTCCGCACCGTCGGCGTCCGCGAGCGGGTCGGCCGGCATCTCGCCCAGGGCAACCGCTGGCGCGACGTCGTGTTCATCGAGCGCCGCAGCCCATTCATCGACTGATCCGGGAGCTACCCATGTCCATCCTGCCCATTGCCGTGATCGGAGGCGGGCCGGTCGGTCTGGCCGCCGCCGCGCACCTTGCCGAGCGCGGCCTGCCGTTCGTCGTCCTGGAGGCCGGCGAGCGGGCCGCAACCGCCGTCCGGGAGTGGGGGCACGTCCGGCTGTTCTCGCCGTGGCGCTACACCATCGACGCCGCCGCCGCGAAGCTGCTCGCCGACGCCGGCTGGGCCCGCCCCGACGACGACCGGCTGCCCACCGGCGCCGAACTCGCCGGCGATTACCTCCAGCCTCTCGCCGACCTGCCCGTCCTCCGGCCGCACGTCCGCTACGGCGCCCGCGTCGCCGCGATCACCCGGGCCGGACTCGACCGGCTGCGCACCGCCGGCCGGGAAGACACCCCGTTCCTGATCCGGCTGGAATCCGGCGAGGACGTGCCGGCCCGGGCGGTGATCGACGCGTCGGGCACCTGGGGCACGCCGAACGTGCTGGGTGCCGCCGGCATCCCCGCGCACGGCGAGGAGGCTGCCCGGGCGTACGTCGGCAAGGCTCTTCCGGACGTCTTGGGCCGCGACCGCGACCAGTTCGCCGGTCGCCGCGTCCTGGTCGTCGGGGCCGGGCACTCGGCCGCCAACACGCTGCTGTCGCTCACGGAACTGCCGGGCACCTCGGTCATGTGGGCGATCCGCTCCGGTACGCCGTTCCGCACCTACGGCGGCGAGGCGGACGACGCGCTGCCCGCTCGCGGCGCGCTCGGCAGCCGGCTGCGCGAGCACGTCGAATCCGGCGCGATCACCCTGCTCACCGGCTTCGGCGTCCAGCGCCTCACCGCGGGCGACGGCGGCGTCGAGGTCTCCGACGGCAGCCGCGGCGTGGTCGTGGACCGGATCGTGTCGGCGACCGGCTTCCGGCCCGACCACGGCATCGTCTCCGAACTACGGCTCGACCTCGACCCGATCATGGGTGCGACGCGGGCGCTGGCGCCGCTGATCGACCCCAACGAGCACTCCTGCGGCACCGTCCCGCCGCACGGCGTCGACGAGCTGACCCAGCCCGAGCCCGGCTACTACGCCATCGGGGCGAAGTCGTACGGCCGGGCTCCGACGTTCCTGCTCGCGACCGGTTACGAGCAGGCCCGATCGGTGGTGGCGGCGTTGGACGGTGACTGGACCGCGGCCCGCGACGTGCGGCTCGACCTGCCCGAGACCGGCGTCTGCACCAGCGACCCGGTGCTCGCCGCCGACGCCGTCGGCGCGGGCGGAAGCTGCTGCTCCTGAGCGGCGAATCCGAGCGGGCGCGGGCCACCGTCCGCGCGCTCGCGATCACGCAGACCGTCGGCTACGGCACCCTCTACTACGCGTTCGCCGTCTTCCTGGTCCCGATGGCCGCCGGCCTGCACGCCTCCACCGGCGCGATCACCGGGGCCTTCACCGCCTCGGTACTGACCTCCGCCGCGCTCGCCGTGCCGGTGGGCCGATGGCTCGACCGGCACGGCGGCCGGGCGCTGATGACCGGGGGATCGCTGCTCGGGGCGATCCTGTTGGCGGCCTGGTCGCAGGTGCATGCGCTCTGGCAGCTCTACCTGGTGGAGATCGGCATCGGCGCCGCCGCGGCCGCCAGCCTGTACGAGGCCGCGTTCGCGGTGATCATCGCCGGGTGCCCGCCACGGCGGCGCCCGGCCGCCCTGCTGACGCTGACCGTGGTCGCCGGCTTCGCCAGCACCGTCTTCCTGCCGTTGACCGGATGGCTCGTCCACGCGTACGGGTGGCGCACCGCGCTGCTCCTGCTCGCCACCATTCAGGCCGGCCTCACCGTGCCGCTGCACGCGGTCGTCCTCCGGCCCGCCCCGTCGCCCCCGGTGCGGTCGCCGCGGCCGGCGACGCCGCTGCGGGAGGTCTTCACCGATCGGGCCTTCTGGCTGCTCACCGTCGCCTTCACCGCGAACACCGCGGCGGTCGCCGTGGTCACCGTGCACCTGGTCGCCGCGCTGATCGGCTGGGGCCACCCGGCCACGTTCGCCGCGACGACCGCCGGGCTCTTCGGCGTCCTGTCGGTCACCGGCCGGCTGGTCACCACCGGCCTGCAACGCCGCTACCGCACGATCCCGGTGGTGGCGGCGATCTTCGCGCTGCAGGGCCTCGCGGCCGCCCTCCTTCCGCTGGTCGGCCGGGACGGCACCCTCGCGGTCCTCGCGGTCGTCGGCTTCGGGCTCGGCTTCGGCGTCGCCACGATCGCCAAGCCGGTACTTCTCGCCGAGCGCTACGACACGCGCCGCTACGCCACGATCGCCGGCGCGATGGTCGTGCCGGTCACCGTCGCCAAGGCCACCGCCCCGCTCGGCGCGGCCTGGCTCGCGTCCTCGGGCGGCGGCTATGCCGCGGTGTTCGCCGGCGTCGGGCTCGCCGGCCTGCTCGCCGCGACCGCCCTCCTCGCGGCCCGCGACCGGGTCAGACCTTCACGGCCACGGCGCCCAGGAGCCAAGGCACGCCGATGAAGATCAGGAAACCGCCGAGCGCGGCGAAGATGCCGCCGACGATACGGGTGACGAGCACGCCGTACGCGATCCGCTCGGCGCGCTTCTCCGGGGTCTCGCGGCGGCGAAATGCCCCCGTGAGGGGCCGGGCGAAATCGAGGGAGAACCGCGTGTACCACCTCGTCATACCGCGGAAATCGGTCACCAGCAGCCCGCCGGCCACGAGCATGACCACACCGAACCCAAGAGTGCCCAGGGCCTCCGCCATGCGGCGAACAGTAGCCGGTGGGGTGGGAGTCACGGGCCGGGAGGCGACGCCCGGCCCGGGGCCGTCGCGTCGTGCTCGTAGATCCACTCGATGGCCCGGTACGAGAAGTCCGTCCCGCCCGCCGCCATCGCCTCGTCCCGGGCGCGCTGGTCCGGGCCGTCCGGCAGGTGGAAACGGATCTTGTTGTCGGCGGAGAGGGCCTGCACCCGGCTGGTCCGGGGGAGCCGCAGGCGCTCGTACCGGCGCAGCGCCGCGGCCGGATCGTCGCCCTCGGCCAGGCACGCGGCCAGCGTCGCGCCGTCCTCGATCGCCTGGGCGGAGCCCTGCGCCAGGAACGGCAGCATCGGATGGCAGGCGTCGCCGAGCAGCGTCACCCGGCCGCACGACCAGCGCTCGAGCGGCGGCCGGTCGAGCAGCGCCCAGACGAACGTCTCGTCGACCGCCGCCAGGATGCCGCGCACCTGCGGATGCCACCCTTCGTACGCGGCCCGCGCCTGCTCGACGTCCCCGCGATCGGTCCACGACTCGCGGCCCCAGGCGTCCCGCTCCACCACGGCGACGAAGTTCAGCAGCCGCCCCTCGCTGACGTAGTAGTGCACGAAGTGGCCGCCGGGACCCATCCAGACCTGCGCGGTCACCTCGATCGACAGGTCGCTCACCCGCTCCGCCGGGATCAGCCCGCGGTAGGCGACGCAGCCGGTGAAGCGTGGCCGCTCGGGCCCGGACAGCAGGCCGCGGACCGTGGAGTGGATGCCGTCCGCGCCGATCAGCACGTCCAGCTCCGGTTCGGCGCCGCCGGCGAAACCCGGCCGTACGCCATCGCCGTTGTCCTCCATGGCGACCAGCCGCCGTCCCAGGTGAATCCGCTCCGCGGGGATGGCCGCGGCCAGCGCGGCGAGCAGATCGGCCCGATGCATCTGGTAGTGCGGAAACCCGAACCGCTCCTCGATCGCCTCGCCGAGCGGCGTGCGCAGCAGCGTCCGCCCGTCGTCCCACCGGCGCTGGTGCAGGGCCAGCGGCCGCACCGCGGTACGCGCCAGCTCGCCGGCCAGCCCGAGCCGGCACAGCACCCGCGACGCGTTCGGGCTCACCTGCACCCCGGCGCCGACCTCGCCGAGCGCCCGCGCCTGCTCGTACACCTGTACGTCGAAACCGGCCGCGAGCAGCGACAACGCCGCGCTCAGCCCGCCGATGCCGGCACCCACCACACCCACCCGCAGCCCCCGCATGCCCCCAGCTTCGACCGTCGCCGGTGTGCCGGACAAGCCACCCCGGGCGGCGTTCGTGCCTATCTTTGGAGTGGTGATCGTTGTCCCGCGGGTCGTCGAGGCGCTGGCGCAGTGTGTCGGCACCGGCGTGCTGCTCGCCGCCGACGACATCGTGGTGGTGGCCAACGACGAGTTCCTGGGGCTGTTCGACGCGTTCCTCAGCTCCCCGGTCGGGGAGCGCCTCGAGCACGTGGCCGCCCGCGAGCCCTTCCGCCGGGCCCCCGGCCTCTGGGCCGCCCGGCTCGGCGACCCCGGCCGGCGCCGCCGCTGTCACCTGCCCGGCGACCGGGTGGTCGAGGTCCGCTGGCACACCCTGCCCGCCGACGACGGTGACCTGCTCGCCGCCGTGGTCACCGACCTGACCACCGAGACCCGGGTCCGCGGCAGCCTGCGCAGCCACAACCGTGCCCTCGCCGAGCTGGTCGCCACCAAGACCGAGCTGGTCTCGGCGATGCTGCACGAGCTGCGCACCCCGCTCGCCGCCAGTCTCGCGATGGCCGACCTGCTCCCGGACACCACCGGCGACCCGGCCCTGGACGAGGCGATCCAGCTGATCGTCCGCGGCGTCCGCCGGATCGGCTCGGTGACCGCCGAGATCGCCACCGTCAGCGGGATCGAGAACGGCTCCGTCCCGCTCGCGCAGACCCCGTTCGACCTGCCGGAGATGCTCGCCGGGCACGGCTTCGTGGTGCTGGCCGAGCCGGAGCCGCTGACCGGCGACCGGGACCGGCTCGACGAGGTCTTCCGCCGCCTGGTCGCCGCCGTCCGGGCGCTGGGCGGCGACGACACCGGGGTGGCCGAGACCCGCGGCGACCGGTGGCGGATCGCGCTGCGGCTGCCCTCCCGGCAGGCCAGCGACCGGCTGTTCAGCTACTCCGAGTCGGGCGGGAACGCCACCGCGCTGATGCTGGCCCGGGCGGTGATCGGCCGGCACGGCGGGACGGTCGGCGTGGAGAGTACCGAGGGCGCCCCGTACCTGGTGGTCAGCCTGCCCCGGTCAGCGCGTCCACCCGGGTGAGCAGGTCCTGCGCCGTGAACGGTTTGACCAGGTAGTCGTCGGCGCCGGCGTCGAAGCCGGAGGCCACGTCCAGCCACTGGCCGCGGCCGGTGAGCAGGATGATCGGGATGTCGGCGGTCTCGGCGTCGTCGCGCAGCGCCCGGCACACCTCGAGGCCGGTCATGTCCGGCATGGTCACGTCCAGGACCGCGCAGTCCGGCGGGCGCTCGTGCGCGGCGCGCAGGCCGTCGCGGCCGGTGCTGCTGGTGGCCACCTCGAGGCCGCCCGAGCTGAGCACGGTCCGGACGATCTCCAGCATCGTCGGATCGTCGTCGACCACCAGGACAGAAGTCACCGCATCCCCCTCCGCCGTTACCTACAGTAGCTGGAATGGGGGAGCGGGGTGAGCGGATCGCCTGGTGGACGGTCGGCCGGATGCTGTCGTTCGGGTTCCTGCTCGCGCTGCTGGCGCTGGCCGTGGTCGGCGCCGGCGCGTACGTGCGGATCGGCGACCTGATGCGCGGCCAGGCCCCGCTGCAGCATTCGGACGTGCTGCTCGGCGAGATCGGCCGGCTCGGCGACCGGGTGAACGGCCTGGACCGCACGGCCCGCGACTACCGGGACACCGGGAACGTGGCATGGGTGCAGGCGCTGCGCAACATCTCCGACTCGGTCGAGGACGACCTTCAGCACGTACGCACGGACAGTCGCGGCGACGACGAGCACCAGCGGCTCCTCGACCAGCTCGACACGATCCTCGACGCCCGGGTCGCGTCCTTCCGGGCGGCCGTCGCCGCGGGCCGGCCCAAGCAGGTGAACCCGGACCTGGCCGAGGCCCAGGCCCTGATCAGCGAGATGCACAAGCATGAGCAGGATCGCCTGACCGAGAAGCTGCACGACAGCGACGACAGCGCCCGGCTCACCCGCCAGCTGATCGTCTGGGTCTCGGTGGCCACCGCGGCGCTGGTCGCGCTGGGCGGCCGGTGGATCACCCGGCGGATCACCGCGCCGGTCCGGCGGGTCACCGCGGCGGCCCAGGCGCTGGCCGAGGGGGATCTGAGCCCGCGGGCCGAGGTGAGCGGGCCGCGGGAACTGGCTCAGATGGCCAGGGCGGTGAACGTCTCGATGACCGAGATGCTGGCCGCCCGGGACGAGGCGGTGGCGGCCGCGGCGGCCAAGTCGGCGTTCCTGGCGACGATGAGCCACGAGATCCGTACGCCGATGAACGCCGTGATCGGGATGACCGGCCTGCTGCTCGACACCGACCTCGACACCCGGCAGCGGGAGCTGGTCGACACCGTGCACGCCAGCGGCGAGACGCTGCTCGTGATCATCAACGACATCCTGGACTTCTCCAAGATCGAGGCGGGCGAGCTGACCCTGGACGAGCGGCCGTTCGGGCTGCGCTCGTGCGTGCAGCGCGCGGTCAACCTGGTCGCGCTCACCGCCGACGCCAAGGGGCTGCACCTCTCCGGCCACCTCGTCGAGGACTGCCCGGAGACGGTGGCCGGCGACGAGAGCCGGATCCGGCAGATCCTGGTCAACCTGATCGGCAACGCGGTGAAGTTCACCGACCACGGCGCGGTCACGGTCACCACGTCGGCGCCCTCGCCGGGTCACATTCGGTTCGCCGTACGGGATACCGGCATCGGCATCCCGCCCGACCGCCTCGATCGGTTGTTCCTGCCGTTCAGCCAGGTCGACGCGTCGGCGGCGCGCAGTTACGGCGGCAGCGGCCTCGGCCTGGTGATCAGTCAGCGGCTGGCCGAGGCGATGGGCGGGGGCATCGCGGTGGACAGCACGCCCGGCCAGGGCTCGACCTTCACCGTGACCGTCCGGCTTCGCGCCGCGGCGGGGGTGCTGCCGGAGACGGTGGAGGCGGCCGCGCCGGTGGGGCGGTCGCTGCACGTGCTCGTCGCCGAGGACAATCCGGTCAATCAACGCGTCGCGCAATTGCTGCTGGAACGGCGCGGCCATCGGGTCGAATTGGCGGCGGACGGTATCGAGGCGGTGGCGGCGGTGCACCGTACGCCCTTCGATCTGGTGTTGATGGATGTGCAGATGCCGGTGCTGGACGGGCTGGCGGCCACGGAGCGGATTCGTGCGCACCCGCCCGCGCATGGGTCGCCGCGGATCGTCGCATTGACGGCGAACGCGATGGTCGACGACCGGACGGCGAGCCGGCGGGCGGGGATGGACGGGTTTCTGGCCAAGCCGATTCGCGAGGCGGAATTGGACGCGGTGCTGGCGGGGGCGGCGGCGCAGGCCGACGTCTCGGCGGCGGTCTTCGACACGGAGGCGGAAAGCATCCGGGCGTGGGTCGACGACATGGCGGTGGCCACCGGCGGGGACAACGCCAAGCTCGCCGAGATCCTGCACAATTTCGCCGATCGGCTGCCGGATGTGCTGCGCAAGATGGAGGCGGCGGCGCGGAGCGGCGACGCGCGCAATCTGGCTCGGCTGGCGCATGGGCTGAAGGGGTCGTCGGCTACGTTGGGGGCCAATCGGTTTGCCGCTTTGTGCGCTGATCTGGAGGATCGGGCGCATCTGGGGCCGCTCAGCACGTTGCCGGCCGATCTCTATGAGCAGGCTCATGAGGTCGGCGATGTGATGAATGTGCTCTCGGCGGAACTGGCCGGGGTTGCGACCTGAACCATCAGGCCCACCCGGTGAGACAGTTGTGCGCAACGGGCCGCCCGAGCCGCATGGGCTCGGGCGGCGGCGGGAGTGGGTGGGTCAGGCGAGGCCGTTGTCGGTCAGGAAGGCCTTGGCGACCACCTTGGTGTCCTGCTTGTCCACCTGGACCTTGGCGAGGTAGGTGGTCAGGTTCTCGGTGGTCAGCTTGGCCGAGACGGCGTCGAGGGCGCCGCTGACCGTCGGGTTGTCCGCCTGGGTGCGGATCAGCGGCAGGATGTTCTCGGCCAGGAAGAGGTTGCGCGGGTCGTCCAGGACGACCAGCTTGTTGGTGCTGATCGAGGAGTCGGTGGAGAAGATGTTGCCGACGTCGATCTGGCCCTTGATCAGGGCGTTGACCGTCAGCGGGCCGCCCGCGTCCAGCGGCTTGAAGGTCTTGAACTCCACGCCGTACAGCGACTTCAGACCCTTGAGGCCCTGGTAGCGCTCCTGCCACTCGGGGCCGGCGCCCATCGACAGCTTGTTCGCGACCGGCTTGAGGTCGTCGATGGTCTTGAGGTTGTACTTGGTGGCCGTGGCCTGGGTGACCGTGAGCGTGTCCTTGTCCTCGGCGGCCGACTGGTCGAGGACCTCGGTGCCGGCCGGCAGCACCTTCTTGAGGGCGGCCAGCACGTCGTCCGGCTTGCTGACGCCCTCGGGGGCGCCGCCCTTGGCGAGGGCGGAGAGCAGGGCGCCGTTGTACTCGGGCAGCAGGTCGATCGAGCCGTCCTGCAGCGCCTTCAGGTAGAGCTCGCGGGCGCCGATGTTGAACTGCCGCTTGACCTGCACCCCCTTGGCCTCCAGGGCCTGGGAGTAGATCTCGGCGAGCAGCTCGCTCTCGGCGAAGTTGGCCGAGCCGACGGTGACCGAGGACGGCGAGTTGCTGCTGCCGCTGCCCTTGTTGTCGTTGCTGAGCGGGTCGCTGTTGGCTCCGCAGGCGGTGAGGGCGGTCAGGGCGAGGGTGGATATCAGGGCGACTGCCAGACGCGTACGCACCATGGGATTTTGCCTTTCTATCGTTTCGACAGGCCGGGGGAGACGATCCAGCGCTGGACCTGCGCGAGAACCAGGTCGAGGAGGACGGCCAGCACGGCGACGACGATGGCGCCGGCCAGCACGCGGGAGTAGTCGTTGACGGCCAGGCCGTCGATCAGCAGGCGGCCCAGGCCGTTCAGGCCGACCGCGGCGGCCACCGTCGCGGTCGCCACCACCTGCAATGCGGCGCTGCGGAAGCCGCTCATCAGCACCGGCAGGGCCATCGGCAGCTCCACCTTGGTGAGCACCTGCCAGGGGCGCATGCCGACGCCCTTCGCGGCATCCACCACCCGGTGGTCGAGATTGCGGATCCCGGCGTACGCGGAGGTCAGCACCGGCGGGATGACCAGCACGGTCAGCGCGATCAGCACGGGGGTGAGCCCCAGGCCGAGCAGGGTGACCATGAGCATCAACAGGCCGAGAGTGGGCAGCGAGCGGCCGGCGTTGCCCGCGTTGATGGCCAGGAACGAGCCGCGGCCGGTGTGCCCGATCCACAGCCCGATCGGCAGCGCGATGGCGGTGCCGATCACCAGCGACAGCAGCACGTACCAGAGGTGGGACACGATCAGCGTGGGGATGCTGCCGTCGGAGAAGTCCCAGTGCGACGGGTCGAGCAGGTAGGAGAGGTTCACGACGCCGCCCCCTGGAATCGGGTCCACGGTGTGATCAGCCGGCCGAGCAGCACGATGACCAGGTCGGCCAGCCCGGCCAGCAGCACCGACAGGACGATGCCGACGATGATCGGCTCCACGTAGAACAGCTGGAAGCCGCGGGTGAACAGCTGCCCGAGCCCGCCCACGCCGATCAGCGCGCCGACGCTGACCAGGCTGATGTTGGCGACCGTGGCCACCCGCAGGCCGGCCAGGATGACCGGCAGCGCGACCGGCAGCTCCACGTCGGTCAGCCGGCGGAACCGCCGGTAGCCCATCGCCGTGGCCGACTGCACCACGAGCGGATCAACTGCTTTCAAACCATCCGCGACCGTACGGGCGAGCAGCGCCACCGTGTAGATGATCAGCGCGACCACGATGTTCAGCGGCGACAGGATCTTGGTGCCCAGCAGGACCGGCAGGAACACGAACAGCGCCAGCGACGGGATGGAGTAGAGCACCCCGCACACGTTGACCAGCGGGTGGTAGAGCCACGGGAACCGGACGCCGAGGTAGCCGATCGGCAGCGCCACCACGAAGCCGATGACCACCGGCAGCAGCGCGAGCCAGATGTGCTGCTCGAGCGCGGCCAGCACGGTGTCCCAGTTGTTGGAGAGATAAGTCGTCATTTCTGGCCCTTTATCCGGGCGATGTGGTCGGCGATGTCGTGGTGCGAGACGATACCGTCGGCCTTCCCGTCCGGCCCGACCCGCACCGCGATCCCGGTGGGCGAGGTGATCGTCAGGTCGGTGACCAGCCGCAGCGAGTCCTCCTGGGTGAAGGTCGCGGCGTCTTGCGGGCGGCCGGCGTCGTCGAGGAGCACCTCGGGGGCCTCGGCGACCGGGCGTACCGGCAGGCCGGCCGCCGACTCGAAGGAGAGGCTCCGCAGTCCGCGATCGCGCCCGACGAACTCGGCCACGAACTCGTCGGCCGGCTGGGTGAGCAGCTCCTGCGGGGTGCCGACCTGGGCGAGCACCCCGCCCTGCCGGAAGATCGCGACGACGTCGCCGAGCTTGATCGCCTCGTCGATGTCGTGGGTGACCATCGCAATAGTCTTGCCCAGGTCCTTCTGCAGGCGCAGGAACTCGCGGTGCAGCCCCTCCCGCACGACCGGGTCGACCGCGCTGAACGGCTCGTCCATCAGCATGACCGGCGGGTCGGCGGCGAGCGCCCGGGCCACGCCGACCCGCTGCTGCTGGCCGCCGGAGAGCTGGGCCGGGTAGCGCCCGGCGAACTCCGCGGCGAGCCCGACCCGGTCGAGCAGCTCCAGCGCGGCGGCCCGGGCCTCCCGCCGGGTCTTGCCGAGCAGCATCGGCACCGTGGCGACGTTGTCCAGCACGGTCCGGTGCGGGAAGAGCCCCGCGTGCTGGATGACGTAGCCGATGCCGCGGCGCAGCACCGCCTCGTCCTGCCCCGCGACGTCCTTGCCGTCGATGAGGATCCGCCCCGAGGTCGGGCTGATCATCCGGTTGATCATCCGTAGTGAGGTGGTCTTCCCGCAGCCCGAGGGCCCCACGAAGACCGTCGTCCGCCCGGTCGGCAACTCGAGCGAGAGGTGATCCACGGCCGTGCTGCCGCCGGGGTAGACCTTCACGACATCGTCAAATGTGATCATGGCGCTCCCGCTCGTTGAATGAGGCTATTCATAGTCTCGACGCGCTGAATAGAATGTCAACGCCCAGCCCGAGGCTTTACGCTGCTGAAACTAGGTGGTGTCGATATGCACGCAAAAGTCCGGCTCGACGGGCACTCGCTGACGATCGACGACCTGATCGCCGTCGCCGCCGGCCGCGCGGACGTGACCGCCGACCCGGCCGCCCTGGCCCTGGTCGACGAGCGGCACGCCCTGCTGCTGGCCGCCCGCTCCCGCGGCGCGGTCTACGGCGCCAACACCGGCGTCGGCGCCAACCGCCACGAACGCACCGACTCCGCCGACGAGTCGACGCACGCCCTGCGCCTGCTCCGCAGCCACTGCGCCGGTGCCGGCCCCGTCGAGGACGACCTCACCGCCCGCGCCACCATGGTCACCCGCCTCAACCAGATCCTGGCCGGCGGCTCCGGCATCTCGGGACGGGTCGCCGCCGCGTTCCTGACCGCCCTGCGCGACGGTGCCGTGCCCACCCTCCACTCCTGGGGCGCGATCGGCACCGCCGACCTGGCCGCCCTGGCCGAGCTGGGCCTGACCCTGGCCGGCGAGCGCCCCTGGCGTTCCGGCCGTAGGCCCGGCCCGGTGACCACGATCGACGCCACCGACGCCCTGCCCATGATCTCGTCCAGCGCACTCACGGTCACCACCGCCGCGCTGGCCCTGGACCGCATGCGCAGCCAGCTGCGCGCCTCCGTCGTGGTGGGCGCGCTGACCTTCCTGGCCCTGCGTGGCAACCCCGAGGCGTACGACGAATCGGTCCACGCCGCCCGCGCCCACCCCGCCCAGGCCGAGGTGGCCGCCGAGCTGCGCGCCCTGGTGGCCGGCTGTGCCGCCCCCGCCCGCATCCAGGACCCCTTCGGCCTGCGGGTGCTGCCGCAGGTGACCGCCCCCGCGCTGGCCGCCGCCCGGGCCCTGCACGACGTCCTGATCGCCGAGCTCAACGCCGCCGTCGAAAACCCGCTGGTGACCGCCGGCGGCGTACGCCATCACGGGCAGTTCCACACCGCCACGCTGGCCACCCACCTGGACGCCGTGCGCGGCGCCTTCCTGCCCGTGCTGTCGCTTTCCGCGGCCCGGCTGGGCCTCCTGATGCGCCCCGACATGACCGGCCTGCGAGCGTTCCTGGCCGCCGGCCCACCCGGCAGCTCGGGCCTGATGATCAGCGAATACGTGGTCCAGGACCTGCTCACCGAGATCCGGGTGGGCATGCAGCCCACCGCGGCCGGCACCCTGACCATCTCACTCGGCCTGGAGGAACACGCCAGCTTCGCCACTCAGGGCGCGCGTTCCCTGAGAACGATGACCCACCTCGCACCCACCCTGCTGGCCGCCGAGCTGGTGGCCGCGGTCCGCGCCCTGCGCCTGGCCCCCGGCCGCCTGACCGACGGCACTGCCCGCCAGGCCTTCGATCTGGCCGCCAAGGCCCTCGACGACTCCATGGACGACCGCCCCTTGGGCGACGACCTGGCCCGGGCCACCGACCTGCTGCCGGAACTGGGGCAGCTCTAAGGTCTGTGTCGAAGTGGGGGCTCCGGCCCCCATTTCGACACAGACCTAGTCGAGCGGCCGCAGCTCGTCGGCGTAGCTGACCGCCCGGCGGCGCAGCACCCCGGACGGGCTGATCGAGTACTGGCCCATCCGCCACAACGGCGGCGAGTACGCGTGGATCGACACCGAGCCGTCCACCGCGCCGGACATGCGGTGGATGTGGTCGGGGCCGAACGCGAACGCCCGCCCCTCCCGGACCACCCGGGTGGCCGGCTCCCCGCCCATCCTCGGCGTGGCCTCGGCGACGGCGCCGCGGGTCACCGCGACCGCTCCCGACGACGTGTCGTGGTCGTGCCAGCCGGTGTCGTCGACGAGATTCCAGCAGAGCACCCAGACGTCGATGTCCCCGTCCCGGTAGAGCTGCGCGAAGTGCCGCCCGCCGGTGTCGTGCCGGACCAGCGGCTCCCAGAGGTCCGCCCGCTGCGCCACCGCCGTGACCCATGCCTTCAGCTCCCGGCGGGTCAGAACCCGCCCCGGCAGGACCGGCACCTTCATCGCGAACCTCCGATCAGTACACCCGGATTGACGGTGAACATGGCATGGGCGAACGCCGCCCCCAACCCCGGATCACCCGACTCCGCGTACGGCCGGTCACTGCCGTGCACGATCGGATCGACCCCCACGACTCGGACCATCGCGTCGATGGCCCGGGTCCCGTACGACGACGTCTCGTAGAACACGTGCGGATCAACCGCCCCGAAGGCGCCACCCCGAGCCCCCAGCCGCTCGTGATGCAACGGCGCCAGTCCGGCCAGCGCGACGAAGGCGATCCGCAGGCCTGGGTGCCGCGACCGTCCGGCGACGTGCCAGGCCAGCCAGGACAAATGCAATTGCGAGACGTACGGGCCGAGAGCCGGCCACCATGCGGGCAGGCCGGCGTCCCCCGAGGGCGCGGGCCCGGGATGCACCAGCACCGGCTTGCCGGCCCGCTCCGCCTCGGCGAGCAGCGGCCCGGCCCGCTCGACGGCCGCCGGGGAGCTCAGCGCCGTCGCCGGCAGCTGCAGGCCGGCCACCCGCTCCGACCGCAGCACCTTGGCCAGCCCGTCCGGATCGGGCTCGGTCACCGCGGCGGCCGCCCAGACCCGGAACGGCTCGGGCAGCTCGAGCGCGCTCTCGTGCCACACCTCGATCAGCTCCGACGCCGAGGGGCCGTCGAGGTGCTCGATCCCCAGCGGGCTGGACAGCGAGACCAGCACCCGCTCGGTGCCCGCCTCCATCCGCCGCCGCCGAGAGACGTCGTGCGCCGCCGGATCGACCTCGTACGGCGGCTCACCCGCCAGATACAGCGTCCAGCCGCGCAGGTACGGACACGACCGCCGCCGACGCAACGCGTCAATCAGCCGTGGCGGCCAAAGATGCTGGTGGCAGTCGATCACCATGACAGTCTCCGGGGAGGGAAGCGCTTCACTCGATGCAGGGAGTGAAGCGCTTCCCTCCTGCCCCGCGCAAGCGAATCCCAGCTGTTAGTCTCGGCGGGTGTCCGGACAGCGACGCACCTTGCAGGACCTGGCCGATGCCGTCGGACTCTCCCTGGCCGCCACCTCGTATGCGTTACGCGGCGTCCGCGGCTCCCCCGAGACCATCCAGCGCGTGCAGGAGAAGGCCGACGAGCTCGGCTACACGGTCGACCCGATCGCCCGCGCGCTGGCCAGCGGGCGTACCGGATCGATCGGGGTCAGCGGCTCCCTGCGCGACCTGTGGCAGCAGGATTTCTCGGTCCTGCTCACCCGCGCCCTGCGCAGCCAGGGCCGGTACGCGACGATCGCCGACGCGGACGCGGACCCCGAGCAGGAACGCCTGATCGTCGAGCAGTTCGTGGCCCAGCGGGTGGACGGCGCCCTGGTCTCCCCGGTCGACCCCACCGCGAAATACTGGCGGCTGCTCGGCCCCGAGGTCGCCGTGGTCGCGATCGGCGACGCGCTGACCACCCGCCCCGGCTCGGGCAGCGTCCTGTTCGACAACCGGTACGGCGTCGAGGCCGCCCTGGCGCATCTGGCCGGCCTGGGGCACCGCCGGATCGGCCTGCTCGCGCCCACCCTGCCCTCCACGCCCGGCCGCCCGGCCCAGGTCCTCGCGGCCGAGGTCGCCACCCGCCTCGGCGTCGAGCTGATCGAGGTCTCCGCCCCGGCCGCGACCGCCGACGCCGTGCAGGTGGCGGCCTCGCTGTTGACCGGTGCCGACCGGCCGACCGGCGTGTTCTGCCTGAGCGATTCGCTGGCGTTCGCGGTCTACCGGGCCGTCCGGGAGGCTGGGCTGCGCCTGCCCGAGGACCTGTCCGTGGTCGGGTACGACGACCACCAGCTGGCGGCCCTGGTCGACCCGGCCCTGACCACGATGGCCTGGGACGAGGATGCCATGGTCGAGGCCGCGATCGGGCAGCTGGCGGGCCCGGCCGACCCCGCGCCGCTGTTCCGCCCGGAGCTCATCGTCCGCGGCTCGACCACCCACCCGCCAGCCGGGTGATGATCTGGTCGAGGTCCCGTCCGAAGGGCCGGTCCGCGGTTCCCTCCGGCAGCACGGCGGCGATCTCGTCAAGCGCCGGCCCGAACGCGTCGCCGACCGGCGCGCCGAGCAGCCGCGCCTGGTGAATCGCGAGCAGCTCGCAGGCCACCACGTCCCGCAGCCCGGTGATCGCCTCGGCCAGGCACTCGGCCGCCTCGAAGCCGAAGCTCTGCACGTCCTCCTGCCCCAGCGACGTCTCCACCGCCCCGGCCAGCGCCGGCGTGGCGAAGCGCCGCAGCCGGTGCACTACCCCGACCGCCCGCTTGTGCACCGTCACCATCCCCGCGTGCAGGCCGGGCGCGTCGGAGAGCTGCCGCGGCAGCCCGGTGATCTCCGCGTCGAGCAGCCGGTGCAGCCGGGCCGCGCCCAGCTCGGCCAGGTGCACGAGCGCGGTGGTCAGCGCCCCGGCCTGGTGGGCGAGCTCGGTGCCGGCGAACCCGAACGTCCCGACGAACCGCCCGTCCAGGTGAGCGGGGGAGTCGGTCACCCCGGCGAGGGCCCGCTCGGTCGCCGCCTCCAGCCCGGCCACGGCGCGCAGGGCGACGGCCAGCGCGGGCGCGGTGACCCGGAACGACACCGGCGCCTGCAACCGCCGCGCGCTCCCGCCCTCGGGCAGCCCGTGCGCGGCGGTCCCGTCGCCGAGCGGCCCATGCGCGGCGGTCCCGCCCTCGGGCAGCCCACGCGGGTCGGTCGCGTCGCCGAGCGGCCCATGCGCGGCGGTCCCGCCCTCGGGCAGCGCACGCGGGAGCAGCCCACGCATGGCGGTGAGGACCGCGTCCAGCTCGTCGCTGTCGGCCAGCGCGGGATGCAGCGGATCGTCGCTCGCCCCGATCACCGCGTGCGCCGCCGCCGCCGCGACCAGCACCTGATCGAGCAGCGTGCGCGTGTCCCCGGCGGCGAGCACGGCCAGCCCGGTCAGTCCGGGCACGCCCTCGAGGAAGGCGACCCCCTCCTTCGCCTCGAACGGGCGCGGCGTCAGACCGGCGGCGGCCAGGGCCGGGGCGGCGTCGACCGCCTCGCCGGCCGGGGAGAGGACCATGCCGGCGCCGATCAGGGCGGCGCCGGCATGGGCGAGCGGGATGATCTCGCCGGCCGCGCCGCCACGCCGGGGGATGGCCGGGACCACGCCGGCGTCCAGCAGGGCGACCAGGAACTGGCACAGTTCGGGGGAGACGCCGGCGGCCGGGTGCAGCAGCGTGCGCAGCCGGGCGGCGAGGACGGCCCGGGCCTCGCGCCGGGAGAGCCACGGCGCCGAGCCGACCGATCGGCCGATCATCAGGGTGTTCTGCTGGCGGGCCTGCGCGGCGGGGTCCAAGCGGACGCCGGCCATCGCGCCCATCCCGGTGTTCACGCCGTAGACCGGCCGGTCGCCGCCGAGATCGCGCAGGGCGTCGCGGCGGCTCGCGGCCAGCGCGTCGAGCAGTTCCGGGGCGAGGATGATCGGCCGCGCGGCCCGGGCGGCGACGGTGATCACGGGCGGCTGCTCGGCCACCGCCGTTGCCTCGACCGTAGCCGGCGGGGCGGCCACGGCCGTTGCCTCGACCGTGGCCGGCTGGACGGCACCCGTCGTTGCCTCGATCGCGGCCGGCCGCTCGGCGTCCGCCGCCGCGGCGATCACCGCGGCCGACAGATCCGACGGGCGGCGGATGATCGTGGCGGGCAGGTCCGACGGGCGGCGGATCATCGGTAGCGGACCATCGTGCCGGCGTCGGCCGCCTCGGCGCGGGTCAGGATCAGGTGGGCGAGCGCCACGTCGAGAATGGACAGCCCGCGGTGCCAGAAGAGGATGCGCTCGTCCGGACTCTCCCGGCCCGGCTTGCGGCCGCTGACGATCTCGCCGATCTCGGCGTACAGGGTCTGCTCGGTCAGGCGCCCGGTGTCGACATGCGCGCGCAGCGCCCCGAAGCGCCCGGAACGGGACTCCCGCCAGTCGTCCACGACCACCTTGTCCATGATGTCGAGCAGGTCGAGTTCCACCGCGCTGACGGTTCCGTACGGCACGACGAGGGCGCCCGGCTTGACGGCAGCCGTACGCAATAGTGGTGTCGGATTTTCCAGGCGGGACGCCTCGACCAGGATGTCGGCCTGATCGAAGGCCTCGTCGGCGCTCGCCACCGCGCGCACCGGGGTGTCGGTGACCGCGCGCAACCGCTCGGCGAAGGCCTCCCGCGACTCCGGCCGGCGGCTGGTCACCCGGATCTCGGCCAGCGGGAAGAGACTGTCCAGCATCGTCACGTTGGCGAAGGCGGTGCCGCGCGCGCCGACGTGGCCGAGGATCCGCGCGTCCGGCCGGGCCAGGTGTTTGGCGCCCACCGCCGTCATCGCGCCGGTCCGCACCTCGGTGATCAGCGTGGCGTCCATGATCGCGAGGGGGACGCCGGTGGCCGGGTCGTACAGGGTCATCAGCGCCAGCTCGCTGGGCAGGCCGCGCCGGTAGTTGGGCACGAAGTCGCCGACCACCTTGACCCCGCTGACTCCGTGTACGCCGAGGGTGCCGACGTGCCCGCGCAGGATGTTGAAATGGCCGGCCCCGCCGTTCTCCGGCACCAGATGCGTGCGCGGCTCGAAGACGGTCCGGCCCCGGCCGTGCGCGTCGACGACCGCCTCGACGGCCGCGATGACCTCGCCGTTCGTGATGCCGAGCCGGTCGACCTCCGGCCCGGAGAGGAACCGCAACCAGAGCTCCGGACTCGCGTGAATCATACGATGCACCCTATAGCCTGAGCGTTTCAAGCTATTCACGACGACGGGAGGCAGGCCCGATGGTCGACACCGCGCGCGCCGAGGACTGGCTGCTCGCCCTCGCCCAGCAGCACCGGCTCTCGCCCGCCCAGCGGCAGATCGTGCAGCGGATGCTCGGCATGTTCCCGGATGTGGCGTTCCTGTCCACCATCGAGATCGCCGAGCGGACCGGGGTGAGCCAGCCGACCGTCACCCGGCTGGCCACGGCGCTCGGTTTCGCCGGCTTTCCCGAGTTCCGCGCCGCGCTGCGCGATGTCGTCGTCGGGCTGGCCCCCGCGCCCGCGCTGCCCGGCGTCCCCGCGGTCGACCAGGAGATCGCCAACCTGGAGAGCCTGAAGCGCACCCTCGACGGCGACCGCCTGCGCCTCGCGGTCCGCCTCCTGGCCGACACCACACCCCTGGGCGTGATCGGCCTCCGCGCCTCCGCCGCTTTAGCCCAATATTTCGCCTATTTCGCCCGCCGGGTGGTGCCGGCGGTGGTCGTCTGCACCGACGCCGGAACCGTCGACGACGCCGTCCTCGAACTGCACGAACAGGGCGCCGGGGCAGTGCTGCTCTTCGCGATGCCCCGCTACCCGGCCGCCACGGTCGGCGCGATCCGGCTCGCCCGCAGCCTCTCGCTCAAGACGGTCGTGGTCACCGACAGCGCCCTGGCCCCCTTCGCCCCCGACGCGGACGCGCTGCTGGTCGCCCCGGTCGGCACCGGCCTGGTCTTCGACTCCCACGCCGCCGCGGTGCTGCTGGCGATCAGCCTCCTCGATGCGATCGCCGGCACCGACCCGCGGCGCACCCAGCAGCGTCTCGAGGCGCATGAGGCGCTGATCGACCGCTGGGCGCTGCCGGAATAGTGTCGTCCGCCTCAGATGTCTTCGCCGCGCACATGCACGCTTTCGCCGCGTTCGCGCAGTTGCTCGGTCACCTGCCCCTCGGTCATCGACACAAGATGCTCGTCGACGGTTGCCTGCTCCTTGAGTTCCGCATAGGTCGACCGCACCCGCCGCTCGAGTTCGGCACGGTCGACGTCGGGAAACCGCTGCGCCAGCGCCTCGACCTCTCGCCGCAGCGCCACTTCCGGATTGTCGATGCTCATTCCGGTCTGGTTCCCGCCAAACCCCCGATCAACACCATTTCCACGTACGCGCCTCTAGCCGAGCGAGCGACCCACCTTGATCGCCTCGTCCCGGTCGGCGATCCCTTCCAGGCGGTACGTCACCGCGTTGTGCTGCCAGATCAGCGTCGGCCCGGCCACCCGCGCCGTGACCGTGCGCTCCACCCCGGCGCGGTCCACGTAGGTCACCTCGTGCGGCTTCGCCAGCCAGATGCCGTAGTCCGCGCCGACATTCACCCACTCCGCGTTCGGGGCCTGCTTGAAGAAGATCGGGTCGATCGTGCCGTCGCACTGGTCGAGCCGCACCCGCCCGTTGCGGTAGGCGAACGTGACCACGCGTGCCCCGTCGGCGATCGTCACGTCTTGCGGGTCGCCGAGCGCGGCCGGCACCAGGACCGGGAACTTCGCCGCTCGCCGGGCCGCCTCCAGGGTGGTGGCCTGCTCGAACGGCAGGGGACTCGGGCCGGCCGGCAGGGCGACCGGGGGAGCCGGCCCCGTGCGTACGGCGATCCCGGCCACCCGCAGCAAGCCATCGACGGCGGAAACCACCGCGGCCCGGGCGGGCGCCACGCCGCCGATCGCTCCGGCCACCGCGACCAGCACACCGATCAACCACAACCGCCAGCGCCGCGTCGCCTTGCGCCGGGCGATGCCGGCGCGCACCGCGGCCCGTTGATCCCGAGCCGGCGGTACGTCGAGGAAGTCGCCGAGCGCACGCAGCTCCGCGATCAGGTCGTCGTGCCGGTCAGTCATCGGTGCCCTCCTCCCCGGCCAGGTGTTCGTCTTCGGCCAGGTGTTCGCGGAGCCGGCCCAGCGCCCGCGCCGTCCGCGACTTGACCGTGCCCTTCGGCCAGCCCAGCGCCACCGCGGTCGCCGCCTCGGACAGGTCGAGCAGGTAGCGGCAGACCAGCACCTCCCGGTCCCGCCGGTCGAGCCGCCGCAGCTGGTCGACCAGCCGTTGCCGGCGCTCGTTCGCCTCGGCCGTGTCGGCGGGATCCGGCGCCGGCTCGGGCATCTCCTGCCGTACCGCGCGCAGCAGCACCCCGTCCCGCCGGCCGCGGGAGCGGTGCAGGTTGCGCGTCTCGTTCGCGACGATCGCCAGCAGCCAGGGCCGGAACCCCGACTCGCCCCGATACCGCGAAAGCCCCCGATACGCCTTGACCAGCGCCTCCTGCACCACGTCATCCGCGTCGGCCCCGGCACCGAGCAACACCGCGGCCCGGTGCGCGGCCGCGGTGTAGTGCGCGACCAGGACCTCGTACGCGTCCAGATCGCCGGCCCGCGCCCGCGCCACCACGGCCGCGTCATCGAGCTCGGTCGCCCGTTCCAGCCCCGACACCCCCGCCCGCTAGCCGCCGTCGAACACATCATCGACACCGCCCGGCGCGAAACGGTTCCCGCGCGGCGCGGCAAATCGGCCGCCGACGGAACAGGCGTCGCGCCGGGCCGGCCCTGCAGCTGTTGCACCGGCCCGGCTCGGCAGCCCTCGCACCGGGCCGGGCTCGGCGGCGTGCCGGGTTCGCTCAGCGCCTGGCTCGGGCGTGGGCGACCTGCTCGCCGAGCGGAGCGTTCCACGGCGTCAAGTCGGCGGTCTCCAGCGCGGGGACCGGAAGCGCCTCCCGGCCGGCCGCCCACACCGCGAGAGGCGGATCGACCGCGGTGACGACCCCATCGCCGGTCACCGGCACGTCGAACCGGCCCGCCTCGACCACCCGCCCCGCCACCGTCAGCGAGGTCGAACGGCCGGCTCCCCGCGACAACCCGGCGAGCGTCTCGGCCGCCTCCCGCGCCGTCATCCCACCCGTCGACATCAGGCGCGGGGAGAAGGACAACAACGCGCCGACGGCCAGCGCCAGATGGGGCGTGGTGGACCACCCGGGCTTCGAGGTCGAGACCGAAATATCCGCCAAATCGTCACGTGTCTCGTCCCGGCAACGGGCGAGCGTGACAGTGTGGAGCTCGCTGTCCCGCCACTCGGAGCGCACGCCGCCGAGCCAGGGCGACCCGAAACCCGGCGCGTCCCAGAGCGGGAACCCGACAGCGTCCATCACTCATCTATCGCAGATCAAGAGGGTGTTGCCGTCGGGGTCGGTGGTGGTGAACCACAGGCAGGTGTGCTCGTCGCCGCTGATCGGGCCGGGGTCGCGGTCGGCCAGGCTCTTGCGGGCCGCCTCCAGGTCGCCGACCAGCAGGCTGAACGCGGCCCAGGTCAGGCCGGGGCGGGCGGCGATGCCGCTCCCGGGACCCATCAGGGTGAGGCGGAACTCGCGGTCGGGGGAGTCGAGGACGGCCGCGTGCTCCTGGACGCTGGAGACGGCCAGGCCGAAGACCGCCGAATACCAAGCGGCCGCATCCCGCGGGGACGTGACCGGCAGGAACACACTGCCGAGTTGTGCCATGCCCAGAATCTACGGCCCGGGTGTGACAAAAGTTCGGGAACCGATCCGCGCCCGGTGGTGTCCCCGGTTACATGAGGCCATCGACCGTGCTGATCCTCGTACTCCTGCTTGGTTCTTGCAGTGAGAAGCCTCCGCCGGCGCAAGCGGCGTGCGTCACCAAGATCGAGACCGGCGCGCTGCCGGTGTGGGCGCGCGCCGGCTTCAGTGGGGACGGCTCCGGGAACCCGCACGTGTTCAGCAAGAACGGCGACATGCTGGGGGTGCTGTTCGGCGATCCGCTCAAGGCGCCGCCGGCCGCCGACCACGGCAACAAGATCCTCTGGGTGTCGCGGCTGCCGATCACCACGCCCAGCGACTTCACGATCGTGGCAAAGCTCGACGGAACCGGCGAAACGGTCCAGCCCGAGGTCGGCCCCGCGCCGGGGCCCTCGATCGTGGATCTGCCCAGGCCCGGATGCTGGCGGCTGACCTTGCGGTGGTCCGGCCACGAGGACTCGATGGATCTCACCTATTCTTCGTGATCAGCACGGGGCCGGTACCCTCCCCTGAGAGTTACCCAACGGTGAGGGCAGGGCTGGGTCTGGTGTTCAAGCGAATCGCGATCGTCAACCGCGGCGAGGCCGCCATGCGGCTCATCCACGCCGTCCGCGACCTGTCCGCCGAGACCGGCGCCCGGATCGAGACCGTGGCCCTCTACACCGACGTCGACCGGGGCGCGATGTTCGTGCGCGAGGCCGACATCGCGTACGACCTGGGCCCGGCCGCCTCCCGGCCGTATCTGGACCTGAAGACCCTCGAACGGGCGCTGGTCGACTCCGGCGCCGACGCGGCCTGGGTGGGCTGGGGCTTCGTCGCCGAGGACCCGGCCTTCGCCGAGCTCTGCGAGAAGGTCGGGGTCACCTTCATCGGCCCGAGCCCGGAGGCGATGCGCAAGCTCGGCGACAAGATCGGCGCCAAGCTGATCGCCGAGGAGGTCGGCGTCCCGGTCGCGCCGTGGAGCCGCGGCCCGGTGGAGACCCTGGAGGCGGCGATCGCCGAGGCCGACCGGATCGGGTACCCGCTGATGCTCAAGGCGACCGCGGGTGGCGGCGGGCGCGGCATCCGGGTGGTCCGCGACGCCGCGCAGCTGACCGACGCGTACGAGCGGACCAGCCAGGAGGCGGCCCGGGCCTTCGGCAGCGGCATCGTCTTCCTGGAGCGCCTGGTCACCGGCGCCCGGCACGTCGAGGTGCAGGTCATCGCCGACGGCCAGGGCACCGCGTGGGCGCTGGGCGTGCGCGACTGCTCGGTGCAGCGCCGCAACCAGAAGGTGATCGAGGAGTCGGCGTCCCCGGTGCTCGGCACCGAGCGGGCCGCCGAGCTCAAGGCGTCGGCCGAGCGGCTCGCCGTCGCGGTCGGCTACCGCGGCGCGGCCACCGTCGAGTTCCTCTACCACCCGGGCGACGACCTGCTGGCCTTCCTGGAGGTCAACACCCGGCTGCAGGTGGAGCACCCGATCACCGAGTCGACCACCGGGTTCGACCTGGTCAAGGCCCAGCTGTACGTGGCATCCGGGGGCCGGCTCGAGGGGGCGCCGCCGGCCGAGCGCGGGCACGCGATCGAGGCCCGGCTCAACGCGGAGGACCCCGATCGTGACTTCGCCCCCTCGCCGGGGCGCATCGCGCGGCTGGTCTTCCCGGCCGGCCCGGGCATCCGGGTGGACACCGGGGTGGGCGAGGGCGACACCATCCCGGGCGACTTCGACTCGATGATTGCCAAGATCATTGCGTACGGGAAGGACCGCGACGAGGCGCTCGGGCGGCTCCGCCGGGCGATGGCCGAGACCACGGTCATCATCGAGGGCGGCGCCACCAACAAGAGCTTCGTGCTGGACCTGCTGGCCCAGCCCGAGGTGATCGACGCGTCGGCCGACACCGGCTGGATCGACCGGGTCCGCGGCGAGGGCCGGCTGGTCTCCCAGCGGCACTCCGGGGTGGCGCTGGCGGCGGCGGCGATCGAGGCGTACGAGGAGGACGAGCGGGTCGAGGAGGAGCGCCTGCTCGCCACCGCGTTCGGCGGCCGGCCCCAGGTGCGGCACGAGAGCGGCCGCCCGCTCGACCTCAAGCTGCGCGGCAACGGCTACCGGGTGCGGGTCGCCCAGGTCGGCGCGCACCGGTTCCGGGTCGGCATCGAGGCGGGCGAGAACAGGCGTACGGCCGATGTCGAGATGCACCGCTTCGACGAGCACACCGGCTGGATCGTGGTGAACGGCACGCGGCACCGCCTGCTGACCGGCGCGCACGGCGCGATCCACCTGGTCGAGGTCGACGGCGTGGCGCACCGGATCACCCGGGACGAGGGTGGCGTGCTGCGCTCGCCGATGCCCGCGCTGGTGGTGGCCACCCCGCTGGCGGTCGGCGCCGAGGTCGAGGCGGGCGCGCCCGTCCTCGTGCTGGAAGCGATGAAGATGGAGGCGGTGCTCCGCTCGCCGTTCAAGGCCCGGGTCAAGGAGTGCCTGGTCGTGGTCGGCACCAAGGTCGACGCGGGGGCGGCGCTGCTGCGGCTCGAGCCGATCGGCGACGCCGAGGCCGAGGCGGTCGCCGCGGCCGAGCACGTCGAGATCGACCTGCCCGCCTCACCGGCCGGCGTGCCCGCCCGGCAGCAGGCCGACCGCGGCCAGGAGGACCTGCGCAGCCAGCTGCTCGGCTTCGACACCGACCCGCACGACGAGCGCCGGGTGCTCAACGACTACCTCGCCGCCCGCCGCGCCGCCGCCGAGGCCGGGCAGCGCCCCCTCGCCGGCGAGGTGCGGCTGCTGGAGGTCTTCGCCGACCTGGCCGAGCTGAGCCGCAACCGGCCGGCCGGCGAGGACGGCGCGAGCGACACCCACGTGCACAGCCCGCGCGAGTACTTCCACGCGTACCTGCAGAGTTTGGACGTCGAGCGGGCCGGCCTGCCCGAACGGTTCCAGGCCCGGCTGGCCAAGGCGCTCGGCCACTACGGCGTCTCCGACTTCGAGCGCACGCCCGACCTCGAGGCCGCGGTGTTCCGCATCTTCCTGGCCCAGCAGCGGGCCGCCGCCGACGCCGCCACCGTCGCCGCCCTGCTGCGCGCCTGGCTGGGCGACCCGCCGCCGGACGACACCCTGCGCGAGCCGTCCGGTCTCGCCCTGGAACGGCTGATCGCGGCCACCCAGGTGCGCTTCCCGGCGCTGGCCGACCTGGCCCGCGGCGTGGTGTTCACCTGGTTCGGCCAGCCCCTGCTGCTGCGCAACCGGGCCCGGGTGTACGTCGAGGTCCGCAAGAACCTGCGCCACCTGGACGAGCAGCCGGACGCGCCGGACCGCGCCGACCGGATCGCCGAGATGGTCCGCAGCACCGAGCCGCTGGTCCGGGTCCTCGGCCAACGCCTGGTCCGCGACAATCTGGACAACTCGGTCATGCTCGAGGTGATCAGCCGCCGCTACTACGGCAACAAGGACCTGAGTGACCTCCGTACGATCGAATCGGGCGGCTGCTCGTACGTGGTCGCCGAGCGATCCGGTTCCCGCCTGGTCACCACGGCGGTCAAGTTCCCCCGGTTCGGCGCCGCCCTCGACGGGGTCGCCGAGCTGGCCACCGGCGAGGTCGCCATCGACGCCGACATCTACCTGTCCTGGGAGGGGCAGCCGGCCGAGTCCGACGACATGGCCGCCGCCCTGTACGAGGTGATCAGCGCGCACGCCCTCCCGCGGCAGGTGCAGCGGCTGACCGTGGCCGTCGCCGGCCGCGGCGGCGCGGTGATCCACCACCACTTCACGTTCCGCCGCTCGACCACCGGAATGACCGAGGAGCGGCTGATCCGCGGCCTGCACCCGCACATCGCCCAGCGGATGCAGCTGGAGCGGCTGCGCAAGTTCGACCTGACCCGGGTGCCGTCCTCGGACGAGGAGGTCTACCTCTTCCGCTGCGTGGCCCGGGACAACCCGGCCGACGACCGGCTCGTGGCTTTCGCCCAGGTGCGCGACCTGGCCGAGCTGCGCGAGCACGACGGCCGGCTGGTCGCCCTGCCGACCACCGAGGAGACCATCGCCACCTGCCTCGACTCGATCCGCCGGCAGCAGTCGAGCCGCCCCTCGGACAAGCGCTTCAACACCAACCGCATTGTCGTGTACGTCTGGCCGCCGGTCTCGCTGACCCGCGAGGAGATGGGGATGATCGCGCGCCGGGTCGCGCCGACCGTGGCCGGCGCCGGGCTCGAGGAGATCCTCTTCATCGCCCGGCTGCGGACCGACGAGGGCACCCTGCGCAAGGTGGCGGTCCGGATCGCCTTCGACATCACCGGCGGCGCCACGCTGACCATCGGCGAGCCGTCCGACGAGCCGGTCGAGCCGCTGGACGGCTACCGGCAGAAGGTGCTGCGGGCGAGCAGCCGCAACACCGTCTACCCGTACGAGATCACCGGCATGCTCGGCGAGTTCGTCGAGTACGACCTGTCGCCGTACCACGAACTGGTCCCGGTCGACCGGCCCAAGGGGCAGAACAGCGCCGCGCTGGTCGCCGGCGTGGTCACCACGACGACCCCGCGGCACCCGGAGGGCATCGCCCGGGTGGTGCTGCTCGGCGACCCGACCAAGGCGCTGGGCTCGCTCGCCGAGCCGGAGTGCCGCCGGGTGATCGCCGCCCTCGACCTCGCCGAGCGCCTCCAGGTGCCGCTGGAGTGGTACACGCTGTCCTCCGGCGCGAAGATCTCGATGGACTCCGGCACCGAGAACATGGACTGGGTGGCCGCCGCGCTCAAGCGGATCGTCGAGTTCACCCAGGACGGTGGCGAGATCAACATCGTGGTCGCGGGCATCAACGTCGGCGCCCAGCCGTACTGGAACGCCGAGGCCACGATGCTCATGCACACCAAGGGCATCCTGGTGATGACCCCCGACTCGGCGATGGTGCTGACCGGCAAGCAGGCGCTGGACTTCTCCGGCGGGGTCTCGGCCGAGGACAACTTCGGCATCGGCGGGTACGACCGGGTGATGGGCCCGAACGGGCAGGCCCAGTACTGGGCGCCGAACCTGGCCGCGGCCCGGGACGTGCTGATGGCGCACTACGAGCACACGTACGTGGTGCCGGGGGAGCAGGGCCCTCGCCGGATAGCCACCACGGACCCGATCACCCGGGACGTGTCGAGCTTCCCGCACACCGCGGCCGGCAGCGACTTCACCACGGTCGGCGAGATCTTCTCGCCGACGGCCAACCCCGACCGCAAGAAACCCTTCGACATCCGTACGGTGATGCGCGCCCTCGCCGACCAGGACCACCCGGTGCTGGAACGCTGGGCGGGCATGGCCGACGCGGAGACGGCGGTGGTGCAGGACGTGCACCTCGGCGGCATCCCGGTCTGCCTGCTCGGCATCGAGTCGAAATCGGTGACCCGGCGCGGCTTCCCGCCCACCGACGGCCCCGACGCGTACACGGCGGGAACGTTCTTCCCCCGCTCCTCGAAGAAGGCGGCCCGGGCGATCAACGCGGCCAGCGGCAACCGCCCGCTGGTGGTGCTGGCCAACCTGTCCGGCTTCGACGGCTCGCCGGAATCGATGCGCAAGCTCCAACTTGAGTACGGCGCCGAGATCGGCCGGGCGATCGTCAACTTCCGCGGCCCGATCGTCTTCGTGGTCATCTCCCGCTACCACGGCGGCGCGTTCGTGGTCTTCTCCAAGCGCCTCAACCCGAACATGACCGTGCTGGCGCTCGAGGGCTCGTTCGCCTCGGTGCTCGGCGGCGCCCCCGCGGCCGCGGTGGTCTTCACCGCCGACGTCAACCGGCGCACCGCGGCCGACCCGCGGGTCACCGAACTGGCTTCCCGGGTCGCCGCAGCGTCCGGCGCCGATCGGGGGCCGCTCGCCGCCGAGCTGGAGGAGCTGCGAGCGTCGGTACGTACGGAGAAGCTGAACGAGGTGGCCGCCGAGTTCGACCGCAAGCACAGCATCCAGCGTGCCGTCGAGGTCGGCTCGGTCGACGCCGTGATCCGCGCCGCCGAGCTGAGGCCCCGGGTCATCGAGGCGATCGACTTCGGCGCCCGCCCGCGCGGCTAGGCGGGCGGCGGGGCGGTGTCATGCTTGGGGCATGGCAGCGCAGCAGATCCGCGCGTCGGACGGGGAACGGGAACAGGTCGCGCACATCCTGCGGGCCGCGATGGGCGAGGGCCGGCTCACCCTCGACGAGGGGGAGGAACGCCTGGCCGCGGTCTATCAGGCCGTCTACCGCGACGACCTGGAACGGCTGACCGCCGACCTGCCCGGCAACGGCCGGCCGGCGCTCGCCGACCTGCCCGAGGCGAGGATGGCCGTCGCCCGGCAGCGGCGCCGCACGGCCGCGGCCGCAAGCGCGGTGATCGTGGTGGTGGCGGCGCTGCTCGCGGCCTGGGCGCTGACCGGCGCGCACTTCATCTGGCCCGGCTTCCTGTTCTTCCTGTTCATCTTCGGCCCGATCGGCCGGGGCCGGCGCCACGACCGCCGCTGATGGACCCGCGTCTTCGCAGCGCTGTCGACGCGAGTGTGGGGTGGTACGAGGACCTCTGCGCCCTGCACGGGGTCGGCTCCACCCTGGCCGACGGGCTGTGGAGCGCGCTCGACCGGCCGCCCCCGCTGCACTCGGACGCGCTGGTCGTCGAGCCCGAGGTGACCGCCGGCCGGGTTCTCGCCTGCCTTTCGGGCCGCGAGCACTGCGGCGTCAAGGACAGCTTCGCGACCATGGACCTGTCCGGCGACGGCATGGAGCTGCTGTTCCCGGCCACCTGGATCCACCGCGAACCCGCATCTCAGCGCGCCCCGGCCGGCTGGGTCACGGTGACCGGCGCCGACGAGCTCGCCGACTGGACCGCTCACCACGACACGACCGACGTGCTGCTGCCCCCACTGCTGCGGCGCGCACACTTCCGCATCCTGGCCCGGCACGCGGACGGTCGCCTCGTCGCCGGCGCGGTCGCCCGCCTCGGCAGCGGCGCCGTCGACGTGTCGAACGTGTGGTCCGCACCCGGCCACCGCGTCGACTGGGCCGGACTGGCCGGTGTGATCGCCTGCTACTTCCCGGGCCGCCCGCTGGTCGGCTACGAGCGCGGCGAGGCCCTCGAAGCCGCGCTGGCCGGCGGCTTCACGCCCCTCGGCGACCTGCGGGTCTGGGTCCGCTGACGATGGCCCGGGACGAATTGCTGAGGCTGCGAGCGAGCGCCGAGTCGGAGGCGGCCACCCTGGCGGCCGACCTGGAGGCGCTGTTCACGGCCTCGCGCGACTCGAACGCCGACGACGAGCACGACCCCGAGGGCGCCACCATCGGCTTCGAACGCGCCCAGCTCACCGCCCTGCTGGCCGCCGCCCGCGACCGGCTCGCCGAGGTCGATGACGCACTGCGCCGCCTGACCGAGGGAACCTACGGCGCCTGCGAACGCTGCGGCCACCCGATCGCCGCCGAACGGCTGGCCGCCAGGCCGTTCGCCCGCCACTGCATAACCTGCGCCTGAGTGATGCTGCCGGCGACGTGCCTACGCCGCCTCCTCCAGCACGGATCGGATCAGTCCGGCCAGTTCGCGGAGGAAGGCTGCGGCTCCCGCGTCGGTCGGATCGTGGTCGAGCGACTTGCCGGCCTCGCCGGCGACCATGCGCAGCAGCGTGCCGGTCGGCAGATCCGCGGCCAGCACGGCATCGATGGCGTCCAGGCCCTGACGGAGGGTCCTGGTGTTGTGCTGCGCGGTCATGTGCAGCTCTTCGCGGATCTCGCCCCACCCGTCGGTGTCCACCACATGGCCGTCCAGGAGGTCGCGGACCTTCTCCAGTGGCGGGCGGGCGTCCTGTTCCGCCATCCGTGCCCGTAACATGTCACGGGTCTGGGAAGGGTCCATGGCCTCAGAGTATCCCGGCAGGGAAGGCGCTCACGAGGAACAAGCGTGCGGGATCCGCACCCGGCACCAGCCTGATGCGCAGCCGCACGAGGCTGGTCGACATGTACTCCGCCTGGCGTGGTCCGAAGCCGTACATCCCGCCGTTGAGGAATCCCTCACCTACTCGGTGCCCGGCGTTGTATCCGGCCCTGTGAAAGCCCTTCAACGCCAGGTCGCCACGGATGTTCTCCCAGTTGCGCTGGACATATTCGTTGATCTCGCGGGTCATGACCGTCGCGTTGTCCCACTTGAAGGACTGGTTCTCCGGGCCGTCCCAGCCGTGGTCGCCGTAGATACGCCCTTCGATCGTCTGCACGCCGGCCTGCCGGCGTACGGGGAGGTCAGGACCATGCCGCTCGATTGTGTGCGCACGGGGATGAACCGCTTCGTTGTCAGCGACATGGATCTTCGGCGGGTCCTGGCCAAGTTGGTCGTATATGCGCATCGCGTGCGCGACTTCCGGGTCTTCCGGAACCGGCTCTCGCGTGGTGGGAGCGGCGTCGCCCCGGACTTCGCTGCCGACCGTTCGGGGACGTCCGCCCTGCAGCACTTGCAGAGCGTGCTGCTCGCCTTCGGCCACGTTCGAGGCCGGAAGTCGCGGGTGTGGCGAAGGTTCGTCGCCATCATCACCGTGTCGCGGCTGGGGGTCGTCGCCGCCGCTTTCGTGGCTCCTCGGCCGCGCCGTCACGGTTCCTCCCGGGCCCGTCGGTCGATCCGGCCATCGACTTGCGTCGCAGCCTAGCAACCGACGGCCACCGGACCCGGCGTAGCGAACGGCCCGGGAGCCAGCGACGGACTCCCGGGCCGGTCGGTGCCGGGCGCTAGGTCAGCGCACGGCGGGTGCCGCCTTGCGCACGGTTGCCATCAGGCTTCCGCTGGTGGTGCTGGTCGCGAGCGACTGGGCCGCCGCGGCCGTCGGGTCCGGCTGGGGGACCGGGGAGCACTGCACGTCGGAACGGTTGCCGTGTACGCGGGCCGGCAGGGCGCCGTTGGCCAGGTACGCGGCGATCGTGTCGTCGGTGCAGGTCACGCCGCTCAGCGAGCCGGCGTGGGTGGTGCCGCCGACGCCCTCGATGAGGACCGAGCGGGGGAACCGCTTGCGGATCTCGATGGCGCCGGGGTAGGGCGTGGCCGCGTCGTTGGTCTCGTTGATCATGAGGATCGGCGGGACCTTGCTGCCGTTGATGGAGACCGGCTTGCCGACGTTGCCCTTCCAGAACACGCAGGGCGCGTTGAACCAGGCGTTGTTCCACGTGATGAACGGGTACTTGGCGTAGATGCGCCAATTGTCCCGCTCCCACTTGTTCCAGTTGGTGGGCCACTGCACGTCCGTGCACTGGGTGCCCAGGTAGATGGCGAAGCCGTTGTCCGTGCCGGGGCCGGGCTCGGGGTAGAGCGCCAGCAGGTCGGTCGCGTCGCCCTTGTTGACGTACGCCGAGAACGCGGTGGCCACGTCCTCCCAGCCGTAGACGTAGTAACCGGCCTGGACGAAGATGTCGTTCCACTCGTCCGGGCCGATCTTGCCGGCGGCCGGTGTCTTGCGGAGCTTCTGCAGCGTGGCGTAGTACTTCGCCTTCACGACCTTGGCGCTGGTGCCCAGGTGGTACACCGAGTCGTACTTGGCGACCCAGGCGAAGTACGTGTCCATGTTCTTGTCGAACTGGATGTCCTGGTCGAGGTTGTCGCCGTACCAGACGCCCCGCGGGTCGACGACGCCGTCGAAGACCATGCGGCGCACCTGGCCGGGGTGCAGCGTGGCGTAAACCTGGCCCAGGTACGTGCCGTACGAGAAGCCGTAGTAGTTGATCTGCTGCTGCCCCAGCGCCTTGCGGATGCTCTCCATGTCGGCCACGTTGTCGGTGGTCTTCAGGTGGTTGAGCAGCGCACCGCCGGCCTTGGCGCACGCCTGCGCGTAGGCCTTGGACCGCGCCAGCCAGGTCTTCTCCAGCTGCTTGGTCACCGGGACGTAGTACGGCCGGTTGTAGCCGGCGACGTTGCCGTCGCAGGTCAGCGACGGAACGCTGGAACCGACGCCGCGCGGATCGAACCCGATCCAGTCGTAGTCGAGCCCCGCCTTGTTCGGGATCGCCGACTGGAGCACCGAGTAGATCAGGCCGGATCCGCCCGGTCCGCCCGGGTTGACCAGCATGACGCCCTGGTAGTTCGCGGTCTTGTGCAGCACCCGGGACACCGCGATCTTGATCTTGGTGCCGCTCGGGTGAGCGTAGTCGAGCGGGACGGTGACAAAGCCGCACTCGGCGCCGCGGGCCTTGAGGGTCGCGTTGGTGCACACGCCCCACGAGATCGCGGGTGGAGTGTAACCAGGAGTACCGCTGTTGGCCTGCGCCGCCGCCGGGATCATGCCGCCGGCCAGCACGAGCCCGGCAGTCGTGGCGACGGTGGCCGCCAGAAGTCGTCTCATACCCTGCCTTTCCTGTTCGGTTCGCCGCCCCCGTGTCGTTCGGGCGACCATCGAAGACTAGTGATCCAGCTACCGAGCGGAAGCCGTCCGTTAGGGCAGATTTCCACCCCAGGCGATCTTTCCCGTCGCTGGCCTCTCCGCCGGTGGGCGTGATGGTTCGCGTGGCCGTGGCATGATCGCGGCGATGAGCGACGGGGCGCGGTTTGTCGATGAGTTCTCGGCCCGCCCACCGATCGCGGCGTTGCCCGAGTTCTCCGGCCTGCTCGGGTCGGCGACGCTCACGCCGGTGTCGGTCGCGGATAATGCGTACGAGTTGCTGGCGTGGGAGCCGGCGGAGCAACGACGAGGATGGCTCTGCCTGCCGCCCCAGGCTGCGGGCGGGGCGGCAGTCGCCGAGATCCACCGGCTTCGCGGATACGTTCGTTACCCGCTGGAAGCCGACTGTCCTGGCCGCCCTTGCTCAGCCCGATCTGACTCAAGAGCCTGATGTTCGGTCGTCCGTGATCGATAGGCTGTCTGCTGGGTGGGAACGGCCGGTTGGTGACGCGTTTTGGTGGTGGCCGGCGAAGAGCCGGTCGACCTGTAGGTCGATCAGGTTCACGGCGTACTGCGGCGTGTATTGCCCGAGGAGGACGGGCGGTTGCAGTCCCTGGGCGCCGGCTACGAGGAAGGCCGCTTCGGCTTGCGGGTCCATGTCCGGGGTCACGTGGCCGAGTTCTTGGCCTTGGCGAAGCAGTGACGCGACCAGGTCTTCAAGTGTGTGCGGACTGTCCCGTACGGACTGGGCCAAGGCGCGATCGGTCAGGAAGCGCATGAAGTACGCGGCGTGCACGACTTGTGTCCGGCGCCGTTCGTCGTCCAGGGGAAGCAGCTCCAGCAGGATCGCCCGGACCGCGGCACGCGGGGATGGGTCGGGGCCGAGGTCGCTCATTCGCTGGGCTGCACGGCGTTCGGCGTCGGCGTTGAGGATCTCCAGCGCGCCCAGCAGCACGTGCTCGCGAGTGCCGAAGTAGTACTGCAACTGTCGTGCCGGGACGCCCGCTTCGGCCGCGACGTGACGCAAGGTGACGTCTTCCAGGCCGCCACGGGCGGCCAGCCGCCAGACGGCTTCGGCGAGTCGATGTCGACGTTGCTCATGGTCGACATGTCGGGGCATGCGGCTGTTCCTTCGGGCGGGGTTGCGACTCTCAACCGAGGTGGTTCGATCGTACCAATTCTGTTATGGTCCGATCGAACCATAACGTGGCTGCCGAGGAACGGGGGATCGCCATGGGACGTGTCGTTGTGCTGATCGTGGGCATGGTTCTGCTGGTTCTAGGGGCTCAGGGTGGTATCCGCCTGCTCGCCGACCATGACAATGCCGGAGTCTTGCGATGGCTACCGGGCGGCTTCGCTGCCCAACTGGGCTGCTTCGCGGCGATGACCCTCGCCGGCGCCGCCTTGGCCGCTGTGGGCGGGGCGAACGTCCGTCGCTCGAACTCGGGCCGATGACCAAGCCCTCCCGGCGACGCTCTATATCCAAGGAATCGAGTAGAGCCCGCGCGCCAACGCTGGCCGGGAAGCGTCGCCCTGGTCCGCGCCGGCGCCCGCTTCGAGAGTGGCAAGCTGGTCGAGCGTCATCCCGCCGATACGCCGCAGACGGCATTGGCATGAGCCGCCGGCCCACCACGCTCGTGGCTCTGGCCAGCGCCCGAGCGCGACAGTCCGGGCTCACCACATCCCAGCGAGCGTGACCATTGCGTACGTCACCGATGAGTTCGACCGGCACGCCGGGTCAATAGCAGCACAACGAACCTAGGGAAAGGACAATCCCAGTGACCGAACTGAACGCGGAACGCGCCCGGACAGCGATCGTCGAACACACCCGGCGTCTGGCGGAATCAGCCGCCGAGGCCGGACCTGACGCCGCCGTTCCCACCGCCCCGGGGTGGACCATCACCGCTCTGGTCGAGCACGTGGGCCAGACCCAGCACTGGGTGTCGGAGATCATCGAGCGGCGCGTCACGGAACCCGCGCAGTTGCCCACGCAGATGGCCGTGCTGCCCACCGACCCCGGCGAGTGGCAGGCATGGCTGTCGCAGTCCGCGCAGCGGGTCGCCGACGCGTGCTCCGATGAGGCACTCGACGCGCCGGTGTTCAACCCCGCGGCCGACGGGCGGTCCGGGACACGGTTCTGGATGTCCAGCATGCTCAACGAGGCGGTCGTCCACGGCTTTGACGCAGCCAACGCGGCGGGCCGGCCGGCCGACATCGACGCCGACATCGCCGCCGCACTCATCAGCAACCACCTCGCGCTGCTCACCTCCCCCACGTGGGAGATGCAACGGTCCGAGTCCGCCCACGCCATCCGGGGCACCGGGCAGACCCTGCAATGGCTGGCCACCGACACCGCGGACGGCGCTGGCGCTTGGTTCGTCGAACGGCGGCCTGACGGGGCGACATACCACCACGGCGCCGGGCAGGCCGATGTGACGGTGACCGGCCCGGCACGATCGCTGCTGCTCACCCTGACCCGGCGGATACCCCTCAACGATCACAAAGCCATCGGCATCAGCGTCGACGGCGACGCCGACCTCGCCCAACACTGGCTCGACAACACCGCACATGTCAGCGGCTGACCGGCACCGCCACGCCACCGCCGCGACGAACAGACGTGCCATTTAGTGGGTTGGTGTGGGTAGCTCTGTGGAGATTCGCCGTGGCGGAGGTGCGGCTGAAGAGAATGTCCACGGTCTCGACCGGGGCGAGTTGGTCGGCAGGTGGAGTGAAACAGCCCAGCCACCACCGTGATCTCGCGCAACTGGTGGTACAGCGCGACCGCCGCCGTTGTCTCCGCCACGTGCACGGTCACACCCCGCGCCTCCAGCCATTCCACCGTCGCCTGTGGCACCTCGAGCCGCTTCTCCATCCCCTGCGAGAGCACCACCGTCACCGCGCCGGCGGCAACCAACTCCTCCACGTCGGCAGGCTGGATACCCGGCGAGTGACGGGTACCAGTCTCAGCCCGATCCCACTCGCGGCCGCCTCCCGGCCACACCTTCAGATCCTTCACCACGCCGAGCCCATCAACCTCGAGCCGACCCCACGAGACCGCCAGAATCTCCGGTGGCGTCACATCAGCAACCTACCGCCGCGGCCCAAGGATTCCGGCCTCGGCGGGCGGCTGCAGTTCCCCCTCCATCGACTTCCAGCAGGGCAGCGGCCGCGGGATGAGGATACGGGTCAATGCGAGGCGTTCGCGCCTCGCAAAACGGCCTGTTCCTCTACGCGATCGAGGATCCTCGACACGGGGTGGTCCTTGGCGGTACCGAGTGGGCCGGCGTTGACGAGACTGACCCAGACGAGTCGCCACCACCGTAGGGCTTCTACCAGACGGTCAACGGCTACCCACGCGCTTGGACCCGACCTGCGTCACACGAGCGGCGCACGCCGCCCCGCAGCGCGCACCATCTACGGCGAATGTATGTGCGGCGCACAGCGTGCAAAGAGACCCGTCAGCCCGTCGGTGATTTGCCATCCAGTATGCGAGTGCGCCGCGCCTCGTAATCCTGGGCGGAGAGGACACCCAGACCGCAATAGGCACCGTGGTCGTCGCAACTGAATCCGACCGCGAAACTGGCGACCGCTTCCTCGAGTCCGACCCAGGTGACCAGAACGTGCTGTGGCACCGGCTCGGAGATCACGCCGGGGTGGCCGTGCCACATGCGATCGCACCGGGGCTCGGCATCTCCGGCGTGGACCATCGTGACATCGAGGCCGCTCTCCGTGGGACCGAGGTACTCCACGAAGAGCCCAGCGGACAGCCGGGAAATGTCCAAGACGTCAGGCTCGGCCATCAATAAGAGGTTACTTGACGGTGAGACCGCGTCCGTTGATCGCATCAGGCAACGTGGACCGACGGATCAGGCGCCGATGAGGTGCTCGGCGGGCGCGCGGCTGGTGTGCAGGTCCCAATACAGGCGTGCGATGTCGTCGGGTTCCTTGAGCGAAGCGCCGTCCGGTGCGCCGGGCGTGCCGGCGATCCAGGCGCCGATCGCGACATGGCCGGCGTAGACCCCCTTGTCGGCCAGCGCGGCGTTGAGGGTGAGGGCCCACTTGCGCAGGGCCGCGCCCGCCATGCCGGCGCTCACGAAGACCGGCGCGGGTGTAACCGATGATGCCCCGGTGGTGTACAGCAGTGTTCCGGTGCCGACGCTCAGCATCGCCGGCAGCACCGCGCGGGTCGCGGTGATCGCGCCGTAGCAGATGCTTTCGATCTGCGGCACGAGGTTGTCCACGGTGACGTCCAGGGCTCCGGTGCTGCGTACGGCTTGGCTGCTGCCTGCCGGCGGGGCGGCGTAGTGCAACACGTCGATTCCGCCGAACCGTCCCGCCGCCGTGTCCAGGGCTGCGGCCAGCGCGGCGTGGTCGGTGACGTCGGCGGGAAAGCCTGCGGTCTTGACACCTTCGGCCGACAGTTGCTCGGTGAGCACACCGAGTCGCTCGTTCGAGCGGGCGATCAGTGCGACGTCGAAGCCGTGACTCCCGAAGATTCTCCCGAGGGACAGGCCGAGGCGGGTTCCGGCGGCGACGAGTGCGATCGCGGGCATGGTGATCTCCTTGGAGGGGGTCGCCCGCCAGCCACCTGACGGGACGGCCTCACCTCATCACCGGTGTGCACCATGCGTCCAAGACCAACCGGGCGACGATCGATAACCTGGAGGAATGGACCGGTTGGAGACGCGGGAACTGGCGTACTTCCTGGCTGTTGCCGAGGAACTGCACTTCGGCCGCGCCGCAACCCGACTGGGCATCGCGCAGCCCGCGCTGTCCAAGACGATCCGCCAACTGGAACGCAGGCTGGGCGTCACCCTGTTGGAGCGGACCAGCCGCGCGGTCGCGCTGACCGAGGCCGGCCGGGTGCTGACCCGCGAGGCACGCGTCGCGTTGGACGCGCTATCAGCCGCGGCGCTGCGCACGCAGCGGGCCGGCATCCGCGAGCCGCGTCTGGTGCTGGCCATGAAGCCCGGCGGTGACGGCGGCCTGCTCCCGGCCATCCTCGCCGAGTACGAACGCCAACCAGAGGTACTGCCGGTCGAGGTGGCCTTCGACGCCGACGGTGCCCGGTCGCTGCGCGAAGGACGGGCGGACGCCGCGCTGCTCTACGCGCCGCCGGACGACTTGCCGGGCCTGGACACCGAAACGCTGCTGACTGAGGCACCGGTCGCTGTGCTACCCACCTCCCACCCGCTCGCCCGGCGGACCAGCCTGCAGATGGCTGACCTGGCCGGCGAATGCCTGCACCGCAAGCCCACCGATCCCGACGCGATGCAGAGCATCAGTGCGCTGATGCATCTGATCGCCCTCGGGCGCAAGGTCGCCGTGCTGCCCCGGGTGCTGACGACGCCACTACGCGACGATCTGACCACGGTCCCCGTGGTGGACGTCCCACCAAGCGTCCTCCTGCTCGCCTGGCCCGCGCACAGCACCTCCCCGTCCGTCGCGGCCCTCGCACGCGCCGCCACAACCGCTACGCGCCCAACCCATTCGCGTCGCCCGTGATCGCACGTTGTACCACTTCGTGATCGGCGGGGGCCCAGCCCGCGGGCGCGGTCGTCGGTAAGATCAGACGGTCGTGGCAGGAGCGCGGGCGCAGCGACCGTCGTCCAGCAGCAGCGTGTGTGCCTCGGGCAGCGGGCGTCCGGCGGCAGTTCGAGCAGTCAGCCGGGGTTGAGGAGGTTCGGGTCGACCAGCCGCCCGCCGTCCGGCTGCAGCCGGTCCCGGTTGAGCGCGAAGATCTCCTGCGACCGCAGCTCCGAGTCGCCGGGCAGGGTCATCGGTTCACGGAGGATCGGGCGGAGATCGCGCGGATCCGGAACTGTCGATTAATATCTCCGCGACGCGCTGGGCTTACGGGCCGCGCGCCAATAGCGTGCAGTCATGGGCAATGCGTCTGCGGGGCGGGACCGCACCGCGGCGGCGCGTCGCGCGACCGTGGCGCTGGTAGTGCTCGTGGAGTTGCTGCTGCTCACCGCCGTGCTGGTGGCGACGCGCCGGCTGCCGGGCGCCCAGCCCGCCGCCGGCGCCGATCGCGGCCGGGTCGACATTGCGGACGTGCCGGAGCCGGGGCCCGAACCGGCCGCGCTGCCCGGCGCCGCCACCGGGACGTACACGTGGAATTGCGGACACAACGCCGAGGGCCATCGCAACAGCGCGAACGTGGTCGCCTCACCCGGAAAGGTGCCGCCGCAACTGCACGCGCACGAGTACGTCGGCAACCTCTCCACCGATGACGACTCGACCGACGCCAGCCTGGCGGCGGCCAGGACCACCTGCGACAACGGCGATCAGTCCACCTATTTCTGGCCGGTTCTGCTGGTCCGCGGCGCCGGGATGGACGGGCACGGCCAGGTCCGTACGCCCGCCTCGGTGGTCTTGACCTTTCTCGGCAACCCGGTCGCGCCGGTCGTGGCCATGCCGCGCTTTCTGCGCGCGGCCGTCGGCAACGCGCGGGCGCTGACCGAGCCGATGCTCGCCACCAGTCCGACGTGGACCTGCTCCAGCACGCCGCGGCGCCGCACCGACGGCTATCCCCGATGCCCGGCCGGTGATCAGGTGCTGCGGGTCTTCGAGTTCCCGAGCTGCTGGGACGGCCGGCGGCTGGACAGCCCCGATCACCGCGCGCACCTGGTCGCGCCGGGGCCCGGGGGCGCCTGCCCGCACGCGACCTTCCCGGTGCCGCGCCTGCGCATGACGGTCGCCTACGATGTGCCGGCCGGCGCCGACTTCGTGGTCGACGCGTTTCCCGACCAGAACTACGACTCCCGTACGGATCACGCGTTCTTCATCAGCATCGTGCCCGACCGGGTGATGGCCCAGGTGGTCCGGTGCCTGAACTCGGGCCGTACGTGTTCATCGGAAACTTAGTGAACCGTTTCGGTCGGCGGACCGTAGCTCAAGTGACCGCAGGAGACGCACCGCCGGTGCGGCCAGGGAGGGCGGACATCGATGGTCAGGTTGCGGACGCCCCGGCGTCAGGCATCCAGCGACGAGGCACTGGTCCGATCGCTGTACGAACAGCACGGCGGGGCGCTGCTCGCCTACGCCACCCGGCTCACCGGGGATCGGGCCACGGCCGAGGACGTACTGCAGGAGACGTTGATCCGGGCCTGGCGCAACGCCGGCTCGCTGACCGAGTCGGCCGGGTCCATCCGGGGCTGGCTGTTCACGGTCGCGCGGAACGTCATAACGGACAAGATGCGGGCGAAGGCGGCCCGGCCCACCGAGGTGGTGGAGACCGAGGCGACCGTACCGGTGGAGCGTGACCACGCCGATCGGGTGGTCGACTCGATGGTGGCCTACCAGGCCCTGGAGCACCTGTCCGACGAGCATCGCAGCGTCCTTGTGGAGATCTACTTCCACGGGCGCTCGGTGACCGAGACCGCGCAGGTGCTCGGCATCCCGGCGGGGACGGTGAAGTCCCGCAGCCACAATGCGATGAAGAACCTCAGAGACCTGTTGCACAGGCGGCCGGTCGCCCTGGAGGGGGTTGCCGGATGACTACCGATGCACACGATGCGCGCCTGGTCGGCGCGTACGTGCTCAACACCATGGATCCCAGCGAGCGGGCCGAGATGGATGAGCATTTGACGGGATGCGCCGCGTGCCGGACCGAACTGGCCGAGCTCGAGGCGGTGCGGGACGTGCTGGGCGAGATCCCCCCGGAGGCGCTGCTGCACGAGCCGCCGGACGCCGATCTGGTGCTGCAGCGGACGCTCCGGCAGATCCGTACGGAGAAGAACTCCGCCGGAAACATGCGGCGCGGGCTGGCGATCGCGGCCGCGACGGTCGGCATCCTCGGCGCGGTCGCCGTGGGCGTCGGCGTCGGGCGCGCCACTTCCCACTCGCCCGGCGGGGTCGTGGCGGGGCCCACGGCCACCGTGTCGGTGCAGCCTGGGACCCGGACGGGCACGGTCGTCGACCCGCGCACCAACGCGCGGCTGACGGCCTCGCTGACTCCGGCCGCCGGGTGGGTACGGGTCAACGCCTCGATCACCGGCATCCCGGCCGGGGAGAACTGCCGGCTGCTGCTGGTCGGCCGGGACGGCAGCCGCGAGGTCGCGGGCGGCTGGGTGGTGTCGCCGCAGGGCGCGACCGACGGCACCAACCTGGACGGCAGCGTCGCGATCCCCCCGGCCGACGTGGTCGCCGTGGAGGTCCGCGACACCGCCGGAAAGACCTTCGTCCACCTCGACATCTGATCGGCCACGGCGAGCTCGGCCCCGGGTGGGCGAGCTCGCCGTGGATCAGCTGGATCGGGGTCCCCGGAGAGACATCTCGGGGTCGGACGGGGCCGCCATGCGGCCGGTTCCCGGTGTCTAATTCTGATCGAACGGTTGGCGGTCGGTCTGGCAGACCGTGCCGGGCGGCGGCAGCTTGATGCCGATCAGGTACTGGGTGGCGATCGTGTCGGCGCAGGCGCTCTGGCCGCCGAGGATGGTGTGGCCGTACGCGTCGACGCTGACCAGCCGGTCGGAGCCCAGTTCGGCGGCCATGCGCCGGTCGAAGTGGTAGTTGGTGGCCGGGTCGTGGTAGTTGCCGAACAGCAGCACCGGGTTGGCGGTCGGCCGGTTCCACGGGCCGTGGTAGCGCTCCGGGTCGGTGACCGGCCAGGTGGCGCAGGCGAGTTGGCTGAACGCGTGCCCGCGGCCCACGGTCGGCGACTCGCGTTCCCAGCGGGCGGCGATCGCGGGGTAGATCTCGGGCGTACGCGGGAAAGGCTCGTCGGCGCAGTTCACGCTGATCCCGGCGTCGTTTCCGCTGTACGGCGTGTCGAGCAGGCCGTTTCCGTGGTTCGATGTGGTCCACCAGGCGCCCGAGGCGCGGATCGCGGCGGGCGCCGCGGCCGGGTGGATCGCCTCGTACAGCGCCTGCAGGTTGGCGGCCAGGTCCGGGTAGTCGTCGGCGGAGTACAGGGCGCCCGAGACCGCGCCGGTGAACATGCTGAGCGTGATGGTGCCGCCGAGCGCGGGCACCGTTATCGGGCCCTGGCGCAGCCGGGTGCGGATCTCGGCGAACTTGGCAGCCGGGTCGCCGCCCGCGCTGAACGCGCAGGCGCTGCCGACCTGCTTGCAGAGGGCGAGGAAGGCGTTGACCACTTCTTCCTGGCCGGCGGCGCGCTGCCGCAGATATTCCAGACCGTTTCCGGTACGCAGGGCCGGGTCCACATTGCCGTCCAGGACCAGCGTGCGTACGCGCTGCGGGTAGAGGTTGGCGTAGGTGGCGCCCAGCAGCGTCCCGTACGAGAACCCGAGGTAGTTGATCCGGGACTCGCCGACCGCTGCCCGCATCCGGTCGAGGTCCCGCGCCACGTCCAAGGTGGACACGTGGCCGAGCAGGGGACCGGCGTTGGCCGCGCAGGCACGGGTGTAGTCCCGGTTGCCGCGCAGCGTCGAGGCGATCTCGGCGCGGGTCACCGGCACGTCGACGATCTCGCCGAAGACCGCCTCGGCCTCCTCATCGGTCGTGAAGCAGCGCACCGGCGTGCTGCGGCCGACCCCCCGCGGGTCGAAACCGATCAGGTCGAAACGCGCCGCCACCTCGGGCAGGCGCTGGAACCCGGCCATCGGCATGGTGTAGCCGCTGCCGCCCGGCCCGCCGGGGTTCAGGAACAGCGAGCCGACCCGGTGCGCCCGGTCGTCGGCCGAGCGCCGGAGCAGCGCGAGGCTGACCGTGCCGGCCGACGGGTGCGCGTAGTCGAGTGGTACCTGGTACGTCGCGCAGGTGTACGTGCCGTGGTCGCCGGCCGGCACCTGCGCGAGAACGTCTGCCGCGCAAGCACCCCAGGCGATCGGCGGCGCGGTGCCCGCCGGCGCCGCGTGCGCCGCGACCGGCTGCACGAGCAGCGCCGCGGCGACTCCGGCCGCGACGGCGAACCGCATTTCTCCCCGCATCAAACCTCCCCGAAACGATGACGTACGGTGCCCTGCCATCGTCGTGGCTCGATGCGGCGAGGGCATCCGGGGATACCCTTACGGTGCGTTCTTTCAGAGGATGCCGTCGTCGACCTGTTCCAGGATGATCGACCACCACGGCCCCTTGACCGCCCGCTTGTCGAGGTCCTTCAGCGCCTTCTTGAGCTGCTTGACCCGCGACTTCCGGTCATCGGGGCGCGGGGCGGGCGGCCTGATCTCGCCGCGCCGGAACGCGGCCAGCCGCTCGGCCATCTGCTCCGCCGAGTACGTCACCGGCCCGCTGTCCGCGGCCGGGTCGGCGTCGAAGAAGGCGGCGAACAGGTCGAGGAAGCCGTTCAGCGACGCGACCGAAGAGTTCATGCGGGTACGGTCGCTGCCGTCCGCGGAGCAGCACCAGACCACGCCGGCGCGGTCGACCGCGACCAGGTCCGTGGTGGGCTCCTCGATGTAGCCGATGACCGTCAGCCTGTCACCGCCCACAACCACCTCGGCCGGCCCCTCCCGGTCGTCCAGCACAACACCGAGAACCTTCTCGTTCGATGCGTTCACGGCGCACAGGCTACGGGGCGGCCGGCGGGTCGCATCAGCGAGTCCTACGCCGGCTGTTACTTCCATCATCCTGACGAGACGCCGAGTTCGCCGAGGCCGGCCTGGCCCCGGCGACCAGATACGCAGTGGAAGGCGGCGCCTGACTGTTCGCCGACCGGGACGGCTGGCTGGACGGCGACGAACGCACCGCCGGGCTGCTGGAAGCCTTGCGCTCCGTCGAGCGGGAACCAAGCCTGTTCGGCATCAGCTCGCACCTGCTGACCGCGGCCGCCGTGAAGTAGGCGAAGCGAAGGCACCACGCACCAGGGCAAGTCTCAGCGGCAGGGACGGCCGTGGTCGACGCTGGTCAATCGCGGACGTAGTAGTGGCCGTTGGCGTCGTCATACCGTCCACCCGGACGGCAGCAGCGACGGAAACCGCCGCCCGGAACCGCACGGGCACGGGTCGTTGCCGCCGAGCTTCTCGACGAGTTCGGTATCGTGACCGACGACGCGGTCGCCCCGCTTGACGTGGGTCTCGCTAAAGGGAACCCCCGACGGCGCTTGCTGCTCGGCTCAAAAGGACATCTCGAAGTTCCCGTTGCGGCCCATCACGACCTCCTGAGGTATTACGAATCATGCTCAGGTGCTGTACCTGCAGCGCGAGAGAACCATAGACACCGAGGCCCCTACCTGCCACCGAATTCCGGAGCCCAGTTTCTGGCAGGGCCCCGCCGCAGGCGACGCCGTGGTGAGCGGCGGGAGATCGACGTGGCCTGGACAAGACGCCCGACACTGGGGGAGTGCTGGACGTGGACCAGGCTCTCGTGACGATGGCGCAGATCGGTGTCGCGCTCCCGGGCTTCGCCGGGGTGATCACTTCGTTGCGGCACCGGGGAAATGCCGAGCTGCTGCCGCCGGAGATTCGGGGGCTGCTTCTGATGCTCACGCTTGCCTCGATCGTGGTGATCGGCGGTATCGCGCCGTTCGTGATCGTCACGGCGGTCGGGGAGCGGCAGACGTGGCGGATCTGCGGGGTCTGCCTCGGGCTGATGCTTGCCGGTGTGGCCGGCTACAACGCCTGGATCGCTCACCGTGATAGGGACACGCCCTGGGCGCCACGGCGGCCCCGAGTGCTCCGATGGAGCTTCGTTGTTCCGGGGCTGGTGGTGGCGTTCACGCAACTGCTGGGCGCCTTCTGGCCGAGTCCTGGCCTGTACTTGGCGGGACTGCTACTCGTGCTGGTCGGTGGAGGGCGGCAGTTCATGCTCCTGCTGGTGCTGGCGCCGATGCACGAACGACCGGCAGCGGCTGGTCAGGAAGGGGTGTCGACGCTCCCGGACGAGTGACCCCGGGCCGCGGTCACGCCATGGCCAATCCGACAGCCACCAGGGGAATCGTGACGAAAAGAAAGACGCCGACACTTGTCAGTGCGCCGTAGGGAATTCCTTCTGTCGGTGAGTTCGAGTCGATGCCGACCCACGCGTTGACATCCGCCATGTGGAGCTTCGTCGGGATCTGCCCGCCGGTCACGGAAACCAGGCTGCCGAGGACGATCAAGCATGCGCCGAAATGGTGCGAAAATTGTCCGCCGAGAGCCGCGAGCCATGCCAGGGCGAACGCGGCCGCGAGCCCGGCGCACACCGCGATGTAGACGATGGCCTCACGAAGGCCTTTGAAGATCGTCATCGAGCCATTCCCACTTCTCTCCGAGGGCGGGGTTCAGACTATCCCAGGGCGTGACCTTTGTGGGGAACCGGACCAATCGGCGCGTGTGGGGTGGATCATGGCCGGAAGTTTGCCCCGGCGTCGTTGACCCGCATCCATGCACAAGTCAAGGTAGGTCGATTTCTACATTCGACTCGTGCCACAGCATTGAGATGAACAAAAGGTGTGAAATGGTCAACAGACGATTTCTCGATCCGCCGCTGGCGGGCTTCCTCACGGTCGCGCTCACCGCGGCGGGCGTGGTGGCCACCGGTGGGCCGGCAGCGGCTCACCATGGGTCCGGTGAGACGCCGGTGGTGCTCTTCAGCTCCGACGGCATGCGGCCCGACCTCATGCAGCGGTACGCCGCGCAGGGGCAGATGCCCGCGTACGCCGACCTCATGCGCCGCGGCGCGACCGGGGCGAACGGCCTGACCCAGGGGTTCCCGCCGAACACGGGGCAGGGCTGGTACACGATGGCCACCGGCGCCTGGCCGGGCGTGCACGGCAGCACCAACAACACGTTCTTCGACAACCGGCAGGCGTTCACCACGTCGACGTCGTTCTCGTTCCACGGCAACGGTGCCAGCCCGGGCAGCGATCCGACCAACGTGCTCGAGGCCCAGTCGGTCGCCTCGAGCGCGGAGCTGGCCGGCAAGAAGGTCGCCCAGCTGGAGTGGACCGGCGGCCTGAACGCCAACATCAGCGGCCCGACCGTCGACTACGCCACCTTCTACTCGCAGCGCGGCCTGCTCGAATACCCGGCCAACCCGGCCAAGCAGACCAGCGCCGCGGGCTTCGGGCTGTCCTACCAGGTCGCCGCGTTCACGCCGGCCACCGGCTGGACGAACGTGCCGGCCAGCAACGGCAAGCCGGCCGAGCAGGCCACGCTGACGGTCACCTCGACGTCGGCGGCGCTCAACCCCACCAGAACCTTCGACCTCTACGTGTACGCGAGCGGCAAGCGCGGCTACGACAAGGTCGTGATGGTCCCGTCGTCGGCCGCCAAGGACGGCAGCAAGGCGGCGGCGAACCTGACCCCTCGCACATACCGCCCGGTCAAGCTGAAGGGCGCGGACGGCCTGATCGGCACGGCCGCGGGGGAGAGCGCCGGCTTCTACGTCGACGTGACGAACCTGGCGAGCGACCTCTCCAGCTTCGGCCTCTACTTCACCTCGGTCACCCGGCCCAACGCGCACTGCGCGACCGCGGCCTGCAACGCGCTGCCGGCCGGCGCCGCGGGCGAGGACAAGCTCGCCAAGTACATCGCGGACAACCTGCCCCCGGCGATCTTCGGCGACTTCGCGCCCGAGGAGGCCGGCCTGATCGACGAGGACACCTGGTACGGCCAGACCGTGGGCCTCAACCAGGCGTACGACCTCGCGGTCTTTGATTATGTTCTGAAGACGCTGCAGCCGGACACGCAGGTGTTGCTGGCCGGCACCGACCAGACCGACGAGGTGAGCCACCAGATCCTCGGCCTGCTCACCCCGACCGCGCCGGACGGCAGCGCCAACCCCTACTTCGACCGGGTCGCCGGCAGCGGGCCGCGGGACAACCGGCTCGCCCAGCGCGAGGGCTACCTGCGCGGCGCCTACCACTCGGCGGACGCGCGGCTCGGCTTCGTCCGCTCGACGCTGCACAACCCGGACGTTCTCGCCTCCAGCGACCACGGTTTCGCGCCGCAGTGGTACGCGGTCGACGCCCCGCTGGTGCTCAAGCAGCTCGGCCTGCAGGACGTCGAGCAGACCGGCAACTGCCGCCCGGCGGCGGCCAGCCAGGCCGGCAAGACGATCGCGAAGGCCTGCTGGGCCGGCGCGACCACGCAGATCTACCTGGACCTCAAGGGCCGCAACCCGGACGGCGTGCTCGCGCAGGCCGACTACCAGGCGACGGTTGACAAGATCGTCGCGGCGTACCGGGACCTGAAGGACCCGGCGACCGGCAAGCCGGTGGTCGAGAAGGTGCTCACCAAGGCCCAGTTGGCGAACGTGGACGGCAGCGACTCGCTCAACCCGACCCGCTCCGGCGACGTCGTGGTGGTCACCAAGGTGCCGTACGAGTTCGACGGCAACACGGTCGGCACGATCGTCGCGCCGTCCCGGTTCTTCGGCCAGCACGGCTACCTGCCCGACGACGTCGACCTGCCGCACAACATCAACATGCACGCGACGTTCGTGGCCGGCGGCCCGGACATCGCGCACGTCCCGGCGGTCCGCGGGGTGCGCGCGGTCGACCTGGCCCCGACGCTGGCGGTGCTCGGCGGCTTCAACCCGCCGCTGCAGGCCCAGGGCAGCGTGCTCACCTCGATCATCAAGGGCGGTTCCCGGTACGGGACGGGACAGCTCCTGGCGATCAACGACGTGCACGGCAACCTGACCCACGACGGGCTCACCTACACCGACCCGTTCACCGGTGTGAAGGACACCGCGGGCGGGATCGCCACGCTCGCCGCGTACCTGAAGAGCGCGAAGGCGGCGGACCCGCGGGACACCGTGACCGTCGAGGCCGGTGACATGGTGGGCGCCAGCCCGCCGGCGTCCGGGCTGCTGCGCGACAAGCCGACGCTGGACGCGCTCAACAAGATGGGGATCGAAGTCGGGACGCTCGGCAACCACGAGTTCGACCGCGGCGTCACCGAGATGCTCCGGCAGATCAACGGCGGCGTGTCCACGATCGACCCGACGATCACCTTCGACAAGCTGAACTTCCCGATCGTCGACGCCAACGTGATCAGCGACAAGACCGGAGAACCACTACTCCGGCCGTACGTGCTCAAGCGGATCGCCGGCGTGCCGGTGGCCTTCATCGGCGCCACCACGATCACCACGCCGACGATCACCACGACCGGCGCGACCACCGGCGTCCACTTCACCGACGAGGCCACCGCCATCAACGGGCAGGTCGCGGCGCTGAAGAAGAAGGGCGTACGGGCCTTCGTGGCGGTCATCCACGAGGGTGGCTTCCAGACCGGCTACCCGGTCGGCACGGTCGGCGACCGGATCAACACGATCGCGGCGAACCTCGACCCGGCCGTCTCGGTGCTGATCAGCGGGCACAGCCACTCGGTCGTGGACACCCGGGTCGGGCACGCGCTGGTCATCCAGGCATCGTCCTACACGCGGGCGTTCGACCAGGTGCACCTGCTGCTCGACCGGCACGCCGGGACGATCGCGGCGACCTGGGGCTCGGTGCTCCCGGCCTGGGAGAACCAGCCGCCGCTGTCGACCGACCCGTCGGCGCCGGCCGTCCAGCCGGACCCGGCGGTGCAGAAGATCGTGGACGCCGCGGTGACCGCCACGAACCCGGTGACCCAGCGGGTGATCGGCAACGCGGCGGCCGACGTCCTCTCCCAGCGGGAGGGCGGGGCCACGGCGGCGGGCGAGTCGCCGGCCGGTGACCTGATCGCCGACTCGCAGCGGGCGTACACCAAGACGCAGCTCGCCTTCGTCAACACCGGCAGCGTGCGGGCCGGGCTGACGGCGGGCGAGGTGACCTACGGTGACCTGTTCACGATGCAGCCGTTCCAGGACGACTACGTGGACACGTTCTCGCTGACCGGCAAGCAGGTGTGGGATCTGCTCGCGCAGCAGCTCGCGACCGGCACCGGCGGGATCATGCAGATCTCCGGCTTCCACTTCACCTACTCCGGCGGCAAGATCACCGGGGTGTGGCTGGGTGCGGCCGGCGACAACAGCACCCCGATCCCGAACGACACGTCGGCGTCCTACACCGGCACCGCCAACTCGTTCATGATGGGCGGCGGCGACGGCTTCACGGTCCTGACCGGCGCCGGCAACATCGTGCAGACCGCCGACGCCGAGCTGGTGCCGCTGGTCTGGTACGTCGGCACCCTCCCCAACCCGTTCACGTACACCACCGACAAGCGCATCGCGATCGGCTAGGCATTTCTGCTCGTGCGGTCGGTCCGGCTTTGGTGGGTGGCCGGGCCGGCCGGCCCTGGCCCGGGGCTGCGTGGTCGCTGCTCGCGCGGCCGGCCGGCCGGGCTGGGTGGGTGGCCGCGCTGGCTCGCCCTGGCCCGGTGCTGCGTGGTCGCGGCGGCTGCGGCCGGTCACGGTGGGCGATTTGCGCGCATGCCAGGGTCGTCAGGCCACGATCTTCGCGGCAATGATGATGGGTTGCTGTTCGCCGCGAACAGCAACCCATCATCGTGCGCTGGCCGTCGGTGAACCTTGACGCGTATCTGTTCGCCACGAACAGCAAGTCATCACCGTCGTGGCCGGCCCCACCATGCTCGGCCGGCCGCACGAGCGGCAACCACGCAGCCCCGGGCCATGGCCAGCCAGCCCAGCCGCCCACCATGCTCGGCCGATCGCACGAGCAGCGACCACGCAGCCCCGGGCCATGCGAGCCGGCCCAGCCATCCACCAAGCCGGCAGCGAACCCACCGGACAGCACGCAGGCAACGCTCAGAGCGCGAAAGATGTCTTCCGCCGGGCGGGATCACCGTCCCAGCCGGCCCAGATCCGCGGTGACCCGGCCGCCGACGTGCCGGATCAGCCGCAGCAGGTCGGCGCAGTAGACCGACGGGTTGCGGAAGCCGGAACCGCGCCGGTAGCGGTGCGCGTAGTGGCCGCCGCCGCAGATGCGGTGCACGGAACAGGCCCGGCACGTGTCGGCGAGCCCGCGGACCCCGATCTGCCGGGCCACCACGCCGGGATGGCCGAGCGCCGCGTCGAGCGGATCGGTCAGCACGTTGACGCCCGTTGAACACGCCCCCTCGTAGGCGGACTTGAGCGCGTCGACCTGCTCGACCGCGCCGTCCGTCTCGATCACCGCGAGCGCGGCCGGGCTGAGTCCGACCTGCTCGCTGCGGCTGCGCCCGCCGATCGTGAGGGCGATCAGCGACTCGAACAGCCGGACCCGGGTGGCCTGCGGCCGGCTGTCGTACCAAACATCAAAGACCGGGATCAACCAATGTGCGTACGGGGTTCCGCCCGGTGGGGGCCGCTCCCAGTTGGCGTGCGGCAGGAGGAAATCGACGGCCGGCGGGTCGAACGCGAGCAGGGCCTCGTAGCAGCCGATCGGGTCGGACTCCGGGTCGACCGTGCACAGCAGGCCGGCGTACACGTCGCGGTGTTCTGCTCTGGAAAGCAGGGATAGCGCCCGGTGCACCGCGCCGGAACTGCCGCGGCCGTCGGCGTAGCGGCGGTGCCGGTCGTTGGCGCCGGGCGGCCCGTCGAGGCTCACCCCCACGCTCACCTCGTCGGCCCGCAGCCAGTCCAAGGTCGCCTCGTCGAGCAGGGTGCCGTTGGTCTGCAGGGTGAATTCCGCCGGGCAGGGCAGCGCGGCCCGCACCGTACGCACCATCGCGCGCAACCGGTCCCGCCCGGCCAGCAGGGGTTCGCCGCCGTGCAACACCAGCCGCACCCGGTCCAGCCCGTGCCGGGCGGCGTGCTCGCCGATCCGCCGCGCGGCCGCCTCGACGACGTGGCCCGGCATCACCGTCGCCCGGTCGCGCCAGCTCTGGTCGGCGTGCTCGTAGACGTAGCAGTAGTCGCACGCGAGGTTGCACCGCTGGTGGACCTTGAGCACGAACTCGCGGAACGGGGTGGGCCGCCAGCCCTCGGCGCGCAACGCGGCGACGTCCAGCGAGCGATGGGGCCACTCGGGATGGGTCGGCTCGGGTCGGCGGGAGATCGGCAGAAGCTACCACCTTCCGACGTACTACGTGAGCCGAGGGTTTTCCCCATTCCTTTGATCCATGTCGATATATAGCGTCGGTTCGGTAACGCCGGTCGCGGTTACCCGGCCGCGCCGGAGTCGAGCCCGCCCGTCACCCCCCGGGCGGGGAAGGAGTGCGTCTGATGTCCCGAATCCCCCTCGTCATCGCCGTGGGGACCGCCACCGCGGTCGCCGCCGCGCTGACCGCCGGGCCGGCCGTCGCCCAGGCAGCGCCGGCGCGAACCGCCGCCTCGCCGGCCGCCGCGGCCGATGCGCTGGTCGCGGCGAAACCCGCGTACCTGCACGTGAGCTCGGCCGAGACGTTCCAGCGGCAGGCCGTGACCACCTCGGCCGGCTTCAGCTACGTCTCGTACACCCGCACCTACCAGGGCCTGCCGGAAGTGGGCGGCGACTTCGTGGTGATGACCGACGCGAACGGCGTCGCGCGGTACACCTCGGTCGCGCGGACCAGCGCGGTCGGCGCCCTGTCGGTGACCCCGAAGATCTCCGACCGGGCCGCCCGGGCCACCGCCCGCAAGCAGCTCAGCTCGGTCAGCAAGGTCGAGGGCACCCAGCTCGTCGTGCTCGCCGACGAGGGCACGGCCGCCAAGCTGGCCTGGCAGACGACGGTCGACGGGATCCGCGCCGGCGGCCCGAGCCGGCTCACCGTGAACGTCGACGCGGTCACCGGCCAGGTGCTCAGCACGGACGAGCACGTCACCGAGGCGACCGGCAGCGGCACCGGCTGGGTCTACGGCTCGGTGTCGCTGAGCACCACCCAGTCCGGCTCGACGTACCTGCTGCAGGACCCGTCGCACACGACCGTGCGGGCGCAGAACGCGTCGAACAACGCCACGTTCTCCGGCTCGGACAACGTCTGGGGCAACGGTAACGGCACCAACCGGGAGACCGGCGGCGTGGACGCGCTGTTCGTCGCGGAGAAGCAGTTCGCGATGCTCTCGGCGTGGCTCGGCCGCAACGGCCAGAACGGCTCCGGCGGCGCGTGGCCGATCCGGATCGGCCTGAACGACGAGAACGCGTACTACGACGGCACCCAGGTGCAGATCGGCCACAACACCGCGGGCGACTGGATCGCCTCGGCCGATGTGGTCGGCCACGAGCTGGGGCACGGCATCGACGACCACACCCCGGGCGGCATCTCCAAGCGCGGCACCCAGGAGTTCGTCGCCGACACGTTCGGCGCGGCCACCGAGTGGTACATCAACAGCCCGATGGACCCGCCGGACTACCTGGTCGGCGAGGAGGTCAACCTGGTCGGCAGCGGCCCGATCCGCAACATGTACAACCCGTCCGCGCTGGGTGACAGCAACTGCTACTCCTCCAGCATCCCGAACCAGGAGGTGCACGCCGCGGCCGGCCCCGGCAACCACTGGTTCTACCTGCTGGCCCAGGGCAGCTCCGGCAACGGCCAGCCGGCCAGCCCGACCTGCAACGGCAGCAGCGTGACCGGCGTCGGCATCCAGAACGCCATCAAGATCATGTACAACGCTATGCTGCTCAAGACGTCCAGCTCGTCCTACCTGAACTACCGCAAGTGGACGCTGCAGGCCGCGAAGAACCTGTTCCCCGGCAGCTGCACCCAGTTCAACTCGGTGAAGGCCGCCTGGAACGCGGTGAGCGTGCCGGCCCAGTCCGGCGAGGCCACCTGCTGACCGTTCGCTAGGCGTCGACTCGTACCGTACGAGCGTTCGACGAGCCCCCGGCGTGCCGGGGCCGGCGGCTGCAACGACAGCCCCGGCCCCGGCCGCCGGGCTGTACCGGCCCAAGACCTCGCACGTCGGCGGGAGCTCAGTCGTTCGAGGGCAGACTGTCCATGAACGACGAGACCGAGAAGACCGCGCGTCCCGCACCCGGCTCGCCGTAGCCGGGCGGGCTGGACAGGCCGTTCGCCTCCATCGTCGCCCGGTACACCTCGAGCAGCCGGATGTGGTACTCCAGGGGCGCACCGGCCGGGTTCGTCCGGCCCAGCGGGGTGGTCGGCTCCGGGCACCAGGTGGTGAACCGCGGCGTGATGCCCCGCGACATGAAGTACTGCAGGCCCTCGGCGGTCGACTCGATCGCCTCGTCCACGGTCCGGAAGCCGAACGGCTCGGCCATCTCCACGCCCGCCACGAAGTTCGGGATCACGTTGCGCGGCCCGAACACCTCGGCCGACTCCAGGATCCGGCGGTGCCACTCCTCGCGGCCCACGTAGCGCTCCTTGCCCGGGCAGTACAGCTCGAACAGCCGCTTGTCCCACACCTCGTAGTTGGGGTGGTAGATGCTGATCCCGTAGTCCTTGAACCGCTGCACGTCGGCCCGGGGCAGCGCCTGCGCCACCACCTTGCCGATCCACCGTCCCGGGAAGCGCTCCTCGATCGCCTGCGCGTACCGCCCGTAGAAGTCCGCCTCGGCCAGCCCGTCGACCTTGCGCGTGACGCTGCCGCCGGTCAGCGTGTACGCCTGCGACGCCTTCGCCGTGTCGTACTTGTCGATCAGCTCGAGCGCCTCGAGGACCTCCTCGACCGGCTTCACCCCGGTGTACGGCCGCCCGGCCGCCTTGTGCTGCCGGAAGTTGTGGTTGATGTCGCAGTACTGGCACTCCTCCGAGGCCCCGAAGTACTGACACACCCGGTAGACGGTCAGGTAGACGAGGTAGCCCCACTGGATCGTCGGCGCCACCTCCATGACCTGCTTGCCGTTCGCCAGGGTGTGCCGGTAGTAGTCCGGCATCGGCGGCAGGCCGACCTCGGCGATCGCGCGGTCGTCCAGAAAGAGCTTGAGTTGCCCGTCTTTGTCGGCCTTGACCCGGTAGGGGGAGTCCGGGTTCGTTCGCACACTCACCACCGTGCGGCGCAGGTCATAGGGGCCGCCGAGCAGGACGATCTCCTCCGGCGGGCGGCGCAGGGCGGCCTGGCCCAGCTCGGGGAGGGTGCGGTGGTCGAACGAGAAGATGAAGTACGACTTGGGCTTGACGTCGCCGCTCTCGTTGTCGGTCAGCGCGGAGTCGTCGAAAGCCAGGCCACCACGCAGCAGGTCCTCCTTGATCACGGCTTCCCGGGGGACATGCGGAAAACGGGCCATGAGGTCTTCGACGAGATCGGTACGCATGCGACGCCTCTCCTGACTATGCGGCTCATCCCATGTCATCACACGAACCTCCCGTATCCACCCCGGGGGAGACGTTCATGACACCGGTTGCGTCGTAGAACCAAGATCAAGATCCAGCCATCGTACGGGTCAGAAGAGTCCCGCCTGCAGCAGGCGAGCTGGCTGCCGTCCCGGCCCCGTGCCGCCCGCTGCGGGCTGAGCTGCAACTTGGGCAGGCCGGCCCGGGCGTCCGGTCACCCAGCTGCCGCCGCTCACCGCGGCGGCGGAGATAGGGACGTCGCAGCTCACGCCCACCTTGCGGCCCCCCTTGCTCTGCGCACCGATACGCGACGTTGCGGCTCACGGCCAGGGTGCGGCCACCCTTTTTGCTCTGCGCACCGATTCGCGACGTTGCGGCTCACGGCCAGGGTGCGGCTCCCTTTGCTCTGCGCACCGATACGCACCGAAGATGAACGCCTATTCGATTTCGGTGCGTATGCGTGCGCAGAGCAAAGGGAGCCGCAGGTACCTGCTGACCTGCGCCTATCCCGGCGGGTGGCCGGCCTGAGCGGTCGGCCACCGAGATGTGCCGCTCAGTCGCCGGCGACAGACGTGGACGCCGTGGCAGGCGCGGCGACAAATGCTGTGGCGGGCGTGGTGGTGGGCGTGGCGACTGGCGTCGTGGTAGGCGCTGCGGCGGGCGTGGTGGTGGGCGCTGCGGCGGGCGTGGTGGTGGGCGCTGCGGCGGGCGTGGTGGTGGGCGCTGCGGCGGGCGTGGTGGGCGGTAGAGGACGACCGCTGCCACGGCGGCCGTGGTGTGCACGCCGCTGGCGATCAGGCCGAGGATCAGGGCGCTGTCGATGATGCCGAGGCCGCCGGGGACGATCGTGATGGTGCCGGCGGCCATCGCGGCGCAGAAGGCCAGGAGCACGTCGGGCAGGCCGGCCGGGGTCACGCCCACGGCGCGGAAGCAGAGCCACAGGCAGAGGGCGTCCAGGAACCAGTTCGCGAGGGCGTAGAGGGCCGCGGCCGCGCCGTGGCCGGGGCGCAGGCGGGCGGCGCGCAGCTGCTCCAGGAAGCCGCGGATGCGCTCGTCGCCGTCCGTCTCGGGGCGGCGGCGCAGGCGGTTGACCAGGCGGATCAGTGGGCGCACGGTGTCCGGGTCGCGGGCCACCCGGCGTACGCCCAGGGTCAGCAGGACGCCGGCGACCAGCAGGGCGGCCAGGTGCTGCCAGTGCGTGACGCCGCCCGCGGCGAGGGCGCTGACCAGCGTGACCACGGCCAGGGCGCAGGCGGAGAGGATGCCGCTGAGGGCGATGCACCAGGAGGCGATGGCGGGGGTGGCGCCGAAGCGGCGCATCTGCTGGTAGTTGAAGCGGGTGGAGAAGGCTGGTCCGCCGGGCAGCGTCGCGCTGAGCGAGTGTGCGGCGTAGGCCAGGCGCAGGTGCTCGACCAGCGGGGCGTGCACGCCGGCCGAGCGCAGCAGGTAACGCTGCATGCGGCCGTAGGCGTTCATCGCGACCAGCTCGGCGACGGTGGCCAGGGCCAGCCAGCCCAGGTGCGGGGTGCGCAGCTGGCGCAGGGCGCTGCTCAGCGAGTGCCAGCCCAGCACCAGCTCGACGCCGAACAGTACGACGACAGCGGCGATGCCGGCCAGGCGGAGCCAGCGGCGGCGATCCACCGCGGGCGAGGCTGCGTCAAGGGCCACGATCGGGCTGTCCACGGCGGTCATCGCCGGGACCATCGGCGCTCGCCGCGGCTAGCTGAGGATCTCCGCGGGCCGGGGTTCCGTGTGCGGGGCGGCGGGCGCGGCGGGCGCTGCGGGCCAGACGGGCGCGAGGGCGGACAGCGAGCCGAGGGTCACCGCGAGGGCGAGGGCGGGCGTGAGGCCGAGCGTCGGCGTGCGGGCGAGAATCGGCGCGTCGGCAATGATCGCAGTGCGGGCTGGCGCGGGCGTGCGCGCGGGGCCGCCCGTGCGGGCGGGAGCGGCCGTGCGGGTGCGGGCGGCCGTGCGGGTGCGGGCGAGGACGGGCGTGCGGGCGGGGGCGGGCGCGTCCGCGGCGGCCAAGCGGGCGGGGGCGGGTGCGTCCGCGGCGGCCAAGCTGGCGGGGGCGGGTGCGTCCGCGGCGGCCAAGCTGGCGGGGGTGGGTGCGTCCGCGGCGGCCAAGCGGGCGGGGGCGGGCGCGTCCGCGGCGGCCGTGCGGGCGGGAGCGGGCGTGGGCGTGTCGGCGGCCGCGGCCGTGGCCCCCGCCTGGGCGGGAGTCACGGCCGGGACGGGCTCGGCGGTGCGAGGGGAGCGCATGCCGAGCCAGGAGAGCCAGCCCAGCGCGACGATGAAGCCGAAGCTGATCACGCGGTAGAGGACGACCGTGGCGACGGCGGCCGCGGTGGGGACGCCGCCGGCGATCAGGCCGAGGATCAGGGCGCTGTCGATGATGCCGAGGCCGCCGGGGACGATCGTGATGGTGCCGGCGGCCATCGCGGCGCAGAAGGCGAGCAGCACGACGGTCAGGGCGGCCGGCTCTTCGCCGACCGCGCGGAAGCACAGCCACAGGCAGAGCGCGTCGAGCAGCCAGTTGGCCAGGGCGAGGATCGCGGCCGGCGCGCCGTGGCGGAGGGTCAGCTGGGCCGCCCGCAACTGCTCGAGGAAGCCGCGCAGACGGTCCGAGCCGTCGGTCTCGGGACGGTGGCGCAGCCGGTTGACGGCCGCCAGGGGCGATCGCAGAACCTCCGGGTGACGGCCCAGATGACGTACGCCCAGAATCAACGCGACCGCCGCGAGCAGCCACCAGAGCAGATGTTGCCAGTGGGTGGCGCCGCCGGCCGCCAGGGCGCTGCCGAGCGTGACGACGCCGAGCGCGCAGGTGGAGAGGATGCCGCTGAGCGCGATCGCCCACGACGCGATGGCCGGGGTGGCGCCGAGGCGACGCATCTGCTGGTAGTTGAAGCGGGTGGAGAACGCCGGGCCGCCGGGCAGCGTCGCGCTCAGCGAGTGCGCGGCATACGCGAGGCGCAGGTGCTCGATCACCGGGGCGCGGACGCCGGCCGAGCGCAGCAGGTGACTCTGCATCCGCCCGTACGCGTTCATCGCGCCCAGCTCGACGAAGACGGCCAGGGCGAGCCAGCCGAGATGCGGCGTGCGCAGCTGGCGCAGCGCGCCGGCCAGCGAGTGCCAGCCCAGCACCAGCTCGACCGTGAGCAGGAGCAGCACCGCTCCGATGCCCACCGCCCGCAGTTTCCTGGTCACTGATCAAGCGTCATCCAAACTTGCCCATTGCGCAAGCTTCCGTGGTGAGAACGCCGTCACACCCCGCCATTGCTGATCGGTCGACGTCACCATAAAGTGGGCGTTGCTGAACAACGAACGTTCAGCAACGGAGGGTCCGCGTCATGACTGACGACTCGCTGCTGCCGCGCTCCAAGGCCGCCCCGGAGAGGTGCAAGGACGGTCCGGCCACGATTCTCGTGGGCGTCGACGGTTCGACGTCGTCGCTGCGCGCGGCCGCCTATGCCGCCGGCCTCGCCCGGCGACAGCGCAGCCGGCTGGTCGCGGTCTACGTGAAGCAGCCGAGCGCCTACGCGGTGCCCGTCGCCGGCGCGGCCGGGACCGTGATCGAGGCGCAGGACCAGGTCGAGCGGGAGCTCCGGGCGGCGATCGCGCAGCGGGTGGCCGTGCTCGATCTCGACGTGCAGCTGGTGGTGCGCAGCGGCGAGCCCTACGCGGAGCTGCTCGACGTGGCCGGGGAGGTCCACCCGGACGCGGTGATCGTCGGGCGCTCCACCAAGATCCTGCACCGGGTGATCGGCTCGCTCGCCGTGAAGCTGACCCGCTGCGGGCGCTGGCCGGTCACCGTCGTCCCCTGATCGCTGTTCAGGCCGCCCACTGCTCGACCACGCCCGCCGCGATCAGCGCGTCGATCTCCTCCGGCGGCAGGCCCAGCACCCGCGTCAGGATCTCCCGGGAGTGCTCGCCGGGCAGCGGCGCCGGGTCGAGCGGCGGCGGCGCGACGTTCGCGAAGACGGCGGGCGCGTTCTCGGTCGGCATTTTCTCGGCGATCCGCGGATGCACCATCGTGCGGAAGAAGCCCCGCGCGGCCAGATGGGGGTCGTCCAGCAGCTCCGGGATCCGCTGCATCATCGCGGCGGGCACGCCGGCCGCCTGCAACTCGGCCATCGCGTCGCGCGGCGCACGCTTCGACGTCCACGCCGCCACCAGGGCATCCAGCTCCTCCCGCCGGGGGATCCGGTCCCCGGCCGTGGGAAGATCAAGACCGGTTGCGAGTACGCCTTCCAGCCGCACCCAGTCCTCGTCGCCCCGCACGGTCACCACGCACCATTCGTCGTCGCCCGCGCAGGGGTAGAGCCCCCACGGCGCGTCCCGGGCGTCCCCGCCGGTGGCAGGCTCTCGCCGCGCGTCCCGGGCGTCCTCGCCCGGGGCGGCCACTCCCTGCTCGTCGGCGGCGTCTCCGCTCGGGGCGAGCCCCCACGTCGCGCTGCCGGCCGGGGCCAGCGAGCCCGGGCGTACCGACTCGAGCGCGAGCTGGTGGGCGAGCTGGCCCAGGATGATCTCGGCCTGGGCGACGCTGACCGTGCCGCCGCGGCCGGTGCGGCGGCGGGCGATCAGTTTGGCCAGGATGGCGACCGCCTCGAAGCGGGCCGCCACGTGGTCGGGGTAGATCGTGGACGCGTCGCTGTGGCCGGCCTCGTCGTCGGGGTAGCGCCACAGCCCGCTCAGCCCGGTCGTGGCGCGGACCAGCGGCCCGTACCCCATCCGCTTGCTCCACGGCCCGGTCGGCCCGAACGCGCTGGAGTCGGCGACCACGATCCCGGGGTTGATCGCGGCCAGCTCGTCGTGGCCGAGTCCGAGCGACTCCATCGTGCCCGGCTTGAAGTTGGCGAGCACCACGTCCGACTCCGCGACCAGCCGCTTGAACAGCGCGATGCCGTCGGTCGTACGCAGGTTGAGGCCGAGGCCGAGCTTGTTGCGGTGCCCGTAGGCGAAGCCCGCGCTGATCGCCGAGCCGTCGAAGGTCTGCCGGCTGCCGTCCGGGAACGCCTTGTTCTCGACCTTGATGACCTCGGCACCCAGGTCCGCGAAGAGCCGGCCCAGCTCGGCCCCGACCACGATCACACCCAGGTCGAGCACCCGCAGCCCGGCCAGCGGGCGGGACCGTTCCGTTCCGTACGCGGAGAGTCCGTACGCGGAAGGTTCGGTGGGGGGTAGGGCGGCGAAAACCTCGGTGGTGTGCTGGCCGTGGACGGGTGCGGGGATCCGGATGCCGGCGCGGCGGCCGTCGATCTCGAGGTAGCCGTTCGGCATCAGGGCACCGGGGACCTCCTCGATCGGGGTGAAGAGCCCGCGGGCGGTGAACTGGTCGGCGTGCAGCACCTCGGTCGGCTCCAGGAGCGCGGCGGTCGGGACGCCGTGCCGCTGGCCCTCGGCGACGATCTGCTGCCGGGTGCGGGTGGCGAAGAGGCGGCCGATCGCCGGGTAGATCCGGCCGGCGGCGGCGAACCGCTTGCCGAGGCTGGCCAGCGCCGGGTCGGCGAACTCCGGGGGCGAGCCGAGCCAGGTGAACATGCCCTGCCACTGGCGCGGCGCGAGCACGCAGATCCGGACCCAGCCGTCGGCGCAGCGGAAGATCGGGTAGAGGTGCCGGGCGTCGGGGCGGCCCCGCGGCCCGTCGGCGGCCGGGACGCCGCCGGTCGCGCTGCCGCCGATGCCGAAGCCCGGGTCGAGCACCTGGGCGGTCGCCTCGTAGACCGACACGTCGACCAGGTCACCAGTGCCGGCGAAGTAGGCCACCAGAGCCGCCCACGCCGCCTGGGCGGCTGCCGACTCGTACGCCAGGGAACCCGGTGGAAGCAACGGCGCGCGACCCGGCAGCCCGGATCGGCAGAGCACCCCGCCGAGCGCGAGATGCGTCCACTCGGTCGCCTGCCAGTCCCGGTACGGCCCGGTCAGCCCGAAGTCGGTGATCGCCACCACGACCAGGCCGGGCCGCGGCGCCGGCAGCCAGGACGCTTCATTGGTCAGGTAGATGTCGGCGCTGTCGACCAGGCGCTGCAGATCGTCGCCGGCGGCCACGACCGCGCGCTTGTTCGCGTTGTGCGTCGCGTAGTAGAGGCTCACCCCGTCGACGACCGGCTCGCGCCGGCGGGACGCCGCGCCCTCGGCCGGCTCCACCCGGATCACGTCGGCGCCGAGGTCGGCGAGCAGCCGCCCGGTCGTCTCGCCGAGGCCGTCGGTGCGGTCCACGACCCGGACTCCGGTCAGCGGCAGGATCTCGTCCACGGGCGGCCTCCTCGGCGGGTGCGGTGCGGTACGTCACACGATGACCGGGCGCCCGGACGTCCGTAAATCACTGTTTCCGGCACGCTACGTGCCGCCCGCCGCAACGTGCTTCCTTGCCGGTGATCGTCCGGCACCGCAGGATGGGTGCGTGGACATCGCCCAGCTGCGCTGCTTCCTCGCGGTCGCCGAGGAGCTGCATTTCGGCCGGGCGGCCGAGCGCCTGCACATGACCGCCTCGCCGGTCAGCCGGATCGTCAAGGATCTGGAACGGGAGCTGGGCGCCGAGCTGTTCGTCCGCGGCTACCACCGGATCCAGCTGACCCCTGCCGGGCGGGAGCTGGCCCGCCGGGTGCCGCCGCTGCTCGCCGAGTTCGACCGGCTGCGCAGCGAGGTCCAGCTGGTCGCGGCCGGGGAGAGCCGGGTGGTGCGGCTCGGCGGGTCGCACCTGTCGCCGCCGGCCATCCTGGACGCGGTGGTCGAGTGCGCGGAGAAGGGCAACCCGGGCCGGACCGTCGACGTGACGCTGGCGCCCTCCTCGGAGCTGCTGCCGGCGCTCGGGCGGGGTGAGCTGGACGCGGCCGTGGTGCACCTGCCGGTCGACGACCCGGCGATGGAGGCGTTGCCGCTGGCGGCGTATCGCTTCTTCGTGGCGATGCGCCGGGACGACCCGCTCGCCGGGCGGTCGTCGCTGGACCTGGCCGACCTGGCCGACCGGACCGTGGTGACGTTCCCGCTGAGCCTGCAGCCGGCCGCGATGGAGCAGATGCGGGACGGGCTGCTCGGCCGCGGCCTGCGCCGGGTGCGCATGCTGCCCGGCGCCGACTCGGCGATGCTGGCCGGCCACGTGCGCCGCACCGGCGACCTGACGTTCACGCTGGCCCCGGAGACCGGCGGATCGGCCCGGATCTTCGACGACCCGGCGTTCGCGATCGTGCCGCTGACCGACGGGCCGCCGTTCCACCTCGGACTGGTCTGGCTGGGCGCCCGGGTCGCCGATCGGGTGGTCGCGGGCCTGGTCGAGGCGGTCCAGGAACGGTGGGCCCGCGGCGAGATCCAGATCTAGCGGCGCCAGCGCTCCGGGGTGCCGCCGTCCGGGCGGACCGCGCCGGTGCCGGCCAGGTAGTGCAGGTGGGCGAGGGTCTCGGCGAGGGCCATCCGGCGCAGCATGCCGCGCAGCGCGTCCCAGCCGCGCGACCAGGTCAGCTCGGCGGCGATCGCCCAGCCGGTCGACGGGCCGAGGCGGTCCAGGACGGTGAGGATCTCGTGGCCGCGTTCGTCGTGGTGGGCGATCAGGTCGGCGGCGCGGGCGTCGATGCCGCGGAAGCGGTACTCGTGCGCCGGCAGCGCCTCCTCGGCGGTGAACTTGGCGGTCCGCTCCAGCGACGCCAGGTAGTCGCTGAGCGGGTCGTCCTCGTCGTCGTGCACGCCGATGTTCGGGGTGATCCGGGGGAGCAGGTGGTCGCCGGTGAGCAGCAGGCCGGCCGCCGCGTCGTGCAGGCACAGGTGGCCGGGGGTGTGGCCGGGCGTCCAGACCGCGCGCAGCTCGTGCCGGGCCGTCGGCAGCAGGTCGCCGTCCTCGAACGTACGGTCGGGCTCGACCATCTCGAGGATGTCGCCCACCTTCGCCGGATCCACCACCAGGATCGCGGCTTCGCCGGCGGGTACGCCGTGGCGCAGCAGCCACGCGTGGTCGGCCGCGGCGGCGCCGTCGTGCCACGTCCGGCCCGGCAGCGCGCGGGCCTCGGCCGGGTGCATGCCGATCCACGCCCCGGACCGCTCGCGGACCCAGCCGCTGAGGCCGTGGTGGTCGAAGTGCACGTGGGTGACCAGCACGCCGGTGACGTCGGCGACCGCGGCCCCGGCCAGGCGCAGGCCCGCGGTCAGCGCCTCCCGGCTCTCGTCGCTCTCCCAGCCCGGGTCGACCAGCAGCACGGCGGGATCGTCGAGGAACGCGTACGCCAGGGTGTAACGCAACGGATTGTGCGGGATCGGCACCGGGATCGACCAGACGCCCGGGCGGACCTGCTCGACCGGCGGGAGGACGCGCTGCTGCCAGGCCCGGTGCTGAGCCTCTCCGGTGACGATCATGCGTGGCTCGCGGTGACGGAGTGCAGCAGGAAGTCGACCAGCCGGGCCGCGTGGGCCGCCGTGTCGCTCGCCAGGGCGGCGCGCCTGCCGGCCGGGGTGGTCATCGCGTGCATCATCGCGCCGCCGACCAGGGTGTCCAGCAGCAGCGTGATCGGGACCGTGCCGGGCAACTCGCCCCGGTCGATGCCGCGCCGGACGATCGCGCGGGCGGCCAGCACCTGGGACGTCCGCAGGGCTTCGTAGTGTTCGGCGATGCCGGGAATGGTGTGTGCCTCCAGGTTGAGCCGCATCGCGGCGCGGCTGGCCGGGCCGAGGTAGAGATCGAGGATCTGGGTGGCGAGCTCGGCCAGGTCGCCGTGCAGGGTGCCGGTGTCGACGTCGCTGATTCGCGGCAGGCCGGCCGTCAGCGCGTCGGTGAGCAGCGCCTCCTTGTTGCTCCAGCGCAGGTAGAGCGACGCCTTGCCGACGCCGGCCCGCTTCGCCACGGCCTCCATCGCGAACCCGGCCCAGCCGGCGTCGCCGAAGACGTCCAGGGCGGCCTGGGCGATCCGGCGGTCGACCGCCGGGTCCCGGGGCCGGCCGGGCGCGGTCGGCGTAGCGCTCATCACGATCTCCATATTGCTGAACGGATTCCGTCAGGATACAGTCGCCATAAGTGAACGGGAAGCGTTCAGTATTGGAGACATTCATGACACCGGACGACCTCGACCCGCGTACGCCGATCGTGGCAGGCGTCGGGCAGTCCGCGGAGCGCCTCGACGAGCCGGGGTATCGGCGCCGGTCGCCGGTGGAATTGGCCGCGGACGCCGCGCGGGCGGCGATCGCGGACACCGGTTCGCCCTCGCGGGAGGTCGTCGCGGCGATCGACACGGTGGCGGGCACCCGGCAGTTCGAGAACTCGATGCCGATGGCCCGGGCGCCGCTGGGCCGGTCGGACAATTTCCCGCGCTCGGTCGCCGGGCGCGTAGGCGTCACGCCGCGCCGGGCGGTGCTCGAGGTGGCGGGTGGGCAGAGCCCGCAGCACCTGGTCAACGAATTCGCGGCCGCCATTGCCGCGGGGTCCTGCGGCTCGGTATTGATCTTCGGGTCGGAGGCGATTTCCACCATTGAGAGGTACGCCGGGGACGAGTCGAAACCCGATTTCACCGAGCACGTCGACGGCGATCTGGAGGACCGCGGATACGGGCTGCACGGGCTGGTCAGCATGCATCAGGCGGCGCACGGGCTGACCGACGCGCCGAGCCAGTACGCGCTTTTCGAGAACGCCCGGCGGGCCCGGCTCAAGCAGTCGCGGGAGGAGTACGCGGCGGCGATCGGGGCGTTGTTCGAGCCGTTCACCCGGGTCGCGGCGGCCAATCCGTACGCGGCGGCGCCGATCGAGCGCAGCGCGGCGGAGTTGGTCACGCCGAGCGCGGCGAACCGGCCGATCGCCGACCCGTACACCCGCTATGTCGTCGCCCGGGAAAAGGTGAACCAGGGCGCGGCGGTGCTGCTGACGTCGGTCGGCGAGGCGCGGCGACTGGGCATTCCGCGGGCGAAGTGGGTGTTCCTGGCCGGGCACGCCGACCTGCGCGAGCGCGACCTGATGGAGCGGGCGGATCTGTCGGCCGGCCCGGCGTCGGTGATGGCCGCGCGGCACGCCCTGGAAGTGGCCGGAATCGGGATGGACGATGTCGCCACCATCGATCTGTACAGCTGTTTCCCGGCGCCGGTGTTCAATATCGCGGACGCATTCGGGCTGGCGGCGGACGACCCGCGCGGGCTGACGGTGACCGGCGGACTGCCGTTCTTCGGCGGGGCCGGCAACAACTACTCGATGCACGCGATCGCCACGACCGTCGAGTTGGCGCGCCGTTCGCCGGGCAGTTACGGATTCGTCGGGGCCAATGGCGGGACGATGAGCAAGTACTCGGCCGGGGTCTATACGACCACGCCGTCGCCGTGGCGGGCGGACCGGTCCCGGGAACTGCAGGCGGAGATCGACTCGTGGGCGGCGCCGGTCGAGGCGCGGCAGGCGGACGGCTGGGCGACCGTCGAGACGTACACGGTGAAGCAGGCGCGCGACGGGAAGCGGACCGGCATCGTGATCGGGCGCCTCGAGTCGGACGGGCGACGGTTCATCTCCCGTACGGACGATCGGGACTTTTCGATTTTGGCATTGCTCGGCACCGACGAGCCGATCGGCAAACGCGTATACGTGCGGTCGTTCGGCTTCGGCAACCGGGTGACGGTTTCGCCGGAAGCGATGGACGCGCTCTTTCCGGTGTCGCCGGCGGTGCTTCGAGAACGCTACGAGCACATTCTCGTACGGCGAGAGGGACATCTGCTCGAAGTCACCATCAACCGGCCGGAGGCGCGAAACAGCCTGCACCCGATGGCCAACGACGAGCTCGACCACGCGTTCGACGCCTATTTCGCGGACGACGACCTGTGGGTGGCGATCCTGACCGGGGCCGGCGACAAGGCGTTCTCGGCCGGCAATGACCTGATCTACTCGGGGTCGGGCCAGCCGATGTGGGTGCCGAAGAACGGGTTCGCGGGCCTGACCAGCCGCCGCAGCCTGCCCAAACCGGTCATCGCCGCGGTCAACGGCTTCGCGATGGGCGGCGGGTGCGAGATCGCGCTGGCCTGTCACCTGGTGGTCGCCGACGAGACGGCAAGGTTCGCGCTCAGCGAGGTGAAGGTCGGGCTGATCGCCGGGGCCGGGGGAGTGGTGCGGCTGCCGCGCATGCTGCCACCGAAGCTGGCGAACGAGATGATCCTGACCGGCCGCCGGCTGACCGCCGCCGAGGCACAGGCGTACGGCCTGGTCAACCGGGTCACGCCGGCGGGGCGGGCGCTGGCCGGGGCGCGAGAGCTGGCGGCCGAGATTCTCGACGGGTCGCCCACCTCGGTGCGGATCTCGCTGCAGGTGATGGAGGAGACCCGGGGCATCCCGGACGTGGTCGACGCGGTGACCCACCACAGCCCGGCCCTCGACGACCTGATGGTCAGCGAGGACGCGATCGAGGGGCTGACGGCGTTCGCCCAGAAACGCAAGCCGCGGTGGCGCAACCGCTGACCCGGGCTACGGCGTGGCGGCCCAGTCGGCGGCGGTGTCCCGGACGTAGTCCTCGTACGACCGTGGTGGCCGGCCCAGCAGGCCGGTGATCAGGGCGACGTCCCTGGCCGAGGTGGGCACCGGGATGCGGGAGAGCAGCCGGTACGTGTGGCCGAAGTCCGCCAGCTTCTGGCCGGCGAGGCCCCGGGCCAGGGCCGGGCGCCAGGCGCTCTCCGCGTCCTGGTACTCGACCGGGCGGCCGAGCGCGCTCGCCCAGGTCTGCGCCGCCGCGCGGCCGCTGATCGAGGCGGGGCCGGCCAGCGTGCCGGTCACCGCCGGGAACGCCGGGTCGGTCAGGGCCCGGGCCAGCACCTCGCCGACGTCGCGCAGGTCGACCCGGTTGACGCCGCGCGGATGGGCCGGCAAAGGGTAGCGTCCGGCCAGGATGTCGGCCTTGATGATCTCGTCGTTCTGGTAGAAGTTCGTCGGGGCGAGCACCACGTCGCAGACCGGGGAGCGGTGCATGCGGGCGCCGATCCGCAGCTTGCCGCGGTAGTGCGGGAGGAATCGCTCGTAGACGAACCGGCGGAGGCCGCCCGCGTACACGCCGCAGAAGACCAGCCGGGTGCCCAGGCGTTCGCAGGCGCGGGCGAAGGTCTCGGCCAGGCGCTCCTCGTCCGGGTCGTGCGGGGAGGTGTAAAGGGCCGCGCTCACGCCGCTCAGCGCGGCGGTCACCGACGCCTCGTCGCGGAGATTGCCCAGGACCGGGGTCACGCCCTCGGGGAGCGACGCTTTTCGGACCAGGGCTCGTACGTCGGTGCCCCTGGCCAGCAGCGCCCTCGTCGTGTGGACGCCTACGCTGCCGGTCGCACCCACCACCAGAACCGTCATCGATCCCGCCCTCCTCCGGCCCCGAGGATCATGACAGGGCTTGCGCCGCCTCGCGGATGAGGGTGACCACTTCGGTCACCAGCGGGGTGGGGCGTCTCCTGTGGACGACGCAGATCTCGCGGGCGGGCCGGGCGGTGCCCCACTCGCGGACGCGCAGGCCCGGATGCTCCCGCAGCACCATCGCGGGGACCAGGGCGATGCCGAGGCCGGCGCGGACCAGGGCCAGGGTGAGGCCGTAGTCGGCGGTCTCGTAGCTGATCCTGGGAGTGAAGCCGATCCGGGCGGCGAGCATGTCCAGGCACGTGCGGTTGGGCACGCCCGGGCCGCCGGAGATCCAGTGCTCGGCGGCCGGGTCCAGCTTCCCGTTCGCCGGGCGGGTGGCCGGGAGCGCCAGGCGCAGCGGATCGTTGAGCAGCGGCCGGCGGATCAGGCCGCCGGTGGGCACGGACGGCACGCCCGGGTAGCGGTGGGTGATCAGCAGGTCGAGGTCGCCGGAGGTGACCAGGCCGTAGCCGTCGGGCGGCTCCAGGTCGCGCAGGGACAACTGGACGTCGGGGTGCCGCGCGCGGAGCTCGACGAGGGCCGCGGGGACCAGGGCGGCGCCGGCGGTGGCGAAGGTGCCGATCGCCATCCGCCGCTGTTCCGCTCCCAGGACCGCGGCGGTGGCGGCCTCGGCCTCGCGGAGCTCTCCCAGGACCCGTTCGGCGTGGTGCACCAGGACGGCGCCGGCCTCGGTGAGCCGGATGCCGGTGCCGCTGCGCTCGACCAGGCGGGCCCGCAGCTCCGCCTCCAGCTTGCTGAGCTGCTGGGAGAGCGCCGAGGGGGTGTACGACATGCGGCGGGCCGCCTCGGCGATCGAGCCCGCACGGGCCACCTCGACCAGCACTCGGAGCCGTCCTACGTCCAGGGTCATTAAGCGATGCTAAACGGGATTGAGAAGTATGCGCTGGCGCTTAATGCCGCGACTGCCGATCATCGAGGGCATGGAACCGATCGACATCGCCGCGGCGGCGGAGAGAATTCGGCCGTACGTTCGGCGCACGCCCCTGCTGGATGCCCGGATCGACGGGCGGCGGGTGCTGCTCAAGCTGGAGCATTTGCAGCTGAGCGGCTCGTTCAAACTGCGCGGAGCGGTGAACGCCCTGCTCGCCCGCCCTCGCTCGGAGCACGTGATCACCGCCTCGGGCGGCAACCACGGCCTGGGCGTGGCCACGGCGGCGGGCCTGCTCGGCCGCACGGCGACGGTCCTCGTGCCGGTGACCGTGCCGCCCGCGAAGGCCCGGCGAATCGAGGCGGCCGGCGCCCGCCTGATCCGGCATGGCTCTACGTATGCGGAGGCGGCCGCGGCGGCAATGGTGGCGGCCGAGCGACCGGGGTGCGGATATCTGCACGCCTACGACGACCCGGCCGTGATCGCCGGGCAGGGGACGGTCGCCGCCGAGGTACTCGAGGACGCCCCCGAGGTGGACACGATGGCGGTGGCGGTCGGCGGGGGTGGGCTGGCGGCGGGGACCGCGCTCGCCGCCGGGCGGCGCGTGACGGTCGCGGTCGAGCCGGAGAATTGCCAGTGCTTCGCGAACGCCCTGGCCGCGGGCCGGCCGGTCGACGGCGAGGTCGACTCGGTCGCGGCATCGGCACTAGGCGCCACCCGCGTCGGGGCGTTGCCGTTCGCGATCCTGCGATCGGCGCCGGTGGAGTCGGTGCTGGTCAGCGACGAGGAACTGCTGACCGCACGGGATCTGTTGTGGGACCACTTCCGGCTCGCGGTCGAGCCCGCGGCGGCGGTCCCGTTCGCCGCGTGGCTGGCCGGCCGAGTCCCCGGTGACCTCCCCTGCCTGATCGTGTGCGGCGCCAACACCGACTGGTCACCCGAGGACTGACGGCCGTGCGCGCTCACGGCCGCCGGTGTGCATCCGAGAGGTGCTGCCGGGTGCGCTCACGGCTACGGATGTCGCGTCCCGGTACGGCTGCCCACGGCTCTGGCAGGATTTTCGTAAGCGGATGGATGTCGCCCTGGAGGGCGCCTGGATGTTCCCGTGTGGTGGGCCTCGCGTCCACATGCTGGCGTTCGCGCGGTCGGGTATCACCATATTTTCGTCATTCCGGGCGTCGCGGACGCGGATTCGGCGCGAGGGTGAGGCTTTCCTGTTTATGGCGGACGTGTGCGCTTCAAGGTCGGTGGTCCGGCGTCGATCGTCGAAGGTTGGGGCGCGCTGTCGAGTGGCGTGCGATGGCGGTTACGGCTTGATGCGCGCCCCGGCCGTGGCTTACCCGCGGCGGCCTCCGAGCGGCGGGGGTGCCCGCACATCGGCAAATCCCGTCTCGGGAAGGCTGCGTGTGGCGGGTCTTGGCACGGCCGACCATGTCGCATCCGGGCGTGGTTGCCGTCGCCGTCGCCGTCGCTGCCGTGATCGGGATGCGTAACACGGGTGATCGGGGTGCTCGAAGATCGACTTGTCGGGATTGTCGATAATCTTAAATTTTCTTGAAGATGATTTCGTGGCGAGGGGCGCGGTGCTTCGATCTGTTAATAAGTCTAACTAACGATTGGGGGCCCTCACCCATGTCATCCACCCGTACCCGCACGCGCTTAGCTGTGGCAGGCGCCGCGGCTCTCGCGCTCGCCGCCCCGTTTGCCGTGCGGGACGCCGACGCGGCCACGACGCAGGCCGCGGTCAAGACGGACGCGGCGGCGGCCGCTCCCGCCGCCGCGTCTTACACGGCCGCCGAGGTGCTGGCCGGCGTCAAGAAGAACATGACGAGCTCGAAGAAGGTCAACTCCAAGCCGCACATCAACACCATGACGCGGGCCAAGAACGTGAACGTGTACCAGGTGGCGTCCGGCGTCTATGCCTACACCTCGAGTCTCGCCGTCGACGATGACGGCAGCGACCCGGATCCCGATCCCGATCACCAGGGCGAGACGACGTTCCAGGACAGCAACGGCAAGCAGCTGGCCGCCCACCACGTGCCGTTCTACGTGCTGGGTGACGACTGCTGGGATCGCAAGTCGCCCTGCCCGCACTTCTTCTACAAGGAGCACAACATCAAGGGCCGGCAGTTCGCCCTGATGTTCTACAAGAGCAAGTGCATCGGCGCGATCTTCGGTGACACGCAGACCGGGAACGACCAGACCACCTCGGACAACGACTCCCGCGAGCTGGGCGAGGCTTCGGTGAAGTCGGCCTCGCTGCTCGGCATCCCCAGCAGCGGCACCACCGGCGGCGTGGACAACGGCGTGACCGTGGTGATCTTCTCCGGCTCGTCCTGGGTCGTGAACGGCAGCAACTCCAAGCTGAGCGACAACGCCCAGGCCCTGGTCTCCAAGGCGCTGAACAGCCTCGGCTCGAGCATGGGTCTCTAGCAGTCGTCCAAGCTGAAGACGATCGCCACCATGCTGCCGGCGGGCGGCATGGTGGCGACCGTTCTACTCGATGGTGATCGTCCTCATCTGTACGCCCCAGTTGTCCGCCTCGGCGCCGGGCAACCACACGTCCACGATCTGGCCCTGGATCCAGGTGCCGATGTCGGCCGCGTAGCAGTACCCGTACCCGTCCACCTTCAGGCGCGTTCCCCACGGGATGTAGCGGGTGTCGACGGCGCAGATGCCCAGCGCCGCGTGGTAGCCACTCGCCGTCTGGCCGAGATCGTTGTACGAGGTGATCTCGTACTGGAACTTGGTTCCGGCCGGAATCGCGTACGGCTGGACCACTCCGCTGTCGGCGAGGATATACGGCTGCGACAGCGCGCCGGTGGAGGCATCGCTCCCATCCGAGCGCAGTGCCACCACCGTGTAATGCGCGTTACGGCATGGCGCGGTGTCAGTCACGGAGAGGCTGGCCTGCCCCCAGTCGTCGATCCAGCCGACTGACTGGCTGTTGCGCCACACCCGGTACGCCGCGGCGCCGGTCACCCGGCTGAACGCGATCGTCACGCTGGAACCGGTCAGCGAGCCGGTCACCGTGGCAGGGGCGGGGAGCCGGCCGCTCAGACTGATCCGCGGCCCCTGGCTGACCGAGTCGTGGCTGGGCCCGACGACCCGGGCCGGCGGCGTGACGGTCGACCAGAACGGGCAGGCCGGGAGGCTCGCACCGGGCCCGGTCCCGGTGGTCGGCGGCGTGGTCGGAGCGGTGGTCGGCGGCGCGGTCGTGGGCGGCGTCGTCGGAACGGTGGTTGGCGGGGCGGTGGTCGGCGGTGTGGTCGGCGCGGTCGTGTGCGGCGTGGTCGGGGCCGTCGTCGGAACGGTGGTGGGCGTTGTCGTGGTGCCGCTGCCCGAGCCGGCCGTCAGGGCGAAGTCGTCCGCGTAATACGTCGGCTGCCCGTACCAGCCGTGCACGAACACGGTGACGCTGGTGGTCGAGGACGACGTCGTGAAGGACGTGCTGAGCTGCTGGAACGCCCCGCCCGTGGACGGCGTCCAGATGCTCGCGCCGGAAGCACCCACGTACACGTAACTGCCGTTGACCCACGCCGTCAGCGTGTACGCCGTATTCGGCGTCACCGCCACGGACTGGCTGCACTGCGCCGTGTCGCCGCTGCTGGGCGTCGCTTTCAGCGCGTACGTGCCGGAATGCACCGTGCCCGTCGCGGCGCTCGCCGCACCGCCGCACGACCACCCCGCCAGGCCGGACTCGAAGCCCGGATCGCCGACCGGATTCGCGCCGGCGCTGGCCGGCAGGACCACCGCGAACACCGCCACCACGGCGGCCGTCACGCACCCGGCGCCGACCGCCAGGCCTCTCCGTCTACGCATGCATCGATGAGAGTCGACGACCGGCCGAATGTCAAGGTTTGTTAACTGTTCCCGGAGGGGTCGCCGGCGTCCGGTCCCGCCCGCGTCGCATTCGGCGAGCGAGATAGGCAGTTGGTGGTGCTCCGTGGAATGGGTCGATCTGATCCAGCCGAAAGAAGTTGTGGCAAAGAGCGGATCGGGTGATGTCGCGCGCTGGCAACAATGTGAAGCTGGCTCCCGCCGGGCGTCCGACTCGGTGGCGGTTTTGAGGGGATTTGCAGCGTGGAGAACGGTTCGGTCGACCATTTTCCATTCCATGCGGTTGCGCCTTCAGGAGGAGAACGTGGACGTGCCGGATACGACGGGGTCGACGTTCACCGGCGCCACGGTGGTGGTCGCCATGACGTTTTTCGCGCTTTTGCTCTGCCTGCCGCTGATCGGGTATGTGGTCTGGATCTGGCGGCCTCTGCGGGTCAACAGCACCGCCACCGGGCTGCGCCGGGGGTGGCGCCTCGGCCACGTCACCGGCGAGGTGCTGGCGTCGCGGCGAGACACGGACACCACTGTCATCACCGAGTACGGCTACTTCCCGGGCAGCTCCTACCCGTCGTCCCGGACCCAGGTCAAGATCGACGTGTACGACACCCTGAACCTGAGGCTGGCCGACGGGCGGAGCCACACCGTTCAGGTCCTCAACTTCAACGTCACTGCCTTTCGCGGCCAGATCGCGAGCTTCTGGACCGCGTACAAGGGACAGAGCGCTTTCACCTTCGCGGTCCTCAACCACACCACCCGGCAGCAGAATGTGAACGATCGGCAGGTCTTCAAAATTATGCTGTCGCCGGTCCTCCAGATCGTCTTCGTGATCTACCTGATCGGGCTCGTTCTGCCCATCTCGTTCCTATCCGTCTTCGGTGGCAAGGGCATTCCGCTTCTTATGTGGTTCGTCCTGTTGATCCTGTTCGTCATCGGGCAGCGCCGGGTACGGCGCAAATTCGGCGCTAAAGGCATGGCCACGATCTGGCGGGTGAGTCAGGCCGAGGCTCAGCAAATGTTTCACGCGTAGCGGCGGTCACGCTGGGCGATGCCCTGCGGGCCGTACGGGTACTCGCCCACCGCCGGCGTGCTGGCCTCGGTGAGCAGCTCCGTCTGCTTCTCCGACAGCTGCAGGTCGGCGACGCCCAGATTGTCGTCGAGCTGTTCGAGCGTACGGGCGCCCAGGATCACCGAGGTGACCGCCGGACGGTCCGCCAGCCAGGCCAGCGACACCTGCGACATCGACACGCCGCTCTCGTCCGCGACGCGGCGGACGGCGTCGAGGACGCGCCACGTGCGACTGTCGGAGTTGCGCGGGCCGTACGCCTCCATGCCGCGTGCCGGATCCTCGCCGAGGCGGGTGGCGCCGGTGGGTTCGTGGTCGCGGGTGTACTTGCCGGTCAGCCAGCCACCGCCCAGCGGGGACCAGGGCAGGATGCCGATGTTCTCGTTGCGGCACACGTCGACGAGCTCGAACTCGATCTCGCGGACCAGCAGGTTGTACTGCGGCTGCAGGGTGACGATCGGGGCGAGGCCGCGGAACTGGGTGATCAGCGCCGCCTTCTGCAGCTGCCAGCCGAGGAAGTTGCTGACCCCGGCGTACCGGATCTTGCCGGCGTGGACCGCGTCGTCGAAGAACGCGAGCGTCTCCTCGATCGGGGTCAGCGGGTCCCAGGCGTGCGCCTGGTAGAGGTCGATCGTCTCGACGCCGAGGCGGCGCAGGCTGGCGTCGAGCGCGCGGGTCAGGTTCACCCGGCTCAGCCCGGCCGAGTTCGGGTCGTCGGCCATCGGGAAGCGGCCCTTGGTGGCGATGACGAGCCGGTCCCGTACGCCGGACCGGGCCGCCAGCCAGCGGCCGATGGCCTCCTCGGAGACGCCGCGGGAGTAGACGTTCGCGGTGTCGACGAAGTTGCCGCCGGCCTCGACGAAGCGGTCGAGCTGGGCGTGCGACACCTCCTCGCTGCTCTCCTTGCCGAAGGTCATGGTGCCCAGGCACAGGGTCGACACGACGGTGCCGGTGCCGCCCAGGGTTCGATATCTCATCCACCTAGGATCGCCTGGATCGGGGAGAACCGCTCGACGCGTGCGACGATCTCCGGCCGCAGCAGCGTCGGCGGCGGCTCGACGAGGCTGGTCACCCGCACCAGGGCCGCGGCGACCTCGGCGTCCTCGGTGGCCGCCAGCTGCAGCCGGCGCAGGTAGTCGGGGGTGAGCGGCGAGTCGGGCAGGGCCGGGCCGGTCACCCCGGGCAGGGCCAGGTCGGCGCCGACGGCCATCCGCCAGGGCGCCTCCAGGGCGCGGGCGACGGCCTGGAAGTAGCGGTACGGGTCGGGTTCGGCGCCGTGGCTCAGCTCCTCGGCCAGGGCGGCGGCGTTCATCGCGGCGACGGACATGCCCTGGCCGTACACCGGGTTGAAGCCGCAGGTCGCGTCGCCGGTGACGAGCAGGCCGGCGGGCAGCCGGCGCAGCTGGTCGTAGCGGTATCGCACGTACGCCGGGAAGCGGAACGCCACCGGTGCGCCGAGCGGTTTCGCGGCGCGGAGGAGGTCGTAGGTGTCGGCCGTGGCGAGGGTCCGCGCGTACGCCGGGAGTTCGTCGTAGGCGAGCGGCGGCCGTTCGCCGCGCACCCCGGCGAGCGTGAGGAGGATCCGGCCGCCCTCCAGCCGCTGCATCACCGAGCTGCGCAGCTGGCCGGGGTAGCGGGCGGTGACCACCACCAGGTCGTCGCCCATCAGCTCGCCGGGGGCCGTGACCAGGCACGAGCTGTACGCCAGGTCGATGCCGACCCGGTCGGCCGACGGCGACTCGTAGCCCAGCTCGGCCAGCCACCGCGGTGTCCGGGAACCGCGGCCGGTGGCGTCGACGACCAGATCGGCCGCCAGCACGGACGCGCCCGAGCCGTCCCGGCGGGCCACGGCCGCGCCGGTGATCCGGTCCCGGCCCTCCGACGTGCGGAGCCCGGTCACGTCGTACGCCTCAAGGATTTTGACGTTCGGCAGTGCCCGCACCTGTTCGCGGACCGTGCCCTCCAGCAGCGGCCGGCTCGCCGACAGGGCGGTCAGGCCGGCCACCTTCCGGCGCAGCGCCAGCCCGTTGAGGTTCCAGCGGACGTTGGCCAGGATGTCGCCGGTCAGCCCGCCGGCGGCGGTCACCCGCGCGGTGAAGCCCGGCAGCAGGTCCTCGATGACCTGCAGACCGCGGGGCAGCATGGCGTGCACGTGGTGCCCGTGCGGTACGCCCCGGCGCGGCACCCCCGTGCCGGGTAAATGGTCTTTTTCGATGATGGTGACGGTGGTGTAGCGGTCGGCCAGCACCCGCGCGGCCAGCAGGCCGCCGATGCTCCCGCCCAGCACCAGCGCGTGTTCGCCGGTGGTTGCGACCATGACGTTTGCTCCCCTCGTGCCCGATCGGGACAGCCGAGGCTGACACCGTTCGAGGCGTTCCGGCATCGGTGTTGCCGTGCATACGACATGTCAGAAGGGGTACGCCAGGAGCCATGACTGACACCGCAACCCCCGACGTGGTCGACGTCCTCACCGCCGACCACCGTGACGTCACCGCGCTGATCGGTGAGATCTGGACGATCCGTGACCCGATGATGCGCCGTGACCTGACCGACACCGCGATCAGCGAGCTGGTCCGGCACGCCGTGGCCGAGGAGATGTACGTCTACCCGGCCATGCGCAAGCACCTGCCCGACGGCGAGAAGGCCGTCGCCCACGACACCGAGGAGCACCAGGAGCTCGAGGAGGCCATGAAGGACCTCGAAGGGCTCGAGGTGAACGACCCGAAGTTCGACGGGACGCTGCGCCGGCTGGAGACGATGCTCGCCGACCACATCCAGGACGAGGAGTCCGAGCAGTTCCCCGAGCTGCGCCAGCGCATCCCGCACGACGAGCTGGTGGCGATGGCCGCGAAGGTCGAGCGGGCCAAGAAGCTGGCACCGACCCGGCCGCACCCGAGCGCGCCGCACAGCGAGCTGTTCCACAAGATCGCCGGCCCTGGTGTCGGCCTGGTGGACCGGGTCAAGGACCTGATCACGCAACGCGCCACCAGGTAACTCAGTTGCCGAGCAGGCGCAGCGCGGTCTCCACCTCGTACGGCAGGGAGCGGCGGCGGCGCAGCGCCCACGGGAGATCGCCGAGCAGGCCGGCGACCGCGACCGGGTCGCTGCGCAGCGCGGCCGCGAACGCGCCGGCCACCTGCTGCGGTGGCCGGCGCAGCAGCGCGGTCAGCACCCGGTTGCGGGTCTCCCGGCGGCGCCGCGCCCGCGGGTCCCGGCCGGCCTGTTCCGGGAAGTGCCGGACCACCAGGTCGGGGGCGTAGCTGAGGCGCCAGCCGGCCGCGGCCAGGTCCATCGCCAGCAGGGCTTCCTCGCCGTACAGGAAGAGCCTTGGCTGGAAACCGCCGACCGCGAGGAACGCTTCCCGCCGCACCACGACGGCACAGGAGAGGAAGCCCAGCACGGACGGGCCGGGGCTGCCCGGGGGATTGCCGAGCGGCGCGGTGGCCATTCCGGCCGAGACCGGGTCGAGGCGACCGGCCGCGCCGACCCGCACCTGGGCGGTGAGCACGGCGGTCCGGGAGTGCGCGTGCAGCAGTTCGGCGGCGCGGGCCAGCGAGCCGGGCGCCCAGTACGAGTCGTCGTCGGCGAACGCCACGAACGGGGTGTCCGCCCGCTCGACGCCGATGTTGCGGGCGGCCGCGCCCAGGTTGTCGTCGAGCCGGATCAGGCGCGCCCCGTCGGCGCCGAGCGGCTGGTCGGAACCGTTGTCCACCACGATGACGGGAGCGCGGTGCCGGGGGAGGGTCTCCCGCAGCCGGTCGGGCCGGTTGTGGGACACCACGACTACGGTGACGTCGCCAGTCTCAGGGGTCATGCCGGGGCGGCGTACCCCATCGGGCGTGGATCTAACGTCGCCGGGTCATTCCCGGTCGGCCTGCCACAGGTCGGGGCCGAACACCTCGTACTGGATGTCGGCCGGGACCACGCCGCGGCCGATCAGCGCGCTGCGCACCGACTGCAGGAACGGCAGGGGTCCGCACAGGTAGTAGAGCGCGTCCTCCGGCAGGTCGACGTGGCTCAGGTCCATCGTGCCCTCGAAGACGCCGTCGGCCGGCAGGTCGCTCTCCGGGCCGTTCTCGTACCACAGGTACAGGTGGGACTTGGGCAGGTGGGCCAGGTCGTCGACGATCTGGCGGCGGAGCGGGAACGCGGACTCCTCGCCGTCCGCGTGCAGCACCGTGACGTCCAGGTGGGAGCCGGCCGCGACCAGGTGGGACACCATGCCGGCCATCGGGGCGACGCCGATGCCGGCGCTGGCGAAGACCACCGGGCGGCCGGCGTCGTCGAGGACCACATCGCCGTACGGGACGCTCATGGTCAGCTCGTCGCCCGGCTGGATGTCGTCGTGCAGCAGGTTCGACACCTCGCCGCCCGGGGTGCGCTTGACCGCGAAGTACCGGTGCTCGCCGTCGTCGGCGCGCACCAGGCTGAACTGGCGGGGCTGGCGGATCCCGTCGGGCATCCGGACCAGGACGCTGACGTACTGGCCGGGGAGCGACGTGCGCACCGAGCGGTCGTCCATCCGGCGCATCACGAACAGGACCACGTCGTCGGTCTCCCGCACCTTGCTCGCCACCCGCCAGCGCCGCCAGACCCGCTCGGCGGTGACGCCCCGGGCGCTGTAGAGGCCGCGTTCCTGGTGGATCAGCGCGTACGCCATCAGCCAGTAGACCTCCTCCCAGGCCGCGGCGACCGCCGGGGTGACCGCGTCGCCGAGCACGTCGCCGATCGCCCACATCAGGTGGTCCCGGACGATCTCGTACTGGTCCGGGCGCAGCCCGAGCGAGGCGTGCTTGTGCGCGATCCGGGTGAGCAGCCGGTCGGGCAGCTGCGGCGGGTCGGCCAGCAGCGCCGACGCGAACACGGCGACCGCGCCGGCCAGTGCCTTGGGCTGCGAGCCCGCCCGCTGGTTGCCCCGGTTGAACAGGCCGTCCCGCAGTTCCGGGTGCGCGGCGAACATGTGCGCGTAGAACCGGGCGGCGATCTCCTCGATGTGGCCGGCCACCAGCGACAGCGTGGCTTTGACGACCGGCCGGGCGCTCTCCGACAACACAGCCCGAGCCTAGGCACACCCGGGCCGTCCCGTGGGCCGATCCGGGTGTTCGGTGGGCCGGCCGCGGGTACGTCTCGGACATCGAGCCGATGAGGGAGGAAACATCATGTCCGATCCACGAGTCGTGGTGGTGACCGGGGCGAGCGGCGGCGTCGGCCGGGCGGTGGCCCGCCGGTTCGGCGCGCGCGGCGACCGGGTCGCCCTCGTGGCCCGCGGCGAGAAGGGCCTGGAGGCCGCCGCCGAGGAGATCACCGGGGCGGGCGGCCGGGCGCTGCCGCTGCCCGCCGACGTCGCCGACTACGACGCGGTCGACGCCGCGGCGGCCAAGGCGGAGAGCGAACTGGGCCCGATCGACATCTGGGTCAACGTCGCGTTCTCCTCGGTCTTCGCGCCGTTCGACCAGATCAAGCCCAGCGAGTTCCGGCGGGTCACCGAGGTCAGCTACCTCGGCTACGTGCACGGCACGCACGCGGCGCTGACCAGGATGAAGCCGCGCGACCGCGGGACGATCGTGCAGGTCGGCTCGGCGCTGGCCTACCGCGGCATCCCGCTGCAGACCGCGTACTGCGGGGCCAAGCACGCGATCCAGGGCTTCAACGAGGCGCTGCGCTGCGAACTGCTGCACGAGCACAGCGGCGTGCGGACCACCATGGTGCAGCTGCCGGCCGTCAACACGCCCCAGTTCACCTGGCTGCGCTCCCGGCTGAGTCGGCACGCCCAGCCGGTTCCGCCGATCTATCAGCCCGAGGTCGCGGCCAGGGCGATCGTGTACGCGTCGGACCACCCCGGCCGGCGCGAATACTGGGTGGGCGCCTCCACGGCCGGCACCCTGCTGGCCAACGCGGTGGCGCCAGCCGTCCTGGACCGCTACCTGGCCCGCACCGGTTTCCAGTCCCAGCAGACCGATCAGCCGCACGATCCCCACGACCCGGGCAACCTGTGGCGCGCCGAGGACGACGAGGACGGCCACGACTTCGGCGCGCACGGCGAGTTCGACGCGAAGTCCAAGGACCGCAGCGTGCAGGTGTGGGCGTCGCAGCATCACGGCCTGCTGGGCGTGGCCGGGGCCGCGGCTCTCACCCTGGCGGCCGTCGGGCTCAGGAAGCGGTGACCGTCACGGTGACCTGCGCGATCGAGGGGTCGGCCTGGAGCTCCGCACGGAGCCGGTCGACCCTCTCGATCAGCGCGCCGGCCGAAACCCCGTCGAGCGCCGGCGTCACCAGGACGTTGACCAGCAGGCTCGACGGCCCGACGTAGACGGCGTTCACGGTGGTGGGCTCGCCGACCCAGTCGGTCTCCGCCACCCGCCGCCGGATCGGCTCGACCACGTCCTCCGGCGCGGACGCCTCGAGCAGCAGCCCCTTCGACTTGCGGGCGAGCAGGATCGCCACCCCGATCAGCAGAATGCCGATCGCGATGCTGCCGATCGCGTCCCAGGCCGCCCAGCCGGTCACCGCGTGCAGGACCAGCCCGGCCAACGCGAGGGCGATGCCGATCAGCGCCGCGGTGTCTTCCAGGAAGACGGTGGTGGCGCTCGGGTCGGAGGCGCGGACCAGATGCTGCCGCATCGACCGGCTGCGCCGCCGGGACTCCTGCTTGAGCTGCTTGCGGGCGGTGTGCCAGGAGTAGCCCTCGAAGCCGGCGGCGACCAGCAGCACGCCGATCCCGATCCACTGTGACTCGACCGGCTCGGGGACCAGCAGGCTGCGCACGCCCTCACCGATCGAGAGCGTGCCGCCGATCAGGAAGATGCCGAGCGCGGCGAGGAAGGCCCAGAAGTACCGCTCCTGCCCGTAGCCGAACGGCCGGGACGGGTCCGGCCCCTTGGTCGACTTCCGCAGCCCGACGAAGAGCAGCACCTCGTTCCCGGTGTCGGCGACCGAGTGCAACGCCTCCGCCCACATCGACGCCGACCCGGTCAGCACCGCCGCCACGATCTTCGCCAGGGCGATCGCGAGGTTGGCAGCCACCGCAACGATCACCGTACGGTAACTTCCGCCGGCCATACCCAGCTCGTACCCGATTCACCGGCGCAAATAACCAGATCAAATTCCCGCTACCGTACGGGTCGGCCGGGTCCCGCCTCGGCCGGGCGAGCTGGGTGCCGTCCCGGCCCTTTGCCGCCCGCATCCGGGCGGAGACTGCAACGCGGGCAGGCCGGCCCGGGCGTCGGCCCACCCTCACTGCCGCCGCTCACGGCCGTCGCTTTCAGCAGGTGCCGGCCTTGACGATCTCGGTACGCAAGGCGGGCGGCCCGTCGACCGGCGCCGGGTCGTCCGGGGTGGGCTGCACCCCGCCGGCGGCGACGCGGTCGAGCGTCCGCAATCCCGCCGGCTCCACCGTGCCGAAGATGGTGTAGTTCGGCCGCAGCGCGGAGTTGGCGTAGACCAGGAAGAACTGGCTCCCGTTGGTGTCCGGTCCGGCGTTGGCCATGGCCAGCACCCCGCGGGCGTACACGCGCCGGACGCCGGTCGGGTCGGTCGGCGCGGGCGGCAGGTTGGTCGGCAGCTCGTCCTTGAACTGATAGCCCGGGCCACCCTCGCCGGTACCGGTGGGGTCACCGCACTGCAGCACGCTCAGCGTCGGATAGGCGGTGAGCCGGTGACAGATCGTCCGGTCGTAGAACCGGTGCCGGACAAGGTGCAGGAAGCTCTGCACCGTGCACGGCGCCTCCGCCCGGTCGAGCCGCAGCGGGATCGGCCCGAGGTTGGTACGCAGCAGCACCCGGACGTAGCCCCGGCTGGGCGTGGGCGCCGGGTCGCGCGGCAGCGGCACCGGCCGCGCGGCAGGCTCGTCCGGCGTCGGCGTGTACGCGCACGGCCCACTGGTAGGCCCCGGCGAGCCGGCCCCCGCCGCCCACGCCGGAGCGGCCCCGCCGGCGCCGAGCGTGACCACCGCGAGCGCGACGACGAGTGTTCGTTTCAGCAACGCCTGGATCATCGACCCTCCCTGAAGTCCCCCAACCGGCCCTGTCTAATCGATGTCCGTTGATGCCGTCAAGGCGTGATCGAAAGTTGCGGGAACGGGGTATACGGCGTGGCGTGAACGGAAAAGGCAGGGTCGCGATCGCGGGGGCCGCCGTGCTGGTGCTGTGGGGTGGGTTCGCGTACGACGTTTCGAAGCCTGCCGGCTATCGGGCGTACGAGCGGACCATGGTCCAGGTGGCCGGGTCGGCGCACGACGCGGCGCAGACCGGGCGGCTGACCGGGGAGCAGGAGCTGGCCGGGAACGTGACCCAGCTATTCGCGCGGACGTCGTTCGACGACGCGGCCAAGGCGCTGGCCGGGGCGCAGAAGAAGTTCGCGAGCCAAGGGCCGCCCGATCAGCGGTCGGCGGGGCTGCGGGATCGGCTCAGTCCGCTGCTGGCCTCGGCCGTGGTGGCGCTCGGGGACACCGCCGAGGCGCCGGACGATGCGGCGCTGCGGGACGGGGTGCACCGGTTGGACGAGCTCGCGGGCAAGCTTGACGACTTTCTCAAGGCGTACGGGCAATGAAACGCCTCTTGTCGATCGCCCTCGGGATCCTGACCGCTATCGGCGGGTTCGTCGACATCGGCGACATCGTGGCCAACGCCGAGGCGGGTGCGCGGTTCGGGATCGCGCACGCCTGGGTGCTGCTGGTCGGGGTGGTGGGGATCTGCGCGTACGCGGAAATGAGCGGGCGGGTCAGTGCGGTGAGCGGGCGTCCGGTCTTCGACCTGGTGCGCGAGCGGCTCGGACCGCGGGTGGCGCTGGCCAATCTGGGCGGCTCGCTGCTGGTCACCGTGCTGACGCTGGGCGCGGAGATCGGGGGCGTCGGGCTGGCGCTGCAGCTGGCCACCAGCGTCAGCTACCTGCTGTGGGTGCCGCTGGTCGCGTTCGTGCTCTGGGTGGTGCTGTGGCGGGCCAAGTTCACCGTGCTGGAGAACGTGTTCGGGCTGACCGGGCTGGCCCTGGTGGTGTTCGTGATCGCGTTCTTCAGGCTCGGGGTGAGTCCGGCGGAGTTGTGGCATCCGGGGCCGCCGCCGGGGGAGGACTGGGGTACCTATTGGTTCTTCGCGGTGGCGCTGTTCGCGTCGGCGCTCACGCCGTACGAGGTCTTCTTCTTCTCCTCGGGCGCGGTGGAGGAGCGATGGTCGCGCAAGGACCTGCTCACCTCGCGGGTGAACGTCTTCGTCGGCTTTCCGCTCGGCGGGCTGCTCGCCTTCGCCCTGATGCTCACCTCGGCAGCGGTGTTCCAGCCGCTGGGCGCCTCGGTGGACACGCTGTCGCAGGCGGCGATGCCGGCCGCGATCGCGTTCGGCAAGATCGGGATGGCGGTGGCGATCCTCGGGTTCTTCGCGGCCACCTTCGGCGCGGCGATGGAGACCGCGCTGTCCACCGGCTACACGGTGGCGCAGTACCTGGGCTGGAACTGGGGCAAGCTGCGCCGGCCGCGGGAGGCCGCCCGGTTCCACACCGTGGTCATCATCGGCATCCTGGTCGGGGTGGCGGTGCTGTTCACCACGATCGACCCGATCCAGCTCACCGAGTACACGCTGCTGTTCAGCGCGGTCGCGCTGCCGCTGACCTACCTGCCGATCCTGGTGGTGGCCAACGACCGCGGCTATCTCGGCGACCGGGCCAACGGGCGGTTCGCCAACGTGCTGGGGGTGACGTACCTGATCGTGGTGGTGCTCGCGGCGGTCGCGGCGGTGCCCTTGATGATCATCACGCGGATGGGAGGCGGCTGACATGCTCATCGGCTTCGACCTGCTGGACCGGCAGATCGTCGACCGGGACGCCGAGCCGGTCGGCAAGGTGGACGACGTCGAGCTGGAGTACGACGAGCGCGGCGACGCGTACGTGACCGGGCTGCTGGCCGGCCAGCAGGCGCTCGGCGAGCGGATCGGCGGCCGGCTCGGCCGGTGGATCTCGGCGGTGGCCCGGCGGATGTCCGAGCCGCCCGACCAGCCGCCGATCCGGATCGGCTACGACCTGGTCGCGGAGGTCACCAGCGCGGTGTCCCTGTCGGTGGCCCGGGAACTGCTGCCCGACCCGCCGCTGGAGGGCTGGCTGGCCACTCACCTGATCGGGCGGATCCCGGGGGCGGGCGATGCCTAGGGGACGGGCGAGCGACCTGCTCGGCCGGACGGTCGCGGACACCGGCGGCGAGCCGCTGGGCCGGATCGCCGACCTGGTCGTCGACGACCGCAACCGGATCACCGCGGTGATGGTCGTGCGCGGTCGCTGGGGGCGGCTGCTGGGCTACGAACGGGACGAGATGCGCGGGCCGTGGCTGCTGGAACAGCTGGCCCGGCGGGCCTGGCGGCGCAACGCCGTCGAGATCCCGTGGGAGCGGCTGCGGCGCGACGAGTCCGGCGCCCCGCTGGAGGTAGGCTAGGTCGTGGCGCATCGCGACGTGGTCGTGGTGGGTGCCTCGGCCGGTGGGGTCGAGGCGCTCCGGGCCATGGTGGGCGGCCTGCCAGCCGCCTTCGCCGCGTCGATCCTGGTGGTGCTGCACGTGCCGCCGGATTCCCCGACTGCCCTCCCGCGTATCCTCGACCGCTCCGGCCCGCTCCCCGCGCGCACCGCCTTCGACGGCGAGCCGCTGCTGCCGGGGCGCATCTATGTGGCGCCGCCCGGCCGGCACCTGCTCGTGCTCGACCACCGGGTTCGGCTCAGCCGCGGCCCGTCGGAGAACGGGCACCGCCCGGCGGTCGACCCGCTGTTCCGCTCGGCCGCCCGCGCGGCCGGGGCCGCGGGTGATCGCGGTGGTGCTCGAGGAGCAGGCGGTGGCGACCGAGGGCGCGCTGTGGACGGCGCTGCGCGCGCTGGAGGAGAAATCGGCGCTCAGCCGCCGGATGGCCGACCGCGAGCGCCCCGGCCGCGCCCGGTTCACCCGGATGGCCGAGGACGCGGAGCACGCCGGACGGCTGATTCGCGATCTGCTCACCCGGCTCGCCGCGAGCACGGCGAGCCACGCCGAGCAAGCGCTGAGGTACGGTGACGGCCGTGGAGGCGGTGGACGGGCAGTTCGAGGACCTCCTTCTGCATGTCAAGGAGGTGCGCGGCTTCGACTTCACCGGGTACGAACGGTCCAGCCTGGTGCGCCGGGTCGACCGCCGGATGGCCAGGTGCAGATCGAGGGCTACCCGGAGTACCAGGACTACCTGGAGGTCCACCAGGACGAGTTCACCGCGCTGTTCAACACCATCCTGATCAACGTGACCGCCTTCTTCCGCGACTCCGAGGCCTGGGACTACCTGCGCGCCGAGGGCGGCGCGCTGCTCAACCTCGACATCGGCCTGCCGGTCGACCGGCACCGCCCGCTGGTGCGCCGAGCGCTGTCCGGCGACGCGGCCACCGACGAACTCGTCCTCCAAGCGGTGAACCGGCGGGGCCGGCCGGTCAGCGTGCGGGTGGTCTGCAGCCCGCTGGCGAGCGTGGGGGAGCCGTCCGGGGCGATCATCGCCATGGAGGCCGGGGAGTTTGCCCCTGGACGCGGTGGGCATCCGTAGACCGAACGGAGGGATGGACGATGACGGGCCCGCTGGCATGGACGGTCGGTGAGGCCGCCGGGCTCGCCTTGGTCACCGTCCGCGGGCGCCTCGACCTGGGGGGCACCCCGGGATTCCGTACGGCGCTGCTGAAGTGCCTGGCCGAGCAGCCGGAGGCGGTCCTGGTCGACCTCTCGGAGATGGAGCTGGTCGAGGACACCGCGCTGGCCCTGTTCACCGCGGTGGCCCGGCAGGCCGCCCGCTGGCCGGGCACCCCGATCCTGCTCTGCGGTCCCTCCCCGCAGGTCACCGAGCTGCTGGAAGGCGGCCGGTACGGCAAGGTGGCGATCCGCTCCGGCGTCGCCGAGGCCCGGCGCGAGGTCGCCTCGGGCGCGGTGGTCACGCCCTCGCTCAGCGACCAGCTGCTGCCGATCGCCGGCGCGGTGCGGCACGCCCGCGACGTGGTCACCGAGGCCTGCCTGGCCTGGGAGCTGCCCGAGCTGGTCGGGCCGGCCAGCCTGGTCGCCAGCGAGCTGACCGCCAATGCGGTCGAGCACGCGGGCACGATGATGACCGTCCGGATCACCAGGCGCACCCGGTACGTGCACGTCGCGGTGCGGGACGGCTCGACCGACCCGCCGCTGCTCAACCGGTCGGCCGGGCTCACCGAGCGCGGCCGGGGGCTGCTGCTGGTGGACGCGATCGCGCGGCACTGGGGCTGGCTGCCGACGGGCGACGGCAAAGTGGTGTGGGCGTCACTCCGTGAGTAGGTCCGGTACCCCCGAGGCCGCGACGATCTTTTTCACGTACGCCTGAAGCCCGGTGACCTTGATCTTCACGCCGCGCACCCGGGCCGCCTGGTGCACGGTCACCAGGACGCCGACGCCGGCCGCGTCGAGCAGCGGCACGCCACCCAGGTCGACGGTCAGGTGCCGCATCCGCCCGCCGTCGCGCAGCACGGTGAGCAACTCGTCGCGCAGGTGGCCGGCGTTGTCCCGGTCGATCTCCCCGGACACCCGGGTCTCGATCGCGTCGCCGTGGAACCGGGTGGTCAGCGCCAGCCGGTGATCGGTCTCGTCGGCGCCCGACCACGGCGGCAGGGTGTCGGTCAGCATCGCCTGCCGCAGCCAGGCCAGCGCCCGGGCCAGCAGCCGGGACACGTGCATCTGCGAGACACCCAGCTCCTGGGCGATCTCCGCCTGGCTCAGGTTGCCGTAGAAGCGCAGCCCCAGGATCCGCCGCTCCCGCTCGGGCAGCCGGAGGATCAGCCGCTCCACGCTGGCCCGGTCGTCGACCAGCTCCAGATCCGGGTCGTCGGCGCCGATCAGATCGCCCACCTCGACGCCGTCGTAGCCCTCGGCGTGCGCGTTCAGGGAGCCCGGGGCGTACGCGGCGCCCGAGACCACTGCCTCCCGCACGTCGGCGACCGGCACGCCGAGCCGGTCGGCGACCTCCTCCTCGGTGGGGCGGCGGGACAGCCCGGCGGTCAGCGCGACGCGGGCCTGGGCGACCTCCAGGCTGAGATCCTGCAGGCGGCGGGGTACGTGCACGCCCCAGCCGTGGTTACGGAAGTGCCGCTTGAGCTCGCCGGTGATGGTGACGATGGCGTACGCGGTGAACGAGCCCCGCTCCGGGTCGTACCGGTTGACCGATTTGACCAGCCCCAGCCGGGCCACCTGCTCCAGGTCGTCGGCCGGCTCGCCGCGCCCGCGGTAGCGCCGCGCCAGCCGGCGGGCGAACGGCAGCGCGACCCCGACGAACTCGGCCCGCAGCCGTTCCCGGGCCGGCTCCTCCGCGCCGGCGCAGGCCCGCGTGTACTCCTCGGCCGCGAGGTCAAGATCCTCGAGCGGTTCGAACTCGTCGGTGACCGGCATGGCGGACCCCTCCGCAGAATTCGTTGCCCTGTGTCAACAAAACTCTCTCCCCCGCTTGCACTGGTTCAAACATTTCCACCCTGCATGTAGTTGCGGATCGGGAGTACCCGCGACGGCGGGCGAAGCAAACGACGAGCGCTTCCCGAACAGGTGATCGGCGCCGAGAGACGGCGTACGAGATCGGTTTGGGGTTGTCCGTCTTGCGATTCGCGCCGTTGAGGGAGCGTAACTACCGCCTGTGGGCCGGGGCGGACCTGGTGTCCACCGCCGGGACCTGGATGCAGGTGCTCGGGCTGAACTGGGTGATCCTGTCCACCACCGGCTCGGCCGCGCTGATGGGCGCGGTCGTACTGCTCCAGTCCCTGCCGGTGTTGCTGCTGGGCAGCTGGGGCGGTGCGCTGGCCGACCGGCTGCCGGCCCGGCCGGCGCTGATCGCCTGCCAGGCGTTGCGCGCCGCGCTGGCCTTCGCCCTGCTCGCCGGCGCGAGCCACGCGCTGATCGTGGCGGTCGCGCTGTCCTCCGGGGTGATCAGCGCCTTCGAGGGGCCGGTCCTGGGACGCTTCGGCTCGGCGCTGGTGCCGCGGTCGGCGCTCGGGTCGGCGCTGGCCCTCGGCTCGGTGCTGAGCTCGGCGGGGCGGATCGGCGGGATGGCGCTCGGCGGCGTGCTGGTCGGTCTGACCGGGCCGGGAGTGCTCTTCCTGATCAACGGCGTCTCGTACCTCGGGGTGATCGCGGCGCTGGTCGCGATGCGCACCGGATCGTTGCGGGCGCTGCCGGCGGCGGCCGCCGGCGAGGGCGGGATCCGGGCCGGGTTCCGGTACGTGCTGGGCCGCCCGGTGGTGCTGATCGTGCTGGGGCTGTCGTTCGTGCTGGGGTCGCTGGGCCGCAACTACCAGGTCAGCATGGCGGCCATGGCGGCGGGGCCGCTGCACGGCGGGGCGGGGGCGTACGGGCTGCTCTCCACGGCGTTCGCGGTGGGGGCGGTGGCGGGTGGGCTGCTGCTGGCGGGGAGTGGGCGCTCGACCTTGGGCGTGTTGGTGGCCACGGGAGTGGGGATCAGCGTGCTGCAGATCGGGGCGGGGGTCGCGCCGTCGGTGGCGAGCTTTGCCGGGGTGCTGCTGCCGATCGCGGCGGGGGCGGTGGTGTTCGACACGGTGGTGTCGACCCGGGTTCAGCTGGACACGCGGGAGGACATGCGGGGACGGGTGCTGGCGACGATGGGGATCGTGTCGTCGCTGTCGGGGATGGTGGGAGCGCCGGCGGTGGGGTGGCTGGCGGACACGTTGGGGGCTCGGGGAGGGCTGATCGTCTGCGGGATGGTCACCACTGTGGTGGCGGTGGGTGGGGCGGTGGCGCTGGGGCGGGTCGCCGGGATCGGCTTGCCGGGGGGGGGGCGGGTCGCTGAGCAGGCGGCCTGACTTTCGCGCCGGGTTCGCTCGCCGGGTTCGCTCGCCGGGTTCGCTCGCTGGGTTCGCTCGCTGGGTTCGCTCGCCGGGCGAGATACTAGCTGAGCGAGATACTAGCTCGGCGAGATACTTGTTGGGCGAGATGCTCGCCGAGCGAGATACTTACTAGGCGAGATGCTCGCGGAGCGAGATACTAACTCAGCGAGTATCTCGCTCAGCGTGCGATCGGCGGCGTCACCAGCCCGTCGGCGGCGCCGCCAAGTGGACGACCTTGGTGGCGGTCATCTCGTCGAGCAGCTCCGGGCCGTACCCGAATCCTTGGCCGCTCCCGCGACGCGGATGCGCGGCACCGCCCGGCGCCCCGCCGAAGACCGCGTTGACCTTGACCGTGCCGGTGGGCAGCACCCGCGCGGCCCGCTGGGCGTGACTCATCGACCGGGTCAGCACCGTCGCGGCCAGCCCGTAGGGCGAGTCCGCGGCCCGGGCCAGCGCCTCGTCGAAGGAGTCCACCTCGGCAACCGGCGCGACCGGCCCGAAGGTCTCCTCCCGCATCACCGCCATGTCGTCGGTGCACTCGGCCAGCACGGTCGGCGGATACCAGGCGCCCGGGCCGGCCGGGGCCGCGCCGCCGCGGACGATCACCGCGCCCGCCTTGATCGCGTGCTGGACCTGGTCGTCGACCGCGTCCCGCAGCCGGCGGTCGACCAGCGGCCCGATCCGCGACTGCCACCTCTCGGCCTCCTCGGCCAGCGCCGCGACGAACGGGTCGAGCACCGCGCGGTGGGCGTAGATCCGCTCGACCGACACGCAGATCTGCCCGGCGTTGGCGAACGCCCCGAGCGCGGCCTGGGCCGCCGCCCACCGCGGGTCCACCCCGGCGTCGACGATCAGCGGATCGCAGCCTCCGTTCTCCAGTAAAGCCTTCGCGCCGGTACGGGCGCACGCGGCGGCGATCGCGCGGCCGGTCGCGGACGACCCGACGTGCGCGACCACGTCGACCGGCGCGGCGGCCAGGGCGGCGCCGACCGGGCCGTCGCCGTTGACCAGGTTCAGCACGCCGGCCGGGAAGTGCGGGGCGACGAGTTGGACGAGCCGCCATCCGGTCGCGGGGGTGCGCTCGCTCGGCTTGTGCACGACCGTGTTGCCGGTGACCAGGGCCGCGCCGAGCAGCCCGCAGGCCACCGCCACCGGATCGTTCCACGGGGTGATCACCGCGACGACGCCGCGCGGCTCGAAGGTCATCAGGTCGGTCGCCGACGGATCGCCGGCCAGCGAGCGGCCACGGTGGACCGGGCCCAGCTCGGCGTACTGCCGCAGGGTTCCGACCCCGGCCAGGATCGACTCGCGCGCCTCGCCGACCGGTTTGCCCATCTCGTCGGACATGATCGCGGCGAGCTCGTCGGCGGCGGCCTCGACGGCGGAGGCGGCCGAGCGCAGGGCGGCGCCCCGATCGGCCGCCGGGACACCGCTCCAGCCGGGCGCGGCCGACCGTGCGGCGGATACCGCCTCGGCGACCTCCTCGTCGGAGGAGCAGGCCACCCGAGTGACCGGCTCGTCGTCCCGCGGATTGACCACAGTCAACTCCCGGCCGCCGTTTCCGGGCGACCATTTGCCGTGGGCCAACTGTTCGATTTCACGCATGGCGGCGGTGTGCCCCGCAGCGACCGAAACAAACTTCGAAGCCATCAGTGCAGCTCAGCGCCCCTGCCGAAGAAAAGGCGGAGAAGTCGATGATCGAGCAGAGTAAGTCGGTGATCGAGGGGTACCCGGCGGCCCATGCGAGTTCTGGGAATCAATGCGATCTTCCACGACCCGGCCGCGGCGCTGGTCGTGGACGGCCGCGTGGTGGCGGCCGCGGAGGAGGAGCGGTTCAGCCGGCGCAAGCACGGCAAGCGGCCGGTGCCGTTCGCCGCGTGGGAACTGCCCGAGCAAGCGGCCGCTTGGTGCCTGCGGTCCGCGGGTCTGAAGCCGGCCGACATCGACGCGGTCGGGTACTCGTTCGACCCGGGCCTGTGCCGGGACCTGGCCGAGTTGGGCGTGACCGATCCGTCCGACGACATGCGGGTCGACTATGCGCGCCGGGCGCCGCAGTTCCTGGCCTCGGCGCTGCCCGGTTTGGACCCGGATCGGGTGCGGTTCGTGCCGCATCACGTCGCGCACGCCGCCTCGGCCGGGCTGTCGGTCGCCGAGGACAACGCGGTGCTGGTGCTTGACGGCCGCGGCGAGGTGGCCAGCCACCTGGCCGGGGTCTACCGCGCCGGCGAGCTGACCACGCTGCGCACGCAGGAGCTGCCGCACTCGCTCGGCCTGCTCTACGAGGACCTGACCCGGCACCTCGGGTTCCAGCACTCGAGCGACGAGTACAAGGTGATGGCGCTCGCGTCGTACGGTCGCCCGCGGTTTCTCGATCTCTTCAAGCAGATGGTGTACGCGACCGGGGACGGGGGTTTCCGGGTCGAGCACATCGACTGGAATGCGCTCACCAAGGCGCGCCCGGCCGACGGCGAGCTCACTTCGGCGCACGCCGACGACTCGCTCATTTCCGCGCACGGCGATGGCCGGCTCACGTCGGCGCACGCCGATCTGGCCGCGAGTGTGCAGACGCGGCTCGAGGAGGTGCTGCTCGACCTGGTGCGCTGGACGTTCGACGCGGCCGGCGGCCCGCGGACGCTGACCATGGCCGGCGGCACCGCGCTGAACTGCGTGGCCAACGCTCGGATCGCCGCCGAGGGGCCGTTCGAACGGGTCTGGGTGCAACCGGCGGCCGGGGATTCCGGGACGGCGCTCGGCGCCGCGCTCGCCCTCGGCCGTACGCCCAGTGTCTTCGGCACGGCGGCGCTCGGTCGTGGGTGGAGCGACGAGGAGATCGAGGCGGAACTGCGCCGCGCGGCGCTGCCGTACTCGCGACCGGATTCGATCGCCGTCGAGGCCGCGAAGGTGCTGGCCGGAAACGGGATCGTCGCCTGGTATCAGGGCCGGTCCGAGTACGGGCCACGGGCGCTCGGGCACCGCTCGCTGCTCGCCCATCCCGGCGACCCGGACACCCAGCGCCGGATGAACGACGTGAAGGGCCGCGAACAGTTCCGGCCGATCGCGCCGATGGTCCGCGCCGAGCGGTTCAGCGAGATCTTCGAGGGGGTCTGCCCGAGCCCGTACATGCTGTTCGTGCACCGCGTGCGGCCCGGATGGTGCGACCGGATACCGGCGGTGACCCATGTGGACGGCACCGCGCGGGTGCAGACCGTGGACGCGGACTCGGAACCGCTGGTCGCCGAGATGCTGGCCGAATTCGACCGCCTCACCGGCCTGCCGGTGGTCGTGAACACGTCGCTGAACACGGCCGGGCGCCCGATGGTCGACACGCCGCGCGAGGCGATGGAGCTGTTCGGCTCGGCACCGGTCGACCTGCTCGCGATGGGCCCGTTCGCCGTGCGCCGCGGAGAGGCGTTCGCCCGATGAGCATCACCGTCGTGATTCCCACGCTCGGCCGCCCCAGCCTTTACGCCCTCCTGTCGGCGATCGACGGCGGGCGTGAGCGCGCCCGGCCGTCGGCGTTGTCGCAGGTTGTGGTGGTGGACGATCGCCGTGAGCGCGCACGGCCGTTGGCGGTGCCCGAGTGGGTGACCGTGCTGGCCGGGCCGGGGCGCGGGCCGGCCGCCGCTCGCAACGTGGGCTGGCGGGCGGCCGGCACCGAGTGGGTCGCGTTCCTCGACGACGACGTGCTGCCCGAGCCCGGGTGGCTGGACCGGCTGGCGGAGGACCTGGCGTCCGCCCCGCCGGAGGTCGGCGGCGTGCAGGGCCAGGTGCGCGTGCCGCTGCCGGCCGATCGGCGGCCCACCGACTGGGAGGCGGTCACGGCCGGGCTGGCGACCGGCCGGTGGATCACCGCCGACATGGCTTACCGGCGGGCCGCGCTGGCGTGCGCCGGAGGATTCGACGAGCGGCTGCCGCGAGCCTTCCGGGAGGACGCCGAGCTGGCATTCCGGGTGCGCCGGGCGGGCTGGTCGCTGAGCCGCGGGGCAAGGCGGGTCACGCATCCGGTGCGGCCCGAGGGCCCGTGGGTCAGCCTGCGCACCCAGCGGGGCAACGCCGACGACGCGCTGCTGCGCCGGCTCTACGGCCGGCATTGGCGAGTGGACCTGGAGGCGCCGCCCGGCCGCCGCCACCGCCACGCGGCAATCGTCTTGGCCGGCGCCTCCGCGATGGTGTGCGGCTGCTCCGCCGTCATTGGGGGACGTCGGGGCTGGGTCCGCGCCGCCGCGCTTGCTGCGGCGGTGTGGGGGGCTGGCACCACCGAGTTTGCCGCGGCGCGCATCTTGCCCGGGCCGCGTGACCGCCGCGAGGTGGGCGTCATGCTTGCCACCAGCGTCGCGATCCCGCCGCTGGCTGTGGCTCATTGGCTGCGCGGCTGGTGGCAATGGCGGAACGCCCGCCCCATTCCGATCGTTGAGGCGGGCCACATCGAGCCGTCGGCGCCGGAATCAGTGGGAGCCGCGCGATGAGCCCTCTCTTCGACGCTGTTCTGTTCGATCGGGACGGCACGCTGATCATTGACGTTCCCTACAACGGCGATCCGGGCAAGGTTGTCGCCGTTCCGGGCGCCCGGGCGGCTCTCGACCGGCTGCGCGAGGCCGGTCTGCGTCTCGGTGTCGTCACCAACCAGTCCGGTCTGGCTCGTGGTCGCTTCACCGCGGAGCAGCTCGGCGCGGTCAACCGGCGGGTCGAGGAGTTGCTCGGGCCGTTCGACACCTGGCAGGTCTGCCCGCACGACGACACCGCCGGCTGCCGCTGCCGCAAGCCCGCGCCCGGCCTGGTCACCGCCGCGGCCGCCGCGCTGGGTACGGTCCCGGCGCGCTGCGTGGTGGTCGGCGACATCGGACGGGACATGGTCGCCGCGGCGGCCGCCGGGGCGGCCGGGATCCTCGTTCCGACGCCCGAGACGCGGCCGGCCGAGGTCGCGGCGGCGCCCGCGATCGCCGGCGGCATCACCGCGGCGGTCGACACGATTCTGCGGCGGCAGGAGCTGGTGACGCCGGTGGAACGGCCGGAGCCGGCCGGGACGGTTCTCGTGGTTCGCTCGGATTCGGCCGGCGACGTGCTGGTGACCGGGCCGGCGATCCGGGCCGTGGCGGCGGGGGCCGAGCGGGTCGTGCTGCTGTGCGGGCCTCGGGGACGGGCCGCGGCCGAGCTGCTGCCGGGCGTCGACGAGATCGTGGAGTGGTCGCTCGCCTGGATCGACCCGGAGCCCCGGCCGGTCGACCCGGCCGACATCGCCGCGCTCACCGACCGCCTGCGAGCGACGGGGGCGCGGGAGGCCGTCGTCTTCACCTCGTTCCATCAGTCGGCGCTGCCGCTCGCCCTGCTGCTGCGGCTCGCCGGGGTGCGACGGATCACCGCGATCAGCGACGACTACCCCGGGTCGCTCCTGGACGTGCGCCACCGCGTACGGGACGACCTGCCGGAGCCCGAACGGGCCCGGAGCATCGCCGCGGCCGCCGGATTCGCCTTGCCGGAGGACGACGACGGCCGCCTGCAGGTGACCGCGGCCAATCGGCCCGCCGGCGGCTACGTGGTCGTCCACCCCGGAACCGCCGCCCCCGCGCGCGCCTGCCCACCCACGACACTCCGCCGGATCGTCGACGCCCTCACCGCGGCCGACCACGACGTGCGGGTGACCGCCGGCCCCGGCGAGGAACTGCTCGCCGCCCAGGTGGCCGGCGCCGCCGCCAGATGGACCGTTCCCGGCTCGCTCGCCGATCTGGCCGGGCTGCTGGCCGGCGCCTCCTGCCTGATCGCCGGCAACACCGGGCCCGCGCATCTGGCCGCCGCCGTCGGCACCCCCGTGGTGAGTCTCTTCGCGCCGACCGTCCCGTTCGGACGGTGGGGGCCCTACCGGGTGCCGGTCGTCCGGCTCGGCGCGGCCGATGCCGCCTGCCAGGACACCAGGGCCACCGACTGCCCGGTCCCGGGCCACCCGTGCCTGTCCGCGATCGAGCCGGCCGACGTGCTCGACGCCGTACACCTGCTGGGTGCCGAGCCGGAGGCCCCGCGTGAGGTAGCCGCATGAATGTCCTGCTCTGGCATGTGCACGGTTCGTGGACGACGGCGTTCGTCCAGGGCAAGCACCGCTACCTGATCCCGGTCAACGCGGCCCGCGACGAGTGGGGGCGCGGCCGGGCCCAGACCTACGACTGGCCGCCCACAGTGGAGGAGAAGCCGCTGGGCGCCATCCGGGACGCCGATGTCGCGATCGTTCAGCGGGTCGAGGAACTCGGGCTGGTGCCGCCGGGCATCCCGATCGTCTACGTGGAGCACAACACGCCGAAGGGCGACGTCCCGAACACCAGGCATCCGCTGGCTGACCGGGACGACGTGCTGATCGTGCACGTGACCCACTTCAATCAGCTGTTCTGGGACTGCGGAAGCACCCGGACCACGGTCGTCGAGCACGGCATCGCCGATCCGGGCGTGCGGTGGAGCGGGGAACTGCGCCGCCTCGCCGTGGTCACCAACGATCCGGTCCGGCGCGGCCGGGTCACCGGCACCGACCTGTACGAGCGGTTCACGCCCGTGGCGCCGCTCGACGTGTTCGGCATGGGCGTCGCCGGGCTCAGCGGCGACCGGATCACCACCCACGACGACCCGCCGCAGCGCGCGATGCACGCCGAGCTCGCGCGGCGCGGCGTGTACCTGCACCTGACCCGCTGGACCTCGCTCGGGCTGAGCCTGATCGAGGCGATGCGGATGGGCATGCCGGTGGTCGCCCTGGCCACCACCGAGGCGATCGAGGCGGTTCCGCCGGACGCCGGCGTGCTCTCCACCGACGTGAGCGTGCTGGTCGAGGCCGCCCGCCGGCTGCTCGACGAGCCGGACGCGGCGAAGAGCCTCGGCGAGCGGGCGCGTCAGGTGGCCCGGACCCGATACGGCCTGGACCGGTTCCTCGCGGACTGGGACCGGCTGCTGGAGGAGGAGACATGCGGATCGCGATGATTTCGGAGCACGCCAGTCCGCTCGCCACCCTCGGTGGCGTCGACGCCGGCGGCCAGAATACGCACGTCGCCGAGCTGTCGGCGGCGCTCGCGGGGGACGGGCACGACGTGCGCGTCTACACCCGCCGAGATGGCAACGACCTGCCGGACATCGTGCCGCTGGGCGACGGCGTCGACGTGGTGCACGTGCCGGCCGGGCCGCCCGAGGCGCTGCCGAAGGACGAGCTGCTGCCGCACATGGGCGGGTTCGCCGAGTGGCTGGCGGACGACTGGCGGGAGACCTGGAAGCCGGACGTGGCGCACGCGCACTTCTGGATGAGCGGTTTGGCGACGGTCACCGCCGCGCGCCGGTTCGATCTGCCGGTGCTGCAGACCTTCCACGCGCTCGGCTCGGTGAAGCGGCGCTACCAGGGTGTCGCGGACACCAGCCCGGCCCAGCGGATCGGCTACGAGCGGGCGCTCGGCCGGGCCGTCGACCGGATCGTCGTTCAGTGCCAGGAAGAGATCGGCGAGCTGGTCCGGATGGGCGTGCCGCGCGGCCGGATGGCGCTGGTCCCGTCCGGGGTCAACACCGACCGTTTTCATCCCGGAGGCCCGGCCGTGTCGCGCGTGCCGGGCCTGCGGCGGATCCTCACCGTGGCCCGGCCGGTCGAGCGCAAGGGGGTCGAGGACCTGATCCGGGCGCTGCCCCGGGTGCCGAATGCCGAACTGGTCGTGGTCGGCGGGGCGCAGTCCGACCCGTACGTGCGAAAGCTGGCCGCCCTCGCCCGCGATTGCCACGTCGACGACCGGCTCCGGCTGGCCGGCGCGGTCCCGGCGCACGAGATGCCGGCCTGGTACCGCTCGGCCGACCTGCTGGCCGCGACCCCGTGGTACGAGCCGTTCGGGCTGACCGTCCTCGAGGCGATGGCCTGCGGGGTGCCGGTGGTCGCCTCGGCGGTCGGCGGGCTGGTCGACACCGTGGTCGACGGGGTGACCGGCGAGCTGGTCGCGCCCCGGGACCCGGCCGGGCTCTCCCGCACGCTGCGCAAACTGCTGCACGACGAGACCCGGCGGGTCTCGTACGGCGCGGCCGCGCACGACCGGGCGGTCCAGTCGTACGCGTGGCCGCGGATCGCCCACCGGCTGGCCGTGGTGTATGCCGAGATGATCGGCGCGCCGACCGAGGCCGTGGCCTGATGGACCCGCTCGAGGAGCATCTCACCGCGCTCTCCGCCGCCGTCGATCCCTTTCGGACGGTCGGTGCCCGGCTGGCCGGCTGGGGCGCCGAGCTGGCCCGGCATCTGGGCGGCGGCGGTCGCCTGCTGATCGCCGGCAACGGGGGCAGCGCCGCCGAGGCCCAGCACCTGGCCGCCGAACTGGTCGGCAAGCTGCGCGAGGACCGCCGGCCGCTGTCCGCGATCGCGCTCACCCCGGACTCCTCGGCGGTGACCGCGATCAGCAACGACTACGGCTACGAGCAGGTCTTCGCCCGCCAGGTGAGCGCGCACGGCCGCCCGGGCGACGTGCTGCTGGTGCTGTCCACGAGCGGGCGCAGCCCCAATCTGCTCGCCGCCGTGCGCGCCGCGCGCGAGGGCGGCCTGCGCACCTGGGCGATGACCGGGCCGGGCCCGAGCCCGCTCGGCGACGCCTGCGACGAGGTGCTGCGCTGCCCGTCGCCGAGCGCCCAGGTGGTGCAGGAACTACATCTGCTCGCGGTGCACGTGATGTGCGAGCACGTCGATCTGAACCTGCGGAGGATGACGATGAGGAAGCTGGTGATCGTCGGGGACACGCTGCTCGACCGGGACGTCGACGGCGAGGTCAGCCGGATCGCGCCGGACGCGCCGGCGCCGGTTCTCGACGAGCGGACCGTCCACGAGCGACCGGGCGGGGCCGGGCTGGCCGCGCTGCTCGCGGCCGGCGACGGGCACCGGGTCGCGCTGGTCACCGCGCTGGCCTCGGACGCCGCCGGAGCCCGGCTGAGCGAGTTGCTGACCGCGGCCGGCGTCGAGCTGTACCCACTGCCGCTGCCGGGCGCGACGCCGGAGAAGGTCCGGCTGCGCGCGAACGGTCAGGTGCTGCTGCGCCTCGATCGCGGCGGCGATCCCGAGCCGCCGGAGGAGGCGCCGCCGGCCGCGCTGGAGGTGTTGCGGGACGCCGACGCGATCCTGGTGAGCGATTACGGCCGCGGTGTGACTCGGCATCCGGCCCTGCGCGCCGCACTCGAGAAGGCGACCGCCCCGGTGGTGTGGGACCCGCACCCGAAGGGCCCGGCGCCGGTGCCCGACTGCCGGCTGGTCACGCCGAACCTCGCCGAGGTGTGCGCGCTCACCGGCGACGCCGGGCAGGGCTCGACGCTCACCACCGCGCAGCGGGCCGGGCACGTGCTGCGGCAGCGCTGGCGGGCCGCGGCGGTCGCGGTGACCTGCGGCCCGGGCGGCGCCGTGCTCTGCCATTCCGGACCCACCCCGCTGGTCGTGCCCGCGCCGCACGTGGCCGCGGGGGACACGTGTGGCGCGGGCGACCGGTTTGCCGCCACCGCCGCGCTGGCGCTGGCCGGCGGCGCTCTGCTGTCCGAGGCGGTCGAACAGGCGGTGCACGCCGCAACCAACCGAATAAGCCATGAAAAAACAGACAAAAGCACTATCGAGGAGGTACGAGCCAGGAACGGCGTCGTGGTCGCCACCGGCGGCTGCTTCGATCTGCTGCACACCGGTCATCTGGCCACCCTGGAAGCCGCCCGCCAACTCGGCGACTGCCTCGTCGTGTGCCTCAACAGCGACGAGTCGGTGCGCGCGCTCAAGGGCCCGGACCGCCCGCTGAACAACCAGCACGACCGGGCCCGGCTGCTGTCCGCATTGGACTGTGTGGACGCCGTCGTCGTCTTCGACGAGCCGACGCCCGAGGCGGTGCTCTCCTGGCTGCGCCCCGACATCTGGGTCAAGGGTGGCGACTACGCCGACGGCGGCCCCGAGCTGCCCGAGTCGGCGCTGGTCGAACGCTGGGGCGGGCAGACCGTGATCGTGCCCTATCTGGACGGACGTTCCACCACCCGGACGATCGCCGCGGCCCGCGGCGGCAGGAGGTAACCACCATGGACACGGTACTGATCACCGGCGGCGCGAGCGGCCTGGGCGCCGCCGTCGCCGAGGCGGTCGCCAAGGAGGGCGGCCGTCCGCTGGTCATCGACCGGCAGCGGCCGGCCGCCGGGCTGGACTGGATCGAGTGCGACCTGGCCGACACCGCGGCCGCCGAGGATGCGACCCGGGAAGCCGTCGCCCGGGCCGGCGGCACGATCGGCGGCGTGGTCACCGCGGCCGGCTTCGACGTGCCCGGCGCGCTCGCCGAACTGTCCCGGCAGACCTGGGAACGGATCGTCACCGTGGACCTGCTCGCCACCGCCGCGGTGATCCGGGCCGCGCTGCCGGCCCTGAAACGGTCGCACGGCAGCATCGTCACGGTCGCCTCCACGCTCGGCGTCAAGGCGGTCGGCGACGCCACCGCGTACTGCGCCGCGAAGTTCGGCGTGGTCGGCTTCACCCGGTCGCTCGCCGCCGAACTGGCCGGCGAGGTCAACGTCACGCTGCTGATCCCGGGCGGGATGTGGACCCGGTTCTTCGACGACCGCGAGGAGCGCTACAAGCCCGGCCCGGACGCGTCGCTGAACGATCCCGCGCACACCGCCAATGCGGTCGTCTTCGCTCTCTCCCAGCCGCCCGGCTGCTCGGTGCGCGAGCTGGTCGTCGCGTCCGAGAAGGAGACGTCGTACCCGTGATCCTGGTGCTCCGCGCGCTCGGCGTCGGCGACCTGGTCACCGCCGTGCCCGCGCTGCGCGGCCTGTCCGCCGCGTTCTACCGCGAACCGCTGGCGCTCGCGGCGCCGCCCTCGCTGACCCCGCTGATCGGCCTGATCGGGGGCGTCGACCGGGTGCTGCCCACCGACGGGCTCGCCCCGCATCGCTGGGACATCGCGCCGCCCCGGCTCGCGGTCAACCTGCACGGCCGCGGTCCCGAGTCGCACCGCCTGCTGCACGCCGCCGCGCCGGGCGAGCTGTGGGCCTTCGCCAACCCGGAGGCCGACCACCTCGACGGTCCCGGATGGATCGACGAGGAGCACGAGGTGCACCGCTGGTGCCGGCTGCTGCGCCACTACGGGGTCGCGACCGACGAGACCGATCTGGCCCTCGCGGTGCCGCCGCTGCCGGTGCCGCGCGGCGTGACGATCGTGCACCCGGGCGCGAAGTCACCGTCGCGTCGCTGGCCGCCCGACCGCTTCGCGGCCATCGCGCGGCGTCTCCGGGAGGCGGGACACCAGGTGGTCGTGACCGGTTCCGCCGCGGAGCGGGATTTGCGCGTACGGGTGGCCGAGGGCGCTGGGCTGGCCGCCTCCCCGTTGCCGGTCACCGGGCTGGCCGAGCTCGCCGCCCTGGTCGCGCACGCCCGGCTCGTGGTCAGCGGCGACACCGGCATCGCGCACCTGGCCACCGCGTACGGCACGCCCTCGGTCACGCTGTTCGGGCCGATGTCGCCGCAGCGCTGGGGGCCGCCGCCCCGCCCGTACCATCGCACGATCTGGCACGGCACCCGGAGTGAGCCCGGCGATCAGCCCGGCCCCGACGTGCATCCCGCCCTGCTCGCCATCGGCGAGCAGGCGGTGCTACAGGCGATCGAGGAGGTGACCGGCGCCGCCGCCGTTCGTTAGCGTCCGGTGCGAACGGCGAGGAGGATCCCGATGACGCGCGGAGCTCGCGCACGCCCGCGCCGCGATGTTCGCCCGCCGCATCGGTGGCTGACCGGTCACCAGGCTTGCGGCGCGTCGGTGCCCGACCGATCAAAAGCGCGCTTGATCGGTCGATGTGGCGTCAAGCGTCGATGTCGCGGTGCTGGATGAGGATGAGACCGGCCGCGGTGCAGATCACGGCGTACGCGACGGCGCAACCCACACCGGCGGCGAGGCCGGGCCAGTCCGGCGCGGCCCGGCCGACCGTGGTCCAGCGGCCGAGCCAGTACGGCAGCAGTGCCGGGTGGATCCCGCGCAGGGAGTCGATCTGCGTCAGCACACGGGCGACCGCGTAGTAGCCGAAGGCGATGCCCACGCCGCCGGCCGCCGATCCGGTGATCAGGCCGGCGAGCACCCCGATCGATGCCACGGCGATCATCCACAGCCAGGCCGCGCCGGCGCCGAGGTACGCCGCCACGAGCGCCGGAACGATCAGGACCAGCAGGGTTGCCGCACCGGCCACTCCCGGCGGCTTCATCTCGTGGGCGGGTTCCGGGCCGAGCGTGCGGTAGACGATGTTCGCCGCCGCGATGGCCGCGCCCAGCACTATAGGCTACATATGTAGACCTTCGATGGCCAGGGCTGGGCAGGAGGTGTTCACGGGTCAGCGCAGGGGTGTCGCGATCAGCAGGGCGAAGGCGGCCACCCCGGCGAAGAGCCACGCCACGTAGTCGCCGATGTGGCCGAGGTGCAGGCGGCGCAGCGGGCGCGGCACGCCCACCCCCGACTCGCCGGCCCGCAGCTGGATCGCCGCGACCGCGAACGCCGCGCCCGTGGACAGCAGGCCGAGCAGCACGCCGCTGGTCGTCCAGCCCACCTCCGGCACCGTCGCCGGCAGCCGGGCCGCCGCCTCGGTCAGCGCCTGGCTCAGGTAGTCGCCCCGGTCGAGGAACATCGCCGCGCCGCGGGCCGCGCCCCGGGCCAGCCCGGGAAGAAGGCCGACCACGGCGCTGCCGGCCAGCAGCAGGGCCAGCGCGGTGAGCATCGAGACGGGCGTACGCGGCAGCGGCTCCTCGGTCTCCGGCGACTCGTTCCCGCCGTACGTCTCGTCCGGTCCCGGCGGCGGCAACCGGCGTCCCAGCCCGAGAAAGACGCGCAGGCCGGCCCGCAGCACCGCGCCCCCGGTGACCGCCGAGACCAGCAGCGAAACGGCCGGCAGCCACCACGCGCCCTCCTCGGCCACCGCCGCGCCCAGCCCCGGCCCGAACGGCGGCAGCCCGGCCAGCAGCAGCCCGCCGGCCAGGAACAGCCACCACGTCGGCTCGCGCCACCCGCCGCCCCGCCCGTGCAGCTCGCCCTCGTCCACGCTGCGGTGCCGGTCGAGCAGCAGGCCGCACAGGCCGAACAGCGCGCCCTTCGCCCCGGCGTGCCCGGCGATCCCCAGCGCCACCCCGGCGACCGGCCCGGCCGTGCCCAGCCCGGCCGAGGCGGTGAACAGCCCCAGGTGCGCGATCGTCGAGTAGGCGAGCAGCCGCTTGAGGTGCCGCTGCCCGGCGCACATCACGGTGCCCACCAGCGCGGTCAGCAGGCCGAGCACGAGCCAGGCCCGGGTGACCGCGGCGGGCGGGACCGTTCCCGCGAAGACCACCTCGTACACCCGGAACACGCCGTACAGACCGAGCTCGACCAGCACGCCGGAGAGCAGCATGCAGACCGGCGCGGGGGCGACCGCGTGCGCGTCGGCCAGCCAGAAGTGCATCGGCACGATCGCCGCCTTGACCAGCAGCCCGGTGGCGATGAACGCGAACGCGGCCACCACCAGCGCGTCCTCCCGGTGCCTGGCGAGCGCGGCGCCGGCCTGCGGCATGCCCAACTGGCCGGTCCGCGCGTACAGCAGTCCGATGCCGACCAGCGTGAGGTACGCGCCCAGCGAGTTGATGACGGCGAAGTTGAACGCGCCCTGCACCGAGGCCGGCTCCTCGATGCGCATCCCGGTGAGCGCGTACGCGACCGCGCCCATCAGCTCGAAGAACACGAACATGTTGAACAGGTCGCCGGTCAGCGCGAACCCGGTCATGCCACCGAGAAACAGCAGCATGAGTACGTGGTAGTGGGTCTCGGCATCCTCCAGGTACCGGCGGCTGTACAGCAGCGCGCACCCGGTCAGCAGCGCCGCCAGACACGCCAGCCCGGCCCCCAGCGGATCGGCCACCAGCACGATGCCGACCCGTCGCCAGCCGCCCACCCAGCTCACCAGCCGGCCGTGCGTGGCCGTGAGCGCGATCAGTCCAGTGAGGACGGCCACCGCGACCGCGGTCAGCAACGCGGCCGCGTCGGCCAGCCGGCGCGGCAGATGCCGGCCGACCGCCAGCAGGACGGCGCCGACCAGCAGCGGCAGCGCGACGGACAGCGGCAGCAGCATGTCAGCCCTTGAGGCTCTGCAGGTCGTCCGGGTCGAGGGTGTGGTGCGTCTTGTCGATCTGGATCGCCAGGGCCAGCAGCAGCGCGGTCACGGTCGCCGACACCACGATGTCGGTGAAGGTGAGCGATTGCACGACCGGATCGGCGACCGGCAGCTTGACCGGGGAGCCGGGGCTGAACACCGGGGCCGGCGCGTTCCATTGGTAACCGATCGCGAGCAGCAGCACGTAGGTGCCGGACTGGCAGACCGACAGGCACACCGTGGCGTGGATGAGGTTCCGGCTGCGGACCATGCCGTAGGCGCCGGCCAGGATCAGCCAGCCGGCCACCCCGTACGCAATGATCTGCATTTAATCGTCCTTGTCCTCGAGCGCTATCGCCTGGGTCAGGAACTGGGCGAGCAGGACCACCGCGCCGGCGCCCACGGCGAAGCCGACCAGGATGTTCAGGATCGGCACGGTGCCGGCGGAGAACAGTTGCTGGACGACGCCGCGCGGCAGGAAGTTGCGCACCCCGATCAGTCCGGCGGCCGCGAACGCCGCGGTGGTGAAGCCCTCGACCCACTCGTACCAGGCGAGCGGGCGCAGCCTGCGCAGCGCGTCGTAACCGCCGGAGAGGTACAGCAGGTGCAGGCCGGTCGCCAGGACCACGCCGCCCTGGAAACCGCCGCCGGGCGTCAGGTGCCCGTGCACCAACAGGTCGAAACCGAGCAACAACGTCAAAGGCAGGAAGACGTACGCGATGAGCGCGACGGATTGGTTGGTCTCGGTCCGCGATCGGTTCTGTTCCTTTTCGTCCGGCCGCGGCCGCAACAGCGCCACCGCGCCGACCACCGAACCGAGCAGAATCATTTCCTCGCCGAGCGTGTCGAAGCCGCGCAGATCGAACGTGAGCGAGGAGACCACGTTCGCGGTCGACTGCCGGAGCGAGGCGGCGACGGCCAGGTCCCGATACGGGTGATCGGTGTTGCCGAACGGCGGCAACCCGGCGACGGCCAGCGCGAAGAACGCCGCCAGCACGGCGGCGCCGGCGGCGAACACGACGGTGCGCGAACGACGGCTCACTTCTTCGTCTTCCGCACGGTCAGCATCACCATCAGCGGTACCAGGGCGGTGCCCACCGCGATCTGCGACAGCGCCACATCCGGCGCCTGCAACACCAGGAACAACAAGGACAGGACGATGCCGTACGCGCTCAGCGTGATCGCCTGCCGCGCCGGGTCGCCGGTGGCCACCACGGCGGTGCCGGCCGCCGCGACCAGCAGCAGCGCGACCACGATCAGCGCCGCGCTCACTTGTTCGCCCGATGCGCCACCCGGCCCGTCGCCGACGCCAGCACCGGCCCGGCGGGCAGCATCACGGCGGCGCAGAGCAGCAGGAGCGCGGTCGCCAGGTGCCAGCCGGCGTGGATCGCCAAACCGATCGCGATCAGCGGGGTGCCGACGCTGGTCACCGGGGTGAGGAAGTGCAGGCGGTCCAGAACCGTGCGGGCTCGCACCGCGCCGGCCGCGGAGAGCAGGCAGACGAGGACGCCGGCGGCGATCAGAACGGTCACGGGCGGTCGCCCAGCAGGCGCAGGAACACCAGGACACCGGCGAACGACAGCACGGCCAGGACCAGCGGCACGATCAGGTACGGGGTCTGGCCGTAGCCGTAGGAGAGCAGCAGCAGCGCCGGGACCAGCAGGGCGCCGGACAGTTGAAGACCGACCAGGCGTTCCAGCGGGTCGCCGCGCAGGCCCAGGTAGACGGCCGGCGCGAGCGCCCCGACGATCAGCACCAGCCCCGCGCCCAGCAAGAGCGTCACGCGGTGCGGCGTACCCCCGGTTGCGGCCCGGCAAACGTTTCGTCCCGAATCAGCGGTGACGCTACGTGGTGCCGGCGGTGACGTTCCCGGCACCATGCTTCCGGATCGCCGAATTCCGGTGCGTACGCCCGGCACGGGCGCGGCGGATGCGGGGCCGCCGCTACCCTACCGGGTCGGCTGTGTGCTGGACGGTCTTAGCGGGGTCGCAGTAGAGGGCGACATCCGTACGCGAAGGCACCGCCGCCGACGGCAGCGCGCCGTACGCGTAGACGGCGCCGTGGAAGCCGCCCGCCACGCAGCCGGAGATCGCCACGAGCCCGGTGACGTCCCCGGTGCTGGCGACCGCGCCGCCGACGATGGCGCCCGTGCTGTTGCGATAGACGATGCCGACCTCGGTGGCGGGTTCGCTGACGCAGGCGTTCGTGTCGCCCGCGAGCTGCAGCGCGGTCAGCATGCCGGCGGGCAGGATCTTCCGGACGGGGAGCTGCACCCGGACCGAAACCCGGGGGAACTCGCCGACGCCGATGGTCGGCAACCACTGCGTCCGCGTGAGCGTCACCCGTACGCTGCGCACCTTCGGATAGAACCGCCAGGCGAGGTCCTGCAACGAGGTCGCCGGCAGCCCGACGGGCACGCGCTGGCCGGGCAGGATCACCGGGATCGTCACGGTCTTCGAGCGCAGGACGTCGGCGTGGCCGCTGTCGTAGGCGTGGAAGACCAGGCTGGTGTCATACGCGATGTGGGTGCCGGAGTTGCCGACCTCAGCCCCGATGCTGAGCATGCCCTTGCTGGTCTGGCTGAAGCCGGTGGCGGTCACGGTGATCGCCCCGCCGCCGCCCGGCTGCGCGATATCCGCCCCGCCCGGGCGTGCGACGGCGGCGGTCCGGAAGGCGGGCAGGACCGGCCTTGCGCATCCCGGGGACGCGGCGCCCGGAGCACCCGAAGCGTCGGCTGCCGGGCGAGGAGCGCCGGAGGCGGCCCTGACCGGAGGACCGGAGGCGGCCTCGTGACATGCGCCGAGCCCAGCGGCGAGCACCGCCACGATCACCGTTGCCACACCGTGACGCATGAGCGTTCCCCCGCTTCTGCTGAACCGCAGGAGGGTAGCAAGGAGATCGGCAGATGCCTGCTTCGCCTGCCCGGAGCACGCCGGCGCTTACGCATCCGCGCCGCATATCCGCGCGTCGTTCGACATGTAACGACCAGCCACCGCCCTCCGGCGATGCCCGGGCCCACGGTTCGGTGACGCCTCAGCGGCAGTCCGGGTCGCTCGGGCTCATGCCGCCGGCGCATGCCGCTTGGCTGGGCGCCCGGTGATCACTGCGGGCGGCTCGCAGCTGTCGACGGCGGGCCGGTTCGGAAGCGGCAGCAGCTGGCGGCGCGCGCATCGACCGCCGCGCTGTGCCCGCGCTTGTGTGGGCAATCGTGCCACGCAGCCATGGGCTGTGGGAGCGTCAGCTCACGCGCCTCAGCGGGAGGACGCCACATCTTTCGGCACATGGTGAACGCACTGGCGCAGCTCGCCGATGTGGGTGCGGGACGCCTCCTTCACCGTCGACGCTCTGCTCGGCCTGAAGCTGCAGGCGGAGGCGCACGCGGCGCTCGCCTTCCTGCTGCGGTGCATCGGCTCGACCGGCCTCGAGCTGAAGATCTTCTACCGGCTGGACGGCCGGCTGGACAGCACCGAACAGCGGCTGATCGCCCCGGCTACCGCGGCAGCCGCCCGGTCCGCTCGGGTAACTCGGCCGCCGACTGGACTCAGCTGGGCACGTTCGGCCACCTGCTCGACGCGGTCGGCCGGTACGTGGACGCCGGGCACGTGCTGGACCCGCGTACCGGCCGCCTGCTCGCCGACCGCTGCTGCGACGACTGGCCGGGCGCCGACTCCGGCATCTGGGAGCCGGCCGAGAACCGGCAGTACACCCAGTCCAAGATGGGCTGCTGGGCGGCGCTGGACCGGGCGGTCCGGCTGCACGAGAAGGGCCAGATCCCGGGCAACCATGCCGATCGCTGGCGCAACGAACGCGACCGGACGCGAACTGGCCGGCGGCCCGCTGATCCACGGCCACACCGGCAGCCGCCCTCGGGACACTCGGCCGCCGGGACGAGGCGGCCGAGCAGCTGGACGGGACGGTCGCCCTGGCCAACGACCTCGGCATCATGAGCGAGGAGGTCAGCGTGAAGGATCGGGGCGCGCTGGGCAACGTGCCGCGGCCCTGAGCCACCTGGCCCTGATCAACGCCGCCCCGCAGATCGACGCCTGATCAGTTCGCCCGGGTGACCCGGCCGTCCAGGTGCGGTGGCCCGGAGCCGAGTTCGTGGAGGGTCAGCGGCCCGTCCGGCGGCCAGTCGAGCACGACGCTGCCGGGCGAGGAGGAGAGCACGACGGTGCCCCAGGCCCGGCGGAAGGCGGAGCCCGGCGCGGGAAGGTCGCGGATCGTGCCGCCGCGGGGGAGGCGGGACAGCAGCCGTACGGTGTCGGCCGCGATCGCCGCCGGCAGCGGAACGAGCCAGGCCGCCCAGCGTGGCTCGACACTCCACCGGGCGCGGGCCGCGTGCCGGGCCACGACCGCCAAGACCGCGCAGAGCAGGCCGACGCCGATCGCCACCGCGAACTCCGGCCCGGTGAAGGTGCCGAGCGTGGTGACGTAGACGGCGGTCAGCACCACCCACCAGACGACCGCCTCGGCGACGTGGCCCATCGGTCAGCCCGCCACTTGGAACTGCTTGGCGTCGGCGGCCTTGAAGGTCAGCCCGTGGCCGGGCGCGGACAGATCCGGGGTGAGCGTGCCGCCCGGACCGAGCGGCGTGACCCCGTCGAAGAACATCGATTCGATCCGTACGTGGTCGTGAAAGTACTCGAGATGCCGCAGGTTCGGGGTCGCCGCCGCGGCGTCCACGTGCAGGGCCGGTGCGCAATGGCCGGACACCTCCAGCTGGTGGGTCGCGGCCAGCGCGGCGACCCGCAGCCAGTCGGTGATGCCGCCGCACCGGGAGACGTCCGCCTGCAGGCAGTCCACCACCGGGATCAGCCGGGCGAAGCAGGGCAGGTCGTAGCCGTACTCGCCGGCCGTCACGTCGGGGGCCGTCGCGTCGCGCACCCGGCGCAGCCCGTCGAGGTCGTCCGAGGACACCGGCTCCTCGAACCAGCGCACGTCGGGGAATTCCGCCGCGAGCCGGATCGCCTGGGCGGCCGAGTAGCCGCCGTTGGCGTCCACATAGAGTTCCCGGTCCCCGAGTACGCGACGGGCCAGTTCCACCCGGGAAAGGTCGCGCCGTTCATGCGTACCCCAGGATTCACCGATCTTGATCTTTGCCCGGCCGATGTCGAGCGAGGCGGAAAGCCACTCGGCGAGACGAGAAGAGTCCCACGTGGTGAAGCCGCCGCTGGCGTAGACCGGGACCGACGGGCGGGCGACGCCGAGGAGCTTCGCCAGGCGTACGCCCAGAAGCCTTGCCTTGAGGTCCCAGAGCGCGACGTCGACGGCAGAGATGGCCGTCGATGCGACGCCGGAGCGGCCCGCGTTGCGCACCGCGCGGACCATCGCCTCCTGGGCGGCCGGCACGTCGAACGCGGACCGGCCGCCGATCGCCGGGGCCAGCATCTCGCCGATCAGGTGCCCGGCCGCGGCCGGCGCGTAGGTCCAGCCCAGCCCGACCTGATCGGCCGCGTGGACGTGCACGACCACGATCGTGGTGGCCTCCCACGCGAACGTTCCGTCCCCTTCCGGGCCGTCGGTGGGCACCTTGTAGGCGGCCCACTCGACGGCCCCGATGGCGGCCTCGATGGGGGCCCCGATGTCAGACATGGTCGCCCCGCACCGCGGCGTTGAGCACCTCGGCCAGGTGCAGCGGCCGTTTGCCGGTGTGCGCGTAATCGATCTGCGTACGGCAGCTGAACCCGTCGGCCAGCACCAGCGTCGACGGCGCCGCCTCCCGCACGGCCGGCAGCAGCCCCTGCTCGGCGCAGGCCAGCGACACATCCCGGTGCCCGGGCGTCATCCCGAAGTTGCCGGCCAGCCCGCAGCAGCCCGAGTCCGGCTCCTCCGCCTCGACCCCGGTCCGCTCCATCACCTGACGATCGGCGTCGAAGCCGAGGATCGCGTGGTGGTGGCAATGCTTTTGTACGATCGCTTTCACCGGGCCACCGGACAGCCGCGGCTGGAAGTCCGGGGCCCGGTCCAGCAACAGCTCGGCCAGTGTGTGCGTCTGCCGGGCGAGCCGGTCGGCGTCCTGATCCCGGCCGAACAACTCGCTCAGATCCGATCGGAAGACCGCCGTGCAGGACGGTTCCAGACCGACCACCGGCAGACCTTTCCGCACGTACGGCGAGAGCACGTCCACGGTCCGGCGCAACACCCGCTCGGCGATGCCCAGCTGCCCGGTCGAGATCCAGGTCAGTCCACAGCAGACGGTCTTCGGCGGCACCACGACCTCGAAGCCGGCCGCCTCCAGCACGCCGACCGCGGCCGCCATGACGCCGGGGGAGAAGGCGGTCGTGAACGAGTCGGTGAACAGCAGCACCTGCCCGCGCGTGCCCTTCGGCGACCGGCGTTTGCGCAGCCACCGATCGATCCGCGCGGGGGCGAATTTCGGCACGTCCCGCTTCGGGTCGACGCCGGCCAGCCGCTTCGCGAGCGGGATCCGGGCGATCGTGTTGGCCAGTCCGGGCGCGAGCGCGGCCGCCTGCGCGACGGCCGGCAGCCAGCCGAGCGAGTAGTGGTCGAGTGGCCGGATCCGACCGGCGTAGTGGTGCGACAGGAACTCGGCCTTGTAGGTCGCCATGTCCACCTGCACCGGGCAGTCGTGCTTGCAGCCCTTGCAGGCCAGGCACAGGTCGAGCGAGTCGCGCACGGCGGTGCTGCGCCAGCCGTCGTCGATCACTCCGCCGTTGAGCATCTCGAACAGCAGCCGGGCCCGGCCGCGGGTGGAGTGCTCCTCGTCCCGCGTGACCTGGTAACTGGGGCACATCACCTCGCCGGTCGGGCCGGAGCGGCGGCACTCGCCGACCCCGGCGCAGCGCAGCGCGGCCCGGGCGAAGCTGCCGTCGTCCTCGTGGTACCCGAAGTGGACGACCGGCTGGGCGGGCGCGTAGTCGGCGCCGAGCCGCAGGTCGTGGTCGAGCGGCCGGGCGTGCACGACCTTGCCGGGGTTCATCCGGTTGCGCGGGTCGAAGATCGCCTTGAACTCCTCGAACGCGCGGACCACGTCCTCGCCGTACATGATGCCCAGCAGTTCGCCGCGGGCCTGGCCGTCGCCGTGCTCGCCGGAGAGCGATCCGTGGTGTTCGACGCACAACCGGGCGGCCTTGGTCACGAACGATCGGTACGACGCGATTCCGTCCACGCTGGTCAGGTCGAACGGGATGCTGCAGTGCACGCAACCCTGCCCGAAATGCCCGTAAATGCTGGTCGCGCCGTAGCCGTAGTCGTTCAGGAGCGCCAGGAAAGCGCGCAGATAGTCGCCGAGCCGATCGGGTGCGACCGCCGAGTCCTCCCAGCCGGGCCACGCGTCCGGCCCGTTCGGGGTGCGTGCGGTGGTGGCCAGCCCGGCCTCCCGCACCTTGCTCAGCCGCTCCTCCTGATCGCCCTCCAGGATCACCCCGCGGTCACCGGCGAGTGCCGACGCCTTGGCCCGGACCTCCTCCTCGGTGTCCGCGCCGAGCTGGACCACCAGCCAGGCCCGCCCGTCCGGCAGGAACCTGAGGATCTCGGTGGGCCGGTGCTCCTCGCGCTCGTAGAGGAAGAGCTTCTCGTCGGCGGCCTCCAGCTGGATCGGGTCGTGCGCGGCGATCTCCGGCACGGCGTCGGCCGCCGACGGGAGGTCGGGATAGCCGAGCACGACCGTCGCCTTCTTCTTCGGCGGGACCATCAGGTCCACCTCGACCCGAAGCACGGTAACGCACGTGGACTCGGAGCCGACCAGGGCCCGGGCCACGTTCATGTCCGACAGATCCGGCAAATTGAACCCGGATATCCGCCGGGGAATGTCCGGGAAGCGGGTCTTGATCTGCTCGGCATACCGGCCGTAAAGGTCGCGCAGGGAGCGGTAGATCTCCGCCTTCCGGCCGCCTCCCGCGACAATCTCCTCAAATTCCTCCGGCGCGGTCGGCCCGACCCACATCCGCAGGCCGTCGTAGGTGAGGATCTCCAGGCGGGAGACGTTGGCCGCCATCGTGCCGCTCCACTGCGCGGTCGCTCCGCAGGAGTTGTTGCCGACCATCCCGCCGATCGTGCAGTGCGAGTGGGTGGCCGGCTTCGGCCCGATGATCAGATCGTGCTCGGCCAGCACCTTGTTCGCGTCGTCCAGCGGGGTGCCCGGCAGGATGATCGCCTTCTTGTTGACCGGGTCGACCGACTCGACGCCGTGCACGTGCTTGGTCCAGTCGAGCACCACCGCGACGTTGCAGCACTCGCCGCCGAGGCTGGTGCCGCCGCCCCGGTTGAGCAGCGGCACGTCGTGCTCGTGACAGATCTTGACCGCGGCGACCGCGTCGTCCACGTCGACCGGGCAGACCACCGCGATCGGCACCTGCCGGTAGTTGGACGCGTCGGTGGAGTACGCCGCGCGAGCACCCGCGTCGAACCGCACGTCACCCCGCACCACCGCCTTGAGCGCCTTCTCGAGCGCCGTGTAGTCGGTGGTGGGGGCGGAGCGGCGGGCGGTCGGGGTGGGAAGCGAGATGACCGCCATCGATCGTCAGCCTTTCAACTGCTGGATCTTGTCCTTGAACAGGGTGGAGGCGATCGACGCCTTCCGCGGCTGGCCGTGCAGCCAGGCCTCGGCGAACTTCTTCGCCTGGTCGTAGCTGACCTTGCCGGGCAGCGGCGGCTCGTCCGGGTTGACCGCGACGTCGATCAGCGCCGGCCCGGGGTGGGCGAGCGCCTCCCGCAGCGCGCCCGGCAGGTCGCCGGGCTTCTCGACGTGCACGCCGAAGCCGCCGCACCCGCGCGCCCAGGCCGCGAAGTCCGGCTTCGGCTCGCCGAACCGGATCCCGTGCTCGGGGTAGCCCAGGACCATCTGCTCCCAGAGGATCTGCCCGAGCGAGTTGTTGTTGTTGATCACGACCTTGATCGGCAGCTGGTACCGGGCCGCCGTGTGGAACTCGGCCATCAGCATGGCGAAACCACCATCACCGACGTACGCGATGACCTGCCGGCCCGGATAGGCGTGCTGGATGCCGAGCGCGTACGGCAGGCCCGGCGCCATCGTGGCGAGCGTGCCGGACAGGTAGAACTCACGGTTGCCGCGGATGTGCCAGTGCCGCGCCGCCCAGGTCGCGATCGTGCCGGAGTCGCAGGTCAGCACCGCGTCGTCGGCGGCCAGCGCGTCCAGCTGCTGGGCCAGGTACTGCGGCGCGATCGGGTCCCGCTCGCCCGACTCGAGCGCGGTCATCGACTCCCGCCAGTCCTTCATCTTCTCCCGGTACTTGGCCAGCAGCCCCTTGTCCTTGGCGTCGAGCAGCGGCAGCAGCGCCTCCAGCGTGGCTGCCGCGTCGCCGACCAGCGGCACGTCGGTGGGGATCCGGGTGCCGGCCCGGGCCGGCTCGATCTCGATCTGCACGACCTTGGCCTTGCCCGGCTCCGGCAGGAACTTCGTGTACGGGAAGTTCGTGCCGACCATCAGCAGGGTGTCGGCCTCCTCCATCAGCTCCTCGCTGGGCTTGGTGCCCAGCAGGCCGATGCCGCCGGTCACGTAGGGCGAGTCGTCCGCGACGACCATCTTGCCCATCAGCGACTTCACGATCGGCGCGCCGAGCTTGTCGGCGGCCTGCTCGACCAGCCGGCCCGCGCCGCGCGCGCCGATGCCGACCAGGATCGCGACCTTCTCGCCGGCGTTCAGCAGGTCGGCCGCCCGGCGCAGATCCGCGTCCCGGGGACGGACGGCGGGCGCCAGGTAGACCGGGGCCGTCGACGGCGGGCGGACCGGCGCGACCGTCGAGTACGGGTCCTTGCCGGCCGGCGCGATCTGGATGTCGTTCGGGACGGTCAGATGGGCCACCCCGCGGCGCGCGTACGCCGTCCGGATCGCCACGTCGACCAACGTCGGCAGCTGCGCCGGGTTCATCACGACCTGGTTGTACTCGGTGAGGTCCTCGTACAGCTTGTCCAGCGCGACTTCCTGCTGGTAGCCGGTGCCGAGCACGGCGGACTCCTGCATGCCGGTGATCGCCAGCACCGGAGCGTGGTCCAGCTTCGCGTCGTACAGGCCGTTGAGCAGGTGGATGCCGCCCGGGCCCGAGGTGGCCAGGCAGACCCCGATCTTCCCGGTCGCCTTCGCGTACGCGGTGGCCATGAACGCCGCCGCCTCCTCGTGGTGCACGAGCACGAACTTGACCTTGTCGGTGTGCCGGCGCAGGCCCTCCATGATTCCGTTGATGCCGTCGCCGGGCAGGCCGAAGATCGTGTCGACGCCCCACTCGGCCAGCCGCGTGATCAATAGCTCCGAAGTAATTTCTGCCACGCATGGCGGCTACCCCGATACCGCCGCCCCACACCCGGATGTGACAAGTTTGCGCGCTTCACCACTCGGGCATTCCGTCGGCCCGGGATGGGAAGGAAGGGGTCCGTGGTGCGGCTGCGGCGCAGCAAGCTGACCAGGCCGGGGTTGTCCCGCCGCCGGTCCGGCCGCGGTTTCACCTACCTGGACGCCGACGGCGCCCGGGTCACCGACGCCGCGACGCTGGAGCGGATCAAGGGGCTGGTCATCCCGCCGGCCTGGCAGCAGGTGTGGATCTCGCCGGACCCGCGCGGGCACATCCAGGCCACCGGCGTCGACGCCGCCGGCCGCAAGCAGTACCTCTACCACCCGCAGTGGCGCACCGCCCGGGACGCCGAGAAGTTCGATCGGGTGCTCGCGGCGGCCGGAAAGCTGCCCGCGGTACGCCGGCGGCTGCGCGCCGACCTCACGGCGGGCCGGGGGATGAGCCGGGAGCGGGTCCTCGCGGCCATCGTCAGCCTGCTCGACCTCGGGATGTTCCGGGTCGGCAGCGACGAGTACGCGGCCCGGGCCGAGGACCCCTCGTTCGGGCTGTCCACCCTGCGCCCGGAGCATCTGAGCACCCGGAACGGCTGCGTGCTGCTCACCTTCCCCGGAAAATCGGGCGTCGAGCACTCCGGCACGGTCGACGAGGGCGAGGTCTGCGCGGTGCTCACCGACCTCAAGCGGCGGCGGCGCGGCCAGAAGCGGCTCTTCGCGTACTGGGACGGGCATGCCCGCCGCTGGCGTGAGGTCGACGCGGCGGCGGTCAACGACTACCTGAAGGAGATCAGCGGCGGGAAGATGACGGCCAAGGACTTCCGCACCTGGCACGGCACCGTCACGGCCGCCACCGCGCTCGCCGAGGCCGGCCCGCGGCCCACCGCCGCCAAGCGCAGGAAGGTCGTCGCGACCGCGATGAAGGAGGTCGCCGACCGGCTCGGTAACACCCCGGCGGTGGCTCGGGCATCATATGTGGATCCCCGGGTGATCGAGCGCTACGAGGACGGCGAGACGATTGCCCGGGACAGCGAGCGGGCGGTCCGTGACCTGCTCGGTGACCACGATTGAGTAGGTTGTTGCCCATGGATGTCGACAGCGTGCGGACCGATGAGCGCCTGCGTCGTCTCGAGGCCGTCACCGACGCGACATTGTCCCGCCTGGACGCCTCCGACCTGCTCGACGAGCTGCTGGACCGGGTGCGGGATCTGCTCGGCGCGGACACCGCCGCGATCCTGCTGCTGGACCCGCACTCCGGCCAGCTGGTCGCGACCGCGGCCAAGGGCATCGAGGAGGAGGTACGGCGTGGCGTGCGGATCGCCATCGGCCGGGGCTTCGCCGGCCGGGTCGCCGAGACCCGCCGGCCGCTGATCCTGCCCGAGGTCACCGCGGACGACGTGGTCAACCCGATCCTGCTCGACCTGGGCATCCGGTCGCTGCTCGGCGTGCCGATCATGGCGGCCGGCGAGGTGATCGGGGTGCTGCACATCGGCTCGCTGCACCCTCGGGAGTTCACCCAGGACGACGTGCAGTTGCTGGAGCTGGCCGCCGACCGAGCCGGCACCGCCGGGCAGATCCGCAACCAGAAGCTCGAGCAGGCCACCGCGCTCGCCCTGCAACGCAGCCTGCTGCCCACCACCCTGCCCCGGCTGCCGGGCGTCGAACTGGCCGCCCGCTACGTCCCCGGCCACGCCTTCGGCATCGGTGGCGACTGGTATGACGTGTTCACCCTGCCCTCCGGCTGGCTCGGCGTGGTGATCGGCGACGTCTCCGGGCACGGCCTGGCCTCCGCGGTGGTGATGGGCCGGGTCCGCAGCGCCCTGCGCGCGTACACCCTGATCACCGACGACCCGGCCGAGGCGCTCACCCTGCTCGACCGCAAGGTGCGGCACTTCGAGGCGGGCAGCATGACCACCGCCATGTACGCGCTGATCTCGCCGGACCGCTCCACCGTGCGCGTCTCCACCGCCGGCCACCTGCCCCCGGTGCTGGCCGCCCCCGGCGAGCCGGCCCGGGTGCTCGAGCTGCCGGCCGACCCGCCGCTGGGCATCGACATCACCCGGCAGCCCCGGCGTACCACCACGGTCGCCCTGCCGCCCGGCGCGGTGCTGGCGTTCTACACCGACGGCCTGATCGAGCGGCGCGGCGAGCTGATCGACGACGGCATCGAGCGGCTGGCCCAGGCGATCACTCCGGCCCCGGCCGAGCAGCTCTGCGAGAAGGTCATGACGACGGTCGGCCTGGACGAGCCCACCGACGACGTGGCGCTGCTGGTCGTACGCCGTTTGGATGATCGCTGATCGGGGCACTCGCCAGCGGCATGACCGAGGAGAAGCGCCACATCAAGGACGAGGACGAGAAGCACCGCTGGGATCGCAACTTCGGCGATCTGCTGCAGGAGCTGCGGGTGGCGCAGACCGGCGTCCAGATCCTCTTCGCGTTCCTGCTCACCCTCCCGTTCAGCAACGGCTTCCCCAAGACCACGTCCTTCCAGAAGGACCTCTACGTCGTGGCGCTGCTGGCGGCGGCCGGCGCCGCCGCGATGATCATCGGGCCGGTCGCCTTCCACCGGGCGCTGTTCCGCCAGGGCCGCAAGCCGGAACTGGTCCGCTACGCGCACCGGATGGCCACCGGCGGCCTCGGGTTCCTGCTGATCTCGATGGTCACCAGCGTCTTCCTCATCGTCGACTTCCTGCTCAGCCCGTCGATGGCAGGGCTGCTCGGCGGCGCCACCGCGGTCTTCTTCCTGGTCCTCTGGGGCGGCATCCCGATCTACCGGCACAACTGGATCGACGAGGACGACGAGCAGGAGGACAAGTCGGTCAGCGCAGGCGATTAGGGCTGGCGGACCTCGACCATGCCATCGCGGACCCGGCAGGGGAGCACCGGCTGGCTGCTGGCCGCCGGGCCGTGCACCACCGCGCCGTCGGCGAGCCGGAAGGTACTGCCGTGCCAGGGGCAGACCACGCAGGCGTCCGGGCCGGCGCCGGTCACCTCGCCCTCGCCGAGCGGGCCGGTCTCGTGGCCGCAGCGCTCGATCAGCGCCGAGACGTGGTCGCCCTGCCGGTAGAACAGCACCGGTACGCCGCCGACCGTGCGCACCGAGGTCTTGCCCTCCGGCAGGAAGGACAGGGAGCCGGCCACCGTCCAGTCCTCGGGCAGGCGGGCGATCTCGGGCGCGGCCTGATTGGTGCCGGCGCTTTGCGCGTACGCCAAATGCCCGCCGAGGAACGCACCCAGCCCGGCCACCGACAGGCCGGCGAAGCCGAGCGCCCGCCCCCGCATGCCGTTGCTGCGCAGGCGGACGGCGAGCGAGCCGGCGTAGAGGCCGACCGCCAGCAGGTTCGACGCCGCGTGCACCAGGCCGACCCGGCGCCGGTCCTTGGTCATCTCGGACCAGTCGGCCCAGCCGGCCACCGCGGCCGGTCCCGCCGTCGCCACGCCCAGCGCCACCAGCGTGGTCGCCGCCCGCCGGCGGCCCCGCATCAGGTCGAGCGCGCCGACGCAGAGGAACGCTCCGACCGGCAAATCCACCAGCACCGGGTGCAGCGGGTGGCCGAGCCAGGTGCCGTGCAGCAGGTCGCGCAGCCGGCGCGGACGCACCACGGCGGTGACCACCTCCTGCAGCTTGTCGCTGACCGGGTCGAGCTCGCGGGCCGTTTCGAGTCGGGTGAGGATCCGCATGGGGACCGCATACCCCGGTCCGAGCCGGGTATGCACCGCACGCCGCCGTCAGCGTGACACCGCGCGGTAGACCACGCACATGGTCAGGCCGAGCGCCAGCAGGGGCGGGGCGAGCGCGTTCGCGGTCGAGGCGCCGATCGCCAGCCCGATGCCGGCCGGGAGCGCCGCGCTGCCCACCGCCGATGCCGCCACCTGCAGGCCGACCACCTCGTCGGCGCCGCCGGTGGTCAGCACGAACAGCGGGAACACCGGCGCCGCGGCCAGCCCCAGCACGATCAGCCCGGCGGCCGCGGTGGCCGCCTCGGGCACGATCATCAGTGCGGCGCCGGCGCTCACCCCCAGCACCGCGGCGCCCAGCACCCGGCGCGCGCCGAGGCGCTCGGCCACCGCGCCGAGCAGAACCCGACCCAGGAACATCATTCCCCAGTACGCCGAGACCACTAGCCCCGCGACCGTCGCCGGCACCCCCCGGCCCTCGGTCAGGAACACGTATCCCCAGAGGCCGGCGGCCCCCTCGATGCCCGCCTCGACCGCGGTGAACACGAGCGACCCGAGCACCGCCGGCCGCCGAGTCTTCCCGGCGGGCCGGGGCCGCGGCGCCGCCCAGGCCGACAGGGTCAGCGCGAAGGCGCCGGCGACCAGCGCCAGGGCCGCGCCCATCGAGCCGTACACCCCGCGCCAGGACATCCCGGCGCCGAGCATCGCGGTGGCGAGGACCGGCCCGGCGGTGGCGCCGAGCCCGTACGCGGCGTGCATCCAGTTGATCCGCCGCGGCCCGAAGTGCGCCGCCGCATAGGCGTTGAGCGCCGCGTTGACCGTCCCGAAGCCGAGATCGAACAGCACCATCCCGGTGCCGAACACCACCACCGACGACGCGACCGACTCGACCGCCAGCGCGACCCCGGTCAGCAGCGTCCCCACGGCCAGCAGCGCCCCCGCGCTCCACCGGGCGAGCAGCCGCCCGGCGGCGGTGCTGGCCACCGCCGACGCCACCACCCCGAAGACGACCAGGACGCCGAGCGTGGCGACGGGCTGATGAAGACCGACTCGGATGGACGGCCACAGCAGGCCCAGGGTCGAGCCGGGCAGGGCGGCACCGATGTAGGCCAGGCAGGCCAGGCGAAACGCAGGCACGGAAAGGCAACACCCTGATGAGGGCCGCACCCATCCGATGCGGCACGCGATGACGGGGAAAGGTCAGCGCGTAGGCGATTGCCCGGGCATGCGCCGAAGTCTATCGATCGACCAGGACGGGGCAACCTGATTGCCGCCGCCCCCGCCGCCGCAGCCCCGCCGCAGTAGCCGCCCCCGCTGCCTGCCGCCGCCCCGCTGCCTGCCGCCGCCCCGCTGCCTGCCGCCGCCCCCGCCGCAGCTGCCGCCGCCCCCGCCGCAGCTGCCGCCGCCCCCGCCGCAGCTGCCGCCTGCCCGCGCCGCAGCTGCCGCCTGCCCGCGCCGCAGCTGCGCCTGCCCGCGCCGCAGCTGCCGCCTGCCCGCGCCGCAGCTGCCGCCTGCCGCCGCTCCCGCCCCAGCCGCCCCTCCGCCGCCTCCGCCGCCCCCGCCGCAGCAGCCGTCCTGCCCGCCGCAGCAGCCCCGCCCACCACCCGCCGGGCGTTCCGCGAGCTCGCCACCACGACTGGGTTGTGCTGGTCGGCACCGGGCAGGGTTGTGCCGGTCGGCCACCGTCGAGCGCAGCATCACCGTTCTCGGTAACCGAGTAAGTCCGTGCTGATCGCCTCGTCCACCAGCGTCGGCACGACGAGCCGAGGACCGCGTCGTCTCCACAGCGGGCGCGTCGTCGAGGCCGGGCCCGGTCCGCCGCGAGCACCGCTTCGGCGGGATCGTCCCAGCTCAGGCCATCGGTGCGGGGCACTTTGCTCTGCACACCTATACGCACCGAAAAGGAACGGGCGTTCGGTTTCGGTGCGTATAGGTGCGCAGAGCAAAGGGGTTGGCGGGGGGTGGCTGACCTGCGGGTTCGTGACATGCCAGGCCGATCTGGGCGGTGGTGGGAGGGGTAACCGTCCTTCGGCCAACGGCAACACGGCGCGGCCGCCCCCGCCGAGCCCCCTCGCGTCGTCGGTGCCCTGTGCCCGGTGCCCTGTGCCCGGTGCCCGGTGCCCGGTGCCCGGTGCCCGGTGCCCGGTGCCCGGTGCCCGGTGCCCGGTGCCCGGTGCCCGGTGCCCGGTGCCCGGTTCAGCAGCAGCACGATCGCCGCCGCCCCCAGCAGCCACCACGGCACGACCGTGGCCGGCCGCGCCCTCTGCCCGGTGATCAGGCGCAGCGACAGCGGCCCGAAGGTCAGCCGGACGAACAGCACCCCGAGCAGCGGCCCGCACACCGCCGCCGCCAGCACCGGCGGCAGCAGCTCGCCGGTCGCGACCCGGCGGCTGTCGCGGGGCCGCAGGCCGAGCGTGCGCAGCCGGGCCAGCGTCCGCCAGCGCTCGGGTGCCGTGGCGGCCGCGCCGAGCGCGAAGCCGAGCACGCCCAGCGCGAGTAGCACCCCGGCCGCGGTGCGGGCGAGGGCCACCAATCCGGCGGTCAGGGGCGACTGCTGCCGCGTACGCAGGATCTCCTGGCGCACCACCGGATGCCCGCTCGCGGCCGCCGCGTTGACCGCGGCCGCCGCGCCCGGGCCGGTCACCCAGATGGTGTCCGGCGTGCTGGGCAGCGCGGAGGCGTCGAGCACCACCACGTCGTCGAGGCCGTCGACGGCCGGGGCGGTGCCCACCGCGGTCAGCGCGATCGCGTCCTTGTCCGTCGCGTAGCCGTGGGCGGCGTAGCCCTCGTCCTCGGTGGTCAGGTAGAGCTTCAACGACTGGCCGGGGCGCAGGCTGCCGCGGACCAGCGCCTTGCCCGGGCCGAGCTTGGCCAGGTCCGGCGCGGCCGGCAGCGGCGTGTCGGCGAGCATCCACTGGAAGGCGGCCGCGTCGACGACCACGACGCCGGGCGTGACCGAGGTGTCGCCGGCGACGATCCGGGCGCCGGTCACGAAGGCGCCGGCGACCGCGTGGGTCACCCCGGGCGCCGCGGCGAGCTTCGCGGTCACGGCGGCTGTCGAGCCGGTCTCCTCGGGGGCGACGTCGAGCCGGGCGTCCGCGCCGACCGTGCGCCAGGCGCCGTCGGCGAGGCCGTTCGACGTGGTGGCGGCGAGGGTGACCGCGAACGACGCGAGCGCGACGGTGGTGGTCAGCACCAGCAGCGGCAGCGCCCGGGCGGCGGTCGCGTTCGCCTGGGCGGCCCCGAAGACGGCGAGCGGCCGCCGGGAGCGCAGCGACCGCCGCAGCGCGAACCCGGTGCCGGCCGGCATCAGCCGCAGCAGCAGGACGGCGCCGGCGAGGACGCCGAGGGCGGGCGCGGTGGCCGGCAGCGCCGAGTCGCCGACGCCACGCTGGCGCAGCGCGACGACCGCGCCGGCGGCGAAGAGGACGACGGCGACGTCCAGCGCCGCGCGCCGCAGCTGGGCGGTGCGCTCGGCGAAGCGGCGGGCCGCGCGGTTGGCCGCCGCTCGCCGGTCGCGGGTGCCCCGGGCGGCCGCGACGGTGCCGAAGGCGGGGCCGGCGAGGATCGCGCAGGCCGCCACCGGGACCGCCCAGCCGATCGCCGCGCCGCCGGCCAGGGCGAGGGCGAGGCCGATCCCGAGGGCCGCGGCCGGCAGCGTCACGGCGACCGATTCGAGCAGCAGTTCGGTGGCCAGGCTCGGCAGCGAGGCGCCGCGCCGGCGGGCCGCGATCAGCGCGGCGGACCGCCGGCGTACGAGCAGGTCGGCGGCGAGCAGAAGCACCAGGCCGGCGCCCGCCAGGACCGCGATCAGCAGCACCGACGCCTGCGCCTCGGCGGCGTCGACCCGGGCCTTGACCTCGCGCAGCACGAGGTCGAGCTCGGTCTGCCACTTGAGCGAGGTGTCGCGCTCGGCGGACGAGGCCGACCGGGCCTTGAGCTGGGCCACGGTGGCGGCGAGCCGCTGGGCCGACTGCCAGGTGAGCCGGTCCGGTTCGGCGGCGAACCACACCGTACGCCGGAACTGGTCCTGCTGGAACGCGAGCCGGGCGTCCGGCAGCGAGTCGGCCGACAGCAGCCCGCCGAAGCGGGTGGCGCCGGCCCCGTCCAGCCCGGCGACCGGTTTGAGCAGCGAGGGCAGCTGCTTCCAGGCCGGGTCGGCCGGGTCCGCCGGGCGGAAGATGCCGGAGACCTTCACGTTGTACGGGGTCCGCAGCTCGTCCTTGACCGGAAGGTGATCGCCGGGGCGGACCTTCAGCTGCGCCGCCTCGGCCTCGGAGACGCCGACCTGCATCTCCCACGGCGGCCCGACGAACTGGACGATCTCCGGGTTGCCGGCCCGGGTGGCGGCCGGCGCCCGGCCGGCGACCCAGGTGACCTTCGGGCCGTCCGGGCCGCTGCGCAGGTAGTCGACCTGGAAGTGCCGCTGCACGCTGCCGTCGGCGATCATGAGGGAGATGCTGGTGGCGGTGGTGACCGGCGGGCGCAGCAGGGCGCTCAGCTCCGGGTCGAGAGTGTCGGCCGCGCGCTCGCCGAGGGAGTCGACGTCGTCGGCGAGGTGCGGGTCGCGGACCCGGCCGCCGTTCGGGCCGTAGTCGTCCTCCCAGCGGGCATCCACCCGTACGGCCGATTCGTCGGGGTTGTCGCGGACGGCGGCCCGGGCGGCGTCGTCGGCGGTGGCCCGCATCAGCGGCGGCACCGCGGCGGCGAGCAGGCTGACCGCCGCCACCACCAGCGCGACCAGCAGCAGCGGCCCGAAGTCAGCCCGGGCCCGGCCCCGGATGCTCGGCCAATGCAGGGCAGGCAAGTATTTCATCAGGCCACCCGCAGGTGGGCGGCGTCGGCGCGGCGGGCCTGCACGGTGACGACCGCGAACACGGCCAGCCCGGTCCCGGCCACCAGCAGCCCGAACAGGAGCCCCTCGGTGAGCCAGGGCCAGTGCGCGTGGGCGGCCGGGATCGGCGCGCCCCCGGTGTCCGAGCGGATCATCAGCGGCGCCACCACCCGGGTGGCCAGCGCGCCGACCGCCGCGCCCGCGACCAGCAGCGGCAGCAGCACGGCGGCGTGCTCGCCGAGCAGCGCCCGGCGGATCGACCGGCGGGACATGCCGAGCCCACGCAGCCGGGCCACCTCCAGCGCCCGCAGCTGGACGTCGCAGGTCACGTGCAGCACCACCCCGCCGAGCAGCAGCACGACCGCGGCGGCGACCAGCAATCGCAGCACGGCCGGCACCGAGGCGCGCAGCGGGCTGCCGGTCAGCCGCTCGGTCTCGCCGGCCCGGGTGATGGTAGGCCCGACGTGCAGCCCGGCGACCCGGGCGGCGGCGTCGGCGCGCGGGTGGCCGGCCCACCACGCGGTCACCGGCGAGTCCAGGTCGCCGCGGCTGATCAGGGCCCGGGAGAGGCTGTCCACATCGGCCATCGCGGCGGCTGCGCCGGGCGCGGACGGGATGGCCGGGACCACCTCGGTGACCACCGCGTCGACCGGGGTCACCCCGTACGTCAGGCTGAGTTTCGAGCCGACCTGCGCGCTCACGTCCCCGGCCAGCCGGGTCGAGATGGCGATCGGCACCGGGCCGGGGTTGCCGAACGCCGTCGCGACGAAGGTCCGGCTCGCCGCGATCGGCTCGGCGAACTTCACCGTGCCGGTCATCCGCAGCCGGCCGCCGGCGATCGCGACGGTGGTGCCGCTGAGCTGTCCCGACTCCGGGGAGGCCGCCTTGACGCCCCACTTGTCCGCGGTGGCGCCGCCGGGCACGGTGAGGCCGACGTCCACGGTGCTGACCGCGGCCCACCCGCCGGGCACGCCGCTGACCGGCAGCGCGACGGCGACCAGCCGCAGTCCGTCGTCCGGCACGCAGCCCGGCACCGGGTAGGCGTGCCCGTCGAGCGGGACGGCGGTGCCGCTGCACGCGGTGCGCAGCCCGGTCGCGTCCTCGAGGACCAGGAACGGGGTCACGGTGACGGCGGCGTTGTCGGTGGCCGTGCCCGAGATGACCGGCACGAATCCGCGCGGGAGGGCGATCCCGGGGACCGGCGTGGCCGGGATGAGCGGCTTCGCGACCGACGGCCAGTCGCCGCGGCCGCGCAGCACCGCGGCCGCCTTCCGGGTGTCCAGCGCGAGCAGCCGGGGCGCCGCGCCCGCGCCGCCGAGCCACTGGCCGACCGCGACGGTGTGCTCGGCGACCGGGCTGACCACCCCGCCGACGGCCGCGGCGACCGCGGTGCTCTGCCCGGTGAGCGGGGGAGCGCCGAGCACCACCGACAGGTCGGTGCCGACCGCGAGATCGGCCTGGTCGTGCTGGGCGGCGTGCCAGGTGTCGTCGAACGCCGCGCCGAACGTGGCGGCGGCGCAGCCCAGCCCGATCAGCAGCCCGGCGGCGACGGCCTGCGGGCGGCGGGCGGCCTGGACCGTGGCCAGCGGCGCGACCAGCCCCCGGGTGCGGGCGGCGAGGCGTTCGGCGCGGTTCAGCGCGGGCGGGACGAGCCGCAGGGCGAGGGCGGTGCCGGCGGTCAGCAGCAGGGCGGGAGCCAGCACGCGTACGGCATCGGCCCGGGTTCCCGCCCCCGCCGGCTGGGTGGTCAGCTGCCACCAGCCGACCCCGGCCAGCGCCACCAGCAGCAGGTCGGCGCCGGAGCGGGCGAGCAGCTCGCGCCGGGAGCGCCGGTCGCCGGAGGAGGCGGCCGGCCAGACCGCCAGGGAGATCAGCAGGACGGCGAGGACCAGCGCGCCGCCGGCGACCGACAGCACCTGCGGCCCGGTCACCGCCGGCCGCGCGGCCAGCCCGGCCCCGGAGAGCGGCGGGATCCGGGTGAGCGCGGCGTGCAGCGCGGCCGACGCCGGGACGGCCAGCGCCACCGCGAGCACGGCCAGCGCCAGGGCCTCGACGGTGGCGGCGGCCGCGAACTGCCGGCGACTCGTGCCGAGCGCGCTCAGCAGCTCGCTCTCGTCCGCCCGTACGCCGGTGGCCAGCCGCCCGGCCAGGGCCAGCGCGATCGCGGTCAGCACGATGCCGATCAGCGCCAGCGCGAGCACCGCCTCGGCCGTGAGCTCCTGCTGATCCCGGGCACCGGCCAGGGTTCCGGGCAGCGCCGAGGAGACGCGCTCGACGCGGACCCGGCCGGTGAGCTTCGCGGCCAGCCGCGCGTCGGCGCCGAGCACCGAAGCGCTCAGCGTGTCCAGGTCGCGGGCCTTCGGATCGGCCAGGTCCGGCCGGGCGTTCACCTCGAGCCGGTCCAGCGCCGAGCCGCTGGCCAGCAGGTCGGCCAGGTCGACCAGGAACGGCCCGTACGCCTGCATCTTGCGCCCGAACGCGGCGTCGCTCGGGTCCGGGTCGAAGCCCTCGCCGCCCAGCGGATCCCGGTCCCACCCGGCGTCCGGCAGCGGGTGCACCAGCCCGACCACGGTCACCGTGACCGGCCCGGCCGGGTCGACGGTCAGCTCCGCGCCGAGCCGGATCCGGCTGCCCACCTTCAGCCCCAGCAGCCGCGCGGTGTTGTCGAAGATCGCCGCCTCCAGCGGCCGCCCGGCGGAGGTGTCGCCGGCCGCCCGCGGCCACCGCCCGCTGATCAGCGTGGACCTTGCCGACAGACCCTCCACCCCCGAGAGGTACGCCTCCCGTCCGTCGCCGGGCAGCGCCCGCATGACCGAGGAGGCGCGCGTGGTGAGCGCCGCCGGGAACGGCTCGATCGAGGCGGCGAGGATCTCGCGGGTGTCGGCGGCGACCGACCGCGCGTTCCCCGGCGGGATCTCCACCGTGTACGCGGTGACCTCGACGTCGTCCGCGGTGGCCCGGGCCGCGGCCACCTCGACGGCCCGCTCCGAGGTGCGGGTGACCAGCAGCGCGCAGGTGCCCAGCAGGGTCGCCCCGATGGTCAGCACGGCGAGCAGCGACGCCAGCAGCGGCCATTGGGCGCGGGCGCGCCGGGCGAGCAGGGCGATCACGGAACCAGCTGTCCGTCGGCGATCCGCACGACCCGGTCGGCGAGCGCCATCATCACCGGGTCGTGCGTGGAGACCAGCGCGGTGACCCCCTCGGACTCGACGATCCCGCGGATCAGCGCCATCACCGCGAGGCCGGTCTCGGCGTCCAGCTGGCCGGTCGGCTCGTCGGCGATCAGCAGCCGGGGCGAGGCGGCCAGCGCGCGGGCGATCGCCACCCGCTGCTGCTGGCCGCCGGAGAGCTCGCCCGGCCGCTGGGCGGCGTGCCCGGAGAGCCCGACCAGGTCGAGGAGCAGCTCGACCCGGCGTTCGCGCTCCTTCGGTTCGGCCCGGGCCAGCCGCAGCGGCACGCCCACGTTCTCGGCGGCGGACAGCACCGGGATCAGGCCGAAGGTCTGGAAGACGTACGAGACCCGCTCCCGCCGCAGCTGGGACAGCCCGTCCTCGTCCAGCGCGGTCACGTCGACGCCGTCCACCGTGACCGCCCCTTCGTCCGGCCGGTCGAGGCCGCCGATGACGTTGAGCAGCGTGGTCTTGCCCGAGCCGGAGCGCCCGACCAGCGCCACCATCGTGCCCGGCTCCACCTCGAACGAGATGTCGCGCAGGGCGTGCACCGCGGCGGGCCCGGATCCGAAGGTGCGGTGCACACCTTGGACCGTCAGGATCGGCGCGGTCATGCTGTGCCCACCTTTCGCATGCCCTTCTGGCCCTCGCCTGCGGCCTGAGCGCGCAACTCACGGAGGTGCCGCTCGGTGCAGGCGGTCATGCGTCCGGCCGGATCGTGACGTGGTCGGGTTCCAGGGCCAGCCGTACGCGCCGGGTCAGGGCGAGGGCCTCCCGGTAGTCGGCCGGGATCTGCACCCGGCCGGCGCGGTCCATCACGGCGTACTCCTCGGCGATCACGTGCTCGCCGCCGTCGTCGGCGGTGGCGGTCCGGCGCAGCACCTCGCTGCTCGTGCGCCCGTCCCGGATGGCGACGGTCCGCTCGACCTGGCCGCTGACCGCCGGGTCGTGCGTGACCACGACGATGGTGACGCCGAGGTCGCGGTTGACCGTGCGCAGCGCCCCGAAGACCTCGGCCGAGGTGGTCGTGTCCAGCTCACCGGTCGGCTCGTCGGCGAACAGCACCCGCGGCTCGTTGGCCAGCGCCACCGCGATCGCCACCCGCTGCTGCTGCCCGCCGGAGAGCTGCCCGGGCCGCCGATCCGCGCAGTCCGCCACCCCGAGCGCGCCCAAAAGATCCAAACTTCGTTTCTTGCGCGTACGGGAGGGCACGCGCGCCGCCGTCATCGGCAGGTCGACCATCTGCCGTGCGGTCAGGTACGGCACCAGGTTGTTGGCGGTCTGCTGCCGGACGAACCCGACCGTGTGCCGCCGGTACCGCACCCGGTCCGAGCGGTTCATGGACAGCAGGTTCCACCGGTCGACCCGGGCCCGCCCGGCGGTCGGCGCGTCGATCCCGGCCAGGATGGACAGCAGCGTGGACTTGCCCGACCCGGAGGCACCGACCACGGCGATCATCTCGCCGGCGTCGACGACCAGGTCGAGGCCCTGCAGTGCCTGCACCTCGACCGGTCCGGTCTGGTAGATGCGGACCAGGCTCTCGCAGACGATCAGCGCGTCGGCACCGAACTCGGGCGCTTTCGGGGGTGGGGTCGGCAATTCCATCGGCGCATACCCTACATACTTAGATCAAGTCATATGCAGCCTCCGTTCCGCGACGCCGACCCGCACGCGCTGACCCCACGACAGCTCCAGGGCGTCCGACTCCAGGCCGTCGGCGAAGACCACCAGCCGCTCGGACTCGCTCGTCAGCTCGATCTCCTCGCCTCCGGCGAGCAACCCCGCGTCCAGCCGCACGCCGGTGGTGGGAGATGGCCATGCTTCCCGTACGAACCAGCACAGCTCCCGATCACCCGGGGCGGGTGGCCTCGGCGCCGCCCCGCGTTCGCGCGCGATCGACGCACACCAACCGGTCGCCCCGGTCCCGGTGCCCACGATCAGGCCGGACGACGACTGGCGCTCCCGATGGCCATCCGGTGTACCGAGCACGTAGCGGGCGGACTGATGAGACGCATGCCCGACATATACCTCATTAAGACCGTAAAGCTCCTGGCCGTCGTCGAGGTGGGCGACCACCATCGTGCGTTCCTCGCTGGGGGCGTGCTGGCGCAGGAGCCCGGCGACCGCCTTCGCCTCGTGCCGCACCAGCACGCCCGGATGGCGTCCCGGCTCCGGGTCGACGCCGATCACCGGCTGCCCGTCCAGGTATTTCGCGACGTTCGCGACCAGGCCGTCCTGGCCGACCGCGACGACGACGTCCTCCGGCCCGAACAGGAAGCGCGGCAGGTCGGCCCGCTCCACGTGCCCGCGGCGCCAGTCGGCCGGCACCGCGGCGCCCACCTCGGTCAGCGCCGCCCGCAGCGCCTCGTGCCGGGCGGTCACCTCCTCCAGGTCGCGGCCGCGCTGCCGCAGGAAATACGCGGCCGCGCCCCGGGTGCCGTGCCGGGCGAGCAGCTCGTCGAGCTCGCTGCGCCGCGACACGACCACCACCCGCGGGCTCAGGGTGCTCATTCGCCGAGCCGCCCGATCAGCTTGCTCAGCAGGTCGGGTGTCACGGTCAACTCGCCGATCGCCGGGACGTGCTGGGCCAGCTCCTTGAGCGCCAGCGAGCGGAGCACGGCCGGCGGCAGGTCCCGGTAGGCGGCCAGGCGGGCGGCCTCGGCCTCCGCCTCGGCCAGGCCGACCACTCGCGCTCCGGCGGCCCGGGCCTCGTCGCGCACCCGGGAAGCGTCCGCCTCCGCGCCCGCGGTGAGCCGGGCCCGCTCGGCGGCGCCGTGGGCCGCCACCTCCTGCCGTTGCGCCTCGCCGCGGGCCGTCACCAGCTGCGACTCCGCGTCGAGCTCGGCCTCGCGCCGGGTGTTGGCGCCGCGCTGCTCGACCAGCTGCTGCTCCCGGCGGGCCAGCTCGATCTTGCTCTGCAGCTCGTTCTCGGCGATCGCCCGCTCCTGCTGCACCGCGTTGGCCCGGCGAGCGTAGGTGGCCCGGTCGGCGTCCTGCTGCACCTGCTCGCGGGTCGGCGTCTGCAGCGCCCGCTCGAGGTCGGGCTCGGGCCGGATCGCGACGACCCGCGCACTCACCACGGTCACCCCCGTCTCGGTCAGCCGTGGGTCGTGCGCGAGCGCGTCCGCGACCCCCTGCCGCACCGGCGCGATGCCGGCGGTCAGCGCCTCGGCCAGCGGCAGCCGGGCCAGCAGGTCGAGGGCTGGCTGCTGGGCCAGCTCGGCCAGCAGGGTGGCCACCTGGTCGAGCGGCTGCCCCCGCCAGCGGCCCTGGTACGGGTCGATCGAGAAGTCGAGCCGCCCGGCCGCCGCGCCCGGGTCGCTGAACCGGTACGTGACGGTCGCCTGCACGGTCACGTCCGCGAAGTCCTCGGTGCGGGCGTGGAACAGCAGCGGCAGCTCCCGGTCGTCGACCGGCACCTCGGAGAGCACCGCGGTCAGCGGCCGGTACCAGAACGAGAGCCCGGTGCCCTGCTTCCGCGGCTTGCCGCCCACGGTGTGGCGCACCCAGCTGGTCGGGGTGCCCCGCAGGTGCCGCAGGTGCAGTCGTCGTGTCACGTCAGCCATCTCGGCCGCCCTTCGCTCTTTGTCGTCACACTGACGATAAAGCATGCCGCTATTATCGTCAACATGACGCTAACGGTGGACCTGGTGCTCCTCACGATCCGCAACGGCGAACTGCAGGTGCTGCTGGTCCGCCGCGGGATCCCGCCGTTCCAGGGGGAGTGGGCGCTGCCCGGTGGCTTCGTGCTGGAGTCCGAGGATCTCGCCGAGGCGGCCGCCCGCGAGCTGCGCGAGGAGACCGGCGTCGACCCGGCGGCCGGGCACTTCGAGCAGCTGGCCACGTACGGCGCGCCCGGCCGCGACCCGCGCGGCCGGGTGGTGACGGTCGCCTACCTGGCCCTGCTGCCCGACCTGCCCGCCCCGGTGGCCGGCAGCGACGCGGCCGGCGCCTCCTGGCGCCCGATCGCGGCCGGCGACCCCCTCGCCTTCGACCACGCCCGGATCCTGGCCGACGGCTGGGAGCGGGCCCGGGCCAAGCTGGAGTACACGCCGCTGGCGACCGCGTTCTGCCCGCCGGTCTTCACGATCGCCGAGCTGCGCGCGGTCTACGAGACGGTCTGGTGCACCAAGCTCGACCCGCGCAACTTCCACCGCAAGGTCACCGGCGCCGAGAACTTCGTCGAGCCCACCGGCGAGTCTACGATCCGCGACCGGGGCCGTCCCGCCCAGCTCTACCGCCGCGGCACGGCGACGCTGCTCCACCCGGCGCTGCTGCGCCCCTGAGGTAGGTTCCGACCGTGCACCGCAGCCGTCTCTCCACGATTCTGATCGACGTCCCGGCGGCCGACGCCGGCCGGGCCGCCGCCTTCTGGTCCGCCGCCCTGGGCGTCCCCGCCGACCCGGTCCCCGGCGAGGAGCAGTTCACCTCGCTCCCCGGTGCCCTCGCCGGCCTGACCCTGGCCGTCCAGGCGGTGGACGCCGAGGCCCGCTACCACGTCGACCTCGAGACCGACGACGTCGAGGCCGAGACCGCGCGCCTGATCGCGCTCGGCGCCGTCGAGGTCGACCGCTGGCTGGAGTGCCGCATCCTCCGCGCCCCCGGCGGCCACCTGCTGTGCGTGATTCCCCGGCACAGCGCCGACTTCGCCGAGCACGCCACCACCTGGGGCTAGGGCCGGCCCGCACGCTGTGGACATGCTGGGAGAGGGCTAGCAATGTCCTAGGACTCTTCGCCGATCGATAGGGCGGGTGGCGCGCCTTCGGTACGATCCTGCTCGCGAGATCGGGGGATCGGACGCGGCCGCCGCCGCCCGAAATCCACGATCCGGCAACACGGGGCTCGAGCAGCGCGGAAGACTGAAGTGACCCGACGGAACGACCGGAGGGTCGCATGAGCACGCTGCACCACGACGTCGAAGAGGCGCGGCGCACCGAGCGCCCGGTCGCCGGGGTCGTGGTGGCCTCGCTGGCCGTCCTCGCCGTCGTCGGGCTGGCGATCCGCACCAACATCAACGGCGATGTGACGTACGCCCTCGGCGGTCTGGAGACGGCCGGCAAGGGCGGCGTCAGCGTCTGGGACATCTTCATCGCCCGCCCGGTCGTCTACAAGCTGCTGATGGCCGTCCTCGACGGGGGCCGGCGGCTGCTGGTCGGCGACTCGCCGACGGCCGGCCACCTGGTGCTCCGGCTCGAGACGTACGTGCTGATCCTGGCGGTCGCCGCCGTGCTGTTCCTGGGCGTGCGACGGGTCGCCGGGCGGCCGGCGGCGGTGGGGATCGCGGCCGCGACCGCGCTGGCGCTGATCGTCTCGCCGCCCTGGCACTTCCTCGAGCCGGACTGGGTGGCCCCGCTCTGCGGCGTGCTGGCGGTCGGCGCCGCGCTGCTGCCCCGGCGGCTCTGGGCCGGCGTGCTGCTCGGCGGCTTCGCCACGATGCTGGTGGTCGCGGTCAAACTGGCCACCTTCCCGGTCGCGCTGCTGACCCTGCTGATCATCGCGGTCTTCCACCGGCGCCGGGCCGCCTGGACGACGCTCTCGGCGCTCGTCTTCGTCGGCCTGTGGTACCTGGTGACCAGGCATTTCCTGCCCTGGGAGTGGATCTGGCTGCGGGACCAGGCCAACCTCGTCGACAACTCGCCGATCCACGGCATCCGCCTGGCCGAGCTGCACCGGCTGTACGTGGCGATCGGCGACATCGCCGTGCTCAACCCGCTGGTCATGGTCGCGCCGGCCGCCGCGGCCCGACTCATCCGCCGCCTGCCGGCCGGCCGGCCGCAATGGCTGGGCGTTCTGGTCGCGCTGGCCGCGGGCTTGCTGTCGGTGCTTTCCGCGTACGGGCAGGGCGAGTTCTACATGTACCACTTCGCGGCGGTCCCGGTCCTCGCCGCGGGCGTCGTCGGTGCCGCCTTCGCCCTGGTCCCGTCGTTCCGGCTGCCGCTGGCCGCGGCAACGCTGGCGGTGACCGTGCTGAGCGTGGCGCTGCTGCGCCTGCCCGCGGGGTGGCGGCACTCCCACGACGGCAAGGTCGCCCTCGCGTACGAGCTGATCGGTCTTGGCCTTGCGGTTTTGACCTGGTTCTTCGCCGGCCGATCGAGGCCCGCGCTGCCCTGGGCGGCGGGTGTGGTGGCGCTCAGCGTCGCGCTCGTGCCGGCGGTGCTGCCCGGCGATCCGTACGCGTTCGGCGGCTACAACTACAACATCTACAACCGGCCGTCGAGCGACAGCAGGTTCGTCGACCTGAGCAAGCGGCTGGGCCGGGACACCCCGGTGCTCTACCTGACCTTCGGCACCTTCAACCACTCCATCCTGAACCCGACGAGCTGCCGATACCCGTCGCCGCAGTGGCTGCAGCGGGCGAACACCTGGAGCCGGGTCACCGCGTTCCCCAGCTACCAGGACAACCTGCGCTGCCTCACCGACCCCGGCCACCACTACCGGTACGTGATCATCCACAAGGGATGGTTCGACGTGAACGCCGCCGGCCCGCAGGTGCGGGCCCTGCTCAACCAGCGCTTCGACTGCTCCCCGGCGGCCCGCGTCCCGGCCCCGGACCCGCTCGTGGTCTGCCCGGCCAGGTCTACAGAGTAGAGATCTCCTCGCCCGGCGCGGGGGCCTCGGTCATCCGCTCGAGCCAGGCGGTGACCACGGCGATCTCCTCGGCGGTGAAACCGGCCGCGAGCCGGGCCTCGACCGCCTGGACCGTCGGGACGGCCTCGGCGAGCCGCTGCCGGCCCGCGTCGGTCAGGAAGATCTGCTGGGTACGGCGATCGCTCGGGTGCGGCCGGCGTTCGACCAGGCCGGCCCGCTCGAGGCCGCCGAGCATCTCGTTGGCGGACTGGCGCGCGGTGGACACCTTGCGGGCCACGTCGGCGACCGACAGCCCGGGCACCTCGTCGAGCATCAGCAGCGAGGCGAACTGGGCCACCGACAGGTCGTGCTGGACGAGCGCCTCGGCGACCACGCCCCGCAGGGCCAGCCAGGCATGGCGGACGAGAAAGGTCGAGCAGCCCAAGTTCTGTGTCACCCGCCCATTGTGCGACAGCGTCCTATTGACAGGTACCTGACAATCCTGCGAGGGTGAGCTCATGACCGTCAGGGACCTGTCAATAAGCCTACCGCGGCAGCGGCGGGTGCTGTCCGTCCTCGTCTTCGCCGCCGTGCTCATCTGGATCGACACCACCATCCTGGGCATCGCCCTCGAGCGCATCGCCGACCCGCGCACCGGGCTCGGCGCCACCCCGGGCCAGCTGCAGTGGGCGGTCGGGGCGTACGCGCTGCTGTTCGCCACCGCCCTGTTCGCCGCCGGCGCGCTCGGCGACCGGTACGGGCACCGCACGATCCTGGTGCTCGGCCTGCTCTGTTTCGGCGCCGCCTCGATCTGGGCCGCCTGGGCCGGCGACGCGACCGGCCTGATCCTCGCCCGCGGCCTGATGGGGCTGGGCGGCGCGATGATGATGCCCACCTCGATGGCGATCATCGGGGCCACCTTCCCGCCCGAGCGGCGAGCCGGGGCGATCGCGGCGTGGTCGGCCTCGAGCGGGGTGGGGGTCGCGCTCGGGCCGCTGCTGGGCGGGCTGCTCGTCGACCACTTCTGGTGGGGGTCGGTGTTCCTGGTCAACCTGCCGGTGGCCGCCATCGCGCTGATCGGGATCGCGCTCGTCGTGCCGAACCCGAAGCTGGCCGCCCGCCGCCGCCCCGACCCGATCGGGCTGGTGCTCTCCACCGCCGGGCTGGCCCTGCTGGCGTACGGCCTGATCGAGGCCGGGCAGAACACCGACTGGGCGCGCTGGCGGGTGTGGGCGCCGATGCTGGCCGGGCTAGCGCTGCTGACCGCGTTCACCGTCTTCGAGTGGCGCTCGGCGGAGCCGTCGTTCGACCCGCGGCTGTTCCGCAACGGCCGGTTCAGCGCCGGGAACCTCGCCCTCGGCGCGCTGTTCTTCGGGATCACCGGGCAGATGTTCTACGGCAACTTCTACCTCCTCTCTGTTCGGGCAGCTCAGACCGCTTGAAGCGGTCCGGCGGTCCGCACCTGGTCCGCATCAGCCCACGCCGCATCCATCCGCTGACGCATCCGCTGATCGCTGTCCGGCATCAGATGCCCGTACACCCGTACGACCAGGTCGGCGTTCGCATGGCCTAGCCACTCCGCCACCGCCACCACCGACTCACCGGCGGCAAGCAGCACGCTCGCGAAGTGGTGCCGCAAGTCGTGCGACGTCGTGCCCTCGGGCAGCCCGGCCCGCTCCACCGCGTCGCCTAAGACCTTCGTCCCGTACGCGGCGTGCGTCCACACACCGCCACGCGAGTTGTGGAACACCGAACCGTCCCGCAGCGGCGGGTACTCCTTCATGTGCAAGGCCAACGCGTCAGCGACGAACCCAGGTAGCGGAATCGGCCGCTCCGACAGCTTCGTCTTCGGCCGTACGCGCTTGCGGCTCCCGGGCCGGAACTGCCACTGCACGTTCGCCCGCCGGCGCAAGAAGTCGACGTCCTCGCGGGTCAACGCGAGCAGCTCCCCGAGCCTCAGCCCCAAGCCCGCCTGCGTGATCACCATGGCGCGGCACCGGTCCGGGACTGCGTCGGCGAGCGCCCGGACCTGCGCCACGGACAACGGCACCAGCCGCGCCTGAGGCTGCTCCGGCAGGGCGACGTTCAGGAACGGCGACAGCCCAGGGTGCTGCTGGTCCGCGATCGCCGCCTTGAAGATGGCGGAGACGGTGTAGACCACGACCCGTAGCGTGGATGGAGCGAGCACCGCCGCCCGCCCGGTCGCCCACGCTTGGGCGTGCGAGTGGCGTACGGAAACCAGCCGCATCGACCCGAACCGCGTGCCCTCGACATGGTTGCGGATCGTCGACTCGACGCGCTTCGCGGTGCTCTCCTTGTGCGGGCGCATCTCCGCCCACTGCCGCGCGTACTCAGCGACGGTGGTCTTGCTCGACAGGTCGACGTACCGACCCTTCGCCTTGGACGCCTCCATGTCGGCGCCATAGTTCTTGGCGTCCCGGCTCCGGTCGAAATCCTTGGCCCGCTCGTTACCGTCCGGGTCGTACCACCGGACCCGCCATTTCTTGCCGTTCGGGGAGCGCTTAACGGTCGCCATCGGCCGTCATCTCTTCGAGTCGTTTACGGGCGTTAGCTGCGTCGTAGACGTTGCGCTCCAGGCGTTGAAGAATGGCGGTGATCTCGGCTCGCCGCACATGCAATTCCTGGAGTCTCGACTCCGCGCTCCCGAGTTCGGCTCTTAGCCTGTCGGCCTGCCTGGAAACATCTTTGAATTCACGTTCGACGACGGCGAGGCGTGCGGTCGCTTCGTCAATTGCCACGTTTGCTTCCTCTGCTTCTGACTTCGTTGGGGTTCGGCCCAGTCGAAGATCGATGTTGAGCAGCGCGGCGATCGCCTGCACCTCGTTGAGCCGAATCGCCCGCTTGCCGGACTCGATTCGAGCAACGCCGCTCTGGTCAATGGTCAGATCGGCGTCTTCCTTGAGGCGGCTCGCGAGCGTCTCTTGAGACCATCCGCGGGCCTCCCGAACGCGCCGGACCATCTGTCCGAAGCGCTCCTCCAGAGATGGGGAGCCTGCCCCGAATGTTGGCTCGCGTTGGCTATGCGTCACGGCATGGAGACTACATGCACCCATGCTTGACGGGAAGAGTCTCGGTGTGTTGAATCATGCTCAGCCGCATCCGATGGAGATGCAGCAGTGCATGGGAGAGCTCCAATGGAGAAGTTCCTCACCACCGAAGAGGTGGCTGTGCTGGCCCGCACCGGGCCGAGCACCGTGCGCTACTGGCGCATGCAAGGCACCGGCCCGAAGGGCATCAAACGCGGTAGGCGCGTGCTCTACCCGGAATCCGCCGTCGAAGCGTGGCTCCGCGGCGAGGACGAGAAGGCGACGGCCTGAGGTGGAGGCGACCGTCCCGCCGCGGGCGTCCTCCCTCTGGGCCGTCATGCCGGCCGCCACCGCAGCACGGAAGGCCGAACTCGCACGGCTCCAGGCCGACGCCCGCAAGCAGGCCCAGCACCGCCGAGAGCGCGTCCTCAAGCACGAGTGGGCGAAGCAGCGGCTCCGCAAGATCTTCGGCTACAAGGCGGCCGAGCAGTGGAACGGCTACATGCCACCCGCGCGAGATCCAGCCCGGAACGGCGGAGATCAATCGTCTCCGCCCAACACCTCTGAGCACCGCAAAGCGCTCATGCAGCTGCTGCGCGACGTCGACGAGTTCGACCGCACCGGACAACTGCCTGAGGGGGTCACAGATCTCGTCGAGGTCGATCCCAGCGAATCGAAGTGACGTGTGGCGATCCAGCTCATCAGAGAGGTCGTCGCCTACCTGCCGGGCAGCGCCCTCACGCCCGCCGAGCGGACAACGCTATTCGCCATCGCCGAGGCCGCCGACGCCAACACACGCGAGGCGTACCAGTGCACAGGCGAGAACGGCCGGCGGCGCTGGGTGCTGGCCGAGATTGTCGGGGTGGGCGACGACGGGCTCAAGTCGATCCTCCAGAGGCTCGCGAAGCGCGACCTCGAGGTCCGCGTCCCCATCGGTAAGGACAAGAAGGAGAGGGTGATCTACGCGGTGAAGGGCCACCAGACCACCTACCGGCTTCCCGCTTTAGGCGGGGTTCTCTCACCGCCTATGAACTCCTATGGCGGTGTCACCTCACCCAATGGCGGTGTTGTGACACCCGATGGCGGTGTCAGAACCTCCCCCTTCTCTTCTGCTTCTCCTAGCTATTCCAAAAGCAGCAGCGCCGAAGCGTTCATCTCCGAAGCAACCGGAGCTACCGCCGAGGAAGCCGAGGCGATCGTCAAGAGGATCGACAACGAGCGCCAGGGTGCGTACCGGGTGCGCACCTGGATCCCGTTCCTCCGCAAGTTCGCAGAGGGCGGCGACCTGAAGCGCTACCTCGTCGAGCACCGCGCCGCGACCAAGCGCGCCAACGACGACGCCGACCGCAAGCACCGCCAAGGCCAGCCGCCGTGCGAGCACGGCATGGCCGGCGGCAACCAGCAGCACCCGCGCACCGGCGAGCTCTGGTGCACGGACTGCCGCAAAGCCCAGCGACTCACCGATTGGAGGACCGCATGACCCGCGACCAGTGCCGGTACGTCACCCGGCACGGCAACCAGTGCACCGGAGAGCCGGTCGACACCTCGGCGCAGGCCGAAATCCTGCTCTGCACACGCCACCTCGGCAACGCCCTGGAACTGCTCAAAGCCAGGGGATTCGTCATCAGCCCACCGAAGGAGAACTGACCCATGACCGACATCCAGGAGACCGAGGACTGCAAGCACTGCCAGGGCCTCGGCACCAAGCCCACCGACATCGTCGACGAGGACGACTTCGAGGCCGTACTCGCCGAACTCAAGAGCGAGATCAACGGCGAAGGCCCCTACAGCGTGCGCTCCGAACTGCCCAGCCGACGCCTCAGGGCCGCCTCGCGGATCATCTGGCTCGCCAACCGCATCGTCTGGCTCGATCACCTGCCCTACCTGCGGGACGAGGAAGAGCAGCGCCGCGCGGATCGAGTCGCCATCGCTCAGGACGTCATCGACGCCAAGGTCGAGGCCGGCGTCCTGGTGCGCCTGCCCAACGGCCGAATCGTCGCGTCCAGCGAGTACGACGCCGCCGTCCATGGGCCTAAGGACTGCGGTCACACCGAGATCTGCGACCACCTGACCGAGAACTGACCACGCGGGCCGGGCGTGCCTCTAACACGCCCGGCCCAGGAAGGAAGACTCTCACATGAAACCGTCCACCGCCGTGCAGATCACCAGCGCCATCCTCGCGATCAGCACCGGCCTCAGCGTCACCGCGTTCATCCTCAGCGTGTGGGCGCTGGTCCGATGACCATCGAGCTAGGGAACAACGCCAGCTTCGCGCTGGTCGCCATCACCCTCATCCTCGCCGTGGCCTGGTCGCGCAGGCGATGAGCAGCTGGGCAGACGGCAGCACCAGGCGGTGGCGCGCAACCCGCGCCGCCGTCCTGGCGCGCGACGGCTACCTCTGCCGCGCCCACGCCGACGGATGGTGCGACCGGTCCGGCGCCGCACCGCACCAGTGCACCGGCCGAGCCGACCTGACCGGGCCACACGCCGGCCACGCCCACCACGTCTACGGCCGCGCCGTGACCGGGGACGACCCGCAGTTCGTCGTGAGCGCGTGCCGCAGCTGCAACCTCGCGATCGGCGAGCCCGAGTTTCCCCAGAGCGACCCGGCGGACACCCGCCGCCGTGTCCTTTTCTCTCTCCCCGAGGGTGATCAGGTGGTGACTCCCCGCGCTGAGCTGGCGTGGGATCCGGTGCGGCTGGCCGAGTACGCATGGTTGCGGCCGTTCCTGGAGGTGCCGGATGACGCCGCGCCGCCGCTGGCCATGTCGCTTCCGGCCGAAGACGCCGTCGGGTCGTACGGGGCGGACGCGGTCGGGTGGATCGAGTCGGAGCTCGGGATCCGGCTGCGGTGGTGGCAGCGGTTGGCGATCACGCGGCAGCTGGAGCATCGCGCGGACGGGTCGCTGAGCTGGCGGTCGGTGGTGGAGTCGTGTCCTCGCCGGGCGGGCAAGTCGGTGCGGGTGCGTGGGCTGGCGTTGTGGCGGATGGCTCACGCCGACCAGATCGGCGAGGTGCAGACCGTGGTGCACTGCGGCAGCGACCTGCCGATCTGCCGGGAGATCCAGCGGGGGGCGTGGCGGTGGGCGGAGGCGCGGGAGTGGACGGTCAGCCGAAGCAACGGCAAGGAGGCGTTGGAGGCGCCGGACGGGAGCAGGTGGCTCGTTCGGTCCCAAGATGGGGTCTACGGCTACGACGTCGGCCTGGGCGTCGTCGATGAGGCGTGGGACGTCAAGCCGGACACGGTCAGCGAGGGCCTGGAGCCGGCGATGCTGGAGCGCCTCTGGGCGCAGCTGCACCTGACCAGCACGGCGCACCGCCGTGCCACCTCGCTGATGAAGCAGCGGATCCGGGACGCGTTGACGATCGACGACGGCGAGACGCTGCTGATGCTGTGGGCGGCCGGCGTCGGGGCGGTGGCGGATCCGGGTGACCCGGCGGTGTGGCGGGCGGCGTCGCCGTACTGGTCGGAGGATCGGCGGCGGATGATTGCCGCGAAGTACGCCGCGGCGTTGGCCGGTGAGGCTGATCCGCAGGCCGACGACCCTGATCCGATGCAGGGTTTCCTGGCGCAGTACCTGAACGTGTGGCAGCTTCGCCCGTCCGCCGTTGAGCGCGGTGACGCGGCGGTGAGCCCGGACGATTGGTCGGCGCTGGTCGCCGTCGTTCCGGATCGCGCGCCGGACGCCGCGGCGGTCGAGAGCTGGTTCGGTGACGGGGTATCCGTGGCGTTGGTGTGGCGGACCGGCGGCCAGGTGGTGGTGTCGGTGCGGCCGGTGGCGGGTCTGTCCGAGGTGCCTGCGGTGTTGGCGGCGGCCGGGTTCCGGCGTACGGCGACGGTGGGCGCGAGCCTGGCGGAGGATCCGGCATTGGCCGGGGTGCGGGTCCGTAAAGGTCAAGGCCGCACGGGGGCGGCGGTGCAGGAGCTGCGTCGGCTGCTGGCGGAGGACGTGGTTCGCCACAGCGGCGGTGAGTACCTCACGGGCCAGGTTTTGTCGGCGCGGACGATGCCGGGCGCGGATGGGCCGCGGATGGTCTCCTCTGGTGCCGCTGAGGCGATCAAGGCGGCTGTATGGGCGATTTCGGATTGCCGACGGCCGCAGGTGGGGAAGCCCCGGATCGTCGTCGCCAGGCGTGCTGCCGAAGAATCGTAGGCCAGTTCACCAGCGAGCCTATGAATCGAAAGTGAATTGGTAGGTTAACCTTCGGTTCGTGGACTGGCGGAAGGTGTTGCGGCTGGGCCGGCCAGCGGGTGAGCAGGCCCTCGCGGCGCCGCGCCCGCAGGCCCGGTTCTCGCTCAACGTCCCGCTGGACCTGGTCCAGGCGATGACCGGCGGCGGGACGCTCGCGCCTCCGGTGTCCCGGCAACTGGCGCTGCAGGTGCCGGCCGTGGCGCGGGCCCGGAACATGATCTGCTCGCCGCTGGCGAGCCTGCCGACGCGGGTGTTCGGCCCGGGTCAGCGGGAGGTCACCGACGTGACCTATCTGCCCTCCGGGAACATCGACCCGGACATCGCGAATGTCGTGGTCAAGGCGCAGGTCTTCGAGGACCTGTTCTTCGATTCGGTGGCCTGGTTGCGGGTTACGGCGTTCGGGTGGCACGGCTACCCGATCGAGGCGCGGCACATCCCGGTCAGCAGCGTGAGCGTCGCCCCGGCTGGCCCGCTGCTCCCGTCGCAGCGCCAGATCACCCCGGACGAGCCGTACCCCCGCGGCGGGCAGGTCTACATCGACGGGCGGCCGGTCGCCGACAACGAGGTGATCCGGATCGACTCGCCCAATCCGCCGTTATTGGTGCACGCGGCACGGGCCATCCGTACCTGCTTGCTGCTCGACCAGGCCGCCGCGCTGTACGCCCGGGACCCGCAGCCGCTGGGCTACTTCACCCCGGCCGACGGCGCAGATCCGGTCGACGACGACGACATCCAGGAGCTGCTCGACCAGTGGAACGCCCAGCGGTCGGCGCAGAGCTGGGCGTACATCCCGCAGGCGCTGAAGGCGAACACGCTGTCGTGGAACCCGGAGCAGCTGCAATTGGCTGACCAGCGTCAGCACGCCGTGTTGGAGATCGCCCGGGCGGCCGGCCTCGAGGCCGAGGACCTGGGCGTCTCGACGACCTCGCGGACGTACGCGAACCGGGAGCAGCGCAACCAGGACCGGATCAACTTCACCCTGGGTCCCTACCTGTCCGCGTTCGACCAGCGCATGTCGATGCGGGATGTGCTGCCGCGCGGTTACTGCACCCGAACCGACTTCGCCGGCTTCCTGCGCGGCGACACCCTGACCCGGATGCAGGCCTACCAGATCGGCGAGCAGGTCGGCGCGTACACCCCGGACGAGGTCCGCGAGCTGGAGGACAAGCCGCCGCTCACCCCGGCGCAGAAGGCCGGCCTCACCCCGATGCCGCCGGCTCCTGCGGCTCCGGCCGCCCCGGCGCCGGGCGGGGCCCAGAACGAGCGCAAGGAGACCGGCGTGACGGTGAAGTTCAGCGGCTCGGAGCCGCTGCGCATCCAGTTCCAGGCGTCCACCGAGGACTTCCAGGTCGACGCGAGCCGGCGCACCATCACCGGCACGCTGATTCCCTGGGGCGATGTCGGGGACAACGGTTTCGCGAAGTGGCGGTTCGCGCCGGACAGCGTCAGCTGGTCCGACCCCAGCCGCGTGAAGTTGAACTTGAACCACGACGGCCGTGACCTGATCGGCGTGGGCACTCGCTTCCAGTCCGCCGCGCGCGGGCTCGTCGCGACTTTCCGCGTCGGCCGCGGCCCTGAGGGGGATCGGGTGCTGCAGCAGGCCGAGGACGGCATCCTCGACGGGCTCTCGGCGGAGGTCAACTTCGCCGACATCAACTCGTGGCAGCCGGACCCGACCGATGAATCGGTGCGCCTGGTGCGCCAGGCAAATCTCAGCGGTGCTGCCCTGACCGGCACCCCCGCGTTCGACAACGCGCGGCTGGAGACCGTGAAGGCCAGCCGGGACAACCAGAAAGGGCAGCCCATGACGACCACCGCGGTCGGCAAGGGCCAGCCGGACGCCGCGTTCGACTTCGACGGGTACATGTCCGGGCTGGCCGACAAGATCACCGACTCGCACCAGAAGCTCACCGAGGGCCTGACCGCCTCGCTCGGCGAGTCGTTCTCCGCCGGCATCAAGACGGCGCTGGAGAACCTCCACGACCCGCAGAACGGCGGCCCGCAGCCGGTCCGCGCGGCCCGGTACGTGGTCACCCGCGAGGCGCCGGTGTACCCGCTCGACGGGTCCGGTCACTCGCTGGTCAAGGACGCCTGGTACTCGATCCGGGAGCGCGACGACGACGCGATCGAGCGGCTGCGCCGGTTCCGGGTGCAGACCGACGAGATGGCCAAGCTCGCCAACGAGGTCGTCCGTTACGGCGCGAACGGGCTGCAGAAGTTCACCACGGTCACGACCGGCAACGCGTCGCAGGTCATCCCGCCCGGCTACCGGCCCGACCTGTTCGTGCCGATGCTGGCGCAGCAGCGGCCGATGGTGTCGGCGCTGTCCCGGGGCACGATCAGCAACGCGACCCCGTTCGTCATCCCGACGTTCACGTCGTTCTCCGGCGCGACCGTGGACAACACGGAGGGCACCAACCCGACCGACGGCAGCCTGACCCTGGCGACGAAGACGGTCACCCCGGGCGCCATCTCCGGCCGGCTGGTGCTGTCCCGGGAGATCGTCGACGCCGCGAACCCGGCGATCGACCAGATCGCGCTGAACGCGATGATGGAGTCCTACAACCGGCAGACCGAGGGCAAGGTCTACACCCTGCTCAACGGCGCGTCGGGGACCGGCGGCACCATCACCACCGGGTTCGTGCCCTCCGGTGCGCAGGCCGCGACGTTCGTCGGGTCGACGGGAACGCCGCCGGCACTGATCGCTGGTATCCGGTCCCGGCTGGCCGCGTACCCGTTCAACCGGTTCGCCAGCCCGCAGGTCGCGTTGATGGGACAGAACGCGACGACGATCCTGGCGTCGTCGACCGACTCGACCGGCCGGCCGATCTTCCCCAGCATCGGCGCGCAGAACACCTCGGGTCTCGGCAACGCGGTGACGCAGGGCTGGAACGTGGACGGCCTGCCGTTCGTGCCGGCCTGGGCGATGACCGGTGTGGCGGCGACCGACACGCAGATCTTCATCCTCAACGCGCTCGACGCGTGGGTGTGGGAGTCGCCGCTGCTGACCTTCCGGTTCGAGGAGAAGCAGGGCCCGGCCCTGATCGAGCTGGCTCTGTTCGGCTACTTCGCCACCCAGGTGCTGCGCCCGGTCGGCCTGTCCGGGATCCGGATCACCTGATGGCTGGCCGTACGGCCCGGCGGACTCCCCAGCGCGGGGAGTCCCCGGCCGCGCGACAGCACGAGCAGGACTTGGGGTCAGCTGACCCCAAGTTGGAGCAGGCGGCTGGCCCGGTGCGCCGGGCGGGTGGCCACGTCGACCGCGGCGACGGCCGCGGGTGGGTTCTCGAGACCGAGGAGTGAGACATGGCCGTCCTGGCTGTCGACGACGCGAGCGCCGGCATCGCGAACGTCAACATGGTCGCCGCGAACGGCGGCGGCGACAGCGCGCCCGCCGGCGTCAAGATCGGCGGCTGGGAGCTGCCGGTCGTCGTGGTCGTTCGCAACGGCGACGCGTCCAGCAAGACCGTCACGATCGCGGGCACCCCGTACGTGGTGAACGCCTCGGGCATCGCGGTCGTCCCGATCCGCGGTTCGTACCGCTACGGCGACTCGGTCGCGATCACCTACTCGGCCGTGACGAACGTGACCGTCGGCGCCGCGCGCCTGTCGAGTCCGCTGGGATAGGCGAGGCCTCGGTGGCGTGGAAGCCGGACTACATCACGACCGCGGAGCTGAAGGCGTCCCTGCGCATCAGCGACACGGTCGACGATGCCGAGCTGCCCGCTGTCGTCACCGCGGCGTCCCGGGCGATCGATCTGTGCTGCAACCGCCAGTTCGGCAAGGTCGACGCCCCGGAGCAGCGCTCCTACACGGCCCGGTTCTCCTGCCGGCGCGGCCTGTGGGTCGTCGACGTCGACGACCTGATGTCCACGACCGGCCTGACCGTGCTGGTCGGCTCCACGACGGTCACGAAGTACACCCTGGAGCCGCGCAACGCCGCGGCCGAGGGCAAGCCGTGGACGCGGCTGGTGTTCGCCGTCGACGCCGAGATCCAGCCGACCGGCGTCGACGGCGAGGTGGCCCCGACCGGGTCGTGGGGATGGACCGCCGTGCCATCCCAAGTGACAGTCGCCGCGAAACTGCAGAGCTCCCGGTTCGTCGCCCGCCGCGATTCCCCGTACGGGATCGCCGGGTCGCCGGCCACCGGTTCGGAGCTGCGGCTGCTGGCCCGGGTCGACCCCGACGTGGCCGTGTCCCTGGCCGGCCTGGTCCGGCCGCGGAAGCTGGGGTGACCGGTGAACCTCGCAGCGATCATGGACGAGGCGGCCGGCGTGCTGACCACGATCACCGGCCTGCGCGTGACCGCGTGGCCGCCCGGGTCGGTGGTGGCACCGGCGGGCGTCGTCTCGTACCCGGACCGGATCGAGTACGACCAGACGTACGGGCGTGGCGTCGACCGGATCGCCGGGATCCCGTTCGTGCTCGTCGCCGGGAAGGCCACCGAACGGTCCGCCCGCAACACGGTGGCCGGCTGGGCGGCCGGGTCGGGCAGCTCGAGCGTCAAGGCCGCGATGGAGGCGCACACCTGGACGTCGTGCGACGACCTCACGGTGACCCGCTGCAGCTTCGACGTGGTGACGATCGCCGGCGTCGACTACCTGGCCGCGATGTTCGAGGCCGACGCCATCGGCTCAGGAAGGGGATAGACCATGGCCAACATCCACGGCAAGAAGACGGTCGTCAAGCTCAACGGGACGGCGCTGACCGCCTACTCCGAGAACTCGACGGTGGACATCGAGGCCGACGAGCACGACCTGACCACCTACGGCAAGAACAGCCACGTCTTCGGCGGCGGCCTGCTCAAGAGCTCGTTCACCGTCTCCGGCTTCTACGACTCGGCGGCCAGCACCGGCCCGCGTGCGCTGATTCTGCCGCTGGTGGGCACGAACGTCACCTTCGTGCACCAGCCGGAGGGTACCGGCGTGGGCCTGCCGCAGGACTCCGTCACCGTGCTGGTGAAGAAGTACTCCCAGACCCACCCGGTCGCCGACTACGTCAAGTGGTCGGTGGACCTGACCGGGTCCGACGACGTCAACTCCACTCCGCAGTAAGGAGCCGCGATCATGGCTGCACTCTCCGCCACCACCCCGACCCGGGGCGGCACTACGACCTCCGGTTCGGCGGTCGCCTCGACGGACACCATCGCCCGGACGCTGCTGGGCAGTCGTGGCGCGTACCTGGAGATCATCAACGGGAACGCGTCCTCGGACACCGTGTCCATCTCCGACGCCTCCGTCTCGAACACGGGTGCCGCAGCGACTGCGGGCGGCGGCGCTGTCGCCGCCAGCACGTCGAAGATCTTCAGCATCCATCCGCAGCAGGCCGACCCGTCGACCGGGAACGTCACCGTCACGCACTCGGTCACCAGCACGGTGACCTACAAGCTGTACCCGCTGGGCTGAAGGAGACGATGGTGCTCGAATACAGCAGCGCCGACGACCTGATCGCCGGGGATCTCGGCGACGGCGAGGACTTCACCCTGCCCTCCGGCAAGGTGGTCCGGCTCCGTGGCCTGTCCCGCTACGAGCTGATCTTCAACGGCAAGGGCACCGAGGACGCCGGGCTGATCGAGCGCCGCAACGTCGTGTCGGCCGTGCTCGAGCCGAAGCTGACGCTGCCGCAGGTCGAGGCGTGGCAGCGCAACAGCCGCGCCGGCGGCGACTTCAAGGCGCTGTCCGAGGCGATCCGGGACCTGTCCGGGCTCGGCGAGGGCGCCCAGAAAAGCGAAGTGGCTGAGGTTTCAGACTGACCCCGGCTACTCCTTCGACTTCTTCCTGGCGGCGAAATTCGGCCGCACGGTGGCCGAATTGCACCGGACGATCTCCAACGACGAGTACATGGCCTGGAACGTCTACTACGCACGCGAGCAGCAGGATCGGGAACTGGCCGGGAGGTGAACTGTGGACGTCAAGGTCGGCATCGAGGGCCTGGCTCAGTTCAACCGCGGCCTGCGCAAACTCGACTCCGAAGCGCCCAAGGGCCTGCGGCTCGCGCTGAACGGCGTCGCCGATCTGCTGGTCGCCGAGACCCGCAAGCAGATCCCGCGGCGCACCGGCGCCGCGCAGGCCAGCCTCAAGGCCCAGTCGACCCGGACCAGCGCCCGCGTCGCCGTCGGCGGCAAGAAGGCCCCGTACTACCCGTGGCTTGACTTCGGCGGCAAGACGGGCGTCCACAAGAGCGTGCACCGGCCGTTCTTCAAGGAAGGCCGCTACCTGTACCCCACGCTCGGCCGGATCCGCCCCGACATCGAGAAGGCCCTCGGCCAAGCCCTGGTCGCCGTGGCCCGTGACGCCGGGCTGCAGGTGAGCGACTGATGGCCGGCAACACGGTGAAGCTGGAGTTCGCCGGCGACGCAGAGAAGCTGGCCAAGGCCAGCAAGCAGGCGCAGGGATCCCTCGATGACGTCGAGAAGGCCACCAAGGGGCTGACCGAGGAGAATAGCAAGGCGGCCAAGGGATCCGCCGACTTCACCGGCAAGATCGGCAAGCTCGGCGCGGGCGTGACCGGCATGTCCGACGCGATCGAGAACGCGTCCGGCCTGCTGGGCGACTTCAACCAGATCCAGAGCCAGGGCTACGAGAAGGCCCAGAAGCTCGCCCGCGCGCAGGGCGACGTCGAGCAGGCCCAGCTGGACGGTCAGCAGGCCGCCCGGGATCTGCGGCAAGCGCAGCTGGACCTCAACCAGGCGCAGCGTGACGGCAGCCAGGCCGCGATCGACGTCGAGCAGGCCCAGAACGATGTGAAGCGCGCCGAGTTCGACGCGGCCACAGCCGCCCGCGCCTACGCCACGGCCGTCAAGGAACACGGCAAGAACTCCCAGGAAGCCCGGGCGGCGGCGCTGGACCTTGCCGACGCCAATACCCAGGTGAAACAGGCCAACGAGGATGTGCGGCAAGCGCAGCAGGACGCGCAGCAGGCCACCGAGGACGGCAAGCAAGCCCAGCAGGACGCCGCGCAGGCCCTGCGCGACGGCAAGAACGCCCAGCTCGATCTCAACGACGCGATGCGCGAGGCACACCCGCCGGAGACCGAGAAGTGGGCGCAGGGCATCGAGGCGTACGCGCCGCTGCTGCAGGGCCTGGTCGGTGTCATCGGCCTGGTGACGGCCGCGACCGAAGCGATGAAGGCGTCCACGATCGCGACGGCCGTCGTACAGAAGGCCGCGGCGATCGGCGCGAAGGTGTGGGCCGCCGCGCAGTGGCTGGTGAACATCGCCATGGACGCCAACCCGATCGGGCTGATCATCCTCGCGATCGGCGCCCTGATCGCGATCGTCGTGCTACTGGTGAAGCACTGGGACACCGTCAAGAAGGCTGGCGCGGCGGCCTGGGACTGGATCAAGCACGCCGCGTCGAACACGTGGGACTTCATCAAGAAGATCCCGGGCTGGATCGCGGGCGTATTCAAGTCCATCGGTAGTGCGATCGCCGCGCCGTTCCGGGCCGCGTTCAACTGGGTTGCGGACGCCTGGAACAACACGGTCGGCCGGCTGAACTGGACGGTGCCCGGCTGGGTGCCCGGCATCGGCGGCAACTCGATCGGCGTGCCGCACCTGCCGCACTTCCACTCCGGCATCGACAGCGTGCCCGGCGCGCCAGGCTCCGAGATGCTCGCCGTCCTGCAGGCCGGCGAGCGGGTCATCCCAGCCAGCCAGAACAACGCAGACACCGTCCACGTCGTGGTGAGGATCGATCGAGATGTTCTCGTGGACGCGGTCACCAAGGGCGTTCGTCGCCGCGGCGGTGACGCTGGCGCTCTGGGCGGCCTCAATGCCTAAGCAGCAGGTAGCCGTCGAGCTCTTCTACGACGCGGCGTGGCACGACCTGGCCGCCAATGATGACGTGTTCGCCGACGGGCCGATCGTCATCAAGCGCGGCCAGTCCGACGAGGCCGCATCGCTGCGCCCGTGCTCGATCTCCTGCACCCTCGCCAACGACGACGACCGGTACCGCACGTCCAACCCGCAGTCGCCGATCTACGGCAAGGCCGGCCGGAACACGCCGATGCGGGTGTCGGTCGGCGGTACCGTCCGCGCCGTCGTCGAGGCGTCGTCGTGGGCGGCCGGTCAGACCCCAGACTTCCGGGTAAGCCCGAGGCGCGGTCGGGCGTGGGTGGACGTCGAGGGCGGCGGCATCCTGCAACGCATCGGCCAGTGGTCCAAGCAACTCCCGTCGCCGTTTCGCTACCACAACGACCAGCTCAGCCACGTGACCGGATACTGGCCACTGGAACAGGCGCGCGGGTCGACGAAGCTGTTCTCGCCGACCCCGGGCACGTTCAACGACAGGTTGCTGCCCAACGGGATCAGCAACGTCGCGTTCGACTCGCAGTACCGGCCGCTCGGCTCCGGACCGCTCATGGACATCGGCTCCGACCCGTCCGAAGCCGGCTCGTACTTCGCCAGGACCACCGCCTCCTCCACGTCAGGATGGCAACTGTCGTGGGCCGTCCGGCACGGGCCGCTGGTGGCCGGCGACAACCTCGTGTTCGCCTGGGCCACGACCGACGGCTCCCAGTGGTCGCTGTTCCTCAACACCACCAGCAAGACCATCGACACGTTCGCCTCGGTGAACCCGTTAACCGGGGTTGGCGCCAGCTACACCCACCCGATCTCCTACGGCAGCTACGACTGGTCGCAGTGGACGCTGATCTCCATCGACGCCGTGTACTCGGGCGGCTCCACCACGATCAACGTGAACTGGACCAACGCGGACCGGTCAGCCGGCGGATTCAATACCGGCTCCTACGCTGGGGTGCCGTCGGTGCTGGACTGGTGGGACGCCTCTACCGGCGACGGCATCCCCGCCGGATCGACGCTCGGGCACGTCATCGGCACCGACGTCTCCCACACCGGCGTCGACCTGTTCGGCGGAGACCGGCTCGACGCGTGGACCGGGCATATCGGCGAACGCGCCTCCTACCGGTTCGGGCGGCTCTGCGACCAGCTGGGCGTGCCCTACTACGTCAGCCCCAGCTTCGACCTGTCCGCGCCGATGGGCCCGCAGGCCGTCGACACGTTCCCGAACCTGCTCAAGGAGATCCAGGACACCGACGACGGCCTGATCTTCGACTACGTCAGCGAACTGCGCCTGTACTTCCGCTCCCGCGCCGACCGGTACAACCGGACACCGCTCGCGCTGATCCCGGCCGACCTGCCCGCCCTGCCGGATGAGGTCACCGACGACCTGAACCCACACAACGTCATCACCGTGTCGCAGCGCGACGGCGGCGAGTACACCGTCTCCGACACCACCGGCCCGCTCGGTACCCAGAACCCGCCGAACGGCATCGGCGAGTACCGGCAGACGAAGAACGTGTGCGTGGCCAACGAGACCACCGGACTGCCCCCGCTGGCGAACTGGTGGCTCAAACGGGGCACCGTGAACCTGCCCCGCTACCCGCAGCTCACGATCAACCTGGCCGCCCTCGCCCCGGCGAGGATCGCGCAGATCGAGGCCGTCGACGTCGGCAGCGTCATCACCATCACTGGGTTCCGCGAGTACACCGTCCGGCTGCAGGTGCTCGGCTGGACCGAGACGATCGGCACCCACACCCGCACCATCACGTTCACGTGCGCGCCCGACCAGCAGTTCCAGGTCGGCGTGTGGGACTCGACGTCCAGCCGCTGGGACTCGGCGACGCACTTCCTCGAGACCGGGGTGAGCAGCTCGGCGACATCGCTCACGTTCCGGTCGCTCAGCTCGAAAGTGACCTGGTCGACGGCCACGCCCTACGACGTCATCATCTCCGGCGAGCAGCTCACCGTCACCAGCATGGGCGCCGCGGCGCTGGTGTCCGGCGGCTACGACCAGGCCGCCACCGTAACCCGGTCCGTCAACGGCGTCAGCAAGTCGCTCTCGGCCAACGAACCGATCCACGCTGCTACCCCCGGAAGGTGGGCGCTCTGATGGCTCTGATCGCGGCGGGTGACCCCACGTACGCGGACAACGCCATGTCCGCCGAAACCCCCGACGTGCAGGTGTTCACATCCTCGGGGACCTGGACCAAACCGGCCTCGGCGAAGATCGTGCATGTCGAGGTCGTCGGCGGAGGCGGCGGAGGCGGCAGCGCGGGCGCCACGGGCGCATCGCAGATCAGCTTCGGCGACGGCGGAGGCGGCGGGGAATACGCCTCCGGCTGGTACGACGCCGACGACCTCGCCAGCACGGTGACTGTGACCATCGGCGCGGGCGGGGCTGGTGGCGTCGGTGCCACCCCGGCCGCCGGTAGCAGCGGAGGCACGACGTCGTTCGGGTCGACGATCACGGCTGTGGGTGGAGGCGGCGGGAGCATCCGCGCGGCTGGTACCGCGCCACAGTTCTCCTCCAGCGGCACCGGCCGGGCGGGCGGTACCGGCGGTACCGGCGGCAACTACCGGGTCGACGGCAAGCCCGGCGCCCGGGGATTCGCCATCTCCGCAACAGTCGTCACCGGCGGCGACGGCGGGGCGTCGATGCTGTCCGGGCAGGCCCTGAGCACCGTCCTGGCCACCGGCGCGACCGGGTCGAACTACGGCGGCGGCGGATCCGGTACCGCGAACATCGCGTCGTCCAGCGCCCAGAACGGCGGCGCCGGCGCCAAAGGCGTCTGCATCGTGACCACGTACCTGTAGGGAGCCACCATGAACAAGCTCACCTGGCCCACCGTCGGCCTGATTGCCGTCCTCGGCACAGTCGCCGTCGTGCTCGCCGCTGTGGCGCACTGGGACGCCGGCGCGATCCTCGGCGTGGTCGGCATCCTGGCCGGCATCGGCGGCGGCGCGGCAGTCGGCGGCGCTGTGGCCGGCAAGGTTGAGGACGTACACGCCGAGACGGCAGCGCAGAACGAAGTCCTCGCGAAAATCGACCACCAGACCAACGGCCTGTCCGAGGCCGAGCGGCAGGACATCGCCGTCCGGGCCGTCGCCGAGGCGAAGCGGCAGGGGCTCGTCTGATGGCCGTCCTCACGCTGGGCCTGCGTAACCTCGAACGGCAGATCGACATGGCCTTCCCGAACCGGCGCCGGCCGGACGGGTGGATCGGCGACGAGGCGCACCGCAAGCGCACCTCCGGGCACAACCCCGATGACACGCCCGGATCACGGCCGGCCTGGGACGGCGACCCCGACACCCTCGCCGAGGTCCGCGCGCTGGACGTCGCCGCCGATCTGGGCGACGGCGTCACCGGTCAGGATCTCGTCGACCACCTCGTGAGGCTGCCCAAGCTCAGCACGGTGGTCCGTTATCTGATCCACCGTGGCCGGATCTACCACGTGCGCAAAGGGTTCGAGCCCGAGAGCTTCGACGGCGACCCGCACACCGACCACGTCCACATCGAGGGCGCCTGGACGCAGGCCGCCGACAACGACACCAGCTTCGACTACCACCTCGAGGAGATTCCCGTGGCCATGACCGCCGCCGACAAGGTCTGGATCCAGCAGCAGTACGCCCAGCTCAAGAAGGACATCCTCGCCGAGGTCGTCGGGCTGAACGACAAGATCGGCAACGCGGGCCACCCCGACCGCACGCTCGGTCAGCAGCTCAACGACACTTCGAACCTGCGCGGCTTCCTGGTTGGCGACCACCTCGACAGCCCGAACGCCGCCGTCGCGCCGGGCAGCCCGCTCGACCGCATCGTCAAGGCCGCCGACAAGACCCTCGCGGAATAGGGTCGCCGCGCTCAAGCCGGTCGGCCGGCCACCTCAGGGTGTTCGGCGATCCACGCCCGGACCTCGGGGCCGTACCAGACGCGCCGCCCGGAACAGATCGAGCAGGGCCTCGGGAAGTCCGGCCGGAGCGTCGCGCGGTACGCCCGGTACCGGTCGACGCCCAGCAGTTCGGCCACTTCGCCGAGGCCGAAAACGTCGGGTGCGCTCACCCTCGCTGCTCCAGCCGGGCCAGGCACCAGGCGCAGCCTCGGACGCTGTAGTCGTGCTGGGGGACCTGCTCCATGAGCACGTCCAGCTCGTGCCGGTCTGCTGCCGTCAGCTCGCATCGGTGCATGGGCACATCGAGCTGGGCGACGTAGCCGACCTCCGGCCGCCACCACACTGACCATGCCGGGAACTGCGCCTCGAGCTCCTCGCAGTCGTCGACGACGCCGAACGGCCAGTTCTCCTTCTCGGCGAGGAGGCGGCGATTGCGTAACGGCAGCGGCAACTGCGCGTACATCTGCTCCTGCCGAGCACGGACCGCTGTCACCAGGTCATCGATGGTCTCGCCGGTGGCCACCGGCTCGGCTAGGTCCCAGAACGCGGCCCAGAAGTGCCAAGCGGGGACCTTCCCACGCTCGGCGAAGTCCCGCGCCTCGCCCACGGCCTGATAGACCTGCCAGCCGTTGAACGGCGGGTAGGGGTACTGGTTGACGAGCCGCTCGGCTTCCATCAGCTGCCGCAGGCTGGCCCGTGCGGTGACCGCTCGCCCAGGCCTGCGCAGCTGCGGCAGTTCACTCACCGCGGATCCCGAAGAAGCTGCTTCGGGCCTCGTCGCGCCAGGCCCGGGCCTCCTCAAGGGCGGCCTGGTGCCGCTGCTGCGCGATCAACGCCGGGCACGGGTACACCTCCATGCCGCACCGGCACCACACCCGCAGCCAGCCCGTACGCCAGCGCCGCACCGGTCCATGGCCGGTCCAGTGATTCATCTCGCGTCGCCTCTCGCCCGGAGGCCGCCGACAGATGCCGGCGGGGCGACGACGGGAATGCGGACCGATCCTCGCTGGGGCGGGATCGCGCTTACCCGCCGCCGCCAATACGGACGGTAGGGGCGGGGCGCGGGTGAGGTGGTGCGGTTACGCACCAAGGGGGGCTTAGTTCGCCACGCCCATCCGCTCGCACAGACCCTGCACGGCTGAGGCGCGACGTGCCTTGTGCAGCAGGGCGCGGGCCGTCTCCCGTGCGGCGGCCGAGGAACGGGTGTGCTGCGGCGCTACCCGCTCGGCGGTGAGCAGCATCCGGACGGCTTCGTCGTCGCGGCGCACGTCCGTCAGGGCCCGGGCGAGGTCGGTGTAGAGGTACACGGTGCGTACGGCGGGCAGCGATGCGACATCGAGCCCGGTGGCGGTCTCCACGGCCTCACCCGGCCGTCCGGTGTCGATCTGGTGGGAAACCGTCCACAGGCTGACGTTCCGCGGTCCCCACTGGAGATCCCACGCCTCGGTCTCGCCGGTGCGCTGGGCCAGCCGGCCGGCCTCGGCGAGGTGGTCGGCGGCGGCGGCCTGATCGCGCATCCCGGTGGCGTGGTGGGCTCGCGCCAGGTGGGTGAAGCCAAGCACGTCCAACGCGGCAGGGGAGTCCGTGTGCTGATCCAGCTCAGCGGCGGCGCGCTCCACCATCGACCGGGCGGGACCGAACGCGCCGGTGTGGGAGCTCACCCGGCCACGGTTCACGGCGGCGACCGCGAGGGCGGCCGGGTCGTTGAGGCGTTGCGCGGCCTCGGTGCAGCGCTGGGCGGCCAGCCACGCGTATGCCGGGTGGCCGAGGTTCAGCAGGGCGCCCATGCCGACCCCGTAGACCTGTACGGCGGCGGTTAACGCGGTGGCCGAGTCGGGGCCGTGGGCGGCGGTGTGCAGGGCCGGCGCGAGGCCGACGAGCCGGCCCAGGGCGCCCGCATAGTCAGTGCGCGCGTAGAGATCGCGGATCAGCTCAGCCTCGGCCCACAGGTCGCGCTCGGCCGGGCTTCCGGCTGTCGGCGGTTCGTCCAGGGGCAGCGCCATCATGGTCTGCCACAACCGCTCGGCGGCGATGTGCGCCGCCTCAAGCTGCCGGTCGGCCGGGGTGTACGGCTGGCCGGTGAGGTCCGCGATCGAGCATTCCAGCGCCGCGGCGATGTCGGCGACCATGTACCGGTCGGTGCGCAGTTCGCCGCGCTCGATCCGGGACCAGGTGGTGTGCGCGATACCGGCCCGGCTCGCGGCGTGACGGATGCTCCATCGGCGCAGCTCGCGGCGACCTCGGATGCGGTCACCGATCGAGGGGTCGATGGGTACGGCGCGACGCGGCATCTGCGTGCTCCCTGGTAGAGGACAGGGCGGCGGCCGGCCTCTACTCCGACCGCCACTGCCGACGGTACCTCGCTAAGCTGATCGCGCCCGGAGCGCGCCCGGGGCACCACGCGAAGCGGCCCGCCCCCACGGAAGGGAGCGGGCCGCGGGAACCAAAGGTTGCGATCAGCTGTCGGCGAGGTCGGCCGCGCGGATGATCAGCTGCGCCAGCTGCCGGGCGTACCGCGAGTTGAACTCCAGATCCTCCACCCGGATCACGACCGGCGTCGACAGGCCCGTGGCCCGGTTGAACGTGCTGACCACATTCACGCACGCCACCCTGTCCTCCTGACGCGGCACGAACATTTCCGGCGACTCGTGGTCGCGGTACGGCTCGCCGAACTGCTCGCTGCGATGCTCGCCCGTGCACCAGGCGGGGCAGGCCGGCGGCTCGGCCCACTCGCTCTCCGGCGGCGTCGGCTCGACGCCCTCGGCGAGCAGGACGTTGATCCGCTCAACGAGGTAGGACGGATCTCCGTCCGGGTTGATCGCGAAGCCAGCGTCGGCGGCCCGACGAGCGAACTCGCGGATGCTGGCCTCGGGGATCCGCCCGCCGCTCTTCGTGGTGACCGCGTGCGGGTCGGGGAACAGGGCGTCCAGGACGGCCACGACGTCCGCGTCGGTCATCTCCTTGCGGCGGCCCCACGACTGAAGCAGGCGGGCCGTGTCCTCCGGGCTGGCCACACCCCAAGCGGTGAGGGCTTCGGCCGCTGCGGTGCGGATGCTGTCGTTGATCTGGTCGCCGGTCTGGGTGGGTTCGGGCATGCTGTTCATGGGTCGACTCCTTGGGTCGATCAAGAGCCCGGCCGGTGTGTCCGCACCGCGTCCGGGTTCGCCTATTTGGTGGGTAGGGATAGTCCGCATCTAGTCCGCAGGACGTTCGCAGACAGCCAACTTCGGTCAACGCAACCGAACGTAATCAGCGCAGCTCAGAGGCCGGTTTTCCGGACTTTCGCAGGTCAGCGGATCGGCCGGGAAAGTTCTACGGCAACTTCTACCTGCAGGGCGCCCGGGGGATGAGCGCGCTGCAGACCGGCCTGCTGTTCCTGCCGGGCGCGATCGGGCTGGCGGTCGGCTCCCCGGTCGGCGCGCGGCTGGCCAAGCGGTACGGCGTGGGCCCGGTCAGCGGGGTCGGGCTGCTCGTGGTCGCCGCCGGGTTCCTGGCCAACCTGACATACGGCATCGACACCCCGCTGGCCTGGTTCTGCACGGTCGGCTTCGTCACCGGCGTGGCGATGGGGCTGGGCATCGCGCCGACCGTGGCGGCGGTGATCGCGGTGCTGCCGGTCGACCGGATGGGCGCGGGCTCGGCGGTGAACAACACCGTGCGGCAGGTGGGCAGCGTGCTCGGCATCGCGGTGCTCGGGACGATCCTGACCACCGCGTACCGGGATCGGATCGCGCCCTTCCTGGCGAACCTGCCGGCCGGCGCCCGGGACGCCGCGACGCCGTCGGCCGAGCGCACCCGCGCGGTCGCCGACGCCCTGCACCGGCCCGAGCTCACCGACGCGGCCAACCGGGTGTTCGTCGCGTCGATGCACGTCACCGCGGCCTCGGCGGCGCTGACCCTGGCGGCCGGCGCGGTGCTGCTGATCGTCGCCTTCCGCCGCCGGCACACCGCGCCGAGCCCCGATCGGGAGGTCCCGATGGTGGCGCTGGAACGCGCGTGACTCTCAGGCATTCCGACTACCGCTGTGGGGGCGCGGCACGGCCGCGCCCCCACAGCGGATCGGTGGATCAGCGGAGCCTGGTTTCCCGGGCCACGAGTGGCCCGGAGAAATAGCCGGGCAGCGCGGACGCGTCGGTGGTCGCGACCACGGCGTAGGACCCGTCACGGGACAGGGCGGCACCGTCCCAGGCCCGGCGCGTGTTGCTGACATCATCGGGCAGCGGCGTGTACCACGCCCCCAGCGCGGAGGAAGCCCCGCTCGCGGAAATCACCGAGAACAGGCCGGACTTGCCGGTGTCGGAACGGTAGATCGAGACGATCGCGCGGGAACCGTCGCGGGACAGCCGGCCGAACGTCACCTGGTTGCTGGTGTAGGCGGCGCTGGTGTCCCGGCTGACGATCTTGGTGGCGCCGGTGGTCAGGTCGCGCCAGTAGGCCTGGGTGAAGAAGGTGCCTACGTTGGTCAGGTCGTCGTCGGACTTGAACAGGACGTAGCGGCCGTCCGTGGACATGTCGAGCAGCTCGCCCCAGGAGTCGGCGGTTCCGTTCGCCCAGGCCGAGACCATGACGGTGGTGCCCGTGGTCAGGTCGCGGCGGTAGGCGTTCGAGCTGAAGGAGATGTCCTTGGCGGTGGCGCTCAGATTGGTGGCGCGGGAGCTGAAACCGACGTAGCGACCGTCGTCGGAGAACACCGGGGTGCTGCTCTGGTCGTCGCCCATGGCGCCGTCGCGGGCGACGCTGATCAGCGTGTGTGCGCCGCTGGCGACGTTCGCGACGACGACCTGGTCGATGACGTTGCCGGCCGCGCCGCCCCACAGCATCGCCTCCGAGGTGACGTACGCGACCGAGGTGCCGGCGGCGTTCACCGTGGGGGAATGGCTGTGGCCGACCGCAGCCTTGCCGGCCAGGCGGCTGATCAGCTTGACCGTGCCGGTGGTGCGGTCGAAGAGGTACACGTCGCTGCTGTCGTTGGTGTCGTCGGCGGTCAGCCGGGCGTCGGAGGAGAACGCGATCCAGCGGCCGTCGGGCGAGATGTCCGGTTCCCCGCTGGAGCCGTCCGCCGCTCCGCCGGCGGCCGCGTGGCTGACCAGCGTGGTGGTCGCGGTGGCCAGGTCGGTGACGAAGACGTCGGCGGCGTGGTCGGTGTCGCCGGTGACGATGTTGGCGGCGGTGGACACGAAGGCGACGTACCGGCCGTCGGCGCTCACCGAGGGCGAGCCGGTGTCGCCGGAGAGCTGGCCGCCGCTCGAGGAACGGGCGACCGGGACCGATTCGTTCAAGGCCGGCAGTCCGGCCGCGCGGGCCCCGATGGTGACGGTGGAGTTCGCCGAGTGGGCGGCGGTGTCCTGCACGCGTACGGTCACCGCGGTTGCCGCCGCCGCGGCCGTCGGTGTTCCGGAGACGACACCCGTGCTCTTCAGCGTCAGCCCGGCCGGCAGGGTGCCGCCGGTGACGCTCCAGGTGTACGGGCCGACCCCGCCGGTCGCGTGCAGCGTGCCGGTGTACCCCTGGCCGACCAGCGCGTCCGGCAGCCGGCGGGTCGCCGGGGTGGCCAGGGCGAGCGGGGTGGTCAGTGTGGACAGCAGCAGGTTCGGGGTGTCACCCGTGACGCCGGTGATCTTGCCGGGGGTGGCCGAGGAGGACAGCCGCGCGGCGACCACGGCCGGGGTGAGCGTCGGCTCCCGGCCGAGCATCAATGCCGCGGCGCCGGCCACGTGCGGGGTGGCCATCGACGTGCCGGACAGCGTCTGGGTCGCCGTGTCCGAGGCGTTGGAGTCGGAGACGATGTCCTCACCGGGGGCGAACTGGTCGACGCACGGGCCCCGGTTGGAGAACCACGACATCGCGTCGGTGTCATTCGTCGAGCCGACGGTGACCGCGGCCGGCACCAGGGCCGGGCTGTGCTCGCAGGCGTCGGAGCCGTCGTTGCCGGCCGCGACGACCACCGTGATGCCGTCGTTGATCGTCGCCTGCACCGCCTGCTCCAGCGCCGGGTCCGGGTCGCCGCCGAGGCTCATGTTGACCACGGCCGGCCCGGTGGTGTGCTGCGCGATCACCCAGTCCAGGCCGGCGATGACACTCTCGTCGTCGCCGTATCCCTGGCAGCCCAGCACGCGTACGCCGACGATCTTGGCCTTCTTCGCCACCCCGTAGGTGGCCCCGGCGAGAGTGCCGGCCACGTGCGTGCCGTGTCCGTTGCAGTCGCCGGTACCCAGCCCGTCGGGCACGAAGTTGATCGGTGCGCTGGCCCGCCCGCCGAAGTCTTTGTGGGTGGCCCGCACCCCGGTGTCCACCACGTAGGCGGTGACGCCGGCCCCGCCACCGGTCCAGGTGTACTTCGTGTCGAGCGGCAACGCGCGCTGGTCCACCCGGTCGAGACCCCACGGGGCGTCCGACTCGGTGTCGCTGATCCGCATGCGACGGACCGGATCGACGGCCAGGACGGAGGGGTCGTGGCGCAGCCTCGCGGCCGCCGCCGGGGTGAGATCGGCGGTGAAACCGGGCAGGGCGGCGGTGAACTGCCGGCGGATCGTGACGCCGGCCGCGCGCGCCCGTGCCCGCTGGGTCTCCGGTGGCGCGGCGGTCAGGCGCACGATGTATCTCGCGGTGGCGGCCGGTGCGGTGGCGGCCGGTGCGGCGGTGGCCGGTGCCGGGGCCGTCCCGGCGCCCAGCACCGCGACGAGCAGTATCGGCCAGCCCGAGCGTCCCCACCGGACAAATCGTCTTGTCTGGTTCATGTGTGGCCTCCCCGATCGCCCCATCGATTTGGATCATGGTGCCGGAGCGGATCGAGGCGGCCTAGGGCCCTGTGAGATACCGGACAGGTTCGCTGCATCCGCCGCCGCCGACGAAGACCGGTGGAGAGGCCGCCGGCCGGGACGTAGGCGGCCCGGTCTACCGGGGGAGCGGCGGGCGCCACATCGTGGTGATCACGTGGCCGCTCGCGGCGGTGATCGTCCCGTGTGGGGCGAAGCCCAGCCGGGCGTACCGGGCGTCGTTGACGGGGTTCGAGGACTCCAGATAGGCGGCGGCGCCCTCGGCGTCGACCGCGGCCAGGTTCTCCGCCAGCAGGCGCATGCCGTGGCCGGCGCCGCGGTGGGCGTCGTGGGTGCCGATCAGGCCCAGGTAGTGGTGCGGCTCGCGGGGCCGGGCCGCCTCGAACTGCCCCATGATCGCGAGGATGCCGTCGGTGGCCTCCCGGCCGGTGGTGTTCAGCAGCAGGCGCTCGAGCTCCGCCTCCTCGGCGCCGGTCAGCTCGACCCCGCCGGGCGGGATCCACACCGAGGTGGCCTCGCCGCCCGCGGTCAGATACGTGCAGGGATAGCGCTGCACGCAGGTGACGTAGAACCGCCACAGGCCGGCCGCCTGCTCGGCCCGGCGGTCGACGTCGGGAAACGCCGGCCCCCAGAGCGGGTCGTGAAAGAACGCGGTGGTCAGGATCGCCACGATCCGGTCGATGTCGGCCGGCCCGGCGACCCGAGCGGTTCCGGAGGTCACCGTCAGAACCCTAGCGCCTGTGCCGGGGCGGGGCGGATGGGCCGGCCGCGCCCCCGCGCCGGTCAGGCGGCGACGTCCAGCAGGTCGCCGTTGTCGAGCACGTTCTTCAGCGAGCCCAGGTCGACGCCCTTGTGCTGGAAGAGGTTGACCAGGCCGGAGGCGGACGTGGCCTGGCCGGACACGTCGCCGGTGCTCATCTGGAGCAGCTGGCTGACCTGGTCGAGCTTGTCGTCGTCCTGCAGGCCCGAGTTCTCGCCCTTGGGGGCGGCCGCCTTGGCGTGGTGGCCGCCGTGGTGCGCGCCCTTCGCCCGGGGCGGGGGCGTGCCGGCCGCCGACGCGATCTTCTCGGCGTCCGCGTCCGAGGTGGTGCCGCCCTGCTTGATCGCGGCGATCAGGTCGTCGTGCGAGAGGCCCTTCTCGGCGGCCAGGTCGTTGAGCGTCTTGTCGCCGCGCAGCTGATTGCGGAGGTCGTCGGTGCTCATGCCGAGCTTGTCCGCGACCCGGGCCGGCAGGTCGTGGCGATGGTGCTTCGTGGCCTGCACCGAGCTGGTGGTGGCCGGGTCGGCTGCGCTGATGGGCGTGGTCATGGTGTTCTGCTCCGTTCCGCGGGGCGACCGTCGCCCACTCTCGGGGGTTCAGATCGGACGCCCCGCGGAACGGCTGCGCGTTTGACAGCGGATCCACAGGCTCACACAGGCGGTTCCTATGTTTCGCTCGCGGCCAGCTTCTCCATCGCCCGGACGTACTCCCGGTCGGTGATGTCACCCGCGGCGAGCTGGGCCGCGAGCACGCCCTCGGTGCTCGACGCGTCCGGGTCCGCGCGCCAGGGCCGGTTGGCCCGGGGCTCCTGACCCACCCGCTTCCACACCGTCAGCGCGCAGACTGACAGGACGAACACGATAAAACCGTACAAAAACAGCATTCTCCCGTCACCTCCCGTCACTCATGCTGGAGCGGCGGCCGTGCTGATCGGAAGAGCGGCGTCGGCTAGTCGACGGGCCAACCTTGCCGCCGGGTCGCGTCAGGCCATCGCGTACGAGATTCACGCCAAGGCCAACGACCGGCCACGCCATCAGGTACCCAGTTTCCCGACGCCGGCACCATTCGCCCGGTGACCTTGATGACCGGGTCAGGTCTGGGGGGACCAGATCACCAGGCCCAGGCACATCTCGTCGCTGGTGCCGTCGCCCCAGACCACGTAGCGCGGCGGCAGCGTGCGCAACTGGGGCAGCAGCTTGCGCAGCCCCGCGTCGTGCGTGCAGGTGACCCGCAGCTTGTCGCCCGGCTTGACCGCCACCGGCGTGGCCAGCGGGTGGATCGCCTGGTCGTCGAAGTTGTACTGCGGGATGTCCAGCAGGGTCCGGGCGCCGGCGGTGCCGGGGTTGAGCTCTATCTTGATCGACCGGCCCAGCAGGTGCATGTGCCCGGCGACGGCGTAGATCGTGCCGGCGTCGCGGACCGGGCGGTCGCAATGCTGGGTGGTGCCGGGCGTCGGCGTGCCGTTGTCGCACATCTGCACCAGCCCGTCCTCGGTGGAGCCGACGTCGTCACCGAACCGGTGCGTGACATCCGCGATGGCCGCCTTCCGGTCGCACAGCGCGCCGGACTCGCCGGCCGTGCAGGGCAGTTCGATCGGGGCCGGGAGCTTCAGCGTGTCCAGCGGCGCCAGCTTCCTGGTGCCGTCGGTGAGGCGCAGCCGGATGCTGGACTGGTCGGTGCCGGCCGGCTTGCCGCCGGTGGCCAGCAGGTTGTAGTGCACCTGCATGACGAGCAGGCTGCCCGGCGGCATCGGGTAGCCGGCACCGGCCGACAGCAGCGTCTCGTTGGCGCCGGGCGCCCAGTGCGCCACCCAGCCCGCGTCGCCGCCGATGCCCGCGTCGCCGAAGCAGGTCCACCCCTCGCCGGGGTCGGCGGCGTCGACCGCGCGCGCCTTGGCGGCCTGGCCCGGGTCGACCCGGAAGAAGATCGCGTGGTGCACGATCGCGGTGTTCTGCGGCAGGAACTGGCTGCCGGTCAGGTACGCGTCGGTGGTCAGCTTCGGGTCGACGAGGAAGCACCGGTACTCGTCGGTCCCACCCTTAGGGGCCACCGGCTCGTACGGCTGCGGCATCTTCAGCGTCACGAAGCGCTCGCCGGCCCGCAGCGGCGCGGCCGCCGGTATCACCCCCGAGCCGTGCTCGTGCCCCGCGTGCTCGGACGCCGCCGAGCTCTCCGCGCCGGCGGCCCCGCCCGATCCGGCCGCCCCGGCCGCGCCGTTGCCGCAGGCGGCCACCACCAGCACTGCCGCCAGGCCGGCCGCAAGGGCCCCGATCCGGCGTGTCTTTCGCATTGCTCGCACCGCGATTCGCCTCCATCCCCGTCAGGCACATCCCCATCGAGGATGGACAAGACGCCCGGGAAGGTACATCCGGGAAAACCCGGATGGTGACCCCGAAACGACTGTCAGGGAGCTCGCAGCCGCGGCGCAGCAACGGCGCAGCGAACCGATGAAAGATGTCCACCATGGTTGTTCAGATGCGCACGCCCGCCGTCTGAGCCCCGCGATGCCCAACCTGCGCCGCGTGTCGCTGCGCACCAAGCTGGTCGCCTCGGTGCTGGTGCTGGTGTTCGCCGCGTTGTTGCTGATCAGCCTGGCCAGCACGTACGCGCTGCACCGCTATCTGATCACGCGGATGGACGACCAGCTGCGCACCTTCGCCGAGTCGTCCGTCGACACCTCGACCACCAACAACCTCGCGCTCACCCACGATTGGGCGGTCGTCCCGCCGGATTACCTGGCCGCGGTCACCTCGGTCTCCGGCGTGGGCGATCTCTACTTCGGTGGCAAGCTGACCTCCACCGACCTGCCGATCATCCTGACCGGCGTGGACGCGATCAACGCTCATACGAACATGCCGTACACGACGCCCTCGGCCAACGGCAAGTACATGTGGCGGATGCTGGTGATCCGCGTCAGCAACGACTCGGTGCTGCATGTCGGGCAGCGGATGACCGGCACCGAGGAGGCCGTCGGCCGGCTGGTCCGGGCGGACATCCTGGTCGGGGTGGGTGTGTTGATCGCGCTGGCGGCGGTGGGTGCGGCGCTGGTGCGGCAGAGTCTGATCCCGTTGTTCGAGTCGGAGGCGAAGATGCGGCAGTTCGTGGCGGACGCGTCGCACGAGTTGCGGACGCCGTTGACCACGATCCGCGGGTTCGCCGAGCTGTATCGCCAGGGCGCGGTCTCCGATCCGGAGGATGTGGCCAAGCTGGTCCGGCGGATCGAGGACGAGGCCGCCCGGATGGGTCTGCTGGTGGAGGACCTGTTGCTGCTGGCCCGGCTGGATCGGGAGCGG